>WNVL01000059.1:0-250 GCA_034421775.1 Clostridium perfringens | reverse complement strand
GGTAGAGCACGTGACTTTTAATCACGGTGTCCAGGGTTCGATTCCCTGGCAGATCACCAAATTTAATTTGCAGGTGTGGCGGAATTGGCAGACGCACTAGACTTAGGATCTAGCGCCTATGGCGTGGGGGTTCGACTCCCTTCACCTGCACCAATTAAATTTAACTCAAAGCATTTATGCGGGAGTGACTCAATGGTAGAGTGTCACCTTGCCAAGGTGAAAGTTGCGGGTTCGAGTCCCGTCTTCCGCT
>WNVL01000058.1:0-255 GCA_034421775.1 Clostridium perfringens | reverse complement strand
CCTATATTAGTTATAGTTCTCATTTTACAAAGAATAGAAATTGGTTTTGCCAATTTGGCTTGTTGTTTCTATATTAATTTATGTGCAATTTTCAAAGAACAATGGTGGGCCTAAATGGACTCGAACCATCGACCTCACGCTTATCAGGCGTGCGCTCTAACCAGCTGAGCTATAGGCCCACAAATGGTGGAGGTAAGGAGATTCGAACTCCTGACCCCCTGCGTGCAAGGCAGGTGCTCTCCCAACTGAGCTATA
>WNVL01000057.1:0-275 GCA_034421775.1 Clostridium perfringens | reverse complement strand
TAAATTTGAAATAAAAGATTCAAATGGTAAGGTAGTACAAACTGTAGTTACTGATGAGCAAGGTGTTGCAACAATTTCAGGATTAGGATATGGACAATATACATTCCAGGAGATTGAAGCTCCAAAGGGATATGTGCTTAATTCAGAACCGGTACAATTTAATGTAGAAGAGCATGGAAAAACTTTAGAGTTTACAGCTAATAACAACATGATACAAGGTGGAATTAAGATAACAAAGGTTGACTCACAAAATAATAATCCACTAGAAGGAGCAG
>WNVL01000056.1:0-303 GCA_034421775.1 Clostridium perfringens | reverse complement strand
GAAAGTTGATCCGGCTATTCTCATGTTACACATATATGAGGATATAACGTAAGTCTTATTGAAACTCTGATGAAGATGTTTAGTCTAAGTAGCTCTATAAGAGCTATATGACAAAATTCAGCGGTTACGTGGAGTACCTGCAGCTTATAAAAATAAGCTGCAACGAAAGGAACGTACAGAGCAGTAGAAATACTGGACAGGTAGGGGTACAATTCCTGTTTTGATGTACGGATTAGGTGAAATACTAATCACTAATGTGTTGTTACCGGGACCATAGGTTAATGTGGCGAGGCTCTGCATAGG
>WNVL01000055.1:0-303 GCA_034421775.1 Clostridium perfringens | reverse complement strand
TATCATCAATACTTTTAGGTTCTGCACTATCTGCAATTATCTTTTCTTTTGAATAGCCCTTATACTTAATCATATTAACTATATCTGTATTGCTCATAGCTTTCTGATAATGTTCATCAAAAATAAAAAGCTCCTTAGCCTTTTCATCAACTAAGCAGCATATAAAAGCTGTAGGATCATTAGTATATCCAAAGTCCAAACCAAAGGCACTAATAATACCTTTTCTCTTACTTATTTCTTTCACATCAAATTCAAGTTCAGTAAAGTTTTCATATACTAAACCATCAGCTATTCCCCATTCTC
>WNVL01000054.1:0-341 GCA_034421775.1 Clostridium perfringens | reverse complement strand
GACATGCCGAAGTGGCGGAACTGGCAGACGCACAGGACTTAAAATCCTGCGGTGCTAACACACCGTACCGGTTCGATTCCGGTCTTCGGCACCACAACATCGCGGGGTGGAGCAGCTGGTAGCTCGTCGGGCTCATAACCCGAAGGTCGTAGGTTCAAGTCCTGCCCCCGCAACCACATGGCGGGATAGCTCAGCTGGCTAGAGCATTCGGTTCATACCCGAAGGGTCGCAAGTTCGAATCTTGTTCCCGCTACCATTTAAACTTAATACATGCCGAAGTGGCGGAACTGGCAGACGCACAGGACTTAAAATCCTGCGGTGCTAACACACCGTACCGGTTC
>WNVL01000053.1:0-487 GCA_034421775.1 Clostridium perfringens | reverse complement strand
TCTTTTGCAACATATCCATATGAACCTTTATATTCTATCTTATAGAAGGAACCATCTTCTCCTACTATTGTTACCTTAGAATTTCCACTTAGACTTCCTATTACTCTACTACTTGTACTTGCTTCTTCTCTTACATTTAGAGAGCTACTTACATCTACTATTCCAGTCTTTTGAGTATTTTCAGGCTTGCTTGGTTGTTCTGGAGTTGTATTATTTCCTTCATCATTAACATCTTTTATATACTCTTTTGCTACGTATCCGTAAGAATCTTTATATTCTATCTTATAGAATGAACCTGATTCTCCTACTATTGTTACCTTAGAGTTTCCACTTAGACTTCCTATTACTCTACTACTTGTACTTGCTTCTTCTCTTACATTTAGAGAACTACTTACATTTACTATTCCTGTTTTCTGAGTATTTTCAGGCTTGCTTGGTTGTTCTGGAGTTGTATTATTTCCTTCATCATTAACATCTTTTATATACT
>WNVL01000052.1:0-492 GCA_034421775.1 Clostridium perfringens | reverse complement strand
TCTTTTTTACCTTGGCAAGCTCCATGCTCTGCATTTACTCTTGCTTGTAAGTTAGCTTTTGTATCAGCTTCTACAACTTCTCCTAACATTTCTGCGAATTTAGCAGCATGCTCTGCTTCTTCGAAAGCTATTCTCTTGTAAGCTTCTGCAACCTCTGGGAATCCTTCTCTGTCAGCTTGTCTTGACATTGCTAGGTACATTCCTACTTCTGTACACTCTCCCATGAAGTTAGCTTGTAATCCTTCGATTATTCTTTCATCTACACCTTTAGCAACTCCGATTCTATGCTCATCAGCAAAAGCTAAATCTTCTCCTTGCTCTATGAACTTATCAGCTCCTACTCCACATACTGGGCATTTTTCTGGAGCTTTTTCTCCTTCGTAAACATATCCACATACTGTACAAACAAATTTTTTCATAATATTATTCCTCCTACAAAACAAACATTTATTTAATTTCAATTTATAATCATAATTTAAAAGTCTTTATTAT
>WNVL01000051.1:0-644 GCA_034421775.1 Clostridium perfringens | reverse complement strand
AACTTAGGAGAACAAGAAGGATTAACAGTTGAAATGATCCATGGAGCATTAGGACAAGTTGAGGATGATATAAATACTAAGATAGAGAATACTTGTAAAGTTATAAAAGAAATAGAAGCAGATTCTATAGGAATAGATGAAGAAATAAAAAGATTATCAGCTTTAAAGAAGCAAAAAGAAAATACAGCAAAAAAACTAAAAGAGTATGTTGAGTTTGAAATGAATGGAATAGGTCTAACTAAGGTTGAAGGAAAGCTATTCAAAATATCATTTAGAAAATCTAAAGTAGTTAAGGTACTAGATGAAACTAAGATACCTAAAGAGTTTATAAAGATTAAAACAACTGAAACTATATCTAAGACTGATTTAGGTAAGGCACTTAAGAACGGAGAAATAATTGAAGGTGCAGAGTTAGTTGAAAATAAATCATTACAAATAAAGTAGGTGGAATTTATGAACTTATGGCAAAAGCTTATAGAAGTTAGGAAAGAGATAGAGAACTTCACAAAAGATACTAAAGGATTTGGTTACCAATATGTTTCTGGTAGCCAAGTCTTAAGCAAGATAAGACCTAAGATGGATGAATTAGGAGTTTTATTAAAAATAGAAACAGATGATATTTTATGGACAACATTTGATTATAA
>WNVL01000050.1:0-758 GCA_034421775.1 Clostridium perfringens | reverse complement strand
ATATGGAGAGTGATCTTATGTTAATGAAACCTAGCATGGATTTCGTGTTTAAAAGATTATTTGGAGCTGAAGAGAGTAAGGATTCATTAATATCATTGCTAAATGCTATTATAGAATCTGATAGTCCAATAAAAGATGTAGAACTAAAGAATACAGATTTAGAAAAAGAACATTTAGGAGATAAATTCTGTAGATTAGATATTAAAGCTAAAACAGATAAAGGTGAACTTATAAATATAGAAATACAAGTACGTGATGAGTACAATATGGTACAAAGAACTTTATACTATTGGAGTAAAATATATTCAGATCAGTTAGGTTCTGCTGAGAATTATAAAGATTTGGCAAGAACAGTATGTATAAACATATTAAATTTTAAGCTGCTAGATAATGATAGATATCATAATGCCTATAGACTTAAAGAAATAACTACCAATGAAGAATTAACTGATATAGAAGAAATACATTTTATAGAGTTACCTAAATCTAAAGGAATTAACTCTGAAGAAGTTGATAATATAGATTCATTAGTTAAATGGATAGAGTTTATAAAAGAGCCTGAAAGTGAGGCAGTAAGAATATTAGAATTAACAGATGAAAGTATAAGAAAAGCTAAAAATCAACTATATAAGTTAAGTTTAGATAAGAAAACAATAGAACAATATAGAATAAGAGAAAAAGCCATGTATGATGAAATATCTGCCTTAGAAAACTCAAGAGAAAAAGGACTACAAGAAGGTGTTAAGATAGGTAAAGAA
>WNVL01000049.1:0-1257 GCA_034421775.1 Clostridium perfringens | reverse complement strand
ATAATCCACTAGAAGGAGCAGAGTTTGCTGTTAAGAATTCAGAGGGAAAAGTAATTTCAACAGGAACAACAAACAAAGAAGGTATAGTAGAGTTTAATAACTTACCATATGGAAGCTATACTTACGAAGAAACAAAAGCTCCAGAAGGATATGTATTAGATTCAACAGCGGTGAATTTTGATATAAATGAAAATAACAAAGTATTAGAATTCACAGCTAAGAATAATATGATACAAGGTGGAATTAAGATAACAAAAGTTAACTCACAAAACAATAATCCGCTAGAAGGAGCAGAGTTCGTAGTTAAAAACTCAGATGGAAAAGTAGTTTCAACAGGAACAACAAACAAAGATGGTATAGTAGAGTTTAACAACTTACCATATGGAAACTATACTTACGAGGAAACAAAAGCTCCAGAAGGATATGTATTAGATCCGACGGCAGTGAAATTTGATATAAATGAAAACAATAAAATATTAGAATTTACTGCTAAAAATAATATAATTAAAACTTCGGTTGTTATTAAAAAATCAGATGTAGACAATAAGAATAGCTTATTAAAAGGAGCAACTTTCAATATAATAGATTTAAGTAACAATAAGATAGTTGATACAGTTACTACAGATGAAAGTGGAAGGGCATCCCTTGAGCTTACACCAGGAAAATATAAAGCTGTTGAGATAAAAGCTCCAACAGGATATTTACTTTCTGGAGAAGAAAAAGAATTTGAGATTAAGTTAGGACAGACTACTCCAATAGATTTAACTTTTTATAATAAAAAAGATGAATGCGAAGTTAATATAACAAAAGTTGATTTAGCTAATGCTAATATAAAGTTAAGCGGAGCCAAATTTAAAATAGTAAATACTTTAAATAACAATGTTGAAGGGGTTCTAGTTACAAATGAAGAAGGAATGGCTTCATTAAAATTAACACCAGGAACATATAAGTTAATAGAAATAGAGGCACCAACAGGATATGTAAACTCTAATATTGAAAAAGAGTTTACAGTTAAATCGGGGGATAGTACTCCAGTAAATATACAAGTAACAAATCAAAAAATAAGTGGTGGAATTAAGATTACAAAGATTAATTCAGAGAATAATAATCCACTAGGAGGAGCAGAGTTTGTAGTTAAAAACTCAGATGGAAAAGTGGTTTCAACAGGAACAACAAACAAAGAAGGTATAGTAGAGTTTAACAACTTACCATATGGAAACTATACTTACGAGGAAACAAAAGCTCCAGAAGGATATG
>WNVL01000047.1:0-2298 GCA_034421775.1 Clostridium perfringens | reverse complement strand
AATTTAAATAAGAAGAAAAAGAAAAAAAGAGTCTTAGGATTATTCTAATATTAATTTCATATTATTATATATAATAGAAAAGAAGTATATATCATGAGTTGATATATACTTCTTTTCACTTAAAATTCTTCATAATTTATGATACCTTCACTTTTAGGAAGAAATTTAGTTATACAATAAATTCCTCCAGCAATTAAAATTGGTACTATAAACATTGAAAAACTTAATAAAAAATATAAATTTAATAATTTCATAACTAAATCCTCCTTTTATAATTATATTTAATGTTAATTTCTTATTTTATTAATTAAATTATAATATATTGTTTTTAAAATAAATAGTCTGTTAATCTAAATTTTTATATAGTATAATTAAAAAATGGATTTAATAGGAAATAATAATTAAAAATTAATTTAATTATTCCCTTATCAAAAAAGCTTAATTCAGTAGTTCTAAATCCTACTGATACAAGTCCAACAGGTTTTATAATATTGTTTTGATTTCTTACTTGCCAATAAAGAGCTGAATCCCATTCTCTAAATATAGATATATCCTTTATTTTAACTTCTTTACTTCCTTCATTAATTTTATCTTTTATATTAAAAATCTTATCTTTATATGTTTCCTGAACTTCTTCTACTGCTAATTGACTTAAAGCTGTTGCAACAAGTATTTGAACTGTTTCTGTAGTTTTACTATCTTTACTATTATGAGAATGTAGGTTAAATATTTATTAAAAAATAAAAAATCTATTTAATATTATAAGTAAATAATGTATAATTACATTGATTTTTGCTTTAAAATATTTTCTAAAGAATATATATAATGTCGTTAAAACATTGAAAGTCCATCAATTAATTTTGATGGGCTTTTTACTTTAAACTAAATTAAGTTTTAGTGAAACAAAAATTGAAAATTTAAACAAAGAAATAACTAAGCTTAAAGAAGATTCAACCAATATTGTATCTGATAAAAATAACAATGATATTTTTGTTGGTAATGAACTAAGTGAGAATACTACTTATTTTGAGAATCTAAAACAAAGATTTATTGAAATTGGAAAAACTAAAAATAAAGTATATGACGATAATTTAAATGGAACTGTAATAAATAAATCTTCATGGGTAGACGGATTTGATATAACAGATGGACAAATAGAAAATTTATTAAATAGTTTGAGTGGAGAAAATTTCAAAATTAAATTTTCGCAAACAAAGAATTCAAAATTCAATTCATATAAAATATAGTTTATAGAATAATCTCTTTTAAAATCTAATAAGCTATGTTAAAATAATAAAAAAATAAAAATTTAATTATCAACTCTATGTATAATGATTACAAAAACAAATAAAGACCTAAATTTTTAGGCCTTTATTTGTTTTCTTAATTTAGTTTACAGAGATAATAAACTTATTTTATAGTAAATGATACTATAATATTACAATTAATTCAATATTTGTGCTATAATATTAACTAGCTTATAGTATTCTTAAAATGTTTAATATATAGAAATAGAATGTTTGAGAAAAGTACCGAGCTTAAATTTGGTACTTTTTTCTCATTTAAAATAATATAATTTGGAGTAATATTAAATGGAAAAGGTAGAATTTTTAAAATTAGTATTGAAAGAAAGAAAACCAGGAGTAATAAATCCAATAGCTTTTTGTACTGAGCATGAGATAAATAAATACAATATAAAAGATGATGATTTTATTATGATAATAGATGAAGAACCATATGTTGCACTAGCTTTAGGTTCTAGATCATGGATTATAAAATCAGAGTTAAATGAAAAAGAATTACTTAATATAATTGAAAGAGAAAAATATAAATTAAACTTAATCAAAACTTATGGAAAAGTACCTATGAGACATTTAAAAGATAATTGGACAAGTAGTTGGGAAGTTTATGAAAAATGTTGCAAAGATTTTTTTAGTAATATTGAAATTAAGTAAAAATTTATGATATAATTTAAAAAATAATTAACCAGTTATTTTTCTGTACAATACATATAAATCTCTAAAGACTTCAAATTTTGAAGTCTTTTTTGTTAAGCAAATAAAAGTAGTTGAAAGTTTTCAACTACTTTTATTTAGTTTGGATTAATATATAGTTTATAATAGATGAAATCTATTAATAGTATAATATAGAATGTTCAATTAAGAAATAATTGTTAATTACTAACAAACAATAGTATATGATACAATATAAATAAAGTAATAATTATATGGAGAGTGATCTTATGTTAATGAAACCTAGCATGGATTTCGTGTTTAAAAGATTATTTGGAGCTGAAGA
>WNVL01000046.1:0-2654 GCA_034421775.1 Clostridium perfringens | reverse complement strand
AATGGAGAAATAATAACTCCACAACACTTAGCATACGGAAATTATCAATTGGAGGGTGCGATACGTTTCTCTATAAATGTCTAAGACATGAAAAGGGAGGGCTTTTGCTAGCCAAAAGTCACAACTAAATATTCGATATTTGAAATGAGAATCGTCATGTTGATTCAAAGCAAATAATCTAATACTCCTACATGCACAGAATTGTAACAGCATGAAAGTGTATGAAGCTAGGTGAAGTCGGCAGAACAATACCTAAGTGAAAATATCATATGGTAAAGGATATGCCGGGATGCCATAAAGTATCTATGATGAGAATGTCTAAATAAAGACTGACGAACTTGCGAATGTACGGGTCTAAAGTTGGACGCTATCGAAAGATAGTGGTTTGCCTAAGTGCAAAGATGATAACCGAAAAGTAAAAGTCTTCTATATGAAATTCGGGATATCTAACAAAGAGGATATAGTATCATCAGGCTCATAGTAAGCATCTAAGGATATATGTAAAGGCTAGAATATTTGGAACGTAGTAAGTGAGGAACGTCTACTCAAACGACTGTTATCGGGACGGTAACTATAAGTGAAAACGAAGTGTTTTTGTCCTCATGAAAGTAGGGGCACAGTACTAATGAAACGTGTAATTAACGTGGAGGGATAGCCCCAAGTCTGGTTCTTTGAAAAGTTGATAAAGTTAAATGAAACTCACAAGGTCGAGTAAGATGATGGGAAAAATTATTTGAAAAGGAATAAGCCATCGGTGAGTACAAAATTACGAAACAATGAATATTACGGTATGCAAAGCACTTTTGATTGGCTCTATGAAAGAAGTTTGAACAGGCAAACAAAAGGAATAGACCTTTATAGTCTCATAATTTCAGAAAATAACATTCGACTCGCTTATCGAAACATCAAAAGTAACACTGGTTCTACAACTGTAGGAACGGATGGGATTAAGATTGATGATTACAAAATGAGAAATAAAGAAGAATTTATTAAAGAAATAAGGGAAACTTTAGAGAAATATAAACCACAGGCTATCATACGAGTAGAAATACCAAAACCTAATGGGAAAAAGAGACCATTAGGAATACCTACAATGCGTGATAGAATTATTCAACAGATGTTCAAGCAGGTATTAGAACCAATTTGCGAAGCTAGATTTCATAAACACTCCTATGGATTTCGCTCAAACCGAGCAACAAAACATGCACTGGCTAGATGCTGTTTCATAGCAAGTAAAACAGGAAATCATTATGTAGTAGATATAGATATTAAATCTTTCTTTGATAATGTTAACCATACAAGACTAATGAAACAACTTTGGAACATAGGAATAAAAGATAAACGAGTGCTGGCAATTATCTATAAAATGTTGAAAGCACCAATAAAAGGAATAGGTATTCCTGATATAGGAACACCACAGGGTGGTATCCTATCACCATTACTTTCTAATGTAGTACTGAATGATTTAGACTGGTGGATAAGTAATCAATGGGAAACATTTAGAACAAGGCATAACTATAGCTATGGCAAGTTGGCAAGAGCTTTAAAAACAACCAATCTAAAAGAAATGTATATTGTAAGATACGCCGACGATTTTAAGATATTTACAAAAACGCATAGAAATGCAATCAAAATATATCATGCAGTCAAAGGCTATCTTAAAAATCAGCTTAAACTAGAAATATCACCAGAAAAGTCAAAGATAACCAATCTAAGAAGGAAAAAGTCAGAATTTCTAGGATTTGAAATAAAAGTAATGTTAAAAAGAAAACAATATGTAACCAATACTTTTGTATCAAAGAAGAATAAAGAAAAGATTAAACAAGAAATACGAAAAAGAGTGCAAGAAATACAACGAAACCCTAATGGAAAGACCATTATGAGATACAACTCATATATATTAGGAATACGAAATTATTATGAAGTGGTATCACATGTAAATATTGATTTCCATGAAATATCCTATCGGACACTCTCGACCATGTATAACAGATTAAGATTTACGGCAAGATATGAAATTCCAAGGAGTCCTCCACCATTATATAAGAAATTATTCAACAACAATTATCGTACTTTCATCATTGAAGGTATGCCATTATTTCCATTAGCAGATGTACAATGGAAAAAGATACCTACATTCAATTACAAGGTATGCAATTATACAGAACAAGGACGTAATCTTATATATAGAAGACTTAACATGGATATCATATATGAGTTAAGGAAGATATTAAAATCATCTCATAAGAATGAGAGAACAGAATATGCTGATAATAGAATATCTAAGTATTCTGGACAGAACGGAAGGTGTGCAATCACGAAAATGTTTTTATCAGCTGAGGAAATACATTGTCATAATATAAAACCTATATCTCTAGGTGGGACAGATAAGTTTGATAATCTCATTATTATTCACAAGGATATACACCTACTGGTTCATGCAGTTCAAATAGAAACGATATCAAAATTACTTAACAAGTTTAATCTTAATAAGAAACAGCTTAAAAAGCTAAATACACTACGTAAGAAATGTAATTTAACATTAATCAACTTTTAATGAATTAGATGGAACGCCGTGTGCGGTGAAAATCGCATGCACGGTGTGGAGCGGGGGAAAAGACAGAGATAATATCAAAATCTTACCTATCGCTATA
>WNVL01000045.1:0-2707 GCA_034421775.1 Clostridium perfringens | reverse complement strand
GTACAGAAATATTTCTATACTATTTTTTTGCTTATATTATAAGAATTATTTTCATCTAATATATAAAAAATATATTATAAACATATTTTTTATATATTTTTTTGTAAAGGATATAGAATGGTATATTATATAAGTAAGCTATTAAAAACACTAAGGTTATATATTATTATTGATAAATAATTTTATAAAACTTTCGGCAGCTTTTGAAAGTGGTGTACTTTTTCTATGGATTACTCCGAGACTTGTACATAAATTGGGCTCATCTAATATTTTTAGTTGAAGATTAGGAATTTCAATCATTTTTGATGCTGATTTTGGAATAAGTGCTATTCCAAGTCCAGCTTTAGCCCATAGCAATGTAGTTCTAGCATCATCATTCTTACAAAAACAATTTAAATTAATATTGTTTTTTTCAAAGATTGATGTTATTAAAGATTCGAAACGTCTATAGAAAATTAAAGGTTTATTATCTAAAGAGGAAATGGAAATTATATCTTTATCTATATCAGTAAAGTATTCTTTTTTAGCAACAGCAACCATTGGTTCTGATTTTAAAAAGTAAGAGACTATATTTTTAGATTTAAACGGAGTTCTAACTAATGCTATCTCAATAATATTGTTTTCAAGCATATTAAGCATTTCAAACGTTGTTCCTTCATGAACTTCAAATTTTATATTAGGATTTGCTTGGTGAAAATCTTTCATTCTATGAGATAAGAGTTCAGTACCACATGATGATATGGTTCCAAGTCTTAAAGTTCCTTTGACACCATTATCAAAATCCTTTAAATCTTTTATAGCTGTATTAGTTAAAGATACTATATTACAAGCATGTTTATATAGAAGTTTGCCTGAATCAGTTAAAGTTATGCTACGAGGTCCTCTTTCAATAAGCTTTGTACCTAATTCTTCTTCAAGAAGTTTTAATTGCATACTTAAAGGAGGCTGTGAAATATGTAGTCTTTTCGCAGCAGAAGTTATATTTCCTTCCTCAGCAATAGCAATAAAATATTTAAGATGTTTTATATCCATAATAAGACCTCGCTTTACTTTTTATATTAAGTAAACTTTAATATAAATTCTTTTTTTTGTAAATATTATAGCTTTTAAATAATTAGTTAATAGAAAGGAGTTCTTATATATGAAAGAATTAATTGAACTATATCTTCTTTTTGTAAAGCTTGGATTCATGAATTTTGGTGGTGGATATGCTTTATTTCCAATATTACAAAAAGAAATAATTGAAAAAAGAAAGTGGATTACCAATGAAGAACTTATGGATTATTATGCAATTGGACAATGTACTCCTGGGGTAATTGCAGTAAACACTGCTACATTTATAGGGCATAAAAGAAAAGGTAATTTAGGAGGAATAATAGCAACTCTTGGATTTGTTACTCCATCATTAATAATGATAACAATAATTGCTACATTTATAGGAAACTTTTCGGATCTTCCAATAGTGAAAAATGCTTTTGCAGGAATTCGTGTATGTGTGGCAGTGTTAATTTTAAATACTGCGATAAATTTAGTTAAGACATCAGTAATTGATGTCTTAACAGGCATAATATTTATACTTGTTGCAGGCTTTTCTATATTTACAAGTATATCTCCAGTTCTATATGTAATAATAGCTGGAATAGCTGGAATTGTATTAAGATCAATTGGAGGTAAAAAAAATGATACTAATTAGACTGTTTTTAGAATTTTTTAAGGTTGGTCTTTTTGCTGTAGGAGGTGGAGCAGCTACTATTCCATTTCTTTATAATATTTCAGATAAAACACATTGGTTTACTCATACTGACCTTGCAAATATGATTGCGATATCCCAATCAGTACCAGGGGCTATGGGAATTAATATGGCAACTTATGTTGGATATGCAACAGATGGAATTGCAGGTGCTATTACCTCAACTATAGGAATTGTAGTTCCATCAATTATTATAATTTTAGTTGTAGCTAGAGTTTTAGCAAAATTTAAAGAAAATAAGAGAGTGGCTGATTGTTTTTATGGATTAAGACCTGCATCAACAGGGCTTCTTCTTGCGGCTGGATTTGAAATAGTAAAAATATCAATATTAACTTTAGATAAATATGATAAAACACATAATATTTTTGATATAGTTTCTTTTAAGGCCTTGATATTAGCTGTAATCTTATACTTCTTGATAAACAAGTTTAAAAAGTCACCAATTTTTTATATAGTTCTATCAGCTATTATTGGGATTATATTTAAGTTTGCACAATAGAATATTTTTTGAGAAGAGAGAAAATTTATAAATATAAAAAGAAAGTTGATACTAGAGAACCTACTTTTAGAATTAGGTTTTCTAGTATTTTATATTTTAAGTAATTTAATATATGTATTAAAAATATAATAATCAATAAGTTGAATTATAGCTATAATAAATAAGATTAAGATAAATTTCGATTCAAAATATAAAAAACATATAGTAATTAAAGTAAAACTGTACCTAGTGTGTCGATAAAAGAAAAAAAGAGAGAAAAGACGTAACTTAAAGAAATATTAATATAATTATGTTAAATAGGCATAATAAAAGTAAAAGGTGTCTATAATTGTGATATCATAAATATCGTCATCAAGAACAAACGAGAAGCATACTACAAGATGACAATGGTCTTTGAAAATTAAACAGAAGATATTAACATAAACCAGCAATTCTTTTATAAGTAATATGAGTATAGA
>WNVL01000044.1:0-2984 GCA_034421775.1 Clostridium perfringens | reverse complement strand
TACTATATTTGGTCAAGCCCTCGATCTATTAGTATCGGTCAGCTGAACATGTTACCATGCTTACACCCCCGACCTATCAACCTTGTGTTCTTCAAGGGATCTTACTAGCTTACGCTATGGGAAATCTCATCTTGAGGTTGGCTTCACGCTTAGATGCTTTCAGCGTTTATCCATTCCCGACTTAGCTACCCAGCTGTGCTCCTGGCGGAACAACTGGTACACCAGAGGTCAGTCCATCCCGGTCCTCTCGTACTAAGGACAGCTCCTCTCAAATTTCCTACGCCCGCGACGGATAGGGACCGAACTGTCTCACGACGTTCTGAACCCAGCTCGCGTGCCGCTTTAATGGGCGAACAGCCCAACCCTTGGGACCTACTTCAGCCCCAGGATGCGACGAGCCGACATCGAGGTGCCAAACCTCCCCGTCGATGTGGACTCTTGGGGGAGATCAGCCTGTTATCCCCGAGGTAGCTTTTATCCGTTGAGCGATGGCCCTCCCACGAGGTACCACCGGATCACTAAGCCCGACTTTCGTCCCTGCTCCACTTGTGGGTGTCGCAGTCAGGCTCCCTTCTGCCTTTGCACTCTACGAACGATTTCCGACCGTTCTGAGGGAACCTTTGGGCGCCTCCGTTACTTTTTAGGAGGCGACCGCCCCAGTCAAACTGCCCACCTAACAATGTCCTGTGACCAGATTCATGGCCGCCAGTTAGAATTTCAGTACTGTCAGGGTGGTATCCCAAGGATGGCTCCACTAAGGCTGACGCCCTAGTTTCCTAGCCTCCCACCTATCCTGTACAGACAATACCAAAACTCAATGCTAAGCTACAGTAAAGCTCTACGGGGTCTTTCCGTCCAATCGCGGGTAGCGAGCATCTTCACTCGCACTACAACTTCGCCGGATTTACAGTTGAGACAGTGCCCAAGTCATTACGCCATTCGTGCGGGTCAGAACTTACCTGACAAGGAATTTCGCTACCTTAGGACCGTTATAGTTACGGCCGCCGTTTACTGGGGCTTAAGTTCACACCTTCGCTTGCGCTAAGTGTTCCCCTTAACCTTCCAGCACCGGGCAGGCGTCAGCCCCTATACATCAGCTTGCGCTTTAGCAGAGACCTGTGTTTTTGCTAAACAGTTGCTTGGGCCTATTCTCTGCGGCCTACTCTCGTAGGCACCCCTTCTCGCGAACTTACGGGGTCAATTTGCCGAGTTCCTTAACTGTAATTCTTCCGCCGGCCTTAGGATTCTCTCCTCACCTACCTGTGTCGGTTTGCGGTACGGGCACTACTTCTCTCTCTAGACGCTTTTCTTGGCAGCGTGGAATCATGTACTTCGGTTCCGTAGAACCTTCCCCATCACGCCTCAGCATTATGAAAGCGGATTTGCCTACTTTCACTGCCTAAACGCTTAGACTAGCATCCAATAGCTAGCACACACTATCCTCCTGCGTCACGCCATCGATAATAACGATGGTAGTGGTACTGGAATATCAACCAGTTGTCCATCACCTACGCCTTTCGGCCTCGGCTTAGGTCCCGACTAACCCTCAGCGGACGAACCTTCCTGAGGAAACCTTAGGTTTTCGGCCTGTGGGATTCTCACCCACATCTCGCTACTGATGCCAACATTCTCACTCGTAACCAGTCCACCGCTCCTTACGGTACGACTTCAGCCCGGTTACGACGCTCTCCTACCGCTTGAACTAAGTTCAAGCCCGTAGCTTCGGTGGTAAGTTTAGCCCCGTTACATTTTCGGCGCAAGATCTCTCGACTAGTGAGCTATTACGCACTCTTTTAATGAATGGCTGCTTCTAAGCCAACATCCTAGTTGTCTTAGAAATCTCACATCCTTTCCCACTTAACTTACACTTTGGGACCTTAGCTGACGATCTGGGCTGTTTCCCTTTTGACCACGGATCTTATCATTCGTAGTCTGACTGCCGAGCTCAAAGTATGTGGCATTCGGAGTTTGATAAGGTTCGGTAAGCGCTATGCCCCCTAGCCCATTCAGTGCTCTACCTCCACTACTCATACTCGACGCTAGCCCTAAAGCTATTTCGGAGAGAACCAGCTATCTCCGGGTTCGATTGGAATTTCTCCGCTATCCACAGCTCATCCCATGCTTTTTCAACAGCAACGTGGTTCGGTCCTCCACGAGGTTTTACCCTCGCTTCAACCTGGCCATGGATAGGTCACCCGGTTTCGGGTCTACGGCATGCAACTAGTCGCCCTATTCAGACTCGGTTTCCCTTCGGCTCCGTACCTTAAGTACTTAACCTTGCTACATACCGTAACTCGTTGGCTCGTTCTACAAAAAGCACCTCATCACCCTCATAAGGGGCTCTGAGCGGTTGTAGGCACACGGTTTCAGGTTCTATTTCACTCCCCTCCCGGGGTTCTTTTCACCTTTCCCTCACGGTACTGCTTCACTATCGGTCATCAGGTAGTATTTAGCCTTGGGAGGTGGTCCTCCCTGCTTCCCACAAGGTTTCACGTGTCTCGTGGTACTCTGGATCATAACTCGTGGTCTTCTCGTTTCACTTACAGGACTATTACCTTCTACGGTGGAGCTTTCCAGCTCTCTTCAGTTACAATAGCCTCCACTTTTATGTTATGTCCACAACCCCGGAAACAAGTTTCCGGTTTGGGCTCTTTCCCTTTCGCTCGCCGCTACTAAGAAAATCGATTTTTCTTTCTCTTCCTCCAGGTACTTAGATGTTTCAGTTCCCTGGGTTACCTTCATTAAGCTATGTATTCACTTAATGATACATGGGGTTTCCCATGTGAGTTTCCTCATTCGGAGATCTTCGGATCTCAGGCTATGTGCGCCTACCCGAAGCTTATCGCAGCTTATCACGTCCTTCATCGGCTCCTGATGCCAAGGCATTCACCATGCGCCCTTTGTAGCTTGACCTATATTAGTTATAGTTCTCATTTTACAAAGAATAGAAATTGGTTTTGCCAATTTGGCTTGTTGTTTCTATA
>WNVL01000043.1:0-3692 GCA_034421775.1 Clostridium perfringens | reverse complement strand
GCTAAAGCTAAATTATATGAATTAATTCCTGGATTCACATTATTTTCTACAAGCTTTTCATAATAATCTACCAGTTCTTTATAATATTTTTTATCATTAGAACTATTTATCTCTTCTTTCACCTTTTCTTCATTATTGGAATCTACTCTTAATTTAAATTCTTCAGTGGCATCTGGATAATTCTTATTTACATAAGGACTATAAAAATCTATAAATATAGAATCCATAGTCTTTATACATCTTGTATTAATTAACTTGTCCTCTTTTACCTCTTCGTTAAGCATTTCAGTTTGTTCTTTGAAATCATAATAATAGGTTATATCACTAAACTCTTGTCTTTCTTTATCTCTGTAATCACTTATTCTTTTTTTCAAAATCTTCCTCTCGGTTTCTTTATCTTCTTTTTCTCCAAAAGTAAAGGCACCAATATTGAAAACTATTATATTATTATCAACTAAACTAACAAAACTCTCAATATACCCAATTGTATCTGCATTAGATACTCCTATTACCCTTTGTCTTATAAAAAGATATGGGGTGCCAATATATACACTCTTTATTGGAAAGGCATTATTTATAGCTGATACCGTTGGAGTTACATTTTCTTTTACCTTTCCATTCTTATCATATATCATATCTAAATAAATTTTAGGCTTATTACCTATATAAAATATAAACTTTTCTTTTAAGGATGTTGAACTTACTTTTACCATATTTCCTGGTAAGTATTCCGCTATGAAGTTATATTTCTTAGAGAACATTTCTGGGCTAAAAATTTCTTTTAATTTCCCATCTTTATATTGATAAATGCTAGCTATTTCATATCCACCTGATCCTCCATAGGATCCTCTTAACATTATTTCATCTAATCCATCATTATTAAAATCTCCTAGAAACAACTCTAAACCATATCCAGTATAATCAATATTGGTAGTTATCTCCTTTCCTCCACTTTCTGGAATTATAACTATTTGTACATTTTCAATAAAGTTTCCTCCTTTTTGGTAGTATGTTCCAACTAAAATAACTTTATCTTTATTATATTCCTTTGTAACACTGCCAACTTTAAGATCTAAAATTATTTTATTATCTGAATTAGGCATATATACTTTTCCTTCTATTATTAATTACAATATATTCTATTTTAAAAAAGGTAAAAAGTTTAACCTATTTACTCTTTAGATTCATATATTCTTATTACATTATTCTGACATATATCTTTTTATATAATATTTTAAGTAATACTAATTTAAAACTGGAATATTCTTTAATCTTTTGGTAAAAATAAAATTAGACTTAATTCAGTATATAGTCTTAAAACTGGATTAAGTCAAAAATTTTATGATATTAGCTATAATAAATACTTTCTTACTCTTATAGATGTTAAAAACCTTTTAATAAATAAAATTAAATTTTATGAAAAAATATATTGAGGTCTTCCATCCAAGTTTGCAATTTCTACTATATCTATTAAGTCTAACAAATATAAGCATCTTATTCCTGAATGTACCTCTTCTTTTGTAAAACCATGTGGCATTATATTTCTTTCAATAGCATCTATGGAAGTTGTTCCAACACTCTTTACAAAAGCTAAAATTAGATGAGATACCATATTAGACACCTCTTTATTCTTTCTATTTATAAGAATGATTTAATTCTTATATTAATATTTTTCGCTTTTTATATATTAAAAATACTCTAGATACTAAGGCTACTGAGTTGTTTTTTTCCAAACTCTCCTTAACTTATAATATATAACATTTTTCTATAACGATGATAGTAAAGTATATTTTATAGGTAGTGGACTAGCTTCCCTTGCCGGTGCTGCTTATTTAATAAGAGACTGTAATTCTAAAGATTAAAGCATATATATATTCAATGATGGTATAGGAAGTACTGAAAATGGCTTTATATACCTTAGTTGAAGAATATAACTTTAACTAGTCATCTTGAAAATTCTGAATTGGCTCATATTCTTATTTTTTTGCTCTTATTATTTTATACCAAAGTTTATTACTTTTTGGAAACTCTTTCTTTTGAATATATTTTAAGGATTTTTTTAATTCTTTTTCATCAATATTTCTAAATACCTTTCTATCAAAGCCATCTTCTTTTACGTTAAAAAACCCATCCTCTAATTTTTCTATCTCAACTTGTCTATCTTTTTTAAATGTTTTAAAATTAACTTTATCATTAATTTCTATTCTTTTTAGTGTGTATAAAGCAACATCTATAAAATCTGTTATGCTTACCATTTTACATACCTCCTTCTTAATATTATGCTTTTTTTACAGCCTTTAATTTTGATACTAGTTTTGTAAATTCATTTTTCCTTATTATATTTGATATAAAGAATACTCTTATTTCTTCTCCTTCAAAAATATATGCAACTCTGCAATCTAATCCTGGCTCCAGAGAAATTTTATATTCATATATGGTCTTATTTTTATATTTATATCCTCTTACAGTTTTGATTTTATGAGGATTATTATTTATCAACTCTAATGTATTATTATATATCCTACTTTTGATATATTCCTCATATTTTTTATTGTGTTCAAAGAACCTTTTTAAATAAACATTGTTATCAATGATTATTTTCTTTTCCACCATATTTACTCATCTCTTTTCAAAATATTTATAAAATAGACTCAACTTTAAACCAGTGTTGTTTTTTAGATAGAACTTTAAAACCAACTTAATATCAATAAGTTATATTCTATTAAATCTATATATTAAACTTCTCTCAAAATTTATAGTTCCAATTCTTTCAATAACTTCTGCTAATCTTTCTTTTCCATTAGCAGCTTCATTGTAATAGTCTATAGTACATTTTAAAAGTCTTGTTAATTCATTCTCTTTAAACTTTCTCTTCATAGGCTCTGCTTTTCTAGATTTTCTTCCAGCTCTTCCTCCTATAAAAACTAAGAATTCTATCTCCTTGCTATTTATATTTACAGTTGGTATAACTGCAAAATCATTGCTCTGAGCCTTTCCATAACTATTTATGCATCCAAAAACACCTATTTTAAATTTAGCTGGAACCTTCTCTCCTAAAAACTTTTCCTCAAAAACTTCTCCTATTCTTCTTGTATCAATAAGTCCATGCTTACAAACAGTTCCCTTACATGTGACTACAGCTCTAACAGTTTTTCCTGCTCCCCCAATTCTAAGACCTTTTTCTTTTGAAACTTCTATTACTTTTTTTATATCCTCTTCTTTTATATAAGGTATTTCTATAGTTAATCTGCTAGTTAAACTTAATTCTCCATTTCCATACTCTTTAGCAATATCTGCTAAATCCCTCATTTCTTCTGCTTTAAAATATCCAACTTTACTTAAATATCTTATAGCATAAAACTCTTCTTGTTTTTGGTTTAATATTCCCTGTTCTTTTAAACATTGCTTTTCTTCTACTGTTAACTTATTCATTCTTACTCTCCTTAAGCCATATATAATTAAAAATAACTACTCTTATCTTTATTATAGTATTTTAATAGTAATAAGAAATATAGTTTTTATTTAGATTAATCATAACTATTTTCTTATATATAATTTAATTTTTTAAAAAAATAATTATCTAGATATAAACTAAATTATTAGTTTATTAAAATTTTTTAATGAATAATCTTTAAATTAGTATTATAATAAAAAAATATTATTTAATATTTTTAGTTAGGAGACTTTATATG
>WNVL01000042.1:0-3714 GCA_034421775.1 Clostridium perfringens | reverse complement strand
TTCATTGTGTAAAAACCCGAGTTAAGGCAGGTAGTCTTCGGCGAAGGCGTGAGCTGGAAGAAGGCAAAAAAAAACCCCAGATAGAATGATAATCTTATCGGTGTAAGACCTGTCCTGTTTGCTCTTAGAGCATAGGGGGGAACGTTAATACAGAAATGTATACTTGGTAATAGCAGACCTGGGCGAGTTGGTAATTAATTATTACCTGGAGCGTTACAATCAATTGATTGTGGGATTTAATGATGAAACGGATACCTCATGAAAAAGAGGCTTATTAAATCTACCCTTGAATATTTGGAAAAATTGATAATTGTAAATATTTTCCAAATATTCAGGGGGGGGGCGTGAGCCGTTTCCTAATTCCCTAAGGCTTATCAGTTCAAGAAACGTAAGTCAATAAAATCTTGTTAAAGTAAGTAATAAAGCGAACAGAAGGGGTAAAAAAATGATAAATAATATAAGTATTTATAAAAATTATATATTAAAAATAGAAATGAATAATAATGAAGTAAAGTACTTTAATGTAGAACCATACTTGGAATTTGGAGATTTTAAAATACTTAAGGATAAGAATAAATTTAAAGATTTTGAAGTAGATGAGCTTGAGGGTATAAACTGGCTTAATGGAGTATTATGCTTAAGTAAAGATACTTTATTAAAAAATAGTTATTATGATGACTAAGTTTGACATAATATTTATCCAATATTTGTTAATATAATTGTAGGTACATGTAATTACAATTAAACCTATATGTACCTACAATTGGAGGTATAAAGATGGGTATTAAAAAGGATTTTATTCTACAGGTACGACTTAATAGTTATGAGCTTGAACTATTAGACAAACATGCAAAAGACTTAAGAATGAATCGAAGTGATTATATTAGATATTGTGTAATGAGGCAGAGAATTACAGAAGGGATGAGAAAACATGATTAATAAATTTAAAGCTAAAATAAGCTAAGTAAATTGGAAAAATAAAGAAATAGTAAAAACTGATATAATAATATTTTAAGTTATAAATATTATTTATGAAATCTATAATATAACATTAAAAACAATAAGGGAGCATTTGCTTTGCAGTTCAGTAAGGCTAAGTAAAAATATGGAGGTAACGAAAAATGATGAATGAAAAAGAAATTAAGGAGTTGCTAAAGAGTAACCTAAAAGAATACATAAAGTGTTTACAACTTGATAGCTTACATTCTATAGAGTATGGAAGTGCTTGTATGACATGTATAAAAATTTTAAATATGGACTACAAATTTTTAAATTTGGAAAGAGCTGAAAGATTACTATTAGAACTAAATTAGTTTTGTTTTATAAAAAAAGACCCATTTTTGAGGTCTTTTTTTATGTTATGAAGTTATAAAAATTAAAAGTTTAAAACTATAATATAAAAATTATAAAAAGGAGTGTTACGCACAATTTAAAAAGAATTAAAAAATAAGGAGAAAAGGAGTAAATTTATAAAATTAGGATTTGAAATTTTTATGTGAATGTAACATGTTACAATTTTTTTAGTCAGCTAAAAAAAATTGTTAGCTGAATTTAGTTCCTTAAATCTACGGGGGAAAGGATTTGGAGCTATTCCTATAAAGCTTTGTTTTATAGGAAATTAGGCAATCATAGTATTGCAGTTAGTCATAGATATTTAATATCTATGAAGAAATAGTCTGAACAACAAACCAATTAACTGAATTAATAAAATTTAATATATTTTTTTATTTATATGATATGTGATGTGTGAGCATTAACGCTTTTTTGTATAAAAAAGTGTTAATGCTCATGCCTTTTTAGTTATAAATTAAATTTTCAAATCTATAATATATAAATCTGTCAGGACAAAGAAAAAAATTGTGCTGACAGATCCGAATGAAAAAGTACTGACGGAAAGGAAATTAAAAAATATAAAATGAAGAGAAGAACTATACAGTTTAGAATAACTGAAGATGAATATATAAAAATAAAAAAAGAATTTGGAGATATTAACTTATCAAATTTTCTAAGAGAATATCTTTTAAATTTAGTTGATGGAAAAACAAATGATGAAATAAATAAAGAAAAGTTAATTGAACTTTTATCTGAAGACGAAATAATAAATTTTATTTATAAAAAGCTTAAGGAGAGAATTGATGGCAAGGAATCTTAAATATCAGCTAAAAACAGCGATAGAGAAAAATTTTAAAGAAGGCATGGATAAGCATTCTTTAAAGAAATTTGGAGATACTGGAGCAAAAATTTTTAGTTATGCTGATAGAAAGAATTTAATTAATTTTACGAGTAATTTTGCGAATTATATGAAAGAAAATTATCCGAATATAAAAATGGCAAAGGATATAAATAGTAATCATGTTCAATCATTTTTAAATAATAAAGCTGATAAATGTAGTAGAGCTACACTAAAACAATATGTAAGCAAGGCTAATAAAATGGCTAAATTAATCAATAATACTTATAATCGAAACATTAAATTTAATGTTGTTGCTCCAGCAAGTAAAAGTAGCAATCAGACTTTAAGAAATAAGCAGATGGAGTCAAAAGATTATAATAAATTGATAAATAGTATGAGAGATGGTAACGGAAAAAACGCCTTATTAATAACAAAAAATTTTGGACTTAGGGTTTCAGAGCTAACTAAGCTGCAGAATAGGGATGTTGATTTAGATAAAGGCGTTATCCGAGTTGTAGGGGGCAAAGGGGGAAGAAATAGGGAAGTACCTATAAGAACCCAGGAACAAAGACAAGTGGCAGAGCAATTAAAGGCTACAGTAAGCCTTGATACGGATAGAATTGTACCTATTAAGCCGAATAGCGTTAATATGGCATTAAGCAGAGCGATGGATAAAATAGGCGTAGGAAGCGAATATAGCGATACTGGAATACATAGCATCAGAAAACTTTATGCCCAGGAACAATATAACTATTATAGAGACCAAGGGATGGAAATTAATCAATCATTATCATTTGTTTCAAGAGATTTAGGACATAGCCTTGAGAGAGGAAAAGACATGGATTTAATGTGTATATACATAAAAAATATCTTTTAAAAAAATAAAGGAGCAGAAATCTGCTCCTTTATTTTTTTAAATTCATTTTTTCAATATAAATGATTAGAATAGGTCTAATCTATATATTATATATAGATATTATATCATCAATTAAAATCTTTTCATATAATTTGCAATATGAAAAAAAGAATTTTTCATGTGAAATTCTTGCAATTTTAAAAAAAATGACGGAAAAAATTGATAAAATGTGAAAGTTTAGGGGAGCATGACAAATGCAAGTTGTTAAATTAAGCCTTGCAGTTATATAATTAGAATATAGAAAAAACGGAATAAAAAAAGTCCTTCAACATTATAAAGGTTTGGCGACCTTTATGATGTATAACTCAATTAGATACCCTAATATCTAAAGAGCTTGAAGAACTGTTTATACTAAATAATATGTTTTTTGTAAGCATATTATAACAAAATAGTGTGGCAAGTTCAAGTCCTTAGATTTAGTGTATCTTAGGGCTTTTTTTATTGCTACATAAGGTTTGGATGGTAAACCAACTTAAAAAGCCATTGGAGGAGACGAAACCCAATTAAAATGGACAAGTGGCAATGGAGGATATATCCTAATCAGATAGCTAATTCATTGTGTAAAAACCCGAGTTAAGGCAGGTAGTCTTCGGCGAAGGCGTGAGCTGGAAGAAGGCAAAAAAAA
>WNVL01000041.1:0-4298 GCA_034421775.1 Clostridium perfringens | reverse complement strand
TAGAAGCTGATACAAAAGCTAACTTACAAGCAAGAGTAAATGCAGAGCATGGAGCTTGCCAAGGTAAAAAAGACTTAGCTACTTTAGCTAAACAATTAAACTTAGACGCAATCCATGACACAGTTCACGAAATGTGTAAAGATGAAGCTAGACATGGAAAAGCTTTCGCTGGATTATTAAACAGATACTTCCAAAAATAAGAATCCATAATAATTTGTTTGTATGATATATTTATGAAAGAAACACCACTAAATTAGTTGATTTAGTGGTGTTTTGTTGTTTGAAAGCTATTTTTTGATTTGATATACTTCCAAATAAGGAGTGATATAAATGGGGAAGACATATGAAAAAATATATGAAATTACTTATGGGGAAACTGATGGAAGAGGAGATTGCAGAATAACTTCAATGATGAATTTTTTTTCTGATTGTTGTTTGAGCCAAGAAGAAGAAAATTCAATGAATTATACAAGCAGTGATAGTGATAATACATGGGTATTTTTTGATTATGACATAATCATGAATAGATACCCGAAATATAGGGAAAAAGTTAAAGTTAGAACTTATGTTGAAGCTATAAGGAAATTTTATTCTAATAGAATATTTGAGGCTTATGATATGGAAGGAAATTTAGTGTCTAGAGCTAGTGTACTAGCCTTTCTAATAAATAAGAAAACTAGAAGGCCTGCGAGAATAAGTGATGCAGAATATGAAGTTCATGGAGTAAGTAAAGAGTCTTCAAAACTATTAAGAAAAAAACTAGATTTTGAGAAATTCGAAGAAGAAGATTTTTCTTTAGATTTTCATATAAGATATTTAGATATAGATTTAAATAAGCATGTTAGTAATATTAAGTACATAGAATGGGTTTTAGAGACAGTACCGGTGGATATTGCTTTAAAATATAAAATGAAAAAAATAAAAATAAAATTTGAAAAAGAAATTACATATGGTCATAATGTAAATATAAAATCAAAAATAATTAGGAGAAAAGATGAAATAAAAGTTCTTCATAAAGTACAAAATGAAGAAGGAGAGAACATTACTTTAGCAGAAACTTATTGGTATTAAAAAAATATTTAGGAGAATGAAATTATGAGCGAAAATAAATTTTCAAAAAAATATGACGTATTATATTACGACTCAGATGTTAATAAAAATATAAAAATGGTACCACTTATGAAAATTTTTGGTGATGTATCAGCAATTCATGAGGAAGAGTTAGCTTATGAGGGTATTAAATACTTAAAAGAGCATGGATTAAGTTGGATTATTTATAGTTATTCAATTGATATAAAAAAAACAATACCATATAAAAGTTCCATTAATGTAGAAACTTATTTAGAAGGGATAAAGAAATTCTATGCTAGTAGGGTTTATAAGGTTTATGATGAAAAAAATGAACTTATTGCAGAAGGAAAAATTATATTCCTATTAATAGATTTAGAAAAGCGTAGAGCAGTGAGAATTCCTAAGGAATACTGTGAGTTAATAAATATGGTTGACACTGGAGATGTGGAATTAAAATCAACTAAGGTTGAAAAGGTGACAAGGGAAGATTTAGAAGCAAATCTTTCAGTTAGAAGAAGTGACATAGATTTTAATAAGCATGTTAATAATACTAAATATTTAGAGTGGACTATGGAAGCTACTCCAGAGTGTGTTTTAGATGAATATAGCCTTATATCAGCTAAAATCAAGTATGAAAAAGAAGTTAGACTTGGTGATGATGTAAGTATCATTTGTCAATGGGATGAGATTGAAGAGGGTTATAAGTGTCTGTATAAGATAATTAATCATAGATTAGGAGACGTATCGGCTCTAATAGAAACTGTTTGGAAAAAAGAGTTTTAATAGATAGCTAAGAAGCAATTTTGATTAAGTTTAGCAAAGTTATGTTATAAATTTTCATATAAAGAAGAGGTGTTTAATTAGAAAATTTAAGTTTTCTAATTAAACACCTTTTTTAATAGTGTTTAATTTCAATAGTTTTCTATAAAAAAATATTAAAGTGTACAAGAAAGAGCGGCATTGAATCCTGAGCTCCAAGCCCATTGTAAATTGAATCCACCACAATCACCATCAACGTCTAATAATTCCCCACAGAAATAAAGATTATCTACAATTTTTGATTGAAGGGTTTCGGGATCAACTTCTTTTGTATCTACTCCGCCAGTGGTTACCTGAGCTGCTTGGAAGCCGTTAGTTCCAATACATTTAAATTCCCAAGCTTTCATAAGATTTATTAATGCTTTTTTTTCCTGCCAAGTAAGTTCATAACATGGTTTATGTAAATTATCTATACCGGCTTCTTTTAAAAGTATAGGTATCATTTTTTTATTAACAACACCTATAAGTGCGTTTATAACTTCTCTACAAGCAAAAACAGCAAAATGTCCTTCTAAGAAATCTTCTAATTCTTTTAATGATTTTTCAGGCATCATATCAACTATAATCTTAACATCATTGCCCTTAAAGCAGCCTAAGGAAGCTTCTCTAGAAATTTGTAATATTGGAGGACCTGAGATTCCGTAGTCTGTAAAAAGAATCTCTCCAAAATCTTTTCTAATACTTTCTCCATTACATAAAACTTCAGCATAACCATTAAATTTTATTCCTGATAAGGCTTTTAATTTATTATGGGAAAGTTTTAACTGGACAATAGCAGGATTAGGTTCAACAATTGAGTGACCTAAATTCTTAGCTAGAGTGTATCCAGAACCATCAGAACCAGTTTTAGGAGCAGATTTTCCTCCGCAGGCCATTATTAACTTTTTGCATTTAATCACAGGAGAATCCTCATTTCCTGTGGATAAAACAAATTTTCCTTTTGATTTGTGGATAGATTTTACCTTATATGAACTATAAAGAGGTATTTCACGTTCTTCTAAAGACATTTTTAATATATCTACAACAGAAGATGCCTGCAAAGATTGAGGATAATTTTTACCTTTTTCAAGTTCTATTATTGGTAAACCTAGATTAAGAAAGAAAGCTTTTGTATCCTCAACAGAAAACTTGCTTAATGTTTTAATAAAAAATCCATCATTACTACTATGAAAGTTTGAAAATGGAAAACCTATCAATGAATTGGTTATATTACATCTACCGTTACCTGTAGTAAGAATCTTTTTTCCTATTCTGTCTGTTCCTTCAACTATAGCAACATCTAAACCAAAATCTTTTGCTGTAATTGCAGCCGTTAAACCAGAAGCTCCACCGCCTAGAATAACTACGTCATGGTATATCATAAGTTTAATTTCTCCCTTCTTGTATCTTTATATCTTAATTTTCATACTAACCTAAAAATAGTTTTATAAAAGTATTGTTTATTTAATCATAACATTTCTAAGGTTGTATTGTATCATATTTGCTTATTATTAAACACTTGAAGAATAGGAAAAATCATAAGTTATATTATTTTTTTTAGGAGTAATACTAAATAATGAGGTGAGTATTATGAAATTTAAAATTACAGATAGCAATATGGAAGAATATAATATAGAATTAAAAATTAGAAGAATGAATTATGATCAAGTGGTCGTGAATTATCCCAATAAGTCAGGAATAAAAACTTTTAAAATGAAAGATGGAGAACTTATTTCAGAAGGAGAAGTTGATGATATTATTAAAAAAAATCTTGATTTATTAAAAATAAAAATAAATAGGGGTACTTCAGCATTATTTTATAAAGGAATAATTGATTCAATTGAGGAATCATTTAAAGAGGTAAAATCTTTAGAAGTTTTAAGTGATTTTTCTAAAGGGGTAAATAAAAAAGGATTTTGGGATAAAGATATATTGATATACTTAAATGGGCGATATCCAATAAAAATTGAAGCTAGTGGAAGGAACTTTAGAGAAGATAGTTATAAGTTCAATATTAAGGTCTTAGAACAGCCAGAATTCCTTGAAATGTGTCATTTTAATATGGAAAGATTAAAAGAACAGAGAGCTTGGAGAAAAAGACAATTAGAAATTTATAAAAAAATAGTTGAAAAAATAGAAAACGAGAGTAATTTTGAGGAAAAATGCGAATAGTAAATATAATTCAACTAAATAGTTAAAAATGACGTAAAATGACTGAAAAAAGTGTTGACATAAGATTATTTTTTGGGTATTATATTCCTTGTCAGGTCGCCAAGTGCGAAAGACAAAAACAAAATAAACAAATTTAGTTTAAAGCTAAAACTGGTCAAAAATGATGTGGTTTTAAGAGTTAATGTGGCCCCTTGGTCAAGCGGTTAAGACACCACCCTTTCACGGTGGTAACAGGGGTTCGATTCCCCTAGGGGTCA
>WNVL01000040.1:0-5052 GCA_034421775.1 Clostridium perfringens | reverse complement strand
GCTAGCTCAGTCGGTAGAGCACGTGACTTTTAATCACGGTGTCCAGGGTTCGATTCCCTGGCAGATCACCAAAACCTCTCTTATTAGAGAGGTTTTTTTGTATATAAAAATATAATGAATTTAAATTCAATTAAATATATTGTTTTAATTAGTTATAGTTAAATAAAGTTTTATATAAATTCGGCTAGAATTCAGAAAAGGCAAAAGTATATCTGGGTTCTAGTCGAATTTTATATTAGTAAAAAAAAGGATTTTAAGCTATAATTGTTGTATAACTAAGTAAAAATAGGTTACTTATTTTAATATTTACTTCTAATGAATAGAGTATCATTTTAAATAGAAAACTAATATAAATTAGCTTAGAATAATCTAATGGTATAAAGGAGATTATTATGATTAAAAAAACGGAAAAGGCTTATGAAGTAAATAAAGCTTTTAATAATAATATAGTTTTAGTTAATGATGATGAAAAAGAAATTATATTATTTGCAAAAGGCATAGGCTTCAATTACAAGAGAGGTTCAGTGATACCAAAAAATACTTATATAGAAAAAATATTTACTATACAAGATGAAAATAATATTGCTAACTTTAGAAGAGTAGTTGGTAGTAATGATGAAAAATTTATTGCTTTTTGTGAAGAACTAATATTAGAAGTTTCAAAAGAATTTGATGAGGAATTAAATGAAAATATACACATAGGTTTAATAGATCATGTCTCTTTTGCCATTGAAAGAATGAAAAAAGGAGAAGTTCTAAGAAATCCATTTTTAGTTGAGATAGAAACCTTATATCCAAAAGATTTTGAAGCTGCAAGTAAAATAGTTAAAAAACTTGAAGTGTTCACAGGTATTGATATAGTAGATGATGAGATTGGATTTATTGCTATGCATATACATTCAGCTAGAACAACAGGAAAAGTTTCTCACACAATAAAATATACATATATAGCTAATACTACTGTAGAATATATTGAGGATATGTTTAATATTGAGGTTGATAGAACTTCATTATCCTATGCAAGATTCGTGGGACATTTAAGATTTGCAATTGAAAGGTTAATTAATAATACACCTATAAAAAATGAATTGCTTTATATTATAAAGATAAAGTATAAAGAAGCTTTTAAAGTAGCTGAAGAAATAGCTAAGGCTATAAATGATGATTTTGGATTAAATGTTACAGAAGATGAAATTGGCTACTTAGCATTGCATATTGAAAGAATAAGAAAAGAAGAATAGAAAATAAAAAAGCTGACTCTATAGTCAGCTTTTAATTATTTAAGTTTATAAGTTAAAACAGTATCATTTCCAGCAGTAACTGTTTCACCTATAACAGGTTTCATTTCTTTTACTATATCAGGATTTGTTATTAATACAGGAGTATGTAATTTTAATCCTTTTCCTAATATGAAGTCTCTATCTATTTTTAAAATTGGAGTACCAGCTTTAACTTTTTGTCCTGGCTCAGTTAATCTTTCGAAACCTTCTCCTTCAAGAGAAACTGTGTCTATACCAACGTGAACTAATAACTCAACACCATTACTTAAAGTCATAGCGAAAGCATGGTTAGTTTTGAATACTAATGATAATTCTCCATCAGCAGGAGCAACTATTGTATCTCCAGTTACTTCTATTGCGACTCCGTCTCCAGCCATTTTTTCAGCGAAAACTTGATCTGGTACTTGTGCTAAATCGATAGTTTTTCCAGTTGCAGGAGCAACTAATTTTAAATCTTTCTTGAAAAATCCAAACATATTTATTTTCTCAACTTATCATGTAAGTTAAGAAATTCACATCCTTTCTATATATAGAATCAAATATAAAAAAACAGGCATAAGTTTAGTAGAACTTATGCCTGATTTAACAGTAACATGTTATATTTATATTATATATTTTTTGATTTTATAAGTCAATACTATATTTATACAATATCATTTGAAAAATTGTATTTTTATGTAATAAAATTAAAGTTATATGAACAAAATAATATTGTTATAAATCAAAAAATGCATCTTAAAAATATGTTGAATTTGAAGTTGACACTCTAAAAAAGATATAGTAATATTTAAATGTAAACAATATAAATAGAATGTTAAGGAAATTATTGTAAGCGTGTAACCATAGATTTTGGGCATTAGCTGAAAAGAATTACTATGTTCTTTTCAGCTTTTTTTACGTAAAAATATAAGTAATTTTGTGTAAGTTATGGGAATTTTTAAGAATAAATTTATTAAAGCTTTTAAATCTTGAATATCTATATAAGAGTTTTATAAATAAAAAAATAAGTTAATACAAATTATAAAACTTTTATATAGGTATTCAAAAGGAATAAATACATTTTTTATTTATAAGACTTTAAAAATTAGAATACCTTAAGGTTTTTAAAGAAATTAGACTTTAAAGACAAGACACAATTTTAAATTCAGGAAAAAACTTATAAGGAGGAATGAACAAATGAGTAAAAAAGGTTCAAAAGTTTTATCTTTTCTTCAAAGAATAGGTAAGTCATTGATGGTTCCTATCGCCGTAATGCCTGCTTTAGGATTACTATTAAGACTTGGAGACAAAGATTTACTAAACATACCTTGGATTAGTGCTGCAGGTAGTGCTGCTTTTGGTGACAATATGGCAATGCTTTTTGCAGTTGGTATTGGATTTGGTCTTTCAGAGGATAACAATGGAGTTGGAGGACTAGCAGGCCTTTTAGGATATTTAGTTATGACAAATGTTGCAAAGTCATTTGATCCAAGTATAAATATGGGAGCTTTCGGCGGAGTTGTAGCAGGGGTTGTTGGAGGTCTTTTATACAATAAATTTAAAGATATTAGAGTTCCTCAATTCTTAGGATTCTTCGGAGGAAAGAGATTCGTTCCTATAGTAACATCAGCAGTGTGTGTTGCTTTAGGATGGTTCTTTGGACATACTTGGCCAACATTCCAAGCTGGATTAGACGGATTTGCTAATATAATGGTTGCAGCAGGTGCTCTTGGTGCAGGAATATATGGATTTTTAAACAGATTATTAATACCAATTGGATTACATCACGTAATGAACACAGTAATTTGGTTCCAATTAGGAAGTTTTACAGACCCAATTACAGGTCAAGTAGCAACTGGAGATATTTCAAGATTCTTAGCAGGAGACCCAACAGCAGGTGTTTATACAGCTGGTTTCTATCCAATAATGATGTTTGGTTTACCAGCAGCATGTTTAGCGATGTATGTTTGTGCTAAGAAGAAAAACAAAGCCGTTGTTGGTGGTATGTTCTTATCATTAGCATTAACAGCAATAATAACTGGTATAACAGAACCAATAGAATTCGCATTTATGTTCTTATCACCAGTACTTTATGTAATACATGCAATATTAACAGGTATATCATTAGCAGTGGCCTACGCCCTAAATATCCATCTGGCATTTAGTTTCTCAGGTGGGTTGATTGACTATGTATTATACTTTGGTAAAGGACATAATCAATTATATCTATTAGCAATGGGTGTTATTGCCTTTGTAATTTACTACTTCTTATTTGTATTCTTTATTAAGAAATTTAACCTTAAAACACCAGGTAGAGAAGATGATTTTGATGAAGGAAATGAAGATGAACCAAACACTTCAGGAAAAGTTTCAAAATCAGATAATAATCCATCTAAAGGTGGTACATTGTCAGAAAAAGCAGAAGTTGTTTTAGCCGCTCTTGGTGGTAAAGAAAATATTGAAGTTTTAGATAACTGTATAACAAGATTAAGATTAACATTAAAAGATGCTTCTATAATAGATGAAGCTGCATTAAAAAAAGCTGGTGCTAGCGGAGTAATGAAATTGGATGGAAAGAATGTTCAAGTAGTTATGGGAACTTTAGCAGATCCTCTAGCTAGTCAAATGAAAAAGCTACTTTAAAATATAAAATTAAAAATATTAGATTGATAATAAAAAAGGCTATAAATACTAGTTAGTGTTTATAGCTTTTTATTTTTAATTAAATATTTAATAGTGCAAATATATCATCTAAAGTTAATTCTGAACTAGATACTAATATTAGATTGTTTAATAAGAAGTAAGCTAATTTATTTGATGAAATAGGTGAATGTATTTCTCCTTTTTCAATATGAATATCAATTATTTTTTCTAAAATTTTATACATTGGTTCTATAACAGAGTGATTTTTGCACGTATGGTTAGCTATTTCTGAAAATATAAGTCTATAATTTTTTAAAAAAACATCTATATTATTAGAAATAATATTTAACTTTTCTTTAAAAGAAAAGTTTTTTTCAATTATTTCATTAGAATTATATAATATATTATTCCAGTCAGTAGAAAGTATATCTAGAACAAGTTGCTCTTTATTTTTAAAATAATTATAGAAGGTTCCAGTACCTATATTACATTTCTTTGTTATATTTCTTATATTTAAATTTAAATATCCATTAGCTAATAATTCTTTTTTTCCTTCGGCTAATAAATCTTCACGTACATTTTTTAGTATTTTAGGCATAAGAAAGTCTCCTTCATTAAAGAATTATATAAAAATTATAGTATTTAAACCTAGTAAATTCAAATTAACGAAAGAGATTATAAATAGAATTGAAAATTAAACGATGAAGTAAATTCAATTTAAATTATTTTTATAAATTTTAAGTATTATAATTTAATATAATTACTTAAAATTTATAAAAATTAATTCATAAATAGATGATTTTTAAAAGAATTAGTTTAAATATAAGAATTTTTATTTTATTATTTAGAGATTAAATCACACTATAAGTAATAAAATGGTAATAATACTATTGAAACTTAGCCCGGTGTATCAATATAAGAAAAATATAGTATTTTGATGATAAACTAAATAATATAGAGATAATTATGTTAATTAATATTATATTAATTGAGATAAGCTTATTTAAAATGGTAAGATAAATCTCGTCGCTGAGAGACACACAAACAACTTAACAAAACAAATTAAAAGTTTTTAAAAAAAAGTTGTTGACAAAGTTTCAAAGTGATGTTAAACTAAGAAAGTCGCTTGAGGGCGACAAAGAAATGGTCT
>WNVL01000039.1:0-5066 GCA_034421775.1 Clostridium perfringens | reverse complement strand
AGTCGGTAGAGCACGTGACTTTTAATCACGGTGTCCAGGGTTCGATTCCCTGGCAGATCACCAAAACCTCTCTAATAAGAGAGGTTTTTTTGTGTATAAAAATATATTCTATAAATTATTTGAAAAATAATTTATACTTAAATAGTAAATATAAAAAAGATTTTTAGGATTATATTTAATAGAATTTGGGAGGAAAGTAATGAAAGGGATAAAGAAAATATTATCATTAGGGTTACTTCTGATATTTATATTTTCAATGGTATCTTGTGGAGGATCAAAGGGACAAACTTTAGAAGATACTGTAGTAGTAACAAGTAAATATCCTGATGAAGTTATGAAGTATATTTCTGATGAATTTAAAAAAGAAACTGGAATAACTGTGAAATATGAAGTTAAAGATGAAATCAAAGAGGATGATTTCAAAAATTCAAATGTTGATGTTGTTTTAGGTGGAAATAGTGAATTATATAAAAAAGTAGCTTCAGATAATCTCTTACAAGGATATAAAACAAGTTGGTTTGGAGATGTTGATGAAAACTATAGAGATAAGGATGGATATTGGTATTCAATTTATAGAAATCCTATAGTTGTTGCTTATAACAAGATAAATCTACCAGATAATCTTGCACCAAAGAATTTAGTTGATTTAGGAAATGGAAAATTAATTAATAAGTTAATTATGGTTAACTCAAATAATGATTATACAAAATACTTTATCTCTGCTACAGCATCATATTTAAGTAAGGCTGCAAATAATGATGATAATGTAGGAAATACATTTTTACAAAATTTAAAATTAAATGTGGCTACATTCTTTAATAATTATGATGAATTGGCTACAGCTTTAAATACAAAAGAGACTCCAATAGGAATACTTCCTTTGGATATATTAAATAAAAAGTATAAAGATGATGCTAATATTGTAAGAATTGATTTCCCAGATGGAGCACCTGTGGTAACAGAATGTGCAGGGATTTTAAAAACAGCACAAAATCCTAATGCATCGGAATTATTTATGGAGTTTGTTGCTGGACCAAAGATTCAATTAGAATTAGCACAAAAGTTTAATATAATGCCTACATTACCAGTAGCAATAAAATATTCTCCAGATTGGATTAAGAATTTCAAAACTTTAGATATTGATAACAATGTTATTTTTGATAATGAAAATAAATGGGTTCAATATTTTAATAGTATAGTTAAACCAGAAGCACCTACTAAGCCAGTAGCTAATGGTAAAAAATCTTAGTATATAGTTAAATTAAAAAAGAGATATTATGTTTACACATAATATCTCTTTTATATTTAAAGTGTGAATTGTAAATAGCTTATTCGTATTTAAATTTAATGATAACTTCTTTGATTTCTCCTTTAGAGTTAGTTCTAACTTTAAAATCTTTAATATCTTTAAATTCGTTATTAATTTGAAAGTTGAGTTCATTTATAGTAGCTTTGGCTTTTTTAGCTAAATCACTATCTTCGATAACTTCAAATCTTTGCTTCTTAGTTGTAAGTTCCTTGTTTCTATCGTCAACTATAACGTAGTACTTGTCTCCTTCTTCAATTACAACATACTCTTTACCAAAAGTTAGGCTTGAGCATAATGAATTATCTATACATCTTACTAGCATAGCTACTCTCCTCTCATAAACAGTAAATTCTCTACACCTTAAATATATCACAATAAGAAGCTTTGTCCATGCTAAATAGGAAATTATATTAATTTTGTGATATCTTACAAATATCCTATTTTTTTATTCTAAGAATATTCTTTAATAAATCATTTTTAGCAAAAATAAAGAATTTTTTTATTGAAGCAAAATCATCTTTTAAAGTACTAGGTTTATCATCTTTCCAATAGTCATTGAAATAAATACATAGTAAGAAAAATAATATAGCTAAGTTTATATATATATCCTTAAAATCAGCTATGAATAAATTACTTATTCCTATGAAGTCTAAACTTCCTCCGTAAAAGACCTTATCTATTAAGGAACATAAAGCTCCAGCCATTATGAAGACTATACACATGTCTGCATTAAAATCTTTATGTCCATTATGTACATAATATCTATATGCTTCAAAGAATATAACTAAAGCTATTAAGTTTAATATTATAAGGAATCCAAAATTTATTCCCGCTCCAAATCTTACATTTATCCAAGAACCATCTGTGTTTATTATTGGTTGAAATGATAAGAAATTACCTATAATATCAAACTGAGTATTAAAGAACCATTTATAGATTATAAATTTTACTCCTTGGTCTAAAGTCATTAAAAATGCAAATAACCATAATAAAGTTTTATTACTAAAGCCACTTTTATGATTATTCCATAAAGAATAGATTAAATATCCTACTAATGCAAAGGGAAGTGCTAGAAATAACATCATAAAAGTTTCTGAATTATTTTCAACTCTTCCAGTTAAGAATTCAAATAAGAAATAAATTAACCACATTATAGGTAGTATTGCAATAGTTACCCACTTTTTCTTATTCATTATTACCTCCCTATAAAATATACCATTATCATATTTAATTAACTTAATTTTAATACTATATAGCAAGTAGTAAAAAATTTTACAGTAATAAATTAAACTAATTTTAACTTTATAGTATTGAAATTAATTAAACTAAATCAATTTTAACATAGTTAATTATTATAATTAAAGAGGATAAATAGAATTTTAAAAGAATATATAAATTATCACACATATTAATTAATGAGGTGTTTTATGACAGATATTATTAGAGACTATTACAATGAAAATAGTAAAAATGAGTGGCTTAGATTAAATGATCCTTATAATAGATTAGAATTATTTAGTACTATGTACATGATAAAAGAATACTTTCCTAATGAGGGGAAAATATTAGATATAGGTTCAGGACCAGGAAGATATTCTATAGAGCTATTAAAGAGAGGATATGACGTTACATTAATGGACATATCAAACAAATCTATAGATATGGCTAAAAAGAATATAGAGAGTTTAGGATTAAAGGCAGATAATTATATTTGTGGTGATGCATTATATTTAGACTTTTTAGATGACAATTCTTACGATGGGGTACTTCTGATGGGACCTATGTATCATGTTCAATCTAAGGAAGACAGAATTAGGATATTAGAAAATTGTAAGAGAGTATTAAAGCCAGGTGGTGTTATATTAATAACTTACATAAATTCTTTAGGAGTCTTAAGAGTAGGTCTTTCAGACTTTCCTCAAGAATTTAAAAATATAGATAAAATATATGAGCTATTTGATGAAAAGTCATTTAGTACGGAAGAATCTTTTACTGAAACATATTTTACTGTACCAGAAAAGGCAATTAATGAAGTTAATGAAGTTGGATTTGATATATTAAGTAGAGCTGGTGCTGAAAGCTTTTTAAGTGGACAAGCATTTTATATGACTAAATATTATTTAGAAGATAAGGAAATATACTTTAATTTATTAAAAGTAGCAACTGAAAAATGTGAAGATGAAAGATTTAGAGATTCAACAGAACATTTACTTATAGTTGCTAGAAAGTAATTAAATATTTTTTTCTTCTTAAATTTAAATAGTTTATTTATATAAATAGCAATTATGAGAATTTAAATTAAATAAAGTTATGGTTAAAAAAGCTCTAGTAGCTATAAAATATAAAAACTAAAAGGGAAAAGAGAGTAAATTACATTAAAAAAACAACACTAAGAATATAGTTGTTTTTAGATGAAAGAGAGGAGCAATTTTTATGTTAACAATTTTTGCAGTTTCAGATTCAATAGGAGAAACAGCTCAACAGGTAGCTGTGGCTGCTGCTAGTCAATTTAAAGATAATGCCGAGGTTAAAAGGATACCTTATGTTAAGAGTTTAGAAGATGTAGAAGATTTAATGAGAACTATAGAAGAGTGTGAAACTTGTATGATCGTATCTACTATAATAACTGTTAATGTTAGAGAATATCTAACACAAAAATGCATTGAAAAGAACATAAATATAATAAATGTACTTGGACCAATAATAAATGTAGCTTCAACAATATTAAATCAATATCCAGATTATAATCCTGGTGCTATGTGGAATACTGATGAAGCTTATTATAAGAGAATAGAGGCTATGGAGTTTGCTATGCAATATGATGATAGTAAAGACTATAGAGGATTAAAAAATGCAGATGTGGTACTTGTAGGCTTATCTAGAACATCTAAAACACCGTTATGCATGTATCTTGCAAATAAGGGAATAAAGGCAATAAACATACCTTTAGTTCCAGAGGTAGGTGTACCAGAAGAAATATATGAAATAGACAAGAAAAAAGTATTTGGACTTACAATAAATCCACTTCAGCTTATAGAGATAAGAAAAAGAAGATTAGATAAATTTCATAGAATATCAGCAGATATAGAATATGCTTCTGATTCAAGAATACTAGAAGAATTTGAATTTGCAGATAGGATAATGAGAAAAATAGGATGTAGAACTATAGACGTAACTCAAAGAGCTATAGAAGATACAGCTTTAATAATAATGGAAAAGCTAGGAGTAAAATAATTATAATATTTTATAGAATAAACATATTATTTGAAAATATAAAATAAAAGAATAATTTATAATCAATTTTATGACTGCTAATAAATTTAAAAACTAATTTTTATATAAAAGATCTAAATTAAGAAAAGCTTAAATAAAGATTACATAAATAAAAAAAAGGATATAAAAGTTTATTAGCAGTTTAATTATTTTGTTGTTTGGAATAAATTTGAATAAATTATATTGGATTGTAAATAGTATGTAAATATACTAATCCTGGTGTATCAATATAAGTATTTTTTAGAAAAATAAAGAAAATTAAAGAAAACTTAATTTAATTTCAAAATATTAATATTATTAAATAGTAAAGAGGGCTACTATATGGTAAGATAAATCTCGTCGCTGAGAGACACGCAAACAACTCAACAAAACAAATTAAAAGTTTTGAAAAAAGTTGTTGACAAAGTTTCGAAGTGATGTTAAACTAAGAAAGTCGCTTGAGGGCGACGAAGAAATGGTCTTTGAAAATTAAACAGAAGATATT
>WNVL01000038.1:0-5458 GCA_034421775.1 Clostridium perfringens | reverse complement strand
CAATGGTGGAGCACTCGGCTGTTAACCGATAGGTTGGAGGTTCGAGTCCTCTCCGAGGAGCCATTTTTTTTATATAAAAAGAGTTATTAAAGAAGATATAAATGTCTTTTTTAATAACTCTTTTTATTTTTTTAAAAGAATTATTTATTTAATGTTGAACTATAAAAATATAAAATAATTATAATGTTTTATTTTGTAGATAATAAATTTAAAAATAAGCTAGTTAGTGATCTTAATTGAATAAAGACATAAATGATAAGAGTTTTGCTTTATTAAAGTATAGGAAGAATTTTAGGAAGTTAAATGCTTAATCTTATTATTTAAAAGTACTAAATAATAAATATAATAATTTTTGAGTGAGTAGAATATATTTAGTTATATAAGCTGCTTATTAAAATTTTTACTATGAAATTAGATTTTAGACTATATATAAAGACACTTATAGAAAGCAAATGAGTATAAAGTGATTTTTAATTTATCTTAAATGTAGAGCTAGGATTAAAATAGTTTCTATTATTTTAGATAATTTAATTAGGGTTAGATAGAATTAAAATTTCTATTTAATGTTAAGCCTTATTTATTTAAGTTAATGCATAAGGGAATTTAATAAATATAGAAAGTATAAAATACTTTAATATAAATTAAGTTATTAAATACAAATTTGATGCATACTTTTAACAGATTACTAATACTAATTTTTTCTAGAAAGGTGGTGGGTGCTACTTATATATTGTTATGTAAACAATATCAATGATGTAGCAGAGTTTTATGAAAGAGTATAAGATTGAGAATTTAAGAAATGTAGGGATTATAGGACATAGTGATTCAGGTAAAACTGCATTAACAGAAGCTTTACTTTACTATACAAACACTACTGATAGATTAGGGACTTGTGAAGATTGTAATACAGTAAGTGATTATGACCAAGAAGAGAAAAAAAGGAAAATATCATTATCATTATCTGTTGTTCCCCTTGAGTGGAATGGAATTAAGGTTAATTTATTAGATACTCCAGGTTATTTTGATTTTGTTGGAGAGCAAATAGAAGGAATCAAGGCGGCTGATTCAGCAATTATAACTGTGTGTGGAGTTACTGGAGTACAAGTTGGAACAGAAAAAGCATGGGAATGTTGTAAAAAAGAAAATTTACCAAGAGCATTTTTTATAAATAAATTAGATAGAGAAAATTCAAATTTTGATAAAGTTTTAGAAAACATAAGAAATACATTCGGAAGTGGAGCAATACCTACTCAATATCCAATAGGATCAGAGAAAGAGTTTAAAGGTATTGTTAATCTAATAACTCAAGAAGCTTTTCAGTGTGAAGCTAATACAGGAAAAATAAATAAGATAGAAATTCCTGAAAGTGTTAAGGATAAAGTTGAAGAATATAGAACTTATTTAATGGAAGCCGTAGCAGAGACTGATGAGGAATTACTTGATAAATATTTCTCTGATGGAGAGCTTACAGTTGATGAAATATATAAAGGATTCTCTATTGGCTTTGAAAGTGGAGATATAGCTCCAGTTATGTGTGGAAGTTCATCATCAATTGTTGGTATGCAAAGTCTTTTAGCTTCAATTAAAGGATACTTCCCATCACCCAATAAAAGCAAGGCTAAATTTGCTATAGATAATAATAATGAGGAAATAGCTATTAAGGCAAGTAGTGAAATGCCGTTCTCTGCCTTTGTATTTAAAACAATTGCAGATCCATTTGTAGGTAAGCTTTCAATGTTTAAAGTTCAAACAGGAGAACTTACTAATGATAAGATTATTGTAAATTCAAAAAATGATAAATTAGAAAAAATTGGTGCTTTATGCTTCTTAAGGGGTAAAAATCAGATACAAACAAAGAAAATTATCGCAGGAGATATAGGGGCTGTTACAAAGCTTCAATATACTGTTACAGGGGATACCCTTTGTGAAAACAATTTTAAGGTTTCATATGAAGAATTTAATTTTCCAGAGCCAGTTATGACTATGGCAGTATTGCCAAGGAGCAAAGGTGATGAGGAGAAAATATCCCAAGGTCTTGCTAAACTTTTAGATGAAGATCCAACATTTAAGGTTTCTAGGGATAAAGAGAATGCAGAAACTTTAATATCTGGTATTGGTGAAACTCATATTGAGGTTTTAGCGAGTAAATTAAAGAGTAAGTTTGGTATTGATGTAATACTCCAAGAACCTAAGATTCCTTATAGAGAGACTATTAAGGGTAATTCTGATGTACAAGGAAAGCACAAAAAGCAATCAGGTGGTCATGGACAATATGGTGATGTAAAGATTAAATTTGAGCCAAGAAGAGATGGAGAAAGTGATTTAGAGTTTGTGGATAAAGTTGTTGGTGGGGTTGTACCTAGAAACTATATACCCGCAGTTGAAAAAGGATTAAGAGATTGTTTAAAGAGAGGGGTTTTAGCTGGGTACCCTGTAATTGGAGTTAAGGCTACTTTATATGATGGTTCATATCATCCTGTAGATTCTTCAGAAATGGCATTTAAGGTTGCTGCCTCTTTAGCATATAAGAAAGGTATGGAGAGTGCAAAACCTGTAATATTAGAACCTATTATGAGAGCAGACATAGTTATTCCTGATGAATATATGGGAGATATAATTGGTGATATAAATAAAAAAAGGGGTAGAGTAATTGGGATGGAACCAGATGGAAAGAATCAAAGAGTTATAGCTCAAATTCCTTTATCAGAAATGTTCAAATATGCTACTGATTTACGTTCAATGACTCAAGCGAGAGGAAGTTTTAGTATGACTTTTGATAAATATGAAGAAGTTCCAAGTACAGAAACAGATAAAATAATAGAAGCTGCTAGGAAAATTAAAGAAGCTAAGGAGGCTTAAATAATAAAAATATAGAAATTTTTAAAAGTACCATCTTAAAATTTAAAAAGATGGTACTTTTTATGTATACTAGGAAAATAATGTGGTTAAATTAATAATGTTCAAGGTATTATTTTAGAAATTTTGGGCAAAGCTCAAAAATTAAAGAAAATAGTATTTATAAAAAATGAATAAAACTTTAGATAGTAGAATATAAATCTCTTAGAGATACTTTATTTATGGCATAATTAAAAATAAAATTTATTATTTAGAAATATAAATTGACTTAACTTAAATTATTTATTTCTAAAAATTGACTTAATTTGAAGCAAATTAAGTCAGAATATTAAAAACAATTATAAATTTTTTAAGTTTTTAAGAAAAATAAAAGGGTTTTTATATTTGCATATCTAATTATATATTTAGAGATAATATCTTAAATGAGGTGCAATTCATGTGTAATTATAGAATGGATATAAAGGGTAAAATCGGTTTAAGTGATTATAGTAATATCTTTGATTATATAAATATTGTTGGTGTATGTGATAGGTTTATGATTTATATGGAATCATTAGATGATGATAATATAGGTATTATTTGTTCTATGCTTGAAGATAACAATTTCAACATAAAAAACCAAGGATATGATAATCAGGGAATTTACTATATAAATGCTAAGAAAATAGGCTAAAATAGCAAACTTTTAATAGTATTTTTTATATAAATAATTGTAAAAGTATATAATTTAAAAAGGGTATAACTTTAACTGTGTAAAGGTACGTACATTTGTGTTATAATTTACTTTGTGTTAAATAAATAATTATTAATAAGCTATAATTTAAGTTGTCATATAATAATTTAACGAAGTGAATTCTAAAGGGCAACTTGTAAGAAGCACTTATAGTTGAATTAATCCATAAGAAACATGGGGGAGGATTTTTTAAATGAAGAATTACGTTGTTGGAATAGATCTAGGAGGAACAAAAATAAGCTGTGCTCTTGCTGATCTAGAAGGAAATGTTATAGCTCAACATACAACTCCAACTAATGCTCATGAAGGAGAGCAAGCAGTTTTAGATAGAATAATAGGTTGTGTTGAAACTGTAATATGCGAAGGGAAAGTAACTATTGATGAAGTAGAAGCTATAGGTATTGGATCACCAGGACCACTAGATGCTAGAACTGGTATAATAATAACAACTCCAAACTTACCTTTCAAAAACTTCAACTTAGTTGCACCATTAAAAGCTAAGTTTGGTATTCCTGTTTACTTAGATAACGATGCTAACGTAGCTGCTATTGGTGAGTTCATGTTAGGTGCTGGTAAAGGTACTGAAAACATGATTTATATCACTGTAAGTACTGGTGTAGGTGGAGGAGCAATCCTTAACGGTAAAATCTACAGAGGAAGTACTTCAAACGCTTTAGAAATTGGCCATGCAACTGTTGCACCAGGAACAGTAAGATGTAACTGTGGTAACATGGGATGTTTAGAGGCTGTATCATCAGGAACAGCTATTGGTAAGAGAGGAAGAGAAGCTGTTGCTACAAACGTAGAAACAAGCTTAAAAGACTATGACAATGTAACTTCATATGAAGTATTCGTTGAAGCTGCTAAAGGCGATAGAGTTGCAAAATCAATAATAGATGAAGCTTTAAATTACTTAGGAATTGGTGTTGCAAATGCAATAGCGACTTTTGACCCAGACATGGTTGTTATAGGTGGAGGAGTTTCAAAAGCTGGAGAAATAGTTTTTGAAACAGTTCAAGACGTTGTTAATGAAAGATGCTTCAAAGCTATGGCTGAACATTGTAAAATAGTTCCTGCTGGTTTAGGAACTGATGCAGGTGTTGTTGGAGCAGTAGCATTAGCATTATTAGAGTGTAAATAATATTTTTTATATAATAAGTTAGAAGCTTTTTTAGCTTCTAACTTTATTTTTTATAAAATGTTATACTAGGAAAATATAGATTTTAGATAATAAAAAGATAGTAAAATATTATAAATTTATGAACTAAAAAAAATTAAGGGGTTAAAGACTAGAAAAAAAGATGATTTTGTGATAAAACTATATTAAAAATGGAAAATTTAGTCTGAATATTAGGTCATAACCACATATTGTGATTATCCATAAAAAGGTTCTATATAATTCAAATTATATAGAATCTTTTTTTAGTTATAATAAAAGCACTTTCTATACTGGCAGAGGTAAAATATTTATAGAACTAGTATATTTTATATATTGCGAATGTTTTAAAAATATAAATATAGTAACAATATATTTATAAAACAATATAATGAACATTGAAATATATACTTTTAAGATATGAAGAATATAATATATCTAATAAAGGTATATTATTGATATGATTTAGTAAGAATATTTTATGTATTAAACTTTATAAATTTAAGTCTTAAAAATTTCTTTGAAAATTTCTTTGAAAATTTTACGAAAAAATAAAAATAGGTATTGCTAATTAATAATAATTATTATATAATAATGACATAAGGTTGATGAAGATAAAACATCAACAAGAAATGACTTGATAATAAAGACTTTTAAATTATGATTATAAATTGAAATTAAATAAATGTTTGTTTTGTAGGAGGAATAATATT
>WNVL01000037.1:0-7454 GCA_034421775.1 Clostridium perfringens | reverse complement strand
ATTTAGTTCGTTTGATACTTCTTGAGCTGTTCTCATTGAAAAATCCCCCTAAAAATAATAAATATTATATTATCTATATTCTTGAAAATAATGGGAAATCCTTTTTAAAATTTTATTTATATATTTAATTTTGCGTTTTTTCAATTTCAACAAAACTTTGTTTAATATTTTCAAAGTAAATATTATTTTAATTTTTAAAAACATCATTATTAGTTGCTTTAGGAAGTTGGTAAAAATGGACGCATAGCATCTATCAAATTATGAAGGTTTCTCGTTTGGATCAAAACCATTCCTTGTCCATGAAATTCATTAACCAATCCTTCTCCAGTTGTAAAACCAAAAGTGCCTGAGGCAACATGAATATCATAACGTAAAGAAGCATCCCATGCCACAACGTGCTCATTATCAATTGTAATAGGCTTATCAGGTGTCACTTCCAAAGATATGATGTCTCCAAAAGCTGAAACTAAAACATCTCCAGTTCCTTGTGTTTCCATCACAAATAAACCACCAGTTCTTCCAAAAAAGGCTTTTCCAACATCCTGTGTTTTCATAACATATTCAACACTTTCATCACAGGCCAAAAAAGCGCCTGTATTTAATCGATATTGTTTAGTTTGATTAACATGTAGACAGAAAACTTTTCCTGGAATGGCAGGAGCAATACCAATCATACCTTGTTGACTTGTTCCTATAGCTCTAGTAATAAACATACTTTCTCCACTAGTTAAACTACGACCAATAGCACTCAAAACACCTCCAAAACCTTTCTTATTGCTATTGAATTTACCTTCCAATTCAACATTTGTACTATAAGCCATAGACCCTCTTTCTACTTTTACACATTCTGCTTCACGCAAGGAGATATGTACCAATGGGCAATCTGAATCTCCTAAAATTTTATAATTCATATTAATTCCTCCATTTCTGTTGAGTTCATTGTAATACACTTGTTCCAGTTTTTTTTGCTTGTTATACTTATCATGCCAATAAAAATCAGCATATTCGTTGACAAATGCTTCTTAAGTTAACGAATATAGACACTACGCCCTACTATATTTCTTTATGTATATTTAAATCTAATTTTATATCTTTTAATCTAGTTACATTAACTCTCTGTTTTATTACTTAAACATATATTACATATCTAAAAAATTCATTTACTTATACTTAATAATATATAAAATTTAAAATCATGTTAATAATTTTATATGAGAAATTGGATATATAACAAATTGTGCTTTACCAATAATATCGTCTTTTAATATAAATGGATTTTTCCAATATCTAGAATCAAATGAGTTATTTCTATTATCCCCTAAGAAAAAGAATGCATTATCTGGAACCTTAAAAGATCCTTCAAAATTATAAGGTTCTTTTAAATAATTTTCATCTAATTTTTTTGAATTAACATATATAGAAGAATTCTTAAATTCTATTAAATCTCCTGGTAATCCAATTAATCTTTTTATTAAGATTTCATCTAATTCATTTGATTTAAAAACTATGATATCTCCTCTTTTTAAATTATTAGTATTATATACTTTAGTTACTAGAATTAAATCGTTAGGAAATAAAGTTGGCTCCATTGAAGAACTAGGTACATAAGCCAAAAATAATAAAAATTTATTTATTGAAAAAGTTAAAATTATAGTAATTATTAATGTAAATAATAAATTAAATTTACTATTCTTTTTTTTTTCAATTTTCAACATATTGCTCACCACCTTAAACATTATTTTAAAATATAAATTATTATTTATCTAGTTTCTTATTTTCTGTATTAATGAATACTATAATGTTAATTAATACAAAAAATAAAATGACTTTTAAAATTAATAAAAGTCATCTTATCTGTATCTATATAGTATGCATATTAACTTTAAATTCTATTTACTTATAGTAAATGTAATTTTACCTGTAGTAGTTTTAGTATCACTTAATTGTTCTTTTGCTACATCAGCCATACCATTTGTTACTGGTTCAAATCTTAAATTAGTATCTGATTTTTCTCCTACAGTAAATGGTGTTCCAGTTGAATTATTTACAACTGACATTATATCTTTATTTGTTGAAAGATTCTTTAGTTTAACAGCTAATTTAACATTATTATCCTTAGCTATATCATTAGCATCTATACTATCAACTAAATCAACTCCACCTTGACTTGTTACTGAATAACTAGGGGTAATAGTTACTGGATTCTTACCTCTATTTTTTATAGTATAATCAGATGTAACAAATGTTGGTTCTAAATGATTTGTTACAGGGTTTACAGTATTAGTTACTACATTAAAAGTCATAGATGTTGGTAAATCAACTTTAATCATTGAAACATGCTCTACCGGTAAGGTAATATCTCCTGAATATCGTATCTCAAATTGTTGCCAACCAAAATCAATCTCTTCATGTATGTTGAAACTATTAATAGAATCGCTTAAATTACTTAAATTAAGCTTATTGCTCTCTTTAACATATGAAAGACTTCCACCTGGTGTAATATTTATATTAGGTTCATAATAATACCCATCTGCGAGAGGTACAGGGAAAGTTACAGGGTTAGGTATTTCTACATTTCCATCATCTACTACTGTATTTCCTAAAGTAGATTTCTGATTATACATTGTTAAAATCCTCGCGTGTCCATTTTTTGGAAATTCCATAATTTGAGATAAGTCTATTATTTGGTTATTACTTAAATCTATATCAATTAATTTAGTTAAGCCACTTAATGGTTTTATATTACTTATTTGGTTACTACTTAAAGTTAAATTAGTTAATTGAGTTAATCCCTTTAATGGCTCTATATTACTTATTTGGTTATTACTTAAATTTAAATTAGTTAATTGAGTTAATCCCTTTAACGGATCTATATTACTAATTTGGTTACTACTTAAATATAAATCAGTTAATTGAGTTAATCCCTTTAATGGCTCTATATTACTTATTTGGTTATTATTTAAAGATAAATTAGTTAATTGAATTAATCCCTTTAATGGTTCTATATTACTTATTTGGTTATTATTTAAAGATAAATTAGTTAATTGAGTTAAGCCTTTTAATGGTTCTATATTATTTATTTGGTTATTACTTAAATCTAACCTAGTTAATTGAGTTAAGCCCTTTAATGGTTCTATATTACTTATTTGGTTACTACTTAAATATAAATTAGTTAATTGAGTTAATCCCTTTAACGGATCTATATTACTAATTTGGTTATTCTTTAAATCTATCGTTTTTACTCCTGTACAGTGTTCTAATCCTGTTAAATCACGAATGTTTTCGTTATTTAAGTATAAATTTCCAGTTAAAGCTTCTAATTCTGATACATAAATATCTTGTTGAGGTTGTCTATTTCCTCCTATTATCCTATTTAGAGCCGCTTTTAGATTTGCATCTGGTATATATGCTAATTGCTTATTATTATCAATAATATTATAGCTAACAGTTCCATTAAAAACTGCTTTACGCCAACCACCGTAATGAACCTCAGTATCTCTAAAATTATATGATCTTTTTTCTGGAGGTTTAACATTAGTAAATGTTATTGTAATTGTATTACTATCATATTTATATCCATTTCCTCTTGGTATATTAATATATTCACCAAATATGTTTTGTGCAATATTCTCTACTGGCGCTTCATTACCTTTAGCTGGTAAATCTCCACCATCAATTGTTTGGTTCATTAAAACTAAATTTTCTAGATTCCCTTCTATAGCGCTTAATGGTTCTATATTACTTATTGCGTTCTCCATTAACTGTAAAGTAGTTAATTGAGTTAACCCTCTTAATGGTTCTATATTACTTACTCGGTTATTATTTAAAGCTAACTTTGTTAATTGAGTTAAGCCACTTAATGGTTCTATATTACTTATTTGGTTATTATTTAAATTTAGTTCAGTTAATTTAGTTAAATTCTTTAATGGTTCTATATCAGTTACTTTGTTATCAAATAGAGTTAAGTAAGTTAATTTAGTTAAGCCCTTTAATGGTTCTATATTACTTATTTCATTCCTATCTAAAGTTAAAGCAGTTAATTTAGTTAAATTCTTTAATGGTTCTATATCAGTTATTTTGGTTCCATTTAAATATAAAGCATCTAATTCAGTTAAGTTTTTTATCGGATCTAAATTGCTTATTGAGTTAGAGGTAAGAACTAGTGATGTTATTCCCGTACAGTATTCTAACCCTTTTAAATTAGAAATTTTGCTCCCACCTAATTTTAACTCTCCAGTTAAAGCTTCTAATTCTGATACATAAATATCTTGTTGAGGTTGTCTATTTCCTCCTATTTCCCTATTTAGAGCCGCTTTTAGATTTGTATCTGGTATATCTGCTATTTGACCAGTAGCTGCTTTAGTATTTTCATCTTTAATTTTATTATCATAAGTATTAACGCTAATATTATTTTTATTAGTAGTATCCTCTTTTTTATTTTCTATTTTATTATCTGTATTTTTAGGAGTTGTAGTATTTTCTACATTATTATTTACTTCTTTTTTATTATAATTATCTTCTTTTATTTCATTCTTAGAATTATTTGTGGTATCAACGTCTTGTTTACTATTATCTTTACTAGTTTCTTTCTCTACATTATTATCAATGCTATTCTCAGCTTTATCATCTTTTATTTCATTTTTAGCCTCTTTATTTTCACTAATTTCTTGTTTATCTTTATTTTCTGAATCAGCTGAATTATTATCACTTTGGGTAATTGTATTTGGAACTACTACCTTCTCCTGTGCAAAAACATTAGGAGTAAATATATTTAAAGAAAATGTTAATATACTAGTTATTGCTATTATTTTTTTTCTTTTCATTTGCTAACTCCTCCTTTTCAAAATCATTTGCTGTTTTATACTTCAATATTAGCACTAATATTGCTAACACAATTATTATCCAATAAATAGAATCAGCTGTATCACCAGTCTTAGGTACATCTATTAAGTTTTTATCAGGATTAAAAGGTGGTTTAATTGGAACATTTCCTTGAACGTCATCTTTATTAGGAATATTATTATTGATATTTTCATTAAATATTACTTTTCCTGTAACAGGTATTGAAGTTGTTGTCTCCAATGTTTGTGCTGAACAATAATATGTATTAGTAAAAATACCAAAGATTAATCCTAAACTAATTACAATTAATGCTTTAACATTTTTTTTCATAAAATCACTCCATTAATTTAATATTGTTATATTTAAAATAGCTTGAGCTTTTCCTAAAAATTTTTCATTATCATTAGGATCAAAAGCTTCAATGGTAGCTATAGCTTTATATTCGCCTTTTTTTAAGTTTTTTGTAAGTTTTGCATTTTCTATATAATGATTAGGTTGAATTTTCCCAGATTTAAAAATAACTTGGTTTGTATCTTCCAACCTTATAGTAACAGTTATAGGATATACATTATAGTGAGGATTAGCTATTCGTAAATTACCTTCTGATTTACCATTTTCAAAAACAGGTTTACTATTTATATTAAATGAAAATAAAGATTCATCGGCTTGTTTTTGCAGTTCCTTTTGGAGTTCTTCAGGAGAAAAACCAGGAATTGTTCCGATTGTTCCAGTTAACTGTCCCTCTTGTGTTTGAATATCATAATTGTTATACCACTTAAATCCTAAAAAACCACCTATAGAAAGTAAAAGTAGTAAAATAAGAATGATCAATACTTTCTTTTTTTTAGTGAATTTTTTTTCTTTGATTTCTTCATTCATTTTATTAACTCCTTTTAAAGATAATAAAAAAGGTATGCGAATTAACACATACCTTTTTATAAAATTTCTTAATATATACTAATTCGTTATACTAAGTTTATTGTTGTTGGAAAGTTAAAACAAGATTACCAGTTGTTGTTTTAGTATCTTTTAAATTTCCAGCTTTTGCTTCTGCTTTAACGTCTGACATTCCTTTTGCAGTTGAATCAAATTTTAAACATTTTGATCCAGCATTAGCTATTTCTAAAGCTTGTCCTGATGTAGCTCCGTCTTTTACATTTTCAATAAACGGAGTATTAACAGCATTAGCATCACCTGAGTTTAGGCTTAATCCTAATTGAATTGCTCCATTAGCAGTAGCTGAAACCGCACTTGTATCAACTAATGTAATATCCCCAGCCTCTTTAACCTTATATTCACCTGTCATATTTACTGGCTTCGCTCCGTTATTAGTTATTGTATACTCAGCTGTAGCAAAAGCTGGCTCAGTATCAGTTGTATTTGTTACAACGTTGAAAGTCATTGAAGTTGGAACTGTAACGTTAATATCAGTTAAGTTTGCAGGTGGTTTAACCTCACCATGTTCACCTTCTCCACCAGAACCTGGTTTACTTGGATTAGTTGGATCAGTATTACCAGCTTCCCATCTACCAACTTTACCTACTACAGGTACTTCTGAAGTTTGATTGTTTTGTGCCGCTGCAAAAACAGGCATAGTCATCGACGCTGTCATAGATAATGCTACAACAGTTGAAAGTAATTTTCTTTTCATATGTAAATCTCTCCTCTATATTATATATTTTTTTGTTTCTCATATAATAAAGTATAAAAATCTTAAAAAAGGTTCATTTAAAATTGTAATTTTTTAATCATAAAGTTTTTCACAAATTTTTATATTAAATCTCTTTAAGCTCATGTCATATAATAATGTATTAATTATAGAAAAAAGGTTCATATTTTTTTATAAAAATATGACTAAAGTTGATAAAAAGTAAAAAAATATATCTATTTACTAAAAAATATGAACTTTTTTCAAAATTATTATACTAATATTAATGAAGGATATATAAGTATGATAATTAAATTATTTTATTCTAAGAAAGTAGTTAACATTTGCCTACTTATTTAGTAACTACTTTTTTTGAAATTCCACTTTTAACTGTAATTGGTGTTATTAAGTTTTCTTAGTATTAAAATAATTTAATTAAAAATAATTCTATGATTGATTATTAAAACAATATATTCTAATAATCAATAAAAATATTTAAAAATTCTTTAAAAAAGTACAATAATTATTTAATTATAAGTAATCAATTATTAGTTATTATTATATTTACTTATATGAACTTCAGGTATAAAAGATTTAATTGAGATTTATGAAAAATAAACTAAAATTTTAAATTTACTCTAGGATTTTCTTCGCTATGACTAATTAAAAATAACCTAGTATTAAAAAAACACAAAAATAGTATGTAATTTTTACATACTATTTTTGTGTTTTTATTATACTAAAAAAGTCAATATATATATTATATTAATTTATATATTGACTTTTTTAGTTTTTAATGATTAGATTCCGATTACCCTCAAAATGTACATAGTTATCCTGTCCGATTTAATTAAAAAAAGAACAAGATAACTATGTCACCGAATTAAGATTCCTATGCAGAGCCTCGCCACATTAACCTATGGTCCCGGTAACAACACATTAGTGATTAGTATTTCACCTAATC
>WNVL01000036.1:0-12917 GCA_034421775.1 Clostridium perfringens | reverse complement strand
TATTAAAGAAGAGTATGTTAAAAATCTTGAAAATTTAATTTTAAAGTTTAAAGAAAAAATAGATGAAATTATATATATTAATTTTGAAAATAAGTATGGCAATATATTTTCTGTATCAGAACAAATTGATATTTTAAATTATATATATTTGCATTTACATAATATGCAAGTAAAGGATTTAAGTAAAATAACTTTAGTTGATTACTTAAATAATAGTAAGAGAAATAAAAGATATATTTAAATATATCTTTTATTTTTTTATTATAAAAATGTCACCTTAGCATAGTAAATAGAATTATTACTTGGATTTTTTTACAATGGATGACCAATTTCGCACGAAAAAAGACCAGTTACGCAATATAACTTTAAAAATATTTAAAAATATTGTAATATCACTAATGTATAAATAAAAAATAGGGGGGATTTTTATGAGAAAGAGAATTTTAATTTCTATAATAATGGCAATTTTTATTGTGGGAATAATTATGGTGGGCTTTGTTAATAAATTAATTTCCTTTAAGATTAGAGAGCATGAAGTAGTTTCAATGAAATATTATATAAGTGAAGAAAGATATGAAAATTATTATGCAATACCTAATGATTTGGAGAAACAAAGTATTGAAGAAATAATAAGTGTTTTTAATGAAGGAAATATAAAGAATAATACAGATTACAATCCTATAAATGATAGTAATAGAAAATTATATATCTTTTTAGAAAACAGGGATGTAATTATTATAAATAATAATAGTATGGACGAAAATAAATATACAATAGAGTTTCCTGATAATTCTCTTTTAAGAGTTAAAGAAGTAAAAAAATATGCTGTAATAAATTCAGAAAGGTTAAAAGATGTATTTTTAAATATTGAAGATTCTTTTAAAAATGTAAACGTTTTTGAAGGTAGGATGAAGGTTTAGAATTATTCTATATAAATCGAGAAAAGTCTATATATTGTTTTGAGCGATTTAAAATATTTTTTTAAATCGCTTTTAATTTTGAATTTTATTTGATTTAATGTAAAATAATCTTAATAGGATGTTAACAAAAGCAAAAGGAGAGAAAGGATTTGAAAATTAAATTAAATAAAAAAGTTAAACTTTTTTTGAAATTAAGTTTTATAACAGTAATACTAGTATTGGTAGTGTTTGGTTTTAAAAATATGTTTAAGGAATTTAATATTAAGTATTTTAATATGTATAGAGATAGATTACATTTTCTACAACTATTTTTAATTGGTATTGCTGGTATTGTAGCATATATGCCTTTATCTTTTTATGATTTTATTCTTAAAAAGAATGTTGGTATAGATATGAATAATAAAAAGTTATATAAGTATTCTTGGATAGCAAGTTCAATAGCAAGTTTACTTGGGTTTGGTGGAGCAACTTCATTGGCTTTTAAACAATATTTTTATGGGAATCATGTTAAAGATAAAAAGAAACTTTTAAAGGAAATAGGTAAGATAATATTTTTAAATTTAAGCGGTTTATCAATATTATGTATAATTTATGTTTTTTTAGAGTTTAAAGATTTAAAAGATTTAGGAGTTATAAAGTATATAGTTTTTGCAATTGCCACATATACTCCCTTAGTTGTTATAAATTCATTATATAAATATAAAAAGAAAAAAGAAGAAGAGGGATTTGTTTTAAGGGTAATAGGTATATCTTTTGTAGAATGGATTGGAAACATGCTGCTTATATATTTAATACTTGCTATTACAGGTGCTCATATAAATATAGCTGAATATTTTTATGTTTATATAAGAGCTACAGCAATTGGAATAGTAAGTATGATTCCAGGAGGACTTGGAACTTTTGATCTAACTTTTATAGATGGGTTTAAAGCCTTGGGAGTTCCTATAGAGCAAACTTTCTTAGTAATAATACTTTATAGAATAAGTTATTTTATATTGCCAGCAGCTATAGGGTTAATTCTTTATATTCATGATTTTGGAATGAACTTTAAGTCAATAATAAAAAGTAGACAAAATAATTAGTATTAAATTGGTAAAAATCATTAAGAGGTTGTGTGAAAATAACTTATAAGTTTTATTTATAAGTTATTTTCATACCCCCCTTTTTTATTTATCTAAATTTAGATAGCATAACACTTCTATAGGCACCAGGATTTTCTTTCCTTAAATTTACATTAAATTTTACAGTGAATTAGGTTAAATCTAGTAATTGTAACCTTTTCTATATTGATTTCCTTTTTATTCTAAGATAGAATCCTTACATAATTGTAATGTAAATGAAATATTAATCAATGGATTACAATTACGTTATGAATATATAATATTATTGAAATTTGAACAATGGGAGGATAAAAAGTGAAGTTAAAAATAGGGGATAAATTAAAATTATTTTTAAAAATAGCATTTGTTTCGGTAGTTATACTGTTTATAGTAAGAGAGTTTACTTCAGTATTTAGAAATTTTAATACTGAGTACTTCTTTATGTATAGAAATAAACTGGATTTTTTTAATCTATTAATAATTGCAGCATTAGGTATAATTTCTTATATTCCTTTGTCTTTTTATGATTTTATTTTAAAGAAAAAAGTAGGTATAAGATTAAAGAATAGTAAATTATATAAATATTCTTGGATAGCAAGTTCAATTGCAAGTTTACTTGGATTTGGAGGAGCTACATCTTTAGCTTTTAAGCAATATTTTTATGGAGATTATGTAGATGACAAAAAGAAACTATTAAAAGAAATAGGAAAAATAGTAGCTTTAAATTTAACAGGATTATCAATAGTTTGTTGTACATATATGGGAATTCAAATATATTCTTGGAACAGTTTAGGAATAATAAAATATGCAATAGCAATAATAGCTTTATATGCACCAGGATTTATAATTTATTCAGCATATAAATATTTTAAGACAAAGGACAGGTTAGAATTTTTCAGTATCTTAGGTACTATATTTATATCTTTCTTAGAATGGCTTACAACTATAATTTTAATTTATGCTACTTTAAGAATAACAGGCGCATCAATAAGTGTGAATACTTTCTTACCAATATATATTGAGGCTGCTGTTATAGGAATAATAAGTATGATTCCAGGAGGAATAGGTACTTTTGATTTAACATTTATGAATGGATTAGAAGGTGTTGGGGTTCCTATAGAACAAACACTATTAGTTATAATACTTTATAGAATAAGTTATTTTATAGTGCCAGCAGTTATAGGTGTATTACTTTTTGTACATGATTTTGGTAGCAAAATAAATGAAAAGTTTAATGGATTACCTTATGAAATAGTTTCTAAAATTGCTTATAAAGTAGTAGTAGCATTAGTATTTATATCAGGAGCTATTATAACTTTATCAAATATAGCGCCACAATATTTATTTAAAATAAGATTATTAAAGGAACTTTTAGGAAAGCAAGTACTAGGACTTTCCATGGGAATGAGCATAGTTTTAGGATTCTTAATAATGCTTATATCACTTATGATGAAGTATAGAGCTAAAAGTATATATAAAACAAGCATGTTTCTACTTATTTTAGGAATACTTCTATCACTTACAAGAGGAATAAATCCATATGAATTAGTTTTTATAATGATTGTAGCATATATATTATATTTAAGTAGAAGAATGTTCTATAGAGAGAGCTTCGTTGTGAGTTGTAAAAATACTATAATAGATTCTGCAATATTAATGGCATCTTTTTCAGTTTATTTCTTCATTTTAATTAGATTTGGAAGATATCTTAAATATGTTGGAATAGTGCGTAAAATGCCTTATAAAATGGCATATAAATTTGGTTTTATAGCATTTGTATTAGTGACTGTAATTTATGTTGCTATTTATTTCTTCAATGTAAGAAGAAAAATTCCTGTAAGAGTATTTGATGAGTGTAAGGAAGATGTTGAAAGAATAATAGAAGAATATAAGGGAGATTCCCTAACTCATTTAGTATTTTTAAAAGACAAATATATTTATTTAAATGAAGATAAAGATCTATTTATTCAGTATGAGGTATATGGAGACAAGCTTTTTGTTCTAGGAAATCCTGTAGGAAATACGGAAAATTTATTTAGAGAAATAGAAAAGTTCTGTGAGTATGCTGACAACTATGGTTATACACCAGTATTTTATCAAGTTAATGATGAAATGATAAGCTATCTTCATTCCAATGGATATGATTTCATGAAAATCGGTGAAGAAGCTAAGGTAGATGTAAAAGAGTTTAAAGTCGTAGGAAACAAGATGAAGAGTTTAAAAACTTCAAGAAGTAAGGTAACTAAGGAAGGATATACTTTCCATATGGTTGAGCCACCGTTTTCAAGAGAGTTTTTAGATTCTTTAAGAGATATATCAGATGAATGGTTAGATGGAAGAAAAGAAAAAGGATTTTCAGTTGGATTTTTTGATGAAGATTATTTAAATAAGGCACCTATAGCTATTTTAAAGGATGCAGAGGGGGAAATAAAAGCCTTTGCTAATATTATGTATATGTATGATGACGAAAGCTTCTCTGTAGATTTAATGAGATTTAGCAATAATACTCCAAGAGGAGTAATGGATTTTATGTTCATAAGTTTAATTGAATATGGAAAAGAAAATGGATATGAAATCTTTAATATGGGAATGGCTCCATTAGCTAATGTTGGATTATCTAAGTATGCCTTCTGGAATGAAAAATTAGCACTTCAAGTTTATGAAAACGGACAAGCTTTTTATTCTTTCAAAGGATTAAGAAGATTTAAGGAAAAGTTTAGTCATAAATGGGAATATAAATACATTGCATATAGAAGAAATACATCTATATTAATTACAGTGATACAAGCAGCTTTAGTTTGTTCAAGAAGCAGAAACGTAGATGATAGTTTATTTGTAAGAAATTTAAAAAATATAATTAAATAGAAAAAATAAAAGTTGTATTGAATATTTTATTAATAGTTATCTTTTAGAAAAGATGAGTTAATAAAAAACAATACAACTTTTTTATGGCTCAGTTTTAAAATAAGCTTTGATTAAAAGTGTTTATTAGTTTAAAATGAATTTAAATGACATAGTTTACATTAAAAGATGGGAGCTGAAAATATGAAAAAACTTAAATGGGGAATATTAGGACCAGGAAATATAGCTAGAGATTTTGCAAAGGCTCTAAATAGGGTTAATGGCGAGGTTTATGCAGTAGCATCTAGAAATAAAGAGAGAGCTGAAAAATTTGCAATTGAAAATAATGTTAAAAAAGCTTATGGAAGCTATGACGAAATGATAAATGATGAGGAAATAGATGTTATATATATAGCTACACCTCATAGCAATCATTATGAGTATATGATGAAAAGTTTAAATAATAATAAACATGTTCTTTGCGAGAAAGCAATAACTGTAAATAAGAAAGAATTAGATGAAGCTTTAAAAATATCAAAAGAAAATAATTTAGTTTTAGAAGAAGCAATGACTATATTCCATATGCCATTATATGAAAAGGTATTAAATAAAATTAAAAATGGTGAATTGGGAAAAGTTAATATGATTCAAGTCTCTTTTGGAAGTTTTAAAGAATATGATGAAAATAATAGATTTTTTAATATTGATTTAGCTGGAGGAGCGCTTTTAGATATAGGAACTTATGCTTTATCCTTTGCTAGATATTTCTTATCTAGTATGCCTATAGAAATACTAACTACAGTTAAGAAAGCTAATACTGGTGTTGATGAACAATCAGGAATAATAGTAAAGACTAAAGAGAATGAAATGGCTGTGATTTCTTTAGCTTTTAGATCTAAGATGCCTAAGAGAGGAATTGTTTCTTGTGACAATGGATTTGTAACAATTGATGATTTTCCAAGAGCTAATAAAGCTACTATAAATTATTTAGATGGAAAAGTAGAAGTTATAGAAGTTGGAGATGCTGAAAAGGCTTTAGATTATGAGGTTATTTTTATGGAAAATATCATAAGAAATAATGAAGAGTCTAAGAGTATGGAATTAACATATGATGTTACAAACATTATGCATAATGTTAGAGAGCAATGGGGAATAATTTATCCATTTGAAAAATAAATAAATGTAGAGAAAAACACCACCTAAAGAATATAATATAATATTAATATTCTTTAGGTGATTTAATTTGAATATAGATCTTTCAAAAAAATATAATTCTTTAAACTATACAAATTTTAATAAAGATATGGATTCTTTCGTTAACTCTAATAATTTAGAGAGTAAAACTGATTATCTTTTAGTAACAAATTTAGCAACTAAATACACTTATGTCTATAAAAAAAGTAATAATAAATGGATGAGGCTATATAGGTGGATTAGTACAGTAGGAAAGCCTTCAACACCAACAAGAAAAGGTATTTTTTTAATTAATGGAAGAAAGCCAAGCTTTGCAGGTGCAGACTATTCAGTAAAATATGCAACAAGAATAATTGATGGGTATTATTATCACTCTATTTTGTATGATAGAAGTGGAAAAAACATTAAAGATGGTAGGTTAGGACAAGCTCTAAGTCATGGTTGTATTAGACTTGCCACAGATAATGCTAAATGGATATATGAGAATATACCAGATAATACTACGGTTTTAATAGCTTAGATTACACATACTATTTTAGAAGAATCATTTGAAAGGAGAAAATAGTATGGATAAGATTCATTATTTAGTAGACGGACTAGGAAGTTCCACAAATAAAACTCAAGTAAAAAATGCTTTAGAAAATATAAGTGGAGTTCAAAAGGTATGTGTAGATGTAGCTAGAGGAAGTATAGAAGTAATGTTTAATGAAAATACAAGTGAAGATGAAATAAGAGGTTGTATTGAAAATACAGGATTTCCTATAAGAAATTATTAGTATAGTTTAAACAAAAGAGCCCTATTACTTAAGTAATAGGACTCTTTTATTTATAGCTTTTGAACATTTGTAGCCATAGGACCTTTTTCACCTTCACTTATATCAAAAGACACGCTTTCACCTTCATGTAAGTCTTTTTCAGGTCCTTTTTCTTTAACTTGTGATATATGTACAAATACATCATCACCTTCATCACAAGAAATAAAACCATATCCTTTTTCTTGATTAAACCATTTTACTATTCCAGTTCTACTACTCATAAATATATTCTCCTTAAATTAAAAAAAAGTTAAACAATTATAGTATTTCAAATAATCATAAAATTAAACATATTTTATTTAAATTTAAATTAACTATTAGGAATTAAATGGTATAATAATAGAAAATTTAATTGTTCTAGGAGGTATTATATGGAATGTAAAGGCGTTATATTTGATTTCAACGGAACTTTATTTTGGGATTCAGAAAAGCACGAAACTGCTTGGAAAGAACTTTCAAAAGAAATAAGAGGAGTGGAATTAAATGAAGAGGAATTTAAAACTAATGTTCATGGAAGGACAAATGAACTTATTTTAAAGTATATTATGGGAGAAGATTGTGAAAAAAATAAGATAGATGAACTTTCAAAGGAAAAAGAAAGAGTTTATAGGGAATTATGCAAAAAGGATAAAGAAACTTTTAGATTAGTTCCGGGAGCAAATGATTTTTTTAATTACCTAAAAGAGAGGGAAATTCCATTTACCATAGCTACTGCATCAATAAAGGAAAATGTAGATTTTTTTATTGAAAGTTTTAATTTAAATAAGTGGTTTGATCCAAATAAAATAGCTTTTGATGATGGAAATACAAGGAGTAAACCAGATCCAGATATTTATTTTAAGGCTGCTGATTTACTAGGTGTTGATATTAAAGAATGCATTGTCTTTGAAGATGCTATTTCAGGTATAAAAGCAGCAAATAATGCAGGAGCAAAAGAAATAATAGTTATTGATGGTAAAGGGGAAAAAGAATCTTTTAAAGATATAGTGGGTGTGAATAAAGTAATTAAAGATTTTAGGGAGTTATTATAATTGACAACTTAACATAGTAGCAATTAGATAAAAAGGAATTATATTAAAATTAACCTGAAATAAAACTTATAAATATATTTCAAGAATTACTTAATTTTGCTGAAAATTTATAAGTTGTATTATTGAGTTTTGATATGGTTTCTTTTTATTTGCTTTCAAAATTAAAAAATTTAATATTAGCTTGGTTGCAATTTATATATTCTATTTGTAATATTATTGTATAGATTTGAATTTACAGTTTTGGTAAAATTTATATTGACTACTTTGGAAAGGAGAATACTGTGAAGAAATCAGTACTTAAATTTATCTCAATTCTAATTGGGGTAATTTTCATAGCATATTATTTTTTAGTTAATACCTTAACTGGAAAAACTACATTTAGTTTTTTTTATTTAATAGTTGGAATAGGGATTATAGCTTATGTATTATTAAGAGATAAACTTTTGAAATTAAATTGGTTTAAAAGAATATATAAGCCATTTAAAATTTTAGCTATTATATGTGTAAGTATATTTATTATAGTTGAAGGAGCAATAATTTTTTATCCTAAGAAATCCTTAAATACTTGTGATTATATAATTGTTTTAGGAGCTGGTATAAGAGGAGAGAGTTTAACGACCACTTTAAAAGATAGATTGGATAAAACTTTAGAATATTTAAATAAAACTGGTTATGATGGTGAAATAATAGTTTCAGGTGGACAAGGTCCAGGAGAAACTATAACAGAAGCAGAGGCAATGACAAAATATTTAATTGAAAAAGGAATTCCACAAAATAGAATAATACTTGAAAATAAGGCAACTAGTACTTATGAAAATTTGAAATATTCTAAAGAAATTATAGAGAATTTAAGTGGAAAACCTATTAAGGATTTAAATATTTTAGTCATCACAACAGATTTTCATGCTATGAGGAGCGAACTTTTAGCCAAAAGGAATGGATATGGCAATGTAGAATTATATACTAGCAATAGTCAATGGTATTTAGTACCTTCTATGTATGCAAGAGAATTTTTTGCGGTGTGTAAGTCTTTAGTATTTGATACAGCAATTTAAATGAAAAGGCAGATTAGTGTTTACTAATCTGCTTTTGGTTTTAGCATGTAGAATATAAATAAAAAATGTAAAAGGAGAATTACAACACAAAGAAACAAATTATAGGTTATATAGTTTAAGAATATTCATAGAAAGTTCTACATGCTTTTATAAAATAAGAAAAAGTGAGGTTAAAAATTACTAAATTATAATTTTTATTATTATATATTTATGAGTTATAATTACAAAATATTCCCAAAAACAAAAATTCGAAATAAATTTTTGTTTACAAAACATTAAAATTTACTTAATATAATATATAGAAATAATATTTGAAAATTTTTATTACATTTGGAGGTGGTGTAAATGGAAGGAGATCCCCTTAGTAGAAAATTAATATTTAAATTAAAAACGAGAGGAAAAATACATTTATACCATTTGTACAATATGCTAGTTTAAGATTTATTAAGTGTAATTAATTCTCTTGTTTAATAGAAAAGAGGAAATAATATGAACAAAAGAATAACTAAAGAGAAGTTAAAGGATATGTTGATTAAATATCCTAACAATAAACTAAACTCACTAGATGATGTACATCCAGCTGATATATTAGATTTATTAGAAGAAAATGAAGAAAATATTAAACTTATACAAAAACTTCCAGAAGATATGATTGCAGATATTATAGATTTTGCGAAGGATGATGATAAGGTAAATATTTTAAAGAGTTTACCAGAGGCAAAAAAGAAAAAGGTTTTACATAATATATCCTCAGATGAGCTTACTGACTTAATGGCAAATTTAAATAGTGAAGAATCTAGTAAGTTACTTTCAAGTATGCCTGTCCAAGAAGCTAAGGATTTAAAAAAGTTATTAACATATGCACCAGATACGGCTGGTGGAGTTATGGCAACAGAATTTATTTCAATAAAGGATACCATGAGTGTAAAAGAAACCTTAGAGTATCTTCAGCTAGCTGCTCCAGAGGCTGAGTCTGCTTATTACATATATGTAGTTGATGATTTAGGAATATTAAAAGGGGTAGTTTCTTTAAGAGAACTTGTTATAAGTAAGTTTGATGAGAAAATTTCAGAGATTGTAAATAAAAATGTCATAAGTGTTCCTTTTGATATGGACCAAGAAGAGGTTGCAAATATATTTGATAAATATGGTCTTTTAACAATACCAGTTGTAGATTATAAAGATATGCTTTTAGGTATAATAACTATTGATGACGTTATAGAAATCATAAAAGAAGAAACAACCGAAGATATACACCGTTTAGGAGGTGTAGATGGAGAAGAAAAAGTTGATAGTACTGTGAAAGAATCTGTAAAAAGTAGATTACCATGGTTATTCGTAAACTTGATAACAGCTTTCTTAGCTTCTGCTACTGTTGGACTTTTTGAAGGAACTATTAGTAAAGTTGTAATTTTAGCAACATTTATGCCTATTGTTGCAGGAATGGGTGGAAATGGAGGAACTCAGACCTTAACAATCATAGTAAGAGGTATAGCTTTAGGAGAATTAACTTTTAAAAATGCAAAAAGAATTTTCTTTAAAGAAATTGGTGTTGGTATTTTAACAGGTGCTGCTACAGGTTTAGTAACTGCTATCGTAGCTGTTTTTTGGTCAGGAAAGCCTGCAATTGGTATAGTAATTGGCTTAGCCATGATATTAAATATGACAGCTGCTACATTTGCAGGATATTTAGTACCGGTTATTTTAAAGAAATTAAAGGTAGATCCTGCCTTAGCATCAGCTGTATTTGTTACAACAGTAACTGACGTGTGTGGATTCTTTTTCTTCTTAGGGTTAGGAACATTATTCTTACCATATCTAACTTAGATTATTATTTGTTAAGAAGGTGTAATATATGAAAAAGAGTTTTAGAGCTAAAAATATTTTAATGATTATAGTATTATCACTTATAATATTTATTGGTGGAAAGATTTATTTTAGCAATCCTAATAATATAGCAAAATTAGATCTATCTAATAATACTCAAGGAATAATTAGTATTCAAGAAGTTAATAATTAATATAAAAATACCTATGATTAAAGTTTTTATCTTAATCATAGGTATTTTTATATTCATAATTTATTCATAAAACTATTCTACTCTTAAATAGAGGTGATAAAAATGTGTAATTATTTTTTTAGTGGAGGAATAATGGGAAGCTTTGGTTCTATAGTCATGATGCTTGGAATGTTTCTTATAGTTTTCTTTATAGGATACTTCTTAATTAAGCTTTTTAAAGAATTTAATAGCCCTAGTAAGGAGGCCTTAAAGACATTAAGTCAAAGGTTTGCTAAGGGTGAAATAAGCAAAGAAGAATATAATGAAATTAAAAAGAATTTATAGTAAAACAAACCTGACATGAATAATTCATGTCAGGTTTGTTTTACTTAGATTTAGATTTTATGTATTCTATTAAAGAAATTATGAATCCTATGAAACATAGAGCAGCAACTAATATATATACAAACCTCATTCCTGAAATAAAAATTTCTGGTTTACCAGGTATTGCACCTAGAACTCTAAATCCAGCTAAATCACTCATTTTAGCATATAAAATAGAAGTTGATGCTGATACGCCAAAGGCAAGTCCTAAATTTCTTATTAAAGCATTAGTACCACCAGCTATTCCAAGTTTGTCCTTAGGAACAGAGGACATTATTAGATTTGTATTTGGTGATTGGAATAATCCATTTGAAAAACCTAATAGTGCTAAAATAATGAATATTGTTGCTTCCTTTGAATTACCATTTAATGATGATAATAAGATCATAGAAACACCAGTTAAAAATAAACCTATTAAAGTAAGTATTTTACTACCTATTTTATCAGATAATGTTCCACTAAGAGGTGCTACAATGAATAATACAATTGGGTAAGCAGTCATTATTACTGAAATCTTTCCAGGACTATATCCTAAAATATCATTTAAGTAGAATGGTTGAATAACATTTATTGTATTTATTGCTGTGAAAGAAATAAATGCACATATTAAGCTTACAGAAAATATAGATTTTTTGAATAAGCTTAAATGAAGCATAGGATTTTTTGTCTTGTTTTCGAACATTAAGAAAAATGCAAGAATAATAAATCCTATTACAAAACCTAAAATTACATATATACTATTAAAACCTAAAGATTGACCAAGTAGTATTGAAGTAAAGATAAGAATTGTAGCAATAAAGAACATTGTTGCTCCTGGTTTATCCATTGATTCAGATTCTTTAGAAACTCTTATTGGTAGATATTTCTTTGCAAATATATAACATATTATACCAATTGGAACATTTATTAAGAAAATATAGTGCCAAGTGAAGTATGTTACTATAAATCCCCCTAAAGCTGGTCCTAATATGGATCCTAAAGCAACGAATGAACCAGAAATACCTAAAGCTTTTCCTCTTTCATTAGGAGGGAAAACGTCTGTTATAATACCTTGGTTTGATGACATTAACATAGCAGCACCGATAGCTTGCACAATTCTAGATATTACTAAAATAGGAAGCGAAGGAGATATTCCACAAAGCAAAGATCCTAAAACAAATACCAATATTCCTTTTATAAATATTGAACTTTTTGAATGCATATCTCCTAATCTACCAAAGATTAAAATAGATGCAGAAATTATTATCAAATATGAACTTACAATCCATTCAGTTCCAGCCATAGTTGCGCCTAAATCTCTTTGAAGAATTGGAAGAGCTACATTGACTATACTACTGTCTAAACATGCCATGAATGGTTGCATTACTAATACTCCTAATATAAACCATCTGTTTTTATAGACCAGATCGGTTGAGTTTTTAGAATTTTCATTAGCATTAATCACCTAATCATCTCCTTTGTTAAATTTTAGTTAAATTTTTATTAAATATGAACTATACAATTATAAAACGACAAAATTTTATTGTCAAAACTAAAAAATGCTATCTTTTCTTCATGTAACCGTTTATTATTGTTTAC
>WNVL01000035.1:0-13214 GCA_034421775.1 Clostridium perfringens | reverse complement strand
AATCCTCGTGTCGCTGGTTCGATTCCTGCTCGAGCCACCAAAAAGCTTAGTGAATTTTCACTAAGCTTTTTTTTATTTTTAAAATTACATATTATTAAACTATAAAAGGACTATTTAAAAAGTTTATTTACATAGTAAACTTTTTAAATAGTCCTTATTAATTAGAAAATCCACAATAAAGTAGCTTCTTAGTTTGTACAAACAAAAGGGGAAGTGATTAAATATATTATGGGGGAAGTATCGTTAATTACTACAAAACTAAGAAATTTTCTACTTATTAATCGTGGATATTTTAATTATGGACAAATATACAATTAATATACATAAATTGTAAAATAAATTTGGTTATGAATAAATGAATATTTATTTTAATAACCTTTAATAAGTAAATTAATATTAAAAGTTGTTAAATAAAATAGTTTTAATATAATAAATATATTTTAAATGGTTGATGGGGTGTTTAAATGAAGGATATTGTTATAATTGGGAGTGAAAATATAGGAAGAGAAATTGTTAAAATAATAGAATGTATAAATTTAAATAGGGATACATGGAATATATTAGGCTTTATAAGTCTTAAAAACGATATAGAAACAGAGATTATTGATGGTTATAATGTTTTAGCTTCTTTAGATTCTATGTGTGATTATTTTGAACATAGAAAAAAAGATAAATTTTACTTTTTTAAAAGATTAGAGAGTAAGAATGAGTTATTTACAATTATAGCAGTAGATAATTGTGAACTGAAAAAAGAGATTGAAAAGAAATTAAATAATAGGATAAGATTTGCTACTATTATTCACCCTGATATTAAATATATTAATAAAAGCAATATAGGGGAAGGATCTGTTATATATCCAGGCTTAATTAGTATTGGAAATTTAAGTATAGGAAAACATGTTATTTTGAAACAAAAATGTTCTTTAGGGAATAATGTGAGAATAGGTGATTATTCTTTTATAGCTTTTAACAGTAATATTGATAGTAATGTTAATATTAGTGAGTGTGCTTATATTGAGGCCAATACAACAGTTTTAGCAAATAACAATATAGAAAAGAATAGTTATATAAAGACAGGAAGCTTAGTCTATTAATAATATTTAAAGAGTATAAAATAGACTGTGTTTTAGATAGAGTTGTAATAATATCTTAGTTGCTACTTAAAATTAATATTCAGCTTAAAAATAAAAGAAGATTCAATTAAAATGAATCTTCTTTTATTTTTATATTTTCTTTCTCTTTATTAAAATTATCTATACTTAAGGAATATTTTATTTTTAAATTATTAGTAAAGAAAACTTCTATTCTGTTTATATTATCAAAGCTTTCTAGATTCTTGCTCAAAGTCTTTATAAAATTAATACATTGATCTTTATTATAATTAGTATCATCAAATAAAAGAGAAATAGTGTAGGAATTTGTTCCATTCTCAATTAAATCTCTTGTATATTTAAAATTTTCTCCGAATTCTTTTTTTATCGTATGAGAAATTATTACTCTAATTTTATCCTTATCACCAATATTTTTATTATTAAGAGAATTATTTAAATTTGCTTTATTATCTAAAGTTGAATCTGGGTTTAAATTATTATTTGATTCTTCTCTTTTTAAAATTTTTGATTGAGAAAGTGGATGTTTTATAAGCACTATTGAGAGAGCAAAAATAATCATTATTCCAAATAAAAATAAAAGATTTTTATATTTATAATTTTTATTAAAAGCAAATATTAATAAGAATAATATAATTAAAATAAATGGGATTATTAACAATTTAGTCATAAGTTTAAATTATCTCCTTATCAAGCTATAAAACAATTTTAACATACTTTAGAGATTATAATAGAAGTATTTATATTAATTAAATGTTAATATAGTTAACAAAATGTTTAAAAATATATTGACATAAGAAAATGAGAGGAGTATTATATAATTACAGTCACCCAGAGGGGGGGTTGTATGTGAAATATATAGGGAGTGATGCAAATGAATACAGAAAAAAAGAAAGCATTACAATGTTTAAAAACTGCAAAGGGACAGGTAGAAGGAATAATTAAAATGATCGAGGATGAGAGGTACTGTATTGATATTTCTAATCAAATAATGGCTTCTCAAGCATTATTAAAAAAAGCCAACAAACTAATATTACAGCAACATATGCATAACTGTGTTAAGGGTGCTTTTGAAAATAATGAATCTAAAGAAGAAAAGATAGAAGAAATATTAAGTGTATTAAATAAGCTAATAGATAAATAAACTTAATAACATTCTAATGATGTATTTAACTTTATATAAAATGTAAAGTTATTTGGATCTGTTGTTTTTGGAGGTTCAAAGTTTGTATTTTGAGCATCTTAAAGCGAATTTAGAATAAACAGTAAATTAAAATAATTAATTCATTATTTAAGCAATAAATTGAGCACATAAATTCTAATGATTTATTTAATTCTATAGAAAATATAAAGTTATTTAAATCTGTTGTTTTTGAGGATTCAAAATATTATGTTTTGAGTAATTTAAAGCAAATTTAGAATAAATAATAAATTTAAATAGTTAATCTATTATTTAAGTAATAAATTAAGTACATAAATTCTAATGATTTATTTAATTCTATAGAAAATATAAAATTATTTAGATCTGTTGTTTTGAGAGGTTCAAAATATTGTGTTTTGAGTAGCTTAAAGCGAATTTAGAATGAGCTAAAGAGTAACCTGTTATTTTATTAATTTTACAAAAAAATTAATAGTAACTAAGGAGGCAGAAGTATGGAACGAATACTCAAGGTAAAAGGAATGACCTGTGCATCCTGTGCTGTAGCTATTGAAAAAGCTGTAGGTAAAATGGATGGAGTTGAAAGTTCTAGTGTTAATTATGCCACAGAGGAATTAAAAGTAATCTATGATAAGAGTAAGGTTAACTTAGAACAAATAAGACAAAAAGTCGAAAAATTAGGTTATTCTGTAGAAGATAATACTAAGAAAGAGATATTTAAAGTTGAAGGAATGACGTGTGCATCCTGTGCAGCTGCCATCGAAAAAGGTGTGGGTAGACTTGATGGAGTTGAAAGTGCAAATGTAAATTTTGCTACAGAAACTTTAAATGTTGAGTTTGACAAAGACAAGGTTTCTTTTGAGGATATCAATAATAAAGTTAATAAGCTAGGATATAAGCTTAAAGATGATGAAAAGCAATTAACTTATAAAGTTGAAGGAATGACATGTGCATCTTGTGCAGCAGCCATTGAAAAAGGATTGAATAGAATGGATGGTGTAGAGAATGTAAATGTAAATTTTGCAGCCGAAACAGTTACTTTTAATTATGATTCTGACAAGGTTGGAACAAGAGAAATTAAAGCAAAGGTTGAAAAATTAGGATATAAACTTGTAGATCCAGAAACAAATGTTAATGATGAACATGAAAACACAAAAAATACTGAATTAAGTTCAATGAGACTTAAGTTAATATGGTCAGCTATATTTACAATACCAGTATTTATAATTGCAATGGGAAGTATGATGGGAATGAAGTTACCTTCATGGATGGATCCTAATACTAGCCCAATGAACTATGCTCTTATTTTATTAGTCTTAACAACAGCAGTATTTATTTGTGGAAGACAATTTTTCATTGTAGGATTTAGAAGTCTTTTTATAGGAAGTCCTAATATGGATACCTTAATAGCTATTGGAGCTAGTGCTGCCTATTTATATGGAATATTTGCTATCTATAAAATAGTAATAGGGCAAGTTCATTATGTCCATGAATTATATTTTGAGTCAGCAGCTACAATAATAACCTTAGTTATGCTTGGTAAATACTTAGAAGCTATAACTAAAGGCAAAACATCAGATGCAATAAAAAAACTTATGGGTTTAGCTCCTAAGACGGCAACAATAATGGTTAATGGAGAAGAAAAAGTTATATCTATAGATGATGTTAGGGTTGGAGATTTAATTATTGTAAAACCAGGAGAAAAACTTCCGGTTGATGGAGAGGTTGTAGAAGGATATACCTCAGTTGATGAAAGCATGTTAACTGGTGAAAGTATCCCAGTTGAAAAAGAAGTGGGGAATACGGTATATGGAGCTAGTATAAATAAAAACGGTAGAATAATTTATAAGGCTACTAAAGTTGGAAAAGACACAGTAATTTCTCAAATAGTTAAACTTGTTAAAGATGCTCAAGGATCAAAGGCGCCTATTGCCAGAACTGCCGATGTAATAGCAGGATACTTTGTTCCGGTAGTAATAGTTTTAGCAATTTTATCAGCTTTAGCATGGCATTTTTTAGGTGGAGAAGGATTAGAATTCTCATTAACAATATTTATTTCTGTATTAGTAATAGCTTGTCCTTGTGCCTTAGGACTAGCAACTCCAACTGCTATTATGGTTGGTACTGGTAAAGGTGCAGAAAATGGAGTATTAATAAAAAGTGGTGAAGCATTAGAAAATGCAGCTAGTATAAATTCAATAATTTTTGATAAAACAGGGACTTTAACAGAGGGAAAACCTGTGGTTACAGATGTTTTATCTAATAATTATTCAAAAGATGAAATTTTGGTTTTAGCCGCATCAGCTGAAAAAGCTTCTGAACATCCATTAGGTGAGGCAATAGTAAAATCTGCAGAAGACAAAGGGTTGAAACTTTTCGAAGTTAAAGATTTCTTAGCTATTCCTGGTAAAGGGATTGAAGTCAAAGTAGGAGAAAAAGATATTTTATTAGGAAATAAAGCTCTTTTAGAAGATAAGAAAATAGCATTTGGAAATTTAGTAGAAAAAGCACAATCATTAGCAGAACAAGGTAAAACACCAATGTTTATAGTTATAGATGGAGTTTTAGAAGGAATAGTAGCTGTTGCAGATACTGTGAAACCAACAAGTAAGAAAGCTATTAAAGAGCTTCATAAAATGGGAATAGAAGTTGTTATGGTTACTGGAGATAATGAAAAAACAGCGAAATCCATAGCAAAAGATATTGGAATAGATAGAATTGTGGCAGATGTATTACCACAACAGAAGGCAGAGAAAGTAAAAGAGCTTCAAAATGAGGGCAAAAAGGTATTGATGGTTGGAGATGGAATAAATGATGCTCCAGCTCTTGCAAGCGCTGATATAGGAATGGCAATAGGATCAGGTACTGATATAGCCATGGAATCAGCAGATATAGTACTTATGAGAAGTGATATATTAGATGTTGTTGGAGCTATTCAATTAAGTAAAAAAACAATGACTAATATTAAAGAAAATTTATTCTGGGCTTTAATTTATAATGGCATTGGTATTCCAATAGCAATGGGAGTATTACATTTATTTGGTGGTCCATTACTAAATCCAATGCTTGCAGCATTAGCAATGAGCTTTAGCTCTGTATCAGTATTATTAAATGCTCTAAGATTAAAAACTTTTAAACCTAAATATAATTAAGTTAGAAATATATTATGACACTATGGATTGTTTATATTTATAGTGTCATAAAAATATATATTTTAGGAGTGATAGTAATGAATAAAGTAATAACAATTGAAGGAATGTCATGTCAAAATTGCGTTAATCACGTTAAATCAGCTCTTGAAGATGTAAAAGGGTTAACTAAAATTGACGTAGAAGTTGGTAAAGCAACTGTTGAAGGTGATGCTTCCGATAAAGAAATAAAAGATGCTATAGAAGATATGGGATATGATGTAACATCTATAAAATAATTAGCATGGGTATTATATAGGACTTTAATTAAGTTAAGTTTTATATAATACCCATAGTTTTTATGAAAAGGAGAGGGTACTAATGGTTAATATAATAGTATTTATAATTGCGGGTATATTAGCAGGTATAGGTATTGGGCTTGTTGGGTTATCTGCGGCTTCTATAGTAACTCCTATATTGGTCGTAGTTTTAGGCGTTAGTGCTTATAAAGCTATAGGAATTGCTTTGGCAGCTGATGTTTTATCAGCTAGTGTTTCTGCATACACCTACTATAAAAATAAGAATATAGATATAAAAAATGGTATAATAATGATGATATCAACAATGTTTTTCACATATGTTGCTAGTTATTTTGCTAAGTACATACCTAATAATATTTTAGGGGGTATATCAATATATACTACAATTTTATTAGGATTAAAATTAATATTTAAACCTATTAAATCTAATAATAATTCAAATATTAAGCATAGAAGTAAAAAGAAGCAGATGATTTTATCAATACTATGGGGAGGACTTGTAGGTGTAATATGTGGAGCAATAGGAGCAGGTGGAGGAGTAATGCTACTTCTTGTTCTAACAAGTGTTTTAGGTTATGATTTGAAAACTGCAGTTGGTACAAGCGTGTTTATAATGGCATTCACTGCATTAACAGGAGCTGTAGCACATATAATTCATGGTGGAACAGATATATTAGGACTTATTATTTGTGGAATATTTGCCTTAATATCTTCAAGATTAGCAGCCAAATTTGCCAACAAGGTTGATGATGCTAAATTAAATAAAGTATCAGGAGTTTTTTTAATATTCTTTGGAATCATTTTAATAATAATAAAATATTTTGGTCATGTAATATAGCTTTGATTTAATAATACATGTTATATCACTCCTGAAACAACATTTAAATTAAAAGAAAGAACTGAAGATGGAACTCTTTATGTGAGTGAAATTTTTGAGAAGAATGGAAAAGTAACATTTGGATGTGTTGATCCAATAATATATATAAAGGTTAAATAAATAGAAGAGTTGATAGTCTAAAATGATTAGCAATTTTTTATTTTCTTAATTGTAAAATATTTACAATTAAATTTAAAATTAAAGAAAATGAGACGTATTTCTTTCTAATTTAAATAAATGAGCTAAAATGCAATTTTCTTTTTATAAGAAAAACATATATACTAATTATGTGGTAAATATTTACAAATAAAACAAGAAATCTACATAAATATAGTTATGTTACTAGATTGGGGGAAGTTAAAATGGAGAAATTATTAGAAAATTATTCTAACGAAGAAATCTTTAATGCACTTAAGATTGTAACTGAATTAAAGCTAGAAAGAGAATGTGGTAACTTGCCTGAATTTATTAGGGGAAGAGTCTCAGAAGTGTCTGAAGAAGATTTTGATTTAATACAAGCATACAACTATTATATGAGAGAATTGAGAAGGGGATCAGTTCTTTTAAGTGAAGAGGAAACAGAAAAATGCGGATTTGATAGTAGATTAGCTATAGATGTAGAACTAAAGGACTTAATAATATTTCTAAATACTCAACCTAATATAAAAACTTTATATTCTTGTTCTGGTCATCAATTTGTTAAGGGGCAAATAACTTTTAAAGGACTTTTAAAATTTCCTCAAGTAGATGATTTTAAAGTAGAATATGCAGAGGAAAAGGAAGAAACAAAGATTAGTTTTGATATTCCAGAAAGAAGTTATGAATATTTAAATAAACTTAGAAAACTATACAATTATTTTTATCTTATTAATTATAATAATTTAAAAACCTTAACTAGAGATGAGGTAAGTTTAATCAAAATAAAAGAGAATTGTACTGCATAAAAGGGGCTGTATCATAACTCAATAATAAAACTTATAAATAGCATGAGGAGAATACCCAGTAATTCCCGGAATCTATTTATAAGTTTTTTGAATTATTTTGATATACTTCCCTTAATGTACTTCATAAATATCAGAAAGTTCTAATTCGATATTCTTATCATCTGTTATATAATCAACTAAATTATTGCTTTCTTCCGTATAATCTAATTTTTTATTTGGAAGCCATACTATAATTTCAGTTCCAGATATTCCGTCACTGATAAGTTCAATCATACCATCATGGAGTTCAGAAATTGATTTTACAATACTAAGACCTATTCCGCTACCTTCATTTCTTCGTTTTAAAGATTTATCTGCTTGAACAAAACGGTCAAATATAGATGCTTGCATTTCTTTTGGAATTCCCATTCCATTATCTTTAACACTTATTTTAACCCAATCTTCTGATACATTTAAATCCACAAATATTTCACCTTTGCTAGAAGTAAATTTTATTGAGTTTGAAAGTAAATTAAGGACTAATCTTTCAATTTTAACAGGATCGCATTTGATTATATTTTCTTCAACATTAGTATCAAAAGTAATACTGATACTCTTATTATCTGCATGAGGAATAACTGATGAAACTATATTTTCAACTAATAAAACAATATCTCTGTTGGTAAAATCAGCTTCTAAAAAGCCAACTTCAATTTTGCTAACATCAATAAGGTTATTTATTAATCTAAGCATTCTATAGCAGTTTATCTTTAACCCTCTCTTATATTTTTCATAAAAATTATTAAAGCCATCAGGTTCTTTTTCGTGCTTTGAGTTTAATAGTTGTACTGTAGAATAGATAATATTAAGTGGAGTTCTAAGTTCATGAGATATGTTTGCAAAGAATTCGTTTTTTAATTGTTCATAAGCTTTTGCTTCTTTAAATTTAATAGCTAAGTTTTCAAGTCTTCTTTTAGAAGTTAAATTTTTTGCTACAATAACTTTTCCGTAAGGAACACCGTTATTATCACTTAAATTACGAATTATAGATTCAACATAAACAAAGGAATGTTTACCTACAAGTTTGCATTTAATACTATCATCTTCTTCTAATTTTAATTGGTTTAATATTTCATCATTTTTACCTAAAAGATGTCTAATTGAAATTCCAGAAACCTCTTCATATGTATAATTTAATGTATTTAAAACTGAATCATTAACATATGTAATTATTCCATTATTATCTACGCTTATTATTAAGTCTTGAATGTTATTGTTTATGCAGCTTAATAATTGTTCATTTTTCTGAATATCTTGAGTTAATGTATATTCTTCGGTTATATCTTTTAGGTTAATGGCGTAATAATTTTTATTTTCAACATTAAGTATTTGTATATAAAGACTTACTATTTTTTTGTTTTTTAAAATAAGTTTACCTTCCCAATTACCTTTATTAAAAAGAGAATCAGTATCTAATTTTTCATTATCATTTCCTATAAATATAGCGTCATCAAATAGTCTTTCTATTTCTTCAAGTTGAGATTTTAAGTCGGTTGATTTACAATAGCGCTCTCGCAATGTTTTATTAGTATATATAACTTTTTTTGTATTATCATATAAAATTATTGAACTACTAGTATTAAATTCTACGAGATGATAAAAAACTTGTAATTCATTTTGTAGTAAAGAACTTTTCCTATTTTTTGTAGTTATTTCATTAAATACTCCACTTATAGCTAATAAGAAAGATAAATTAGTCAATAGAAGAACTATATTATTTGACCCTGATGAAGCTATATTTGGAAATATAACCTCGCAAATCCAGTAGATGCCTCTAAGAGAAATCGAAAGTATGCTAGCAACTATAAATGAGTAAATTAATTCAACATCTTTTAAGCTTTTTATCGATATAAATATGCATGCTATAAAATATAATGTAACTATTATAGTCATGAAACCTAAATAAAAATACATATCTTTAGTAAAGGGATTATTAGAAAAAATTCTATAGTTAATCATTGGTATTATAGTTGAAAATATAAATACAGATACAGAAGTAATAATCTTATGTTTGGTAATAATCTTCGGAATACCATTTTTATTAAAAGCAACATAAAATAATATAAAAATTCTAAACAATGAATGTATAAAGATGAATTTATCAAATATTATTAAATTATGTCCTTTAGTAATTAAAAGTTCTACAGATAAATTCATATATATTAGAGAAATTATAAAGAAATCATCTTTTTTCGTACTTGAATAATATATTAGTGAACTTATGTAAGCCATAGCACCTAAAATTAGAGTTAAATGCAAAGTAAAAATTGGTATGTTAGCATTAAGAGTTACTCTAGTAATAGGTTCATTAAAAATTTTATATATTAAATCAAGTAGAAATATAAAGAACATAGAAAAAACTATAAGAATGGAAAATTTTATTGTCTTTCTTGTTTTAAACTTGTTTTTATCATCATTAAAAATATGAAAAAATATTTTGTTATCCATGTTTTATTCTCCTTAATATAAGAGTTCCGAACTTATATTTTATCGTATATTTTAGATTTTATCATATCTAGATACAAATTTTTACACTAAGTTAAAAAAGTATTGTATTTAAGGCATTAAGGATTCTAATATACTAGTTACATTAAATTTTTTAATACCCTTTGAATTATTATTAAGTACTGAAAGACGACTTAGAAATAAACAGTCATAATTGCCAGTAAAATTGGTGGATTGCACTAAGAATATAAGTATTTTATTACAACTCGTATAGTAGATAATTTTATTATTGTATTAATAAAAATAAAGAGTACTTATTTGTAAAATAAAATATTAAAATTAATAAAAAATACTTTTTTTTATTAATAGTATAGTAAAATAATATAGCATGTTATATAATATCTATTATTTGTTATTGTTTTAAATTAATAGTTAAAATAACATGTCGAAATTTGAAATTGACAAAATAATATGTATGATATATTATACAATAGGTTTTGATTTAAAACTTAAATTAAATTTAAAAACAACTGAATTAACGTATAAATAGTAATGATGACATATATCCTGTATTTGGGCATCTGGGATATATTGAGTTAGTGATGCAACCGACTATTCTTTATAAATTTTTTTATAAAGTTAGTCGGTTTTTTTTATTTTGATTCTAAAAGAATTAACAAAGGAGAGTTGATTAAGGTGAGAGAAAAGGAAAAGGGGACGTTTATAACAGCTGTGACTGTGTTCATAGCAATGTTTATGAATATTTTATCTCCCTCGATGGTTGCTTTAGCTGCCACGCCAGGAGTAGATATGAATATTACATCAAACAAAAATACTGTAAAAGATGGAGAACAGGTAGAATTTAAATTAGAGTATAAGGTTGTAAATGGGGGAAAGATTAATCCGGGAGAGAAGATTATATTTACTTTGCCAGATTGTTTTACCGATATAATACCAGAATATCCACCTGAACATTTTTTAAATGTAGAAACTAAAAAAGTAAATGGACAAACTAAGGTTATATTAACTTTCAGTGAGGGTGCAAGTACTGGTATAGGTGGTTATTTAGACATTCTTGCTACTCCTAAAAATATAGAAAAGCCTACAAATGAAAGAGTTACAGTTGAATTTAATGGAAATACTAAATATGTAGATGTAGAGGTTACTCCAAAAGAAGAACCAATAACACCAGATCCTTCAGTTAATGAGGATTTATTAAAGCGTGTAACTAATCCTAGTGGTTATGAAGGCTATGAGGATGGTATTTTAATCAACAATATAAATAAGCCAGTAGTCAATAAAATTGTAAACTATAGTATTTATTTTAATGGTAAATATAAGGTGATGAATAATGCTGTTTTAAGAGATAATATGCCATCTGGCATGATATTAAAAACTGATTCAGTAAAAATATATGAAACACCATATAATCAGCCCGAAAGAGAGGTAACAAGTCAATTTAAAGGGAAGATATGGGCCTATCAAAACTCTCTTGTAATAGATTTTGGAAATACATATTCAGCATACAGGGTTGAATATTCTGCACAAATAACTAAAGATATGCCTTCTTATAAGAATACGGCAACCGTTGGTTCTTTAAAAAGTAGCACAATAGTTAAACCAAAAGAAGATTCAACAATGCTAACGAAACGTAGTCTTGACCCTACTACACAAAAGGACATAGAGTATACTAGCATGAATAGAGAAGTTAGATATGCTTTAGATATTAATCCTAATAACAAGCAGATTAATAATGCGGTTTTTACAGATAAATTTCCAAGTGGAATGGCTTTGGTTGATGGAAGTATATCTATAGGTGAAAAGTCTGCTGATGGAACTTTTAGATGGTTAAATCCTGAAGAATTAGTATCAGTAAAAGATAATACTATGACAATAAATTTTGGAAATACAGATAAGTATTATTATTTGTATTACACATTAAAGGTTGTAGAACCAAATAAAACTTATAGTAATAATGCTAAATTAAATTATGATAATACATCAACTTCTATAGAAAATGTGGTTGATTATAAAACAAATGCAGGTGCAATAAATGCAAAAAAAGATGTAGATAAAAAAAAGATTAAAAATGGAGATAATAATATAGTTAATTATACTATTAATTTTAATTGTTATGGTTTCTTTGATAAAGGATATTTAAAGGTAGAAGATACTTTAGATCCAAAAGTTAAAATAATAGGGGTAGAGGCGCCTGAGCATTTTAGTTATAAGATAGAGAATAATAAAGTAACTATTACTAATGATGTAAAAGATGTAGAATATGGAGAAAATCTTAAAGTAAATATAAAAGCAGATTTTAGCGATGTTCCTAATGGAACTACCGTAAAAAATATAGCGAAGATAAATGGAACTTTTAGTAATGAAGTAGAAACTGAAAAAGGATTTGCTTTTAAAGCTAAAAAAGTAGATGACAATACTGGAAATCCACTAAAAGGTGCTGAATTTAAACTTTTAGATAGTAATAAAAATGAATTAACTAATGAAGATGGAACACCTATTATTTTAATAAGTGATTCAGATGGATATATTACTCATGATATTGATAATGCGGGTACATATTATTTAAGAGAGACTATTGCTCCAAATGGATATAAATCACCAAATGATGAGGAACTAAAAGAAGGTAAATATGATACAAAGTTTGATGTTAAGGACAGTGATATAGGAACAGTTTTAAATTTACCTGATATAAAAAACTCCATGATTAAAGGTGGAATTAAAATAACAAAGGTTGATTCTCAAAATAATAATCCACTAGAGGGAGCAGAATTTGTTGTTAAGAACTCAGAAGGAAAAGTAGTTCAAACAGGAACAACAAACAAAGATGGTATATTAGAATTCAATAACTTACCATATGGAAGCTACACTTATGAAGAAACAAAGGCTCCAGAAGGGTATATGTTAGATTCAACAGCGACGAAATTCGATATAAAGAAAGATAAGGAAGTATTAGAATTTACAGCTAAGAACAATATTATACAGGGTGGAATTAAGATAACAAAAGTTGATTCACAAAATAAAAATCCACTGGAAGGAGCAGAGTTCGTAGTTAAAAACTCAGATGGAAAAGTAGTTTCAACAGGAACAACAAACAAAGACGGTATAGTAGAGTTTAACAACTTACCATATGGAAACTATACTTACGAGGAAACAAAAGCTCCAGAAGGATATG
>WNVL01000034.1:0-16599 GCA_034421775.1 Clostridium perfringens | reverse complement strand
TGAACTAATGGAGAAAAGCGTTTTTTTCTAAGTAAGTTATATACATCACTTCTACTTATATTTAGTTCGTTTGCTACATCTTGAGCTGTTCTCATTGAAAAATCCCCCTAAAATAATAAATCTTATATTATCTATATTCTTGAAAATAATGGAAAACCCTTCTTGTAAATATTATTTATTTAGAAAATTAATTATTTTGCTTTTAGAAGGATAGAAAAGCTATCGCTTTTCTTTTAAAATTATGTGTTTTTTTGAATCACCAGCCTATCATATCTACATTAAAATTGTAAAGCCATTCCACAAATTTTTTTTATCGGCCATTAATTACATTCATAGCAGCTAAAAAAATTTTGCTCCATTTTCCTTTACAATTCATTTCGATATGAAGTCTTAGGCTCAACAAAAAAACAACAACACGAAGTGTTAACGATAGTGTTTAAGTAAAAGGAGGATTTTATAATGAAAGATTATGTTATTCATAAAAGCTTTGGGAAAGTAGGAGTTGAAAATGGGGATTTAGTAAGAGTAGATTTGTTAGATGGATTTAAAATAAAAAATATTCCTGAATTAAAAAAATTCAATTTCTACTATGAGATTAAAGGGCATGTAGACTCGGCTTTTAGAAAAGGTAAAAAAGTAGAAAGAAAAGTTAGATATGTAAGATTATTTAGTAAAAAGAAAAAATAAATAAAAAAGGCATTACCAAAGAAGGTAACACCCTAACATCCAATTAGAGTATAACCTTTTTTGGTAGTCTAGTCAAGAAAGGAAGTAATACTATGAGTATAAAATATTTTAAGAAATTTTTAGATGAGTTGAGAGAGCAAGGAATAGAAATTGAAAATTTAAAAATATATCAAGTTTCAGAAAGTATAAAGCTTTTTAAATTAATACAAGGTGATATGGAGTAATTGGTATGAAAGTAGTTACAATAATTAGCGAAAAAATTGGAAGTTTAATTGAAAATAAAGAAATTTCACAAGAAGAAGTACAAAATCTATTAACTAGATTTTGTAAAAATGATTGGGGTTTTTTAGATAATGAAGAAAAAGAAGAACAACATGAATTACTTATAGAAGGAAAATGTAAAGGGGAAAATCCAAAATTAAGATATTGTTTTAATGGTGTATATGAAGTAGAAAAATACTTAATAAATATTCGTAGTAAGTATGAAAAATTAACAAAAACCTTAGAGATAAGTGTTTATCTAATTAAATAAGCTTAGGAGATTAAATATGAAAAATGAGTTAATAAGAAGAAAAATATTAAGTTTTTTACAGTGGAATGATAAAAATGGTTACTATACAGATGAAAGATGTGATTTAGAAGAAGTTCCAAGAATGACATATGAAGATAGTATTAAATATTTCTTTGGAGTTTTAAATGTAGATTTTTATTACAATTTAGTAGATAATATTTTTGAATTAGAATATGATGAAGTAATTAAATATGCTAAAAATAATGGGTTTTATGAAAATATTTATAAAAAATTAAAGTTATTGATTAATACTAATAATTTTAAGGATAATTCATTTTATAGAAATTTATTGAATTAAAAAAGATAAGGGAGTATAAATTATATACTCCCTCATCTTTTTATAGTGTAATAGATTTTTTATTCGCAACTTCTTTTTCTGATATTTCATTATTACTGTTGTTATCAATATCTAATAATTGATTTAACTCTACTTGTCTTTTAAGCTTTGTAGTTAATTCATTTTCATATATAAATGGCTTTTCAAACTCTAATTTTGATTGTTCTAAGTTTTCTTTATACTCTTCTAATTTCTTTAGGTTATTTTCTAAATTATTGTCTAGTCCAGTTTTTATAGCATTTTCTATTCTAACCATATTACCAGCATTATCTAATCCAAGCTCTAAAGTATATGTTCCATTCTTTTTAAGCTTAATATAGTGAATACTTTCTGATGTCATTATATCAAATCCATTATACTCTCCTAATTTAATACCATTTTCAGTTTTAGTATTCATTAATACTCTTAAATACTGACCAGCATCTGCTCTTTTATCAAAAGTTTTATTATTTATAGTTATTTCAAATTCTGATAGAGTATTTTTATTTCTAAATTCTATATCATTTTTAAGTTCATCTATTTTATTTTCTGTACTCTTAATTAATTCAGGATATTTGAAAGTAAAATTATCTTGCATTTTATATTTATTATTCTCATATTCTACTTTAAGCATTTTTAATTTAGCGATGTCATTATCAATCTCCATTTTCTCTTTAATTAATGGGTTTCCAGTTGCTAAAGCTTTTACTTCTGCAAAGCTCAATGCGGTTTCATCATTATCCTCAAAGGTTCTTTGAACTGATTTTGAAGTCATTACTTGTGATATGAATTTTTGTTTTTGTTCTACAATTTGCCAAAGGTAGCTATCAAAAGTATTCTTAGTAGCATATCTATAGATATTTACTTCTTTATTTATATTTCCTTGACGGATAATTCTACCTTCTCTTTGCTCCAAGTCTGCTGGTCTATATGGACAGTCCAAGTGATGAAGGGATACAAGACGATCTTGAATATTTGTTCCAGTTCCCATCTTTTGAGTGCTACCTATTATAATTCTTTTGTTTCCATTTCTCATATCTGAGAATATTTTTTCTCTTTGAATCTCATTTTTAGCATCATGTATAAAACAAATTTCATCTTCTGGGATTCCTTTTTCTATTAATGTTTCTTTTATATAGTCATATAGAGAAAAACGCTCTGAATTATTAGTAGGAGTACCTACATCACAAAACACTATTTGAGTACCTTTAATTTCATTAGAATTTTGATAATCATTGAATATATGCTCTATACATAGATTAACTTTAGAATTTGGACTATTCTCTGAATACTTATCAATTAATCTATTATCAGTTCCTAGTAATCTTGCCTCATTAGTTATTTTAAGCATATTATCTTCGTGAGGTGATACTGCTCCATTTCTTATATTTTCAGCTCTTACTGCAAACTCTTCCATATATTCTTTTATAAAATCATTAGGCTCTGCTATTATAACTTTATATTTATCATCTTTAAGCTTAGGTACTGGCAAATCTAACATATCAGGAGTTTGGACATCAGCAATATTTTTAAACATTGACATTAATTCAGGAAGATTTGTAAACTTAGCGAATCTATTTTTTAGTCTATAACCACTACCTTCAGGAGCAAGTTCCAAAGAAGATACAATCTCTCCAAAGTTTGCAGCCCACGAATCAAAATGTGTAATTCCTTTTGAGTGTAACTCATGGTTTTGTAAATATCTTTGCATTACATACATTTCTACCATACTATTAGATATTGGTGTTCCCGTAGCGAAGATAATACCACGATTATGGTTTATTTCATTGATATACTGGCATTTTAAAAGCATATCCATAGATTTTTTTGCTTTAGTAGTAGTTATACCAGCTACATTATTTATTTTTGAAAAAACAGAACAATTTTTGTAATAATGAGCCTCATCTACGAACATAGTGTCTACACCTAGTTCTTCAAAAGTTATTAAATCATCTTTTGGAGAATCTAATAATGTTTTAAGTTCAGTTTCTAAGGCTTTTTCCAATCTTTGCATTTGTTTAACAGACCAATTGTCGCCATTCATAAATTTCATTTTTGTTATTGCATTAGAAACTTCATCTATTTGGTTCTTTATAAGATATTTTTGTCTTTCATGAGAAATTGGTATTTTTTCAAATTGAGTATGACCAAGTATTATTGCATCATATTCTCCAGTAGCTATTCTACTTATGAATTGCCTACGGTTTTGCTTTTCAAAATCTTTCTTAGTTGCTACTAATATATTTGCAGAAGGATACAATCTTAAAAAATCACTTCCAAATTGTTCAGTAAGATGGTTAGGGACTACCATTATACTTTTTTTAGAGAGATTTAATCTTTTAAGCTCCATACAACTTGCTATCATTTCAAAGGTTTTACCAGCACCCACACAATGAGCTAATAAAGTGTTTCCACCATATAAAACTCTTGCTATAGCATTTCTCTGATGTGGTCTTAATTCTATTTCAGGTGTCATTTTAGGGAAAGTTAAATGTGATCCATCATACTCTCTAAGTCTTGTATTATTAAAATTTTCATTATAAAAATCAACATACTTCTTTCTTCTATCTATATCTTTGAAAATCCAATTTTTAAATTCATGTTTTATAAGTTCTTGTTTTTCCCTCGCTAACATAGTTTCTTTTTGATTAACTACATATTTATATTTATCACCTTCGACATGAACCTTATCAGTTATGGTTACAGTTCTAAGATTTAATGTATCTTCTATGATGGTATAAGCATTAATCCTTTCTGTTCCATAAGTTGCCCTTGCTAAAATAGATTTATCTAAACTTTTATTGCTTATATTCCAAGTACAAGAAAATCTATCAAAAGTAACACATATTTCATTATTAGAATTAGAAACATTTTTATAATAATTTGCAGTTTTTAATGTTTCATAAATAAATTTTTCAATATCTTTTTCTTCAATCCAAGTTGCTCCAAGCCTTATATCAATTTCTCCAGCTTCTAAATCTTTAGGCTGAACTTTTTTTAGATACTCAATATTGGGTAAGAAAATAGGATCAGTTCCACTAAAACTAAGGGCTATCGTAAGTTTATCTCTTACATTTCCACTTAAATATTCATCCTTAGTTTCCCAGCCAACATATTTATTTTCTTCATCATGTTTTAATGGATTAAGGAATATCTGACCTTGTAAATCATCTATAATAGTATCTTTATCCTTTCTGCATAGATTAGACATATAATCTAAATCTATTCTTCCTTTAATATTTAATGATATAGTTAATGCTTCTAAACTGGTATCTACTCTATCTATATCCTTTTCTATTCTTATTGTTCTCTTTGAGAACATAGGAGCTTTACTAAAGCTACCATCTTTATTTTCAATTTCTAAAGATAATAGTAATGGATAAAAATTATCTTTTTTGAATACTCTTTTATTTTCTTTTGAATTTATATATCCATTTTTATTTATAAAGTTATCATAGATTTTGTTTAATTGTTCTTGTTTAGCTTTCAGTTCTTCATCAGTACAATTATTGCTTTGTATTTCAATAATTTCTCTAGTTATATCTCTTATATCAATTAATCCTTTTATTCTATCAAAAGCCTTTTTACTTACATTTTGCTTTACCAACTCATCTAATTCTTTATAATAAACATTATTATTTTCTATGATATAAGTAAAGTTTTTAATATCTTTTGTTATTAAAGGCTTTTGAACATCATCAATTCCATTATCAAGGTCTTTTTTTATGAAAAAATCGCTTTCTAATGAATTAATAGCATTATATAAAGCATTTTTCAAATTGAAATTTTCATCTTCATTTATAAGAGCAGTATAGTTGCTATTTTCACCAAACATCTTATTATCAAATACCATTTTCCCTAATAGCATATGGGGATTATCTAAAAAATATTGGTTTACTGGTACTCCATCTTCAGTAGTACCTATATTAAGCCATTTCTTGTGAGTAATATTATTAGTATCACTCTTTTTTTGTAAGAAAATAATATCTGTAGTTACTTCAGTATTAGCACTAGATTTAAATGTATTCTTAGGTAATCTAATAGCACCTATAAAATCAGCTCTCTCTGACAAATATTCTCTTACGGAGCTATTAGCTTTATCCATTGTTCCCTTACTTGTTACAAAGGCAACTATACCATTTTCTTTTAATTTATCTAAAGTTTTAGCAAGGAAATAATCATGTATTAAAAAGTTATTTTTATTAAAGTCTTTATCAAATACTTTATAATCTCCAAAAGGTATATTACCTATAGCAACATCAAAAAAGTTATCAGATAATGTTGTTTCTTCATAACCTTTAATCTCAATACTAGCATTTTGATAAAGTTGTTTTGAAATTCTTCCTGAAATATCATCTAATTCAACACCATAAAGCTTAGAATTACTCATATTATCAGGAAGTCTTGAAAAGAAATGACCAACTCCCATACTAGGCTCTAATATATTTCCTTCTCTAAATCCAAATAAACGTAAAGCTTTGTATATGCTATCTATGACAACTTTAGGAGTATAGTGAGCATTAAGGGTTGAGGCTCTTGCACTTTCATATTCTTCTTGTGTTAAAAGTGAACGAAGTTCTGTATATTCTTTGCTCCAGCCACTTGCTCTTATATCAAAAGCCTGAGCCATACCACCCCAACCACTATACTTAGATAGTATTTCTTGTTCTTCAGAAGTAGCTAATCTATTTTCACTTTCAATACTCTTTAAAGTTTCTATTGCTGCTATATTATTTTTAAATTTAGTTTTTAGTCCTATATTTTCATCATTAGAAGAATCCTTAAAATTAATAAGCTTATTTTTAGGCAAAGAAATAGACCTATTAGTATCATCTAATAGGTCTATTTGAACAACTTCATCTATATTATCATTTATGCTATTTTGTAAACTATCTCCTTTAGAACTATCTCCTCGGCTATTTCCCTTGCTTGTACTCTCTTCTTCCAAGCCTCCATTGTATCCTCGGGGTTTTCTATCTTCAATGATCCTTGAAGAAGTTCCACCATTATTATCTCCAATCTGTTCTCTGCTTCTTGATTTAGTTTCTTCAATGTTGGAACTAGCTCCCCTGTCATCAGAAGAATATCGTATTTTATTATGTCCTTCTCCTCTAAGTAATTCAATGCTATTGTTCCATACTTCCCTAAATCTGTACCTTCCTCTGAAACGATTATCTCTGGATAAAGTAATCCATCTTTTCCTTCTTTGTAAGTTATGTTGTTGTTCTCTTTCATTATTTAATCCCCTTTCGTTAATTAACTCGATTTCACTATTTATTTCACTTAATAAATTTCTACTTATTTCTGTAGAAAGTCTACCTAAAGCTATTGTAAGTTGTATATCATTTAATTCAGATATATTTTTAAATATATCTAAATCAGTATCATTAACTTCTAACCTAGATAAAAGACAATATTCAACACTATCTAATAATATTTGATAGAAAGTAAATTCATTATCTTTAATAAGATTTTTGTAATTAAATTCTTCCACAAACTCATCAAAGTTTCTATTTATAAGTTCTGAAACAACATCATTAATTGAACTAAATTCAGAATCATATTTTTTACTAAAGCTTTTAATTAATTCAATTGATATATTTTCATTAATTTCAATTTCTTTAGGTATATCTACATATCTACCATTAGTATTTTTAATATCAAATAAATGTTTTAAAGATAATTTTCTTTTACTTTTATCAAATATTGCAATACTTTTAACACCTTTATTAACATATCTGCCTAAATCATTCCACTCTTTTAATGTTAAAAGTTTAGAATGTTCTTTTTTCTGAGCATAAATCAATAAAGCATTGTTATATTCATATTCACTATTTTTAGAATAATATTCTAAAAAACTTTTCCACTCTTCAGCATTTGAAGTGATTCTTTGATTAGTTTCATTGTAAATATTTTTGACTTCTATTAGTCTTTGGTTCTTCATAAAATCAATCCTTTCATTTTTTTGAAAAACCTTCTTTTATACTATTAGAAATATTTTACTTATATGTTAAATAAAGTATAACATTAAAATTAGTATTTTTCAAGAAGGTTTTGAAAATTAAATAAAAAAGAAACATAGAAAATTTATCTATGTTTCTTTCTTATCTAACTTACTAAAAAATATGATTAATTGTTTATTCTTTTCCAATATAAATTATTTTTTTATTAAATTAATTATAAATGATATTATTAACCCTAAAAATATTATATACATTATTATATAATTTGCTGAAAATAAATTACTATTTCTATCAAATCCAAATCTATAAAGAAGAAATGATATTGTTACTAATATAATAAATATTAAGTTGATTTTATTTTTATAACTCACTATTAAACCTCCTATAACATAAGCGTAGACACAAATGATTCAATCAATGCACAAATTAAAATCAACGCTAAACCTAAAAACGTTAAAAATAAATAACTTTTAAAATACTCTGATATTTTAAATCTTTTATTTTTAATTTTATTTTTTATGAATATTAAAGGTATTATTGCAGCAGTTGCTAAGAGATTAAAAGTTAATATCTCAATGACACCATGAAAAACTATTAATCTTAAATAATAATTTAACGAATAAACTTTTATAGCAAAATTAGAAACAACTCCAAAAAAGAAACCATTTAATATTATAAAAAAAATACTACTTAGTCCTAGTGTTATTACTCCAAGTGAAATTTTAATGCCTACTCTTATATTATTATTAAATATATCAACGAATATATGTTTATTACTATTTATCTGAACACTTTGAGGATTAAAAATGTAACCATCATTAACTATTTCCTTTAAATAATCACTTAAAAAAAATCCTAATATAAAAAATAATATATATATAATGTTAATTAATAAAAAACTTCTTTTTATATCTCTTAAAATACTATCAGACATAATTTAATTCCTTATTCTTTTCTAAAAGATCTAAAATTTCATTTTCAAATAAATCTAAATTAGAATCTAAAATTTCTTTATTCATCAACATCCTTCCATTGTCAATCAGAATAATTGTATTGCAAATCTCTTTAATAAAGGATAATTGATGAGCAGAAACTAATATGCACATATCATTATTTGTTGATAAGTTTTTTATTAATTCTCTCATTTTTTTTATCATTATTGGATCTAATCCATTTAAGGGTTCGTCTAAAATTAATATATCTGGATTATTAATTATTTGGCTAATAAATGATAATTTCTGTTTTGTTCCATGTGAATAATTAATTATAATTGAATCCAACAGGTCTTCTAATTCAAAATACTCACTATAGGTCTTAATTCTTTCTTCTATTAATAAATTCTCCATTCCCTTAATTTCCCCAATAAATTGCAAAAACTCTCTTCCAGTTAAATAGTCATAAAAATGATATTCTGTATGCATATAACCTATTTTACTTTTAACTTTTCCAAAATTTTCTTTCAAATCTTCATTTAAAATTTTAATTGAACCACTATCAGGAGCTAAAAGTCCAATTAAAATTTTAATAATTGTTGTTTTTCCTGCACCATTTTTACCAACTAACCCTGTAATTTGACCTTTTTTTAATTCAAAGCTTAAATTTTCTATTTTAAAATTTGAGTTGTTAAAGGATTTACTTATTTCTTTAACTTCTATTATCTTTTCTAAAGAATCCAATATGTTTTCTCCTTTCTTTTATAATAAAAAATCATAATATAAATAAAAATAGATGCAATTATTAAATTTATTAATGATGTGCTTAAAACAAAACCTTTTTTTAATAAAATTCCTCTATAATTTAGTATCCCCAAAATTGAATTAACACTAATTGTTAACCATACATATATACTAAGTATAATTTGAGCAATTAAATTTCCCTTTGAGTTTATTTTCTCATTACTATATTGCTCTTTATTAAAGTTAGGGAAAATAGCATCACTAAAGTATTCTATACATACAACTGTAGAAATATATGAAATGCCCCAAACATTACAATATATGTGATTCCAAATTGATTTAGATAATATTAAGAATCCATTAATAGGAATTAATATAAGTAAATTTATTATTATTAAGTAAATTAGTATTTTATTGTATACAAACTTATTTATTACTACATTTGAAAATATTATATATTTAATACAAAACTTCTCACTACTTATAAAAAGATATTTTCTAAAAGCTGATACTAATATTGTAGTATATAGCATTATAGATCCGATAATAATAATATTAATGTCTAAATTAATATTAAATATTATTACTATAAAAAAGTTTATTATTATTAAAGGAATTATTAGTTTAAATAAAATATTTTTTAATTCTTTATGTCTTATTAAACTGGTTATTTCTTTTAAAAAGATTATTTTAAATAAACTATTTCTTTCTTTTAATAAATAAATTTTTTTTGCTAATTTATTTTTGTTTTTATATTCTAAAACTTTATGTTTTAAGCTTACTTCTGATTTATTTAATAAAATAAAATTAAAGACAGTAAGCACTAATAAAACTAATAAATAATTAGAACTTATTAAAGCTATCAAGTTATTTACAAATAACTTGATTAACTGAATATTAATAGTTTTTAAAAATATTAATATTAATGCTATACCAATTATGCAAAAATTAAATATAGTATTATACTTACCAGCAATAATTCTATATGATATTAATATCATCCTCAATTGCAAGAAACAAATACAGTAAATAAAATATTTTATTAAAAATGATAACAAATACTCTAACCCATATCCTAATGAAATTTGCATACTAAAAAGTATTGTAATTACTGATAAACCAGTTAAAGTTAATAGCAAAATAGATTGAATTAAAACTCTGATGAATATATATTTTTTAAATGAAATATTGGTATTGAACAAAAAACTGCTATATAGCTCATCTCTATTTAATTGATTATATATTTTTGATATTTTTGTAAAAGGAAGAATTAAAATATATATAATTACTATTACTTTAATGATATTAATATATTGAATTAAGTCTGTATTTGATATTCTTAAGAACTCAAATATAAAGGTACTTATTAAAAATATTGTTGATAATACTGCTAAATATATTGCAAAAATATATTTAAGTATATTTTTGCTATTCAACATTTTATTAGAGCTTATTAAGTTATATACTTTACAATTAACATAGTTTGTAAGTTCATAAATCAATAGACTAAACATTTAATCCCTCCAAAATTTGCTTACACCAAAAATAAAGTTAGCCAATCAGCTTTTAGCAATATAAATATTAAAGATATTATTATAACTTTAATAAAAAATAACTTATCTTTATTTTTATATAATGATGCCATTCCATATAAAGTTAATATTAAAAATAATATATTAAATGGATTTATTATTTTTATAAAAAAATTAATTATGTTATTATTACTTTGTATTATTTGATATAAACTTAATGAAGAAATAACATTCTTACTACTTATAGTAAAAATTGAACACAATAACTTTTCTATTGAAATTGGTATTAGCATTAAAGAATAGACATATTTAAATTTACTATATAATACATCATCTCTGCTTTTTATATTCATTATTTTATATGATAAAAAAGATAAAAAATAAAAATTTATAATAGTTATAACTATTATCGATATACTCCCTAAAATAGAAGTTAAAATCATGAATTTTCTATCAATTACAATATTTAAATCGGGTATTTTTAATATTTTTAGAACCGTTGAGAAATATATTGCTAAAAAAAAAGTTAACGAACTAAATATAAATAAATAAAAGCCTATATTTGATTTTAATTTTTTCATTTTCATACCTTTCATATAAAAATTTTATAAAAGGGCTATTAAATTAAGCCCTTTTATTGATAGTTAATTAATAAGTTACTGCTGCTGCATAACCTACCTGTTTAATTTTTTTCATTACTAGCTCTCTTAATACAACTATACCAATGGCAAGTATTCCACCACTTGCTGCTACCGCAGCAGCTATTGCCCATATACTTGCTCCTGTAGCAATAAGATCTACAATTTTCATTGCCCAATTACTACTAATTCCTAGTAACGCAGCTACTTTCATAATCATAAAATGATACCTCCTAAAATTTTTATTTTTCAAAATTATATTATATAAAAAATAAAATTTAAATATCTTGTGTAAAACTGGTCAAAACTTAAGCATAACTGGGATTATTCTTATCAAAATTTTCGAGTTCTATAAGTCTTTATTGAAAATTTTTATAATAAAAGGATAAGTAAGAACTTATCCTTTTTATCTAAGTTGATTGCTATTTTTTATCAAACTTCTTCTTTATATATAAAGCTCCCATTAGTCCTCCTACAATTGCACATCATATAATAACATTCATATTAAACTCCCCTTTTCATAAAATAAATTTATTATAATCATTTTAATTTCATTCTTAAGAAAATTAATATTTTTTATAATTTAAATAAAAGCGAAACTTAGATAATTGAACTGTCTACTATACAGTTAACAGTAGGCAGTTCAATTTATGTTTTTTTAATATCTAGATAACTTTTAATTATATCAGCACCAGTAAATCCTCTTAAATTTGTTTTAATTTCATAATTAATAAATTTTATTTTTGACATTCCCTCATCATACAAAACAATATTATAATCTGAGCATTCTATTCCAACTGTTTCAAATGGAAGATAACAAGAACTATATCGGATACCACTCGGAGTTGATTTAGAAAGAATATCACATATTTTATTGGTTAATTTATAGTATTCATCACGCTGATTTAACACCCCAAATTTTATTGAAAGTTCAAAGGAACCATTTTTTATTAACTCACTCATATTTTTAAAATTATCTAATGACAATCTTCCATAATGTGAGTCTAAGTATGAAAATAGCTCTTTATTTCTTTGATTTCTTGCTGGTGCAATTAAAAAAGCATTTAATATTATTCCAGCGTAATATTGCAATAAATTTCTTTGGTTAAAATGAAAATATCCACCCAATTCAATATCTTCTATAACCTCATAAACTCCTAATACATATTTTTCATCTTTTCTCATATTTGTTTCTAATAAACATATGTTTTCAGTACTACCTAAATATAACGCCTCTTGACCTTTAAAATTTGCCCTTCCTTGAGGTCTATTAGGTGGTGTTTTCCATTCATTAAGGTTTGAAAAATCTGTATTTGAATCATATTTTCTGATACGATATAAATTCGTACCTTTTGAGATAACACTTTTACCATATTCAAAGGTAATACCAGCTTTACTTAAAGTAGTATAGTTTACAACTAATTCAAAAAAATTTGAAGTTTCCCATAAAAGATTGTATTTCTCTTTTTCTATTTCGGTGTTACAGCCACCATCTAAAGCATTGATATAGCTACTCAATGCTCTTTTAAAATTTACTTTGGACATACTTCACCCCACTCTAATTTTTTTGTTGGATTTAACATCTATTTTTTAATGACATAATCTAATTATTTCGAAATTCATTTAACATTTGTTTTACTGCCTTTGAAACTGCTATTTCTTTTTTCATAATATTAGCTATCTTTTTATTGTATTCTTCTATATGAATGTCTTCTGCTAAAAGATCATTTAATACTTTATAAAAACTTTCTTTATTTCTATTCAAATATTTCTTTTTCTAATTCAGAATTAAAAATAGAAATGATTGAACAAAACTCCTTTTTTAATATTAAATTTTCATAACTATCTTCTCCTACTAAAAATTCATGTAAATTATAATTTAAAGTATCTTTTATATAATACCTATAGAATAAAGGATTGGAATTCATATATCTAAAGAAAAATTTCTTTTCAGCAACTGATGTTTTATATCTTCCTGAATCTAATATAACACAAGAAATTTGTAATAAAACTACTTGATTATAAACTAAGTCTATCCTTCTGTAATGTGTACTAGTATTATACATTAGATACGAATAGGCTTCTTTTTTATCTGATGTATTATAATGATTAAATTTTATCAAAAACTCAGTCTTGTATTTATGATAATAATAGTAAGAATATTCTTCATCCTCTATCTCTACATACTCCCAATTTTTTTATCAAGCAATAATTCTTTAAATTCCTCAATAGGTGGTTGTAATAATCCAAATCTTTTTTTCCATAAACTTTCTATAAAATTATAATTAGAATTTTTATTTATAGATGAATTTTTATCCCAAAACCTAGAATAAATAAATCTAGCAGTTAATTTATTATGTTTCTTATTAGTTTTTTCTAAATAAACAGGAGTATTTCTAGTATTATATATTGTTAAAATATCAGTTTCCTTTCCATAAATAACAATTGTTTCTACTGAAACTTTTGGTTTATTTCCACCAGCAAAATCACAATTATCTAAAGTATCTAATACAATAGCTTGAGTTTTTCTATTTTCATCACTTTCAATACCTAGAACCTCAAAATTATCAGAAACTCCAAATATTAAAAATGAATTTTCATTATGTAAAGTATTAGTGAAACATAATATGTCATAAATTAAAATTTCTACATCCTTATACCATTTTTGTTTAAAATCCCAATAATCACCTTCTTTATTACTTTTAATTAATTTAATTATTGTATCCTTTAAATTTGTATCCATAAAAACTTTCCACCTCAGTATTTCTTATATGTGCAAGAACTGCACTAATTGAAAACTTTTCATTGTGATTTATTTTTTTCATAAGATTTAACCATCTCATAGAAAACAGTTTTCTTTAATCCTAAAATCTCCATACTTCTTTTTGCAGTTAACTCTCCTTTTTTCCATCTAGTATATACTTCTTCAAAGTTTGATGGTATTTCAATTCTAGGTCTACCTAATTTTTTACCTTTCTTTTTTGCAAGTTCTAAGCCTTCCCTTTGACGTTCTTTTATTCTTTTTAATTCTTCTTCTGCACTAATTAACTCCCAATCAACTAAAAAATTAATCATGAATTTGCTCATTGTATCATTTAACTTATATAAATCTTCTAGCATAGGTCTATTTAAAACATAAACCTTTACCCCTTTAGCAATTAACTCTGTAAACTCTTTTCTTCCTTCTAAATAATTTCTTCCAAATCTATCTAAAGATGAAACTATAATATTGTCACCTTCAGTAACTATCTTTTTTAACAATTGATAGTTTGGTCTTTCAAAAGTTTTTCCACTAATCTGATCTGCAAGTATTATAACTTCTTTTTCGCCTATCCCCATTCTCTTACAAAAAGAATCCAATTCGGGATTTTCTTCTTGTCTATCCAATTTCTGACTTTTACTTGAAACTCTTACATAATAAAACCATCTATTCATACATTCCTCCTAATTTATAACAAAAAATCTCCGTAAATATTATATCATATTTGCGGAGATGTTCGTTTAAATTTGTTGTGTTTTTAGAACTGATTTTCGATATTTTTATCACTTTCCGTAAAAGTAGAGTTTTACAAACATAAATAATAAATTATTAATTGATAAAAGGGGGTTATTGGAATTGATGATTAGTATAAATTGATATAAACTTTATATCCATACATTTTTAAGATACTTGTAAGCTTTTCAATTGCAATTATATTATTCTTAAATATTGATAATCTAAATTTAATTTCTTGGGACGTATTATCATTAAAATTACATATGACTTTTACGTTATTTTCAAAGTTAGTTATTTCAATAAAATTTATATTTCCTGTATTTATACATTTTAAAATTGTTCCTATATTAGTTTTACTTATATATATAATAGGCGTTAAAGTAAGTATAAAAGGAAAGTATAATATAAACCATAAATACAGAAATTCTTCAATGACAAGATTTAATAGGATTAAAATTAAGTTTAAAAATAAAATTGGAATTATTAATTTATTTGTGATTTTATCATTGATATTATTTAAATTTATTACATCAAATGAACTGATAGCTAGTTTTTTTCTATTTTTTAATAGCTTATACAACCATAAAGAATTAAGAATAAAAACTATAGTAGTAAAAAATATATTTTTATTATTCATATTAATCCTCCTAACTGTTACATTATACTTTAAGTATAATATTGCTATATAATATATTAAAGAGAATTTTTAAGGAGGCATTTATATGAAATTTAGAAAATGTTACAAAAATAAATTTTTTAGAATAGGCTTAGGATTACTTGTATATTATTGTTTAACAAAAACTTCTATTATACATATATATGATATTCTAGGTGGAATTTGGCTAGGAATTAGTTTAGGATTTATGCTTTTAGGTATATTACAAGAAAATAATATTTTAAGTATAAATAGATGTTGTTCAAAATCAAGAAAAAAATAAATAATTACTATTATAAATAAATTTAGAAAAAGAGAGCTATTTAGTAATATAAATAACTTTTTTTATAAAAGGCTCTATATATTGAAATATAACTTATTGTGAGGTGGGTTCATGCTTGGGAAAATATTAATAATTTCCCTATTTATACTTCTTGGGATAATGTTATCATTGGGTAAATGGTCGTTTTTGATAGCTGGATTTAATACAATGAGTAAAGAAGAAAAGAAAACTATGATGTATTATCCTTATGTAAATTCATGGGTAAATTTATGTTTGTGATTGCTTTCTGTATATCATTATTTGTGTTAAGTGAAATTTTAATGATGAAAATATTATTTAATATTAGATTTGCTTTATTTATTAGTTCAATAATATTTATAATAATATATGCAAATACAGGTAATAGATTTGAAAAGAAAAAAATAAGGTGGTATACCACCTTGTTTTTATTGAAATTTATTTATTTTCATATAACCAATAATAATATTTAATTTCACCTTTTCTTATATTCACTGAAGTTACTCCAAAAGAAAAAATTTTTCCTTTAAGTTTTAAATCAAATAAATTAGTAGGCTCTGTATTTTCATCATCTACAAACGTATCTTTATTAAGATAAATAAAGTTCTCTATTTCTTTAATTATAAAATCCTAATAATAATTTTCTTTGCTTAAGTATTCTAATAGTTCACGATAACTATTAAATCTCATGAATATCACAACTTTCTAATTTCTTCTTCTGTTAATCCTGTCTTTTGAGCTATTGTTTCTATATCAAGAACATC
>WNVL01000033.1:0-17928 GCA_034421775.1 Clostridium perfringens | reverse complement strand
AACCGGTACGGTGTGTTAGCACCGCAGGATTTTAAGTCCTGTGCGTCTGCCAGTTCCGCCACTTCGGCATGTCCTGTTGACAATATTTATTATATACACATAAAAGATAAATGTCAACAAAAAAATAAAAATTTTTCTAAGAAAAATTACTTAAATTAAAATAAATAGCTTAATAAAATAAAATTGGATAATATTAAATTTATAATCATATTATTTATACATAGTTAGTATAGGATATAATTTAAGAAATTTTTAAGTAAGTATTTCTTGAATTATCGAGATTATCGCTTTAAATAGTTGAAGTAATCTAAAAAAGATGGTATTTTATTTAAAATACTTATTAAATAAAAATATTAGCGAAAAGAAGAATTTTTTATATAATAGAGTAAATAAATTTAGAAAGGAGAATATATATTGAGCTGTTTAGGGAATATACTTTGGATGATATTTGGTGGTCTGATTAATGCTATAGGATGGTTATTCTGGGGATGTGTGTGGTGCATAACTATAATAGGAATACCGGTAGGACTACAATGTTTTAAATTAGCAGGATTACAATTTGCTCCATTTGGAAAAGAAGTCGTAACAGTAGATGATGGTGCGGGTAATTTATTATTAAATATATTATGGTTGATTTTTGGAGGGTTTACTCTAGCAATTGGTAATTTAATAAGTGCGGCACTATTTGCAATTACAATAGTTGGAATTCCATTTGCCATACAATCACTAAAATTAGCTAAACTATCACTTATGCCTTTCGGAAAAGCAGTAAGGTAGTAAAGAATTTTTTTAGTTATGCAAATTAGAATTGAATTATATATAGTATTAAATTAAAAATATGCAATTTATTAAGGAATAAAGAGAGTTATTTTGAAATAGCTCTCTTTTTACTTTATGTAAATATAAGCTATAAATAACTAGAGTTATTAATTAGAAAATCAAAATGATAAAATATAAATGGTTTTATAATATAAATAATAATTATAACTATTATTTACAATATAAAGAAAACAATTAAATATTATTTCTTATTAAAAGCGTAAATTATTTAAAAAACATTGATAACGGAAAGTAATTATCATATAATAATAACAAGGTTAAGAAAAAATTAACAAATATATTTCGTAGATTATAAAGAAAGATATTTAAATAGATAGTTTTCTTTATGAATATATTTAAATAGATAATTTTCTTAATGATCTAGGAACAAAATTATATGGATACATATTTAGGAGGAATAATATTATGAAAAAATTTGTTTGTACAGTATGTGGATATGTTTATGAAGGAGAAAAAGCTCCAGAAAAATGCCCAGTATGTGGAGTAGGAGCTGACAAGTTTGTAGAACAAAGCGGAGATTTATCTTTTGCTGATGAACACAGAATCGGAGTTGCTAAAGGTGTAGATGAAAGAGTAATCGAAGGATTACAAGCTAACTTCACTGGAGAATGTACAGAAGTAGGAATGTACTTAGCTATGTCAAGACAAGCTGATAGAGAGGGATTCCCAGAAGTTGCTGAAGCATATAAAAGAATAGCTTTCGAAGAAGCTGAACATGCTGCTAAATTCGCAGAAATGTTAGGCGAAGTTGTAGAAGCTGATACTAAAGCTAACTTAATGGCAAGAGTAAATGCAGAGCAAGGTGCTTGCCAAGGTAAAAAAGATTTAGCTACTTTAGCTAAAGCATTAAACTTAGATGCAATCCATGACACAGTTCATGAAATGTGTAAAGATGAAGCTAGACATGGAAGAGCTTTCGAAGGATTATTAAAAAGATATTTTGAATAATATTAATAGAAAACTACTTAAGATATAATCTTAAGTAGTTTTTTTATTTTGTTTATTAAATAAAATATAAAATAACATATAATCAATTTTTGTTCCATAATAAAATTTTCATTATTATTTATAAAGAATATTTTTAATTATTATGACAAAAATATATTAAAAAAGTTTATTAAAAATACAAAATAAAATTATAAAATTAATTATATTATTTGTATATACTTTACATGATAAAGATTACATAGGGGATACTCTAATTATGTAATAGAATATATTAATTTAGTAAAATATTATATTATAGCATAATGTTTAGGAAAAATAAATTAATAAAATGTAAATTTTAAATAAATATATTGAATATTTTTATTTGTGATGTTAATATCTATCTGTGGAAACGATTAAATAAAAGTATGGAATTTAAATTAATATTTTTAAAGTAATGAAAAGGAGATATGAAATGAAAATATTTATTGACACTGCTAATGTAGAGGAAATAAGAAAAGCTAGTAAATTAGGAGTTTTAGCTGGAGTAACAACTAATCCTTCATTAATAGCTAAAGAAGGCAGAGACATAAAAGAAGTAATTGAAGAAATATGTAGTATAGTTGATGGACCAATAAGTGCTGAAGTTATGGCTTTAGAATGTGATGAAATGGTTAAGGAAGGAAGAGAATTAGCTAAATTACATAAAAACATAGTCATAAAAATACCAATGTGTGAAGAAGGTTTAAAAGCTGTAAGAGTATTAGCTAATGAAGGAATAAGAACAAATGTTACTTTAATATTCTCACCACTACAAGCTTTATTAGCAGCTAGAGCAGGAGCATCATTTGTAAGTCCATTCTTAGGAAGACTTGATGATATAGGAAATCCAGGTATAGAAATTGTAAGCCAAATAGCTGAAATGTTTAGCTTACATGGTATAGATACTGAAATAATATCTGCAAGTGTTAGAAATCCAATGCATGTTCTAGACTCAGCTATGGCAGGATCACATATTGCAACAATACCATATAACGTTATAGTTCAAATGATAAAACATCCTTTAACTGATGCTGGAATGAAGAAATTCATTGAAGATTATAACAAAGCTTTCAATAAATAATATAAAATAATTTCTGAATATACAATATAATTAATACGCATAAATAATTTATAAAACTATATTTTACGTATAGTTAATAATTAACCCTTTACAAGGAACTATCTTTTTTAGATAGTTCTTTTTTATTTATTAATTTATATTTGGTATATTGATTAAGGTAAATATATAATTATAAGTGATAGTTAAAGGTTTATTAAAATTTTATAATATAGGAGGTCGTTAATGGGGGAAGTAATAATAGTTTTTGTTACTATGATTAGTATAATAATACTTACTGTTAGAAATAGAAGAATGAAAAAAGATACTAAAAAGTCAATTGTAGAACTTTTTAAAGGAATAAATAATAGTTATATAGGTGTTCTTAAGGAAAAATCTTTCTTTTCTAAAATTATACAGCTTACATTAATAGTTTTTGGAGGGATAACATCTTTTGTAAGTATATATACGGGTATAGCAAGAAATGTTAAGTTTGAAAATAAAATTTTTGAAGGGGGATTAAAAGTCATATTAGTTTTAATAGCATTAGCAATTGTTCACTATGCTATTGGATACATATTATATATAAGTTTGAAGATTCAAAGTTTTATAATCAAGGTTGAAAATAAAAATTTAAAAATTGATTTTTTAATAAGTTATTTTTTAATCAGTACTTATCTGGCAGTTTCAATCGTATTTTCTAAGGCTTTTACAGAGAATTTAGCCTTAGGACTAATTGGAATGGGGATATGTTATTATTTAAACATGAAAACATTAATAACATTAATGATTAATCCTGTTAATGTAAAAGGCGCAAAAGAAGAAAGTTTATTTAGAAGGATAATAGTTGCAGCAATATTAATATTATTTATGGTAATATTAAATCTATATCTTATGGTATGTTTAGTAGGTAGTGCAAATCCAGATGCATTTACAAATGCTCAAGGAAAATTTGATTTATTTTATTATACAATAATAACATTTGCTACTATTGGATATGGAGATATAGTTCCAAATACATTTTTAGCTAAAATAATTTCTATATTAATTTCAGTAACAAGTGTAGTTTGTATAAGCGTATTTTTAAGTAGTATATTATCATATAAAGAAGAGTTGTCTAAAGAATAGACAGCTTTTTTACGTTTATAAAGAATTTAATGATAAATAAAATTTTTGTAAATAAATTACATAATAAAGTAGAAAATATACATGTAAATAATTACAATTAAAGGGTAAAATTATCGATGTAAACATTTAAATAAAATAAGGGGGAGAAGAATATGGGTAGAAGATGCATGAATAAGAAAATTGCTGCAATAATTGCTGCGGCAGTTATTATTGGACAGTTACCAATATCTGCTTTAGCTACACCTACTAATGAAGCGGGAAGTGAGGTTAAAAATGAAGTAGCTGAAACTTTAACTCATAGTGATGAGGATGTAGAACCATATATTCAAAACTATGATAGACCAGAGGGAATTACTTGGACAACTTTAAAAGGAACAGCAACTACAAGTGTAGCTGATGGATTTTTATCATTCACTAATAGTGGCGAAACTAGAATAATTGAGGATCAATCACCTAATATAAAGAATGGTGAATTAGAAACAAAATTTATAGTTGGAGGATCTCAAACTGGAATAATTTTCAGAGCTACAGAACAAAATTATGGAATGATTAACTATAATTCAGGTACTGGCTGGGTTATAGAAAATGCATCTAAATGGAAAGATATTTCAGGACCTAAGCTAGAAGTTGGAGATGAAGTAGTAGTTAAAGCTAGCTTTGTTGAAAAACATATAACTGTTAATGTTTCAGTTAATGGTGGAGAATTTGAAAAAATATTTGATGAAGAAACAGATATAGTACCAGTTCAAGCTGGTAAAGTTGGATATAGAGGTTGGGGTGGTTCTAAGACTACTAAGTATGACTACATGAAATACGCTCCTATGACAGTAGATAAGGGACCTATAGTATCAATAAATGAAATAAGTGTAGAAACTTATCCAAGAGTTAAACCTAATTTACCATCAAGTGTTACAGTTAACCATGAAAATGGAATGTCTAGTATTAAGGAAGTTGCTTGGAACTATATCCCTAAAGAAAGCTATTCAAAGCCAGGAACATTCCAAGTTGAAGGAACAGTAGCTGATACAGATATAAAAGCAATAGCTAATGTAACTGTAAGTTCAGATTTAGCATACTATGAAACTGATTTTGAAACAGAGGAAACAAGAGGATATTGGCAATTAGTAAAAGGTAGTGGAGCACCAACATACGAAAATGGTGTAGTTCAAATTCCTATGAATGGAGTAGCTACAGCTGTTGACATGAATTCACCAGATGTTAAAAACTTTACTTATGAGACTGACTTTACTGTTAATAATAATGGTGGAAGAATAGGATTATTATTCAGATATGTATCAGATACTGAATGGGGTGCTGTTTGTTATGATGCAGGTTCTTGGGTATGGAAAACTGGAGATGGCAAATATGGTGCATTCCCAGGTTCATTTACACCAGAACCAGGTAAAACTTATAGAATCAAGCTTAAAGTAGAAGATACAAATATTACTATGTGGGTTGATGGAGAAAAAATAGGACAAGTTGCAGTATCTAATTTACCCGATGTTAAAGGAAAAATAGGTTTAACTGGATGGTATGGAAATAAAAATGTTACTTTAGATAATCTTGTTGTTGAAGAATTAGGTGGAATAATGGCTCCAGAAGTAGGACCATTAGAAGAGCAAGTAATAGAGTCAGATGACATGAAGGTTGTTCTAGATAATAGATTCCCAACTGTTGTTAGATATGAATGGAAGGGAACAGAGGATGTTCTAGCAGGAGCAGCTGTAGATGATTTAGAGGCTCAATACTTAGTTGAAGTCAACGGTGAAAAACGTATTCCAAAGGTAACTAGTGAGTTTGTAAATAATGAGGGTATTTACACATTAAACTTTGAAGATATAGGAATGACTATAACTTTAAAGATGACTGTTGATGGAAATAAATTAAGAATGGAAGTTACAGATATTCAAGAGGGAGAAGTTAAACTTCAAACTTTAAACTTCCCAAATCATAGTTTAGCTTCTGTAAGTAGTTTAAATAATGGTAAAACTGCATCTGTATTAACTACAGGAGATTGGAATAACATTAATGAGGAATTTACAGATGTTGCTAAAGCAAAACCAGGAGCTAAGGGCAAAACTTATGCATTTATAAATGATGATAAGTTTGCTGTTACTGTAAATAATAATACTATTGAAGGTGGAAACAGAGTTGTTTTAACAACTGAAAATGATGTTTTACCAGATAATACAAACTATAAAAAAGTCGGAATATCAAATGGTACTTGGACTTATAAAGAAGTTCTTCAAGATGAAACAGAGCAAGGAAGTAAGTTATATCAAGGTGAAATGCCATGGTCTGAAGTAATCATTGCTAGAGATGAGAATGAAGATGGACAAGTAGATTGGCAAGATGGTGCTATTCAATATAGAAAGAATATGAAAATCCCAGTTGGAGGAGAAGATATTAAGAATCAATTATCAAGAATTGATTTTAATATTGGATATACTCAAAATCCATTCTTAAGATCATTAGATACAGTTAAAAAGCTTTCTAACTATACTGATAACTTTGGTCAGTTAGTTCTTCATAAAGGATACCAAGCTGAAGGTCATGATGACTCTCATCCAGACTACGGCGGACATATAGGTATGAGACAAGGTGGTAAAGAAGACTTTAACACTTTAATAAATGAAGGCGAAAAATACAATACTAAAATAGGTGTTCATATAAATGCAACTGAGTATATGATGGATGCTTTTGAATATCCAGCTGAAATAGTTAATGAAAATGCTGCTGGATGGGGTTGGTTAGACCAAGCTTATTATGTTAATCAAAGAGAAGATATAATGAGTGGTGAATTATTCAGAAGATTAGATATGTTAATGGAAGATGCACCAAACCTAGGTTGGATTTATGTTGACGTTTATACAGGTAATGGATGGAATGCTCATCAATTAGGAGAAAAGGTAAATGAATATGGAATTATGATTGCTACTGAAATGAATGGTCCATTAGAGCAACATGTTCCATGGACTCACTGGGGTGGAGATCCTGCATATCCAAACAAGGGTAATGCAAGTAAAATAATGAGATTCATGAAAAATGATACTCAAGACTCATTCTTAGCAGATCCACTAGTAAAAGGTAACAAACACTTATTATCAGGTGGATGGGGAACTAGACATGATATAGAAGGAGCTTATGGTACAGAGGTATTCTACAACCAAGTATTACCTACTAAGTATTTACAACACTTCCCAATAGTTAAGATGAGTGATGATGAAGTATTATTTGAAAATGGAGTGAAATCTATTAGAGAAGGTTCTAATATAAATTACTATAGAAATGATAGATTAGTAGCAACTACTCCAGAAAGTTCAATTGGAAGTACAGGAATAGGGGATACTCAATTATTCTTACCATGGAATCCAGTTGATGAAGCAAATAGTGAAAAGATTTATCACTGGAATCCATTAGGAACAACTTCAGAGTGGACTTTACCAGAAGGATGGACTTCAGATGATAAAGTTTATTTATATGAGTTATCAGATTTAGGAAGAACTTTAGTTAAGGAAGTACCAGTTGTAGATGGAAAGGTTACTTTAGAAGTAAAACAAGACACTCCTTATATAGTAACTAAAGAAATGGTTGAAGAAGTTAGAATAGATGATTGGGGATATGGTTCTGAAATAGCTGATCCAGGATTTGACTCACAAACTTTTGACAAGTGGAATAAGGAATCTACCGCTGAAAATACAGACCACATTACTATCGAAAATGAAAATGTTCAAAAGAGATTAGGTAATGATGTTCTTAAAATAAGTGGAAATGAAGGTGCTGATGCTAAGATTTCACAAAATATAAGTGGATTAGAAGAAGGTACAACTTACTCAGTATCTGCTTGGGTTAAGAATGATAATAATAGAGAAGTTACACTAGGTGTTAATGTTGGTGGAGAAGAAGTTACTAATATAATAACAAGTGGTGGTAAGACAAGACAAGGAGAAGGTGTTAAGTATATCGATGATACTTTCGTTAGAATGGAAGTAGAGTTTACTGTTCCTAAGGGCGTTGATTCAGCTGAAGTTTACTTAAAGGCTTCAGAAGGTGCTGCTGACTCTGTTGTAATAGTTGATGACTTCAGAATTTGGGATCATCCAGGACATACTAATAGAGATGGATATGTATTCTATGAAGATTTCGAAAACGTAGATGAAGGGATATCACCATTCTACCTAGCTCCAGGAAGAGGTCATTCAAATAGATCTCACTTAGCAGAAAAAGATATATCTATAGATGCTAATCAAAGAATGAATTGGGTTCTTGATGGAAGATTCTCATTAAAATCTAATCAACAACCAGGTGAAACAGGAGAGATGTTAACTACAGACGTTTCATCATTCCAATTAGAGGCAAATAAGACTTATGAACTTGGATTCTTATATTCATTAGAAAATGCTGCTCCAGGATATACTGTGAACATTAAGAATAGAGATGGTGAAAAAGTTGTAAGTATTCCTTTAGAAGCTACTGGTGCAAGCTACGCACAAGATGTTTATACTAAGACTAAGTCTGTAACTCATGAATTTACAACTGGTGATTTTGATGGAGATTACTACATCACATTAGAAAAAGGAGAAGGATTTAAAGAAGTAATCTTAGATAACATTTATGTTAAAGAAATAGATGATTCAATAGAAAATCCTCAATTAGCTAATGTAAACTTAAATACAGTAGAGCATGATTTAGAAGTTGGCCAAAGTGTACCATTTGCTATAAATGCATTAATGAATAATGGTGCAACTGTTAACTTAGAAGAGGCTGAGGTTGAATACAAGATTTCAAATCCAGAAGCTTTAACTATTGAAAATGGAGTGATGACCGGAGTTGCTGAAGGATTCGTTGATGTTCAAGTTAATGTTACTGTTGATGGAAAGAATGTTTCTTCAAATTCAGTAAAAGTTAAGGTGGGAAATCCTCAAGTTGAAGAAGAGGTTGTTGTTAATCCTGTAAGAAACTTTGAGATTACTAACAAAGATAAAAAGACTGTATCTGTGGCTTGGGAAGCTCCAGAAACAACTTATGGATTAGAAGGATATATTCTTTATCAAGATGGCAAAAAAGTTGCAGAAATAGGTGCTGATGAAGTTGAATATACTTTCAAAAAATTAAACAGACATACTATTTACAACTTTAAGATTGCTGCTAAGTATTCTAATGGAGAGATTTCATCTAAAGAATCACTAACTATTAGAACTGAAAGATAATTAAAAAAATTAATATTTTAGATTGAAGTAAATTTTAGAGATAGTATGAGATAGTTTTTTTATAAAAATCTCATACTATCTTTTATTATTATATGAATTTAAAAATATATAGAAATTAATAATAAACACTTTAATATTTAGTTATAAGAAATGGTTTCGATATTTTGTTAAGATGATATAATAAATTTAAAAAATGAATAATTTAATTAGAGTTGAGTAATATATTTTTAAAAGAATATTTTTTAGAATTATGTATTTGATTACATGAAAGTATTTTCTTTACTGATTAAAAATATAGAACTATATTTTTAATATCAACATATCATAAAATTAAAACTTAAAAAAGTTTTATATTATTGACTTTGAAATTACAAAGTGTATAATAAATTTAAAAAAAGTTTGGAAACAACTGTTTAAAAAATATTTAGGAGGATGTTATGCTAAATTTATTAGTAAGAGGATTAGTAGCACAATTTTATAGCTTTTACTCTAGCTGGGGCTTTTGTTTTAGTGCTGGATATTTTATGTGCAAAAAAAACTATAATCTTTTGACTAATGAGTTTGTATAATTAATTTAATAGATAGTAATATTATAGGAATATCGTATTATAATTTATTGGATAGAACTCATTAAAAATGGGTTCTATTTTTTTATAACAAAATTTCAATAATAAAAGATTATTAAATAGTTGTTTTTTTTAGATTTAGACTATTTTAAATAAAAAGGTTAAAATAAAAAGGAGGGCGAATTATGATAGTTATATTAAAACCAAGAACAAAGGAAGAGGAGATTTTAAAATTGATAAACAAGATTGAATCACTTGGAGTTGAGGCTCAAAGGATTTCTGGAAAAGAAATGTGTGTAGTTGGTTTAGTTGGAGATACAAGTAAAATTGATCCATCTAAATTAGAAGCTAACAAAAATGTAGAAAGAATAATGCATGTTCAAGAGCCTTTCAAAAAGGCAAATAGATTATTCCATCCAGATAACACAATAATTGATGTTTTAGGAAATAAAATTGGTGGAAAGAAAATAGCGTTAATAGCTGGTCCTTGTTCTGTTGAAAGTGAAGAACAAATTACAGAGATAGCCAAGGAAGTTAAGGAATTGGGGGCAAGTTTCTTAAGAGGTGGCGCATTTAAACCAAGAACTTCACCATATAGTTTCCAAGGACTAGAACTTGAAGGATTAGAGCTTCTTAAAAAGGCTAAGGAAAAAACAGGACTTCCAATAGTTACAGAGATAATGTCAACTAATATGATAGAAAAGTTTGTTCAGGATGTTGATGTTATTCAAGTTGGAGCAAGAAATATGCAAAACTTTGATCTTTTAAAGGAGCTTGGAAAGACAAATAAGCCTATTCTTTTAAAAAGAGGATTATCGGCAACAATAGAAGAGTTAATAATGTCAGCAGAATATATTATGGCTGGAGGAAATGAAAATGTAATTCTTTGTGAAAGAGGAATTAGAACCTTTGAGACTTACACAAGAAATACTTTAGACTTAAGTGCTATACCTGCTATTAAGAAATTAAGTCATCTACCAGTAATTGTTGACCCAAGCCATGCTACAGGAAAAGCGTGGATGGTTGAACCACTATCAAAAGCTGCAATAGCTGTTGGTGCTGATGGATTAATAATAGAAGTCCACAATGATCCAGCTAATGCATTATGTGATGGACAGCAATCAGTTAAACCAGAAGAATACGGTAAGCTTTTAGAGGATTTAAGAGCTATAGCCAATGCTGTTGGTAGAGAATTATAAAATAGTGTTAAATTTAGTGGGAGTTTTTACTCCCATTAAATTTAGGGTTAATAAATAATTAGTAGGGCTTGAGAATTTTAAAGTATTAGGATTTTAATATTTAATGGGTAAAATTTAAAAATGCTTTGGCTTTTAAAATTAAAGTGTTTGGAGTGAGAAGAATGAAAGTTTTAAGAGTTAATTTAGATGAAAAAAGTTACGATATAGTTATTCAGAAGGATTTAAAAGATTATTTTGGAGAATACATAAAAACTGTATTTGATGGAAGTAAAGTAGCAATTATAACAGATGATAATTTAAATGATATATATGGTGAAAATATAAAATCTAATATAGAAAATGAAGGATTAGAAGTTAAAATTATTTCTGTTAAACCAGGAGAAAAGAGTAAGTCTTTTGATATATTACCAGGTATATATAATGAACTTTTAGATTTTAAGCTAACAAGAAGTGATTTAATTATAGCCTTAGGTGGCGGTGTTGTTGGAGATTTAGCTGGATTTGTGGCATCAACTTTCTTAAGAGGAATTGATTTTATACAAATACCTACATCATTATTAGCTCAGGTTGACTCTAGTGTTGGAGGAAAGGTTGCTGTTGACTTAGAAAGAGGAAAAAATTTAGTAGGAAGCTTCTATCATCCTAAGCTAGTATTAATAGATCCTAATATGCTTGGAACACTTCCAGAAAAATATTTTAATGATGGCCTTGGAGAAGTAATAAAGTATGGATGTATAAAAAGTAAAGAGCTATTTGAAAAGTTAGAAAGTTTTGAGAATAAAGAGGAATTAAAAGAAAATATAGGCGATATTATTTATGAATGTTGCAATATAAAAAGAGAAGTTGTTGAAAATGATGAGAAGGATTTAGGAGAAAGAATGGTTTTAAATTTTGGTCATACTTTAGGGCATGCTATAGAGCAAATTTATAACTATGAAACTTATTCTCATGGGGAAGCTGTTGCCATAGGAATGAACATGATAAGTAAGATTGCAGAAGAAAAGGAACTTACTAAAAAAGGTACAGCTGAAAGAATTGAAAAGTTACTAAAAAAATATGGTTTAGGAACTGATGTAAATATTGAAGATAATGGATTAGCAAGAGAGGCTATTAAGTTAGATAAGAAGAACTTAAATGGAAGCCTGAATGTTATTCTTTTAAAAGATATTGGAGAAAGTTATATATATAACACAACAGTAGAATTTTTTGAATAAAAATCTATGTTTTAGGTGAATATTAATTTTTAGTTAGCTCTTCAGAACTAGTTTAATTTTGTAAAGAGTTTCTATTATCTAGTACACAATAGGTCTTACAGTTCTATCTAAAAATTAATATTCGTTTAAAACATAGGCTAAAATCAATACTAGGTTACAATGTAACTTAAAATTAAATGTAGGGAGTGGGTAAAGGTGAAAAGGATGATTATAACTCCTAGTAAACTAAATGGGAATGTTAAAATACCTCCTTCAAAGAGTATGGCTCATAGAGCTATTATTTGTGCCTCTTTAAGTAAAGGAGAAAGTATTATTAATAATATAGATTTTTCAGAGGATATTATTGCTACTATGGAAGGGATGAAAGCCTTAGGAGCAGATATTCAAGTAAAAAAAGATAAACTAATTATAAATGGAGAAAATATTTTTAAATCTTCTAAGGAAAAAATTATTGATTGTAATGAATCAGGTTCAACTTTAAGATTTTTGGTTCCAATATCTTTAATTAAAGATAATAAGGTTAATTTTATTGGAAGAGGAAATCTAGGAAAAAGACCATTAAAGACTTATTATGAAATATTTGATGAGCAAGGAGTTCAATATTCTTATAAAGAAGGAGAACTCGATTTAAAGATAGATGGAGCTTTAAAAGGAGGAGAATTTAAGGTTAAAGGAAATATAAGTTCTCAATTTATAAGTGGTTTATTATTTACCCTTCCTTTATTAAAAGAGGATTCAAAGATAATAATAACTACAGAACTTGAATCTAAAGGGTACATAGATCTAACTTTAGATATGATAGAGAAGTTCGGTGTAATAATAGAAAATAGGGATTATAAAGAGTTTTTAATAAAAGGAAATCAAAATTACAGACCTATGGATTATAAAGTTGAAGGAGATTATTCTCAGGCTGCTTTCTATTTTTCAGCAGGAGCTTTAGGAAACAATGTTGAATGTCTTGATTTAGATCTAAATTCTTATCAAGGAGATAAAGAGTGTATTGAAATTCTAGAGAGAATGGGATGTAATTTATTAAAAGAGAATTTTATAGAAAGAAAACATAAGAAGCAATATAGTTTAGAAGAAAAGTTTATAAATAATAATCCTAAAGAAGCTAATGATGAATACTTAGAAGAATTAGCATTGAAGATAGTTGGAGGAGATTTAAAAGGAACAGTTATAGATGCTTCTCAATGTCCAGATATAATTCCAGTTTTAACTGTGGTTGCAGCTTTAAGTGAGGGAGAAACTAGAGTTATAAATGGAGAAAGGCTTAGAATTAAGGAATGTGATAGATTAAATGCAATTTGTACAGAGCTTAATAAGCTGGGAGCAAATATAATAGAGTTAGAGAATGGCCTTATAATAAATGGAGTTAAAGAGTTAAGTGGTGGAGTGGTTTATAGTCATAAGGACCATAGAATAGCCATGAGTTTAGCTATTGCTTCAACAAGATGCAATGATGAAGTTATTATAGAAGAGCCTGATTGTGTTAAAAAATCTTATCCAGGATTTTGGGAAGATTTTAAGATGTTAGGTGGAATATTAAGTGAAAATTCAAATTTTTAATTTAGTATCTTGAACTTATATGCAATTAAACTTAGTTATATTATATTGATTTCTATAATAAGGATTGATATAGATATCAATTAGTATTGATTAAAATAAAAAATTAAAAATCCATTCTTAATTTGAAATATAATTATAAGATATCATAGATTGAAAGGAGGGAGTTATTAGGGGGAGGATAGAACTCTAATAGCAAACCAATGAGCGGAGTTTGGGGCAGTAAGATAAAGTTATCTATATTCGGTGAATCTCATGGAGAAGGAATAGGAATAGTTATAGATGGAATAGAGCCTGGGATTAAAATCAATATGGATAATATAGAAAAAGACATGGAAAGAAGAGCACCAGGAAGAAATAGTTTATCAACTCAAAGAAAAGAAGGAGATAAACCTGAAATATTAAGTGGAATATTTAATGGAATGACTACTGGAGCACCTATTTCTATGATAATAAGAAATACAGATAAGAGATCAAGAGATTATTCCAAAATAAAAGATGTTATGAGACCAGGACATGCAGATTTTCCAGGGTATGTTAGATATAAAGGATTCAATGACTATAGGGGAGGCGGTCATTTCTCAGGAAGAATAACTGCACCTTTAGTTTTTGCTGGAGCCTTAGCAAAAGAAATACTTAAAGAAAAGGGAGTATTTATTGGCTCTCATATTAAACAAGTTGGAAAGGTAAAGGATTCTTCTTTTGACTCATTAAGATTAAGCAAAGAAGATTTAGAAGCCTTACTTAATAAAGAACTTCCAGTAATAGATAGCAATAAGATAGAAGAGATTAAAGAAGAAATTACTTCATATAGAATGGAATGCGATTCTATTGGGGGGATTGTTGAGTGTGGAATAGTGGGATTAGATGCTGGAGTAGGAAATCCATTTTTTGATTCCTTAGAGAGTACAATAGCTCATTTAGCTTTTTCAGTTCCTGCTGTAAAAGGAATTGAGTTTGGAGCAGGATTTGATTTTGCCAATATGAAAGGCTCTGAAGCCAATGATGAATACTTCATAGAAGATGGAAAAGTTAAGACATATTCAAATAATAATGGTGGAATAACTGGAGGTATTTCTAATGGAATGCCAGTTATATTTAAGGTTGTTATAAAACCAACTCCTTCAATTTCAAAGGAACAAAGAACAATAAATATTAAAAATATGGAGAATGAAACTTTAAGCGTAACAGGAAGACATGACCCATGTATAGTTCAAAGAGCCTTAGTTGTTATTGAAGCTATTGCTGCCCTTTCAGTTTTAGAATTAATCAAATAGACTAAGTTCTAAGAAGGTATTAAATTTTACTTATTAGGATATAAAATATTAACTGTTCATTAATATGGGGTTACAGTTATAGCTAAAAATTAAAATTAACTTTAAATAGAGTTATTGGTAATATTGTGGTGATTTTTAGAAAAGAGGTGAATTTTTTGAGTAATAAGTTAGCTCAGTGTAGGGATAGAATTGATGCAATAGATAAAGAGCTTATGAAACTTTTTGAAGAACGAATGAATGTTGTTTTAGATGTTGCGAAATACAAACAAGAAAATAACATGGCTATTTTTCATAAAGATAGAGAAAATCAAGTTATAGATAAAAACCTAAAGAGAGTAGAGAATAAAGAACTTTTACCTTATGCGGAAGAAATGCTTCATGCCTTAATGGACATAAGCAAAGAGTACCAACAAGATAAAATTGGAATGAGGGAAATTCCACTTAGTAAAGGAAATAAAATAAAAATAGGATTTCAAGGAGAAAAAGGTTCTTTTAGTGAAGAGGCTTTAATTCAGTATTTTGGAGAAGAAAATGAAACTCTTAGTTTTGAAGAGTTTGAAGATGTTTTTGAAGCTTTAAAATTTAAAAGAATAGATTACGGAGTACTACCTATAGAGAACTCATCAACTGGTTCTATAACAGATATATATGATTTGTTAAATAAATATGGTTTTCATATTGTTGGAGAAAAAAATTTAAAAATAGAGCATAATCTAATAGGAATTAAAGGAACACAGCTTAAGGATATTAAGGAGATATATTCTCATTTACAAGGATTTGAGCAAAGTAGTGAATTCTTAAAAGGTCTAAAGGAATGTAAAAAGATACCTTATTATAATACTGCTATAAGTGCAAAATATGTAAGCGAATGTGAAGATAAAAGTAAAAGTGCAATTGGAAGTAAAAGAGCTGCAGATATATACAACCTTGAAGTTTTAAAGGAGAGAATAAATAATCTTAAGGAAAACTATACAAGGTTTATAATTGTAGGTAGAGAGTTAGAAAGTAATGAACTGTGTGATAAAATGACTATAAGTTTTTCCCTTCTTAATAAAGTTGGATCTCTTTATGATAAGTTAAAGATATTCTCAGAAAATAAAGTGAATATGAGAAAAATTGAGTCTAGACCTATAGGAGACGGAACTTTTAGCTATTTATTTTATATTGATATAGACGGAAATATAAACGATGAATCCATAAAAAATATTCTAAATTATTTAAGAGATTCTATAAGTGACTACAGAATTTTAGGATGTTATAAAAGAGCTGAGTTTTAGGATATTGTAAATAGTGGGTGTCAAATTTACATGACATCCATTTGTTTTAATAAAAGATAAACTTTTTTTAAAATACCATATATAAAGTTTAGAAAAGAGTAGAATAATAATTATTGTTAAATAATTATTATAAGAATAAAGAAGGTCTTAAACTTGGAAATTAAAACTTTGATTAGATTTTTAAAGGTATTAATATTAATAACTCTAATATTGATATTAATTACTGGTAATTTTGCAATAAAAGCATTTTTATTTGTTATTGAAATTATTTTTTTTATTATGTTTTATAAGGTTAAAAGTATATAAAGTATGATAAGGAAAATTAGTACATATTTTTATATTTACATAGCTAGGTACTTTCGCTAAAATAATTGGTAAAATGTAAAAGACACCTAGCAGGGTAACTAAGTGTCTCACATGAACTTGTGTATTTGGTTTTGGATATTTAAACAATAAAACTTAAAATTATTATTAATCTTTTGACAGGGGATGTAAAAAGATCAATTAACGTTAATTAATTTGTAAGTTTTTCAGCTATAGTTAAACATAGAATTATGAATTAATTATGGAGTTTTATGTAGTAATGAATAAGATAAAATATGAAGAGATAGAATATTTTTTAGTTATATTTTTATGACATTGACTAAGTTATATAACCAAGGAGTATATTTTATAATCTATTAATATAGATGGCGCGGGGTGATTTTTTGAAAGTCTTTGGATTAATAGGTGAAAAATTAGAACATAGTCTTTCACCAAATATACACAATAAAGTTTTTAAAGATAATAATATAGATGGACTATATAATCTTTTTTCTGTAAAACAGGAATACAAAGATAAAATAGTAGAAAGCTTAAAAACTTTAGGGGTAAATGGGTGTAATGTTACAATACCTTATAAGGAAGTTGTAATGAAACAATTAGATTTTATTTCAAAGGAAGCCGAGACTATAGGAGCAGTAAATACAATATTAATAAAAGAAGGAAAGTCCTATGGATATAATACAGATTATTATGGCTTTGGAAAAATGCTAGAGAGAGCAGAAATTAATATTGAGGGAAATAGCTTTTTTGTTCTTGGAGCAGGTGGAGCTGCTAGAAGTATCTTGAAATATTTAGAAGATAACAAGGCAAGTAAAATAGTTTTACTTTCTAGAGATAAAGATAAAGCTATTGAAAAATTTAAGGAATTTAAGCTTAAAGTTATGAGCTATGAAGAACTAGAAGACGTTAAAGGAGAATTTGCTTTAATCAATACTACTCCTTGTGGTATGTATCCTAATGTTGATTCAGTAGCAGTATCTGAAGAGGTGATAAAAAACTTTAAAGTAGCTGTAGATATAGTCTATAATCCTTTAGAAACTAAATTCTTAAAGCTTGCAAAAAAACATGGACTTAAAACAGTTGATGGTTTGTTTATGTTAGTTGGACAAGGCGTTAAGGCTGAAGAAATATGGAACGGCATAAGTGTAAATAAGAGTACTGAGGAAGAAATTTATGAGAATTTAAAATGCAAATTTCAAAATAAGTAATTTAGAGATAATATTATACTTTATATTATAAAATTTTTAAGGTTAATTTTGTAATAAAAAAGTGTTAAATTAAATCCCAAAATTAGTTAAATG
>WNVL01000032.1:0-18239 GCA_034421775.1 Clostridium perfringens | reverse complement strand
GGTATAGCTCAGTTGGGAGAGCACCTGCCTTGCACGCAGGGGGTCAGGAGTTCGAATCTCCTTACCTCCACCATTAAAGCTATGAACAGAGTTCATAGCTTTTTTATTTTGCAAAATAATATAAGCTTTAATCAGTCTAATAATTTATTTAATATAGTAACAAAAGATAATCTCATTTTCATATTTAGGATATAGTATAACATAAAGTTCTTATTGTTTATTTATTAAAATATTAGGTGCTGTTGTATATTGATTTTAGAACCACCTTTTAAATAAAGGTGGTTCTAACTTTTATTAGGCAAAATAAGAACTATATTTTTAGTTATTTCCTAAATAAAAACATATATTAACTGCGTTTAAAGTATTTTTACAAAAATTAACACATAAATATTTATATTTTATAGAAAATATTTATGTTTTTATTTATAATTATTTATGATAGTTAAATTTTAATTATTATTATAAGTTTTATATTGAGAAAATCTAAGATCTAATTAAGTTTAAGATAAAATAGAACCTAATTTTAATGAACAAATTTTATAGCTTAAATCTGCAATGTTTTTATAAAGTGTATAAAAATTTTTTGACTTTAATGATTTAAAGTTATATAGTTATAAAATTTATGATTTTCTTTAAGTGATTAGATTTGTATTTATAGTTTATATTGTAAAGAATAAATTAGAAAATGTAGAAATTTAATTATAGTTATAAATGGAATTATTCAAAGGAGAAATAAACTAGCTTTTTATATAATTAAAAATCAATACTTTTTGATTTATTCACTTTTAGGAGGATTAAAAGATGGGAGAACCTAAACTAAAAAAGGAAATAGGATTATTTACAGCTACTGCACTTGTAGTTGGAAATATGATGGGGTCGGGAATATTTATGCTTCCAGCAAGTTTAGCAGGTGTTTCTGGTCCAGGTGCTACAATAATAGCATGGATATTAACAGGACTAGGAGCTTTAATATTAGCCTTAACATTTGCTAACTTAGGATCAAAAATTCCTAAGACTGGAGGAACATATGAGTATTCTAGATTAGCTTATGGGAACTTTATGGGGTTTATGACAGCATGGCTTTATTGGAATGGGTCATGGATTGGAAATGCTACTATTTTCATAGTTGTGGCAACATATTTAGGAGAAGTAGTAACTGCCTTAACTAATTCACCGGTAGCAGGATTCTTATTCTGTTCAGCAATTTTATGGATTTCTACCTATATAAACATAAGAGGAACAAAATTAGCTGGTAGAGTTGCTTCTGTAATAACTGTCTTTAAAGTTTTATTATTTGTATTTTTTATTGTTGTTGGATTAATGTATTTTAATCCTGCGAACTTAACACCAATGTTCCCAGAAGGAAAAGGTATTTCTACTATTCCTATGGCAGCATCCTTAACCTTATGGGCGTTTATGGGATTAGAGACTGCATCAGTTGCAGGTGGTGAAATAAAAAATCCTGAAAAAAATGTAAAAAGAAGCACTATTATGGGAATGCTGATCAGTACAGTGTTGTATATATTAATAAGTATTGTGGCCATGGGAGCCATGAGTCAAAATGAATTAGCTACAAGTACTGCACCTATATCAGATATAATAGTTAAAGTTTTAAATTTAAAGAGTTTAGATGTTTTAAATGTAGCTATAGCTATTAGTATTTTAGGAACTGGTATGGGATGGCTATTATCAACGGCTAGGGTTGCTTATGCTGCTGGAGAAGATGGAATTTTCCCTAGCGCATTTGCTAAATTACATCCTAAGTACGATACTCCATATTTAGCTTTAATAATAGGAAGTATATTTATTAATATTATATTCTTAATGAACTTTACTAAAGGATTAGCAGGTGCATATAACTTTATAGTTGTATTAGCCACTTTAAGTTACCTACCAATATACGCTATTTCAACTATTGCTGAAATAATATTAATGGTTAAAGAAGATAAAAAACCTACTTTTAAAAAGCATTTAAGTTTAATTATAAGATGTTTAATAGGCTTTGCTTTTGCAACTTGGGCGATATATGCTTCAGGAGCTGAGATTGTAATGTATGGATTTATTCTAATACTTCTAGGAGTTCCTGTTTACGGATACATGAGCATAAAAAAACACTTCCGATAAATTGAATTTTTATATTTAACAATTTTGTTATGTACTACTGACTAATTTATTATATAATAAATATAAGTTTTAAAATTGGGGTTAAGTATGTACGGTGCAGAAATTTGAGTGGGGAGTGTATTGAGATGGCAAAATTAGAATCTTTAGAAGAAAAATTAGTTGAATTAAAGCTTAAAAAAAGAAATTTCATTTTAGCCAATAAAGATACAGAAGATATTGATAATCTTATAAAGAATTTAGAAGAAGAAATTATGAGAATTAAATCAAATAATTAATATTTAGGAGCTACAAAAGAGTAAAATCTCTTTTGTAGCTTTTTTTATAAAAATTACTTTAATGTTACGAATTTTTTAAATATTGTTTTGGTAAAAAAATACATTTAATATATTAATAGATTAAATTTCGAAAATAAGTATTTTAGAATTAATTTAATTAAATAATTGCTTTCAAAGTTTTATAAATAAAATTATTTTTTAGTTTTATATATTACAAAAGGGAAGGGGATTTGTGATGACTATATTAGAGGTAGAAAATAAGAAATTAGAGATAAAATCTGTTGATTTGAAGAATAAAGAAAAGAATAAATCTTCAATGAAAAATGAAATATTTAGTGAAGAAGATTTATATTTATTTCATGAAGGAAAAAATTATAATGCATATAAGTTTATGGGAGCTCATTTTATTAGTGAAAATAGAAAACGCGGGGTAAGATTTACCGTATGGGCTCCAAGAGCTAAAAATATATTTTTAGTTGGAGATTTTTCAAATTGGGAAGCTAAAGAAGAAAATAGGCTTGAGAAGATAAATGATACAGGCCTTTGGAGTTTATTTATTCCTAGATTAAAAGAGGGACTTAAATATAAATATTATGTTGAGCAAGCTGATGGAAAAATAGTATTAAAATCAGATCCTTACGGGGTGTATTCAGAGGTTAGACCCAATACAGCTTCTGTTTTATGTGAAAAGACTAAAATAAGGTGGACAGATAAAAAATGGTTAAATAAAAGAAAAGAAACTAACTATTTTGAAAGGCCTATGAATATATATGAATTACATCTTGGCTCATGGAAGAGAAAAGAAGATAATAAATTCATGTCTTATGAAGAGTTAGTCAATATTTTGCCTAAGTATGTTAAGGATATGGGGTATACTCATGTAGAGCTTATGCCTTTAAACGAACATCCATTAGATGCTTCTTGGGGATATCAAGCAACAGGTTATTACTCAGTAACAAGTAGATATGGAGATATAAAAGGATTAAAAAAGTTAATAAATGCTCTTCATAAAGATGATATAGGAATTATTTTAGATTGGGTACCAGGACATTTTTGTAAAGATGAACAAGGATTATATATGTTTGATGGTACTCCTACTTATGAATATGAAGAAGGTTGGAAGGCAGATAACAAGGGATGGGGTACTTTTAACTTTGATTTAGGAAAACCAGAGGTAAAAAGTTTCTTAATTTCTAATGCTTTTTATTGGATAAATGAATTTCATATTGATGGATTAAGAGTTGATGCAGTTTCTAATATGATTTATTTAAATTATGGAAGAAATCATGGAGAATGGATTCCAAATATATATGGAGGAAGTGAAAATTTAGAGGCAATTCAATTTATAAAAGAATTCAATGAAGCAATAAAATTATATAACACGGGTGTTTTTACAATTGCAGAAGAGTCAACAGCTTGGCCGAATGTAACTAATGCTGTTGAATATGGTGGATTAGGTTTTGATTTTAAATGGAATATGGGTTGGATGAATGATACTTTAGAATATAATGAACTAGATCCTATATATAGAAAATATCATCATAATAAATTAACATTCCCTATGATGTACCATCATTCAGAAAAGTTTATATTACCTATATCTCATGATGAGGTTGTCCATGGCAAAAAATCTCTTTTGGATAAGATGTATGGCGATTACTGGAATAAATTTTCTAATCTAAGAGCTTATATGGGATATATGTATGGTCATCCAGGAAAGAAACTTATGTTTATGGGATGTGAATTCGGGCAGTTTATAGAATGGAGAGAGTATGAGGAACTTGAGTGGAAGTTAATGAAGGATTTTGAAATGCACAGAAAAACTCAAAAGTTCTTTAAGGATATAAATCATTTTTATAAAAATACTCCTGAGCTTTGGGAGCTAGATTATTATCAAGAAGGATTTCAATGGATTGACGCTGATAATAATGAACAAAGCATATATATTTTTATAAGAAGAAGTAAAAATATAGATAATTATAAAATATTTGTATGCAATTTTACTCCTATGGTTTATTATGATTTTAATATAGGAGTTCCAGAAGCGGGTTCTTATAGAGAAATATTCAATACAGATAGGGAGGCGTACGGTGGTTCTGGACAAGTTATTGAAGATATATTGTTCTCAAAAGAGGGATGGTGTCATAATCAACCATATACTTTAACTATAAAGATTCCACCAATGGCGGTATCTGTTTTTGAAAGAATAGTAAAAAATGAAACAAAAGAAGAGGGACAAGAGAGTGCACATATTAAATAAAATGTAAGAGAGAAAGTGTTTTATGGGGAGGTTTTAAAATGATAAAAGTTTTATTTGCAACATCAGAAGCAAATCCATTTATAAAAACTGGAGGCTTAGGTGACGTAATGGGAGCATTACCTAAAGAGCTTACAAGAAAAGGGGTAGAGGTTAGAGTAATTTTACCTAAGTATAGTGCGATTAAAAATGAGCTTTTAGAAAAACTTAATTTTATAAAGTGGTTTATGGTTCCTGTTGGCTGGAGAAATCAATATTGTGGAATATATGAGTGTGAATGTGATGGCGTTATATATTATTTATTAGATAGTGAATTCTATTTCCATAGAAATGGGTTATATGGAGAAGGAGATGATGGAGAGAGATTTGCTTTCTTTGATAGAGCAGTTTTAGAAACATTAAAAGAGATTGATTGGTGTCCAGATATAATTCATTGTAATGACTGGCAAACAGGAATGATTCCGGTTCTTCATAAATTGGAGTATGCTAAAGATCCATTTTATAAGGATATTAAGACTGTGACTTCAATACACAATCTTTTATTCCAAGGAAATTTTTCAGCAGACATTTTGCCAGAGCTTTTCGGATATGATTATGAACCTGTAAGAAATGGTAGTTTAGAGTTTTATGGTGGTATGAGTTTTATGAAGGGAGCTATAAATTATAGTGATAGGGTTCTTACTGTAAGCGAGACATATGCTAATGAAATTCAAACACCATACTTTGGAGAAAATTTAGATGGATTATTAAGAGAAAGAGGATATGCTTTAAAAGGAATTGTAAATGGTATAGATTACGATGAATTTAATCCTGAAAAGGATGTATTTATAGCTAAGAATTTTACTGTAGAAAATATAGAAGATAAAGTTGAAAATAAATTAGCACTTCAAAAGGAATTAGGTTTACCGGTTAATGAGAATATACCAATGATAAGTATAGTATCTAGACTTACTAATCAAAAGGGATGTGATTTAATAGTTAATATTGCACATAGATTGCTTCAAAGAAATGTTCAATTAGTTATATTAGGAACAGGTGACCATAACTATGAAAATCACTTTAGAGGATTACAGGAGCTTTATCCAACTAAGGTTTCAGCTAATATAAGGTTTGACAATGGATTAGCTCATAGAATATATGCAGCTTCAGACATGTTCTTAATGCCTTCATTATTTGAACCTTGTGGATTAGGACAACTTATAGCATTAAGATATGGAACTATTCCTATAGTGAGAGAGACTGGTGGATTAAAGGACACAATTTATCCTTATAATAAATATACTGGAGTAGGAAACGGCTTTAGCTTCACAAATTATAATCATAATGATTTAATGCATGTTATGGAATTAGCTTTAGAAACATATGATAATAATAAGATTTGGAAATCATTAATTGTCCAAACGATGAATTCTGATAATAGTTGGAATAAGTCTGCAGAAAAGTATAAAGAATTATATGAAGAATTAATCCAGTAGTTTTATCAAGTCCGTAGGAGGCGAGTGTATGCTATTAATAAATAAGGAGAATTTTAAAAGAGATTATAAGAAGAAGTTTTTAGAGCTTCATGGAATAGATCTTGAAGAGGGAAAAAGCTTTCATAAATATGAAGCTTTAGGAAGTCTAGTTAGAGATTATATTGCAGAAGATTGGGTAAAAACTAAAAGAAATTATGAGGAATCTAAGCAAAAACAAGTTTATTATTTTTCTATGGAGTTCTTATTAGGAAGACTTTTGGGAGATGCTCTTTTAAATCTAGGAATAAGAGAAACATGTAAAGAAGCTCTCCAGGAATTAAATATTGATTTAAATGAATTAGAAGAGTTTGAAAGTGACCAGGGGTTAGGAAATGGCGGATTAGGGAGACTAGCTGCATGTTTTCTAGATTCTATGGCTTCTTTAAATATAGCAGGGCATGGTTGTGGAATAAGATACAAATACGGCTTTTTTAAACAAAAGATAATTGATGGATCACAAGTTGAGGCTCCTGATACTTGGCTTAAGAACGGAAATGTATGGGAATTTAAGAAACCAGATAAAGCAGAAATAGTTAAGTTTGGTGGCAATATTAAATGTGAAAATATAAATGGAAGATTAACTTTCACTCATGTGAATTATGAACCAATTTTAGCAGTTCCTTATGATACGCCTATTGTTGGATATGAAAATAATGTTGTAAATAATTTAAGGTTGTGGAGTGCAGAACCTGTAGATAATGAGTTCGACTTTTGTTACTTTAACAGAGGTCAATATTTAAAGGCAATAGAATATAGAAATTCTATTGAGGCAATTTCTCAGGTTTTGTATCCAGATGACTCAATGTATGAGGGTAAGCTCCTTAGATTAAAACAACAATATTTCTTTGTATCAGCAGGTCTTCAAAGTATAGTTAGACATTACAAGAAAAATGGTGGGAAAATAGAGGAATTAGATGAGTATATTGCAATTCATATAAATGATACTCACCCAACTTTAGCAATACCAGAGCTTATGAGAATTCTATTAGATGAGGAAGGACTTTCATGGGAAACATCCATGAGAATAACTACAAACACAATATCTTATACAAATCATACAATTTTAGCAGAAGCTTTAGAAAAATGGCCAATAAATATGTTTAAGGAATTACTTCCTAGAATATATATGATTGTTGAAGAAATGAATGAGAGATATTGTGCTGAACTTTGGCATAAGTACACTGGTCAATGGGATAAGATATCTAAGATGGCCATAATAGGAGATGGCTTTGTTAGGATGGCGAACCTTGCAATCGTGGGGAGTCATAGTATAAATGGAGTTGCAAAACTTCATACTGAAATACTTAAGAAAAAAGAAATGAGCGATTTTTATTATCTTTATCCAAGTAAATTTAATAATAAGACCAATGGTATAGCTCATAGAAGATGGCTCCTTAAGACTAATCCTGAACTTACCAATCTTTTAAAAGAAACAATTGGAGACAGCTTTATAAAGCATCCTATAGATATGGAGAATTTTGAAAAGTATGTTGATAATAATTATGTTTTAGATAGGTTAGGTGAGATAAAAAGAAATAATAAGGAGAGATTAGCTAAAGTAATTCTTGATAATCAGGGAATCAAAGTAGATCCAAACTCAATTTTTGATGTACAGGTTAAAAGAATACATGCTTATAAACGACAAACCTTAAATTGTTTAAGGATAATGGACTTGTATAATAAATTATTAGAAAATCCAAATTTAGATATAGTTCCAAGAACTTTTATATTTGCAGGAAAAGCAGCTCCAGCATATTATTTAGCGAAAAATACCATTGAGCTCATAAATGCTGTTGCAAAGAGAGTTAATAATGATAAAAGAATTAATGATAAGATAAAAGTAATTTTCTTAGAGAATTATAGGGTGTCTCTAGCAGAAAAGATAATTCCAGCTACAGATTTAAGTGAACAAATCTCAACTACAACTAAAGAAGCTTCAGGTACTTCTAATATGAAGTTCATGATGAATGGTGCTGTTACAATAGCAACTTTAGATGGAGCTAATATAGAAATAAGAGATGAGGTTGGAGATGACAATATTGTTATTTTCGGATTAACAGAAAATCAAGTTCTCGATTATTATTCTAGAGGCGGATATTCAGCTTGGGATATAAGAAATAATGATAGTAGATTAATTAGAGTTACTAACGATTTAATAAATGGTGTTTATTCTAATGATATAGATAAATTCAGAAGTGTATATGATAACTTATTAACCTATAATGATGAGTTTTTTGTATTGAAAGACTTTGATTCATATTTAAAAGCTCAGGACAAGGTAGATTTACTTTATAGAGATAGCAAGTCATGGCAAAGAAAATGTGGAGTAAATATAGCACATTCAGGTATATTTTCTTCAGATAGAACTATAACAGAATATGCTACAGGAATATGGGGATCAAAAGTTATATATAAAAATTTATAGAATTTAGCATAAATTATAATCCATAAAGCACTTATATTAATACTATATTAATATGAGTGCTTTGTTTTATTAAGTAAGAAAGGGGTATTACTATGAGAAAAGACTATATTTATCATGATTCTCAAAATACCTTTTATAGAGAGCCTTTTGGAGCTGTTTCTATAGGAACTAAGGTTAAGTTGTTTTTAGAATGTAAGGAGCAAGGAGAAGTTTTTATAGAAGTAATAAAATTTGATGGCTTTAGGTATTCAATACCTATGATGATTGAAAAATCTAAAGAAGGATGTATTCTTTATAAGGGAATTATAGATACTACTGATTCTTTAGGAATTTTAAATTATTGCTTTAAATACATTAAAGATGGTTTTACTCAATATTACGGAAATAATGAGGAAAACTTAGGGGGAGAGGGGAAAATATATTATGAATTTCCAAAGTACTATCAAATAACAGTTTACAACAAGAATGAGATTCCTAATTGGTATAAAGAGGGGATTATTTATCAAATATTTGTTGATAGGTTTTTTAATGGAAATAAGAATAATGAAATACTAAATAAAAAGAAGAACATTTTCATATATGGTAGTTGGTATGATGAACCAATGTATATAAGAGATAGTAATGGAAATATTGAGAGATGGGATTTTTATGGTGGAAATTTAAGGGGAGTAATAGAGAAGTTAGATTATATAAAATCACTAGGTGCGAATATTATATATATGAATCCAATTTTTGATGCTGTAAGTTGCCATAAATATGATACAGGAGATTATGAGACCATAGACAAAATGTATGGTAGCACTGAAGACTTCATAGAATTATGCCAAAAGGCCAATGAAAAGGGAATAAGAATAATATTAGATGGAGTTTTTAGTCATACTGGATCAGATAGTAGATATTTTAATAAGCATGGTAACTATAGTGACCTTGGAGCATATGAATCTAAATATTCTAAGTATTATAAGTGGTACAGATTTTATGACTATCCAAATAATTATGAGTGTTGGTGGGGATTTGAGAATCAACCTAATGTAGAAGAACTAGAAAAGACATATTCAGATTATATAGTAAATAATGATGATTCAATAGTGGCAAAGTGGCTTAAATTAGGAGCTAGTGGATGGAGATTAGATGTAGCAGATGAGTTGCCAGATGAATTTATACAAATGATTAAGCATAAGATGAAGAGTATAAGAGAAGAAAGTGTATTAATAGGAGAAGTTTGGGAGGATGCATCCAATAAAGTTAGTTACTCTAAGAAAAGAAAATATTTATTAGGAAATGAGTTAGATTCTGTTACTAATTATCCTTATAAGAATATAATTTTAGATTTTTTAAATGGATATATAACCTCAAAGGATTTTTATAAAGTAATAATGAGCATAAAAGAAAATTATCCAATAGAGAACTTTTATGCAAATATGAACCTTTTAGGAAATCACGATACAGAAAGAATATTTACAGTATTAAATGAAAATATAAGAAAACTAAAATTAGCTATATGTATTCAAATGACTTTACCAGGTGTCCCATTAATATATTATGGGGATGAGGCAGGACTTTTAGGGCATAAGGACCCTGAAAATAGAAAGGCATATCCATGGGGAAGAGAAAACAAGGAAATATTAGGTCATTATAGCTTATTTGGAAATTTTAGAAAGAATGAAGAGGTTCTTAAAAAAGGAGAATTTTATATTTATAAGGATACTCCAGATGAAATTCTTGCATTTAAAAGGTTTTATGAAAATAAGGAAATGATAATTATTATAAATAGAGATATTTACAATAAAAGGGTTACTTTAAATACTAAAGAGGGAATATATATAAACAGATTCTCTGATGAGATATTTTATAGTAAGGGAAATATTATTGTAGATATAGAAGGAGAAAGTTATAAAATTTTAACTAATTAGAGGTATTTTCTAGAGAGAAAAATCATATTAATCCATATATGGAGGTGTATAATATGATAAGGACAATAGTATGCCAAAGAGAAGGATGTAATGGAAATGCTTTTTATATAAATAGTCATGATGGGGAAATGAGTATTGTATGTAGAGAGTGTAATAGTGAATATAAGTATGAAACAGAAAACAGTTCACTTTTAATGCTTTCTAATTGTTCAAGCTGTAATAATGACACTTTTAAGGTTTTTAAAGATACGGAGAGTAACAATATATATGCTAAGTGCATGGCTTGTGGAAATCCACCAGAAAATATTTTTGTTGATGCTGATGGAAATCAGATATCTTATGAAACTAAAGTTTTAAATGATGTAAAGGATATTGTTTATAGGGTTGAGCAAAGAATAAATAATCTTGAAAGAGATGTTGAGAATCTAGGAAGTGGCCAAGTTTTAATTGAACAGTCTGTAGCATATATAAATCAATTTTTATCAGAAGTTAAATAATGTTTTTTAGGAAATCAGTTTAATATTTTAAGTTTTATTATTTTTAGTAGTAAGATTAATAATTTTCTAGAAAAATTTATATTAAAGAAATTTTCTTTATAATTAATTAAAATTTTGTTTGAGTACTAGAAAGAAAAAGTTTTCTAGTACTTTTTATTATGGAAGAGTTTAATGAAATTTTAAGTAGATTAAACTTATTTTTTAAAAATATTTGAATAATTTAAAATAATTAACATTTAAGTTTAAAAAAATATAAATTTACTTTATTTAACTGTTAAAGTTAAAGTGAAAGTGTGTTATAATTAAAATATCCATTTAATGGTATAAAAGGGGATATATTGGGAGGAAATAGCTTATGTCAAAGAAAGAGATAGTTGCAATGATATTGGCTGGAGGTCAAGGCTCCAGATTAGGTGTGCTAACTAAAAATTTAGCAAAGCCAGCAGTTCCTTTTGGAGGGAAATATAGAATAATAGATTTTCCTTTGAGTAACTGTTCTAATTCAGGGATTTATACTGTAGGGGTTTTAACGCAGTATAAGCCTTTGGAATTAAATGAACACATTGGTATTGGGGATACATGGGATTTAGACAGAAGAGATGGAGGAGTAAGTATATTACCGCCATATCAAAAAGAAAAAGGTGGAGATTGGTATAAGGGTACAGCCAATGCAATCTACCAAAACATTGAATTTATTGAGAGATATGATCCAGAATATGTGCTTATTTTATCAGGAGATCATATATATAAAATGGACTATGATAAAATGTTACAAATGCATAAGCAGAAAGAAGCCGATGCAACAATTGCGGTAATAAATGTTCCTATGCATGAAGCTAGTAGATTTGGAATAATGAATACAAATGATGATTTATCAATTTATGAATTTGAGGAAAAACCAGAACATCCAAAGAGTACAAATGCTTCAATGGGTATATATATATTTAACTGGAAAGTTTTAAAGAAATTCTTAGAAGAAGATGAATTAGATACAAATTCAAGTAATGACTTTGGTAAAAACATAATTCCTAAAATGCTAAATGCAGGTAAGAGGCTTGTAGCTTATCCATTTAAGGGATATTGGAAGGACGTTGGAACTATAGATAGCTTATGGGAAGCTAATATGGATTTATTAAAGCATGAAGATGAGTTAAGTCTTTACGATAGTGAGTGGAGAATTTATTCAGCTAATCCTGTTAGACCAGCTCAATTCATTGGAAAAAATGCAGAAATAAAATCATCATTAACAGTTGAGGGATGTATAGTTCATGGTAAGGTAGAAAATTCAGTTTTATTCCAAGGGGTTTATGTAGGAAAAGGCGCTGTGATTAAGGATGCTGTAATAATGCCAAATACAAGAATTGATGATGGGGTTGTAATAGAAAAAGCTATCATAGGTAGCGAAGCTATTGTAGGCAAGGATTGTAGAATAGGTAATGGAGATGAAATTTCAGTTATAGCATCAAAAGAGGTTGTTATAAAAAATAAAGAAATAATGGAAGAATGTGCTATGGTAAAGTAAGTAGGGATATATGAGAGGGGGAACGGTTTATGAATAATTGCATAGGTATAATAAACTTAGATGAGAATGAAAGCAGAATGGGAGAATTAGTTAAAAATAGACCTTTAGCAGCAGTACCTATTGCTGGAAGATATAGAGTAATTGATTTTATACTTTCTAATATGACTAATGCAGGCATAGAATCTTTAGGGATTTTAAGTAAAAATAAGTCACGTTCATTGGTAGATCATTTAACTAACGGAAGACCGTGGGATTTACACAGAAAAAGAGATGGATTGAGAGTATTTAATTTTGGTGAAAGAGATCCATATTATGATGATATAACAAATCTTTATGAGAACTTAGATTTCTTAACGAAAAGTAGAAGAGAATATGTTCTTATATCACCATCATATATGATTTGCAATATAGATTTGAAAGAAGCTTTAGAATATCACAAAAATAATGATAATGATGTAACTGTAATATATAAAAAAGTTAATGATGCAGATTTTAATTTTGTTGATTGTGATGTTTTAAATTTAGATAGAAATGGATTTGTAAAAGGTTTTGGAAAGAATTTAGGGAGAGAAGAAGAAAGCAATATAAGCATGGAAATGTATATATTAAGAACTGATCTTCTAATAGAAATAATATATGAATGTATAAGACAAGGTTCACACAGAAAGTTCAAGAACTATGTTAATGATTCTTTAGATGAATTAAAGGTTAGTGGATTTGAATTTAAAGGATATTTAAGTTGTGTTAATTCGTTGAAAGCTTATTACAAAGCTAATATGGATTTATTAAAAGAGGATGTATATAAAGAATTATTTATAAATAATGCGCCTATATACACTAAGTCTAGAGATGAAGGGCCAACTCATTATACTAAAAATAGTGAGGTAACTAATTCAATAATAGCTAATGGATCTTATATTGAAGGTAAAATAGAGAATTGTATAATAGGAAGAAGAGTTTACGTAGGACCTGATGCAGTTATTAAGAATTGTATTATAATGCAGGAAACAGTTATAGGGGAAAGTGCTCATCTAGATAAGATAATAACTGACAAAGCAGCAGTGGTAAAAGATGAGGAAAAAATAGTAGGGCTTGAATACTGTCCTATGGTTTTAAGTAAACCAAATATAATATAAACTTGCAATAAACCATAGCATCATTTAAATTTAACTTATATTGAAATAAGAAGAGGAGATGCTATGGATAATAAGAGAAAGAAAATAATTGCATGGATTTTAATGATATTTTGGATGGCTTTTATATTCTTGATGTCTAATCAACCAGGAGATGTTTCTTCTAAACAAAGCGATTTTGTAGTAGTTTTGATGGACATGTTAGGAATAGATTTAAATAGTCGTTTCGGTGATTTATCAACATTAATCATAAGAAAGGGTGCTCACTTTACTGAATATATGATACTTTATTTCTTAGCTTTTAATCTTTTAAGATTATATATAAGCAAGAAAAAAGCATATATTTATTCATTATTTATAGTATTTGGGTATGCTTGCACTGATGAATTCCATCAATTATTTATAGAAGGAAGAAGTGGTCAATTTAAAGATGTGTTGATAGATACATCAGGAGGAATCTTTGGCATGTTGCTAATTTATTTAAAAAATAAGTTTTTTACAAAAAAAGCTTGAATTTAAAAAGCCTCAAATATATCTTTTAAATATAAAAAGTTTCTTTATATGTTTAGTATATAAAGAAACTTTTTTATTATATTTTAATATATGAATATTACTTTTATTAAAGTAAGGCTGAAAAAATTCTAGTAATCCCTTCAACAAACTTATCAAATTTAGTTAATTTTTCATATTCTTCAATTTTAAAATGTCTGCATTTAAGTAAATCTTCAAAAAATAAATCATCTAATTTAGAAGTAATTCCTTCATCATATATAACAGTATTTATTTCATAGTTAAGTTCAAAACTACGAATATCCATATTAGCTGTTCCTAAAGTGCAGATTTCACCATCTATTGTCATTGTCTTGGCATGAATAAATGAATTATTATCATAGAAGTAAACTTCTATTCCACAATCCATAAGTTCAGCTAAATAGCTTTTAGAGGCCTTATTAACCATAAAGTGATCTGATTTTTCAGGGAAAATAATTTTTACATCAACTCCACTTAAGGAAGCTATTCTAAGAGCTTCTAGTATACTTGGAGGTGGTACAAAATATGGTGTTGTTATATAAATATTTTTTCTTGCTATCATAATCATTTTTAATATACTTTGCATTATTGCTGGAAATGTTGAATCAGGACCACTCTTAACTAATTGCATTAGAACACTTTTATCAGCAATTGTGCTTTCTGGAAAGTATTTAGAGAATTCCTTATCATAAAAAGTATAACTATTATTAGCCTTTTCTATAGTTATAAAGTCATCTAAAAACACAGCTTGAAGGGCTAATACAAAATCACCTTTAACCATTAGGTGAGTGTCTCTCCAATAACCAAATTTTTTATTTCTACCTAAATACTCATCACCTATGTTTATTCCCCCTAAAAATCCAACCTGCCCATCTATAACAACTATTTTTCTATGGTTTCTATAGTTAATTTGAGTATTTATCATTTTAAGAAGAGGAGCTAAAAAGTATGAATACATAACAACAGAAACTCCTGCTCTTTTTAATTCCTTAACATAGCTTTTTTTTAATTTGCTTGATCCAACTTTATCAATTATAAATCTAACCTTAACACCCTCTAGAGATTTTTTAATTAGAATATCTTTAATTTCATTACCTATTTCATCATTATTTACTATGTAATATTCAAGATGAATATGATGTTTAGCTTTAAGAAGTTCTTTCTTTAAATCTTTAAATTTCTCAGTACCATCTTTATATATTTTTATATCATTGTTTATAAAGATAGGAGAATCACTATTAAAAGCCAAGAGCTCCATTAAAGGAACATATTGTTTTTTAGGATATTCATCTAAGATTGGACTTATTAAATCCTTAACTTTAGGATTGATTCTATCATTAAGTTTGTGCCTTTTCCAGTTACGTCCTAAAAAGATATAAAGTATTAATCCAATTGGAGGCAATAATGTTAATATTAATAACCACGCTATTGTCTTTTCAGGCTGTTTTCTCTCTAGCACAACAATTACAACGGATAAGATTACATTTAGTATGAATGCTATATATAGAAGTGTAGTTGTGTAGTTTATAATAATCCCTCCTTTATAAATCTCGTACTAAATCTTATTGTAACATTAATTATCTCAATAACTAATACTTTCTAAACAGTTTTGTACAAAAATATAGTTAGAAATAAATTTATCAAGGAGAGAACAACATATTTTGAAAGCTAAATTCACTTATCAATAAAAAATTATTAGTATTAATAAAGTTTTAACAGTAAAGATATGTTGCTTTAAAGGGAATTTTATCTTTAAACTATTGGCAATACTTTATTGTGGTGAAGTAAAGAAGTTTTTCAAAATATAGCTAAATTATTAATATTATGTTATATAAATATAACTTTATTGAAATATTAATAATGAATGATATAATAAATTAAAAGATAAATAAAAAAATAATTTTATTATTGATGGAATTATAACAATAAAAAGTGAAAAGTATTAATTTATTAAAAGGGGGGCATATAAATATGAAAGCTACAAAAGAAATAAAACAAAAAAAAGGCGGAATTTTAGGTTTCATAGAAACTGTAGGAAATAAATTGCCGCATCCGGCTACGATATTCGTAATATTATGTGCTGGTGTAGTAATTTTATCTCATATTTTAGCATCACAAGGGGTATCTGTTACTTATGAAGGAATAGATAGAGCTACAAATGAGATAAAAGAAATAACAGTTTCAGTACAGAGTTTACTAACTCCAGAAGGAATTAGATATATTTTTGAATCACTGATAACTAACTTCACAAGCTTCGCAGCATTAGGAACAGTTTTAGTTGCAATGTTAGGGGTTGGAGTTGCAGAAGGAACAGGTCTTATAGGTACGGCTTTAAGAAGATTAGTTTTAAAAACTCCAAAGAGCTTAGTTACATTAGTTGTAGTATTTGCAGGGGTTATGTCAAGTATAGCTTCTGATGCAGGTTACGTTGTTCTTGTACCATTAGGTGCAGTAATATTTATGAGTTGCGGAAGACATCCGATAGCTGGTATAGCAGCTGCTTTTGCAGGGGTATCAGGTGGATTCAGTGCTAACCTTTTTCCAGGACCAGTTGATGCATTATTAGGTGGTATGACTACTGAAGGTGCTCGTATGTTTGATCCAAGCTATTCAGTATCACCAGTTGGTAACTGGTATTTCATAATAGCTTCAACATTTGTAATAACTTTAATAGGTACTTTAGTTACTGAAAAAATAGTTGAGCCTAGATTAGGTCAATATAAAGGTGCATTAATAGCTGGTGATGAAGATGCTATGAAACCTCTTGATAAGAAGGAAAAGAGAGGTTTAAAGTTTGCAGGATTATTTGCTTTAGTAGGTACTATAATAATAGGTGCTTTAGTTGTTCCAGCTAATGGTATATTAAGAAACCCAGAAACAGGAGAAATCTTAAGTTCACCATTCATGAACTCAATAGTAGTTTCTATAGCATTCATATTCTTACTAGCAGGTGTTGGATATGGAATTGGTGCAGGTAAAATAAAGAGTGATAAAGATATAGTTTCTGAAATGAGTAAGACAATGTCTACAATGGGATCATATATAGTATTAGTATTCTTCGCAGCTCAATTCGTAGCTTACTTTGGAAAATCAAACTTAGGAACTGTAATAGCAGTTAAAGGAGCAGATTTCTTAGGGTCTACAGGAATAAAAGGTATCCCTCTATTAATAGGATTTATACTTGTAACAGCATTTATAAACTTATTCATGGGATCAGCTTCAGCTAAATGGGCTATCATGGCTCCAATATTTGTTCCAATGTTAATGGGTGTAGAAATAAGTCCAGAAATGACTCAAATGGCTTACAGAATAGGAGATTCAACAACAAACATCATATCTCCACTTATGACTTACTTTGCATTAATAGTATCATTTAGTGAAAAATATGATGAAGAATCAGGAATGGGAACAATGATATCAACAATGGTTCCATACTCAGTTTCTTTATTAATAGGATGGACAATTCTACTAATGATTTGGTATGTATTTAAATTACCACTAGGACCAGGAGCAGGAATAGTTATGTAATAAGTTAAAAAAATTATATATGATTTATCTAAAATAAGATAATATTTTATTCAGCGAGAATAATATTGCTCTCGCTGATTTTTTTTATTTAAAAGAAAAATAGTATTAAGCTATTTAATTATGATTTTAAGAGTGAAAATCAAAGAAAATGCTAAATTAACAATCTATTTAGAGAAATATATTAAAAAAATATTTGTGAAATTGGTGTATTTGGAATTAAATTGAATTTAAATAAGGAACACAAAACCAGGTGTATCAATATGATAAAAAGTAAGTATTTTGATGAAAAATGGAGTATTATAGGAATATTTGTGTAAAATAATAGTATATAAAATGAGGAGTGAGTATTTAACATGGTAAGATAAATCTCGTCGCTGAGAGACACACAAATAACTTAACAAAACAAATTAAAAGTTTTTTTAAAAAGTTGTTGACAAAGTTTCAAAGTGATGTTAAACTAAGAAAGTCGCTTGAGGGCGACAAAGAAATGGTCTTTGAAAATTAAACAGAAGATATTAAC
>WNVL01000031.1:0-18734 GCA_034421775.1 Clostridium perfringens | reverse complement strand
AGTCCGTCAAAAGTGTCGAAAGCATTGAAACCACTAGAAAAACTCTGGCTTCAAGTCCGGCAAAAGTCTGGCAGAAGTCCGTCATTGTATCAAAAATTAATCACATGTATTAAAATATAAGATTAGAAAATAAATAATATATATAGATATTGGTTTCGAAAGATAAGAGCATGATATTTAGTGAGAAAATAAAAAACTCCTTTTGTTAGAAGAAAACGAGGGTTAAATCCAGTTTTTAACAAAAGGAGTTTTTATATAAGGCTATATTTTAGGTAAGTGTTAATTTTAGCTAGTCCCTTGGAACTATTTAATTTCGCAAAGAGTTTCTATTATTTACTTCAAAGTAAAAGTTAAGACTTTTAAATTCGTTACGCTCAGATAGAAAAAGTCTATTAACACTAATATTTTTCCATAGACAATGAAACTCTAGATACTCATTAAGATGTTCCTATAGTTATATTTAAAATCAATACTAATTTAAAATAATAGAAAAGTTTATTGAATAATATATTTATTATAGCACCATCCTATATTTCCATTGAAATCAACTTTAGACCAAGTGTCGCCTTCTTCTAAAACTGTTACTTTTGCTCCATTATACATATTAGTTAATCTAGATGAGGCATATGTATTTGTGCTAGAATGTAACCATAAACCACCATTAGCTTTTATGTGAGCTGTTTTTGTACTTGGCTTAGCAGAGCTAGTTGAAACTTGTGAAGAAGATGGATTAGTTAAAAATTCACTTGAACACCATCCTATATTTCCATTGTAGTCAACCTTAAACCAAGAACCACTTTCATCTAAAATTGTAACTTTTGAACCTTTGTTCATTATAGTTATTCTAGAAGAAGCATATGAATCTCTACTAGAGTGTAACCATAAACCACCATTAGCCTTTATGTAAGCTGTCTTAACAGTTGATTCAGTAGGTCTACTTGGTTCAACTGGAGTAGCTGGCTGAATTGGTTTACTTTCCTCTGTATGATTAGTTGTTGAACTTTGAGATGTAACTGTTGGATTAGTTAAAAATTGGCTTGAACACCATCCCATAGTTCCATTATAGTTAACCTTAAACCAAGAACCACTTTCATCTAAAATTTCAACTTTTTCTCCATTACTCATTACAGTCATTCTAGAAGATGCGTAAGAATCCTTACTAGAATGTAGCCATAAACCACCATTAGCTTTTACGTAAGCTGTTTTTACAGTTACTTCAGCAGGTTTAATTGGCTCTACAGGCTTAACAGGCTTAGCTGGTTCTACTGGCTTGGCAGGTTCAGTAGGCTTAACTACTGGACTTTGTGAAGCTTTTGGTTCTGTTAAGAATTCACTTAAACACCAACCTGTTTTTCCATTGTAATTAACTTTAAACCAAGAACCGCTTTCTTCTAAAATTGTAACCTTTGAACCTTTATCCATAATAGTTACTCTAGAAGAGATATAAGCATCTTTAGTAGAGTGTAACCATAAACCACCGTTAGCTTTTATATAAGCTGTTTTTACAACTGTATTATCAGGTTTAGCAGGAGCTACTGGTTTACTTGGTTCTGAAGGCTCTGTAGATGGAACCTTAGTAGAAGTTATGTTAGTTAAATAATCCTTTGAACACCAACCTGTGTTTCCATTATATTTAACTTTAAACCAAGAACCACTATCATCTAATACTTCAACTTTTGAGCCATTACTCATTAAGGCTAATCTAGAAGATGTATAAGAATCTTTACTAGAGTGTAGCCATAAACCACCATTAGCTTTTACCTGTGCTGTTTTCACAGTTACTTCAGCAGGTTTGCTTGGTTCTACTGGTTTACTAGGTTCAGTAGGTTTAACAGGCTTACTTGAATCCTGTGTTTTATTTTGATCAGTAGAGTCACTAGGTTTTGTAGGCTCAACTGGTTTGTTTGGTTTTTCTGGAGTAACAGGCTTTTCAGGCTGCTTAGACTCATCAGTAGGTTTGGAAGTTTCACTTGGATTAACTGGCTTTGTAGATTCATCTGGCTTATTAGGTTTAGCTGGAGTAGTTGGCTCAGCTGGTTTATTAGATGAATCATCCTGTGTTTCAGTATAGTTAGTGTACTTATTGCTTATGTAAGCTTTTTGACCATTATAAAGAACTTCATACCATCCATTTGAGGCTTTACCAGTTACAGTGAATTTATCTCCTCCATGAGCAAGTCCTACAGCTTTTATTCCTTCAGTAGTAGGAAATGGTTTTTCATTAACATAAACATCTTGTTTAGCTGTTACAGTACCTTTAAAAGCTTCTACAGTATATTTATGGTCCTGTGAGCCAGAAGAAGTTGAAGTAGTAGTGCTTGTATTAATAATATCGGAATTATCATCACCTTTTATAGCGTTTCCTTTATATTTATAATATCTTGTAGACTTATACTGTCTATTCCATCCATTTTCTTTAGAAGGAGTTTGTCCATTTAAATTACGATTTGCATAAGCATCACCTTGAGTATAGGCTTGATTTCCCATTACATAAGCTATTCCATTTGCTTTATCCTTCCATCCCATGAAACACATTGTGTGATATTCACCCGCAAAGATGATATCTCCCTTTTGGATGTTTGAAAAATCTCTATGCATTTCCCAGTTATGATCTTCTAACCAATCCCAAAGGACTGAAGTATATCCAATATTACTTGGAACGGGTATGCCTATTGCTCTTAAACAAGCAGATTGGAAGAAAACACAAGTATTACTAGGATCACCATTATGTAAGCGAATAGCTTCATTCATAGCATTAGCTTGATTGCTCTTAACCTTTTCATATTCATATAATCTTTTATTAACATCTGATGCAAAATCATTTGAATTAGAAGGTAAGACTGCAAAAGAAGCGTATCTTGACTGCTTTGGAACAGGTAACTGAACTTCTTCTATAACAGGCTTTTGTTTTTTTACCTCTTCTTTAATTTCAGCATTAGTTTTTGCTTGATCTTTATTTTCAGATTTAGTCTGTTCTTCTTGTCCAACTTTAGATTTATTTTGCTTTTGTTCATCTTTAGACTGTGCTTGGTTTTCAGATTTAATATCTTCTTTATTATTTAATTGCTTTTTTTCAGGTTGATTAATTTCATCCTTACTTTTTACTACAGCAACTTTAGAGTTAGATAAATCAATATTAATCTTATCATTTGCTTGCTGCTGTTGCTGAACTATTGCTACAGCCATTAAAAATCATCTCCTATCTTCTTAGATTAATGTTTTAAAAAGTTTTTGTATTAAAAAATGGCTATGTTTTAGGTGAGTGTTGATTTCAACTAGTCCTTCAGGCTACTTAATTTTAAGTAAAAATTAACTCTATCTAAAATCAACAATAGTTTAAAATAGCACATTATATTTAAAATTTTCCATTGCAATTATATCATACTTAGAAATGTTAATAAATAATTAAATAATTATGAATTAAAGTAAATCGTAAATGATGATAATACAAATAAAAAAATACCGATTCTAAAATGCAATATAATTAAGGAGTTTTAAACTTAATAATCATAGATATATTGTATATAAATTAAGAGTTTTTAAATAAAAAAATAGATAAAGTCAAATCTTTATCTATTTTTTTACTAATATATTTAATTTTCAGTTAGTAATTTTCTAATATCTTCTGGTGAAGAGAGGGGTGCAAATGAACGAAAAATAGTATCATCATCAGCATCATATAAAAACATAGTTTCATTTGAAATTTCATTTTCTCCTAATAAGAACAATACTTTTTCATAGCTAGCAGAAGCCACTTGGGTTTCACCTAGAGAATATGAAAATTCTTGAGGAGTAAGATATACAAATTCTAGTACACCTCCTTCATAAGTACTATAATCTTCCTTATTTTCTACAGGAAAAGCACATTGACATTTTCCTTCTATAGTTTTCAGTCGTTCTTTAGTTAATTTAACTATCTTATTGAATTTTTCATCTGAGGAATCTAATGTTATTTCTTTTCCATTATTAAAAAATACTATATTATCAGGAGTAGCCAATTGATTTTCTTTTTCCTTTAACCTTTCATATCTAGTTTTAGTTAATTCCTCTGATGTATTTGTATTTGATGATTTTCCTTCAGGTTTGTTAACATTACATCCAACTAAGGCTAAACCTAAAGATCCAATTAATAATAGTAATATTAATCTATTTTTCAAGAACTTCATTCCTTTCAATATTGATTTTATTTACAATTATACCATATATTTCACGAAGTTGAACTTTCCATTATAACCAATACGTAATTTATGATAAAAATAGATTTCTTTTAAATGGATGCCGGTTTTAATTAGACTTTCAGATATAACTCATAAACTTAATTTTAGCTAGTTTTAATATCTTAATAATTGGGTTGTTAGAATTAACATAGTATAAAGTTAATGACTAAAAGTGATAACTTCAAAAATAGAATATTTTTTATTCTTGTTAATTAATAATGTATTAACTAAAAGTTTAAATTTATATATAAGTATTTACTTATATGTTTTAGAAAATATAGATATTTAACAATGAATTATAAAGGTGCTACCATAAAATAGTTGATTTAAATAAATTGTTTTAGAGGAGATATTATGTGCCAAGTAATTATAAATGGAAAAGAAGTTATTGCTAAAAATGAAGAAACCATATTAAGCTTAGCAAAAAGAGAAAATATAGATATACCTACTTTATGTTTTCTAAAAGATTGCAATAATATGGGGAATTGTGGTGTTTGTCTTATTGAAGTAAGTTCAGAAAAAGATTTAGTAAGAGCTTGCTCTTATAAGGTGAAAGAAGGAGATATAATAAACACAGCTAATGAAAGAGTTCAAAAAGCTGTAAAGGAAAGAGTTTCTCAAATACTTAATGATCATAATTTTAAATGTGGAACATGTAAAAGACTTAAAAATTGTGAATTTTTAGCACTTATAAAAAAAGTTAATGGAAAGAAAGCAGAAAATTTTGTTTTTGATGATGAAAAGTACATAGATAATAGAAGTAAATCTATTGTCATTGATAGAAGTAAGTGTATAAAATGTGGAAGATGTGTGGCTGCATGTAGAGAGAATAGTGGAACAGAAATCATGGGATTTAGAGAGAAAGATGGCACTCTTTGTGTAGGGCCAGAAAATTTAGCTTGTTTTGATGAAACTAAATGCTTACTATGTGGCCAATGTGTAGTTGCTTGTCCAGTTGGAGCTTTAAGTGAAAAGTCTCATATGGATAGAGTGTTAGATGCTCTTAAAGATGAAGATAAGCATGTAGTTATAGGAATAGCACCTTCTGTAAGAACAGCTATTGGAGAAGCTTTTGGAATGGACTATGGTACTGATGTAACAGGAAAGTTATATGCTGCTTTAAGAAAATTAGGTTTTACAAAGGTATTTGATGTAAACTTTGCAGCAGATGTTACTATTTTAGAAGAAGGAACAGAGCTTATTGGAAGAATACAAAATGGTGGTCCTTTCCCAATGTTTACTTCTTGTTGTCCAGGCTGGGTTAGATTAGTAGAAAATTATTACCCAAATCTATTAAATAATTTATCTTCTGCTAAATCTCCACAACAAATTTTGGGTGCTGCAAGTAAAACATATTATCCATATGTAGAAGGAATAGATCCTTCAAAAGTATTTACAGTTTCAGTAATGCCTTGTACTGCTAAGAAATTTGAATCAGATAGAGATGAAATGTGGAATGATGATATAAAAAATGTAGATGCAGTACTTACAACTAGGGAACTTGCTGAGCTAATCAAAAATAATAATATAGATTTCCTTAACTTAGAAGATGAAGATGCAGATCCAGCTATGGGAGAATATACTGGAGCAGGTACATTATTTGGTGCCACTGGTGGTGTTATGGAAGCCGCTTTAAGAACTGCTACAGATATCTTAGAGGGTGTATCTTTAGAAGATATTGACTACAAAGAAGTAAGAGGACTAGAAGGAATAAAAGAAACTACTATAAAGATAGGAAACAATGAGTATAAGATTGCTGTTATTCATGGTGGTAAAAACTTATTTAACTTTATAGAAAGTGGAATGATGGAAAAAGGAAATTATCATTTCATAGAAGTTATGGCTTGTCCTGGTGGCTGTGTAAATGGTGGTGGACAACCATTTGTAAGTTCTAAAAATAGAGAGTTATTTAATATTAAAGAGCTTAGAGCTTCTGTTTTATATAACCAAGATAAGAATTTACCAAAGAGAAAATCTCACAAAAATAACTCTGTATTAAAAATGTATGATTCATTTATAGGTGAACCAACTAAAGGAAAAGCACATGAGTTATTTCATCTTAAATACAAAAAATAATATGGAGGATTTTTTATGGATTACAGATTATCAAAAAGTGAAAGCAATGAATTAATAAATCAGTTAAAAAAACAATATAAAATATATGCCCCAGTAAGTTTTGAAGGGGAAGGAAGACATAGTTATACAAATAATATTAGATATGGTGAGATAAATTCTTTTAGTGATGTTGTGTATAAAGAGAAGTCACAATATTCACCTAAGGAATTATTAATTCCAATAAATCATACATTATCACTTCAATTTGAAGGTAAATCTTTAAAAACAGATGATTTAGAAGAGGACAAGGATCTATTAATAATTTTACGCTCTTGTGATTTACATGGAATAAAGAGAATAGACAATTCCTTAAAGCATGATTCTTTCTATAGAAATAGAAGAGATAAAGTTAAATTTATGCTTATGGGATGTCCAAAATCTTTTGATACATGTTTTTGTGTTTCAATGGGAACTAATGAGTCAGAAGATTATTCTTTAGGAATTAAGTTCCATGAAGATGGAGAAATTTCAATAAAGGTTAAGGATGAGGATTTCAATAAATACTTTGAGAATTCAAAAGAAGAAAACTTTGAAATGGAATTTGCAAAGGAAAATGAAATAAAGGTTAGAAGACCAGAGATAGAAACTTGGGACAAGGTTGTATTAGATAAGGTTAAAGAATTAGACTTATGGAACACTTATAAAAATCGTTGTATAGGTTGTGGAAGTTGTAATATGAGCTGTATAACTTGTTCTTGTATGATTACTAAAGAAGTAACTCATTCAGATAATTCTAAATTAAAAGAAGTAAGAAGAACTTGGAATGGATGTCAGTTAGTTAAATCTTCTGCTTTAAAAAATAAGAGTATGAGTGAAATAGTTCCTACAAGAATAAGACAAAGAGTTTTAGATAAATTCTACAGACCAAAGCTTGATGTTTCTAAAGAGCAAATATGTGTAGGTTGTGGAAGATGTACAGATATATGTCCAAGATATATAAACTTTGCAACAACAGTAAATAAATTAAGTGATGAATTAGATAAGATTTATAAAGAATTAGGAAGATAATATTAAAGGGAGAAGAGTATAACTATGAATAGAGATATTGATATAGATAAATTACGTACCAATTGTTTCCGTGAATCAAAGGTTCCAGGAGAATTCATGTTTCAAATGAGGGTTCCTGGTGGTACAATAAGTGCTAAACATTTAAGCTTAGTTCAAGAAATAGCAGAGAAATATGGTAATGGAAGTTTCCATTTTGGAACTAGACAAACATTTAATATTCCAGGAATAAAATATGACAATATAGAGGCAGTAAATAAATTAGCTAGGGGATACATAGAGGAAGTTGAAAATGAACTTTGTAATGTTGGCTTAGAGGTTGATGATTATGGTTATCCAACTTTAGGAGCAAGAAATATATCTGCTTGTGTTGGAGCAGATCATTGTATAAAAGCTAATGCAAAAACACCTTATTTAGCAAGAAACTTAGAAAAAATAATATTTCCAAGTAATTACCACATAAAAATCTGTGTGGCTGGTTGCCCAAATGATTGTATAAAAGCACATATGACAGACTTTGGAATAATAGGAGTTACTATTCCACAATATGATTATGATAGATGTGTAGGATGTGGAGCTTGTGCAAGAGCATGTGCAGCACATTCAACTTCAGCTATTCAAGAAGTGAATGGAAAAGTCATAAGAAATGAAGAACTTTGTATAGGGTGTGGAGAGTGCGTAGAAGCATGTCCAACAAGAGCCTTTACTCGTTCAAAAGAAACTTATTATAGAGTTTTAATAGGAGGAAGAACAAGTAAGAAAACTCCTAGACTTGGAGAAGTATTCTTAGATTATATTACAGAAGAGGTATTATACGAAGTAATAAAAAATTGGGGAAAATTCTCTAAATATGTACTACAAGGTTCACCAAGATATCTTCATGGTGGTCACTTAATGGACATGGCAGGATATAGTAAGTTTAAAGAAATCATGCTAGATGGAGTTAAGTTAAACAAAGAAGCTAAGGTTGCTACAAGACTTAACTGGAAAGAGCGTGAATATAAAGCTAACATAAATGTTAAATAAAAAATAATATAAATAACAAGTTATTCTAAATTCAAAGATAAAATTAATAAAAATCAAATTTAACCAAATAAAGATTACAAAATAAATTTAACAAAACAAAAAATAAAAAGCAGTATTTTTACGAATTAAAATAATAAATTAACTTAACAAAAATGTAAAATAATTTCTTAAATATATAAATAATAAGCCTATCTATTACCAAGTAGAGGATAAATCTTCTTGGAATTTAAATGAAAGAGATGAAGCTTTAATAAAACTTCATCTCTTTTTACTTAGTTAAACAAAGAATTAGCCAGTATCAAAGAATTATTTTAATACTGGCTAATTTATATGTTAGTAAACTTAAGGGTAAAGGAGTTAAAGCTATTATATAAATAATAATAACAATTTTTAACTTATATATAGGTTACGTAATAGTTTCTTAATTAAAAAGAAATGGTTACAGAAAAGTTTGTTTTTGTAGAAAGTTTAACAACTATTCTTATCCATTAAATTTTTAAAGTCTTCAAGTCCTTGATAAATTTCACTTCTACTAAAATTATGAGAATTTAAATCCTCATCACTTTTTAGAGTTAATTCGTTATAAAACCAAGTAGCAATAGGATAGAGTTCTTCTAAATTATATGATTTATTATCTTTTAAAGAAGAAAATAATAGATCTTCCGCTTCATTATATTCTCCTTTTAAAATCATCTTTTTTAAATTAAGGGATAGTATATCTTTGTCTGTTAGGTTTTCTATTGAAATAGGTTCAGAATCTTCTTTTGCATCGTGAACAAGCTTACCTAGTTTTTTGCCTAAGGATTCAGCTAAATCTAAGATATAATCATTTCTCATTACTTTTTCTCCTTTTTAATTAATACTTATATTTTACCATTAAAAGACAATATTCATATATAACTTGAATTTAATTTATATTAAAAATAAATTTATAGGAAATAGAGAATTTAGTAACTTTGAACTTTCAAAGAAAATAGAAGAGTGTTTGATGTAATTTTATAATTCTATGTGGTCTAATTATTATAAAATAGCTAACTTTAAATTAGCTATTTTTTATTTTAAATATCTATTAGAATTACCTTTATTTATATTGTGTAAACGATTTATAAATTATTAGTAAAATGAGAATAATAATTTGTTTTATATAATAAATATATATTAGAAGGAATTAATAGTTTTACTTAAGGGGGAAAAGAAAAATGCTTAAGCACAAAAAAATAACAGCATTAATATTAGGAGGAATGATTGGGATATCTGCTCTTTTAACTGGATGTGGCTCTGGGGGGAGTACTTCATCAGGTGGAGAGGGAGAAAAACCAGTCAATTTAGTATGGTATGTTATAGGAGAGGCACCAGCTGATAATGAAGTTGTAGAAGAGGAAGTAAATAAATATATAAAAGATAAAATCAATGCAACTGTAGACATAAAACATATTGGGTTTGGTGATTACACTCAAAAAATGAATGTTTTAGCTAACTCAGGAGAGGAATATGATTTAGCATTTACATGTTCATGGGCTTTCCCATATTTAGAGAATGCTAGAAAGGGAGCTTTCTTAGAGTTAAATGATTTATTAGATAAACAAGGATCAGATCTTAAAAAAGTTATTGATGAAAGACTTTGGAAGGGTGCAGAAGTTGATGGAGGTATATATGCAGTACCAAATCAAAAGGAGATAGCAGGAGCACCTATGTGGGTATTTGATAAAGAGCTTGTTGAAAAATACGACGTTCCATATCAAGATATTCATTCAGTTGATGATTTAGAACCATGGCTTGAACTTATAAAAGAAAAGGAACCAGACTTTGTTCCATTTTATACTCAAGGAGATGGAATTCCTTTAGAAGGTATAGAGGATATAATGACAGCTTTAGGAATTTTCCATGATGATGAGAGTTTAACAGTTAGAAATATGTTTGAAACAGAAGAACAAAAACATCTTTTTACTAAATTAAGAGAATTTTATGAAAAAGGATATATAAACCAAGATGCAGCAGTTAATAATATGCAAAATGAAGTTAAGAGATTTGTATGGAAGGCAGATGGACAACCATACGCTGAAAATGGATGGGGAGAATCTTTAGGACGACCAGTTGTAACTTCATCAATAGTTTCTTCATATGTTACAAATAACTCAACTACAGGAGCCATGACTGCTATATCAGCAACATCTAAAAATCCAGAAAAGGCTATGGAGCTTATAAACTTAGTAAATACTGATACTACTTTAAGAAATATGTTAATGTTTGGAATAGAGGGAACTCATTATGAAAAGGTTAGTGATAATCAAATAAAAAGAGATCCAAATGGACCATATAATGTAACAAGCTGGGCTTATGGAAATCTATTTGATACTTATGTTTTAGAAAGTGATCCAGCAGATAAATGGGACGCTTTTGAGGAATTTAACCAAAACGCTAAAACTTCAACTATATTAGGTTTTAAATTTAATACAGAAAAAGTTGTAACTCAAATATCAGCTTTAAATAATGTACTTAGTGAGTTTGTAAAACCTTTATATACAGGTTCAGTAGATACTGAAGAAACATTAGAAAAACTAAACAAAAAATTATATGATGCAGGATTAGAAGATGTAAAAGTTGAAATGCAAAAACAATTAGACGAATGGAAAAAAGAAAATAAATAGAAATTAGGAATAAAATTAAATTATAAGAAATAAAATGTAAAGTAGGTTTTATACTAAGTATAAAACCTATTTTATTTGAGAAAATATCACTGTTACTATTATGTTAGGAGGCATTAGCATGGCAAGATTTACTTTACCAAGAGATTTATATCATGGAAAAGGTTCCTTAGAAATACTAAAAACTTTAGAGGGAAAAAAAGCTTTCATTGTTATTGGTGGAGGTTCAATGAAAAGATTTGGCTTCTTAGATAAGGTTGAAGGATATTTAAAGGAAGCTGGAATAGAAACAAAGGTATTTGAAGGTGTAGAACCAGATCCTTCAGTTGAAACAGTTATGAAGGGTGCTAAAGAAATGGAAGCTTTTGGACCAGATTGGATAGTTTCAATAGGAGGAGGATCGCCTATTGATGCAGCAAAAGCTATGTGGATTTTTTATGAATATCCTGATTTTACATTTGAAGAAGCAATCGTTCCTTTTGGATTACCTAAGCTTAGAAAGAAAGCAAAATTCGTAGCTATTCCATCAACCTCTGGAACTGCTACTGAAGTTACAGCTTTTTCAGTAATAACTGATTACAAAGCTAAGATTAAGTATCCACTAGCTGATTTTGAAATAACACCAGACATAGCTATTATAGACCCGAGTTTAGCTGAAACTATGCCAGAGAAATTAGTAGCTCACACTGGAATGGATGCATTGACTCATGCTATTGAAGCTTATACAGCAAGTCAAAGCTCTAATTTTACAGATCCATTAGCTTTAAAGGCAATAGAAATGGTAAATACTCATTTAGTAAATTCCTTTAAGGGAGATATGGAGGCAAGAGGAGAAATGCATGAGGCTCAATGCTTAGCAGGAATGGCTTTCTCAAATGCTCTTTTAGGTATAGTACATTCTATGGCTCATAAAGTAGGTGCAGTATTTCATATACCTCATGGTTGTGCCAATGCTATTTTCTTACCATATGTAATTAAATATAATAGGAAAGCTTGTGAAAATAGATATGGTAATATTGCAAGACATATTGGATTAAAAGGAGAAAATGACTGCGAATTAACAGATGCTCTTATAGAGTTAATAAATAAATTAAATAAAGAATTAAATATACCATGCTCTATGAAAGAATATGGAGTAGATGAAGATGAGTTTAAGAATAATCTTAAATTTATAGCTCATAATGCAGTATTAGATCCATGTACAGGTTCTAATCCAAGAGAAATAGATGATGAAACTATGGAAAAACTTTATACTTGTACGTATTATGGTAATAATGTTGATTTTTAAAGTATAAATATGAAATAAGACTAACTTTATAAATAAAACTTTTCAATTGATTCTCATGAAATTCATTTCGGAGTAAATTAATAATTTTATTGTTTTATGATTTATGAAGTTATAATTTGAATTTAAAATAAGCTATAAGATAAAGCAGAGAAGGCTGTATCAGAACTTAGAATAAAACTTATAAATAGTATGAAGAGAATATCTAGATGAACTTTAGAATTTAAGCTATTACGTAGAATAATTTACGTTAAGAAGCTGAGACTGTTTGACCAGCGGGAGTTTCGAAGCTTTAGTAAAATTCTTCGAAGTAATTGCTATAAATTCTTAGTGAAATCTAGTAATTCTCGGAATATATTTATAAGTTTTTGGAGTTAGTTTGATACAGTTCTTTTTATTTACTTAAAAATTATTAAAAATTTAGGAGAGTTTAGTTCTATGTTTAAGATTTTAGAGAAAAAATATTTAAATGAGTCCGTTTATTTAATGAAAGTAGAAGCACCAAGAGTAGCTAATAAAGCTAAGCCAGGTCAATTTATAATACTTAGGACTAATGAAGAGGGGGAGAGAATTCCTTTAACAATAGCTGATTATAATGCTAAAGATAAAAGTGTAACTATTGTTGTTCAAAGCCTTGGAGCAACTACCATAGAGCTTGGAAAATACAACAAAGGAGATTATATAAATGATTTTGTTGGTCCTTTAGGAAAAGAAAGCGAGTTCATACATGAGGATATTGAAAAGTTAAAAAATAAAAAAATACTTTTTGTAGCTGGAGGAGTAGGAGCAGCACCTATATATCCTCAAGTAAAATGGCTTCACAATAGGGGGATTAAGGCAGATGTTATAGTCGGAGCTAGAAATAAGGAATTATTAATATTTGAAAAGGAGCTTAAGGAGGTTTCTGAAAATTTATATATAGCAACGGATGATGGAAGTTATGGATTTAAAGGTAAAGTAACTGAACTACTGAGTGATTTAGTTAAAAATAAGGGATTAAAATATGATAAGGCAATTGTAATTGGACCTATGATAATGATGAAGTTTATGTGTAATCTTACAAAGGAGTTAAATATTCCGACTATAGTAAGTCTAAATCCTATAATGGTTGATGGAACAGGGATGTGTGGCGCATGTAGGGTTACAGTAGGAGGAGAAGTTAAGTTCGCTTGTGTTGATGGTCCAGAGTTTGATGGACATCTAGTAGATTTTGATGAATCAATTAGAAGACAAGCTATGTATAAAACTGAGGAAGGAAGAGCTTTTTTAAAGCTTAAAGAGGGAAAAACACACAGTCATGGTGGATGTGGATGTAGAGGAGAGGTTAAAAATGAGTAATTTAAAAAAGAAGAGAGTTAAAGTTAGGGAACAAGATCCTTTAGAAAGAGCAAATAATTTCAATGAAGTTTCATTAGGATATAAGGAAGAAGAGGCTATGGAAGAAGCAAATAGGTGTCTAGGATGCAAAAATCCCAAGTGTGTAGAAGGATGTCCTGTTTCTGTAAACATACCAAGTTTTATATCTTTTATAAAAAAAGGTGATTTTTCATCCTCATTTGAGGAGTTATCAAAATATAATTCTTTACCAGCAGTATGTGGAAGAGTTTGTCCACAAGAAGTTCAATGTGAAGGAAAATGTGTTTTAGGAATAAAAGGAGAAGCAGTATCCATTGGGCAATTAGAACGATTTATAGCAGACTGGGCTAAGAAAAATTCAATAAGCACTTTAAAAAGAAAGAATAAAAATTTAGAAAAGGTCGCTGTAATTGGAAGTGGACCAGCAGGGTTAACCTGTGCAGGAGAATTAGCTAAATTAGGTTACGATGTAACTATTTTTGAAGCATTGCATCAGGCTGGTGGAGTATTAGTTTATGGAATTCCTGAATTTAGGCTACCTAAGGAAGATGTGGTTAAGTATGAAATAGAACAAATAAAAAAATTAGGAGTAAAAATAGAAACCAATATTGTTGTTGGAAAGACTGTTGATATTAATGAGTTAATAGAAAACGAAGGTTTTAAAGCAGTTTTTATAGGATCTGGGGCAGGTCTTCCTAAGTTTATGGGAATTCCAGGAGAGACTGCTAACGGAGTCTTTTCGGCTAATGAAGTATTAACTAGAGTCAATCTTATGAAGGCTTTTCAAGGGGAATGTAACACTCCTTTAAACTTAGGAAATAAGGTGGCTGTAGTTGGTGGAGGAAATGTTGCTATGGATGCGGCTAGAACAGCCTTAAGATTAGGTGCTGAAACTCACATAATTTATAGAAGAAGTGAGAAAGAACTACCTGCTAGATTGGAAGAAGTCCATCATGCTAAGGAGGAAGGAGTAATTTTAGATATTTTAACTAATCCTATTGAAATATTAACTGATGAAAAAGGATGGGTTAAGGGAATAAAATGTATAAGAATGAAGCTTGGAGAAGCTGATTCATCAGGTAGAAGAAAACCAATAAAAATTGAAGGATCAGAATTCATTATGGAAGTAGATAGCGTAGTAATGTCTTTAGGAACTTCACCTAATCCATTAATATCATCAACTACAAAAGGACTAGAGGTTGATAAGAAAGGATGCCTTGTTGTTGAAGAAGGAAGTTTGAAGACTTCTTTAAAGGGAATTTATGCAGGGGGAGATGCTGTGACAGGAGCTGCTACGGTTATACTTGCTATGGGTGCAGGAAAAAAAGCTGCTAAGTCAATAGATTCTTATTTAAGAAGTGAAAAATAGAAAAGGTTATTTAATAATATTAAGGAGCAATTTCATATGAAATCTAAAAAAAATAAAATTAGTGTAATAATTTTTAGCATTATATTGATTTCAACAGCTGTAATTGCGTATATATTAAAACCAATGAAGTTAAGTAGTGGAATACTCTTTTTAACATATGTAGTTTTAGAAATTTTTTTATATAGACTTTGGATGGTATGCACTTATGGATTTATTTGTATGGATTGTGGTAATGAATTTAATATAGGAGTACTTAAAAGAATTTTATTTTTTAAAAATAATAAAAAGTGTCCTAGGTGCAATAGTAATAATATAATAAAAGAAAGTTTTGGAAATTATTGCTTAAATGAGTGGGTTGATTCAGAGGAAGACTAAAGAAAGGCTGTATTAAAATATAAAATGAGATATGAATATATGGGGCTGTATCAAAACTCGTATATAAAACTTATAAATATATTCCGAGAATTACTGAATTTCACTAAGAATTTATAGCAATTACTACGAATAATTTGCTAAAACTCAGAACTCCCGCTGGTCAAACAGCTTCGATTCTTAACGCAAATTATTCTACGTAATAGCTTAAATTCTAAAGTTCATTCAGATATTCTCTTCATATTATTTATAAGTTTTATTGATGAGTTATTTTGATACAGCCCCTTTCTATTTACTTTTAATACAGCCTTTATATTTTTAAATTTAATAATTATAAATTGGTTTTAATGAAATAATACATAAGATTTATATATTTAAAGTATAAAATGAAACAAATTTGACATACTTTGACTATATAATTTAAACTATAGTAAATAAATTATATTTATATAAGGAGGTAAGAATATGAGAAAAGAATCAAATCCTGCATTAACCCTTGGCTTTGAAAAGGCCGTTAGTGATGGAACTACCATGACAGTAAGAGGGACTATAGTTAAGATATTAATAATGACAGCAATATTAGGAGTTGCTTTTGTTTATAGTTGGATAGCATTTCAAAATCCAGATGTAAATTATAGAAGTGCATTAATTGTATCATCAATAGGAGCTTTAATTTTAGGGTTTTTAACATCTTTTATACCAAAGGTTGCACAATATACAGCAGTTTTCTATGCTGCTTTTGAGGGAGTTCTTTTAGGTTCTATATCAAGATACTTTGAAAGTATATTCCCAGGTATAGTATTTCCTGCTATTCTGTTAACAATAATATGCTTAGTAGCAACAGTTCTTATATACAGAAGAACACCAGAGATAGCTGGAAGAATTAGAAAGGGTGTTTTAATAGGTATAATATCAATTGCGGCTATTTACTTAGTAGGAATGATACTTAGTTTCTTTGGAATAATGTTACCTATATATGGTTCAGGAATAATTGGTATAGGCTTTAGTCTATTTGTTGTGGTTATTGCTACAGCAAGTTTAATAATGGATTATGACTTTATATTAAAAGCTTCACAATATGGATATCCTAAATATATGGAGTGGTATGGAGCTTTTGGATTAATGGTAACCTTAATATGGTTATATACTGAAATATTAAGTCTTTTAGCTAAAATAATGGATAATAATTAGAACATAAACAAACCGGTAGATTTTAATCTATCGGTTTATTTTTTTAAAAATTAAATTATTTAAAACAGTACATATAAACCATTTACATATATGGAAAATAAAGTATAATTATTGTAAAGAAGAGTTAAATTTTATGGTTTTTATTAGGGAGATTTAGTAGTAAATGAATTTTTATGGTGTATAAAAGTATATAGGTAGTGGGTTAGGAGGAAGTTATGGAAAATAGAAATGAGGATAATTTAATAGATGAGTTTAATGAATTAGTTTCAGAAATAAGTAAATCTGTCTTTGATAAATCTATTTATAAGGATTTGAAACTTACAGAAGAAAATTTGATAAAGACTCTTGCAAGTACTTCAGAAAAAACTGCTACAGTAAATAGAAACAATTTAATAAGTTTACAAAACAACTTAAAAGTAATACTAGATGATGCTATATCAGATTTTAATTTAGGTATTGAACAGGGAGAACAGACCTTTGAAAAGAAAGCTAATGAGTTTTTAAATAATATAGAAGAGTTATCTTCTAAATCTAGAGCCAATATATATGTTCTTCAAGAGAAAGCTAAGGAAGCATTTAATGAAATTGAGGCCTTAAATAGACAGGTTGGTATTATAAATAAAAATATATGTGAATTATCTCAAGAGGAGGGAATTCATAATATATCTACTTTACAAGTAATTGCTGAAGATTTAACCAAAAGTATAAAGTTAAGCAATAATATAGCTATGGAGCATATAGGAAAAATAGAAGAAATGGATAGAATGCTAAAAGGTGAATGCTTAAAAATAATGAATTCCGTTAATAAACTAGAGAACAGGCTAAAGATTAATAAGATGGAAGTAGGAAGTGCTTTAGCAGAATGTAAAGAGTGTATAGAAAGCAATTTTGATAGAGCTCAGCATAGATTTAAATTAGATTTGGATGAATTAAAGGATTTATTAGAAGAAGGAAACACTAATATGGATAATTCTATAGAGTTATTAAATAGTACAATAGCAAAATATAATGTTGATGCTATAGATGCAACTAGAAGACTTGGAGATAAAATTAATAATATAGATAAAAAAATGGCTAGTAATAATAAAGAAATAGTTGAGCCATATTTTAATGATGAGTTGAAAAGTGAGTTTGAGAAGAAATATTATTTTTTAGTTTCAATTGTAGCTATTGTAGGTGTTTTAGCTGTATTGTTTTAGGAGAAAAATTATGCTGGTTAAAGAGTGTGAATTAAAAAGTAATGATAATATTATAGAAAATGAGACCTCATTAGATTTAGAGAGAAAGTTTTTAAAATTATATAATAGTATAAAGAAATATGAAAAAGAAAATAAGTTAGATATAATATGCTTAAAATTAAAGAGTTATTTAGAATTATTAAAGGAAAGATTAGATGAGTTAGGAAATAGTAGCAAAAATAATTTTGAAAATAACAGTGAACTAAATTTATTGCTGAAATCTGTTAGAAGAGAAATTAAGATTATAGAAATTAAAATTGATAATTTAAAAGATAAGAATGATGAATTGTTAGAGGAAGAAATTATAGAGGAACTCTTATTAAATTTAAAATATAAGATATTACCTAATATCAGTGAATATAAAGAAAATTTGAGTTCAGCATATTTATATCATAATGAATTAAGAGTTAGCTTTGGGATTAAAGCTAAAGAGATAAGAAAAAAATTTTTAATAGAACTAAAAGAGTTTTTAGATAATTCCACAGAAAGATTAAAAGAAAAAATAAATTTAGGTAGTAAATCAATATTAAGAGAAATAAAGCTAATTTCACATGAAGATGTTAATTTAAATGTTGTTGATATAATAAAAAATGAAGTTTTAGAATTAAATAAATTAAATGAAGAAATATTTAGTATATATTTAAATACTGAAAAAAAAATTTTCCAAGACTTTTTTGATATACAAAACAACTTAGGAATAAATATGGAGAAATATAAAGTTTATGAATCACAAAAGGTTGATTATAGCTCATTAAATAAACGTTTCTTTAAATTAATAGATTCTTATAATAAAGGTTTCTTAAAAAGTAGAATTTTAATTGATGCAGAAAAATTTATAGGATCTGAAAATATAAAGCATAAAATAGAAATAGAACTTTTATATTCATTAGACTTTATTAAAGAAGAGTATGTTAA
>WNVL01000030.1:0-20545 GCA_034421775.1 Clostridium perfringens | reverse complement strand
AAATAAGAAAAAGTCCGTCATTTTGAGCAAAGTCTGGCAGAAACAAGTAATATCAAGGGCTTGAGCCTATGACATACTTTGAAAAAATCTGGCAGAAATATTAAAAGTCCGGCAGAACTTCTAAAGTGTGCTTAATATTTATAATTTTTCACTAAGAAAAATAACTATTTCTATACTCATTTATTAATTTACTTAAAGTATATTGCCTTTAAAACTCTTACTACTAGTCTACCAGTTTAATGCCAGCTATGTTACCATAAAAAGTAATTTATAGCAACATCTTTCCAACCATTCCAGATTTTTTTGCTTATACGTGCGAGGGAAACTATAAATAATAAATATATAAAAACTATTTATAGTTTCCTAAATATAATAAAATAAGACGTTATAATTTCTCTTTATCTAAAATACAAAAAAATTTCTTTGGAATTTAATTTTAGATATTAACTTATATTTTGTAAATAAAATCATACTAATTCAACAGTATATATATCTTTATTTTTTAAAGATATATCTTTTTCTATATCATAAAAAACTTTTCTATGTCTCTCTAAAAACTTCTTATTCTCCTCTTCAATGTTAATAATGATATCATTATCTATATTTAATAACAATTTGTCCTTTTCTGATAATCTTTTAGATATAATAATCCGTCCATTATCCTCAAATGTAATCAAGTGCTTATCAAATAAAGAGTCATGATTGGGACATAATAAAAATCCATTAAAAGGATTTAATTTTTCCTCCGGTGTACTTTCACTCCAAGGTTTTATATGGCTTGCTATTAATAATTCTTTATGAGCTAGTCCACAAATTTTACATTTATTCTCTCTTTTAAACAGAGCTTCTCTAAATTTATTTTGATTTTTTCTAGCCTTAACAACTCTCTCTATAACTTCTCCTACTTGATTTATTTCTTCTATAGTTTTATTTTCAACATCTATTTCTAACTTCTCTAACTCACAAAGAACATCATGACTATATTTTGTTCTCATTTCAACATCATATTTTATAGCTGTTTCTTTTGTAAACTTTAATCTAGGTACTCTTACACTAAGTTCCTCTGAATCTTCAAAGTCATTTATTTCATTTTTAAATACTTCCTTCATCTTAGGTATTAACTTTGTCCAATTCATTCGTATTCTACCTTTGATTTCTCCTTCTATTTCAGCTGGAAAGGCTTCACCTTTATATATAAGTGTTATTTTTTTCTTATCTCCATACTTAATATCTTCACACTCAAATACTTTTCTAACTTTTATTGGTATATGACTGCCTCTTTTAAAAGATGATTTATCTAAATCCTTTATAGCAATTTTATTATCCTTCTCATCATATTCCCATGATTTTACTCTATCCAAGTTAATGTTCCCCCACTCCATAAAATAATCCTATTAAGCTATTTTACCATTTCTTAATTAACATTCTATAATTATACAATATTTATTATTTTATGTGATTAAATTCATATAATTTTTTTAACATAAAAATAAGAGATATTGTATTTACCTATATCTCCTACTATCTATAAGAAAACAAATTGCTACAATACTTTGCGAAATTAAGTTTGGTCTGAAAAACTCACAAAAAAAATAAATATTCACCTAAACCATAGCCAATAAAATACTTTCTTTCAAACTATATAGAACCATATTTTTCACCATATTTTACTCTAACATTTATTAAGGGATACTTTTTAGAAAATTGATTTATTACTAAGTAACAGCTTGGACACGGTTCCCACTTACTATATAATGTAATATCTCCTTCTCCTTTAATTTCTTTCTTCTCTATTTGTCTATGTATTTCTTCAAATATCTTTTTTTCACTGTCGTTTATTCTATTGTATCCTATACCTAACTTACCAAGCTTATTTACCTTCATGCTTTTAAAGGCTTGTTTCTCTTCTTTTCTTCCTTCACAATATCAAATTATTTCATTACTTCCACTAATAGCTTTAAATTCTTTTCCATTATACATTCTTTCATTTTTTTCAAAGTATTATCATTTACGATGAACTCATTTAAAAGTAGCTCCTTAATTTTTTCCTCTTTAAAAATTTTTATTTCAAATCCTTCAATTTTTAATACATTCCTAAATTCTTTTTTATCCTTAATCCTTCCCCTTAGTTTTTTTCTATTTAAAGTTTTATCCTTTTGTAATATATATTTTTCCCTTCTAAGTAAAAGCGTCCTTTACTATTATACAATTATTTTTTTAAATTCTATTTTCTTTTACTATTCCACCTTTAATCTCTTTAAAAATTATGTAAATGTTGTATAATGATAAAATAAAGTATTTCATTTAAGGGAGATTTTATTATGAATAATTATTTGACAGAAGAAAACGTTAAAAAGTTAAGAGAAGAATTAGACTATAGAATGTCTGTAGTTAGAGCAAAAATCGCTAAAGAAAAACTTGAGGCAGCAGCCCATGGTGATAGATCAGAAAACGCTGAATATAAAGAGGCTTGTAGAAACTACAGAGAAAATGATAATAGAATACAATATCTTTTAACTATGATATCAACCGCAATAATAGTTGAAGATGAAACTACTGATAAGTCTACATTAGGTCTTAATAGCAAAGCTAGAATAAAATTTGTTGAAGATGATGATGAAGATGTTGTTACTTTAGTTACAACTATGGATTTAGATTTAGAAAACATGTGTATAAGCATTGAATCAGATTTAGGTAAAGCTTTAATGGGAAAAAAAGTCGGTGATACAGTAGAAGTAGAAGCTCCTGGTGGAAGCTACACTGTAGAAGTCTTAGAAATCTTATAAATTTTTAAAAGAACTATAGATATAGCATAAAATCTTGATTATTTTAATAAAGGTGTAAAATCTCAAATTTAAACAATAGAGATTTTACACCTTTAATTTTGGGTTTGATACAGACACTTAATCTTTATTATCTAGCAGTTCTTAATGTTATACTCTCTTTACTTGAAAGCTCTCCATTAGAATATTTAGCAGCAATCTTGAAATTATAGATTGTATGTCTACTTAATCCATTAAAGTTATATGATGTTTCTTCAGCTCCTATTTCAGCAACCTTTTTACCATCCTTATAAAGAATATATCCTTCTAATCCTTTAGTTGATTCTGGAGCTTCCCAAGTAACAACTACGTTTTTCTTAGTTATTTCAGAAGAATCAAAGTTTCTAACTGGCTTAACTACTATCTCATCTTCTCCATCAACTCTTTCAAGAGCTTCCATAGATGCTTTTAGATTTGTTGCAATCTCATCAACTTGTTCCTTAGTAGTCTCTATATTGTTGTTTAACGCCTTTGCACTATTTAATACTTCTTCAAAGGCAGTCCAACTTTCAACTGTATAATCACTAGATACTAATTTAGAAGCTTGGACTAATAATTCATTTAACTCTCTAGCCTCAACTAAGCCTTCATAGGATTCTACTAGCTTATTTCTTAAAACACTTAATTGTGAGAAGTTAATTACATCTAAAGCACTAACTTTATTAGCTACATTATTATATCTGCCTGCAGAAGCTTTTGTATAATCTGCCTCATTTATATCCTCTACTAAAGTCTTTAATTCATTGATTTCATCAGTAGTAGCAGCTCTATCCTTCTTAGTAACACTTATTTCTTTTACAGCTGCAAAGTTTTGTCCATTAAATGTGGAAAGAGCTGTTAATCTAATTCCATTAGCTTTTATAGCCTCATCTAACTCTATTTTTTCTTTAACTCCATCAGTGAACTCGCCTTCTTTAAGAAGTGTCCATTCTCCATCTATATTAGCCTCTAATTTATATCCTTTGATTGAACCATTTGTTCCTTTTCCACGAGATAATACATTTACAGTATCAAACTCTATTTCTTCTCCAAAGTCAACAGCAAGCCAGTGTTTTCCTTGATGATTGTCAGCTCCATGATAGTTTGTATGCCATAAAGTAGCTTCATTTCCATCAATAGCATATGATGCAGGACCATCATTTCCACTTGGTGGATTCATTTCTGAACATGCACTTGCTTCCCAGTTTTCTCTGTTATATTCTATAACATCAGAACCTTCATAAGAGTTTGCTATTTCTCTTGCTTCATCATAATAAACAGAGTTGTTCTTTAATTGAATATCTCCCATAACTCCATTAAAGTTATTATCACTAAATTTAATAGCTCCACCACTTATTTCTTGATTTATTAATGACTTATCATATACAGAATTCATTAACTCTCCATCAATATAAATTTTAAGCATTCCATTAACTTCTCTAACTGCAGATATATGATGTAATTCGCCATCATTCACTTTACCAACAAAAGTTGATGTTGTTGAAGTTGGTACATATTGATCTGTTCCAAAAGTTCCATGTGCTTTTTCAACCACAGTAGTTACCTCTGACTTAGAGTTAACATTTAAATCCTTAACCTTAAAGTTTACATATCCTTCTTCATCAATAGATAACTGAATATCTTCTCCTTGACTTAATAAATTCACATTAGTTGATGTAGTATCAACTGCCATAGTAACAGCAAAGTCAGTTGTTCCTTTAAAGCTATTATTTGTATCAACTTCATATTCCTTATTCACTTCTAAGAAATACGTATCTGAGTTACCATTATATTTCTTGTTTATTTCTTCTCCACCTATTAACTCACTACCATCTACTATTGATACAACATTTCCATTTGTATAAACCGGAATTGTTAAGTTTGTTGTTAATGAATTACCTAAAGCATCTCTCTCTCCATTAACATTTAAAGTTACTTCTTTATATAAAGCTTCATTAGTAGTTATAACAACTGTTCTATAATCATCTAATAACTTAGATTCAGCCACTTCTGCTCCTTCAACAGAGTAAACTCCATCACCATTTTCAACACGCTCATTGTATTTTATAGTGATTTCATTCCCTCCTGTTACCTTTGCAGAAACTATTTCTGCCTCTTCAGTATCTACTTTACCATATTGAAGTATTCTAGTTTCATATGGTTTTAAAGTTACTGTTATGCTATCTCCGTAAGATACTGTACCAGCATCTCCAACAACATATGGTAATACTTGATTTCCTTTTAAGTTTGAAACTGATTTTGGAACACCAACTATATCAGTTAATTCTAAAGTATATTCTTTAGTCTCTCCAGTTGGATTTCTAAATGAAACTACCCCTTCATTTCCATTCCATGCAGAATATCCATAAACCCCTTCAGTTGCTCTGTTACCAAATAATTTTGCTTTTTCTAAAATATGAGCATTACTCTCAGCAAAATCTAAAGCATCAGCATTTACTTTCCATTTCTCATCATCCATTATTGAAGGTGAATAATATAATTCCCAGAATGCTGTTCCACGAACTGCATTTGCAAATAAGAAATCTCTAAAATCCTCTGTAGTTGCTGAACTACTATCTGATACTCCATATATTGGATCATGGTTATATATATTTTTTGCTGGGAATTGAACTTGGTTTGATTTATAAAGATTGTAATAAACATTATCTCTATAAGTTATTTTCTGTTGATGTCTTGAACCAGTTCCAGCCTGACCAGTATCATTTGAATCTTGTACCCACACAGTGTTTACCCATTGAAGAAGCCATGGACTTAAATTTATATAGCAAGTTGCATTTATAAATAAACCTTTTCCTTCTTCTGCCCTACTTGCACGCATTGTTTCCCAAGCATCTGTCCATTTCTCCCATAAATCTGTTGTATAATACATATTGTTATGTCCACCAGTCATGTGATCATGACTTGAATTTGTACAAGGTCTAATTGCAAATCCATCTAATTTCCAATAGTCTATATCAAATCTTTTTTGATAATCTAAGAAGAGACTTGTTAAATTCTTTACATACTTATCTGAACCTACACAAACATTAGTCCAGTAATCATTTTGAGCATATCCAGTTCCCATTTTTTCTAGATATCTTGCAAAACCACTAAAGTAGTTATATCCACCTTGAGGTCCAAGCCATAATCCAAACTTAGATTGGAATTTATCCGTTAATTCAGTAGACGTATATAATTCATTTGGGAATTTATCATTGAACTCCCAAAAGTCAGTTCTGTTCATACTATTTCCAGCTTCTGCTACTGAAATGTTAGGATTAAACTCTGGATCTCTATAATTATGCCATCCATCGTCAACAACATAAGAATCAACTGGCTCTACTCCATTTTCAGTTAATCCTTTTTCAGAACCATAGAAAGACTTTGAAATACTCTCATCTGTAATTGTAAGCATGTTATCATACCATGAGTTATATTGCTTTCTGAACTCAGTTGGTGTAGCTATTTCTGAAATATATTCAAAGAAATCTGTTTGTACAACATCTGTATCTACTCCCTCTGCTGCCCCAACAACATTTTGCCATGATACAAATTTTCCATCTGTAGTTAACTGATTATCTCTTTCTAATTGTTCAAAAGTTTTACCACTATAATATCTTATTTGCATTTCATCATTTACTACATCTGTGTCTGCTGCTGGGAATTCTGAGCCAAAGAACATACCATTTGCATAAATAGGTTGTCCAAGCATTAACTCATTCTTACCAATAAACATAGAAGAAACATCTTTTAAATCTGGATGTGACCAAACTGTATCTTCTATATTTTCATCTATTACAAAATGATCTAAGTCAATATAATCAATTTGAGCATCATCATTATTAGTTGTAATTTCAAGGAATGATCTCATATAATGATCATCATTTTCTAAAACTGTAACCATATCTATTTCATATTCAATTCCGTTAAGAGTATATGGCTCATAAGAAATAGTTAATTTCTTTCCGTTTTCTATATCTTCTATTTTAGTAGTTGATACATCTATTGTTAAATCACTTGATTTAATTTCAGTTCCAGCCTTTTCTGGTGCCTTATATCCATCTGAATATAAATTTATTTCTGCTCCTGAAAACTCCTGAGTATTTCCTAAAGCATCTGATAATTGATCAATTCTCACATATCTAGTTTCATAAGTTTTATCAAAGTTACCATAAACCACATCACCTACATTGTGTAAATTTCCTTCCTGATGCAAATTAAAGTCCTCTTGAGTAAACTCTCCCTCTCCAGCTTCTGTCCAGTTTAATCCATCTTCACTTACATAAAGCTTGTATGCCCCCATTGTTCCATTCTTACCATAGTTAGCATCCGCATATCCTGGACGTTTTAAGTATGAAAATGAGGATACTGTTTTAACTTCTCCTAAATCAATTTTTAAAGAAGTTGGATAACCAGTTATTCTATAGCTATCTATATACGTATTTTTATCACCATCAAGTAATTTTGTAATATCAGAATCAGGATACTGAGTTCCATTATTTGCAGTAAGTGTAGCATTCCAATTTGAACGTTCTAAAACCTGTGTTGGAACTACTGCCTCAGGCTTTGGATTACTTGTATTTGAATTCACCGTATTTATAATGAAATCTTCTGAACCACTCTGTGGAATCAAAGTAGTATTTGCTCTACTATTTTCTATTTCGCTTGTTAAAACCTTTCCATCAGCAATTGAAAACTCTCTGTTTATGAATTCGTTTCCAATAAATAACTTGTCATCACTTTTGCTAGCTGTAACATTGCTACTATTCTCCTTACTATCTGCTAATACAGCCATCGGTGCAATGTTGGTTAAAGCAACACTAAGACCTAATGTTAGAGATAAAGTTTTTTTTGAAAATTTTTTACCCGGCATTTCATTTCCCCCTTAAATTCTAAATTAACTTAACAAATATATTAAATTTTAAATATATTCTTTTACCCTCAAATATAAATTTAATAATTTACTTAGTTTCTTATTAGAAATATTTTACTTTTATTACTTTTTTTACTAATTGTATTGTAATTATATCATTACCATTTCTCCAATTCAACTATTAATTTCTTATAAAATTTTCAGATATTATTGTAGAGTAACTATTTTATCTAATTACCTCCTTTAAAAATGTATTTTCCAGCCATAAAATATTAATTTATGATTTATTACATAAAATTGAAAATATGTTTTATTTTTGTTAATGGTGATTTATAATATTCTTATATATAAATTAAAGGAAAGGAGGATCTTTTTAGTGCTTTAATCTATTGCTATGTTTTAAACTAGTATTGATTCTAAATAGACTCTATAACTAACTAAAATCAATAATAATTTAAAACATAACCTAAGTAAAAAATATTATTAAAAAAATTAAAGTAAGGGGTTAATTTATGAATAAATCTAAGGGTAGATTCACTAGAATTTTAAGTAATTCTTTAACATTAATTATGTGTTGTTCCCTTCTTCCAATGGGAACTTTACAGGCTCAAGCTAAGGAAGAGAATACTTCTCTAGACACAGAAGAAGTTATAACTATTATTGATGATTCTGAAACTGGAATAGGCTTAAATCAATTTAACTTTTCAGAAGGTTGGGTAGCTGATAAAGCCTCTGTTGATTACAATGGTACTGAACATTGGACAAATCAAAATAGATGGGCAAATGGAAAAGCACCATCCTTTGAACTTAAATTTAAAGGAACTAAAATAGAGCTTTATGGAAAAAAGGATAATGACTTAGGTATTTATGCCATAAGCATTGATGATAATACACCTATTGAAATAGATGCCTATAATCTTGATGCTCAAAATCAAGAGAAATTATTTGAGGCTTCTAATTTAACTAATGAAGAGCATACTCTAAAATTTCAAATCTTAGATAAGAGAAATCCTATGGCAAACAGTTCAAAACCTTTAGGCGCTCAAATAGACTTTGCTAAGGTTTATTCTACTGAAATTGTAGATCCAAATAAAGAATATGTAACCACAGTAAACGATCACACCACAGGGGATGATTTATTTCAATTCACTTATTCTAGTGGTTGGAGAGAAAGTACTGGTATAGGTTCATTCTATAATGGTGACGAGTTCTGGACTTTAGCTACTGCAGACTTTGAACCAAGCTATACATTAAAATTTTATGGTAATAAAATAGAATTATACGGTGTCAAAGAACCTTCTTCTGCTATATGTGAAGTTAGTATAGATGGTGGTGAACCTGAAGAGATGGATCCATACAATCCAACTAGACTGGTTGGCCAAAAATTATATGAAAAAGATGGATTATCAGATGGTGAACACACTATTACCGTAAAAGTTGCTCATAGAAAGAATCCATCTTCAAGTAACTATAATGGTGAAATAGATTATGCAAAAGTTTATCACAAACAAATACCATCTACTGGAATAGCTTTTAATACTGAAGGCATTCAAATAGAAAATGGTATGAGTGATTCAGTAAGTGCAACTGTCATTCCTTCATATTCAACTCAAAAGACAGTTTTATATTCAATAGAGGATGAAAATATAGCTTCTATTGATGAAAATGGAGAAATAACTACTAAAAATGAAGGTGAAACTAAGGTAATTGCTACTGTTAAAGGAACTAATATTTCTAAAAGCATTCCATTAACAGTAACTAAAGCTGGTGCTCTTCTTGGAGCTTCTGTTGGTTCTACTGACTTTCACTATCTTCAAAAGAATTATAATGATATAAAAAAAATGAATTCAAATACCTGGAGTGATGTAGCTTGGATAGGAGATGAGCTTAATTCTAAAATTGTTACTTGGACAAAATCATCATCTGTTAATAATGTTACAATAACTTCAAGTGATTTTATAAATGAAAATGGAGATGAAATATCTTCAGATAGTGTTGAAATCCATTGGCTTAAGGAAACATTGGCCAATATAGGTCGTGGTAACCCTTCAGCTCCTGTTGAATCATTCCCAGACATAATTCACAAATCTGGTTCTCTAAATATAGAACCTTCAAAGGTTGCTTCTGCATGGATTAATATTTTAATTCCTAGAAATGCAAAACCTGGAGTTTATAATGGTTCTTTAACAGTAAATGCTGACGAATTAGGAGAACCTTATGTATTTGACTATTCCTTTGAAGTTTTAAATTTAGTACAACCTCTTCCAAAGGAAACAAACACTCAAATTGAATTATGGCAACATCCTTACACTACCGCTAGATACTATGGCGTGACTGAAGAAGATTTATTTACAGAAGAGCATTTTAAATATTTAAAAGATAATCTTGAAGAGTATAGAGATATGGGAGGAAGAGGGGTTATAACTAATATAGTTGAAGAAGCTTGGAATCATCAATCCTATGACAGTGATCCTTCAATGGTTAAATGGTCAAAGAAATTAGATGGTACTTTTGAATTTAATTATTCTCATTTTGATAAATGGGTTCAATTTAATATTGATTTAGGTATATTAGACCCTGAAAATGGATTTGGTCAAATAAAATGTTATAGCATAGTTCCTTGGAATAATAGAATTCAATACTTTGATGAAAGCACAAATAGAAATGAATCTATTAATCCAAAACCTGGTAGTGAACTTTGGATTAATACTTGGACACAATTTTTAACTTCATTTATGGATCATCTTGAGGAAAAAGGTTGGTTTGATATAACTTATATCTCAATGGATGAAAGAAGTATGGATGACTTAATGGCATGTGTAGACTTAATAGAAAGCATTACAAACAATGAAGGAGAACACTTTAAAATATCATCTGCTATGAATTACCAAAGTGGAAATGACTACTCATTCTTAGATAGAATAGATGATATTTCAATTGGATTATCTCATATAAACCATAATTCTGATGACATGAAAAACATGGCTGCTCATAGACAAAATTTAGGATTATTAACTACAATCTATACTTGTACTGGTGATTATCCAAACAGCTTTACAATAAGTGATACATCTGAAAGTGCTTGGACTATGTGGTACTCACTATCACAAAACACTGATGGATTTATGCGTTGGTCTTGGGATGGTTGGGTTGAAAATCCTTTAGAAAATGTATCATATAAATATTGGGAGCCTGGTGATCCATGGTTTATTTATCCTGCTGAAAAGGATAGTACGACTAATACCTTCTACTCTACTCCAAGATTTGAAAGATTAAAAGAAGGTATAAGAGATATAAATAAAGCTAAATATCTTATGGAAAATGCTCCTGAATTAAAAGATGATATAGATTCTTTAGTTAAGTCTCTTAAGAGACCTAATAAAGGTGGAAATGGATATGGTTCTGCTGTAGCAGCTTCCCAAGCAGATAAGGATTTAACTATCTCAGAAGTCAATAGAATGAAAGATGGTATAAATGATTTTGCAAGGGAATTTATTTCATCCCAAGATGAAGATATAATAGTTAATCCTGTTAGGAGCTTCGAAGTATTAGAAATTAATAAGAAAAATGTTTCTGTCACTTGGGAAACGCCTGAAACAATTAAAGGTTTAGAAGGATATATTCTTTACAAGGATGGTAAGAAAGTAGCAGAATTAAGTCATGAAGAAACATCTTATAACTTCACTGGATTAAATAGACATACAATATATAACTTTAAAATCGCTGCTAAATACAATAATGGTGAGATTTCAAGTAAGGAATCCATTACCTTAAGAACTACAAGATAAAAAATTAATATATAAAAAAGGGATTCAAAAGGGATAGTAGATGCTTTTATGAAAAACAAAGCTTTCTACTATCCCTAAACACTAAATTAAATTCTTTTTATTCATTATCTTTAACATAACATATTACTATTTACTTAATTTCTAATTAAAAAAACTATAAAATTGTTTTTCCTTTGCAACTAATCTTTTTACAAATTCAGTAGCAGGATTATTTAATATTTCTCTTGGCTTTGCATATTGTTCTATTTTCCCTTTATTCATTACAAGAATCTTGGTTCCAAGTTTAATAGCCTCTGAAATATCATGAGTTACAAATATAATAGTAATATTCGTTTGTTTATGAATTCTGGCTATCTCCTCTTGTAATTGTCCTCTTGTAATTTCATCCACAGCACCAAAAGGTTCATCCATTAAAAGTATATCAGGAGAAGTTGCTAAAGCTCTTGCAATTCCTACTCTTTGCTGTTGCCCTCCTGAAAGTTCATCAGGATATCTTTCTAAAAGATCCTTATCTAATCCAACAATATCCATCCACTTTTTTACTGCATTTTTTGTCTTCTCCTTATTATTCTTGTTTAGTAGATTAGGAACATAGGCAATATTTTTTTCTATGGTCATATGAGGGAAAAGAACACTTCCTTGTATTGAATAACCTATATTTCTACGAAGAGATATAATATCTTCTTCCTCAATATTTTTATTTTTAACAAAGATAGTTCCCTCTTCTGGTTTTATTAATCCATTAATCATTTTTAAGATTGTTGTTTTACCACATCCTGAACTTCCTATTACTGTTAGAAATTCTCCTTGTTCGATATCAAGATTAAAATCTTCTATAACAGTATTATTGCCATAAGCCTTATTTATTTTATGAAATTTAATAATTGTACTCATTTTCTTCTCCTCCTATTTAAGAATTCCCTCTTCTATTAAGAATTCATGAGCAACCATCTCAGCATCAACCCCTTCCGTCTCTACCCTATAATTTAAGTATGCCATCTTTTCATCATCTAAAATTCCCTCAATCTTTTTAAACACATTATCTAGTTCAGGATATGATTCTAAAATCTCATCTCTTACTACCATTGCTGCCATTGCTGAAGAAAAGAATTTTTTATCATCCTCTAAAACCACAACCTCAGCTACCGCAAGTTGTCCATCTGTAGTGAATATATCCATAACATCAACTTTTCCTTCATTCATGGCTTGATATTTTAATCCTATGTCTAAATCTACAGTCTCTTTAAAATTAAACCCATAAGTTGAACAAAATGCATCATATCCGTCTGGTCTTTCATAAAAATCATACTCTGCTCCAAATACTAGCTTGTCAGATATTTTAGCAAGATCTGAATAAGTTTTAAGATTATATTCTTCTGCTATATCCTTTCTTACAGCTAATCCAAAAGTATCATTAAAGCCTAATACTCCTGTCCATGTAAAATTATATTTTTCTTCATATTCTTTCTTTAAATCTTCATACATAGTTTCATCATAAAATCCTTCATGCTTTAAAACCATATTCCATCCAGTGGATGTGTATTCTGGGTACATATCAAATTCTCCACTTTCCATACCTGGCATAATATTAGAGGTACCACCTCCAACTCCTTGAGTCAATTTAACCTGTAAATCAGTGTCTTGTTCTATTACTTCTTTTAGCATAGCCCCAATTATATACTGCTCTGTCATAGGTTTTGTTGCCACATTTAATGTGATTACACTTTCTCCCTTTGTAAGTATTCTTCCAAATATTAAAGCACAAATTATAATTAAAATAATTCCTGCTAGTCCTCTTTTCTTTCCTATATTTCTTCTCTTCCTTTTTCCTATATTCTCAGCTTTACTAAGAATAAAATCTACTAATACAGCTAATAAAGCTATAAGTAAACTTCCTGCCAAAGTCATAGCAGAATTGTTAGTAGTTATTCCTCTATAAATTGCAACTCCAAGTCCTCCTGCTCCTATAAAGGAAGCTATACCTGCAAGAGCAATGGTCATAGTAGCCATATTTCTTAGACCGGCCATAATAACAGGCATTGCAAGAGGAAGTTTTATCTTGTATAAAATTTGAAAGTTAGTGCTTCCCATTCCCTCAGCAGCTTCTAAAATCCTATTATCAATATTGGTTATTCCAGTATAGGTGTTACGAACCATTGGTAAAAGTGCATATATTGTCAATGCTATAATTGCAGTGGTGTTTCCAATTCCCGATAAAGGAATTAAAAAACCTAATAATGAAATTGATGGAATGGTATAAACAAAATTTATAATTGCAAGTATAAACTTTGAACTTTTCTTATATTCACTAATTATAATTCCTATTAATAATCCAATAATGCTTGCTATAATAATAGCAATTAATGAAATTTGTAAATGTTCCAGTAAAAGGTCCAAAAAGAATTCCTTCTTTTCTGTTAATTGTATAAATATATCCCTAATCACGTTTTTCTTTTTCCCCCTTTATAGTTTTTCTATCTAAATTATTAAGTAAAATAAAGACTAGCTTTTTACTATTTTATAATTAGGGATTTCTATTTATTACCTTAAATATTTTTTTATTTTAAATACAAAACCTGAAAACTACGATTTTGCTAATTAGTAATAAACTTATATAAAAAAAGAAATAAGCCTTAAGGTTTATCTCTTTTTTAAAGTTCTCTATACTATTAAACTATTTTTCTAAATCTATTAAATTAGCGTCCTCTATATAGTCTTTAATTATCCCTCGTGCCATGTTAAAATAATTCACACACTTATCAATTATTACTGCATCAGTACTTACAACTCTATCTAATTTTTCTAAAATTACATCTGCATTATTAACTAAATTAACCTCTACATTGATATTCCATTTTTTAGAATACTCCAATATTTTATGCTTTAAATTACCTGAGTTAGAAACAGGAGAATCCAAATAGAAAACAACATTTTTGCAATTATGCTTATTTAAAAATTCTCCAATTATTTTTAGAGCTTTATCTGTTTTATCAATGATTTTATAAGTCCCCCTAAGCCCTGCTAAATCTCTAATACAGCCATCACTTCCTATTACTAAAGTTCCTCCTGATAGAGCAACTTCAAGAGTTATTAATAAATTAAATCCATCTATGTGTATAGCTCCATCTTCTAATTTATCTAATGGAAGTCTTTTTTTGTTTCTTATTAACTTACTTTCCTCAGAACAAGCTCCTCTTTTTAAAGTATCTCTCTGTCTTATAGAAAATTGGTATCTATCTCCTACAAATTTAATAACATGATCCATTTTATAATCTCTACTTATTAACCATTCAATTTCTTCTTTAGCTTTTTTTAATCTTAATTGCTCCTTATTAGAAAACCATCTCTTATCATTTTCATCAAATCCTCTTCTAGTTACCTTACTCATACTTATCCTCACTTTAAAATAACAATATATAATTTAAGTGTATAACGTTATTTAAATTATATATTATTAGAAATAAAAAAATCCATAATATTATATTATGGATTTTATGTTCTTAATTATTTATAATAGTTTGTCCACTCTTCACATTTATCTAAAGTCATATTAATAAATTTTTGATATTTAACTAATTCATCATTTTTAAACTCTTTTTCAATTTTCTTTTTATTGTCTATCCATTTCTTTTGAACTTTTGTTAATTTTTTAAAATCTTCTGGAGCTAAATTTTTTTTAAATTCTCTATACATATTATTTAATAACTCATCACTTAACTCATAAACAACTTTTGCATTTTCTAAATTACTTACATCATAAGATTTTAAAGTTGATACTAATGCACTATAGTATCTAAAAAATCCTTGCTCTTTCTGTAATAAATCTTGCATATTTAAACTTTTCTGCTTAAAATCTTCTCTTATATCTTCATTCAAATCTTTACCAATATTCGTATCTTTATTTTTTGTAACATATTCATTTGGTTCATTGGGGCTAATATTAGTATTTTCTTCTTTAGTACTAGCTTTTTCATTAGTTGGCTCAGATTTATATTTAACTTCTATTAAGAGATATGTTATACCGCCAAGTAATATAGAGATTATTGCTACCACTGAAACATATTTTAAAATACTACTTTTATTATTTTTCTCCATTTAACCTTCTCCTTTGTTAAAATTTCATTAATTGGTATGGACGTCTTTATGATTCCAGTAATAAATTATACCTATTAAAATACTAATGCTCAACTAATTTACATATTTCCAATCATATAATAAATGTCTTTATATAGTACACTTCTTTAATAAACTCCTTTTTTCTCTATATTCTTTATATAACCTTAATACAACTTATATAATAAAAACACAAGGCATTTTATATGGTGCCTTGTGTTTTTACATAAATTAATTTTTATTTAAGAAAATATTATATTCAATAAAACTACTCTCCTAAAATACTATCCATTACTATTTGAATATCAGCTGTATCTACCACACCATCTCTATTTATATCAGATTTTTCACTTAAAGTGTTTCCTGGTATAACATCACCTTGATATTTAGATACTATTGATAAATCTCCTACGTTTATAACTCCATCACCATTAACATCAGATGAAATTTTAGTTTCTTCTAATACGTAATTTAGAGTATAAACATTTTTAGAACCAGATTCTGAACGAACAACTATTGTTGATTTATTATTATAAACTGGTAAAATAGTTACTGCTGCATTCTCATCTGCTAAAGCTTCTATACTTGTAGGTAATGTTTCTAAATTAACTGTATACTCAGTAGTATTAGGATCAAAATCTTCTAAAACTTTTCCATCTAATTTAATTTCAGATAAAGTATTAGTTGTATTAGCATTTACTTGAGGTACATATTCATAAACAGCTACTTCTGATAATCCAATACACTTGCCTACCTCAGGTTGTTGCATATATATACGTATGCTATCAGTATTTATTACTTCATCTAAGAAATAAGTTGTTTCTCCAGCAAGATATGATACCTCTGTTGTGTTTGAATGAGGTGCTACAACATACTCACCAGCTTCATTTTTATAACTTATTTCAACCTTTTTAGGAATTCTTCCATATACATTATCAGTGAATAACCACAAATCTAATCTATCAATATTATATTTATTTTCCCAATCCAATTGAACATATGCACCTTTAGGTTCACCATTAACTGTTAAATCACGTTCATTCCAGTTTGTCCAACGCTCTCTTGTATCTAATCCGTTATTAGTTATTCCATTATTAATAGAATTCAAGTTATCTGATTGAGAAATACAACTTTGACTTAAGTTTGGAACATCTTTATTTGAAGAATTATTTATTGCAAGATTAGAAGCTGCTTTTAAAGCTTCAACCACACGTACTGTTGAAGTTACAGTATATGTCTTACCTAATAATGATACTTCACCTTCAACAACAACCGTTGTATTAGGTTCAGAGAAATCTGCTTCTTCTAAATTCCAATTTACTTTAAACTCTTCACTTTCATTTCCATCTACTAAATATCCTTTTACTGTCTTAGGAAGTGTAGGAGCTTGTCCAGCATAAGTAAATGTTGAATAGTTTTCCATTGAAACTACATCACCAATTACGTGAATATTAACATTTACAGCAACATCTGTACCTTCTAATTTACCATTTACCTTAAATACTTGTGGAGTATCTAATTCTGACTCATCATATTCATTCCATAAGATATTAAAATTCTCAGTTGTTCCATCGCTATATCTTCCTTCTACAGTTGATGGTAATTCTGGCTTTTCATTTAAATTAACATAATAGTCTTTAACAATTTCATAAGACTCTAAGAATTTATCATCCCCAGCATTGTTTACAGTATTAATATCTATAGATTGAGATTGTAATCCCTCACCTGAAACATTTAGTTTAATATTTCCAGCATCCTTAGTTGATTGTACTATTACTAAGGCTTTACCACTTAATGCCTTTCTAGTGGCAGTTGTATCACTTGTAGGTTTATAAGATTCTATATCAGTTTGATCTCCATTATCAACACCTACAATCTTACCATTACCCTCTAATTCAAAATTCAATCTATTAGCTGCACCTGGAACTATATTTCCATCCTCATCAACAATATCTACAGTAATATAAGATAAATCATATCCATCAGAATCAATAGTTGTTCTATCTGCACTTAACTCTACAGTTGTAGGCTCACCTGATGTTGTAACTGACTTTCTACCTTCTGTGTTAGTAATTTCGTTTCCATCCTTATCATATGCCTTAGCAGTTAAGGTACCTTCTTCATAAGGAACATTAAATACTGGGTATAAAGAATCATTTCCAAAAGTATAATATTTATATCCTGCCTCAGTTGTATGCTCAGTTGAAGTTTGTTCTCCAACCTTTTTATCATTTAGATATAACTCTACTTTATGAGCATCAGTAAATACATTTACCTCAACACTTCCGTTTTCTATAACTATATCTTCTCTATTCCATGTTGGAAGTACATGTAATGTATTTACATCATCATTCCATTGGCTTTGATATAAATAATATATGTCTTTCTCAAAACCTGCAGTATCAACTATACCAAAGTAACTTGATTTTGGAGATGCCCCATTTCCTCCTCCAACACTACCAGCACCAGTACCATTCCAAGGAGTAGGCTCACCTATATAATCAAACCCTGTCCATACGAATTCTCCAGCATTATAGTCATTCTTTATAACAAACTTCCAAGCATCACTAGCTGAGTGTCCCCATCCAACTCTTGTAACATCATTATCATACTCTGAAATACGATGATTTCCATAATCTATTCCTTTTGTCTTATAATATCCTCTAGTGTGAACTGCACTACTAGTTTCAGAAGCATATAATGTCCAGTCTGGGTGTTTTTCTCTCTGTTGTGCTACTTGTCTCTCATTAGCATAGTTAAATCCAACTAGTCCACCATTATCGTCAACTACCTCTGAAATAGCCTCTGCCATTCCATCACCATTTTTAGTTCTATTATCACCTATAGTAACAGGTCTTGTTGCATCTTCAGCCTCAATCCAATCAATTATATCTTGAGCTACATTAGTATAGTTAGATGCACTTCCACTAATTCCTTCTAATACCTCGTTACCTATTGACCACATTATTATTGATGGGCTATTTTTAGAGTTTTTAACCATAGATCTAGCTTCAAACTCTCCCCATGTCATTCCTGCATTTCCATTTATAATTTCATTCTCTTCTTCTATTACTTCATTAAAATACTTAGAAAAGTCATTTACATTTCCATTCTTAGGATTTGTCCATGTATCAAAAGCTTCATTTATAACTAATAATCCTAAACGGTCACAAATTTCTAATAACATATCACTTGCTGGATTATGAGAAACACGTATTGCATTAACTCCCATTTCCTTCATTATTTCCATTTGACGCTCTACAGCACGATAATAAGAAGCAGCTCCTAAAGCCCCTTGGTCATGGTGCATACAAACACCTTTTAGTTTCATCATTTCTCCATTTAATGAGAATCCAGTATCCTTATCAAAGTTATAATATCTGAATCCAAAGTCTGTAAAATAAGTATCTACTACTTTACCATCTACTAAAACTTCACTTTTTACTTTATACATATTAGGATTGTCAACTGACCATAAATTTGGTTTATTAACAATAGCGCTTTGATTAAAAGTTACACTTTCATTAGTAGCTATAATCTGCTCATTTATTACAGGCTCACTAACTTCATCTCCATTAGCATCCACTACAGTGCTTTTTACTGTAACGTTAGCCTCTTCTGTGGATTCGTTTTCAACAATGGTCTCAATAGATACATCTACATCACCGTCTTTTTGTTCTTCAATATTAGGAGTTGTAACTGTTGTTCCTAAGTGGGAAACATGAATAGAATCTGTGACACTTAAGGTTACATCACGATAAATCCCACTACCTGAATACCATCTACTAGTTGGCACAGGATTAGATACCTTAACAGCAATTATATTTTCTGTTTGTCCATCACATACTAATGCATCAGTAATATCAAAGGCAAAAGCAGTGTAACCATAATTATGTTCACCTATCTTTTTACCGTTTACATAGACTTCAGCATTCATATATACACCATCAAAATTTAATGTAAAATCTTTACCATCATACTTTTCAGGTACTACAAAGCTTTTACGATACCATCCAGTTCCTCCTAATAAAAATCCGCTTTCAGCCTCTCCTTGTACAGTAAAGTCTCCCTCAATACTCCAGTCATGAGGTAAATTTAATCCTCTCCAAGAAGAATCATCAAAGTCTACAGCTTCAGCGCCCAATGGATTTCCCTTAAAGAATTTCCAATTTTGATTAAAAATAGTTGACCGTTCTCCATCCTTAATAAATCCAACATGCACTGTTTCAGATTCTGGAACTTGTCTTGTTTCAGCCATTACCAAAGTAGGTGACAAAGTTAAAGCAAAAGCTAATGCTACCCCTAGAGCAGAGCCTTTTTTGTGAAATTGTTTCATGTTACTATTCCCCCTTTTAATTATCATAGGTTAGTTAATAAAACTATAAATATATCAGTGTTAACTCTTTATGATTAATTTAAGTCACCAATACAATTTTACTTTTATTAACTATTATGTATAATAATAACATTTTATAAATAAATAGTAAAGTATTAATAACCTATTTAACTCTTTCTCTTTTGGTATTTCATTCATATTAATAACTATTACATCTTCTTGCTTTAAATTATATAATGTATCATCTATAACTATATTTACATTTTCTTTTAAAATAAATAAAATCTCTAAACTTTCATGCCAATGATTTTGTACATAATTAATGCTATGTACAAATAGATTCACCTTATTCTTACTACTAAATTTTATTGATTTATAAATAGAACTCATATACTCACACTCTCGCCCCTCCATATATTTTTCTGTATTTTAACAAACATTACAAATTCTTTAAAGTAATATTATTTTTTATATTTTTAATCATTAGGCTATATATCTATAAAATTTTCTTCTTATCTATTAAATTTTTAATATTCTTAACAAAAAAACACACTGAAAATAAATTCAATGTGTTTTTTATATATTACTGTATTTCATACAAAATACTGTATAAATTTTATATTGTAGGATATTC
>WNVL01000029.1:0-21671 GCA_034421775.1 Clostridium perfringens | reverse complement strand
ATTATAAACATAATAAAAAAATTACTATTATCATAATTAAATTTAATAAAAGGTGTAATTTAATGCTTAAATATAGATTTAAGCAAAAGATTAATTGATTTAAACCATGAAATACTTCTCATAGTGCATTTCTTCTTTATGTAGTTAGTAAAATTTTCAAAAAAATTAACAAGTATAGTAATAATAGCTTTTGCTATACAAATAATATACTTAAAAGGTAACTTAGGATTTTAAGTTAATTTTTGAGTAAGAATTTGAATATAACATGTACAAATAAATTATATAAAGCCAAGTGATTATTGTCTTATATTGACATAGTATAATATTTGTGCATTTTATAGAAAATAGAATATTATGATATATCAATGGATACAGTGTTATATCTATTGATATAAATAAACGAAAGGAGAGATTAGGTATATGAAAAAGAAATTACCTAAGGAGGCTTATGGTGGCGTAAGTGGAAAAGATTATGTTCCGTATTTCACTGGTAAATCAAAAAATGGAACAAACTTTGCTGTAATCTTAATAGGTGTAATATTGGCTGCTGTTTTTGCAGCATCTACTGCTTATTCAGGAATGAAGTCAGGATTAACCGTTGCAGCAGGAATACCGGGTGCTATTATAGGTTCAGTGTTTGTAGGAATATTTGCTCGTAGTAAAGGTATTCTTGGTAAAAATATAACTCAAGGTATGGCAAGTGGGGGAGAATCCATAGCAAGTGGTATGATTTTTGTATTGCCAGCAATTATACTAATAGGAAGTAATATTACTTTCTTAGAAGGTCTAACTGTAGGTGTAGGAGGAGTTCTATTTGGTATAGGATGTCTATCACTAGTTTATAATTATCTAATAGTTGAGGAACATGGAAAGCTTATGTATCCTGAATCAATGGCAATATCTGAAACTCTTGTTGCTTCTGAGGGAAGTGAGGATTCTATAAAATTCATGGGAATTGGATTTGTCATAAGTGGTATTATAAACGTTTTAACAGGATCATTTTTAAATTTAATAAATAGTACTGTTACTTTTTTAGGAAGTAAGGCTTATAAGTGGAAGTTTTCTACTGAAGTAAATCCACTTTTACTAGGAATAGGATTTATAGTTGGATTAGAAGTATCTCTTACTATGTTTGCAGGGTCTATATTAGCTAACTTTGGAATAGCCCCATTAATAGGATATTTTACTGATATGGCAGAAAAAAGTGTACATTCATGGAATGATGCGTCAATTTTAATTCATCAAATGGATGTAAATGCAATCTCAGGAAGTTATGTTAAATACATAGGAGCAGGAATGATGCTTTGTGGTGGTATAATAGGTGCTATCAAACTTATACCAACTATAATTGTTTCTATAAAAGAAACATTAAAAGCAAGTCCTGTTAATGAAGAAAACGCTGAAAAGAACAGTGGTGCTATTATAATACTTTTATTAGGAGCTGTAATAGCTTTCATAGCAGGATTCTTTATTTCTAATAGTATTACAATGGCTATAGTTGGTGCTATTGTTGCATTAATATTATCATTATTATTTGTAATAGTCGCAGGACGTTTAACTGGTACAATAGGGACATCAAACCTTCCAGTATCAGGTATGACAATAGCTTCTTTAGTTATATTAACATTAGTATTCGTTATAATGGGATGGACTGGCAAAGCAGATAATAAATCATTACTTTTATTTGCTACATTTATGGTTGTTGCAATATCAGTAGCAGGTGGATATAGTCAATCTCAAAAAGTAACTTACATAATTGGTGGTAGCAAAAAAGAAATGCAAAATTCTTTTGTACTTGCAAGTATAGTAGGGGTTATTGTCGTTACAGGAACAATAATAGTACTTTCTAGTCAACTAGCAATTACAGGAGCAGATGCACCTTTTGCTTTACCACAAGCTAATTTAATGTCAACATTAACTTCAGGTATAATGGAAGGTAATTTACCTTGGGCTATGATTATAGTAGGAGTAGTTATGGCGTTATTCTTATTCTTAGTAGACCTACCAATAATGACTGTTGCTATAGGATTTTACTTACCTATATCAACAACTTCTATAATTTTAGTAGGTGCATTAATACGTGTATTTATTGAAAAAATGAGTAAGAGTGATCATGAAAAAGAGGTTAAGGTTTCAAATGGAATAAGCTTATCTTCAGGTCTTGTAGCAGGAGGATCTATTATAGGATTAATAGGAATAGTTCTACAAGTAACAGGAATAATAACACCTGGAACTCCAACAGGTTTTGTGGCAAGTAATGGAATGGCAATAATCTTATTAGTTATTTTAGTCTTGGCTACTACAGTACCTATTATGAAATCTAAGGTGAAAAATAATGGATAATGATGAAATTTTAAATATGAGATTTAAGATTTGTGATAATATTGAATATGAAGTGGATGAGAATGGAATAGTTACTGTTTTAGAAAAACAAGACCATAAGATTCAAAGATTCTTTAGAAAGTTAAAGGTTAAAATTCCTATGTATAAAAAAATTGCTTTTGATGAATATAGTAGTGAGGTATTTATCAAAATTAATGGAACTAAAACTGTTAAAGAAATTGGTGAAGAATTAGAGGCTAAATTTGGTGATAAAGTACAACCACTTTACGAAAGATTATTAGTTTTTTTAAATCACATATATATAAATTGCAAGTATATTGAAAAAATAGAGTAAAAATTTACTTTAATTTTTAAATATAAAAAATTTAATATAAAATAAAAGTTTGTTTTATTAATTTTAGAGTGTTGATATTTAAATAAAATCAACACTCTATTATTTTTTTATAGAGCTTTAACATGTACGCACCATTCTGTAATTGTTTATAGTGAGATTATTACAGCTGAGTGCATTTTAATATTCAAAAACCTATTTACATAATTATCATTAAAATAGTAATTTATAACCGTTTTAAAAGTATGTTTGTAATCATGGAGAAAAATGCCTGCTCATATTTGTATTATTTTAAGATTATAAAATATAATTACAAATTTGGATTAAAGGTTATAAAAAAATCAATCTACTAAAAGTAAAGTGTGTTTATTGTACTAAATATAGAACATAATAATATTAAACTTATCGTATTTAAGAAGGAGCATAAAAATGAAATATATTATTGGAATTTTAGGATTATTTGTCGTTTTAGCACTTGCGTGGGTTGGTAGTAGTGATAAGAAAAATGTAAAATATAAGCCTATCATTATAATGCTTATTTTACAATTCATACTTGGTTTTGTCTTACTAAATACTGAATTAGGAAATTATTTAGTAGGTGGTATAGCAAATGGTTTTGAAGTATTGCTTGGATGTGCCGGAGAAGGAGTAAATTTTGTATTTGGTGGATTAGTTAATAATAATCAGTTTTCATTTTTTATTAGTGTTCTTCTACCAATAATTTTTATTTCTGCTTTAATTGGTATTTTACAATATTTAAAAATACTTCCTGTTATAGTGAAATATATAGGATTAGTTTTAAGCAAAGTTAATGGCATGGGTAAATTAGAATCTTATAATGCAGTAGCATCAGCTATACTTGGTCAATCTGAAGTATTTATTTCAGTAAAGAAACAACTTGGTTTATTACCTAAACATAGATTATATACTCTTTGTGCATCAGCTATGTCAACGGTATCTATGTCTATAGTTGGTTCTTATATGGTTCTTTTAGAACCTAGATATGTTGTAACAGCTCTTGTTTTAAATTTATTTGGTGGATTTATTATATCATCAGTTATAAATCCATATACTGTAACAGAAGAAGATATTTTAGTAGTTAATGAAGAAAAGAAACAAACATTTTTTGAAGTTCTTGGTGAATATATTTTGGACGGATTCAAGGTAGCTGTTATAGTAGGTGCTATGTTAGTTGGATTTGTAGCAATAATTGCTATGATTAATATATTATTCAAAGGGATTTTGGGGATGAGTTTTCAAGATATGCTTGGATATGTATTCGCTCCATTTGCATTTTTAATGGGTGTACCTTTAAATGAATCAATACAAGCTGCAAGTGTAATGGCAACTAAATTAGTATCTAATGAATTTGTTGCAATGAATTTATTAGCAAGTGAAAGTGGACATTTATCAGCAAGATCAATAGGTATTGTTTCTGTATTCTTAATTTCTTTTGCAAATTTCTCGTCAATTGGAATTATTTCAGGAGCAGTAAAAGGACTTAATGAAGAGCAAGGAAACGTGGTTGCACGTTTTGGACTAAAACTACTATATGGTGCAACATTAGTAATTATGTTAACAGCAACTATTGTTGGATTAATTATATAAACATATGTTATAAAAACCCATCACAGATTTGCGGTGGGTTTTATCTATTGGTGAAGTATAATGAATGGAAGCATATTTCAAAACTTTAGAATATATTATAGTGTTTTTATATGCTTAAGTTTTAGCAAATGACAGTTTATTGCAAAGACAAAGTTTACCTAGGTTATTAACAGTAAAGATTAGAGTTTATTTACATTGCGTTATCTGAAAAAATATTAAAAAACTGATAACATAATTTTAAATTTGTAATATATTATATTATAAAGAAAATTTAAAGTAATCAGGAGGTAACACAATATGTCAAATTGTTGTTGTCCAAATCATGAATCACGAGATTGTTGGTGTCCAAGAAATGAATCACGAGATTGTTGTTGGTGTCCACAGCGTGAACAAGAAGAATTCAGATCATTAGTATTCAATGCTGGAAGTATGAATAATGGTGCTCAGACTATACCAAATACTGTACCAATTGGAAACGCTAATTCTAATATTAGGATATTGGGATGGCTTATACCTCAAAATAATACAACTGAGTTTTCATTAACTTTTAATGTGCCAAGAGATGCTCGTAATGAATGGCAAAGAGCTAAAGTATTTGTTCATTTATTAACTGATAATTCAAATACACCAGTTGGAAATACTTTTGCAATTAGACTTTCATCACTATTTGCTAGAGCTAATGGTGTAGTAAGTGCATCTAATATAATTGTTAATAATAGTGGCAATATTCCAATTCAAAACTCACCAGGTAATTTCCAATATAATCATTATGTTTTAGAGTTTGACTTAAACGACATTATTAGAGCTGAAGATTTTGCATTGTTGAGCGTTTCTCGTATTCCAGTTAATAATGACTTTGCCGGTCAATTACTTTTAACTAGTATAGAATTTAGATATTTAAGTCGATAAAATAATTAAGCTGTATGGTTAAGATATATTTTATGATATCTTTCCCCATACGGCTTTTTATTTTGTATATAGAATATGTATTTTTTTATTAAAAAGTTTAATTACATATATAAAATATTTAGGACATAACCTTTAGGAAAATATATTAATGTATAAAATAATGAAATAACTCCTTTACCGACTCTAAATATTATTCTAGCTATTGTAATAAATAAGAATAAAAACTGACATACTAATTAAAAGAATACAGGAAATCTTTACAAGGTAAAATATGAAATTATTTCAGTTTGAAATAATATATAGAGAGATTTTAAGTATATTTTTAAATATCAAATAAAGGAGAAGATGTATGTCACTTAAGAGTCAGATTCCACATGATAAAGGTTTAGACAGCACACTTGATTTATTGCAGGATGGCTATTTATTTATTAAAAATAGGTTTAATCAGTATCAATCAGATATATTTGAGACTCACTTGCTTGGAGAAAAAGTAATTTGTATTAGTGGAGAAGAAGCTACAAAAATTTTTTATAATCCAGAATTATTCTATCGAAAGGATGCAACTCCTAAACGAGTACAAAAAACATTATTTGGCGTTGGTGCTATTCAGTCTATGGATGGCAAAGCCCATATTCATAGAAAGCAGCTATTTATGTCACTAATGACTCCTTCCTATCAAAATCAACTTGCAAAGCTGGTAATGGAGAAGTTGCAAAGTTCTGTTGAAAAATGGGAAGGTGAAGAAAAGATTGTTCTTTTTGATGAAATGAATGAAATCTTATGCAGAGTAGTGTGCCAGTGGGCTGGAGTTCCATTGAAGGAATATGAAGTAAAAGGACGAGCTGAAGATTTTAGTTCGATGGTTGATGCATTTGGTGCATTAGGACCTAGACATTGGAAGGGAAGAAGAGCTAGAACTAGGGCAGAAGAATGGATAAAAGGAATCATAGAAGATGTCCGTTCTGGCAATATTAAAGCTGAAGAAGGAACTGCACTTTATGCTATAGCTTTTTATAAAGATTTAGATGACAATCAATTAGATAGTAATATAGCTGGGATAGAGCTTATTAATGTGCTACGTCCTGTTGTTGCTATTTCAACCTTTATTACCTTCCAGGCCTTAGCACTGTTTGAATATCCAGAATGTAAAGAAAAACTTTTAATAGGGGATAGGGATGAGTTAAATTTCTTCGTACAGGAAGTTCGACGTTACTACCCATTTACTCCTTTTTTAGGTGCAAGAGTTAAAAAAGATTTTAGCTGGAATAAAAATGAATTTAAAGAGGGAATGCTTGTACTGCTTGATGTTTATGGCATTAACCATGATTCGAGAATATGGAAGGATCCTGATAAATTCTGGCCAGAGCGTTTTAAGGAACGAAAGGATAACTTATTTGATTTTATACCTCAAGGTGGAGATGATCCTTCTAAAGGACACCGATGCCCAGGCGAAGGTATCACTATAGAAATAATGAAAGCTAGCCTGGATTTTCTTGTTAATAAGATTGAATATGATGTACCAAATCAAGACTTAAGCTATAGTATGGCAAAGATGCCTACCTTGCCTGAAAGTAGATTTATAATTAGTAACATAAGACAAAAGAGATAACAAAATGGTTAAATGATTTATCCTTTAGTATTATATAGTGGTACATTTTATAAAATGAAGATGTGTAATCTAGAAATATGATAGATAAAGAATAGGTATTTGAAGATAATGTAGTAGAGAATAAATATATTAAGAATAGCTTCTAAGTTATTACCATATATTAAACATGGCATGTAATGTTTAATATATGGTTAATAAGATTGGAGAAAATCAATATGATAGAGGGGTTAACAGGACTTGTTATAACTAAAGCAGATGAAAGTTATAATATTGTTCGTAGAAATAAAAATTTATATTTTAGCTATTACCCAAGAGTAATAGTATATCCTAATAATATAAGAGATGTAGTTAATGCAGTAAATTGGGCAAGAAAGCAAGGATTAAATATTCGTTGCAGAAGTGGTGGTCATAACTATGAATCATTTTCTGTGGCAAATGATGCTGTTGTAATAGATGTTTCTAATTTACTTGATTTTGAAATAGATACTAAAGAAGGGTATATAAAAATAGGAGCGGGATATACTCAGGAACAACTTTATCCTAAGATAGCTAAATATGGATTTGCATTTGTTGGAGGAAGTTGTAGATCTATTGGTGTTGCAGGAATCACATTAGGAGGAGGAGTTGGATTTTTGCAAAGAGAATATGGACTAGTATGTGATAATTTAGTAGAAGCACAGATGGTAGATGCTTTTGGTAGAATAATAACTGCTAATTCATATGAAAATAAAGATTTATTTGCTGCATTAAGAGGGGCTGGTAGTAATAATTTTGGAGTAGTAGTTTCACTTACATTTAAAGTATATCCTATTGATAAATTAACAGTATTGACTGCTGAATGGCCTAAAGAAAGAAGATATGAAGTGATTCAAGCATTTCAAAAGGTAGGAGAATATTTAGACAATAGGTATACCATTAAAGTTTCTATGACTAAAGATGCTATTGGGCTATATGGAGTAGGATTAAGAAGTACAGAAAAAGAAATGGAACAAGCTTTAAGTGTTTTATTAAAAACATCTAATAAAATGAATTATAAAACAAAGAATATTAGTTTAAATGAATATATACAGAAACGTCCAGGTTTTGTGTCTGTACCAACAGGATTTAAGATTACAGGGTTATTAGCATATAATCCATTAGGAAAAGCACCTTGTCAAATATTATTTGACTATTTAGATAATTCACCACCTATACAGCCATCTATAGATGTTGGATTCCTTCTATTAGGAGGAAAGATTGCAGAAAATGAAGGTTTACCTAGTGCTTATCCTCATAGAAGAGCTAAAGTATTAATACAAATTGATGCCGAATGGATTCTTCAGTATAGTATGTATGCTAATTATACAATTAGATGGGTAAATAGTTTAAGAAAATCCTTGCTTCCATATGCAGGCTTTGGATATCTTAACTATTGTGATATTAATATACCTAATTATTTATATAATTATTTTGGTGATAATGTATTTTGGTTAAAAACTGTAAAAGAAAAATATGATCCATATAACTTATTTTACTATCCTCAAGGAATAAATTTATAAGCAGTGGATATACTGAAATAAAATTTAAACTAAGATTATCATAGTTTAAATTTTAGGGTTGTTAATAGTAGGAAGATTTAATGAATTACGTAATTAGAATAAAAAATATTAATATAATAACCTCAGTAGTTTAGTGGATGCTTGCTACTGAGGTTATTTATCATTCTTAAAAGTTTGCTTAACTGGCAAATCAGATGTCTGTCTAGAAATGTCATACTAAGTTTTATAAGAGCTTCTGGAGTTAGAGCCGTATTAAGGTAGAGTTATTTTGATAGTTATTAAGTTTTTCAATTTAAAACGAGAAAAATTTAATATTTTTAAAACTATATATAAAAAAACATTGACTAAGTTTAGTTAAATGCTATAATGGACAAGTATTGATAATAATTATTAATAACAAATGAAATGATTATTCATCAGATAAAAATATGACATTATGGAATAGGTACATTATTATGAAAAATCAAGATGAACTAAGAAATGAAAAAATAGGCAGATTACTTTTAAAATATTCAGCACCGGCTATATTATCAATGATGGTAACTTCATTATATAATACTGTAGATAGAGCCTTTATAGGTTCTATTAAAGATATAGGAGCATTGGCTATATCTGGTTTAGGGGTAACTATGCCATTATTTACGATACTAGGTGCTTTCTGTGTGGCAATTGCTATAGGGGGAAGTACCAACATATCAATAAAGCTAGGAGAGGAAAATAAAGACGAGGCTGAAAAAATATTAGGAAATACTTTTATTCTATCAATAGCTGTTGCTTTAATAATTATGATAGGAGGATTCTTCTTTTTAGAAGAAATACTATATTTTTTTGGCGCAAGCAATGACACTATTATATATGCAAAAGATTATATGCGTTTAATACTTGTAGGTTCGTGGTTTAATTTTCCAGGATTTGCTCTCAATAATGCAATAAGAGCTGAGGGAAATCCAAGATTAGCTGCTAAAATGATGATAATAAGTTGTGTTTTAAATTTAATTTTAGATCCAATATTTATATTTTTATTTAATATGGGGATAAAAGGAGCTGCTTTAGGCACTATAATTTGTCAATTAATAGTTTTTCTTTGGGCAGTGTATTATTTTACATTAGGAAAATCTAATTTAAAATTAAAAGTTAAAGACACCATAGTAAATAAGAAAATTTTAAAACTAATAATATTAATTGCTTTAACTCCATTTTTTATGGAGCTTGCATCAGGATTTATACATTTAATAACAAATAGAGTGTTAAAAAACTATGGTGGAGATTTAGCAATAGGAGCAATGACTTCAATAACATCTATATACTTAATGTTTTTAATGCCCATTTTTGGATTGAGCCAAGGGATGCAAACCATAGTAGCATACAATTATGGAGCAAAAGAATATAATCGTGCTAAAAGGACATTGTTCATGACTATAATATTAGCAACAATTATTTTAACTATAGGATTTATACTTATTAGAGTATTTCCAATGACATTTATTAATATATTTACAAAGGATAATGAGCTAATAAATATAGCGATTAATGGACTAAAAATATATTCTTTTACTTTGCCAACCTTAGGAGTTTCAATATTGGGAGCAGTATATTTCCAGTCTATAGGAAATGTTAAGAAGTCAGTTATATTAAGTTTATTAAGACAAGTTATAATATTTATACCTACTATACTTATACTACCTAGAGCATATGGATTAAATGGAGTATGGGCTTCACAACCAGTAGCAGATATTGGCGCTACTATAATAATAGGTATATTTTTAATAAAAGAATTTTACATAAGAAATGCTGATGACTTAATTTGTAGAGTATAAAGAATTTAGCTAATTAAATAATTTTTTGTATGAAAAATTAGATTTATATAGTTAAGTAGATAAGAGAAAGAAAGGCTGATATAATATTTTTTAGAATCTTTAAAAAAGGAGTAAACAAATGAAGTATTATTTAGCACCAATGGAAGGCATTACTGGATTTATATATAGAAATTCTTATGAGAAGTTTTTTGGAAATATTGATAAATATTTTACGCCTTTTATTGTTCCAAATGAGAGCAGAAGTCTTAAAACTAAAGAATTAAGAGATGTTTTACCTGGAAATAATAATGAGATGAATATAGTTCCTCAGATACTTACTAATGATTCAGAAGGTTTCATTAATACTGCTAGAAAGCTACAACAATTAGGCTACAATGAGATTAATTTAAATTTAGGATGTCCTTCTGGAACTGTTGTTGGTAAGAAAAGAGGTTCAGGATTTTTAGCCCATAGAGATGAACTTGACAAGTTTTTAGAAGAAATATTTAAAATAGATGATATGAAACTTTCAATAAAAACTAGACTAGGAATGGATAAACCAGAGGAATTTTATGAGCTTATTAAAATTTATAATAAATATCCTATGGAAGAACTTATTATTCATCCTAGAACAAGACAAGACTTTTATGGAAATAAACCTAATTTAGAGATCTTTAAAGATGCAATATCTTTAAGTAAGAATCCAATATGCTATAATGGTGATATTTTCACTGTGGATGATCATAAGAAGTTAATAGAAACTTTCCCAGAAGTAGATAAAATAATGCTAGGAAGAGGAATATTAGCTAATCCAGGATTAATGAATGAGATAAAAAATAATGGTTTTATGGACAAGAAAGTATTAAAAGAATTTCATGATGAAATTTTTAATAAATATAAAGAAGTATTTAATGAAGATAGAAATGCAATGTTTAGAATGAAAGAACTATGGGGATATATGATCTACATGTTCTCAAATAATAAAAAGTATGCTAAGAAAATAAAGAAGGCACAAAAGTTAGTAGATTATAACCAAGCTGTCTTAAGCCTATTTGCTGAACAAGAAATAATAAAAGGAGCTGGATTATTTAATAATCAAGATTAAATATAACTATCTTTTACTAAAGAAATTCTGTAATAACAATACTAGGAACAATGAATCAGATGGTAAATTACCTATCACTGGAGAAGCTATTTGTTCTTCATTAATTTTAGAGGCTGTATCAGTTATTGCTGAAGGCGTGACTTTAAAGAAAAGAAAAAAGAATAATAATTAATTTTGTATGTTACTGAAAAGAGTTAGTTTTTAGTAATATAAGAATTAACTCTTTTTAGGATTTAAATTAAACACTGAAATCTAGATTTTAGCTTTCAGTGTTCATTATTATTATTATTATTATTATTATTATTATTATTTTATTTTATTCATTTGGATCTTTTGCACCCCAAACATAGAAATAACTAATTGGAATATCTTTCATAACTAAATCATGGTCTGATAGATAATAAGTGAAATATTTAAATTGTTTTGTAGTTACATCACCTATTATTTCAGCTATATAACCATAAGGTTTTAAATAAGGATTTTCCACTTCTAATCTTTCAATTGATGGTGGGCCAAAATAAAAAGGTTTATCGAATTTAACTAAATATACTCCAGTTTCTTCATGGGTAACAGTAAATCCATTTCCAGATAAAATTTTACCATCAGCTGATATAGAGCCGTCTATTACTCTAGCATCTGAATCTTTAATAACTTGTAGTGTTTCCATTTAAATAATAGTCCCCTTTATTAAAATTTTAAGTTTTTATATTAATTTTTCATTCCAGTAGCTGAAAAATTAAATTCAAAATCTTCTAAATACATAAAATCTTGTTCTACTTGACGTGTAAAGCATTTAAAGGCTTTTAGATTCTTATCAATTACTAGTGCATTTGCTCCAGCGGAAAAGCTAGATATATCTATTGAGATTTCAGGTGCCTGATAAAAGAAAGGATGATCGAATTTAACAATATAAACTCCTGTATAGCAGTGAGTAACTGTAAATCCATCTCCAGATAATATTTTTCCATCAGCACTAATAGTACCTTCAATGGTGTAAAGTTCCATTTTAATAACCTCCATTCTAGAGTTCTCTTTACATAAGAATAATAAGTTTAATCTATATAATAGAAATTATTATTCATATATAATTAATATATGAATATGTTTATTTGAGTGTGATAGACAAATTTATTATATTGTCAAATAACCTAGTAGTAAGAGGTTACTTAGGAATTGAAATTGAATTAAAACAATATAAAATTTTGCCTACTTAATATGTACTATAAATAGAAAAGTCTATTATAAAATAAATAGTGTTTGATTTAATAATTATGAAATGGAGTTATGTTGTATGAATAAAGAGATAAATATATTAAAAATTACGAATTATGATAAGTTTAAGTGTATAGCTGATAAATGTAAGTTTACATGCTGTGAGGGATGGGATATTAATGTAGATAATGATACCTATGATAAATGGAAAAGAAATAAGAAAGATTCTGAGTATCTTTTAAATAATGTGAAAATTAAAAAATGCAATGAAAAGACGGAGTATTTTATAAATAAGGAAATCTATGAAGCATGTGCTTTTTTAGATAGACAAGGACTATGTGGCATAGTTAAAAGTCATGGGGAAGAGTACTTATCTTTAACATGCCATACATTCCCTAGAATAGAGAATATATTTGAAGATAAAAAGGAACTTTCATTATCATGTGCATGTCCAGAGGTTGTAGAAATCCTAAGTGATATGTCTGGAAAAATAAATATGGTTTCAGAAAACAATACTTTTAAAGAAAATGATTTATTAGAACTTAAAATAAGAGAGACTTTAATAAATATAATGTATGAGGAGAGTATTCCTTTAGAAGAACGTTTGCTTATAGGCTTTGAAATGTTATTAAATATCTTAGAAAATGAAATCTATACTAGTGAGGAAAGTTTGTTAGAAGAGTTAGGGAAATATGTTGATAGAGAGTACATAGAAGAAGTTATAAATGTTTATGATGAAATAGAATTAAATACATTAGAATCAATAGAAGAAATAAATTCTTTATTTTTAGATATTATAGAGAACTACAAAAAAGTTATTAGTTTTAAAAGTATTTTAGAGCAGATTTCTGATTTTTCAGAAAATGTTGAGATTGAAATTCTAGAGGATAAATGGAGTTCTTATAAAGAGAAGTTTAAAGAATATGATAAATTAATTGAAAAGTGCATTGTATCTAAGATCTTAAGCAATTGTGTCAGTGATGATATAGAAGAAATGATACTTGCTTTTCAGATTATTATATTAGAATACTTATTAATGAGATATTCAGTATTTTTAAAGTATTGTATAAGTAAGGAAGAAATAAGTATTGAAGATATAAAAGATTATATTGTAGCTTTTTCAAGGATTATTGGAAATAACACTGAAGCAGTTTTAGAGTTTTTAAGAGAAGGTTTTGAGGATACTATCTTAGAAATAGGATATTTATATTTTATATTACTATTTTAGCTATGGATTCTTATGAAAGAGAACTTAATTAATTAGTTTTAGGAAGAAATGTTTTTTATTTAAATCAAATACCGAACTATAAATAAAAATTAGTAATAAATTGTTTTGATATTGAAAATGATTTGTTTATACTTTAATTAACAATAATTTAAAATATATTATTAAAATAAATAAAATTAAGACAATAGGTAGGTATATTTGTATAGCTTACTATTGTCTTTTTTTGCGCCTTTACAGATAAAACTTATCTAAAAATAAAAGTTTTTTAATGAGTTTTTATTGTTCGTGAATTAGTAAAATATATGAATAAAATTTTAATATAACTAAAAACAAAGGGGGATTCCTAATAAAAACACGAAAATTAAATTTAATTACGTTGACAATATACGTTATAAAAAGTAGAATAAAATTAAATTATGTAGAAAGAGTTTAAAGAGTGATTAAAGACAGATTACTTAAAGATGGAGGAAAAGCATGAGGAAAATAAGTCAGTATTTATTATTTATACCCTGTATAGTATTAGTAGCATATTTTATGATAGTTCCATTAGTAGATGTAATAATTCCTACTTTTACTAATACCAATGGTGGTATGTTTAGTGCATATAAGGAGTTTTTTACGGATTCTTATATGATGTCAATATTTTGGAGAACCATTAAAATATCTTTAGTATCATCTATAATTTGTATGTTCATAGGTGTACCAGTTTCTTATTACATATCAAGAGTTTCTAAAAAGGTAAGAGGATTACTTATAGCCTTAACCGTCTTCCCAATATTAACAAATTCAGTTGTTCGTTCATTCGCTTGGATGAGCATCTTGGGGAAAAATGGAATAATAAACACTTTACTTATGAAATTTAACTTGATACAAGAACCATTATCTCTTTTATATACAGAAGGAGCTATTATAGTAGGGACAATTTATATTTTCTTACCATTAATGATTATATCTCTAGTTGGAGTTATGGAAAATATAGATAATGACTTATTAGAAGCAGCAGAAAGCTTAGGAGCTAATAGGTTAACAGCATTCTTTAAAGTTGTATTCCCACTTAGTTTACCAGGGTTAATTGTTGGAACAGTTTTAGTATTTACAGGTTCATTAACCGCTTATACAACACCTCAATTATTAGGAGGAAATAAAAATACAGTTTTAGCAACTTTAATATACCAAAAAACTATGACATTAGGAGATTGGCAAGGAGCTGCTGTTGTAGCAACAATAATGATCATAGTTACTTTAATAGTAATAAAGGGAATTAACTTCATAGCATCAAGATTAGATAAGAGAGGGGTTTCTTAAAGTGAAAAAGAGTAAATTTCTAACAGCTTTCGTTGTTTTAGTTTATATATTCCTATTTGCGCCATTAGTAATTATAGCTATGACAAGTATAGGAACAGAAAATTACATAGCATTTCCTCCAAAGGGATTTAGCTTACAATGGTTTGTTACAGTATTTAAATCAGAGTCGTTTATAAAGAGTATGGGGACAAGCTTCCTAATATCAACAATGGCTACATTAGCAGCTTTAGTTATAGGAATGCCAGCAGCTTATGGATTAAGTAGATATAACTTTAAGGGAAAGAATATTATTAAAAGTTTCTTCTTTTCACCATTAATAGTTCCTGGAATAGTAGTCGGATTTTCATTATTCCAATTCTTATTAGTGAAAATGAATCTTTCAGTATATGCTAGTTTATTTATTGGACATACTGTAATAATTATTCCTTATATCATAAGAGTTGTAGGATCGAGCTTAGAAGGATTTGATTATTCCATAGAAGAAGCAGCTATGAGTTTAGGATGCAAAAAATCAAAAACTTTCTTTAAAGTAGTATTACCAAACATAACATCAGGGGTAATGGCAGCCTTTATGCTAGCTTTTATAAACTCATTTAACAATGTTCCAGTATCTATATTCTTAACTGGACCAGGAGTAAGTACATTACCTACAACAATGATGAACTATGTTGAATATAATTATGATCCAACAGTATCAGCTTTATCAGTAATCTTAATGATATTAACTATTGGAATTATGTATATATTAGAAAAAACATTAGGATTAAATAATTTTGCAGGATAAAGCTTTAGCTAAAAATTTAATTGGAGGATGAAAATATGGATTTAATAAATCTACAGAATATAAATGTTTCTTATGATAAGAAAAATAACATATTAGAAAATTTAAATTTAAAGGTTAAAAAAGGAGAATTAGTGTCTCTTTTAGGACCAAGTGGATGTGGAAAAACAACAACATTAAGGGTTGTAGCTGGCTTTATAGAGCCAACAGCAGGAAAGTTTTTATTAGGAAATAAAGACTACACAAATATTCCTGTTCATAATAGAAACTTTGGATTAGTATTTCAAAGCTATGCATTATTTCCACATTTAACAGTAGAGGAAAATGTAGCTTTCGGATTAAAAATGAAGAAGATGAACAAAGAAGAAATAAAAACAAAGGTTGATGAAATATTAAAAGTTGTTGATATGAGCCACTTAGCGAAGAGATATCCTAAAGAGCTATCTGGTGGACAGAGACAAAGGGTTGCTATAGCAAGAGCCTTAGTAATAGAGCCAAGTCTTTTATTATTAGATGAGCCTCTAAGCAATTTAGATGCTAAATTAAGATTAAAAATGAGAGTAGAAATAAGAAAACTTCAACAAAAGCTTGGAATAACAACTTTATTTGTAACTCATGACCAAGAAGAGTGTTTTTCAATTTCAGATAGAGTAGCAGTACTTAATAAGGGAGTAATAGAGCAATTTGATACTCCAGAAAATATTTATTCAAATCCAGCAACAGAGTTCGTTGCAAGATTTGTAGGCTTTGAAAACTTCGTAGATTTAACTAAGGTATCAGAAAATGCTTATAAGAATGAAAGTGGAATTAGTTTAAGAGTTAACAAGGTTAAAGATAAAAATGAAGTAAAGGCAACTATAAGACCAGATGATATAAAAATTGTCAATGAAGATTTAGAAAATACAGTAGATGGTGTTATTGAGGTAAGAACTTTCTTAGGAAAGGCATATCAGTATGACGTTAAAACAGTTATGGGAAATTTAATTGTAAATAGTGAAAATAGCATTGTATATGAAAAAGGGCAAAAGATAAAACTTCAATTGCCAGCAGATAAAATAGTGATTTTATAAAGACTAAATATAAAAAATACGTTTATAAAGGAGTAGCTTATGAAAAAGAAAATTTTAGCAACGTTATTAACAGGAGTAGTATTAGGAACAGCCTTAGTTGGTTGTGGAAAGACAGAAGGAGCAGAAGCTGGAAAGAAATTAGTAGTTTCAACTTGGGGATTAAATGAAGATGTATTAAAAGAGACAGTATTTGAACCATTTGCTAAAGAGCATGGAGTTGAAATAGTTTTAGATGTAGGTAATAACTCGGAGAGATTAACTAAAATGAAAAATAATCCTAACTCACAAATAGATGTAACTTATTTAGCAGAATCTTTTGCAGAGCAAGGAATAGAAGCAGGTATATTTGATGAATTAGATTATTCAAAGATTCCTAATGCAAATGAAATGAATGAAAAAGCTAAGTCTACAGTAGAGGCTGGATATGGACCAGCATATACATTAAATAGTATAGGAATAGTTGTAGATCCGTCAGCAGGGATAGAAATAAATTCTTGGGAAGATTTATGGAAGCCAGAACTTAAAAATAAAATAGCTATACCAGATATTACAACAACTAATGGGCCAGCAATGGTAGAAATAGCTGCAGAGAAAGCTGGAGTAGATGTAAAAACTGATAATGGAGAAGCTGCATTTAAGGAATTAGAAGCTTTAAAACCAAATGTTGTTAAAACTTATAGTAAATCTTCAGATTTAGCTAACATGTTCTCAAATGGTGAAATAGTAGCTGCAGTAGCATCAGACTTCGCTTATGGAACAATTTCAAAAGCTAAACCAGAGGTTATAAATGTAATACCTGAGTCAGGAACTTACTTAAACTTTAATACAATAAACATAAACAAAAATTCAAAAAATAAAGATTTAGCTTATGAATTTATTAACTATGCATTAAGTAAAGAGGTTCAAGAGAGAACTGCTAAGGCTTTAAATGAGTCACCAGTTAACAAAGAAGTTAAATTATCAGAAGAGGAAACTAAGAACTTAACATATGGACCAGTACTTGATAATGCTAAAGTAATAGATTTTAAATTTGTTAATTCAGTAATGGATCAGTGGGTTAATAACTGGAACAGAATAATGAACTAGTTTATAGGTATTAAAATGGAAGTAGAATTAATTATTAAAAACTTAAAGGTATATAATAGCTATTTCAAAAAGTTTATAAAAGGTGATGTTTTAATAGATAAGGGAAAGTTCATTCATATAGGGAAAGAGTATGAAGGTAGATTAACATCTAAAAATATAGTAGATGGAGACGGAAAATATATAATTCCAGGTTTAATAGATATACACATGCATATAGAGAGTTCCATGACTATTCCAAGTGAATTTTCTAAGGCTGCAATAAAACATGGGGTAACTACAGTGGTAGCTGATCCTCATGAAATAGCTAATGTTTTTGGTGTCTATGGCATAGAAGAATTTATTAAGTCTAAGGAAAATCTAGATATATTTTATGGCATACCTAGTTCAGTTCCATCAACTTCATCTTTTTTAGAAACAACAGGGGGAGAAATTACCTCAAAGGAAGTAGAACGATTATTAGAATATGATAATATTCTTTGTCTTGGAGAAGTAATGAACTTTAAGGAGTTAATAGAAGACGAAGATTCTAATATAAATCAAATAATAAATGTAAGCAAAAAGAAGAACTTACCTTTAGAGGGACATTGTCCAAAAATACAAGGAGTGGATTTATCTCTTTATATTTATAGAGGCGTTAATGGAGATCACACTCAGCAAACAGTATCTTCTCTTGAAGAAAAAATACAAAATGGTATGTTTATAGAGATGCAACATAAATCAATGAATGCTGATAATATAAAGTTTTTAGTTGAAAATAATTTATATGAGCATTTTGCTTTGGCAACAGATGATGTAATGGCAGATAAATTAACTAAGGGACATCTTAATGAATTGGTAAAAGAAGCTGTAAAACTTGGTATGTCCATAGAAAATGCAATATATGTAGCTACATATACACCAGCTCGAAGAATGAATCTTTTGGATAGGGGAACAATTGCACCAGGAAAGGTAGCAGACTTTATATTACTAGATAATATAGAGGATTTTAATATATATGAAGTTTATAAAAATGGGGAAATGGTTTTTAATAGAGATAAGGGGTTAAAGGAAGAGTTTTTTAAAGAAAAGAGTACTTTAGATTATAGATTTTATAATAGTTTAGAATTAAGTACTATTACTAAGGAAAGTTTATTAGTTAAAGTGCCAAAGGATTATGAAAATGAGGTAACTTGTAGGACTATGAAGGTAGCAAAAAATACTACTTTTACAGAAGAGGGAGAAGTAACTTTAGATATTCATAATAATCTTTTACAGTGGGAAAATAGTAAATGTGCATTGATTGCTGTTTTTGAGAGATATGGTAAAAGTAATAATATAGCTTTGGGATTAGTAGAAGGAGAAATTATAAAAGAAGGAGCAATAGCAACTACTTGGGCTCATGATCATCACAATCTTATGGTAATGGGTAGAAATATTCAGGACATGGTATTAGCGGCTAATGAGGTTATAAATTCTAAGGGGGGATATGTAATCTCAAATAATAATGAAGTAATTGCTAAATTAGAACTACCAATAGGTGGAATAGTTAGTGATGAGCCTATTGAAGTCATAGGAAAAAAACTAGGGGAAGTTAGAAATGCTATGAAAGATTTAGGATATAATCATATGAATGAAATCATGTCTTTTAGTACTTTATCATTACCAGTGAGTCCTGCTTTAAAGATAACAGATAAAGGATTAATAGACGTTAAAAAATGTAGTATTGTTTCTTTATTTAAATAAAAACTCTACTTTGCAATATAGGAAATTAGGATAAAATAAAGTAAGGGGGTGTATCATAGGGAGATACATCCTCTTATTTTTAATAAATATTTGGAGGGGAAAAATGAGTAAAAGAGTATATTTATTAAAAAATGTTACAGTTCTTACTATGAATGAAAATAAAGAAATTATAGAGAATGGAATAGTTGCTTTTCAAGGAAATAGAATAATATATGTTGGAAATGATATAAATAAAGAGGAAATCTTCAAAAGAGAAGGATATAAGGTTGAAATAATTGATGGAGAAGAAGGAATCTTAATGCCAGGTATGATAAATTGTCATACTCATGGATCTATGGTGCCTTTTAGAAGTTTAGCCGATGATTGTAAGGATAGATTAAAGAGATATTTATTTCCTCTAGAGCAAAGGTTAGTTGATGAAGAATTAACTTATATAGGAGCTAAATATGCTATAGCAGAAATGTTATTAGGAGGAGTAACCACTTTTTGTGATATGTATTATTTTGAAGATGAAGTGGCGAAAGCGGCTAAAGAATTAAATATAAGAGGAATTCTTTGTGAGACAATAGTGGATTTCCCTTCACCAGATTCCAAGGAGGCTTTTGGTGGTTTAGATTATGCAATAGATTTCATAGAAAAATGGAAAGATGATGATTTAATAACTCCAGGAATAGCTCCTCATGCACCATATACAAATACAGATGGATCATTAAAAGAGGCATATAGAATCAGCAAAAATTATAATGTTCCTATTACTATGCATTTAGCAGAAATGGATTATGAGTTAAAAGAGTGTATAGAAAAATATAGTCTTACTCCAGTTGGATACTTAGATAAACTTGGCGTTTTAGATTCTAATTTTATAGCAGCTCATGCAGTTTTAGTTAATGATGATGATATAGAGATTTTAAAGAAAAATGGTGTTAAAGTATCTCATAATATTGGAGCAAATGTTAAGGGAGCAAAAGGAGTAGCCCCTATATTAAAGTTTAAAGAATCAGGAATAAATGTGGGTCTTGGAACTGACGGTCCTATGAGTGGAAACACTTTAGATATATTAACTCAGATGTCACAAGTAGGAAAAATCCATAAATTATTTAATAATGATAGAACAATATTGCCATCAGTAGAGTTAGTAGAAATGGGAACTATAGGTGGTGCTAAAGTATTAGGTATAGATAAAGAGGTTGGATCCATAGAAGCAGGAAAAAAGGCAGACTTAACCTTAATAGAAACAAAATCAGTAAATATGCAACCAATATATGATTACTATGCAGCTATAGTATATTCAGCTAATGCAAGTAATGTAGAGTTAGTAGTGGTTGATGGTAAGATTGTTATTAAGAATAAGAGGTTGTTAAGTGAGAATTTTTCTGAAATCAGAAAAAGCTTATTAAATTTACAGGATAAAATAAAAAAAGTTGCTAGAGAGTTTTAATTTTTCATATAAAGAATGACACCAAAAACTGTATAAGTGAATACCATAATATGGAAAGGAGCTGATTAAAAGATGTCATTAGAAGTAATGGATTATTATAGAGATTTACAGTCTCTATATGATGAATGTAAAAACTGTATGTCATATCATATTGTGATGGAGATGAAAGATGGAACTACATTTGATGGTATTATTGATGAGGTAGATACTGATAATGTCACTGTATTGGTTGGTGAAGATGTAATGAGGGATGATCCGGAAGATCCAATGGCTAGACAACGTCCTCCTATGGGTGGCAGACCTCGAAGAAGATATAGACGTTTTAGAAGAAAAAAATTTCCAATTCGTAACATCAATAGATTCGGTTTATTAGGATTTCCATTTATTGGACCTCCGTTCCCTTTTTTCCCATTCTTTTAGAACTATAAATTTACAGTTGTTATAGTAGTTATAACAATATTTTATCGATCTATTTATATAATGTTTAAAAGAATAAAAAGATAATCTAAATTAAAATTTCATAACATAAATTAACCTTAAGTATTTCTAGAAAAAGATATAATAAATAGGAATATCCTACAATATAAAAT
>WNVL01000028.1:0-22311 GCA_034421775.1 Clostridium perfringens | reverse complement strand
ACGCACAGGACTTAAAATCCTGCGGTGCTAACACACCGTACCGGTTCGATTCCGGTCTTCGGCACCAAAACTCATCTTAATCAAGATGAGTTTTTTTTATTTTTCATATCTTATTTTCTAAATTAATTATCTTTTTAAATAGATAAAAAGTTACTTTATTCAACAAAAAACATATTTGTTAAATTCTAAAAAAAGATAATATATCCTTAAAATTTTTATAGTAATTTATTTATTTCCATAAAACTGGAAGTAAAATTATAAATATAGTATGAAAAAAATAAATTCCCTAAAAATTTTTGTTTTATTATGTCTTAAAAAAATAAAAAACGGCCCTATTAATTTACAAATATTTCCTATTAACCTTGTTATAATGTTGATAAAGATAGAAGGTTAGGAGGATAAATATGCAATATGGAGTTAAAATTGATAATTACAAAAGAGTAAAGGATTCAGAAAATGTAAAAAATAATATAAAAATAGAAGCTTCTACTGTTGGTCTTATTATGTCTATGGTTGCGGGTATATTAATAAGTAGAGTGTATTTAGATATAACATTTGGAGTAGTACAAGTATTAGCTCCATTTGGATTAGCATATTTAATCGCAATAACAAATTATGAAAAAAAATATATACTAGCTTCTAGCTTAGGCGTAGTAGTAGGATACGCTACTTTGTTTAGTAAGATTATAAGTTTTCCAGCTTACATAATAATAGCAGCTGCAATTACCATAATTTCTATGAGTAAAATAAATAAAAAGGCTAGGAATATAGTAAGTTTTATTATTATATTTTCTGTGTTATTTGCTTATGGAGTTTTAGTAGGAGGTTCTGATATTATTTTACATTTAATAAATGCAGTTTCGGTTACTGCTCTAACATTTCCTATATGTTATGTTGTAAGTTATACATTAAAATGTATAGAAGAAATAAATACTCAACATTTTTTTTCTATAGATGAAATAGTAAGTATAGAATTATTTTTATGTTTATTAATTGTCGGTATTGGAACTATATCAGTATATGATGTAAGTTTTAGAAATATAGTATCTATACTTTTTATTATAGCTTTAGCATTTATTTCAGATACAAACATGGGAGCTGGAGCTGGCATCACCATGGGAATAATATTAGGTTTTACTACGGGAAATCTTATGGAAAGTATAGCTATTTATGGAGCATGTGGTTTAGTAGCTGGAATTTTTAGAGAATCAGGAAAACTTTTTACGTCTCTATCATTTAACATAATTTTTGTAATAGTAACTTTATATTCAGGAATTTTTAATAATATTTTATTTATAGAAGTATTAGTTGGTACAGGAATATTCCTTTTGATTCCTAAAAAATTATATAATAAAGTTTCTTTAGAAATAAATAAAGATAAAAAGGTTGATCACTTTAGTGAAGTAAGATTTAGTAAAATTAAGGATGAGTTAACTGAGAGACTTAGAGATTTTACTGATGTTTTATCTATAATGGGCAAATCTTTAAACAATTTAGTAGGTAATGATAAGTTAGCTATAAAAAATAAGGGAAATGCTTTAGTAGAAAATTTATCTGATAGAACTTGTAGTGAGTGTGATATGAGATATATGTGTTGGAAGAGAGAACTTCACCAAACATATAATGCTTTTTCAGAGCTTATAAGAAACTATGAGAACAATTCAGGAACTTTTCCTCATGAGCTTGAGAGAAAATGTGTTAAAAAATATGCTTTAATGAAAAACTTAGAAGATATAATGAATATTCATATGATTAATGAAACATTGAGGAATAGATTAGGAGAAGGAAGAAAAATATTATCAAATCACATAAATAATATGTCAGTAACAATCGGTGAAATAGTTGATGAGTTTGGAAATGAACTTCATTTATGTACAGATATAGAAAGAAATATAAAGAAAGCTCTTTTAAAGTATGGAATTAATTTTGGAAGTTTAATATGCTATAACGATAAAAATGGAAGAATTAAGATTAAAATGCAAATGGAAAATTGTATGGGAGCTCAAAACTGTATTAAAACTGTACTTCCTATAATAAGTGAAGCCATAGGAAAAAATATGAGTATTGGAAGTGAAGGATGCAACATAAACAGTAAAAATAATATGTGTGAAGTAGTTATTGAAGAAGCTCCGAAATATCATGTTACTTCTCATGTTGCTGTAGCAACTAAGGAAGGAGAAAAGTTTACTGGAGATTCATATTCATATGGTAGAACTAAAGATGGAAATTATATTACTGTAATATCAGATGGTATGGGGTCAGGACCTGAAGCAGGATTAGAAAGTAAAGTTTCTGTTGAAATAATAGAAAAATTTATGGAAGTTGGTTTTGATGAAAAGATAGCAATTGATGCAGTAAATGCAATAATGAGTATAAAATTTAGTGAAGATGAAAAGTTTTCTACGTTAGATATGAATAAGATAGATTTATATACTGGGGATGCTAAATTTATGAAAGTTGGAGCTATAGAGAGTTTTATAAAGAGAGGCAATAAGATAGAAGTTATAAATTCTAATACACTTCCTTTTGGAGTATTGGAAGAACCAGATATAGATACTGTTGAAAAGCAAGTAGGAAATGGAGATATTATAGTTAGTATAAGCGATGGAGTTTTAGATGTGAAAAATGATGGAAGTTTTGATACGACATGGTTAATTGAATTCTTAAAAAATACGAAATATAGACAGCCTAAAGATTTATCAGTGGCTATTTTAGAAAAGGCAAAAGAATTAAGTGGTGGAAAAGCCAAGGATGATATGACTATTGTTGTATCTAAGATTTTTGGAATAAATTAATGAAGGGAGAGTGGGTAAGAATAGAATAGAATCTATATTTATATTTTATTTATAGGTTTTATTTAAAAGTAAAAGTTCTTACGCACTTTCTTTTATTTTTAAGTAAATTATTAAATTTGTTATTTTAAATGAATCATACGAACTTTTTTAAGAACATAATGGATTTTCTATGTGTTATAATATTAGAACAAAATATAATATTTGTGGAGTGAGTTACAATGAAAAAAAAAGTTATAGATTTTATAAAAGAAAACTCCATGATCAAAAGTGGAGATAAGGTTTTAGTGGCTTTATCAGGTGGACCAGATTCAGTATGTCTACTACATATTTTAAGTGAGATTAGAGATTTATTACATATAGAAGTATATGCAGCACATGTTAACCATTGTTTAAGGGGAGAAAGTGCTTTAAAAGATGAAGCTTATGTTAAAGAGCTTTGTAAAAGATTAAATATAGAATGTTTTGTAAAAAGAGTTGATATAAATAAGATAAGTAAAGAAAGAAATATTTCCACGGAAATGGCTGGAAGAGAAGAGAGATATAAGTTCTTTGAGGAATTAAAAAATAAATACTCATTAGATAAGATTGCCATAGCGCATAACGCTAATGATCAAGCAGAAACGCTTATTATGAGAGCTTTAAGAGGAACTGGAATAGAAGGTTTAGTTGGAATTAGACCAGTTAGAGATGGGATTTTCATAAGACCTATATTAATCTTAAGAAGAAAAGAAATTGAAGAATACTGTGAAATAAACAATTTAAAACCTAGAATAGATGAGACTAATTTAGAAGAAATATATTCAAGAAATAAAATAAGGTTAAAGGCTATACCATTTATAGAAAAAAACTTTAATCCTGATATAGTAACTGCATTGAATAGATTAGCTTATAGTTGTAGCAAGGATGTAGAGTTCATACAGGAAGAGGTTGAAAAGAGATTTCCTAAATTATGTGTAAGAGAAAATAATAGCATAGTTATTAAAGAAGAAGCATTTAATGAAAAGGAATCTATATTAACGAGAATAATAAAAAAAGCTTTGGTTGAAGTAAGTTCAAAGCATAATAATTTTGAACTAAAGCATATACATGACATAATTGCTTTAAAAGATAAAGGAACAGGTAAAAAAATAAATATAACTAATGGCGTAGTTGCTTTAAATGAATATGGGCAAATAAGAATAAAGTTAGTTGATATTCCAAAGATTAAAGAGAATAAAGTTTTAAATTTAGAAAATATTAAAAATGAGTTAGACGAAAAGAAAAAATTTATAATAGAAGATGATATTTTAGGAAAATATGAATTAATAGTGGAAGATTTTAAAAAAGGTGAAAAATTTTCAAAAGATAGATTTATAAAGTCCTTTGATTATGATAAAATTTCCAATATAGATATTAGATTTAGACAAAATGGTGATAAGATAATTCCTTTGGGAATGAAAAGTAGCAAAAAGCTAAAAGATATATTTATAAATAATAAAATACCTAAAGAAGAAAGAGATTTTATTCCATTAGTGTTATTTAATAATGAGATAGCATGGATTGTAGGATCTAATGTTAGTGAAACATTTAAAGTTACAAATAAAACTAAGAAGATAATTAAGATTACGTTTAGAGGAAAGGAAAATTAATTATGAAAAAAGATATAAGAGATGATATTAAAGAAGTTTTATATTCAGAGGAACAATTAGCTAAGCGTGTAAAAGAAATAGCTGAGGAAATAAGTAGAGATTACTGTGGAAAAGATTTATTAGTAGTAGGTATATTAAAGGGTTCAGTTGTATTTACTTCAGACCTTATAAAAAATATAACTATACCATGTGAAATAGATTTTATGGCTGTTTCTAGCTATGGTAACTCTACTCAAACTTCAGGTGTTGTTAGAATATTAAAAGATTTAGATAGTGATATAGAAAATAAACATGTTCTTATAGTTGAAGATATCGTTGATACAGGAACTACTTTAAGCTATCTTCTAGAGTACTTAAAAGCTAGAAAGGCAGCAAGTATAGAAATAGTTGCCTTATTAGATAAGGAAGCTAGAAGAACTTCAAATATTTCAAGTAAATATAAAGGATTCGATGTTCCAGATGAATTTATAGTTGGATATGGAATAGATTATGCTGAAAAGTATAGAAACTTACCATTCATTGGCGCTTTAAAAGAAGAAGTTTACAAGAAGTAATTCAAAATATTGTAAAATAAAATTTCTTATGATAAAATTCTTAAAAATGATAGTCAGAGAGGGGGGCCATAGAGATGAAAAAAATACAAAGCACGATTACTTACATAGCTATTTTTGCTATAGTAATTATGTTCGCATTTGCTTTTTATAGAAGTGGATCTCAAGGAAAAGTAATGTCATATACTGATTTTCAACAAGCATATGTAGGTAATCAAATCGAAACAATGACAATTAGGGAAGATAAGATGTCCGTTGAGGGAGTTCTTAAAGATGGAAAGAGATTTACAACATATGTTTCAGATGAAATGTTAGATCATCTTTTACAAAACACTCAAGGGATACAAACAACAATAAAATATAATCCACCTAATAATATGAATATCTGGATTAGTGTCATTCCAACGCTACTTATAATAGGTGTATTATTCTTTGTCTTCTTTATGTTCACGCAACAAGCACAAGGTAATGGTGGAAATAGAGGAGTAATGAATTTTGGAAAAAGCAAAGCAAAGATGGCAAATTTAGATGGAAAGAAAGTTACATTTAAAGATGTTGCAGGTGCTGATGAAGAAAAAGGTGAGTTAGAGGAAATTGTTGATTTCCTAAAACAACCTAAGAGATATATTGAAATGGGTGCAAGAATACCTAAGGGAGTTCTTTTAGTAGGACCTCCGGGAACAGGTAAAACACTTCTTGCTAAGGCGATAGCAGGTGAAGCTGGGGTTCCTTTCTTTAGTATATCAGGTTCAGATTTCGTTGAAATGTTTGTTGGGGTTGGAGCTTCAAGAGTAAGAGACTTATTTGAGCAAGCTAAGAAAAATGCTCCATGTATTATATTCATAGACGAAATCGATGCTGTTGGTAGACAAAGAGGTGCTGGACTTGGCGGTGGTCATGATGAAAGAGAACAAACATTAAACCAACTTTTAGTTGAGATGGATGGTTTCGGTGTTAATGAAGGAATAATTATGATAGCTGCTACAAATAGACCTGATATCTTAGATCCAGCATTATTAAGACCAGGAAGATTTGATAGAAGAATCTTAGTTGGTGCACCTGATGTTAAGGGAAGAGAAGAAGTATTAAAAGTTCACACAAGAAATAAGCATCTATCAGAAGATGTAGATTTAAAAGTTTTAGCTAAAATGACACCAGGATTTAGTGGTGCAGATCTTGAAAACTTAACTAACGAAGCTGCATTATTAGCAGTTAGGGGTGGTAAGAATAGCATTGATATGAAAGATATTGAAGAGGCTATAACAAGAGTAATCGCTGGACCAGAGAAGAAGAGTAGGGTCGTTAGCGAATATGATAGAAAAATCACTGCTGTTCATGAATCAGGTCATGCTGTTGTAAGTAATGTTTTAGAATATGCAGATCCAGTTCATGAAATTAGTATAATCCAAAGAGGAATGGCTGCTGGTTATACAATGAATTTACCAGAAGAAGATAGAACACATACATCTAAGAAACAACTTAAGGATAAAATGGTTGAACTTTTAGGTGGAAGAGTAGCTGAGAAATTAGTTATTGGAGATATAAGTGCTGGAGCTAAAAATGATATAGATAGAGCAAGTCACATTGCTAGAAGTATGGTTATGGAATATGGAATGAGTGATGTTATTGGTCCTATATCATTTGGTAATGGTGATGGTGGCGAAGTGTTCTTAGGTAGAGATATTGGGAAAAGTAGCAATATAAGTGAAGAGACTAGCGCTAAGATTGATGAAGAAATTAAGAGATTAATTGATGAAGCTTATAATAGAGCAGAATCTATTTTAAAAGAGAATATTAATAAATTAAACGCAGTAACTGATGTCTTACTTCAAAAAGAAAAGATTGATGGCGATGAGTTTAGAGAAATATTTAAAAATTCTTAATAAGAAAGAGGCAGCTAAATGCCTCTTTTTTTTATATGAATATTTAATTAATAGTTATTTTATATTATAATTGACTAAAGAATAACGAATAATACGAATATTTTTAATAAAAATATTTATAATGTTCGATAAAACTCTTTGTTTTTTAAGAAATTATGGGTATAATATTAAATATATTAGTTTGGAATGAGGTGCGGAATTATGAAAAATGATATTGAAATAGCACAAAGTGCTAAAATGGAGCCAATAATAAATATTGCTAAGAAAATAGGTCTTGGAGAAGATGATATTGAGCTTTATGGAAAGTATAAGTGTAAGATATCTTTAGAAGCAATAAATAGACTAGAAAATGATGAAGACGGTAAGCTTGTTTTAGTTACAGCTATAAATCCAACGCCAGCAGGGGAAGGTAAATCAACTGTTACAGTAGGATTAGGACAAGCTTTAAATAAGATTGGTAAAAATACTATTATAGCATTAAGAGAACCATCTTTAGGACCAGTCTTTGGAATAAAAGGTGGAGCTGCAGGTGGTGGATATTCACAGGTAGTTCCTATGGAAGATATAAACTTACATTTCACAGGAGATATGCATGCCATAACTTCAGCTAATAATCTTTTATGTGCAGCAATAGACAATCATATTCACCAAGGAAATCCATTAAGAATAGATTCAAGAAGAATTGTATTTAAAAGAGTTATGGACATGAATGACAGAGCTTTAAGAAGTATTGTTGTTGGAATGGGTGGTAAAATAAATGGCTTCTTAAGAGAAGATGGTTTTATGATTACTGTTGCATCAGAAATAATGGCTATACTATGTATGGCTAAAGATTTAGAGGATTTAAAAGAAAGAATGGGTAATATCTTAGTTGCATATAACTTAGATGGAGAACCAGTTTATGCTAAGGAGTTAGAAGTGCATGGAGCTATGGCGTTACTTATGAAAGATGCTATAAAACCAAACCTTGTTCAAACTTTAGAAAATACACCAGCTATTATTCATGGTGGGCCTTTTGCTAATATAGCTCATGGATGTAATTCTATAATAGCAACTAAGACAGCCTTAAAGATGAGTGATATAACTATAACAGAAGCTGGATTTGGAGCAGACCTAGGAGCAGAAAAGTTTTTAGATATAAAATGTAGATATGGTAACTTAAATCCTGATTGTGTAGTTTTAGTAGCGACTATAAGAGCCTTAAAGCATCACGGAGGAGTTAAGAAAGATGAATTAAACATATCAAATGTAGATGCTTTAAATAAAGGAATGGAAAATTTAGAAAAGCAAATAGAAAATATAAAAGCTTATGGAGTGCCTGTGGTTGTAGCTATAAATAAATTCATAACTGATTCAGATCAAGAAGTTAAAGCTATAGAAGATTTCTGTAAAAACTTAGGTGTAGAAGTTAGTTTAACAGAAGTTTGGGAAAAAGGTGGAGAAGGTGGAATTGATTTAGCTAATAAAGTTATAAAGACAATAGAAAATGAACCTTCAAACTTTAAGATGATTTATGATTCAAAAGAATCAATAAAGGATAAAATATTAAAAATAGTTCAAACTATATATGGCGGAAAAGGTGTGAACTATACTCCACAAGCTCTTAAACAAATAGCTGAAATTGAGAAGTTTAATTTAGATAAGCTTCCAATATGTATGGCTAAAACTCAATATTCATTATCAGATAATCCAAGTCTTTTAGGAAGACCAGAAAACTTTGATATAACTGTTAAAGAGGTTAGAGTTTCAAATGGAGCTGGATTTATAGTTGTTTTAACTGGAGATGTTATGACTATGCCAGGTTTACCAAAGGTTCCAGCAGCTAATCGAATGGACATAAAAGACAATGGGGAAATAGTAGGATTATTCTAAAAGTTTAGATAATTTTAAGGTTTACATGACTATTGAGAAAAAATAGTTATGTAAGCTTTTTTTATTTGAAATCTAGTAATTGTAATTGCTTGACAAATGTATAGTAGTTGTTAAAATTAATATTGTTATATAAAGGGTACATGGTATTTTCCGGGCAGCTTTATTGGCTGCCTTTAATTATATTAAGGTGGTGTAAAACACATGATTTTATTAATAGATGTAGGTAATACAAACATAGTTTTAGGGATTCATGACAATGATAAATATATAGCATCATGGAGAATATCTACAGATTCTAAGAAAACATCAGACGAATATTCAATACAAGTTATGCAACTATTTAATCAAGCAAAACTAAATCCAGAAGAGGTTGAAGGAATAATAATTTCTTCAGTAGTTCCCAATATAATGCATTCTTTAGAAAATATGGTTAGAAAATGTTTCTGTAAAGAACCAATTGTAGTAGGACCTGGAATAAAAACTGGAATTAATATAAAATATGATAATCCTAAAGAAGTTGGAGCAGATAGAATAGTAAATGCTGTAGCTGCTTTTGAGAAGCATAAAAAACCTATGATAATAATAGATTTTGGAACGGCAACAACATTCTGTGCTATTACTGAAAAAGGTGATTATTTAGGTGGAAACATATGTCCAGGAATTCAAATTTCAGCAGATGCTTTATTTGAAAGAGCTGCAAAGCTTCCAAGAATAGAGCTTGAAAAGCCAAAGAGCTTAATCTGTAAAAATACAGTTACAAGCATGCAAGCTGGAATAATTTATGGGTACATTGGAAAAGTTGAATATATAGTTAAACGTATGAAAAAGGAAATGATGGACTTAGGAGAAAAGGAACCATTTGTATTAGCTACAGGAGGGCTAGCTAAACTTGTTTATAGCGAAACGGATGTAATTGATGAAGTAGATCGTAAATTAACTTTAGAAGGACTTAAAGTTCTTTACGAAAAAAACAAGGAGTAGAAACTTATGAAAATATCAAACATAGTTTTGGAAAATAATGTTTTCTTAGCACCCATGGCTGGAGTTACAGATATCTCTTTTAGAGGATTGTGTAAGGAGATGGGAGCAGGAATTGTTTGCACTGAGATGGTTAGTGCAAAGGCATTGTACTATGGAAGTGAAAATACAAAAGAATTAATGAGAATTGCAGATGAAGAAAAACCAGTATCTTGTCAGATGTTTGGAAATGATCCAGAAATAATGTCTTATGTTACGGAGAAACATTTCAATACAAATGATGATATATGTATAATAGATGTTAATATGGGATGTCCTGCACCTAAGATAGTTAAAAATGGTGAGGGATCAGCTTTAATGAAAGATCCTAAATTAGCTTATGATATCATAAGTAGCATAAAAAAAGTTGCAACAAAGCCTGTAACAGTTAAGTTTAGAATGGGCTTTGATGAGAATAATATAAATGCTGTTGAGTTTGCTAAAATTATGGAAGAAGCTGGAGCAGATGCTATTGCTGTACATGGAAGAACTAGAGCTCAAATGTATGAAGGAAAGGCTGATTGGGATATAATTAGACAAGTAAAGGAAGTTGTTAATGTTCCTGTTATAGGTAATGGAGATGTTTTTAGTGCAGATGATGCTTTAAAGCTTAAAAACGAAACTAATTGTGATGGAATAATGGTTGCAAGAGGGAGTATGGGAAACCCTTGGATTTTTAAGCAAATAGTTCAGAAATTAAATGGAGAAGAGGTTTATATACCAACTCCTGACGAAAAGATAGATATGTGCATAAGACATTATAATTTAGCACTTAAGTATGATGGAGATTATAAAGCTGTAAGAGAAATGAGAAAACATGCAGCTTGGTATATAAAAGGTTTAAATAATTGTACTGAAATTAAGAATAAATTAAACTTAGAAGCTGATCCAGAAAAAATTATGGATATCCTTAAAGAGTATAAAGAATATTTAATGCAAAATAACTTATAATATTTATCATAAATGGGAATATAACTGGATATAATAAAGCATCAATGAAATATTAGATGTTTAATTTATACAAATAAAGGTGAGAATGAAAGCTAAATAATGTTTTTTTATTTAGTAGATTCTATCTTATGTAATATATGGTTTGACATAATAATCTTTAAGAATTATAATAATTTGAATAATCAGGCTTAATAACCTTAAAGTTTTTATGAATTGTATATTAACAGGTTAAGTTTAAATATGATATTATAATAATATGTTCAAAGGGGAGAAAGAAAATGAGCGAAAAAAAGCATATAATGACATATGAAGGTGTTAAAAAATTAGAAGACGAATTAGAATATCTTAAAACAGTAAAGAGAAAAGAAATAACTGAAAAGATAAAAGTTGCTTTAGGATACGGGGATTTAAGTGAGAACTCTGAGTATGATGAAGCTAAAAACGAGCAAGCTTTCACTGAAGGAAGAATAATTCAGTTAGAAAATATGCTTAAAAATGCTGTTGTTGTTGACGAATCAGAAATATCAACAGATATAGTTACAGTTGGATCAATAGTTAAAGTTATGGACTTTGATTTTGATGAAGAAGTCGAGTATTCAATAGTTGGTTCAGCAGAAGCGGATCCAATGAACTTTAAGATATCAAACGAATCACCAGTTGGTGAAGGCTTAATGGGTAAAAAGGTTGGAGAAGTTGTAGAGATAGAAGTACCAGGAGGAACAACTAAGTTCGAAATTCTTGGAATAAGAAGATAGATATTATTTATAGATGGAGGGATTTTTAAATGTCAAATGAGGAAATGAATATTCACGAAGCAGAAGCTCAATTAAGTGAACAAGAGATGTTAAGAAGACAAAAGCTTGCTGAATTGCAGGAAGCTGGTAAGGACCCATTTGATGTATACAAGGTAGAGAGAACACATTCTTCTGCTGATGTAAAAAATAATTTTGAAGAGTTAGAAGGTAAAGAAGTTAAAATTGCTGGAAGACTTATGTCAAAAAGAGGTCAAGGTAAAGTTGTATTTGCTGATTTAGCAGATTTAGCTGGAAAAATTCAATTATTTGTTAAAATTGATAACGTTGGAGAAGAAGCTTTAAAAGAATTTAAAACATTCGATTTAGGTGACTGGGTTGCTGCAACTGGAGAAGTATTTAAAACAAAAATGGGTGAGGTTTCAGTAAAAGTAACTTCATTCCAATTAATCTGTAAATCTTTAAAACCATTACCAGAAAAATGGCATGGATTAAAAGACCCAGATTTAAGATACAGACAAAGAGAAGTTGATATAATAACAAACCCAGAAGTTAAGGATACTTTCATTAAGAGATCTCAAATCGTAAAAGCTATAAGAGAGTTCTTAGACAATAGAGGATTCTTAGAGGTTGATACACCAATTCTTTCACCAATAGCTGGTGGAGCTGCGGCTAGACCATTCATAACTCATCACAATGCTTTAGACATAGATATGTACTTAAGAATTGCTACAGAGTTATACTTAAAGAGATTAATAGTTGCTGGATTTGAAAAAGTTTATGAAATGGGTAAAAACTTCAGAAATGAAGGTGTTTCAGTAAGACATAATCCAGAATTCACTGCTATAGAATTATATGAAGCATATGCTGATTATAATGACATGATGGAAATCATGGAAAACATGATTGCATATGTTTGTGAAAAAGTAAATGGATCAACTAAAGTTATGTACGAAGGAACTGAAATAGACTTTACACCACCATGGAGAAGAATCACTATGGTTGATGCAGTTAAAGAGTTCGCTGGAATAGACTTTAATGAAATTAAGAGTGATGAAGAAGCTCAAGCTATAGCTAAAGAGAAGAATTTAGAATTCCCTAAACCATTAGATAAGGTAACTAAAGGTGAAGTTCTAAACATGTTATTCGAAGAGTATGGAGAAGAGAAATTAATCCAACCTACTTTCTTAGTAGATTATCCAGTAGAGATTTCACCTCTTACTAAGAAGAAGAGAGGAAATGAAATGTTCACTGAAAGATTTGAAGGATTCGTATATGGTAGAGAAGTATGTAATGCATACTCAGAACTTAACGATCCAATAGTTCAAAGAGAAAGATTTGAGCAACAAGCTAAGGAAAGAGAATACGGAGATGACGAAGCATACATGTTAGATGAAGAATTCATGAGTGCTTTAGAAACTGGTATGCCTCCAACAGGTGGATTAGGAATAGGAATAGACAGAATGATAATGTTCTTAACTGATTCTTCATCAATAAGAGACGTTATATTATTCCCAACAATGAAACCACAAAAATAGTTTTTTTATAATAGAAGTTTACTCAATGTAAACTTCTATTTTTATTTAGGCTATAGGGAAATAATTAAAAAAATTCCTAAATATTTTTATATTTTAGCTAAAAAAAAGTATTGTTTTTTAGTTTAAATATGATATAATAAAATTGTAAATGTTCCTCGGTAGCTCAATGGTGGAGCACTCGGCTGTTAACCGATAGGTTGGAGGTTCGAGTCCTCTCCGAGGAGCCATTTTTTTTTGCTCAAAATTAATAAGAAGGAATTTATAAATATATAAATTTTTATATGTTTATAAATTCTTTTTTTATTGACATATAATTTAGTTTTGATAAAATTAAGAGTATAACTAAATATGTACTATGATAAAGAAGAGTAGTTTTAAAATCTTTTTTAGAGAGATAACGGTTGGTGAAAGTTATTAAAGATTTAAAATGAAGGGAGCTTTTGAGTACAATTGTTTTAAGAGAGATGAGCTTTTGCTAAAAAGGGTGGAACCGCGGAATTTTATTTCGTCCCTTTGAATGTAATGGCTTTTTTTATTTTATAACAAAGCCCTTATACTGTTAATCTACATGAGTATTTCTAGCAGTTAAAACTGTTAGAAATATTTCTTCGGGAAGTTTAAAGTTCTTTATAAAGTGAAGAATTAATATAAAACAAGTTATTTAATATAAATGGAGGTAATTGAAATGGCAGTAGAAAAAACTATGGATAAAATAGTAGCCTTATGTAAAAACAGAGGATTCATATTCCCAGGTTCAGAAATATACGGTGGACTTGCGAACTCATGGGATTACGGCCCACTAGGAGTTGAATTCAAAAATAACGTTAAAAGAGCTTGGTGGAAAAAGTTTGTTCAAGAAAGCAAATATAATGTTGGATTAGATTCAGCTATATTAATGAACAGAGAAGTTTGGGTTGCATCAGGTCACGTTGGTGGATTCTCAGATCCTTTAATGGACTGTAAAGAATGTAAAGCTAGATTTAGAGCTGATAAATTAGTTGAAGATCATATGACTGCAAACGGAGCAGAAGTAGCTACAGCTGATGGATGGAGCAATGAAGAATTAATGGACTACATAACTAAGAACAACATAGTTTGTCCTAAGTGTGGAAAATTAAACTATACAGAGATAAGAAAGTTCAACTTAATGTTCAAAACTTTCCAAGGAATAACTGAAGATAGCAAAAACGAAGTATATTTAAGACCAGAAACTGCTCAAGGTATATTCGTAAACTTTAAATCAGTTCAAAGAACTACAAGAAAGAAAGTACCATTTGGTATAGCTCAAATTGGTAAGTCTTTCAGAAACGAAATAACTCCAGGTAACTTCACTTTCAGAACTAGAGAGTTTGAACAAATGGAGCTTGAGTTCTTCTGTAAACCAGGAACTGACTTAGAATGGTTCAACTTCTGGAAAGAAAGTTGTTGGAACTTCCTATTAAACTTAGGAATGAACAAAGATAACATAAGAATGAGAGACCATGGAGAAGAAGAATTAAGCTTCTATTCAAATGCAACTTCTGATATAGAATACTTATTCCCATTCGGATGGGGAGAACTTTGGGGAATAGCTGATAGAACAGACTATGACTTAAATAAGCATGCTGAACATTCAGGTCAAGATATGACTTACTTAGACCCAACAACAAATGAAAAATATGTACCATATGTTATAGAACCATCATTAGGAGCAGATAGAGTTGCTTTAGCATTCTTAGTTGAAGCTTATGATGAAGAAGAATTAGAAGGAGCTAATGGTAAAACTGATGTAAGAACAGTTATGCACTTACACCCAGCTTTAGCACCATTCAAAGCTGCTGTATTACCACTTTCTAAGAAATTATCAGAAAAAGCTGATGAAGTATATGCTGAATTAAGCAAACACTTCAATGTTGACTATGATGAGACTGGAAGTATAGGTAAGAGATATAGAAGACAAGATGAAATAGGAACTCCATTCTGTATAACAGTTGACTTCGATACTTTAGAAGACGGATGTGTAACTGTAAGAGACAGAGATAACATGGAACAACAAAGAGTTAAAATAGAAGACGTAAGAGCTATAATAGAAAAAAGCTTAGAATTCTAGTTTAAAAGCAAAGATAAAAACTTATAAATATATTACGAGAATTACTGGATTTCACTAAGAATTTATAGTATTCATTCCAGATAATTTACTAAAGATTGAAAACTAGCTTCGCTTCGAACATTCAATTTTCTTAACGTAAATTATCTTACATGAATACTTAAATTCTAAAGTTTATCCAGGTATTCTCTACATATATTTATAAGTTTTTTTTATTTATGCTTTTAAAGTATTAAAGGACATAGTTATGAATTTTGTTTTACAATTATGGACAAGTGTATTTTTGTGGTATAATTAGATAAAATTTATTGAAATGTTTTAAGGGAGGCTTGAATATTATGATAAATGAAAAGAGAGTTTTAGATAGTTTTTTAGATTATATACAAATAGATAGTGAAACATATAGTGAAGGTGATTTTGCTAAAAGATTAGAAAAAGATTTAGTTGATGCAGGATTAGAAGTTGAATTTGATAATAGTGGAGAAAAAGTAGGATCAAATTCAGGAAACCTAATAGCTAGATTAAAAGGAAATGTAGAGGATGAAACAATACTTTTCGCATGTCATATGGATACTGTTAAACCTGGTAAAGGAATAAAACCGGTAATAAAAGATGGAATTATATATAGTGATGGAACAACTATATTAGGTGGAGATGATAAAGGTGGAATAGCTGCCATCGTTGAAGCACTAAGAGTTATAAAAGAAAACAACATAGATCATGCTGATATAGAGGTTGTATTCACAATAGCTGAGGAAACAGGTCTTTTAGGAGCTAAAAACTTAGATTACTCAAAAATAAAAGCTAAAAAAGCATTTCTTTTTGATACAAGTGGAGATCCAGGATTTATAACTACAATAGGACCAGCTCATGATACATTGAAGGTTACTATAAAAGGAAAACCAGCACATGCCGGAGTTTCACCAGAGGATGGAATAAGTGCAATTCAAATAGCTTCAGAGGCTATAGCAAACATGAAACTTTTAAGAATAGATGAAGATACTACTGCTAATATAGGAAAAATTTCAGGTGGTGTTGCTAATAATGTAGTTTGTCCTGAAGTAGTAATAGATGCAGAGGCAAGAAGTACAGTTACAGAAAAATTAGATACTCAAACAAAACATATGGTAGAAACTTTTAAAGCTTCTGCTGAAAAGTTTGGGGGAGAAGTTGATATTCAAGTAAACAGAATGTATGGAGCATTTGTTATAGATGATAATGAAGATATAGTTTTACATGCAAAAAGAGCATTTAAAAACTTAGGAATAGAAGGAAAAACTAAAGCTTCAGGTGGTGGAAGTGATACAAACATATTTAACTGTAATGGAATAAAAGCAGTTAACCTTTCAAGTGGAGAAAGAAAACCTCATACTCTAGAAGAACACATGAAGATTGAGGACTTAGGAACATTATCAAAAGTTGTGCTTGAATTAATAAAAGAGAGTATAACTAAATAATTAAAGATTAAGAGATGAAGAAATATTATTCATCTCTTTTTTATTAGGCTCTGTTTTAGATGAATATTGATTTTTAGCTAGCCCTTCAGACTTAACTTAATTTTAAGTGAAAATCAAAATTTTCAGTTGATAACTAATTATTTAAAAGATATATATGAGTAAAAATAAGTGTTATTATATTATAATAATACTTATTTTTTTGGAGGGTTTTATGAGTAATTTTTTAAATAAAGGAGATAAAATAGGAATAATAAGCTGTTCTAATGGCTTGAGTATAAAAAATAAGGACATAATAGAAGGATTAAAATATAACTTAAATAGTATTGATATAGATGTTATTGAAGCAAAAACTTTATATGCTAAGGAATATAATCTTTTTAGTGGAACCGGAAAAGAAAAAGCTAGGGCTTTAGAAGAATTATTTTTAAATAATGAGGTGAAAATGATTTTTGATATTTCAGGTGGTGATTTAGCAAATGAAGTTCTAGAATACTTAGATTTTGATTTAATAAAAAATAATCCTAAACCTTTCTTTGGATATAGTGATTTAACGGTAATTCTTAATGCTATTTATTCTCAATGTGGAATTACTACATATAATTATCAATTAAAAAACTTAGTTGGTAGATTTCAAAAAGAGCAATTAAAAAACTTTAAAGCTTCTTTTTTAGATGAAAAAGATGATATTTTTAATTTAGATTACCAATGGATAAATGGAAATTCTCTTGAGGGAATTGTTGTAGGTGGTAATATAAGATGTTTATTAAAATTATCAGGAACTAAATATATGCCAGATTTTAAAGACAAAATATTATTTTTAGAAAGTTTTAGTGGCAATCCAGCAAAAATGGTTACATATATTACTCAATATAAAAATTTAGGTGTCTTTAGTGATATAAAGGGGATAATATTAGGAGAGTTTACCGAAATGGAAAGAGATGATTGGTCACCAAATATAATAGAAATTCTAAACAGAGTTTTAGGTGAAATTAATATTCCAATATTAAAAACTAGCGAGCTTGGGCATGGACCAGATGCAAAGTGTATTCCTATAGGAAAATATTTAAGCTTTAAATAAGTGACTTGATTAAATTATTTTGATAAGATAATATATTATGCAAACAACGAAGAATTTGTATAAGTTGTTAAGAAAGCAGGGGGTTTATTAAAATGACAGTAAATGAGCAAAACTTAAAAGAAGAAGCTTTAAGATGCTTAATGTGCAAGAATCCAAGATGTAAAGCTAATTGTCCAATAAGCACACCTATTCCAGAAGTAATAGGTTTATTTAAAGAGGATAAAATTAAAGAGGCTGGGGAAATCTTATTTGAAAACAATCCTTTATCAGTTGTTTGTTCTATAGTATGTCCTCATGAAAATCAATGTAAAGGAAATTGTATAAAAGGAATAAAGGAAACACCTGTAAACTTTAGTGAAATAGAGAAAGAAATATCATCAGAGTTTTTAGAGAATTTAGAGCTTACTCAAGAAACTATTTTAGAAGATAAGATTGCTATAATAGGTGGGGGTCCTGCAGGAATAACAGCAGCATTTATATTAGCTAAAAAGGGATACCAAGTAACTATATTTGAAGAAAATGATAAAATTGGTGGAGTATTAAGATATGGAATCCCTGATTTTAGACTTTCTAGAGATATAATAGATAAATATGAAGAGGCACTTATTAAATTAAATGTTAAAATAAGACCAAACACTTTAATAGGGTCAGTAATTACTTTAGATATGCTAAAGAATGATGGTTATAGGGCTATATTTGTGGCAACGGGAGTTTGGAATCCTAAAACTTTAAATGTTAAAGGTGAAACATTAGGAAATGTTCATTATGCTATAGACTACTTAAAAGCACCAAAATCATATAACCTTGGAGAAAAAGTAGTTATAATTGGAGCTGGAAATGTTGCTATGGATGCAGCTAGAACTGCTAAGAGAAATGGTGCAGATACTTATGTTCTTTATAGAAAAAGCTTTGAAGATATGCCAGCTACAAAGGTTGAAATAGAGGAAGCAAAAGAAGATGGCGTTAAGTTTGAACTTTACAAAGCTCCTGTAGAAATTTATGAAGATGGTATAAAGTACATACAGACACAAAGAGTAATTTCTGAAGATGGCAGAGTATCATTTAAAACATTAGAAGGTAGCGAAGATGTATTTAAGTGCGATTCAATAATTGTGGCTATTAGTCAGGCTCCAAGAGATAATATAGTTTCAAAGAATAAAGACATATCAACAGATAAATATGGTTTATTAGTAACAGATGCAAATGGTAGTACAACGCTTGAAGGGGTATTTGCATCAGGAGACGTTGTTAGTGGACCAAAAACTGTTGTAGAAGCAGTTGCAAACAGTAAAAAAGTTGCAGAAGCAATAGATGAATTTTGTAGAAATAATTAAAAAATATATTTAATTTAAAAATTAAGTTTCTTTTATTGATTTTAATTTTTTAGATTTATATATTAAATTAAATAAAAAACTCTAGAATTTGATTTAGCATTTGCTAAATTGTTCTAGAGTTTTTTAGGTTTTGTAATAAATATAAGTAAAGATAAATAACTTAAAATTTATTTATAAAATTTTTAACCATGTTTATTAACGTTCTTTTGGTTTAAAGCCATTAGCTCTAAATCCAGGACCATCGGAAACTATTCTACCTATTCCTCTAATTTTACCAGTAATACATCCTCTACAGTGAGCTGGAGTATCACCTGTACATATTTTACCGGGATAAAGAGCATAAAGTTTTCTATATTCTCCTTCAGTAACATTAGGCATTACTACATTTGCTCCACTTTGAAGAGCGATTACTCTACCTTGTCTATTTAGTGATTCTATAGCTGTAGTCGCTGGAATATTTATATCTGGTAAAAGTAATCTAACTAAAGCAGTTACCTTTAATGCCATTTCAAATGTTCCACCTTCCGCATCTTTAAGAGGTGTATCTTCATTTGGAATGAAAGGACCTACACCAATCATATCTGCATCAAGTTCTTTAAAAAATAAGAGATCATCGGCTATAGATTCTATTGTTTGGCCTGGAAGACCAACAAGACAACCACTTCCAACTTCATAACCAAGTTTTCTTAAATTTTTTAAACATTGAATTCTATTTTCATGACTCATACCTGGATCTAATTCTTCATATAGTTTTCTATCAGTAGTTTCTATTCTTAATAAAAATCTATCTGCACCAGCTTCTTTTAATAGCTTGTACTCCTCGAAAGGTCTCTCACCTATACTTAAAGTTAATGCGACGCCTAAGGCTTTAAGTTCCTTCACTATTGGTATTAAACGTTCAACAGTAAAGTAGTCATCTTCACCACCTTGAAGTACTAAAGTTTTATAACCATAACCAACAGCTTTTTTAGCAAAATCCATAATTTCTTCATTTGAAAGTCTATATCTATTAAGGTTTTTATTATCTCTTCTAAGTCCGCAATACATGCAATTTCTTTTACATATGTTAGTGAATTCTAAAAGTCCTCTTAAATGGACTTCATCACCAAGATATTCTTTTCTAACTTCATCAGCAGCTTTAAAAAGTTCTTCATTAATAGAATCGTCTTTTAATAATGTGATAATTTCATCTCTTGAAAGTTCATGGGTTTCCTTTGCTTTTTGTATAATACTATTCATATTAATCCTCCTAATTAATTTGTTTATAAGGATTTTAGTTATTAAGATATTATCTTACAACTTAAATTAATTATTAATTAATAATTATAATCTAACAACTTATTTTAAACAATATAGTTAAAAATAGATTAATAATTATTATAACATGAATATTTTTAGAAAATCACCAGTAGAACAAAAGAGAATGTCCCTAAATAAGTTATAATGATATGGAATGGGGAATTCCATAGTGTTATAATTAGAAATAAATAGGATAGAATTTATAAAGAGCCATTAATATTGGTGAAAATTTTGGAGGCCACAAAATGAAGAGAGACTTTAATGAGTTTAAAGAATTTATAAAGGGAAAAAATGTAGCTGTTGTAGGAATTGGGGTAAGCAATACACCTCTTATAAAGTTTTTAGTTAAACTAGGGGCGAAAGTAACTGCTTTTGATATGAAATCTGCTGAAGAATTAGGTGAGGTTTCAAGAGAATTTGAAGAGCTTGGAGTAAAATTAGAGCTTGGAAAAGGTTACTTAGATAGACTAACTGGCTTTGAGGTTGTATTTAAAACACCATCTATGAGAATAGACAGTGAAGCTTTAGTAAGATGTAAAAATCAAGGTGCATATATTACTTCAGAAATGGAGGAATTCGTAAGATATTGCAAAGGTAAAGTTTATGGGGTAACTGGTAGTGATGGTAAAACAACAACTACAACAATTGTGTCTAAGTTATTATCACAAGAAGGATATAAAACTTGGACAGGAGGAAATATAGGTACTCCATTATTTTCAAACATAGAAGAAATAAAAGAAGAGGATAAAGTTGTATTAGAACTATCAAGTTTCCAACTTATGACTATGGATGTTGAAATTGATGTAGCAATAGTTACTAATATAACTCCAAATCATTTAGATATGCATAAAGATATGCAAGAATATATTGATGCTAAGAAAAATGTTTTAAAATATCAAAAAGAAAATGATCTTTTAGTAATAAATGATGAAAATGAAATAACTAAAAATTTAGATAAAGAAGCAAAAGGTAAAGTTGTTAGATTTAGTTCAAAGAAAACAGAAGGTGAAGATGCATACTATAAAGATGGAAAATTATATGTCCATGGTAAAGAAGTATGCAAAAAAGATGATATAGTTATAAAAGGTATGCATAATGTAGAAAACTATTTAGCAGCATTTTTAGCTGTTTATGATGAAGTATCAATAGAATCAATGAAAATAGTAGCAGAAACTTTTGGAGGAGTTCACCATAGATGTGAATTTATTAGAGAAGTTGACGGTGTTAAATACTATAATGATTCTATAGCATCTACTCCAACAAGAACTTTAGCAGGATTAAAAGCATTTGAACAACCAGTTATACTTCTAGCTGGAGGATATGATAAACATGTTCCTTTTGAACCATTAGCTTATGAAGGATATGAAAAAATTAAAGCTGTAGTATTATTTGGAGTAACAAAAGAAAAAATAGAAGCAGCTTTTAAAAAATTAAAAGAAGAAAAAGGAATTGATGTTCCAACATATTCAGGAGAGTCTTTAGACGAAGTAGTAAGTATAGCTAAATCTATAGCTAAAGAAGGAGATATAATAACTCTTTCACCTGCTTGTGCAAGTTTTGATATGTTTAAAAACTTTGAAGTAAGAGGAGATAAGTTTAAGGAAATAGTAAACTCTCTATAATAATATAAAAAAATAAAATGAGTTATGTTAAAAATAAATCTAATATTATTTTAAAAATATTAGATTAAAACTTTTAATATAGCTCATTTTTTATCTATTAGTTTTTATTGAAATTTTGAATAAAATATTTTGAAATCATTAATAATATATAAAGTAGTGAAAAAACAGGTAGAAACGTAACCTGGAGTATCAACACATAAAAAATGTAATAAAAAGAAGAAAAATAAAGTATTTCAGGGATAAATTTTAAAAAGCTAATTGTTAATGGTAAAACAATAATGTCTATGGTGATAAGATAATCCTTGTCGCTGAGAGACACCAAAACAACTTAACAAAACAAATTAAAAGTTTTTAAAAAAGTTGTTGACAAAGTTTCAAAGTGATGTTAAACTAAGAAAGTCGCTTGAGGGCGACGAAGAAATGGTCTTTGAAAATTAAACAGAAGATA
>WNVL01000027.1:0-22353 GCA_034421775.1 Clostridium perfringens | reverse complement strand
TCATCAGAGTTTCAATAAGACTTACGTTATATCCTCATATATGTGTAACATGAGAATAGCCGGATCAACTTTCCTCCTTGGCTCAATCAAACCCTTGTTAGCTTTCGCTAAGATTAGTTTATAGTGTATCTGCTCACTCCGGTAAATATTTACGTTATCACAACGGCTTTACCATGCTCCTATTTAAGTTATAGGCAACTGTATAAATTTGTAGTCTATACTCTAAAAAAATATATAAAAAAAGTCCAAACTCAAAATTCTTGAGCTTGGACTCCAAAACTTATTAAAACTATTCAACAATTAAAAATATTAAATGTTTAATTGTTGTATAAATTTAATAGTTTATTAAATTTGCTTTTTCTTTATGATTAACTTTAATATATACTGTATTTTATAATTAGTCAATAATTTTTTTGAAATTTATATAAAAAGCTAATTATACTTTAATATAAAAAATTTAGAAGTTAATAAATATTGAAAAACTTATATTATTAATTTATTATACTTTTTACTCTTAAACTAAACAAAGTTAAATCTTTTGTTAGATTTTATTAGAATTTTTATCAAGTAATTTAAAATATATTTTATCTATAATTAATTAATTTATTTATTCATAAAATAATTATATTTAGAAATATAAATTATATGAAATAGTTTATGGTTATATGTATAATAACAAATCTTATAATTATAATAAAAAAATAACTTTCCTAATAGTCTTATAATATTTATATGTTATTTTAATTTATATCTTTGAGTATATATGTATATAATTACAATATATGGGATTCGCAAAATAGATTGAATTTATTATTAAAATAAAAATTAGTAAAGTTACTATTACTGATTTGTATATTTGAATTTTTACAATTAATGCTGATGTTACCTATTAAAAATGTTATTAACAACACAACTAAATTAGATTTTATTGTTTTTTTTAAAGATATAGACTTTTTCAGGATAGATTTTGCTGAGAAAAGTCGGCTTTTTACTGTTCCAATAGGTATATTTTCTATAACCGAAATTTCCTTTAATGATAATTCTTTAAAATAATATAATAATATTATTCTTCTTTTGTTATTAGGTAAATTATTTATTTCTTTAAATAATTCATCCAATTCTTCTTTTTTTAAAGCTAATTCTTCAGGCAAGTCATTTTCAAAAGTCAAATTAATTAAAGAATCTAATTCATGATTTGAAATATTTTGTTTATGCTTTATAATATTTTTTATTTGAGTATTAACTTTGTTAAGTGTTATTTTTCTTATCCAAACTTCAAAAGCATTTATATTTTTTAAATTACCTATACATGTTATTACATCTAAAAATACTTCTTGTGTTATATCTTCAGCCATTTTTTCATCTTTAAGCATTTTAAGTGATAAAAAATATATTTTTTTATAATAGTTTTCATAAATTATATTAAAGTTACTAAAATCATTTTTTTTAAGTTGTTTTATTATTTTTGATTCTATTAAATCTTCCATTAACTTATCCCCTATTTTTTACTTTTGTAAACTTTTTAATTATATATTCCTATATTATTTCTGCAATTTCTAATTCGTTTATCAAGTTAATAATTGATTTTTCATCATCAATATTTAGAATATAATCTAATGAATTAGTAAAATACTGTTTATTAGAACTGACTATAACTAAATTTTTTTCTTCAATTATGCAAATTATTTTTAACATTTCAATTAATAGCAATCTATTAGTTATTGGCAAATTATTTTTTTCTTCTTTTAATATTAAACTTACTATTTCGTCAAAACTAACATTATAATAAATTAAATCATCATATTTTAATATGTAATTATTAGAACGTACAATACTTTCCTCCATTTATTTGTTCCTCCATTCTATTAATTTGTTAATAAATTACTTTTTTAATTTGTTAATAAATTACTTTTTATTAAAAACGTATTAAATAAAAGGAGAAAAGTTCATATTTATAGTAATTTTTATTAATACTTTTTAAAACAAGCAAAATTTTTAATAAATATATATTATAATATAAGTAATATTTTATTATTGATATACAATATTACTTATATAAAAAGGAGAAAAATGAATTATAATAGTAAATTAAAAATAGAATTTTTTACAGAGCCTTTTATAAATGAGTTTTTTAAATATAAATATATTGACAACTTACCTTTAAATGAAAAAGAATATTTAAAATACTTAATTTATAAGCTTGATGAATTTGTAAATGAAGTTATTGAAAGTGGAAATAGAAATGATATTTTTTATATCGGAAATAAATTGCTTGATTTATGGATTAAATATGACATTCCTTTATATGAAAAATACTTTGAAAAGCTAAATATTTAAATTTCTTAGTAATTAATATTTGTTAATATAATTATTAAATAAAATTAAAAATGAACCTTTTGTATTTAATTTAATACTTATATTATTGATAAAAGTTATTGGGGGAATTTATAATGAATTCATATTATGCTAGTGAACTTAAATTACTTGAAAGTATTTTATTTGATTTATATGCAAAGCATGGATTGACAAATAATATATTTGAGTTTAGTAAATTTATTGATAAGCTTTTTTTAGATTTATCAATATTATCAAATTAATTAAATAAATATTTTTAAATTTTTTAATATATGTAGTGAAATAGTTTTTTTATTTTATTTAAAATATTCTTTACTGTTATGCCTGATTAATATATATATATAAACTAAAATTATTTTTTAAATTTTACTGCTTGATATATTATTTTATTTTTAAAGTTCCTTTTAGAAATAAAGAAAAGTTTAACCCAAAAAACTCCTTAGAAATAAGGAGTTTTTTGGGTTAAACTTTTTTATTAGGATCATTTCACTTAATTCAATTAAATTAAATAATATCGAAATAAATTACCTAAAAACTTAAATAAGTTGAATAAGTTGAATAGATTGAATTTTAAATATTTGAGTAACTTTAAATTATTAAAAAGACTAATTGTAAATGCTTCTTAAGATATCCATAATACCCTAATCTTCACTATATATAGTAAATTTTTAATATTAAAAAGTTCATTTATTTTATTAAATATATATATAAACTTTATAATATGAACCATTATTCTTCAATATAATACAATTATTATATATTAACTTTTATTTAAAAGGAGTTTTTTATGAATAAAATACCTAATTTTTCACCTTATTATCAGCCACAAATAAATATAAATACCAAAACTCTTTATGGTTTTGAAATATTAACTAGATTTCAAGATTTAAATTATAAATTAAATACATATGATGTAATAAATGATATACAAAAAAATAAAATGGGTCATTTATTTACAACTAAATTATTAAAAAAAGTTTTTTTAGATTTAGATAGCATTTCACAAAAAAATATTCCTAATATAGCAATTAATATTTCATCTACTGAAATTGAAAATAATGATTATTTTACATTTATAATCAATGTGTTAGAAGAAAAAGAATCTTATTTAAATAAATTAGAATTTGAAATAACTGAAAATTGCAAAATTAAAAATCCAAAAATCTTTCTTGAAAATATTAAGCTGTTAAAAACAAAAGGGGTTAAAATAGCATTAGATGATTTAGAAAAAGGATTTAATACGCTTGATTTAATAGATAAATACCCTTTTGATAAAATTAAATTAGATAAGAAATTAGTTTCTAATTGGAGTTCCAATGAGATTAATTTAAAAAATATTATAAATTACATACATAATTTAAATATGCTAGTTGTTGCTGAAGGAATAGAAAATATTGAAACTTTAAATAAGATGATTTCTTTAAAATGTGATATAGTTCAAGGGTTTTATATTGGTAAACCTTGTCCTTTTAATGAATTAAAAATTTCAGAATATACTTTAAATGATGACTTAATTATATTTAAATAAAAAAATATTTAAACTTAAAGAAAAATGTAAAAATAAAAGAACTTATTAATTAAAATAATTGTAGTTTTATAATAATTTATATTTTGAAAATTTTTATCTTTTATTTGGTTAGCGCTCAAAAATACAGTTTTATAACTTTAATTTCATTTTCTCTACTTATTCTAATGGCTTGAAGCTATTTAAAATTAGTAATAGATACTATCTTTTCTTCTGAAAGCCTTCTATAGAGAGATGATTTTGATATATTGGTTATTTTACAAATTTGTTTAACTGTCATATTACCTTCATGATACAACTTAATTGCATAATTCATACCTTCATGATCTTTATTATACTTCTTTAATCTACCTTTATATTTACCTTGAGATTTTGCAATTTCTATTCCTTCTTTTTGTCTCATCTTTATAAGATCTCTTTCTAATTGATTAACTCCAGCCATTACAGTTATTAAAAAATCACTATATGGATTACTTTCAGATAAATCAATCCAGGTATCTTTAAGCGATTTCAAATTTGCTCCTTTATTTCTGATTTTTTCTATTAATAAAAATAGATCTTTAGTACTTCTTGTAATTCTAGTTAAATCAGTTACATAAATTATATCTCCTGATTTTAAATTATTAATCATTTCATTTAGTTTACTTCTATTAATTGTTGCACCAGAAGCTTTTTCCTTGTAAATAAAATCCATTCCAATTTCATTTAATTGTTTAATTTGTCTTTCTTCATTTTGGTCCTGAGAACTAACTCTTACATAACCTAATTTCATTATTTTTCACTCCTATTCCGAAACAAGTCTTATGGGACTTAACAAAAGTAGATTATATCACGTTTATAATAAAGTATCAATAGGGTATACTCTATTGACACCTTAATGCGCAGATTAAATTTATTTACAAAGAGCAAATAAGTTCATTTATGAAAATACAAGAAAATTAATTTTCTATTGGATTTTACTATATTTTCTAAAAAAGAAATCTTAGAAATATAGATAAGTAATATATTAGTTAATATATTACTTATAATCTAATTACTTACATATAATCTTTAATTTTATAACATATAAATATGTTATGTGAATATACATTTAATTTAAATGAATTAAAAACTAAGATATTAAATAATCTTTTAAATGTATAAAGGGGATTTAAACCATTGATATAAGCTTGGAAAATTCTCTTGACGTTGTAAATCTGTATCTTCCAGACTCTACTATATGAATAGCTTAAAGGAAAAAATAAAATAAAAATTTTATAAGAAAACAACTCTAAATTTACTTCATATAAAATATAATAGAGATTTACTATGTAAGTTTCTAATAGAATAATTTATAATTATTTAGAATATAGCTATTTATATTCAATCGTTTAACTAATTGTGTGAAATTCTCCCACTTCTAAAGTGGGAGATGGATAGCACTTGACGATAGTCAACGAGAACAATACAATATAATCAGTAATAAATGATATAAGGAAGTGAAATAGTGGATTTAGATACTAATAATCATTCAGTATTCAAGTTGTCATATCACTTAGTATTGGTTATAAAATATCGTAGAAAAGTAATTAATGATGATATATCCAATAGACTTAAAGAAATATTTGAGTATATTTCACCTAAGTATAATATAACTTTAGAAGAATGGAATCATGACAATGATCATGTTCATTTACTATTTAGAAGTTCGCCAAATACAGAAATATCAAAATTTCTAAATGCTTATAAATCTGCAAGTAGTAGACTAATAAAAAAAGAATATCCAAGTATAAGAAAACAACTTTGGAAAGAATATTTTTGGAGTAGAAGCTACTGTTTGATAACCACTGGCGGTGCTCCTATTGAAGTAGTAAGAAAATATATTGAAAATCAAGGGATGAAATAATGCTTAAAGCTTATAAGTATAGGATATATCCTAATTCAGAACAAAAAGAATATTTAGCTAAAACTTTTGGATGCACTAGATTTATTTATAATAAAATGCTTAATGATAAGATTGAGTATTATAAACAAACTGGTGAAATGTTAAAGAATACACCTGCACAGTATAAGAAAGAATTTGAGTGGCTAAAAGAAGTAGATTCATTAGCATTAGCAAATGTTCAGCAAAATTTAGAAAAAGCCTATAAGAATTTTTTTAGAGATAAATCTGTCGGGTTTCCAAAGTTCAAGTCTAAAAAGACAAATTACCATAGTTTCACTACTAACAATCAAAAGGGAACAGTAAGTATTGACAATGGATATATAAAAATACCTAAATTAAAAACTAGGATTAAAATTAAATATCATAGAAAATTTATAGGTAAAATTAAAAGTTGTACTATTTCTAAAACACCAAGTAATAAATATTTTATTTCTATTTTAGTTGATACTGAAAATATGACATTGCTAAAAGTTGATAAAAAAGTAGGTGTTGATGTTGGATTAAAAGAATTTGTAATCTGTTCAGATGGATACAGAGTTGATAATCCCAAATATCTAAGAAAATTAGAAAAAAGATTGATAAAATTACAAAGAGATTTGTCAAGAAAACAAAAAGGAAGCAATAATCGATATAAAGCAAGATTAAAAGTTGCTAAACTACATGATAAAATAGCTAATCAAAGGAAAGATTTCTTACATAAATTATCTATAAAGCTTATTAGAGAAAACCAATCAATAGCAATAGAAGATTTGAAAGTAAGTAATATGTTAAAAAATCATAAGTTAGCAAGAGTAATATCAGAAGCTAGTTGGTATGAATTTAGAATAATGCTTGAATATAAGGCTAAATGGTATGGAAGAAATATTGTTGTTGCACCATCAAATTATGCAAGTTCACAACTATGTTCTGAATGTGGATATAAAAATAGTGATGTAAAAAATCTCGCACTTAGAAATTGGATTTGTCCGAAGTGCGGAGCAGAACACGATAGAGATATTAATGCAGCTAAAAACTTAGAGAAATTGATAGTCTAAATAGATATTACATTGGGGTAGGAACTACCCTATAAGCTTGGGTAAACTTGTGCCACTAGGTATATTGACCAAGAAGCTCCCACTTCTATAAGTGGAGAGTAGTTCACATAAAAACAGAGTATAAAATTCTACTCTGTTTTTGATGAACAATACTTTAAATAAGTATTAAATTAAAGAAAAATTATAGATTATAAATAAAACTTTTAATTTTAAATACATCTATAAGGGGATTTATGTATTTAAATGAAAAAATTTAATCACTTAAATATATGCAGAAACTTTAATAGGGAATTTATTATACTATAATTTCTGAAAAGAATAAATGTGTTTAACAAAAAGTTTAAATTATAAAACTAACTTAATAAAAATACTATTATTACTTTAATTCCACTAATTTTATCATCTACTATTACCTTTTGAACTATTTTTGTTTTATCATAGGCTTTAACTATTATCATTCCAATAGACATAACTTCAATAGTTTTTTCAAAAGATGATATTTTATTAAATAGACTTAAAACCTTTATAAACATATATATATTCTGATATAATCTATTGCACTTTTATCCTTTCTACGTAGGAATTCTAACTCTAAAAACTCCATAATTTTCTTTTTAGCTTGTGTTCCTCCTAGTCTTGAAGTATTTTTCATAATATTTTCTTAAAAGTATTTAAATATATTTAAGATTTATAGAATATATAGTATAATTTACTAAAACTATTCAGTGTAGATTTCATTAATTAACAGATTGGAGGAAATATAATATGAATTTAAATGATTATTTTAAAGAAATATGTATATCTAAAATGCTAGGAATATATTTTTTAACATTCATACTATTTATGTTTCTGAATGAAATATTCTTTCCATCACATATGACTTCAGGAGTACTTCCATGTATTTTGATGCTTTTGTGGTTTCTTTTTATCTTCAAGCGTAATAATATAGACATATGTAATGAATTTTCAAAAAAAATTACTAGACAAGAAAAATTAGATGGACTTTTTCTTTTAATACTAAATTTAGTGTTTAGTATTGGAGTAATTTTTTTAATTCTATCATTAATCGATATACAATTACCACTAGATCAATCATTACCTTCAACAAATTATTCTAAATTAATTTATGTAATAATTTTAGCACCGATTTTGGAGGAACTAATGTTTCGTGGAGTTATACTAAATAGATTATCTAAGTGGTTTAATATTACAGCTTCGATAATCATTTCTTCTATTTTATTCGGAATACTTCACTTTGAAAAAGTTATTATTGTGGCATTTATTTTTGGCATTTGCATGTGTGTTCTTTATCTAAAAACACAGAATATATTTGTATCAATTTATGTTCATATTTGTAATAACTTGGTTGCATCACTACCCGAAATATTTTCATTATTCTCATCAAGTAGTAATTCAGTTCAAGACACAAATGCAAATTATTTACAGCGTATTCCTGAAATAAGAATACTAGCTATAGTTTTAATTTTTATTTCTGGGATTTTTATACTATGGTATCTAATTAAAAACTGGCCAAAGAGTAAAGCAAAATTAACAAGTCATAGAAATAATAAGTTATAAGTGAGGTAGCGTCAGGAAAATGCGGATTTCACACGTTAAGAACATTTTTCTGACGATACCCATTTTAGGCATAAAAAATCAATCATCTTTCAATAAAAAAGAAGCATAGCATTATATGCTATACTCCTTCATTAATCTTTCGTATTCTTCTATATAGAAATCTAAGTTATTTTGAAAAATAAACTCCTTTTTTATATTTCTATCTAACTGTTTTTTCTCTCTAACAGAAACTCTGTTTATGCTATTTATCCATGCAGACTGATGTAAAAATGTAATATGTCTATTTTTTGCCATTTTAATAACTTCTTTAATTTTACTAACTGAAGATAATCCAGATATAATAATTTGTATGTCTTTATCTATATTATCAAGCAATGTTTTAAGATCTAAAATATAGTGATTCCAATACTTACCGTTTTTTGAATTAGTATCAACATTCATAAAACTAAAGGCAATAGTTTTTATTTTACTAAAGTTAATCTCTTTTATCCAGTATTTTAAGTCTTCATCCATTGCCCATGAAATGTCTAATATAGCTGGTAATCCGGCTTCTATCATTTCATTATAAACTATTTTAGAACGTTGAATATTATATAAGTGTTCTAGCCTTGGAACATCTTCATATAATGAAAATTTAGGTGTTATTACACCTATAAATTTTTGGTCTTTTAATTCTCTATATATTTTTTCTCTATTATCCCAAAAGCCTTCTAAAGCTCTATCTTTGATGTAGAATTCTAATAATCCCTGTGTTTCTTCAGACAAGTTTAGAGCTTTTCTAAATCCTTTTTTGTACGTTCCAGTTACTTCACTTCCTTTAGAATTCAATAAAAATTCACCACGTACTACAATTGTATTATCAGCTGAAGTTAAATTAAAATTAGTATAAATTTTATCTGGCATTACTGGGAGATATATAGAAAAATTAAATTTTTTATTGCTTAACAACATTTTATTATCTATGGTTTTTCTAATTAGGGTAAAAGATCCAAATTTGTTAGGACATAATACTATACATTTTTTTTTCTTTTCTTCACATTTACAAACTGAAACAGCACACATAGAACATCCTTTACATCTAAATTGCTTTTTCATTTTACATTTAGAGCAATTTCTAGCACACAAACTAATCATAAGTTAATTTCAACTCCTAGTTTATTTAGAGATTTAGGTGTAGTTAGTATAAGTTTATTTAATATTTCTTTATCTTCTATTAATAACTTAGTTTGACTATTTAGAATACGAGTTTCTTTCAGTAATTCTAATAATATCTTACTCATAATCTTCACCTCATTGATTAATAAATTATTACTTTTAAGCTTTTAAATTTATTTTTAGTAAATTGGATTACAATACTATTTACAACCATTTTATACATTTGAGTGTTAGTAAAATCCTTCGCGTTATAGAACCTTTCTTCAAAATAGTAGCATCAGATTTAAATTCCACTAATTGCCAACGTTCTAAAGTGGTAAGTTTTCTAACTCTACATTGAACTATTTTAGAAATGCTATCAAAAACAGTTATAATGGGTGGACAAGCCTCTAGTTCAGAAAAAACTCGTTTATTTAGTTGTAACATATGTGGATTTTTAATTGTTACAAATCTAATTAATCAAAACTTACTCGGTTCCTTATCTTTGCAAATTCTATTATTTATATCCTTCATAAAGCTTTTAAGATAAGATTTATCCCTCTATAATTTGCCAATAAGGTCTATATCCCAATCTTTCAAGTTCAGTTATTAACTTATAAAAGTCAATTTTTAACATCTTACTAACTAAATTTCTAATATTTTCAGCTATGGCTACTCTAGGTCTAGATTCTTTTATAATTCTCAAATATTCAAATAATAGACTAAATTTTGTTTTTCTCTGAAATACATTTTTAGATACTTTTAATTTTTTTTTATTTTAAAATTATTTAAAATCCCTTTTAACTTTGATGATATATTTTTCAATTCTTCAATATCATTTTCATATAATATAATTTCATTTTTAATGTTTTCTTGAATAAATTCTGAAAAATTATTATCTTTTTCTTTTAAAAGTCTTTTCAATTCTGAAGAAAAAAGGTGTAGAAGTACATTTATAGCCCCTTCTATAGTTCTAAGTTCATCTTCAGAAAAATTTTCAAGTAATAAGTTTCTATTTTCTATATTTTTAATAAAGTTAATCATACATATTTTCAACCTTTCATATTAAATTAATCTTCAATTCATTACTAGACTAATAACTTAAGAATTTTTTCTTTATGTATACCATATTAATACCATTTAACTTCAAACATTCTAAATATTTCTTTTGTTGATGAAAATCAACAAATACTTTTCCTTTCTATTACGTCTATTAATTTTGAGAGTAGGTTCATTAATTTCTTATATGTCTTAAGATAAATAAGTTTTTGATTCTTCCTCAGTATAAAAACTTTTATAATTAGAGTTAAATCATAGAAATAGATCAATACATTCCTCTCAAGAGTTAACTATTATAATTTTTAACGCCTTTTTCAACTATAATAGAATAAAAATTCTTAGGTTTATTTTTAATCAATTTAAGGTTTCAATTATAGATTTAGCTAATTGAATAACAATACTATTTCAAGTCGTCTTGTACATTCAAGCATCAATCATATTTTTCTAGATATAAAACTTTTCTGTTCATCTGTAGCATATGCGGATTTTTATTTTTTCCAACTCTTACTAGGCTGAAAGCCAAGATACATGTAAAAACCGGTAACTTGATAAATATAATTTACATCAAGCTACCGGTTTATTATTTTCGTATTCATTTACTCTTATATAAAAGGTATTATTTCTTAAATTAAGTATTTTTATTGTCTTAATAGCAGTTATTTTCCCATATTTCTGCTAGGTCTATCTAATTATTTTATATATAATATATCTCCTTCTCAAAGAATTCTTTTTAACTAATTGTGCGAAATTTAATGTTAACATATCAATAAGTTTTACATTATTTACAACAGTTGAGTAATTTAACTGTTTATTACCTTAATAAATTTCAAAAAATAATTATAGATATAATAGAAATTTTTCGTAATAAATCAATTCCATTACACAAAAACTATACTTCTTTAGCTACAACTGCTATTCTAGCATCATCAAATTCATAACTACAAGTAAATAAAGTTATTATTCTACTGTCAGCTTGTAAATCAATCCCATCTCTTTTAAATAAAGATTTGTCAGCTTGCTCTTTTAAATATTCTTCATATAACTCTTTATTTTGAAAATTTAATTTCAACTCTAATGCAAATTTTTCAGCTTTACTTGAATAAACAGAAAAAATTTCAAATTTTATTTGCTTACCATGTTTGTAAAGAGTTATATATTTATTATTATTAAAAAAGTTTTGATTTTCAAAATATTTCAATTGAGCAAACATAGTGTCATTTCTCATATTATGTCCATAAATAACAATATTAGCATCAGTATTTATATTGTTCTCTGAATCAACAAATATCGAACCAGAAAATCCTTTTTCCTTATTAAATCTATGATGTAGATAAAAATCATTATCTGTTCCTTGAACCACCGGGAAATCTATATTTGTCCCATCAACTCTTATCCAAAATATATAGTCTGGATTTATATTTTTTAAATTTTTTTCATTTTCATCATCTGAATCTATATTACTAGGAGAAAAAGTTCTTAAATTTTCATAATTATTTGAATCAAGATAATATCCTAAGTATTTATTATATATTTGTATCACACAAAATAAAATTATTAATATCAAAATTACAGTTGTTATTTTTTTGATTATTTTTGAAATCTTCATTATATACACCTCTAAAAAATATATTAGAATTTATAAAATATTTTTTTGATATAATTCTATTAATAAATTTTATATTTAAAAGTTCTTTTTGTTTTTAATTTATATTTTTTATTAATGTTTACTTTATAAAATTTTATGTAAAGTAATATAATTAATATTAAATTTTATTCAATATTCTATTTTAATAATTTTAATTTTATATTATTATAATTATATCAAGCATTTTTTCTATGATCTTAAATACATATTAAGAGTTGCAATTAATGATTAATCAATCATTCAATTTTCGACTAACCAAAAGTAATTCTTCAAAAAAGTTGTTAATTTTACTTAACAACTTTTTTGAATTTAAAATATAATCTTAAGTTATAATATAATTAAATAGTTTAATACTTAAATAAAATTTAATAATCCTCTTACTGTCAAGCTTTTTATTTTATAAAAAAAACATTAGAATTTATTTTAATGTTTTTAAATTTAATTTTAATATTAAAAATATACTTTAACCACCTTAAAATCTATTCTGACACAATATAGATATATGTATATCGTTTGTCATAAGTAATATTATCCTAAAAATTAAATAACATATTCTGTTTCAACAAAAGAACTTCTTTTAAAAAAAGAAACCGGAGGATCAATATATACATCTATACTCAAATATGATACTATATCTTCTTTTAATTTTATTTTGTGTAGTAATAGATTAGAATCTCCAAGTTCACCAAAAGGACTATCTGGTTCCATATGTAAGAAGTATTCTCCTTGAAGTGAATTACAAAATGGACAAGTATTCCCTAAATAGTTTTTATTCATAGTTTTTGAATATTTTATTTTACATTTAAAGTTGTCTTTAAGTATATTTTGTATTTTTTTGGGGATGTTTTCATTAGATATTGGCCATATTTGTAAATCAAATCCAGTTAAATAAGAGATATCTACTGGTTTATTATAAGTTATATCAGATATGTTTTTTGAATCTACTGCAAATCCGTAAACGCTAATTTCATTTTGGCATTTCCAACACTTAACTTTTCCTTCAGCTATTATTACAGAATTTGAAAACACTAGGTTTCCTTTTATCCATTTTGAAAATTTATAATAATATTTTGGATTAGTTGCATACCATTTCTTAGCATTGTTATCCCATTTAGCATATAACGCTTTTACTTCATCTTTTTCTTCAAATGGAACATTTAAATAAAGCATTAAATATCATCCTTTCTTTAACTATAAATTTAAATATATTATAACTTATAAAGGGGGATTTTTCATGAATAAAAAATTTATTTCTTGTATTTTAGGGGCAACAATATTTTCAACTTTTACATTAGGATCATTAAGCTTTTCAGATGCTAAATCTGTTAATTCTCAAACTATTGTAAAAGAAGATAAAAAAATTAATGAAGAAGATTTGTTTAAAGTAATAAAGGGAATAGAAGAAAAATATTTAATACAAAATCCTGATGGAACTTTTACTATCGATAATTTAGCATATAATGAATATGATAATGATGTAGTAGATTTTATTAAAGATGGATCTGATCAAATTAATAGCCTTATATAGCAAGAAGCTCTTAAATTTAACTAATTGTGTGAAATTCTCCCACTTCTAAAGTGGGAGATGGATAGCACTTGACGATAGTCAACGAGAACAATACAATGTAATCAGTAATAAATGATATAAGGAAGTGAAATAGTGGATTTAGATACTAATAATCATTCAGTATTCAAGTTGTCATATCACTTAGTATTGGTTATAAAATATCGTAGAAAAGTAATTAATGATGATATATCCAATAGACTTAAAGAAATATTTGAGTATATTTCACCTAAGTATAATATAACTTTAGAAGAATGGAATCATGACAATGATCATGTTCATTTACTATTTAGAAGTTCGCCAAATACAGAAATATCAAAATTTCTAAATGCTTATAAATCTGCAAGTAGTAGACTAATAAAAAAAGAATATCCAAGTATAAGAAAACAACTTTGGAAAGAATATTTTTGGAGTAGAAGCTACTGTTTGATAACCACTGGCGGTGCTCCTATTGAAGTAGTAAGAAAATATATTGAAAATCAAGGGATGAAATAATGCTTAAAGCTTATAAGTATAGGATATATCCTAATTCAGAACAAAAAGAATATTTAGCTAAAACTTTTGGATGCACTAGATTTATTTATAATAAAATGCTTAATGATAAGATTGAGTATTATAAACAAACTGGTGAAATGTTAAAGAATACACCTGCACAGTATAAGAAAGAATTTGAGTGGCTAAAAGAAGTAGATTCATTAGCATTAGCAAATGTTCAGCAAAATTTAGAAAAAGCCTATAAGAATTTTTTTAGAGATAAATCTGTCGGGTTTCCAAAGTTCAAGTCTAAAAAGACAAATTACCATAGTTTCACTACTAACAATCAAAAGGGAACAGTAAGTATTGACAATGGATATATAAAAATACCTAAATTAAAAACTAGGATTAAAATTAAATATCATAGAAAATTTATAGGTAAAATTAAAAGTTGTACTATTTCTAAAACACCAAGTAATAAATATTTTATTTCTATTTTAGTTGATACTGAAAATATGACATTGCTAAAAGTTGATAAAAAAGTAGGTGTTGATGTTGGATTAAAAGAATTTGTAATCTGTTCAGATGGATACAGAGTTGATAATCCCAAATATCTAAGAAAATTAGAAAAAAGATTGATAAAATTACAAAGAGATTTGTCAAGAAAACAAAAAGGAAGCAATAATCGATATAAAGCAAGATTAAAAGTTGCTAAACTACATGATAAAATAGCTAATCAAAGGAAAGATTTCTTACATAAATTATCTATAAAGCTTATTAGAGAAAACCAATCAATAGCAATAGAAGATTTGAAAGTAAGTAATATGTTAAAAAATCATAAGTTAGCAAGAGTAATATCAGAAGCTAGTTGGTATGAATTTAGAATAATGCTTGAATATAAGGCTAAATGGTATGGAAGAAATATTGTTGTTGCACCATCAAATTATGCAAGTTCACAACTATGTTCTGAATGTGGATATAAAAATAGTGATGTAAAAAATCTCGCACTTAGAAATTGGATTTGTCCGAAGTGCGGAGCAGAACACGATAGAGATATTAATGCAGCTAAAAACTTAGAGAAATTGATAGTCTAAATAGATATTACATTGGGGTAGGAACTACCCTATAAGCTTGGGGAAACTTGTGCCACTAGGTATATTGACCAAGAAGCTCCCACTTCTATAAGTGGAGAGTAGTTCACTAATGTTCTATATACCATTTTTATCACTCCTTATTTAGAATTAAGTATAGTATCTACATATATGATACTATACTTACATTAATTCACAATTAAAAATTTAAATTATATATCATAGATTGTACAATACTCATTTTCATTTATATATTCTAAGGCTTCATTAAGAAGTTTATTTAAATCTTCAGAACTTGATTCCCATATACAATCTACTTCATCATTTGCGGTAAATTCTAAATGGAATAATTGTAGACACCAAGATTTATCTACTGTATATAAATTTATTTGATGATATTTTCTAATAAGTAATAGTTTTTCCTCTAAATTTAATTCTTCAAGATTTTAAAAAATTATATTTTCCATATTTATTCTCCTCTCATAATTACAAAAATTTTATACTATAAATATCTTAATTAATTTAAGCTTTTAAAATCTGTTTTTTAGAAATAATTCAGCTTTCTTCAGAAAAGGTATATAAGTTACATAGTCTCTATTTTTATTAAAGCCTTTTCTTTCATGATAAGTTGTTATACAAGCTTTGAATATAGTATGATCTGGGTAATATATTACAAGCTTATAGTCAAGATCTAAATTTAAAGGCCTCCTAATTTTTAATATTCTATCTGCACTATTAATAGCACTAGTTCCCCCTTTTCTATTCTCTAGACTATCAAAAACATGAATACTTCTATTTAGTTTATCTATGTACACTTCAAAATAATTATATCCATTAAGGTTATTTGGTAATGCTAAAAGGTATGTATTATCTTTAGCATTTTTTATTAAATAACTTTCAGGATTTACTTCACCTAAAGATTTATCAATCATAATCATACTGACATTTCCTCCCCAATTATCATTATAATATAATGTATTTAACATAGTGAACTACTCTCCACTTATAGAAGTGGGAGAATTTCACACAATTAGTTAAAAACAAATTGTAGATATTATGAATAATAAAAAGAGCAGCTCAAAATCCCGAAAATTGAACTGCTCTTTAAAAATATAATTCAAAAAATGTTGACCATTTTATTTTATCAAAAATTAATATTTTTGAAAATTATTAATTTTTATTGTAAAATAATTATATCTTCTATTATTTGAAGATTCTTGAATCTATCTAGGCAGCCAGTTATTTATTAACTGGCTTTATTAATTTTGATATTTAAAGTATAATAATATTAGCTATAAGTTTCTTACTTTTTGCCTTTATATATACGAACACTAAAAATAAAGTTACTTACTTTTAAGTAACTTTATTTTATATTCAAGTAAATTTTTATATAAATTTTCATTAGGATTACTATTTATCAATAATTTTAACTTATTATAAGTTTTGTTATAAAATTCAAACTCTTTCGCATGCTTTATTGTTTCATAAAAGCTTAGCTCAAAAATATTATCAACTATTGAGTAATAAAAATCTGAATTTATCACTCAAAAAAAATATTTTATACTTTCTTCTAATGATAATTTTTGAACTTCTTCTAAGTCATATCGTTCATCAGTATAATAGCCATTTTTATCATTCCATTGTAGAAAGTCTAGTATCTTTTTTCTTATTAAATTATCAAAGTATCATCACTCCGTATATGTTAAAAATAAAAAAAAGTATTATTAATAATACTTTCTTTTTTATAAATTTAAATTTTTAATTTATACACATATTTTAATATAACCCATTTTATTTAAATGATTGATACAGTCATCAACTACACTAGGAACATGATTTGATGCTTTATTATCATAAAAATTTTCATACACACCGCTGACTAAAATCCTTGAACTTATTTTATTACTTGGACAGAAATTGTCCGTTAAAGAACATTTTTTGTAAATTAAAAAATACGTTCTAACAACCATTTCTGTAAATTTGCCAGTAGGATTTTTTCTTTGGCTTAAAAAGTATTCCTTTTTGTCTTTAATCTTTTCTTTTGACCATTTCATATAATCACTCTCCTAAAATATTATGGTTATTATAATAAAAAGAAGGTATCTAAATAAATAGATACCTTCTTAGTTATAAGTTGAAATTTGAAAAGCTATAATTATGATATAAAAAAACTTTAAAAGCTACACTTTAATTATAACTTTAAACTTAATGAAGAAACAATATATACTCTTTATCTTTAGTGAATTTTAAGTTAAAATATTTAAAAGACTTTATTTATGTATAGTTCCTAAGTTAAAACAAGAAAGCTCCACTTATTTAAGTAGAGCTTTCTTTGTTTTCTTAAAATCATGTAAAGGAAAAAAATGACTATTCACATAGTAATAGATTAATCTTATTATACTATAATTATATTGAGTATGTTAACATATTTATGCTTAAATTTTAAAAAATAAGAAAACGTTTAATTTTTTTTCTTTATTTATGTCTATAAAAAATTTATAATAGTAATATATTCATTTTATATCACAATAAAAGTCATTGAAAAAGCTCTACTTAGTTTTAATAAGTAGAGCTCTTTCGTTATTTTAATAAAAAAAGAAATGATTATTAAATGTAATGCTTAGGAATATTATAATATTATTTCCTATAAAAGTATATTATCTCCATTCATTTTTCTTAAAAACATTTAGTATTGCATTCTTATCTTTTCTGCGTGGAAATGCTAAGTCTAAGAACTCCATCATTTTCTTTTTAGTTTGTGTTCCTCCTAGTCTTGAAGTATTCTTTAGAATATTTCCTCTCTTTTTGAAAATTTCATCTTCAGTATCTCTAAATCTTGCTTTTTCTGCAGCATTTATTATACCTGCAGCCATTTTTATATTAGCCTGGATTTGCTTCTCATTTAATGAACCGTTAAAATGCCTAAATTCAACTGCAGGAGCTCTATCTCTTGCTATATTAGTTAAATTAATACCATAATATCTATTTCCTTCAGAAATTTCTGCTGCCATTCTTCTTACATCTTCATCAGTATCCATATTAAAACGAATATATTTACTTTCGTCGGCCCTAGGACTAAATGGAGTGGCATAATGTCTGGCATTACTTCTTACTCTTCCTAAATCTCCACCTGCAGCTCTATAAATACAATCCTCATATACTTCTATAGTTTTAAAAAATCTTCTCCATCTTTGTCTTGCAGTATCTAGTTTTTCCATGTTTATATGAACATGGCCACCGCACCTTTGATCTACTCTAGCCCCATGTCTTTTAGCAACATCACATATTATTTTTATTTGTTCCCACGTTTCTGGAGTATCTTTAAGAATAGGGGAAACTATTTCTCCGCCGGCATCTCCATCGGATACGGACCCATCTCTCTCGAGTTTCCACTTACCTGGCTCACTTCTTGAATGATAACTTAATCTTCTAGGAGAGCTTACTATACCTCGCTCATAAAGTTCTCTTGCTATAGCATTAGCATCACCACCAACAAACTCAAGTTCAACTCCGAATGTACTATTGTTTCCGTTTAGTACGTTTTCGTACTCATATTCTATAGAATCATCATTAATTTCTGTGAAATCGTTATCAAAATCAGCTTCATTGTCTGTATAAAAGTGATTATCGTCTTGTTCTTCTCCCCTAATATTTCTATTTATTTCATCTCTTATATCTCTAGCTCTTCTAGTAGCTTCTACATTATTTATAGTATCTACTTCTGCAATTTCGCCTAAAGCTTCTCTGACCGCTATTAAGTGTCTGCAGCATTCATTTCTATAAACATATTGGCCACATTCACAGCTATTTTCATTCATATCAACAATGTAAGTTCCTCCTTCAGTTGAACTTACTTCATATCGATTATTACCTAAGGAAACTATATTTATATCTTCAATTCTGTTTCTGGTCCTAGATAACCCTTGTACAGTTACTACATTATCTAATCTACCATTAACAGCATTAACTAAATCTTCTATTATTCCTTCAGAAAGATTAGATCCTGAGCCACCAATTAATCCTTCCGTTGTATTTGCAATAGTATTGCTTCTTCTTTTAGGCATAAATTAATCTCCCCTTTCATAAGATTATTTAACACACTTCTTTACTTATCTATTATTTTTATTGGTCCTAGGAGCAATAAAAAAAGAAGTACAGTTATCCACTGTACTTCTCATATAGTTTATTGTACTCATTAGTATAAAATTCTAGATTATTTTTGAAAATATCATCTTTTGAAATAGATTTATCTAGTTGTTTTTTATCTTTTACAGATACCCCATTTCTACTATTAACCCAAGCAGCTTGATGCATAAAAGATATTTTTCTACTTTTACTTATTTTAAGGATTTCCTCAATTCTTTGGACTGAAGAAATACCTGCAACCACTATTTCTACATCTAAAGGTATTTTAAAATTTAAAATTTTAAATCCTAGCAAGTAGTGTTTCCATGAGTTACTTGCTTTAAGTTTAGTATCTACATTCATGAAACTAAAAGCTATAGTTTTTATATTATTGGCATTAATTTCTCTTATCCAAAAGTTTAAATCTTCTTTTGAGTACCAAGATATATCCGGAATAGCCGGAAGGTCCTCACTTATCATTTCATTATAAACAGTTTTAGAACGTTGAATATTATATATATGTTCCAGTCGTGGAGCATCTTCATAAACAGAAAAGTTAGGAGATATTATTCCTAAAAAGTCCTGGCGTTTTAAATCTTTATAAAGAGATTTTCGATTATCCCAAAAGCCTTCTAAGGTCCTATCTTTTATATAAAATTCTAGTATTCCGGATAGATCTTCTTTTAAATTTAATGCAGCTCTGAATCCAGGATTATATGCTCCCGTTATTTTACTTCCAGCAGCATTTAAAAAGAATTCTCCATGAACTGCAATTATATTTTTATTTGCCTTAAAGTTAAAGTCCTCTTTGATTTTATCTGGCATTACAGGTATATAAATTGGTAAATCTAAAGATTTATTTTCGATTAATGGTTCCTTTACTATAGTATTTTTTACTAAAGTAAAAGAACCGAATTTGTTAGGACAAATAACCATACATCGCTTTCTTTTATCACCGCATTTACAAAGTGAAACGTCACACATGGAACATCCATTACACATCTTTTCTTTTTTCATAACACAGCTATTACAATTTCTGCCACATAAGCTAATCATAAATTAATTTCTGAACCTAACTTACTTAAAGATTTAGATGTGTTTAATATAATTTTATTCAACATTTCTTTATCTGAAGAAGATAAACTATTCTTATCTTCTATTAATAATTTAGCTTGTCTATTTATAATACGAGTTTCTTTTAGAAATTCTAATAATATTTCACCCATATTCTCACCTCAATTTTTAATATAATATTCCTTTTAAGCTTTCAATTATACTTTCTGCTACTTGGATTACAATACTATTCCCAGCCATCTTATACATTTGAGTATCTGTACAATCTTTCCCGTTATAAAATTGTTCTTCAAGAGCTTTTCTAACTAGCCAGTAGTCTTCAGATGTGAATCCCACAAGTCTCCAGCACTCTAAAGGAGTAAGTTTTCTAACCTTGCATTGAATAATCTTAGGAATACTATCAGATCCAGTTACAATGGTTAGGCTAGCTCCTAGCTCTGAAAAAAAACTTCTATTCATTTGTAACATATGTGGATTTTTAATTGTTCCAACTCTAACTAAACCAAATTTACTAGGCTCTTTGTCCTCACAAACTCTTTTATTAACATCATTTATAAAGCTTTTAAGATAAGAATTATCCTTACAATAGTATTTTTCATCAACAGAGCTTTCAGTAATACTCTCTAAGGTAACTAGCTCATTATTTCCTTCTTTAAAATCAAAGTACCCGTTATCTATGTCTTTCCTGATGCTGACTATAAATACTCTTTCTCTTGAATGGGCCGAATTATAGTTAATTCCACTTAGTATTTTCCAGTAAGAGTTATATCCTAACCTATCTAATTCAGTTATTAGCCTATAGAAATCAGTTATAAACATCTTACTTACTAAGTTTTTAACATTTTCGGCTATGGCTACCTTAGGTTTAGATTCCCCGATAATTCTTAAAGCTTCAAAAAGTAGTCCTGATCTAGTTTCACCATGTATTATTCCCTTACACTTACCTGCTAGGCTTATATCGGTACATGGAAAGCCGTAAGTAACTAAATCAATATCTTTAAAGACTTTTCCATCTACAAGATTAACATCCCATAAATTTTTATCTTCAGATAAATTGAAAAGTTTACTATAGGCATAACTTGAATACCTATCCTTTTCACAATAATTAACTATCTCAAGTTCAATATTTTTATTCTCAATAGCTCTTTCAAAAGATCCTATTCCACTAAATAAACTTAATACCTTCATAAACTCTTCCTCCTTTATACTTCTTCTGAAAAGTATTTACAATTAACCTTTCTAAAATAAGTCCCTCGCTTATTAAGGCGTAGACAATAATAAAATCTTTTATCAAAAACAACTTTATTCTTCTTAACTTGAATTACCTTTGGATTACGTACGTAATATATACAATCCTTACAAGGCTTTCTACTTTCTTTTCTTTTCGGAATAAAGTTAGTACATTTTGTTGCTACTTCAGGATCTTCTATCTTTATCTTGAAATACATACAATTAAATTCTTTATATTTATCAAAATTCTTACATAAGGTACACTTTCTCTTATTCATCTTACTTCACCATCACTTTACTTCTTATAAAATCTATTAATATCTAAATAAATTCAAATTAACATTTAATTTATATATTGACTTTTTAAGTTTTTAATGATTAGATCCCGAGTACCCTCAAAATGTACATAGTTATCCTGTCCGATTTAATTAAAAAAGAACAGGATAACTATGTCACCAAATTAAGATCCCTATGCAGAGCCTCGCCACATTAACCTATGGTCCCGGTAACAACACATTAGTGATTAGTATTTCACCTAATC
>WNVL01000026.1:0-22894 GCA_034421775.1 Clostridium perfringens | reverse complement strand
GGTGAAAATCGCATGCACGGTGTGGAGCGGGGGAAAAGACAGAGATAATATCAAAATCTTACCTATCGCTATAGGCAAAACCTAAGGAAGGTTATATAAGCATAAAGCCAATACCTTTTAAAATAGACGAAAATGCCGCTCTAGAAGATATTAAAGACTTAGGTACTGTTTATACTATTAAGGTGTCTAATGACCGTATAACAAGCGATATGGAGCTTTTAAAGGTAGATAGTGAAACTAAAGAACCATTAGCTGATATTGAGTTTAAAGTTACAGCTTTAGATGGCCTAATGAAAGGACAAACTTGGGACTTAAAGAGTAATGACAAAGGAATAGTTAGTTTAAAAGGTTTAGAATATGGTCATTACAAAATAGAAGAAGTTAAGACACTTTGGAATTACGTTATTAACAAAAAGCCTATTTTCTTCAATGTTAAAGAAAATGGTCAAGTAGTTAAGCTTGAAATGGAAAATAAAAAGATAAGAGCTACTGCAGAATTAATCAAGGTAGATTCAGAAACTAAAAGACCACTTGAAGGAGCAGAGTTCGAACTTTGGAATGGTGAAAAGCTTGTAGGGACTTACACAACTAACAAAGAAGGAAAAATAGTAGTGGAAAACTTAGAAGCAGGTAACTATTATTTCAACGAAATTAAAGCTCCAGATCATTACGAAATAAATCAAGATCAAGATTTAAGTTTTGTAATAGATAAAGACGATGAAATTAAGACTGTAACTGCAGAAAATAAAGTCAAAACTGGAGAAGTAGACTTTACTAAAACTGATGTTACAACTGGTCAAAATCTTGAAGGGGCTAAGATTGAAATCGTAGGTTTAGATGAGCAAAATAAGCAAATCAAGCTTGAATTTACTTCAAGTTTAGAAGGAAACAAATTTACACTTCCAGTAGGTAGATATGAATTTAAGGAAACTCAACAACCGGAAGGATACGAGCTTTCTACTGAAGTTGGAACTTTTGAGATTAAAGATGGAGAAGTAATAAAAGCTGAATTAAAGAATGAAAGAACAACTGGAACACTTGAGTTTATAAAGACAGATTCAGAAACTGGTGAAGGCTTAGATGGGGCTAAAATAAAGATAGAATGTGTTTCTGGCCTAGATAAAGGAAAAGTTATAGAATTCATTTCTAAGAAAGAAGGAAATAGCTTTAAATTAGCTGCAGGGGAATACAAACTATCAGAGTTACAAGCTCCAGCAGGATATAAGATTACAAGTGAAATAGGAACATTTAAAATAGGTGAACATGGTGAAGTAGTTAAGTGTAACTTAACTAACAAGAAATTTGAAATTGTTAAAACTGGTTCAAGCCTAGATGTTAATGCATTAATTCCATTTGGAATTATATTAGTAACAGGAGGCTTAGGAGCATTAATACTTTCAAAGAAAAGAAAATTATCATAATTTTTTAGTTAAGAGAGTGTTATATGGCACTCTCTTAAGTTTACATAAGAAAATAAGGAGATGGGATGTATGGTTATAACTATTATTTTAGGATTGATTATTATAAATACTTTTATGTATATAAATTTATTTAAAGTGGCTAAAAAGGCTGATGAAGAACTTGAAATATTATTTAAAAAACATAATTTTCAACAATAAAAGGGAGTGAGAAAAATGAGAGAAACCTTATTATGTGAAATAGAGAAATTAGATTTAGAATTTAGTTCTTTATCAAATAGAAAATTAAATAAAAAGGACCTAGAATACAGAAAATATTTAATTTCAAAACTACAAAGATTATCGAAAGAGTATCTAAGATCTTGTGGAATAAGAAATAAATATAAACTTGAAAAGATCCTAAGGAAGTATTACTTTGAATATCATATAAAAACATATTTTAAGTTTTTTAATTTTAGTAACATAGCTGTTTAAAAATGGTTTTTATTAATTTTTTTACTTTCATAGGAATTCTTTTAACTATTTTAGGACTTTTTTTACTTATATTAGGTTTTGATAATTATATTCCGATTGTGGCAAGAATGCTGTTTTTAGGAATATTTATATTGGGAATTTTTATTATAGGCCTTTCTTCTTCTTTGATATTAATGAGTGTAAAGATGCTGATATTAGAAAGTATAGGATTATTTATATTAAATATATTTTTAATATTCATATTTTCTAGGTATGAAGTTAAAAAGAAGTTTATAAAAGTATTTTTGATAGCTTTAAGAGTTTTATTAGGTCTGTTAAATATATATTTAATTATTTTAAGCTTAATAAATTTAATTAAAGCTTATTTTACAGTGATAGGGTGTGTTTAAAATGATGAAAAAAGCCTTTATAACTTTAATCATAATAGGAATATCGTTAATAGGAATAGCTTTATTTATTGATTTTAAATCAAAGTCAATCCATGATGATTTAGTTCAAAAATACGAAGAAAAAATGTATAGTAATTCTTCAGTAAATTATAGTATTCATGAAACAACTGAAAATACAGAGAAAAAAGAAGTAATAAAAGATACTTTTACTCAACCTAATAATAAGAATAAAGCTGAAAAAAATGATGTAATTGGGATATTAGAAATAGATAGTATAGGAGTTAAAGCTCCTATTGTAAATGGAGAAGAAAATCTAGATTATGTAGTGGCTAAGTATAGATCAAGTTCTGATTTTGGAGAATTAGGAAATGTAATATTAGCTGCACACAATAATATGCGTGGATCTATATTTAGAAATCTTTATAAGCTTAAAATAGGATCTACAGTAAAAATAATATCTGATAATAAGGAACTTGAATATAAAATAACTAATCGATATATCGTAGAACCTAATGATACAAGCAAAATAAATTTTTCAAATGACAAGAAAGAAATAACTTTAATAACTTGTACTAATCATGCTAAACAAAGATTAATTTTAACTGGAGAATTAATTAATTTTAACTTGGTACTTAAAATAAAGTAGGAGGAAAAATAAATGAATGTATATAATCTTTTTTTTAATGCTTTAATTTACTGTATTTTAATATATTTTGCATTTATAGTTTTTAAACTTATATTTGGGAAACTTAATATAAAAGAGTATTTTTTAGAAAATAATTTAGAATTTATAATAAAAAAAATAATTAGTATTATTATTAATTTGGTAGGGGCTACTTTAGCCATTATTGGATTATATTATATTGCAACTATAGATTTGAAATTTTATTCAAATATAGGAGCATTTATACTAATGATACTTATAATTAAATTTTCTATAGATTTTTCTTTTTATATTTTAAATAATAAGTTTATCAAATCTTTAACTGAAAAAATATTTAATAAGAAAACTTAAAATAGATTAAATGTTATATATCAAATTAAGGAGGAAAATAAATGTGCATGAATAAGAATACTAGAAAGATAGGCGAAGTTAGAAAGAAAGTTGAAGCTATAAGAGAAGAATTAGAAAAGGATGCTCTTTTTACTGCAAAAACACAGGAGTCAAAGGAGAGAATTAATGTAATAATAACTCAAGATGCCAATGATAAAATAATGGACTTTATGTATGATAATGCAAAGGTTCTTAAAGAACAATATGGCATACAATCTAGGAATAAATTATTAGCTGCAATTATAGAATTTGAAGCAGATAATATAGAAAATATATTTGAAAAGTTAAAAAGAAAGGAGAAATAAGACATGGGATTTAGTTTAAGAAAGTCTTTTAAAGTTGGTAAAAATTCTAAAGTTAATTTATCAACTGGAGGGGGGGTGGGATTTAGTACAGGTAAAAAAGGAGCGAGAGTTTCTGTAAATAAAAATGGAGTAAACTTATATGGTGGTAAAGGTATTTTACGATTTACTAAACATATTAGTTTTAAGAAAATATTTAGTTTTTTAAACAGTCTAAACAAATAAAATAATCATATAAAACGAGTTGTTCTCCAAGAACTTAAATAATGTTCAAGGGGGAATTTTTTTATGCAAAAATCAATGTTAAAACCACCAATTACAAGGCTAGGTGGAAAGAGTAAATTGAGAAAAGAAATAATAAGCATGATGCCAGAACATGTGTGTTATGTAGAACCATTCTTTGGAGCTGGGTGGGTATATTTTGGCAAGACAAAATCAAAGATTGAAGTTATAAATGATATTGAAAATGAAATACCAAACCTATTTAAAATTATCAAATATCCTGCTCCAGAAATGAAAAGACTTTTGTCTTATGAAATATCCGGAAGAAGTATTTTCGAGGAATATAAAAATGCTACTTTGGAGCATTTAACCGATATACAAAGAGCCATAAGATTTATGTACCTTATGACTCAAAGCTTCGGGGGACAGGGTAATCATTATGGTTATGGAACTAATACATTACCATCACAAAAAATCTTTGATTGTAACTTAGAAGAGCTACAAGAAAGATTAAAAAATACCTATGTAGAAAACCTAAGTTTTGAAAAAATAATTGAAAAATATGATAGGGAATATACATTATTTTTCTTAGATCCGCCGTACTATGGTACAGCCGGATATGAAGCAGAGTTTGGAATAAAAGAGCAATTAAAACTTAGAGATATTCTTAAAAATATCAAAGGAAAGTTCATTCTAACAATCAATGATTGTGAAGAAACTAGAAGCTGGTATAAGGATTTTAATATCAAAGAAGTTGAAGTACCATATTCAGTTTCAAGGCAATCAGAAGGAAGAAAAAGAAACAAAGAATTGATAATAAGAAACTACTAAAAAGTAGATGGAAGGAGATTAAATTATGGCTGCAAAGTTAGATAAAAATTCAAAAGAATTAGCACAAGATTTATTAAAATTACAAGGAGTAGATTATATAGATTGGTTAAATAAAAAGCACCAAGAAGTAATAACTAAGAATACAAAAATCATAAGAAATTGTGTTAAAAATGAAATAAAAAACTCAAATAAAAAAGATGAAGTTATAGAAGAAATTAATCAAGAAAGCAATGAAAATCTTGAAAGTTTTGAAGATGAAAATTACAATGAGGATGAAGTAGAAAGTGAACGGAAGGAGTTTAATTATTAGGTGAAAGATTTAAATTTATATGCAAAAGAATTAGTCGATGTAGTTAACTATTTAATGAAAAAAGGTTCATTTGTTTTTTCAAGAGATAGAAAATATATATACTTAAATAATGAGTTTATTAGAGATATGTTGACTAAAAGGGAATATGATACTGCAGAAAATAAATTGCATATGTGGAGAGAGTTAAAATGGCTTATAGCTGATGATGAAAAGTTAGTTAAGAGAGTAAGAATTGATGATGAAAGAGTATATGCAATAGTTATAGATTACTCTATTTTTTCATGGTTAAAAATTCAAATGGAAGTTTAAAATTTGCATTTTTTAAAACTACTTTTTACGGGGGACATTACAGGGGACAAAGCGGGGGACAATACGGGGGACATTTAAAATTTAAATATACCATAATGTCCCCTGTTATAAAATTAGTTATTTCAAGCTTTTATTAAGAATTAGTCCCTTGTCGTATTATAGAGTATATATTATATATATAATATATACATATAATGTATTGGTCACAAATTGTGTTTTAATTTGGGACTAATATTTTTATATGTATATGTTATTATAGATAATTATATACTCTTGGGCTGGAGCGTTTAGCTCCAGTCCAAGGGGGGAATGGGGGGAATACTTCCCCCCATAGGAAGGAGTGTAACTCCTTCCGTATAAACTCTCAATGAAAGGCAAGTGACTTTAATTAAATGAATATATTTAATCTTAAAAAAGAAATGAAAAATATTATTTATTCTGATTCTTCTTTGAGTAAAAATTCTATTAGAGATAGAAACTCAGCTCTTAATAAAATATTTGAAAATTTTAATAACCTTGATGATGTTTCTGTTATTACTAAAGATAAAATTTTAGATAACTTAAATTCAATTAAATTTAAAACTAAATTATCTGCAGGTGTTAACGCTATTAGATTTTTAAAAGAGCATAATCTTGATGTTGATTTTCCTTCTGAAGATGAACTAAAAGAGATTATTAAAAATAAAAAAAAGAATAATAGAAAACCTACTGCAGAAAAAAATTTAATTGATATTGAAAGAAAAGTTAATAGAGTTAGAAAGAAAAATTATAGACTAGCTTATAAGTTAATGTTAGAGTCGGGACTTCGTGTTCACGAAGTTGCAGCTCTAAAGAAAGATGATTTTTCTTTTGATAAAAACTTAATAACAATTAATCTTAGAGAAGCCAAAGGAAATAAACTTTGTTCTATTGAACTTGAAAATAAATATTTATCTAAAAATATTAGTGAGTTTATTGAAACTAAGAATGAAGATGAAAGAGTATTTCCACATATGCGTTACTTACAAGAACAAGCAACTAAAATGGGAATACAATGTCATGATCTGCGAAGGGGTTTTGCTAAAAGAACTTACAAAGAAGAATTAAAAAATGATATTCCTAAAAGTGAAGCTTTAGATAAAACTAGAGTTAAATTAAGACATACTAGAAGTGATACTACTGAAATTTATTTAAGAAGTAAAATTAATGTTTAATCAAAAAGTTTTATTTTTAATTAAGTAAGTTAGTAAATAAGAGTGCTATTAATAGTGCTCTATTTTTATACAAATTTTTAGAAAGGAGTTGTTACTTTGAGCGATAATTCAACTAAAGTGTTAGAAGATTTTCTAAATGAAATCTTTATGATTATTAGAGATATATCAAAAGAGCTATTTAAAGCAATAGTTATTTTATTTAAAAGTGCAGGTATTGGTTTTAAAAAGTCTTGGAAAAATAAAAAGCTTTTTATTGGTCTTATACCTTCTTTTTTAATTCCCATAGTTGCAAGAGTAAATGTAGATTTTTTTCTTGTAGATAGAAAATTTTACTTTAAAATCATTTATTTTCTTTTATGGTTTTCTCCAGTTTATTATTTTGCTCTTGTATCTTGTTTTAAAAGTAAATCTGAAAAAGAGAATGATAAATTCAAAGAAGCTTTTGAAGATTTAGGATTTAAAGGTTCAGATTCAAAATTACCTATTTTGAAATCTCATATTCAAGATAAAGAAACAAAAATTGATAAAAGAGTTTTTGAGTCTAAAATTCCAATAGAAGTTTGGAGACATAATATTCCTCAAATACAAGCTGCAGTTAATATTTCTATTATTTCAATAAAGCAAGGAAAGAGTAAACAAATAGTTATTATGAAATCAATGAGTGGTTCTCTTGAAATTGAGGAAAAAATTCCGTGGAGTGATGAGTATATAGATCCACAAGAAGGTGTTGTTTGCATTGGAGAGTCTGAAACTCAAAAGATAAAAATTGATTTAAATAAAAGTCCACATTTATTATCTGCAGGTGAAACAGGATCAGGTAAATCTGTAATTGTTAGATGTATTCTTTGGCAACTTATAAGCCAAGGAGCAATAGCCTATATGGTCGATTTTAAAGGAGGAGTGGAATTTGGTTTACAGTATGAAAAAATAGGTCAAGTAATAACTGAAGTTGATGAAGCAGAAGCTCTTTTTGCTTCTCTTGTTGAAGAAAATTCTAGACGTTTAAAGTTATTAAGAGAAAATCAAGTTAAAAATATTGCTGAATATAATGCAAAGTGCTCAGGAAGTTTAAGAAGAATTGTTGTTGTAATTGATGAACTTGCAGAGCTTATGGATAAAACCGGAGTAGATGATGAAAAGAAAGAAAAATTAACAAAAATAGAAGGTTATTTATCTACTTTAGCTCGTCTATCTAGAGCTACAGGTATAAATCTATTAATTGCTACTCAAAGACCAGATGCAAAAGTAATTACAGGGCAAATTAAGAATAATGTTCCTGTTAGAATATGTGGTCGTTTTGCAGATTCAAAGGCATCTGAAATTGTATTAAGTAATACTAAAGCTAAGGATTTAGATCCAATAAAGGGACGTTTCTTATTTAAACTTGGAGCAGATACAATTGAATTTCAAGCTTATTATTTTGATGATGATAAACATTTTATTCCTAGTAAGATTTTTAAAGTTAGAGAAGCTTTTAAGGACAATGAAAATAAAAATAATCTAATTGATGAAGCTTCAAGTGAAAATAAAATTATAGATAATAATACTAAAGAAACTATAAATTTAGTTAAAGAAAAAGTAGAAGTTAATAATGAGGAAAAGAAAACTGAAGTTAACATTATCAAAGAAGATGTTGAAGTTAAAAATGATGAGATAAGTGAAAAAAGCAAAGGTGAAAAATTTAATAATATAGGGAAATTTGATTATGAATAGTGAGAAAAATAATTATAAAAGAAAAATTGTGATAGGGGGATATAGATATGTTTTTAAGGAGAAATAAAAATAATGAAAAGAGAGTTTATGGATTAGTAAATAATATACCAGAGAGAGTAAATTGGTGTAATGATTATTTAGATAAAGAAGATGGTATTTTAAATTTAGGTGTAACAGATCAAAATGAAGTTGTAAAAGTTAATTTAAATGAAACACCACATATCTTAATAGCAGGTGGTGAGGGAGTTGGAAAATCTGTAGCTTTGGCATGTATGATTTGGCAATTGAAAAATCAAGGGGCTGAGATAAATATAATTGGTTTAACCTATGCTTCTAGTGTAGAACTTACAAACTTTGAAAAATTTACGAATATCGTAAGAGATATTGATAGTGCAGATAAATTGTTACAAGCATTAGTTTATGAACATACTAGAAGGCTTAATCTATTAAGAAAAGAAAGAGTTGGAAATTTCAATGAGTATAACAATAAAATATGCGAAAGTAATAAGTTGCCTAGAATAGTAGTTGTTATAGATGAGATTAATGCACTTTTATACAAAGAGAATTTATCAACTGATGATATAGAGAAAGCAACTAGAATAGAAAATAATTTAAGTAAATTAGCTCGTTTAGCAAGACCAACTGGAATTAATATATTAAGTGCTACTGAGAGACCAGAGATTAGAATTTTAAGGAATCAATTAATAAATAATATTCCTGTTAGAATTTATGGCAGCTATATTGAAGGTAAATTTTCAGAATTAGTTGTAGGAAATGAAATTACTAGAAAAGTAGGACACATAAAAGGGAGATTGGTAGTTACTATAGGTTATGAGTTTAAGGAGACTCAATTTTATTATTTTGATGAAGAAAAAGAGTTGAAATTTTTAGATTAAATTAAAGATAGGAGTGAGGATTGTGTTTAGAAAAAATAAAGAAAATACTAAGCCGAAAAAAGAGAAGAAAGAAAAAAAGTCTTTCTTTAGAAAAAAAGATAAATTTAACATGGATCTTGAGGATTTAGTTGCTAATTTAGATAAGCAGGTTAATGGTGTTAAGGAGAAAAAATTAGTAAGTGTAATGCCTTTTAGAATAGCAAGAGCTTTTATATGGGTTCTTATAGGTATTCTTTGTTTTAGGGGTGGGGTTTCAGTATTTAAAGGTAATCAATCTGAAGCTTTGAAAAAAGAAAATGAAAAGATATTAAATAATATGGAGAAGCAAAGTTTACTTGAAACTCAAGCCTTTTCTTTTGCTGAAGAATTTGCTTGGGATTATTTTTCTAGATATCCAAGTAATACTCAAGATTTTGTAAATAGAATAACAAAGTACACTACAGAGCAACTAGCAAATGAGATGAATAATGGAACTTATTCAGATGTCATTTATACTAGTGCTTTTTATTTTGAAAAATATTCTGAAAATCAAGTCAACGTAAGTGTTAAAGCTAGAGTTAGAGTTTATACGCCTAAAGCTGGCCAAGAAGAAACACCAAAGGACCAGTTGCAGTATGATACTAATTTAGTTGATTACTATTTAGAAGTTCCTATAGTTTTCGATAAAGATATGAATATGACCGTAGACGCATTACCAGTAATGACAGCTCCACCAGAGAAAGCTTATTTCAAAAATAAAGAGTTCTCCGGAACTAGCGAAAATGATACTGATAAAACTAAAAAGATTACAGATAGTGTATCTCAATTCTTTAAGGCATATTACGAGCAAAATCAAACACAAATAGATTATTTCTTAATTGATGGAGCAGATATTAAGGGAGCTGGTCAAAAGTTCTCTTTCAATAAAATCGATAGAATAAATATTTATAAGCTTAGTGATAAAGAATTCTTGGCAATTGTAGACTTAAATGTAGATTCCTTTGGAAATGCGATAAAACAAGGATTTAACCTTACTGTAGTTCAGGAAGGAGACAAGTTCTTAGTTAAAACTTTAGAGCCAAGAACTTCAAACATAGATTTAAATAATAAGAGCAATAATTAGGAGGATTTATTATGAAAAATTTTAAGAATTTAAAAGAGAAAGCAGCAGAGAAAATAAAATTACACAAGTTCAGAATACAAGGATTTTTTGTGGCATTATTAGCTTTTATGACAACCTATAACACTTATGCATATGCTAGTATAGATGGAGGAGCCATAAAAACTAATGTAATAAACAATATTTTATTACCTATATCCTTTGTTGTAGTTGGATTTCTATTAATAAAAGAGCTTGTTAAAAAGAGTATTGCAGGTATATTAGTTGTTCTAATTGTAGGTGGATTGGTAATTGTAGTTATTGCTCAACCAGATTTAATAAAAATATTTGGTGAGTGGGTTAGAACAATAGGTGGTTTTTAGAAGGAGATTTTTATGGAAGAAGAAAATAAAGTATTAAGAAGCTATAATAAGCTTAAGAACTTTGAAATTAAAATTTATAGATTAGGAAATACTACAATACCTTTTCCACTTCCTATAACTACTACAGTTTATTTTTTAGCAGCATTAACATTAGTTGCTATTATAGATGCTACAATTGGAATACACATAAATTTTATATATAAATACGTTGCATTACCTTTAGGTATAGCATATATAGCCAAAAATAAAAAAATAGATGGAAAACCAATGCATAAGTATCTACTAAGACTTATACAGTTTCAAAATATAAAAAAGTCTAAAATAGAAAGATTTGAGATTCGAGAGAATTTAGAAAGTTTTAGATTTATAGAAAGATTTTAGGTTGACTATAAAATCATAAAATTTTATATTGAAAATATATAATTTTGAGGTGGTTTTATGGAAAATAAATTTAAAGATTTTTTTGATGAGGAAATAATTACAATAAGTAAATCAGACGCTATTAAAAGATTAGCGAGAAGATTTAAAGTTGATAATTTAGAAGCTCAAAAAATATATAATGAGTGGAGAAGAAATTGGTGTGATGTAACCAAAAAAGAGAGTTAGTTTTTACTAACTCTCTTTATTTTATTCCAAGTTTGAAAGGAGTATTTTAATATGAAAAGTAATAAATTTAATTTTCCTATAAATTTTGTTAAGGAAAATTTGATTTTTAATAATAAAGCCTGCTATGCAGGATTTAAACTTAATGGATTTGAATATAGTTCTTGTAATAATAGTGAAAAAATTAGGATATTAGATAGTTTAACCGAACTTATAAAAGAAATACCTAGTGAAGCTCAAATTTTATTAATTCCAAGAGCTGTGGGTTGTGAGAGATCTATAAGACCTATGATAAATAAAATCCAGGAAGATGATCCTTTGAAAGAAGTTTCAACAATTTTAGCTGAGAAAACTATAGAAATTTTAGAAGAAAGAGCTGAAGATAGATATATATTTAATCCTGTTACTGAAGAAAATGAGTTTATTGCCGGAGATAAAACATTAGAATATGACACATATATATTTATTTCCCTTTTAAAAGGTGACGACAAGGATTTTATTTCTAAAGGAGGGGAAATGCTTGAGTATATGATAAAAAGCCCTAAAAAGGCCTTAAACGAGTTTTTAGGGGTATCTCAGAAAACTATATCTGAAAGAGACTTTAGAATTTATAAGAAAAAGTCTACAGAATTTTTAGAAATACAATCTATGAGATTTGATATACGTCCTTTAAGAAAAAGTGAAATAGATAGTTTAAGTGCTAGGGTTACTAAACGTGGTCATCAATCAGCGGATGAACTTGTTAAGTGGAGTGATAATTTCTTAGAAGTAGAGCAAGATGAGGAAAAAGTTATTATTCCTTTAAGAAATGCCTATAAAAATAGAGTTACTGGCCTTATAGAGCAAGGTGATAAAATATTAAAAATACAAAATGATGGATTTACAAGTTATCAGACTTTCTTGGCCATAAACAATATTCCAAGTATGGGGTTTCCGGGCGTTGAGTATATAAAGTTAATCCAGGATATGAACATAGGGGCAGAGATCTGCATCCACATAAAGAAGTTTTCTGCGGAAGAAAGTAAAAGTAAGATAAAAAATAAAGCTGCTAAGATAAATGCACAAGTAAATGAAGCACTTCAAGGGGGACATATACCATCTGATGAAGAATACGAAGCGAAGGTGGCCGCAGAGTCATTAGAAAAGGAAGTAAAGAGAAATAAACACATAATCGAAACAAGTATAAGTATTTGTTTAGCTTCTACAAAGGAGAAAATAGTTAGAAATAATACAAAAGTTCTTATGGAATATTTCAATAAATCACTAAAATTCGAGCTTATAAATTCATACACAGATCAATATAGAATTTTCTTAGATTTTATACCTGCTAACTCTAATTATAATAGAGACTTCATACAGCTAGTTCCAATGGAAACATTAGCGGGTGGAGTATTTGGAGCTAGTGACCATTTAGGAGATAGCGTAGGAGCCTATATAGGCTACACAGTAAATGGTAATAGAAAAGTTTATTTATACATGGGAAGAGCTACAAAGTTAAATAAATCACCTGCTATGGGTATATACGGTAACTTAGGTGGTGGAAAATCTTTTAATGCTAACTTAATTGTAGTTTTACATGTGCTTTTCGGTAGCTCTGCACTAATTTTCGACCCTAAAAGTGAAAGGTCACATTGGGCTGATAAACTAGATTTCATGGGAGATTTAATAAGTATAGTTAGATTAACACCTAACGATGAAGATAAGGGTAAACTAGATCCATTTAATCTTTATAATGATAATATAGATGAAGCTTGTGACTTAGCTTTTAACATAATAGTTGAGATTGCTAATACAAATGAAGAAGAAAAGATAATTTTAAAAGAAACTTTAAATAAAATGAAGGATGAAAAAAGACCTTCAATGAAGCGATTAATTGAAATGATTAATGATGTATCAGATAGTGATGCTTATAAAAAAGAAGCAGAGCGTTTGGTAAGAAAGCTAAACGCATCAAAGGATGTCGGTTTATCAAAGCTTATTTTTGGAGATGGTACTGAAAAAGCCATTAATCTAGACAATAGACTAAATATTCTTCAGATAGATAATTTAACCATTCCAGATCAAGGTACAAAGAAGGAAGAATACTCTGAAGAAGAAAAATTAAGTTCTTGCTTAATGATGCTTATGGGAAGTTTTACGAAGAAATTTGCTATGAAAAAAAGAAATACCTTCGACTTAATACTCTTTGATGAAAGTTGGTTTCGTGCGAGACGTTCATAGTTGAAAAGACTATGCACATTCTAAATATAAGAGAATGGAGAACTCTTAACTTGAAAAGTGGAATGATAGGGTAACGCCTTGAAACGCTTTCTCTAATACTCCGACATGCAGTAACTTTGTGTGAAAGTTATTGTGTGAAGCTCGGTGAAGTCGGCAGAAAATTACCGTAGTAGATAATAAAATGTTATCTAACGAAAGTGTTCTAGAGGTAGAATATGTAGTTGATATGCCGGGAGTCATTAAAAACAGAATATGGTGAGAATGTTCCAATAGGAACTGACGAACTGGCGAAGGTACGCTCCAAAGCGATAAGTATAGAAATGTATGTTAATTGGTTTGAGGATGAGTAAAAATGGAACCCATGAAAATCCTTGATATGTTATAGGCATATGATAAGCCAATGGGGTAAAGTCAGCACCTAAGTTCTAGTATTGATAAAGTTAAGGGAACGTCAAAAGCTAAAGACGTGGAGGATACACACCTATGAAGCGAAGAAAGGGAATACATAACCTTTCATAATCTTTAGTGAGAGTAGTGGCATGACTGATGAAGATTTTGTAATGAAATTGGAGGAATAGCCACAAGTCAATTATTTATTGAAAGAAACTTAATCAATTCATGGATTCTAGTAAGATAAAAAAGGTCGCTAAATATATTAAAATTAGTGATAGACCATGACAAGCTATTTATATTAATACTTGAGATTAAGAAAAATGAATTTAATATATAATTGATGGAACGCCGTATGCGGTGAAAGTCGCACGTACGGTGTGGAGCGGGGGAAAAATTGGAGATAACATCAAAGATTTACCTATCGCTATTAAAAAATTCTGCTGCAGGTAGAAAATTATATGACTTTTTAGCAAGGCAAGGAAGATCCTTAAATGTTGGATGTATATTTAACGGGCATTCTGTTTTAGATATACCAACTGAAGAAATTAAAAATACTATAACATACAAGTTATGCTTTAAAACTAATAATAGAGATGAAGCAAAGAGAATGCTTGAATTTATGAATAAAAGCGTTACTGAAGAAAATATCAAAATGCTTATGGAACTAGAAAATAGGCAAGCTGTTTTCCAAGACTTAGATGGAAGGGTTGGAGTAATAGAATTTGATGCTGTTTTTGAACAGTTTATAGAGTGTTTTAGCACAACACCAGAAGATACTTTAAACTATGAGGATGTTTCTTAATGAAAAAGCTTTTTATATGGAGTGGAATAATATCTTTGATATTTCCACTTCTATTTTTTTTCTTAATTATAGGGGGAAGTGGTGAACAGCCAACTCCAGTAAATCCTAATCCTAATTTAACGGAAGAGCAGCTTAATTTTATAAGTCAGATTGTTTCCGGAGCGAAGCAATCCTATGAAGAAACAGGAATATTTCCATCAATAACCCTGGCACAAGCTATATTAGAAAGTGGTTGGGGAAGATCTGGGTTGGCCATAAAAGCTAATAATTTATTTGGTATAAAAGCTGACTCTGGATGGAAGGGGAAAGTCTTAGAAATGCTAACTCAAGAGCATGTTAATGGTGGAATAATAACTATTATAGCAAGGTGGAGAGTTTACGAAAGTTGGAATGAATCTGTAATAGATCATGGTAAATTCTTTGTAGAAAATTCTAGATATAAAGAAAATGGAGTCCTGGACGCAACTAACTATATAGAGCAAGCTCAATGTATACAAAAAGCAGGTTATGCAACAGATCCAAACTATGCAAACCAATTAATCCAGGTAATAAATGATTTTGGGCTAAATCTTTACGACATGAACGGAGATGTTGTAGGTAATGATGTTATAGAAAAAGCAATAGAAGCTGGAATGAAATGGGTTGGTAAATCCCAATACGTTTGGGGCGGAGGTCGTAATCAAGCTGACGTTGATGCAGGACGATTTGACTGCAGTTCCCTAGTACATTACTGCTACGCAAGTGCAGGAATACAATTAGGACCAAGAGAAAGTGTAACCACATGGTCCTTAATAAATATGGGTAAACCTGTACCAGTAAGTGAAATGAAGCGTGGAGACTTAATATTCTTCGATACTGCTGGAAGGAACGGCCATATCGGAATCGTGCGCCCATAAGGGTGTTGTAAATTATATTTTAGCAAGATATTAGGTAAAAGACACAATTAAACCTATCATCAGCCAACTTATCCTAGAGGGAAACCAAAGGGGGAGTGTAGCATGTTGGAAAAACCATGAGTTATCTAGTTATCAAGATACGACTGAATGGTGAGATGAAAGATTGTAAATAAGGATAAAAGCTAGACTGCTTGAATGATAGTTCGAACGAGTATAATGTGGCTTATGTCGGAAGATAGCTATAAAACGACATATGATATCAAGAAGAATATAAATAAATTCCGTATATTCTTTAGTGTCTCAGATATCACGTAATCTTAGTGAAAGATAAAGAACGAAAGTCATATCCGATATTACAATATGCTATTTACAACATACTAAATGGGGATTACCTAAGTTGAAATGCCTTATTTTAAGGCTATTATTCTCAAGGGATATGAATATTCAATATGGTAACGGAACCTTCGTAGTAGTCGGAGATAGGGAAAGCCTATTACATGGCGAAGGAAGGTAGCTTAAATATTTAATACGATAGAAGGAAGGAGCGAGAGGCTTATGAGAAATCCAGAATATGTATTAAAAAGTCTAAAAAATAAAAGTGAAGATACCAATTATAAATATGACAGACTTTATAGAAATCTATACAATGTAAATTTCTTTTTAAAAGCATATGGAAATATATATGCAAAGGAAGGAAACATGACAGAAGGTATAGATAGTAAAACCATAGATGGAATGAGTATTAAAAGAATTGAAAAGTTAATAGAAAAATTAAAAGATGAGAAATATGTTCCTAATCCAGTAAAAAGGACATATATTCCGAAGAAAAACGGTAAGAAAAGACCTTTAGGAATACCATCAATAGACGATAAGTTAGTTCAAGAAGTAGTAAGAATGATGCTAAATGAAATCTATGAAAATAGCTTTTCAACTAACTCTCATGGTTTTAGAGAAAATAGAAGTTGTCATACAGCACTGAAACAAATTAAAGGTCATTATGATGGAGCAAGATGGTTTGTTGAAGGAGATATAGAAAGTTTTTTTGATAACATTGACCACCATAAGTTGATTGAAATTTTAAAAGAAAAAATAAAAGATGAAAAATTTATAAGACTTATATGGAAGTTTCTTAGAGCGGGTTATTTAGAGCAATGGGTATATCATAAAACCTATAGCGGAACTCCGCAAGGCGGAATACTAAGTCCATTACTAGCTAATATCTATTTAGATAAATTAGATGAATTTATTGAAAAGTACACAGAAAATTTTAATAAAGGAATAAAAAGAAAATTAAATCATGACTATATAAATATTACAAACAAAATAAATAGAAGACGAAAAAAATTAGCAAGTGCATCTAATGATGATATAAATAGACTTAAAGCTGAAATTTCAGAATTAAGGAAAAAACGAAATGAAATTCCATCAATAATTGCAAATGATGAAACATATAAAAGAATGTTCTATACAAGATATGCTGATGACTTTCTGATAGGAGTAATAGGTAGTAAACAAGATGCTATAAATATTAAAAATGATTTAAGAAATTTCTTAGCTGAAGAACTTAAATTAAATCTATCTGATGAAAAAACTCTAATAACAAACACGGAGAAACCGGCAAGGTTCTTAGGATACGATGTAAGAGTGTCAAGAAGTCAGGATATTAAAAAATGTGATGATGGAATTGTAAAAAGAACACATTCATATACTTGTAAGCTTTATGTTCCAAATGATGTATGGGTTAAAAAGTTAAAAGACCTAAAAATATTAAAAATAACCAAAGATGGAATTTGGAAACAAAATCATAGAGCAAATTTAATTAATATGGATGATTTAGAAATTTTAAATATTTATAATTCACAAATTAGAGGATTATATAACTACTACAGACTTGCTAATAATGTCAGTGTACTCAATAAATTTTATTATCATATGAAATATAGTATGTATAAAACTTATGCTAATAAATATAAATCTACAATTAACAAAATAACAAATAGATTTTGCAAAAATGGTGTATTCCAAATAGAATATGAAACTAAGAAAGGGTCTAAATCAAGGAAATTTTATAATGATGGATTTAAGATAAATCCTAAAGTTAATATTACAAAAGATTTAGATAATCTTCCAAATGAACAGAAAAATAGAGGAGAAACAAGTCTTATAGATAGATTAAAAGCTAGAAAATGCGAATGGTGTAAAAGTGAAAATAAAGATATAGAAATACACCATGTAAGGAAATTAAAAGACCTAAAAGGGAAAAAAGAGTGGGAAAAAGAGATGATTGGTAGAAAAAGAAAAACATTGGCATTATGTCATGAATGTCATTGGAAACTTCACAATGGAAAATTAGATTAAATTTAAGTGGAGAGCCGTATACACCGAGAGGTGTACGTACGGTTCGGGGGGGAGTTCTTGGAAACCTACTAAAGTAATTTAGAAAGGCGCTGGGTTCTTACCCTACTACCTTGGAAATGGAAAATTCTTGAATGATAGTTCAACTCAAGGTGTGAGTATTGGAGACTTAAATAGTGCTTATTGGAGCAGATATTTTAACGGAAATGTAAGAAGAGTCGTAGAATAAAAATTCGGCTTTAAGAAGAAAAGTACCTGGATAATTATCAATATTTTTAAAAATATCTAGGTACTTTTTTATAAATTTACGAACATTAATCGGAGGTGTGAAATGGAGAATGTGAAGATTAATATATATAGTAAATTTCTATATTTGAAAAATAAATTAACTTATAAAAATATATTAAAAGCAATAGTTATAATTGCAACTATTGTCATAGCTTATAACTGTTTAACTAAAGTTGCTTATGCAGATGGATTTTTAAGCTATGGTAATAGTGATGATCCTTATAAAAACATTCCCGAAGGGTGGGGAATGTTTATTTCTGAAAAGTACAGAAATAACTATGCCTTAGATATTATAGATACTCATGGTTGGGAGCTTATAGACAAGGCTATAACAGGACTAACTAATATAGCATTTAGCGGAATAGTAATGATTAGTTGGTTTGGAGTAAATATATTTAGATTTTGCTTCACAAATGATATAGCTGCAGGTTTTGCAAATCAATTAAATAGTGTGTTAGGTTCTTTAAATAATGGGATTTTCAATAATTTCTTTATGATAGTATTTATGATTTCATTATTTTCAATAGTTTATAATCTATATAAAAAGAACTTTAGTGCCATAGGATCACAAATACTAGCAGTAGCCATAATATATGCAACAACAGCTTTTTTAAGTAATGGAGCAGTTGGCTTCTTATCTAAAACAACGGAGTTCTCTAAAACCATAGGAACTAGTGCCATAGTTGCTATAAATGGTAAAGATAATAATAATGAGGGTTCCTTAGAAGATTATTCTAAAACTGTTGTAGGAACTTTATGGGGAAATTTCGTACAACAACCTTGGGTAATGCTAGAATTCGATGGGAAAGTACCACTATATGAAAAAGATAAACCTAGCAATACAATTAATAATGAGGCAATGGAATATTCTAAAGAAATATTATCGGAACCTTATGGTAGTGATAAAAGAGAAAAAGCTTTAGAATCAATAAATGAAAAATTTAATAAGGAGTTGTTTTCAAAGAATGGCATAAATACTAAGTTAGTATCTGTATGTGTATTATTCGTAATAACTTTAATAAAGATGATTATTTTAATAGCTGTAGGAATGATACAAATAGGATTTCAACTTATGTCAATTCTTCTAATATTACTACTTCCATTTATTATGCTTATTGCTATAGTGCCTTTTTTTGGTGGTACAAATATTATAAAAGGTATAGCAAGAAAGTATTTAGGAACTCAGCTAGGTATAATTGTTAGTAGCTTTGTATTGGCCTTATTAGTTCTTGTAGACACTGTTACACTTACAATGTTTCAATCATGGGGAGCTAACTTAATAATAGCTCTTTTAATGCAATGTACTTGTTGGATCATGGTTATTGCCTTTAGAAAACAGTTAATGAACGGGTTAATAAATCTTCAAAATAGAATCGCTCCAGGAACCGCAGGAGCATTTAAATTTGGAGCTAAACCACTAGATAAAGGGGCTGACATTGCAAAGGAATATGCAGTAAATCCGGCTATGGATAGAGCATATGACATAGGAGATAATTTAATAACTAAAGCTCAATATGCTAAAGAATATACAAAGGGAAATTTAAGTCTTTACAAAGACAGAAAAGTAGCCCAAGCTATAGATTTCTTAGGTTCTAAATACGATAATTTAAAAAATAGTAAGCCTGAAGATATAGAGAATGCTAATAACCCAAAAGAAAATGTAGATGGAATTAAAGATACAAAAAATAAAATTAACTCAAATGAAAATATCAATAAAAAACCTGTAGAAAAATTTGATTTAAATGGAGTTAAGGCGACTAAACCTATTGATAATAATAGTAATATAACTTCTGAAAATATTCCTAACAAGAATATTAATAGCGAAAATAAACCTAATATTGATGAAGAAGCAGTTACTAAAAATGACATAAAAGATCCTATAGAAAATAATGATATAGCTCCTAAAACTATAGATGAAAACATTAAAAATAACGGAAATGATAATGGAACTATCCAGGATGAAAGTCCAGGAAGTAAAGAAAATAAAACTATTTCTGAAGATGAGGAAATAACTACAAAACCAGAAGAAATGAAAACTCCTGAAAAGACTATAAATAAAGAAAATCTAAATGAATTAAAAAATGAAAATACATCTATAGATAAGAAAAATAATGATAGTAATATTAGTAATACAAGTGTTACTGAAATTCCTGAAGATTTAGTGGAAGAAAAATCTGTTGAAGCTATAAATAAAGCCAAAAATGATGTTAAAGTAAACAAAGAAAAAATAAATAATAATGTAAGTTCTAAGAATACTGAAAGCAATCATGAGGCAAAAGAAAATATAGAAGTAGCTTCATCACCAGAAGTTACAGAAATTAAGAAAAAATCTACTAAGAAAGTTGAAAATATCAAAAATAATGGACAACAAAAAGAAAAATCTCCAGATAAAAAACAAATTAAAGAAGTATCAACTAAAGAAAGAGTCGAGAGAGTAAAATCATTTATGGGAGTAAGTAATAAGGATATAAAATCTAAAGAAAAACATTTAGAAAATAAATTAGAATACATTAAGAAAGGAAATAGCAAAAACTTTAAGAAGAAGGGGAGCTAATCATGCTATATAAAACACATTTATCAACATCATTAAATGTTGCAATACCAGCTTTATATCTAAGCAATGAGTTATCAATTTTAACATTAACGGGAGTAGGCTTAGGAAGCCTACTTCCAGATCTAGATACTCCAAATAGTTTTATTGGAAGAAGAGTGAACTACTCTCCACTTATAGAAGTGGGAGCTTCTTGGTCAATATACCTAATGGCACAAGTTTACCCAAGCTAACCCCGTCGCACCGACGGTTTGTGCAAATCACTAATTTTATACCAATTTATATCTTCTTGGCAGAAGTCACCCCTAATGTGGGATTATCGAGTGCCTAAGTCTATATAGCTATCATGGCTTGGTTTTTGCTCCAGCTATATAGTTGCGAATGGTTGAATATTTTACGCTACAAACCTAATTTCTTGTAGCAACCTTATATATTCAGTTTGTAAAGAACACTACATTAGCTATATTATACATAAATTTAGTTTATAAATACAAATATATAGTGTAGCGTACGCTTTTCGGCGATTCATCTCCCACCTAATTGTTGAGGTGGGAGAATTCTCTATAGTTTAGTTAAATATAATCTCATATCCCTTAAGTATAATATTTAAGCATAGGGGTTTTCTTCATTCAATAACTCCTGTAATATTTATTTTAGGCATATTTATAAAATCACTATTTATAAAATCTATCGCTTTAGGTTATTTACTCCATTGAGTAGGAGATACCTTCTCAGAAAGCGGCATAAAGTGGTTTTTGCCTTTCTATAATAAAGATATTAAAATGCCATTAGGTATTCTAAGATATAGAACCGGTGGCCTAAAAGAATATGTTATACTAGGAGTAAGCATTGTAATATTAATGCTAGAAATACAAAAATTTCATTTAATAAACTTATTTTCAATATAGGAGGTAACATGAAGAAGAAATTAGTATTTTTAGGTCTAATATGTTTAAGTTTATTTGCTTTCGTAGGTTGCGGAGCTGAAAAACTAGATATAAGCAACTGCATAGATGTACGATATGGAGAATTTAATGGTTCAGCTAAAATCTATGAAAGCAGTTTAGATTTAGGAAAGCTACAAGATATTCCAAAGCTAAAGGGACTTACTCTTGATATGCTAAAAGGAGACTATAAAATAACTTTAGTAGGAGATAAAATAGATTTAAAAAATGGAGATAAAGTTAAACTACACTTAGAATACAACAAAGAGCTATATAAAAGAGATTTTAATGTAGAATTTAAATTTGAACCAACTGAAGTAACTATAGAAGGGTTACCAGATAAATTAACAGATATAAATCAAATTTCTAAAGAGCAATGGGATAAAATATATGCTGAAGTTAATAAAAAGGCAGAGAGTAATGCTAAAGATAATAAATATTCTGACTTAAAATTAGAAAAAGTTTTAGCATTCAATAAAAAAGATGACTCAGATGGTATTAGTGTAGAGTTTATTTTTTCATGTAAAACTACTGCAAATAAAAATAAATTTTTTACTTTACATGACAGATTAAAATTTAAAAATGAACATGATTTATATTATTCAAGAATTGCAGTAGGTTCATTATTCCAAAATGAATTTTTGGCAGATTATTCAAAATCATTAGATGAAATATTAAAACAAGTATATCCTGATAATAATTATAAAGTTTTATGGAGCGCAGAAAATTAATTTTTTAAATATTAGATTATAAAATAACGATGATAACATAATATTATCATCGTTATTTTTATGAAAAAATTAGTAATATTTAGTGATATATTGTCTAATTTTAGGAAATATTGTATAATTAATTTACTCAAGGAAAAAGATAAAAAATACTATAAGAAATTAATAATAAGTTATATGCTCGTTAAAATTACATATATAAATTTTTCATAGTTTAAAAATTTTGATTTTTACTATGTTTATTTGTTGTGTAATTTAAGCGAGTTCTAAAGTCCAAGCTCAAGGAATTTGAGTTTGGGCTTTTTTATATGCTTTTTTAGAGTATAGACTACAAATCTATACAGTTGCCTATAACTTAAATAGGAGCATGGTAAAGCCGTTGTGATAACGTCAATACTTGCCAGAGTGAGCAGATACACTATAAACTAATCTTAGCGAAAGCTAACAAGGGTTTGATTGAGCCAAGGAAGAAAGTTGATCCGGCTATTCTCATGTTACACATATATGAGGATATAACGTAAGTCTTATTGAAACTCTGATGA
>WNVL01000025.1:0-24299 GCA_034421775.1 Clostridium perfringens | reverse complement strand
TACAAAACATTCAAGATTACAGAATATATGTTCATCCTAAATGTGAGAATACTTTAGTTGAGTTAAATAACTATGTATGGGATACAAAGGATGGACAAGTAATAAATAAGCCTATAGATGATTACAACCATCTTATGGATGCTTTAAGGTATGCTATGGAACAAACCAAAAAAAGAGGATTGCGTATTTTTAAATAAGATTGGAGTTGAGTTTTTTGGAGTTAAAAGACATAAATAAAATAATAAGTGAAGATTTAAAGAGACGTGAAGAAATATTAGAGGCTAAAAGATATTATAATAATGAAAATGATATAAAAAAAAGAGGAATAATACCAGTAGGAAGTTATGATCCTGTTAGAAATGCTGATAATAGAATAAGTCATAATTTTCATCAGTTATTAGTAAACGAAAAAGCTGCATATATGTTTACTTATCCAGTCTTATTTAATTTAAATAATGATAAAGAATTAAATGAAAAGATAAAAGAAGTTCTAGGAGATGATTTTGAAAGTATAGCTCAAGCTTTGTGTATAGAATCATCTAATACTGGAATAGCATGGCTTCATTATTGGTTATCTAATGATGAAGATAATGATTTTGAATATGCTATTGTTGCTACAGAACAAATAATACCAGTATATACTAAAACATTGAAAAAGAAATTGGTTGAGGTATATAGGTATTATGCATCAGTTGATGATTTGAATAATGAAATAGTTATATTTGAACATTGGACAGATAAGGAATTTACTAGATATACACTTGATGGAGTATTAGGTTCATCATCTATTTTAATAAAAGAAGAAAAAATAAATCATAAATTAAAAATTGTTCCATTTATAGCTTTTAACAATAATATTGAGTGTAAATCAGATTTGCTCAAATATAAAGATTTAATAGATTTATATGATAAAGTTACGAGTGGGTTTGCTAATGATTTAGAAGATATACAACAAATTATCTATATATTAGAGAATTATAGTGGTACTGATTTAGATGAGTTCATTGGTGAATTGAAGAGATATAAAACTGTAATGACTGAAACTGGTGAAAATGGTGGTGGAGGACTTAAGACATTGCAAATAGATATACCTGTAGAAGCTAGAAAAGTTATGTTGGAGCAGTTAAAAAAACAAATATATGAATCAGGACAAGGGTTACAGCAAGATATTGAAAGCTTCGGAAATGCATCTGGTGTAGCTCTTAAATTTTTCTATAGAAAGTTAGAACTTAAAGCTGGATTTACTGAAACAGAATTTAAAAAAGGTTTTGGAGTTTTGGTAAGAGCAATTTTAAGGTATCTAAAAAAAAATGATAAGGTAACAATTACTCAAACATATACAAGGAATATGATTAGTAATGATTTAGAAAATTCTCAAATAGCTAAAAATTCAGTAGGTATTATTCCAGAAGAAATAATTATTAGAAATCATCCGTGGGTAGAAGATCCTGACGAAGCTTTAGAACTTTTAAGAAAAGAAGAAAAAGACAATGAAGTAGATCCATATGATGAAAATAATAAGGCTAAAGGTAATGAAGTAGATGAATAATAGTGATTATTGGCAAGAAAGAGAAAAGGAAAGACTTGATTTAATAGATAAAGCTATGGATGAAAGAATAGAAGAAATTAAAAGCATTATGGAGGATACTGTTAAGAAGATAGAACATGATATTTTTAAGTTGTATCAGAAGTATGCTAATGATAATGAATTAACATATCAAGATACACTATTCTATTTAAGTAAAAATGAGCTTAAGGAGTTTCAAAAGGATTTAAAATATTATATTGAAACTTTCAGAGATTCAAGTAAAGCTAAAGAATTTAAAAGTGAATTACAAGCTTTATCTACAAGAGCAAGAGTAAAAAGATTAGAGGTTCTTAAAGCTAATGTTAGAATTCAAGCTACTGAATTAGAAAGATTGCTAAGGGATAAAATGCCTAGTACATTTAATGCAGTTTATCAAGATAGCTATTTTTATAATTTATATAGTCAATGCTTATATACCAATAATTTAGGATTAAGATTTGATATTCCTTCACCTAATATAATTAAAGAACTTTTAGAAAGGCCTTGGAGTGGTAAAAACTATAGTGATAAAGTTTGGAATATAACAACTAATTTTAGTTCTAAGTTGGATAGTGTTATTACAACAGGATTAATAAGAGGAGAACATCCAAACATTATAGCGAAAAATTTAAAGGATGCTGCTTTAGGTAAAAAAGATAAAAATGGGAATTTAAAAGGTGGCCAGCTATATGAATGTAAAAGGTTAGTAAGAACAGAAGCAGCATTTATAGCAGAACAGGCCACTATGAAAAGTTATCTAAAAAATAAAGTAGAAGAATATGAATATTTAGCTACTTTAGACTTTAAAACCTCAGAAGTTTGCAGAGATTTAGATGGAAAGATATTTAAAGTTAAAGATGCTATAACAGGAGTAAATTATCCACCTATGCATTGTTTTTGTAGGAGTACAACAGTTCCAGTAATAAAATGGGATGGTGAAGATGAAGAAGTGGGTGAAAGAATAGCAAGAGATCCTTTAACAGGTAGAAATAAGTTTATAAAAGATATGAGTTATAAAAAGTGGAAAGAAACACAATTAAGTTAATTGGAGGAAAAGTATGCTAATAATAAATGGATATACGATTAATGCGATACTGATAATTACATTGGTTATAGATATTTCTGTAAGAATATTAAATATGAAAAAGCTTGAAAAACAAATTCAACAAGAGAAAATTATTGAATATAAAGTTGACGAATTTAAAAGATATATTGCATTAGAAGAAAAAAGATTTAACGAGGCTAAGGAATGTGAAATAACTCAAAGATGGGTTGATGGTAAAGTTAAGGTTATTAAATATTTTAAGGAGAAATAAGTTTCCGAAAAAGTCTACCTTTAAGGAATTAATAAGTTTAAAAAGAAATATGTCCTTAAAAGTTATATTAAAATAAATGAACATATCCGTAAAATTTTGAGTGTATTATGGAAAAGATAAGGAGGAATATATGAATAAATATATTTTATTTATTATATGTGATGGTACTGAATTCAAATGTGAATCTAAATATAGTGCGAAACAAATAGTGGATTGTGTTGGAAGATGTAGAGAGTTAGGAGAAAATACATTTATAGAAGTTGATGAAGGTTTCTATTTGGATCCTAGTAAAGTTTCTTTGATTAAAGATATAACAGAAGATTATGCGAGATATCTTAAAGATAAAGTTGGAGTTAGAAAGTCTTAAAGAAATAAGGCTTTTTTATTTTGCTCTTTTTAAAGTTTTGCAGAGCATAAAGAACAAAGGTATTTCTACACTACCTGGAGAGCAGGCATAAAAATCTATTAGAAAAAAATAATTATTCGGAGGTAATAAGATGGAATGGTTAAAGAAGTTATTAGAAGAGGCTAAAATTACTGAGGGTAAATTAGATGTTGAAGGTTTAATTAAGAGCATTAATACAGAAATACCTAAGCATATGACACCTAAAGAAACATTTAATGATGTTAATGATAAGCTTAAAACAGCTAATGCAACAATAGAGGAATTAAAAAAGGATAATAAAGACAACGAAGAGTTACAAAAGACAGTACAAAAATATAAGGATGATTTAGATGCTAAAGACAAAGAGGTAGCTGCTATAAAAAAAGAAAACTTTTTAAAAGATAGTTATAGAAAAGCAGGAGCTAAAGAGGAGTATTTAGAGTTACTTATGAAAACTTCAGAGTTAGATGAGATAGCCGAGGTTAATGGTGAGTATCTAGGAATTGAAAAAATAGTAAATGCATCCAAGGAAACATATAAGGATTTATTTAAGGATATAGAAAATAAAAAAGATGATTCGTATTCTCCATACACATATGTTCCTGGCAATGATAATGGTAAAGTAGATACAGAATTACAAAGCATAGAAGCAGCGATATTATAATTTTAGGAGGAATAAATAAATGGCAAATACAGTAGAAACAGCTATTAAAATACAAAATACACTTGATAAGGCAGCGCAACAACAATTGTTAACAGGGTGGATGGAGCCTAATTCAACTCAGGTTATTTATAATGGCGGTAAAGAAGTAAAGATTCCTAAATTAACAGTTGATGGATTAGGAAATTATTCACGAGCAGATGGAACTGGAACCAAAGGCTATGTTGCTGGTAGTGCTAGTTTTTCATACGAAACAAAGACAATGACACAAGATAGAGGTAGGAAGTTTGAAATAGATGCTATGGATGTTGATGAATCCAATTATAGTTTTACAATAGCTAATGTAATGGGAGAATTTCAAAGAATGCATGTTATTCCAGAAATTGATGCTTATAGACTTTCAAAATTAGCAAGTATTGCTATTGCAAAAAAGAAAGATACGAATGTTGTATATGGTTATACGCCTAATAAAGATGATATTATAAGCAATTTAAAAGATGGGATTAAAAAGATTAGAGAGAAAGGCTATAACGGAGATTTAGTTATTCATCTAACATATGATGCTATGACAGAATTAGAACTTGCTATGTTAAACAAAATTTCAAGTGTTGATTTTTCAGTAAATGGAGTAAATACAAAAGTACCTGCGATTGATAGAATACCTCTTATAGAAACACCGCAAAATAGAATGTATACTGCGATAAAGCTTAATGATGGTGTAACGGGAGGACAAGAAGCAGGTGGTTATGTAAAAGCAAGTAATGCTAAAGATATCAATTTTATAATTTGTCCTAGAAAAGTGCCTATAGCAATATCTAAACAAGATAAAATGAAGATATTTGAGCCTAAGGATAATCAAGATGCAGATGCTTGGAAAGCTGCTTATAGAAGATATCATGATTTATGGGTAAAGGATAATTCGGAAGATTCTATATTTGTGAATATAAAAGATGCAAAATAATTTAAAACTGATGCATTTGAGAGGTGAAATTCATGTGTATTAAGAGTTTGGTTAAACTAGAACTTTTAGAGTTAGATATTAATATATCAGATAATAAGATTGATTTATTAATAAATCAATTTAAATCGAAAGTAATTAATTATTGTCATATAGATTCGATTCCTAAAAAACTTGAACAAACAGTTGCTAGTATGGTTGTAGATTATATAAAAAACGAAGTTAATAACACTAGAGAAAATGAATTGAAAAGCATCCAAGAAGGAGATACAACATACGTATTTCAGTCTAAAAATTCTACAAATGTATTAACAGTTGATAAGATACTTATAAATTATTCTAGGGAATTAAATTCTTTTAGAAAGATAAGAGGTTTTAGATGATTGATTTAAATAAATATAAAAAATATAGTGAATTATTACATAGTGATAAATTTACTATACAAAGATATATTGATATAGAAAATGAAGATGGAAGTACAGGAGAGGGATTAGATCCTAATCCTGTATTAATAGATATACCTTGTAGAATTTCAAAAGTTAAACTTGATGAACATAACATTAATATTGAAGATTCAAATAATAAAAATATCAAGTTGAAAATATTTTGTTCTCCTGATGTTGATGTTAAGAAAGGTGATTCTATAATTGCTAAAAGAATTATAAATGGAAATGAAGTACAAACAATAAAAGCTATTGCTAGTGAACCATTTAGATATAATATAAATCAAGAATTTATACTTATAGAAAGTGAGGAAGCATAGTGGGATTTGATTATAGTGAATTTGAAAAGTTTGCTAATAATTTTAAAAAAGCAAGCATAGAATTTAATAAATTTTTATTTGATTTTTTAACTAAAAATGCATTAGAAGTATTAGAAAAAACAAAGAAAAGAACTTCAGTTGATAGTGGTGAATTAAGAAGAAATTGGGAAGTTACAAGAGTAATAAGGCGTGGTGATGAATTAGTAGTTTATCTTTATAATAGTAAACAATATGCAAGCTATGTTGAGAATGGTCATGCTACCAGAAATAGAGAAGGATGGGTTGAAGGATATTACATGGCTACTATATCAATAGAAGAAATTGAAAGAAAAATGCCTCAGAGATTTAATAGAGAATTTCTTAAGTTTATGGATAGTTTAGAGGTTGGATAATATGATAGAAATAACATCAAGTACAATAGTAAGCACTATAACACGAGCTTTAAAAGATAAGTTTCCAGAGTATTTAATATATAAAGATAAAAAGTTACAAGGTTTGAAGAAACCTTGTTTTTTTGTCTTTATTTTAAATGGAGAACAAGAAAAAGCGAATAGTAAGATATTCAATAGAGATTATCTTATAAACATTAGATTTCATAGTGATTGTACTAGACCAGAAATTGATGAGATTGCTTTTGAGTTATTAGATATTTTAAGTAATATACAAAATGGAGAACTAATATTAAGACCTATAAGACCAATAAATTATGAGGTTATAGATGGAGTTTTACAGATGTTTATTCCTTATAAGTTAAGAGTGTTTAAGCAAGAAGAATCTAAAGTTACTATGAATAATTTAGATAGTAAAGGAGTGATTAAATAATGGCAGGTGGTACTTTTACAAGTCAAAATAAGATAAGACCAGGTGCATATATTAACTTTAAAAGTGTGGCTAAGCCAACTGGAAAGGTAGGTCAAAGAGGAATAACTACTATTCCTTTAGTGTTAGGTTGGGGACCAACTGATTCATTAATAGATATAAACAGTTCTGATATATCAGATGGAAAGCTTTTAGAAAAGTTAGGCTATTATGGTGAGGAGACTGAAATTTCAATGTTAAAAGAAGCATTGAAGAATAGTTATAAGTGCTTATTATTTAGAATCGATAGTAATGGGCAAAAAGCTACAGCGACAATATCGCCTTTAAATATAGTTGCTAAATATCCAGGGAAAGTAGGAAATAGAATTTCTATTGTTATAAAAGAATTAAGCAATAGAAAAATGGAAGTAAAGACATTGTTAGATACAAAGGTTTTAGATACTCAAATTGCTACTAATGCAGAGGATTTAGTAAGTAATTCATGGGTTGACTTTTCAGGTACTGGAAAACTTGTTGCTAATGCTGGAATAAATTTAACAGAAGGTTCTAATGGTACTGAAAATATAGATAACTATTCAAAATATCTAGAACTTATAGGTAATAAGATATTTAATACAATGGGTATCTATACAAGTAATAGCACTATAAAAGAAAAGATAACATCTTTTATTAAACAATTAAGAGAAGATAAAGGTAAAAAAGTTCAAGCTGTAATAAATGATTATTCAGAGGCGAATTATGAAGGGGTTATATCAGTAGATCAAGGATATAAAACGCAAAATGAAACTGTAGGTGTAAATGGATTTGTTGGATATGTGGCAGGATTAACAGCAGGTGCAGCGGTAAATAAATCAAATACTTATAATGTTATTCCAGGAGCTATAGGAATTATTAATCCTAAAACTGATGAAGAAATAAAAGAGGGGATAACACAAGGTAAATTTATTATTAGTTTCAGACAAGATGAAAGTGTTGTTGTTGAAACTGATATAAATACATTTACTAATTTTGATATGGAGAAATCAAGAGATTTTTCTAAGAATAGAGTTATAAGAACCTTAGATGATATAAATAATAGCATAAAAGATACATTTGAAAGAACATATTTAGGTAAGGTTGATAATAATGAGAATGGTAGAATATCCTTTAAATCAGATATACTTTCATATCTTAAAGAATTAAATAAATTAGGTGCAATTGACGAAGTTAAAACTGAGGATATTAATATAGAAAAAGGTCAAGAAATTGATTCAGTTATTGTTGATGTAGGAGTAAAACCTATAGATGCTATGGAAAAACTTTATATGACTGTTTCTGTAGGATAGGAGGGATAATATGGCTTTTTTAAAAGCACAAGATACCGTTTGTGGTAAAGAAGGAATAGCACAAATAAATATAGATGGTGAAATTCATAAACTATTTAATATAAAATCACTTGAAGCTAAGATGGAAAAAAATAAATCAGAGATTAAAACGGTTGGAGCAAGAGCTACTCAACATAAAACTACTGGTTGGAGTGGTACAGGATCCATGACCATACATTATATAAGTTCATTATTTAGAAAGTTAGCTGTTGATTATATAAAAACAGGAAAAGATATTTACTTCGATATGATTGTAACTAATGATGACCCAACAAGTGCGGTTGGTAAACAGGTAGTAGCACTTTATAATTGCAATGTTGATTCTACTATATTAGCTAAATTAGATATAGATGATGACGCTTTAGAAGAAGATATGGACTTTACTTTTGATGATGCAGAAATTCTTGAAGAATTTAAACCATTATCATATTTAAATTAAATAGACTATGCAATAATAGAGGCTTTTTTAAAAGTCTTTTTTTATTGCATATAAAAAATATTAAATTATAAAAAGAAAAATAAAAGAAGAAAGAAGGAATTTTTATGTCAAAATTAATGAATTTTTTAATAAATAATACAGTTGAAAATTTAACTGAGGAAGTAGTTATATCAGATAGATTTAAAGTTGATGGTGAGATATTAAAGTTTAAAATAAAGGCTGTAACTCCAGATGAGTTTTCAGATTTGCAAAAACAATGTACTAAAATAGGTAAAAAAGGAAAGATGAATTTTGATAGTAAAATGTTCAATGAACAACTTATAGTAAATTATACAGTTGAGCCTAATTTTAAAGATGCAGAATCTATTAAAAGAGCAGGATGCATTACTCCAGAACAATTATTAAATAAAACTTTGTTAGCAGGAGAAGTAGCAACACTTGTAGAACAAATATCAACTTTAAGTGGATTTGATAAAGACCTAGAGGAGCTTAGAGAAGAAGCAAAAAACTAATTAAAGAGGGGGATGGTGAAACTATGTATGCATATTATTGCTTACATAAGTTTCATTGGCCACCGAGCCAATTTGCAGAACTCTCTTTAAATGAAAAAGCTATGGTTATGGCAATGATAGATGAGAGGTTAAAAGAAGAAAAGAAAGAACAGGCAAAAATTAAAAAAAGGAGATAGTTCAGTATGGCAAGTATTAGAAATTCAATATCTATGCAAGACAATATGTCTCCTATATTTAATAAAATGGCTAAAGCTATGACAGCTAATTTAACCCTTATGGAAAAGATGAATGCTAGTGCTAACAAAGGAGTTACAGCAGAAGAATTTAAAAATGCTAAAAGAGCAATAGACAAAGCTAATAATGCTGTTATTAAGTTCAATAATAATTTATCACAAGCTGAAAGAGAAGCTTTAGGAGTAGCATCAGCTACTAGGAGAATTAATTCTGGTGGCGGTGGTATGGGACTGATGAATGCTTATGCTCTTGTAGGCTTAGTACAACAAGGAGCACAATTACTTAATTCAGCTACTGAGTATTTAGACGAAATGGCTCTTATGCAATCAAGAGTAAGTATGATAAACGATGGTATGCAAACTACTAATCAGCTTCAAGATAATATATTAGCTAGTGCTAATAGAGCGAGAGCATCTTATAAAGATACAGTTGCAGCCGTAACAAAGTTAAATATGCTTGCTAGTGATAGTTTTAAAAATAATCAAGAAGCTATAGATTTTGTTGAAACATTAAATAAAATGTTTACTATATCAGGAACAAGTGGACAAGAAGCCACAGCAGCAATGTACCAATTAACGCAAGCAATGGGAGCAGGAAAGTTACAAGGTGATGAGTTTAGATCTATTATGGAAAATGCTCCAATGTTAGCTGATGCAATAGCTAAATCTATGGGAAAATCCAAAGGTGAATTAAAAGAGTTAGCTAAAGATGGTGAGATAACTGCAAGTGTAATAAAGCAAGCTATGACAGAGGCTGCGGCAGACGTAGAAACTAAATTTGCTGCTATTCCTATGACTTTTGGTCAAAAGATGACTATATTAAAAAATAACTTTATGAATGAAATGGAACCGGTAGCAGCTCGGTTTAGTATGTGGTTAAATAGTGCATCAGGAGAAGCTTTTTTTGATACTCTTTCGAGATCTTTAGTAACTTTAGCTGCAATAGGTGTTTATACTTTAGAATGTATAGGTAATTCTATTCAATTCGTAAAGGAAAATTTTGAAACATTAAAGCCTATAATAATAGGGGTTGGCTTAGCTATGGTTTCGGCAGCATTAGCCTCGGCGGGGGCTTGGTTAGTTGCAAATTGGCCATTACTAGCAATAATAGGAACTGCAATAATAATAACGCATATATTTAATGTGTTAGGAATTGATATTGTGAACGTTGTTCTTACTATTGCACAATGGCTTTATAATTTAGGAAATGTACTTTATCAATTATTACCTATAATAATGGCTGTAGGAGTAGCTGGACTTGTTTATTTTATTGGGTGTTTTATTATACCATTACTTATGAGTTTACCTACACTTATTTCACAACTTTGGTTAGCAGCAGGAGCATTCATGACATTAAACTGGCCAATATTACTTGTAGCTATTGCTATTGGGGCAGTTATATTCATAATGCAACAGTTAGGAATAACAGTCGCTGATGTTATAGGTTTTATCGTAGGGTGTTTTTATGCTTTAGTAGCTATTATACAGAATGTTGTTATAATCCCTTTATATAATCAATTTGCTATGTTTGCTAATTTCCTACATAATCTTTTCATAGATCCTATAGGAGCAATTCAGATGCTATTTTTAGACATGGCAACTTATATAGTTGATAAAGTTAGATGGGTAGCTCAATCATTACAAGATTTAGTTAATATGATTCCTGGTGTTGAAATTAATATTGTTGGTAATTTGGATAATATTAAAGCTGCAATAGATGCAGCTAAAGCGGATGTTTCAGCTAAAAGAGGAGTTAAGCAAACTGAATTTAAAGAGTATAAGAATGTTGGGCAAGCATTTAATAGTGGATTTTCAAAAGGACATAATTTTGTATCATCATTAGGTAGTGGAGGAAGTAAATTATCTGGTATCTTAGATAAATTTAAAATGCCATCTATGCCAGAAGGATATGGTATGGATAAAGGGATGGGAATGTTTAATCCTTCCAATGCACCAGGTATTAGTGATGGTGGAAAGGATAAAGACAAAAAACTTAAAGGTGGTAAACTTGACAAGGTTGGAAAGATAGAAGATAAAGTTGAAATAACAGATGAAGATATTAAAATGTTAAAAGATGTAGCTAAAGCAGAATTTATAAATAAATACACTACCTTAAGACCTGAAATGAAAGTTGAATTTTCAGGTCCAATTAAAGAAACGGCAGATATAAACAAATTAATGGAAGCTATGGAAGATATGGTTGAAGAAGCTCTATCTAATACGATTGTAGAGGGGGCGTAAAATTTATATGTCTATAGGTATATTTATGGAGTATAGGGGATTGTTAATTCAATTCCCTGTTAATCCAGAAGAGTTAAAAGTTAAAACAGAAGGAAACAATGAAACTACAGAGGTTATAAAACTAGGAGAGGTTAATATTGCTAGAGATAAAAAATTATCTACTGTAGAATTTGAAAGTTTTTTACCTGAAAAAAATATATATCCTTTTATAAGAAATAAAAACCAATTTGAAGGACCTAAATATTATATTGATTTTATAGAGAAAGTCAGAAATGAAAAAAAGCCAATAAGATTTTTAGTAAGCGATACAAATATAAACTTTATGGCTCTTATTGAAGAGTTTGAATATGAATATAAGTACGGCTCTAATGATATTGAATTTAAAGTAAGTATAAAAGAATTTAGAGAAGTTAGAGTTAAAGAAGTTAAAATTAGTAACTATGCAAGTAATAGACCTAATAGAGAAACAAACACAAATAGAGGAAATTCTTCAGGAAATGTTACTCCAGGATGTACTGTTATTGTTAATGGTAGACTGCATAGGGATAGTTGGGGAAAAGGACCAGGAATGACTTTAAAAAATTACAAAGGAAAGATAAACTTTATAAAAACTGATGGTAGACAATATCCATATCATGTTACTGATATGAGCGGTGGCTGGATGGGGTGGGTTACTAAAGATTCTGTAAGGGTGATATAGAACATGAATATAGAAATGATAGTACAAAATACTAACGATGGTAAAGCCTATGATGTATCAGAGTTAATTTCAGAGGTTGAATTTAGTCAAGAGATGACAGATAATCCAGGAAAGTTAACATTTACTTTAAAAGATATTTTAGGTGGAAATTACATTAGTGAAGGAAGTCCAGTTTCTTTTAAGGTTGATAATAACAAGGTATTCTTTGGTTATGTATTTAAAATAGGCAAAACTGAAAAAGCTGAAATAAAGATAACTGCATATGATCAATTAAGATATTTAAAGTGCAAGGATACATATGTATTAAAAGGTCTTACTTGTAATCAGATTTTTAGTAAGATATGCAATGACTATAATATAAAATCTAGTATAAAATTTTCGAGTAATCATGTTTTACCGTCTAGAATTGAAGATAATAAAACTTTAGCAGAAATTATACAAAGAGCATTCTACCAGACATTAATTGATACTGGAGATTGGTTTTTCATGCGTGATAATTTTGGAACTTTAGAACATTTAAATGTATGGGAAGATAGAACCAATTTAGCTATTGGGGATGAAAGTTTATTAACTGGATATAGTTATGAATCTAGTATAGATGATGAAACTTATAACCAAGTAAAACTTGTTAAAGAGAATAAAGAAACCAAAAAAAGAGAAATTTATATTGTTAAGGATAGTAACAATATAAACAAATGGGGAATATTACAATATTTTGATAAAGTAAATGAAAAAATGAATGAGGCTCAAATTAAAGAAAGAGCAGAAATGCTTTTAAAACACTACAATAAGCCCAAAAAATCTTTGAAACTTGAATGTATAGGAGATTTTAGAGTAAAGGCTGGTTGTGGTGTTGTTTTAGTTATAGAAGACTTAAAAAATGATGTTCCATTTAACAAGTATGCCATTGTTTTAAGTGTTTCTCATAAGATAGAAAATAGTAAACATATGATGAGTTTAGAAGTTGAGGTGGTGTAAATATGGCAGGAGAAAAATTAGTTAGGTTAATTAAGCAAGGTGCGAGAAATGCAATTCCTGAAAATACTCTTACAGATCTTGTACCAGGAGAAGTAGTGAAAGAGAATCCATTAACTATTTTAGTAGAGAATAGGTTTCAAGTTGATGAGGATTTTTTAATATTATCACCTTTTTGTAGAGAGTTTAAAGATAAAAATGGAACTATCATCTTTGATAAGTTGAAAGAGGGGGATAAAGTTCTTCTTTTAAGAGTTTCTAATGGACAACAATTTTATGTGTTGGATAGAGGAGAAATGAAGAAATGATACCTAAGTTTAATTTTATTGTTAGTGAAGTAGAAGATACTGTTCAAAGTAGTAAAACTTATAAAATAGATACTTTTAATGGGAGAATAACAACTAAAATTGATGATTTGGAATCTATTAAACAAGCTATATTTAAAATATTACAAACAGAAAGATTTGAAAATGTAATATACAATGCTAATTATGGTGTTGAGCTTAAGGGACTTATAGGCAAACCAAAAGAGTATGTTAAATCTGACATAGAAAGAATATTAAAAGAAGCATTATTGGTAGATGATAGAATTTTAGGAATAGAAAATTTTAATGTTATAGATGAAGAAAGTGATGTACTTAAAGTTGAATTTAAAGTTAATTCTATTTATGGAAAAATGAAGTTTGAAAGTGAGGTGAAAGTATGAGTTTAGGAGATTATTTAGATAAATATAGCTTCGAAAATATAATGAGTAATGCTTTAGAAAAGATACCAGATGACATTGATAAAAGACAAGGTTCAGTTATTTATGATGCATTGGCACCAGCTTGTTATCAGTTAGCAGAAATGTATATGGAACTTAAGGAAGTTTTATTAAATACATTCGTAGAAACTAGCTATGGGGAATATTTAGATAAAAAAGTAATGGAACAAGGATTGACAAGATATAAAGCAACTTATGCTAGAAAGAAAGGGAATTTTACTTTACTAGATGATACTCCAGCTAATATTCAAATAGGTTCAAGATTTTCAACTATTAACATTGATACTCAATTAACTTATAAAATAGTTGATGTTTTTAAAAATGAACATAATCAAATAGTTCCAGGAGAATATATTTTACAATGTGAAACTATAGGAACTATTGGAAATGGATATATTGGAGATTTACTCCCTATAACTTATATAAGTAACTTAAAAGAGTGTAAACTTACAACATTAATAACACCAGCTAGAGATGAGGAAAATGATGAAGAACTTAAAAATAGATTTATTTTAGAGGTTAATCAAAGACCTTTTGGTGGTAATGTAGCTCAATATGATGTTGAAGTTCGTAAAATTGACGGTGTTGGAGAGGTGCAAGTTTATCCAACATGGAATGGTGGCGGAACTGTAAAGTGTAGTGTTGTTGATACTGAGTTTAATGCTGTTTCAGAAGAACTATTAAAAAAAATAAAGAACCTAATAGATCCAGAGATTAATGAGGGGCATGGATTAGGTATAGCGCCTATAGGCCATATTGTTACAGTTACAACTCCAGAGGTAGTTAATATAAATATAGAAGCAAATATATATTTGATGACAGGATATAGAATAGAACAAGTTTCTAATCAAATAAAGAATTCTATTAATGATTACTTGAAAGAATTAAAAAAGAGTTGGGGGATAGCTGATGAGATGAATAGATATGAATTATCTATTTATATAGCAAAATTAACTGTTGCTATTTTAAAAGTACCAGGAGTTGCAAATGCAACTAATATAAAAATAAATGGTCAACAGAATGATTTTCAATTAATTCAAAACGGAACAACTCAGCAAATTCCTAAACTTAATGAGGTGATTTTATCATGATTGATATAAAGCCTTATTTTCCATTACTATATGAAAATATTCTTGAAATAGATACTTTAGTTAAAGCTGAAAATAGTATATTAGATAAATTAAAGAATGAGATTAGTAGAGTAAAGGATAATGAATATATAGTAACGGCTGACAAAGAAACTATAAAGAAATATGAGATATTATTAAGAATAACAGATGGTGATGATAAGGATTTAGAATTTAGACGACAAAGAGTATTAAATAGATTAGCTATGAATATGCCTTTTACATTAAGAGCTTTGAAACAAAAGTTAAACGAGCTTATCGGAAAAGGTAATTATGCAGTTTCTGTAGATAATGAAAATTATACTTTGATTGTAGAATCTAAAATCTTAAATCAAGTTTGGTTTAATGAAACATATATAACAATAAATAAAATGAAACCAGCCAATATTGTATTTATTAATAAACCGTTTGTTGATGAAAAAATTTTAACTAATGAAGAAATTAGTTTATCTCAAAGAGAATATAATTATAGGCTTGGAACGACATGGAGATTAGGGATAAAACCTTTCAAAACCCTTAAAGAGAAAGGAGCTATAAAGTTGAAGGAAAATAAATCTATAACAAATTATTTTATTGATGAAATGAAAAATTTCATAATTAGCAAGATAGGTTATATAAAGTTAAATGATACTAAAGTAATAAATGAATTTATTACAAAAAATGTAGTGAATGGTAAACCAACTATAGAGTATGCAGTTTCAAAAACTTGGGGATTAGGTGAGATAAACAAAGTTGATGTTTATGCATCAGACAATAATTTACTTACTACTGTAAATTTGTATGTTCCTGTAATTGAAGATTTAGAACTTAAACATGTAATAAATGTTGAGGAAGGAGTAAATCAATGAGTAAATATAAGACGAATTGGCAATTAGATGAAACTGTCTTTCCAGAGGATATGAATAGAATTGAAGAAAATATAAAAGAAAATAGTAATACATTTACTGAATTTAAAAAAGAATATGATTCTAATTCAACGCAAAAAGATGAGAATATTAAATTAAAAGCTGCAAAAGAAGAGGTTGTTCTTAAGATAGAACCACCTAAAGATAGAGATTGTAATTCTTTTAAACAAGTTAATGTTTTTTGTGTTTTTGATACTGGAACAGGAGATTTTAAAAATACTCCAGAAGGCACTCTTGCTTACGGAAGTGCAAGAGTATTTTTACTTATAAACAGAGGATTAAATACTAATAGAATACAACAAGAATTTATTAATATATTCCCAGAAAATAATATAACTAGATGGGTAAGAAATTATAATGGTGATAGTGTTGTTAAGTGGGGAAATTGGTATAAAGTTTATGATGGAGCTAATAAACCAACACTAAGTGAATTAAATGCTGCAAGTGCAAACCACAATCATGATAATACTTATTTAGGTAAAAAAGATAAAGCAGAAAGTTCTAAAAGTGCTGATTCGGTAGAGTGGCATAATGTAAATAGTAAACCTCAAAATTTCCCACCATCACAACATAATCATGATGAAAGATATTTAGGTAAAAATGCTAAAGCTGTTGATAGTGATAAATTAAGAGGTTGGTTATTAGCCGAATCAAATACTGATTATAGAGGAATTCCTTTTGTTGGATATGATGGAGTAATCGAATTAGGTCATATACTCGATCTTCATATACCTAACTCACAAGAGGATTATGATATAAGGATTGAAGCTATTAGAGGGTGTTTAAAGTTTTGGCAAGATATATCAGCTTTAAATGTTTTGGCTAGAAAATACCTTAGAATTAATGATTGGTATGGAGGTGCTCAAGATGGCAGGATGTATTATAAAGAATCTGATAAAGGTCTTTATACAGAAAATGTAGAGGATTTATTTATTCAAGGCGGAGCTGTAGCTAGAGGTAAGAATGAAAGAATTGGTAATGCCGACATATATCATATAGGAGGAGGAATAAGATTAGTTCGTCAAGTATATAAAACTGCATATTCTAATTCTGGTGGTGGTGTTAGTTATACTATACATTTTCCAAAAGCTTGGAGTTGGGTTCAACCTATATCTTTAGTATCACATAACTTTGGAGATGCAATAAATAATACATCTGGTTATTGCACTATAGATACATGGTCAACTACTTATTTAAATGGTGGATGTTATAACATGGTAGCAGGTAAACCAACTCAAATAATATTAACTTACCTAGCTGGTGAATAACTTAGGGAGGTAGAAAAATGAACATAATAGGGTTTAAGTATGATAAAGAAACTAAGATTATAAAAGAATTGGTTTTCTTTAAAGAAAATATAGAAGATGGAACGTTAGAGTATATTAATGACAAGACAGATGAAACAGAAAGTATATTTAAAACTACTATAGATAAAGTTGATTTAATTAAAGAGTTAATCGACTTTTTAAATGAGCCAGAAGAACTGGTATATTTACCTAATAAAAAAATGGTAGCCGGTATAGGAGATATAGTAGCTAAAAAAATATATTATGATGGCGAAGGACATTTAAGTAATTTAAGTGGTAGTGAAGTTATAGATCTAGAAGGATTAAAAAGTATAAATATATATATTGGTTTATTTAATAAAATAAAAAATAAACCACATAAAATAGATTTAAATAAAGTTAAGTCTAAAAGAAGTAATTTTTACGATTTAAAAGATATAGATTCATTTATAGAATATGGTCCAAGAAAAATAGAAAATTTAGATATAAATATAGTATTAGATGAAACAAGTAAAGCATTAGCTGATACTAAAATACAGTTAATGCAGCAACAAGGATTTAATAATACATTAATTTCTGAAATAGCAAATTTAAAAATAGAGTTAATGCAAATGAAGGGAGGAAACTAATATGAGTTTTTGGGCAATGGCTTATAAAAGAAAGGCGATAGACAAAAAAACTTTAAGAAAAGCTGTTAAGTGCGAAGATAATCCATTTGGAGAAATAACTCCGAAAGAATTTGAGGATATATGTGGAGAAAAATTTTGAAATATTAAGTTGTAATAAGCAAGGAGATATTCAATGAAAGAAATTTTTATAAATATAGATGAGACTACTAGTGAGGGAATATTTACTAGACAAGATAATAATAATGCAGAATTTTATAAAGTCTACATTATATCTAACGAAGGTAAAGTTAATCTTGATGGGAAAAGTGTTAAATTGGGGTATAACGTTTCGGGCACTAATAGTGGAGATATATTAATTTTAGAGATAACAGATAGAAAGAATGGAGAAGTTACTTTACCTATAACTAATAAGTTAACTAAAAAAGATGGTATTTTTTATTGCCAACTTGCAATATGTGGAGCAGATGGATATTTAGAAAATTCATCAAGATTTACCATTACAGTAGAGAAAAATGTATTTTCTAAAATAACAGAAGGAATAGAAGATATTAAAGGATTAACTTATGTAGAAAATCTATTAGAGGAAGCTAGAGAAATAAGTGAAAATTTAAAAGTTAGTATAACAGCAGGAAATACTTTAAATAATTCTTTAGAAGAGAAAATACTAGAGGGAAATTCTTTAAACAATTATTTAGAAGATACTATAAATAGTGCTGAAGAAATAAACACTAATTTGAATACAAGTTTAGAACAAGCTAATACTACAATGACAGAAGTTACTCAGAAGAAAGAAGAGTTAGAAAATACTATAAATGAAGCTGATACAATTAATGGCACTTTAAGAGAAACTATAGAAGAATCTAAATTAGCTTCAATAGAAGCAACTTCTAAAAATACAGAATTAAAAGAAACTCTAAAAGAAACTTTAGATGTTATAAATAACCTTGATGAAAGTCAGAATCTCCCTAAGATAAGAGCAGATTTAACAGAGGTTCAAAATGGGCTTAAATTAAATCAAGCACTTGAATATAAGGGGTATTCCATTGAAGCTGAAAACACATTAGTTGGTAGAACAGAAAAGATGCTTATAAAAGGATTAACCCTACAGAATTTATTAGAGAACGTACCTCCATTTACGTTAGAACATGATGATCCTAATAATTATAGGAGTGATCCAATTTACAAAAAAATAGACAGTAAATTAGCAATGAGAATTATTCCTAAAATAATAGGAGATAGTTCTAAAGTAAGATTATTTACTTCTGCTGATGGTAGTTTTGGAGCAGCAGGTTACTTTACTGATAAGTATATAGATACTACTAAAAAAAACTTACAGTATATTTCTTTTGCAGTACAAGGTAGAGATAACAATGACGATAAAAACTTTATAGGTGTAGTTGCTACAATACAAGACATAATAATGCTTAATAGAAATGTTGCTAATCCTCCATTTAATCCACCGAATTATTTTACTGGTATGAAATCTTTTGGGGAAGAAGAAAAAGAAGGAGACAAATACAAAATAACTATAATAAGTCATAACGAAGATAATACAAAAGAAGAACGAAGGATTATTTTTATTAAAGAACCTTTAAGAGGATTTAACGAAGATGTATGCGATATTTTGTATGAAGATGAAGGACAAGTTAAAGTTGATAGAATTACTCCAGAGTACACATTTACAGGTGATGAAAATTGGCAAATGATAGGTAAATATGAATACAATAAGAAAACTCTTTTGTTCTATACAGATTGTTTAGACGGAATAATGAAATCAGATAGTAAGATTATGTGTAACAATTTTCTTTATTCGCTAGATCCTATTTTAAATACTGAATATAGTGGAATTAGAACATTTGTATTAGATGGAAAAGAATATCTAGGTATAAGAATAAAGTGGGAAAATAGCCTTGCTTATAATGATAGAAATGTAGAAGGATTTAAAAAGTGGTTAAAAGCTAATAAAACAACAATAGTATATCAAGCACTTAATCCTAATGTAGAGATAGTTGAAAATTGTATAGATATAGATTTAGATACTTATTCAGATAAAACTTATTTCAAGATAGAAAATAGTCTACCAGGACTTTTAGATTTTAAAGTACCTAGTAATATAGCTAGTATAGTTCAAAGTAATGCTAAAGCTATAAATGAGCTTTTTGATAGATATGATTTCTTAGTATCTGTATTATTAGCTACTAAAAGATATATAGCATTAAAAACGATAAAAAATAATTTAAAATAAAAATTAAAAAAGAAAGGAAGATGCAAAATGGCATACGAATTATGTAAATTTCAAATTGAATCAGGAAACTATAACAAGGAGGAAATGAAAGAGAATTTAATTCTTTTTAAGATGATAGGAGATTTAACTGCACAACAATTTATAGAGTTAAATAATCTAATGAATAGTGAAAAAACAAACGAAGAAATAAGAGAGTAGGAGAAAAAATGTTTAAATTTATACCAGAAGCAATAAGTTGGTTATTAGTATTTTATTTAGGTATTAAAACAATAGATATGATCCTTGGGATACTAAAAGCATATAAGAATAAAAACTATAGAAGTAGAAAAATGAGAGAGGGAATAATAAGGTGGATAGCTGAATTAATGGCTATAGCCTTTGTGTTAATGTTAGATATGTTCTTAGGATTGAAATTTACTTTAATAGGGCTTACAGTAGCATTATTTGCATATAAAGAAGCTGGAAGTATAATAGAAAACCTAGGAGAATGTGGAGTAACATTACCAAGTATAATTTCAGAAAAATTAGAAGTATTAAATACAAATAAAAAGAATGATAATATAGAAAACAAGAACGAAAGTATAGAAAATAAAGACGATATAGAGAAAAATAAGAACGATATATCAAATAATGAAGTTAAAAACTAAAAAATAAGGCAATGAATTAGGAAACTTTAAAGAGTTTCTTTTTTATTGCCTTTAATTATATAAAAAATAATGAAAGGATGATTAAATATGAAAATATCAGAAAGAGGCGGACATAATTTTCAAGCTACAGGAGCAGTAGGTTTAATAAATGAAACAGTAGAGGATAGAAAAGTTTTAGCAGCTGCATATAAATATACTAAAGCTGCAGGACATGATGTATTAGATGTAACACCAGGGAATTGTGATGCTAATACAGACTTAATATTAGGAGTGAATAAGGCTGAAAGATTTGGAGCAGAATTATTCCTAAGTTTTCATTTTGACAAATGTTATGACCAATACGATGGAGCTTTAGGAGTTGCTTGTTGGATTTGTGCAGAAGGTGGAAAAGCCGAGGAATATGCAAGAAGTATAGTTAATACTATCGCAGCAGGAACTGGACTTGTAAATAGAGGTGTTAAGGTAAATCCTAAACTTTATGAGTTAAGAAAAACATCAATGCCAGCAGTTATAGTTGAAGTATGTTTCTGTGAAGCTACTGAAGATGTAAGAATATATAAAGAAAAGGGAGCAGACTTAATAGGTAAATTAATAGCAGAAGGAGTTTGTAAGGTTGCAGGAGGAAAAGTACCAGGAACAGTAATAGAGAATGTTGAATATGAAGTACATGAATCTAAACCTGTTCCAACTTATGATAGAAGTAAATTTAAAACTAATGCAACAGCAAAGGTTGCACTTGATCCAAGAGATAGAGCATCAGAAATATATGAAGATTTAGGGGAGATATATGCAGGGGAAAGAATTTATATTCTTCCAGAAGTGTGTGATAATAAAATCTATTTACCAGTTCTTTATTGGAAAGATGGTATGAATAGAGCGTCTAATAAAGTATGGGTTAATTCAAAACAATCAGTTTTATCTGTAGATACTAACGCAAAAGTAATTAATGTAGTTACGGAGTTAGATGCTAGATATACTCCATCTCAAAATTCAGATAGAATGGGATATGTTAAAAATGGAGAAAGACTTCTACTACATAAGATAGAAGGTAATTATGCTTTATGTACTTACTTTGCAGGAGAAGGATATAAAACAGCATGGTTTACAAAAAAATATATTGAAATAATTCAATAAAATGGTATAATAAAAGTGAATTTTATACATTAATTTACTTATTTTAGACACAAAAGGGAGAGTTAGATTAATTTCTAACTCTCCTTTTTTAGTTTAAATAAGTATAAAAGCGTAAGTGATTTTAAACACCTTTATCAACGCTTAAGTCATTTAACTATAACCCAATTATTAATATACTCATTTTCATAGAAAGTATTCATAATTTTATTGAGAAGTTTCAAACAAATGTTATAATTAGGGTGATAGAAACTTATCAAACTCAATGATTTAGAAACAAAAAGAAAAGATTAGATTAAGATAAAGCTAATCTTTTCTTTTTTTATTGAATTTATTATTTTTATATTAATATAAAAATAATAAAAAATTGTTAATTGTTAAGTTTAATGCCATGAAAAGCTTGTCCACTTCATAAATTTGTAATAAAATGAAAAAGATTATAATATTTATGAAGGAAGCATGGTGATTTTTTTGCAAAGAAAAATAGAAATGTATAAAGTATTAATAGAAAATAGATATTGTGATAAAAGTGGAGATTTTAAAGTGTTAGAATCGGAATTTATATTAGAAAATTTTTTGGATTATTATTATAATAATATTATTTTTGATTTAGATAACATTATAGCAAATGAAGAAAATACAGCTACAGAAACATCAAAAGAAAAAATAAATTCAGAAGATATTGAAGATAATACGATTGAAGAAATAGCAGCTGGAGTTATATTTACAGAATCATCTGAGGAGTTAAAGATGGATTTTAAAAAAATTGATGATGTTAAGAAAAAAATATGTTATTTTACTAAATCAGCAGATAAAGAAGTAGAAAATGATTCTATTTTAAGAAAAGTAACTTTAAATTATATAAAGTATAATAAAAAAGTTAATGTAGTAAATAAAAATACGTTGAAGAGTGAATTTCAAAAAAGAAAAGATCAAGGTGATTTAGAAAAACAACATTATTTAATAAAAACTTTCAATAATAATAGAGCTTTATTAGTTTGGGAAAAAGTTTTAGGTTCAGTTAATATAAAAATGATTGAAAAAAATTTAAACAATATATTTAGTATTTGGGTGGAAAAAGAATTTAAAAATAATGAGAAAAAATTAAAAGATTTAAAAAAATATAGTGTAAGGATTCATTCTATACCATCAAAGAAATTTTTAGATGAAATATCTAATTTAGATAAGATTTCTTTATTACAAGTTCAAGTTGAAAAAGAAAAGTTAACTGGTGATGAAGATTTAATATTTTCTGAAGAAAATATTAGTAGAGATGTGATTGAAATTACATATAAGCCTGAAAAAGGGCATTCATTTTCAAAAAGTAAAGTGAAAGATTATATAGAAAATAATATAAGAAAGATTTCTGTTAAAAAGATATTTTTAAAAGGTCGTAAAGAAGGAAGATGGCTTACTTTAAATACTGAATTTATGCAAGTAAGTGAGTATGTAGATGTAAAAGAAGATGAAAATGGCTTAATAGATTCTGAAGCTATTTTTGAGAAGTTAAGTATGTTTATAAATAATGATGAAAATTTAATATCTGAAAATATATATATTGCAGATGACGATGAAGAAGAATAAAATTGAAATAAGGAGGTATATTTATGATGAAAATATATGTCATATTGGCTAACTTCTTTTTTTCTATAAAATTAAAAGAAGTTTTAGAATTGTTTTTGGCTCCTTTGATATTAACTATTTTAATATGTTTTTTATGCAATACTTCAATATATGATTTTAGTAAATTTATTAGCGAATTTAATTCTACAGTTATAAATATAACTGCTATTTTAGGAGCTTTTAGTTTAGCCTCTTTAAGTATAATAATAACATCTTCAAATACCAATATAGATAAAGCAAAAGAAGAGTACACTAATAGGTTTGATAGGAATAGAAAATTTATAACTTATTATAAATTACAAATTCTAAGAAACTTCTTTAGTCTATTTTTATTGTTTGGATTATTAATATACGCAATAATTTTTATCTTTTTGCAAAATGTTTTGTCTAATCTATGTGTTTTATTTTATATAGAAGTTTATTTGTTGTTAGTGTCATTAATAGCACAAATATTTGTAATTCAAAGTATGTACTTTTTATTTGTAGAACCTAAAAAGTAATAAAAAATTAATAGTTATTAAATCTTAATGTTAATGTATGTTTTTTTAGAAAAATTAAGTGAGAAAAAAATAGAAATCTTGTTTTTTATGATGAATTTTAAATAAATGTTATAATTAAGGTGACAGAAATTCATCAAATCCAATAATTTAGAAAACAAGAAAAAGGTTGGAATTAATCCAACCTTTTTTTTTTACTTTCAGGAAATAGAAAAATTATATTTATTATCAACATAAATTTTAATTCAATATTATTTTGTATCAGAGAAAAATTTTTACTTATATTTTTTATTTTGATAATATTGAAAAATAATATAAATTATGAATGTTTTTAATAAATATATTTTCTTTATTTTATATTAAAGTTAATAAAATGTAAATGAAAAATATTTATTGTTTCATATACAATAAATAAACAATAGAATTCCAATATTTTTATTAATATTATTTTGAGATTAAATTTAGGGGTAGTTGGTTTATGGCTGACTATACCTTTTTATTTTATATAAATAC
>WNVL01000024.1:0-26696 GCA_034421775.1 Clostridium perfringens | reverse complement strand
GTATGATGAAATATCTGCCTTAGAAAACTCAAGAGAAAAAGGACTACAAGAAGGTGTTAAGATAGGTAAAGAAGAAGGTAGAAAAGAAGGTAAGGAAGAAGGCTTGAAAGAAGGAGAACTAAATGCTAAGAAAAAACTTGCTAAAAGTCTTTTAGATGTTCTTGATATAGAAACAATAGCTCAAAAGACAGGATTAACAGAAGAAGAAATTAGAAAGTTGTGATATTAATGAGATTTAGTAGTTCTAGTTAACTTGTAGATTATCTAAATAAAGAAATTTGCTATGAAAATTTTATAATCAAAGAAATTGAAAATTATATTATACAAAATAATAATATATTTATAGAGGATGAAAATATTTAACCAGCTAAATTAGTTAATTTAAATATTAAAGGAAGAAGTTTTTCTTTTGGAGTAACATCAATGAATATAAGAAAAGATGAGATTAAACATTATTATTGGTTATATGAAATAATAAAGGAGCAATTACTATTGCTCCTTTATTATAAGTTTTTATTATGTAGATTAGATATTTAAACTATTACTTGAAATTATAAAGAAATACTTAGTTAATAATCTATTAAAGTGGAGACAAACTTTACTTTATTTAATAGTAAAAATATCTAAATTAAGTAGGTAATTTCATTATATATAAATTTTTATAATTAATAAATTTTTTTGTAATTATTTTATATATTTTAAATATTAGTTAGTTGGAGTAATATAAATGAATAAGTTAGAATTTTTAAGGTTAGTATTAATAGAAAGAATTTCAAAGTCAATACATCCTATGGCTTTTTGCACTGAAGATGAAATACATAAATATAACATAAATGAAAATGATTTTATTATGGTAATAGATGAGGAAACATACGTTGCTTTAGCTTTTGGTTCTAAATTATGGCTTATAAAAGAAGAAGTAAATGAAAAAGAATTACTTAATATAATTAAAAGAGAGAAGTATAAATTAAATTTAATACAAACTTATGGAAAAATATCTATGAAATATTTAAAAATAAATTGAATAAGTAGTTGGGAAATTTATGAAAAGTGCTACAAAGAGTTTGCTGAAACACTAAAATCAGATGTAAGCTAGAATTGTTTTTAATAGAAGTAGTATTAAAATTAAGATATAATTATAGAAAATTATTAAATTTTAGTTGTTTTCTGTATTTTGATGAACCACAAAAGATATTAATTATATACTGATATCTTTTGTGGTTTAATTTTTTTGATATAACAATCTAAATCTGATATAAATTCAATATATTAAAATATAAATTTTTAGGAACTTTTAACTGCATATTACTTCCCCTAATATTTAAAACCATTAAATATTAGGAGAAGTAATATGACTAATGTAAATATGCTTTTTACTATAATAACATTTATTTTTAAAAATTAAATAAAAATACTTCCTGTTGAATTTTTAGTTATATTGAAAATTTTCAATTATTATAATATACTGTTATTTGTTTATATAATATTAAGATAGTTCTAATATAAAAAGTCTTATAAAACTTTAATATATATTGATTGATGGAGAACTAATGTGAAAGAAATTGAAATAGTATTACAAATGCAGAAAAAAAACTTTGAAAATTTTAATATTATTTATAATAAATACTATAGAAAAATATTTTTCTTATCATTGAAATTTATAAGTGATGAGAAGTTAGCTGAAGATTTAACACATGATGTTTTTATAGATATTATAACCAATATTAAGAATTTGAAAGAAACTGAAGAGTTTTACTTTTGGATTTTAAAAATAACATTAAATAAAATTAATATAATGTTGAAGAAACTATATTTACAAAAGAAGTATATACTAAATTATAATGAAATTTATTCTAAACTTTTATAGCAAAATATTATTTTATTTTGTTACGTAAGCTATTAAATAATACAATTAAAATACTTTTAAATATTACAAGTACATAAGGCTATTATGAAAACATATTTAGATGAGTCTGGTAATACTGGAAATGTAATAACAAAAGATAATATTTTAAAAAGGAATTTTACAAGTCGTTGTGAAAGTGGCTGTAAAGAATTTTCTGAAACATTGAAAATAAGTAAAAATTTATGATATAATATAAAAAAATTATTAACCAGTTATTTTTCTGCACAATGCATATTAAAGCTTTAAAGACTTCAAATTTTGAAATCTTTTTTGCTAATGTCAAGAAAAAAGTAGTTGAAAAATTTTCAACTACTTTTATTTGGTTTGGAGTAATATATAGTTTATAATAGAGTGAAAACTATCTGATATTTATTATATATTAACTTGAATTTAATTAAAATAAAAATCCACCAGTTTAGCTGGTGATATTTCCTTAGCCCTATAAGGGCAAGCTACCTGCGTAGAGTCTTAAGACGCTTAAATTAGTCCGCCAGCCGCATACTTCTTTACTTGCTACCATTAAAAGGATCCATATATTCTTTTAAACTTATTTGATCAGCTATCATATCTTCTTGTTCTTGATTTTTTAATATAGTCTTCAATTGCCTTCTTATTTTTTCCGACAGTATCAACGTAAAAGCCCCTACACCAGAAATGTCTATTTCCATATTTATATTTTAAATTTGCAAATTTCTCAAAAATCATAAGACTACTTTTACCTTTTAGAAACTCAATGAAACTTGAAACATTCATTTTAGGTGGTATTTCAACAAGCATGTATATGTGATCTACGCAAGCGTGCGCTTCGACTATCCTAACTCCTTTCCATTCACAAAGCTGCCTTAATATCTTACCTATTTCTTGTTTTTTCTCTTCATATATTTTTTTCTTCTGTATTTCGGTGCAAAAACTATATGATATTTACAATTCCATTTTGTATGTGCTAAGCTGTCTATATCCATATTAAAAACCTCCTTTTGTTACGAAAATTGGCTGCGAACCTATTTTCCATTTTAATAAAAGGAGGTTTTTTCTTACATCGCTAAAGATCTTCTGAACACACTCGCATAGTGAGTGGTTTTCATTACACAATAAAAAGAGTAGAAAAATTTTTTCTACTCTTTTTCGATAAATAATACTTTAAATAACTATTAAGAAAAAAATATATATTGCTCTTGGAGCAATTCAATAAGTAATTAAATTATACATAATTTAGATTATGGATAAAACTGTTCATTTAAAATAAATATCTAAGGGGAGATATTTATTTTAAATGAAAAATAATTACTTAAATATATGTAAAAACCTCACATAAACTATAGGGAATTTTATTATACAATATTTTTAAAATATAATAAATATTTTTAATAAAATTTTAAAATTAAATGCTAAAAATTACTTTATAATAACTGATTATTACAAATAAAAATTATTTATTAATATTTCAAAGCAATTAGATAGTCCTAAAAAGTATACATAGATAAACTAAATAGAAGTATTCATGTTTTTGATAGTTTAGAGAATAGAAAAGGTGGAACTAGTGCTATTAATAATGTAGATAGAATATTAAAAATTAGAAGGCTTTTAAATTTAGATCTTGACTATAAGCTTGTGATATATTATCCGGATTATAGTATATTCAAGACTTGTATAACAACTTATCATGAAAGAAAAGGCTTTAATAAAAATAGAGACTATGTAACTTATATACCTTTTCTGAAGAAAGCTGAACTATTTCTAAAAAATAGATTTTAAATTAGAACTTTTAGAGAAAACTATATTATAATTAAATTATAATTATTGAAAGGAGTAATTTTAAATGGTATATAGAACATTGCTAAATCCACAAATAGATTTTGTGTTTAAAAAGATATTTGGTACTGAAAAAAATAAACCTATATTAATTAATTTTTTAAATGCAGTAATAAAACCAACAACTCCGATAAAAGATGTTGAAATCAAAAATAACGATATAGATAAAGATTTTATAGAAGATAAATTTAGTAGATTAGATGTAAAGGCTACAACTAGCAACAAGGAACATATAAATATTGAAATCCAGGTAAAGAATGAATATAACATGATACAAAGGACCTTATATTACTGGAGTAAGATGTATTCAGAACAAATACAAAATAGAGATAACTATAGCAAGTTAGAAAGAACTGTCTGTATAAATATCTTAAATTTTAAATACTTAAAAAATGATAAATATCATAATGCATATAGACTAAAAGAAATAACTTCAAATGAAGAGCTTACAGATCTTCAAGAAATACATTTCATTGAATTACCTAAGTTTAATGAAATCGGTAATAAAGAGTATGTTGAAAATGTTGATGAAATGGATGCCCTAGAAAAATGGTTAGAATTCTTAGTTGAACCAGAAAGTAATACTGTAAGGCAGCTAGAATTAAGTAATGAAGAAATTAAACTAGCAAAATCTGAACTCTATAGACTTAGTATGGATAGTAAGGAAAGAGAACAGTATAACATGAGAGAAAAAGCCATATATGATAGAATATATGCTTTAGAAAATGCTGAGGCTAAAGGGAAATTAGAATGAATGTTAGAAGAGAAGTTAGAAGTAGCAAAAAAACTTTTAATGGCTAATGTAGATATAAATGTTATAATTTCATCAACGGAATTAAATGAGAAAGAAATATTAAAAATTAAAAATACTCTTAAATAAATATGTTACTGATTAAAAATTTGTTAAAACTAAAGCCTAAGGAGCATTCTTTAGGCTTTAGTTTTATCTATTAATCTTGTTCTATTATATTTCCTTCACGAATTTCAATTGCTGTACGTATTTTATGATTTTTAAATACCATATATCCTAAGTAACCACTACCCGCGCTTACAACTACACAACCTAAAGCTGTTAATAATACTTTAAATGCTGGATTATATGCAAACATTACTGCAAATCCTGCAATAGGGGTAGCTGTGCCTGGAGACATATTTGTAAGTCCCATTATAACAATTATAATACCACATAAGGCACCGCCTATAAAATTGGTTATATAAATTGGAATAGGATTCGCTGTAATTATATCTGCTTGGGTTAAAGGCTCTATAGCAACAGATATAGTATCTTTTTTACTTCCAAACTTCATTTTACTAAATAAAACAAAATTTAAGAAAGAGGAGCCAAATACTGATAATGCACCGATTGCCATAGGTGCTCCTGTAAGACCAAGCATAGCTGTTAAAGCCATTGAGCTAAGTGGTGCAGTTGCAACAACTGTTATAATACCACCAAGAATTATCCCCATTATTATAGGATTAGAATCGGCAGAAGCTACTAAAACTTGACCAATTTTTAGTAATGTTGAATCAACTATTGGAGTCATACAATCTCCTATAAGTCTAGTTAAAGGAGAAGCAAATATTATTATAACTATTAGATCTAATCCTCCAGGAAGCTTCTTTTCTAAAAATTTAACAATGAATGACATTAGATACCCTGCTATAAATCCAGGTAATATTCCAAGTCCTGAGCATGATAGTCCTATTAATACTGCATATACTGGTGATACACCAAGAGCTAAAGGTACTAGAATTGCAGCTGCAACTCCACCTAGATTACCATTTGCTGTACCAACTTTCTTTAAAAACTCTATATTTAATACATCACCAAAAAATGAAGAGTGAAATGCTTCAACTAAGAAGCTTGCGCACGCTGCACTAGCAAGGGCTCCCATTGCTTTCATTCCTTGTGGAGCTTTGTAGCTAAATAGTGTAAATAAACCTAATACTAATAATAAAAGTCCTGTTCCTATTAAAACTTGCATTATTTTTCCTCCTTAGAATTTAAAACTTTAATTTTTTATAAATTTAAGTCTTCCTACAATATTTATTTTCATATGATACGTCTTCTTTTTATTAATTAAAAATTTTTTATCAATTTAATTTTATCATTTTAACAAAACGTTTATAAGAAATTTGCAACAAATCATATATAACATTATATAATCTATAAAATTTAACTTTTTAAACTAAAAAAAGTAATAAATAAGTTAATTTTAGAAAATAGGAATATGATAAGTTTTAAGTGTAATATTCTAGTTAATTAAATTTAATAAAGGAGGATCTTTTATGAAGTTTATAAAAATAGCAACAATTTTAGTTCCAATAGTTGCTACGGCTTCTTTAGCTTATGTTTATACTAAAAAATCAAAAGAAGCACGTAAAAAATATACATATTAAAATTTTTATAAAGAACATATTAAAACAAAAGTTTGATATGTTCTTTATATCTTCCTAAAAGATAGACAAAGATGAACTATTGAAAAAAGAGTAATTTAATAAATTATAAAATCGGCTTAATGCCTTGATATAAGCGCAGAAAATGCTCTTAACGTGTGAAATCTGCATTTTCCGGACTCTACTTCATATATATGAAATTATTATTAAATTTCCATTTAGGTTACCTTTATTTAGGAATAAGTATCAAAACTATGTTTGGGAGATTATATATTTATGTTTATTGTATAGTAACAAATAAAATTGCAAAAGAATATAGAAAAAGATAGAATTAAAATAGTTATGTTAGCTCCATATTATGTACTTTTAAGTAAAGATGATATTAAAACAGATGTAGTTATTCCAGATATATCAGTTATGTGCTATAAATATGGAGTTGATGATAAGAGATACAAAGGGGTACCTACACTAATAGTTAAGATATTAAGTTCTAATGTTAGTGATGATACTGCAAGAAAAAAGATGAAATAAATTATTTGTATATGCTTTATTATAATTGGACTAAGAATGAATATAAAAATGCAAAATTAAGAGAATTGACAAAAGAAGAAAAAGAAAGTTTGAATAACAATTTGATTGATGAGATATAATTTTTAAGTTTTTAAAAGCTTATTTATAAGTAGTTAGGAGTAATATTTATGTTTATGAATATTTTAAAATATTTATTATTTCTGCATTCTTTTATGATTAGAGTTCAAAAGAATATAGAAATAATAAAATATTATGAAAAAAGATATGAGATTTCTTTAGATGAAATTGTTGTTGTAGATTATTATAAATTTAAAAAGTAGTTTGGGGTATGTAATTATACCAATTACTTTCTCGAAAACGTTTTATAGATTTTGTATAATTATTTATATATCCATAAAATTATAAGGAGGTTTTAGTTATGTTAAAATTAAATAATAACAATTTAGCTGGAATAAATGGAGGCGGAAAAGCATTAGATTATGTTGTTGAAGGCACAAAAAAACCAAGTGAGATAAGTAAAGAAATTGCAAGAAGAGCTTATGGTTCAAAATGGAATATAATAAAATAGTTAACAATATAAATAATTATTTAATGAACTTGTCTGTGGTAAAATATATATTATTAATTTTACTATTAACATATGTTGTATTTATACCTTTTTTATTTTTATTTAGTAATTATGACTTTAATGTTGGAGGCCCTCAATCTATAATAAATTCCTCATTTTGGGGAAAATTATTTATTGGTTCTTTATTAGCTCCAATTTTCGAAACATTTGTTTTTCAATATATGGTTATAGAATCTCTTGATAATATTAAAATAAAAAGACATAAAAATTTTTTTATTTTAATAATTTCATCTATATTTTTTTCTTTAACTCATACTTATAGTTTTATTTATATTTTTTATAGTTTTGTTATAGGAATGTTTTTAGCATATACTTATATTTTATATAAAAAAAAGAATTTTCATCCTTTTTTGATTGTTACAATTATACATTCTTTGAGAAATACAATAACTACGTTATTATTCTTTTTTAATGTTTAATAAAATCAAGGTAGTATAAAAATAAATAATACACTGGATAAAAAAGGACGTTAGTCCTTCTGCCAAACGGCGAGTGCCGTCGAAGACACTAAAAAAATTTTGAATAAACTTTTATAAAAGTTTATTGGTGAAACGAAGTGAGGGCAAAGCACTTTTAAATACAGAGCATTTACCATCGGAGAGCACGCTACACTCTTAAAGAGAGTGTTTTATTAAAAGCACATGATTAACACATCACTTGCACACAACATGGTCAGTGGTGCACATGTTGTGTGCAGTAATTTACACGATATGTGGAAATGATGGGTTTTCAATGTGCAGTTGGAGAATGGCTTTAAAAGATAGTTTAGAAATAAGTATTCTTATGGAGCATTTAAGACTTGAAGAAAATAAAGAGTTTATATTTTTAACTTTAACAACTCCAAATGTAACAGGTGAAGAATTGGAACAAGCTATAAAAGAATATAATAAGGCTTTTGAAAGATTAGTGAAACTTAAAGAGGTTAAATTAATAGTTAAAGGCTACATAAGAAAGCTTGAAGTAACCTATCAAGGTGAAAAATATATAACTAAGAAATTATGGAGAAAGAAAAAAGAGTATTATGAAAATAAAGGATTGAAAGTAGGAGATTTAGAACCTAATTATGATACTTATAATCCACATTTCCATGTAGTGATAGCAGTTAATAAAAGTTATTTTGAAAATAGAACTTATATCTCAAGAGAAAGATGGCTTGAATTATGTAAGAAGTCCATGAGAGATGAAAGAATAACTCAAGTAGATGTAAGAAAAGCGAAAATGAGTAATTATAAAGAAGTGTACGAGCTATCAAAGTATTCAGCAAAAGATAGTGATTATTTGATAAATAGAAAAGTATTTTCAGAATTTTATAAAGCACTTAAAGGAAAACAAGTATTAGTATTTGGAGGGCTATTTAAAGATGCTCATAAAATGTATTTGAATGGAGAATTAGAAGTTTATAAAGAAAAAGAAAGTTTAAATAATAAATCAATCAATGAAATAGAAGAAGATTTTAAAAAATCTTCTTCTATTTCATTGATTGATTTATTAACATTTTTTCTTGAAAACGTTTAAATTACATGTTATTCTTAATATATATTATTTTTATATTATGATACTAATGGTCATGGCACTATAATGGCATCTATAATAAAAGGGGATAATAATAATTTGATTGGAATAGCTCCTGACTCAAAACTAATATCAATTAAGGTTTTAGATTCAGATGGGAAAATTAAGCCTGAATCTATAAAAAAAGCTTTAAGAATAGCTATTGATTATGATGTTGATATTATTAATATGAGCATAGGAAGTTATAAATCTAATTCTGATATTATAGATTTAGTAAATGAGGCTATAAGTAAAAATATTATAGTAGTTTCTTCTTCGGGTGATTATGGTGATGTTGACCTTATGTTTCCAGCAAGCGTTGATGGTGTAATATCTGTTGGTGCTATAGATGAAAATAGAAAGGTTCTTAAAAACTCTACTGCTCCTAATTTAACAGTTATAAATGCACCTGGTAAGGATATAGTTGGATTAGATTTAAATAATAATTTAATATATTCTTCAGGAACTTCTCAAGCAACTGCTTTAATTAGTGGATATTTAGCTTTATTATTGGATTTTAGCCAAAAAAATAATAAAGTTATTTCAAATGATAAACTTATTGAATATTTACACTTAATAAAGGAAAACTCTAATAGTTATTTAGATATATTTAAGTTGATAGGAAGTTGATTTTATGAAAAATATATTTTTTTTAATTTTAGTAATTTTAGATTTAATAGTAATTTTTTCATTGACTTATTATTTTAAGATAATAAGTCAGCAACAATGTATGATGTTTTTGATATTATCTTTTGTTGTCGTTCTTGTACTTAAGGATTTATTAAAAATTGATTTTTTCAAATAAATCAAGGTGGAGATAAAAAAATAATGGAGTAGGTCTGAATAGATCTGCTCTATTATTTTTTATAAAAATTTTTATAAGAGTTGATTTGAAGAAAGATTTAGGGGTAACAAAATGAGAGTTAAAAAATTATTTTGTTACCCCTAAAATTTTATATTTTACAGGGCACTTTACGGGGAACTTTGCAGGGGACAATGAAAATTTAAAAATAGTCAAAGTCCCCTGTAAAAATTCCCTATGAAATCAAGTGAAAATGTGCAACTTAGTGTGCAATTTCATGTGCGACTTTTTGTGCAACCATGCTATTTTAAAAATAAAAAAGTTATCTGAAATTTTTATATCTCAGATAACTTTTTTAGTAGTTTTTATAGTGATTTTTTTTTGTAATGAAATTATAAATTTAGAAATTCATAATGTAGAGATTAAACTATTTTTATGATCTTCAACTTAATTTTATCATAAACTAAAACTAAATTGAAAATAAAATTTTGAATAAAAAAAGAGTAATCTAAAAATCAATTTAGATTACTCTTTTTTTGGATTAAACATAAATAAAAAAACAAAACAAAAACTTTTGAAATACTTTAAAAGATAATTTTATTTTAAATTAAAAATCAGATTAAAATCAAGGGGGAGATAAAAATAAATTGAGCAGATTCTGAATAGAGCTGCTCAATTTATTTTTATACTACCTTGATGGTTTATATACCAAAACACTAAATAAAAAAGGACGATAGTCCTTCTGCTAAACGGCGAGTGCCGTCGGAGACAAATTGAAAATTTTGATTAAACTTTTATAAAAGTTTATGGGTGAAACGAAGTGAGGGCAAAGCCCTTTTAAATGCAGAGCATTTACCTTCGGAGAACACGAACTCTTTTTAAAAGAGTATAACATGCTACACTCTTAAAGAGAGTGTTTTCTAAAAAGCACATGATTAGCAAATCACTTGCACATAACATGTTCAATGGTGCACATGTTATGTGCAGTAGTTTACACGATATGTGGAAATGATGGGTTTTTAATGTGTCAAAATAAAAATGTAAGTGGGTGAGAATATGGAGTTTGCATGGAATGCACAAAAAAATAAGATGAGTGATGTTAAGTGAAAAGAAAATGAGCAGGAACGAAAGGGCTTTATAAGAAATAAAGATATTGATTTAAGTAAAACTCATTTAAATTATGATTTAGTAGAAAGTAACTTAAATTTATATCAAAGAGTTAAGAAAAGAGTTGAAGAAGTTAGAGAAAATTCTAAGATACAAAAAAATTCTGTAGTTGATGTTTCAAACATAATAACTTTAAATAAAGAGCAATTTGAAGAATGGGGGGGAAATAAATCTAAAGAATATTTTAGAGAAGTTTATAATTACTTTTGTGATGAGTTTGGAAAAGAAAATGTAGTATCAGCTAAAGTTCATATGGATGAAACAACTCCACATATGCACCTTCATTTTGTTCCAATAAGAGATAATAAGTTGCAATGTTGTTCTGTATTAACTCAATCAAGACTTAATAAAATTCATACTAATGCCCCTAAATATCTTCAGGAAAAAGGTTTTAATGTTGTTAGAGGAAATGGAAAAACTAAAGAGAGAGGTAATATTAAAAATATACATGAATATAAAAAAGAGATAGAAAATATATTATCTAACGAATTAGAAAATCTTAAAATCGATTTAGAGCCTCATAGAGACACTTTGAATTCAATTTTAGATCTAGACATCTATAGTATAAAAAGACGCTGTTAACGGGCGAAATAAAGCTGAAAAATGATATATTTGATTCAATGGTTAATAGTATTAAAAATTTAACTATTGAAAATAATGATTTAAAAGAAAATTTAAAATCAAAAGATAAGAAGATTGAAAATAAGCTTAAATCAATGGAATTTAAATTAACTGAAAAAGAGTATTTGATTAATAAATTAAACAAAAGGAAAAAAGACATTGAAGAAGAATTAAGAAAAGAGTATGAAGAGCAATTAGATAGACACATGAATGATTGGTTTAAGGTTAAAGAGTTAGAAAGAGAAAATTTTAAAATAGAAATTGAAAATAAAAAAAGATCTAACTAGATATAAAAATTTATATGAGCAGCAAGAAGAAATTATTAATTCTAATCCAGAACTAAAAAAATTATATTTAAAATCAATACCAGTAGAAAAAGAAAATAAAAATAAAAAATATTCAATGAATTTATAATTTTATCAAATAAAAAACAACCATATAATTTTTATATGGTTGTTTTTTATTTGATAAAGGTTTGATAGTTTTAAAGCACTGTTTTGATATTAAATCATTAAATCGTAGAAAATTACGCTAATAGGTTATGCTAATAAGAAATTATCCTAATACAATTATTGTATCACAATTTTAAATTAATTGAAATAAATTATTAACCAAAAATTATTATTAATAAATTATAATTATATTTCCTTCGTACTAAAAAATTATTTTCTATAAAATTATTTTTTATTTTAAAAATGAGCAGATTTATCTGCTCATTTTTTTCTGAAAAAAGTGGGAGTTTTACGGACACTTTTTGCGAGATTTTTTGCTCAAAAAAATCGAGAAATTTCCTTCTTGATTGAGAGAAGAATCAAAACACTAGAGAAAAAAGGACGTCAGTCCTTCTGCCAAACGGCGAGTGCCGTCGGAGACGCAAAGAAAATTTTGATTAAACTTTTATAAAAGTTTATGGGTGAATGACGAAGTCAGAGGGTAAAACCCTTAAAGAAAATGGATATAAACTGGATGTAAGTAGGATATAAATGGGTGTACCTATTTATATCTCAAGGATATTTTATAGATATAACAGAGATACAAAACAGATATAAATATTCGTTAAAAAAGGCGAAGCCATACCCTCGGAGAGCACGTTCTTTTGGAAACAAGAGTATAACGTGCCTACACTCTTAAAGAGAGTGTTTTATTAAAAGTACATGATTAACACATCACTTGCACACAACATGGTCAGTGGTGCACATGTTGTGTGCAGTAATTTACACGATATGTGGAAATGATGGGTTTTCAATGTGTCAAAATAAAAATATAAGTGGGTGAGAATATGGAATTTGCATGGAATGCACAAAAAAATAAGATGAGTGATGTTAAGGGAAAAGAAAATGAGCAGGAACGAAAGGGCTTTATAAGAAATAAAGATATTGATTTAAGTAAAACTTATTTAAATTATGATTTAGTAGAAAGTAATTTAAATTTATACCGAGGAGTACAAAAAAGAGTTGAAGAAGTTAGAGAAAATTCTAGAATACAAAAAAATTCTGTAGTAGATATTTCAAACATAATAACTTTAAATAAAGAGCAATTTGAAGAATGGGGAGAAAATAAGTCTAAAAAATATTTTAGAGAAGTTTATAATTATTTTTGCAATGAGTTTGGAAAAGAAAATGTAGTATCAGCTAAAATTCATATGGATGAAACAACTCCACATATGCACCTTCATTTTGTTCCAATAAAAGATGGAAAGTTACAATGTCGTTCTGTGTTAACTCAAGCAAGACTTAATAAGATACATACTAATGCTCCTAAATATCTTCAGGAAAAAGGCTTTAATGTTATTAGAGGAACAGGAAAAACTAAAGAGAGAGGTAATATTAAAAATATACATGAATATAAAATAGAGATAGAAAATATATTGTCTAATGAGTTAGAAAATCTTAAAATCGATTTAGAGGCTCGTAGAGGTACTTCAAATTCAATCTTAGACATTAGAAACACCTAGAATACAAAAAGACGCTCTTATGTGGTGAAATAAAGCTTAAAAATAATATATTTAATTCAATGGTTAATGCCATTAAATAGATATAAAAATTTATATGATCAGCAAGAAGAAATTATTAATTCTAATTCAGAGCTTAAAAAATTATATTTAAAATCAATGAGTTTATAAGTATTTTGTTAAATAAAAAGAACCATATAATTTTTATATGGTTCTTTTTGTTATGTACTGCAAAAGTTTGACAGCAAAAGTGATATTGAATTTTTATAAGTATTAAATTATTAAAAGTTATATATATTATATCTCAATTTTTTTTCAAAAAGTAAAACAAGTTGTTAATTTTATTTAACAACTTGTTTTATTGCGATTGTCTATTTTGTTGCTTGAATATGTATTCAAAATCATAGGATATTAGATTTATATAATTATAATACAAAATTTAATTTATTGAAATACTATATAAATAAAAATTAATATTAATTAATTATAATTATATCACCTTACATAAAATTTCTATATAAAATCAACTTGTAAAAAGGGGGAGTTTTACGGACACTTTTTACGAGATTTTTTGCTCAAAAAAAATCGAGTTTTTTCCTTCTTGATTTTAATCTCTGCTACTATTAACAAAACGAAGTTTAGTGTCACTTGATTGTTGAATATTTATAGTCTTTCCATTCCATTTGCCTACGTAATAGTATGTTCCATATGAATTTTTTATTACTCTTACTTCAACTAGATATCCTATCTCTAACTGCATTGTTTCGTAAAGGGTTATTTATGAAAATCAGTGAACTACTCTCCAATTATAGAAGTGGAGAGTAGTTCACAATTTCAATAAAATAGTATATAATATAATAATATATAGCGATTCATACTAATCAATTTAACATTTTAAAGAAAACAAAGAAAGACCTATATTTAGGTCTTTCTTTGTTTTCTTAATTTAGTTTACAGAGATTATAAATTTATTTCACAATAAATAATACTATAATATTACAATTAATTCAATATTTTGATATAATCAATAATGCATATAAATATATACTAATAACATAAATATTACAAAAAGGAGGTTCAAAAATTTTTGAACCTCCTTTTTGTGTAATATTTAATTTAGTTAGACATACATCTTTTATTGTGAAAAAATTAAGAGTATGATTTAATTATACATTTTTGAAAATAAAATCAATTATATTAAACATTTTAAATGTATGTTATAATTTAGATAAATTAAATTTTACTAATGCACACATTAACATAGTAAGAAACACAAAAGGTATCAATGAATATACATTGATACCTTTTATATTTTAATTTTAAAATCAAAAAAATAATTAATGATAGTATCTATACTATAACACTTTTATATATAGAAGATAAATACTAATAAATAATATAATATGCTAGAATATAAGTAAAATAATAATCATATGGAGAGTTATTTGTAATGTTAATGAAGCCTAGTATAGACTTTGTATTTAAGAAGCTATTTAGAGCTGAAGAAAGTAAGGAATCATTAATTTCTTTACTTAACGCTATCAAAAAATCCGATAGCCCTATACAAGACGTAGAAATATTAAATAACGATTTAGATAAAGAACATCCTAATGCTAAATTTAGTAAATTAGATATTAAGGCCAAAACAGATAAAGGAAATTTTATAAATATAGAAATCCAAGTAAGAGATGAATATAATATGGTTCAAAGAACTCTATACTACTGGAGTAGAATATATACAGATCAAATAGGTTCTACTCAAAAATATAGCAAATTAGTAAGAACGGTATGCATAAACATATTAAACTTTAAGCTCCTTGATAATGATAGATATCATAATACTTATAGACGTGAACTACTCTCCACTTATAGAAGTGGAGAGTAGTTCACTAAGTTTCAAATAGGAATAAGAAAAGACATGTTAGATAAATTAGCTGATGGTTCTTATAAATTAGTGCTTAATGCTGAAGTAAATGGTAAAAAATATGAAGCAACACTTGGAACAATTCCAAATATTAATGTTTCAACACCAATGGAAGACAAAACTATTAGTGTAGATGCTATTAAAGATCAAGACTTAGTTGTAAGTAAAGCTCCACTTCAAATTAAAGAAGTTACTTTAGGAATTTAAAATACTTATTTCAATAAATCATCTAATAACTTTATTGTAGATGATACTTTTGATATCGATGTAACTGCAGATAAACAATTTGCTAAAACAGCAGTAATAATAGATGCTAATACTAATCAACCTGTTGATGGAATAGCACCTATTAACTTAGGAAATGTTGCTGATAGTAAATTTAGTAAATTCCAACTTGTAGTTCCTACAAGTGTTTTAGCTCAATTAGAAGATGGTACGCTACAATTTTCTAAAGGAAATATAAATTAAAAATAAATCTTAATTAAATTGGAGTTAGTGTAAAATAATGAACACGTTTTATACTAACTTCAATTATTTATCCTAATCCGTAAAAGTTTACTTTACTAATAAAAAACATTAGTTGATTAGTTGATTTGTTGACATCTAGTATTATGGAGTTATAATGTGATAAAGATTATCTAAAGGAGATGACTTTATGAATTTAATTAGAACAAAAAGTGATTTAGAAAAAGAATATCATAGAGTAAATAAGAAATGGATACAACAAATTGATAGTATAGATAATGCCACTAGAAAATATGTTTTAGTTTTTGATGACTTAATATTCGAATGTGTTCATGAACAAGACGTTGCTGCAAGACTAATAAGGGACTATGCAGAAACTGATGATAGAAATATGCAGCTTCTATTTAGAATTGATTTTGCAAGAGCTTTAAGTATGTATAGTATAATGAATGGCCTAAATGTTGAAGTACATAATAACGGAAAACTAATTAGAGATAATTATGCTGTAGATGAAGATGATCCAGATTATGAAAAAGACTATGATATTCCAGATGTAGTCCTGGATGTATTCGATGAATTTACCCTTTTTAAAGGACTTAATGAACTTAACTATGCTAAAATCTATTACAAATCTGATGATGGCACATATAAATTATTCTAAAAAACTTGAAAATTATCTGTAGATAGGTTAGAATGAGCTAAAATGTTAAAATTACTGCCATAATGTTTTAGAAATTTTCGAGTTTTTGTTAATAGATTAAACCAGTATCAATTATGTATTCTTTAGTTAATTTAGTTTCAAACTATACACTCTATTAACACCTAAGAAGAACATCTCTTTATTAAGAGATGTTCTTCTTTTGCTAAATCACACATATGTTATATTGTAATATAACATATGTGTGATTTATAAATTATTTACTTTTAAAATATTGAAAAAGTATAAGATTATGTATATACTACTCTATAGCCAATGTCTACTGCATACATTTTAGCAATAAAAGAGAAAGTACAATTGTGTACTTTCTCTTTTTATTATTTGTTAGAATATGACCCCTAGAATATCAAGCGTAACCATTATAAAATAATTATTTTTCTATCTCAAATACTTCAGTATCAGGTCTTTCTTTTTCTAACTTTCTTAATTTATTAAACCATATAATATATGCTACTAAACTAAAAATAGAAATAAACATTCCTAATATAAACCATGCAGGATTTATATTATATTTATTGGCTATGTACAAATAGGACTGTATAGTTAAAACAATAATAAAAATACTTGTTCCAATAAATAGTATCACAAAAATTGAATCTAAAAAACCACTATAATTTTGAACATTATCAATAAACACTTCAAATACAATTGATAACATTAAATTTATAATTGATAACCAAACATACTTAGGATTTTTATTTCCTAACTTAAATAATAAGTACATATCTATGACTGGTATCCATGCTAACCACTTCTTATTATATCCTTCCAGTTTAGCTGTTTTATAAAGAGCTAGTCCAGTAAATACATATATTGCTATTGCTAGTGGAATCACTAAAATAGAAATTGTAATAATAAGAAAAATTAAAAATTCCATTCTCAACACTCTCCTTAAAATATTTTGATTGTAATTATATTTAAATTTTGTAAATATAACAATAATTTTTAAAAATATTCATTTTAAAAAAGGTTTTTCCATTATTTTTAAGAATAAAAATAATATAATATTTATTATTTTTAGGGGGATTTTTCAATGAGAACAGCTCAAGAAGTATCAAACGAACTAAATATAAGTAGAAGTGATGTATATAACTTACTTAGAAAAAAACGCTTTTCTCCATTAGTTCAAAAGAAAGGTGGACAAGTAGCAATAAGTAATAAACTATTTAATTTACTTAAAGAAGAAATTGATAATAAAAGATTACTTAATGAAATTGAAAAAAATGAAACTATAAATACTCTAGATGTAGAAAAAATTGAAACTAAAGAAAATACTCCTATTAATGAAATACAAGAAAAAGAAAATTTTAAATTTAATCCTATAGAGGTTTTAAAAAATCAAATTGATTTAAAAGATAATCAAATCGCTATTCTCAATAATGTTATAACTAATAATCTTAAAAGAATAAGTGAATTAGAAGAAAAAGAACAAGACTATAAAAATTTATCTGAAGAACTTGAAATACTAAAGTCTACTTTAAGTGATTTAACTAAAAGAAAAAATAAAAAAAGATTTTTAGGTTTATTCTAATCATTATATTTTAATTTTTAGGATAAAAATAAGGGGGCTATTTGCCCCCCATATTCATAAAATTTTCCATTGCAATTCTTTGTTTTCTTTCTTTTTCACTTTCTATAATTTCGTCTGTATTACCTATGTTTTTCACATTATCAGCATTAATATTTATATTATTATTTTTAAGTACACTTACTAACTCTTTTAATTGTTCAGCTATTTCACTATGATCATTTATCTCTTTTAATGAAACTTCTGCTCTCATATCTTTTCTAATAAGTAATTTTACATATGAACCAAATGATACTCCTAGTTCATCAATATAGTCTAATATCTCCTTATCTGATTTAGTGTTTGAATTAAAGGAGATTGGTTTTAATTCTCTAGCCATTATTTTAATATTTCTGCTGCTTTCTGATAAATTTCTGAGTTAGTGTACTGACTATTAGGTAAAACTGCTACTCCTTCTCTATCTTTCCCAAAAGCATTTTTCCAATATTCTTCTGTTGCAATAGCTCCACCACCAAATATTTGTATTTTCTTAGCTTGTGGAACATCACAAATATCATAAACATTTGATACTATTGCTGAAACATATTTAGATATCATTTGTTTTGTGTCTGTTATATCAACAACTTTACCATCTATTATTATGTTATCTTCTCCAAAGTGAGATTCAATATAAGCTGGTGTAACTACTCCCCTCCCAGTATTTTTAATATGATTCGCTATATCTCTATATAACTTATTAAAACTCTTTGTTATAGTATCATAAGATATTGGTATTAAATTATCCCATTGAGTTATATTTACTGTACCAGCTCCTAAATCTATAGTTATTATATTATCTGTATCCATACAATCTAACACATATGCTCCTTCTGCAAAAACACGTGCATTGTTTATTTTAATAATTTTATCTTGTCCATTTATAGTTATTTTTATACTATCTTTTTCAGTAAGTTCATTTAATTTTTTTTCTAATAAAACTTTAGTTTCACTCATAAAATATATTATTGGTAGTCCTACACAAATAATAGCATCTATAATTATCTCTTTACTGCTAAGCCCAATAGCTGTTAACAAACATATTTCATAGTCTAACCCAAAATATCTGTCTGGTGAAGTAAATACTTCTCCATCTCCAACAATATATGTAGTCCCTTTATATCCTACTTCATGTATATCTTTTGGTTTTTCCCCTAGTCCAGCTAAACTTGCTAATCTTCCTACTTTAGTTTTACTAGCAAATCTAGTTTCTTTAAATTTTGTATAACCATTACCTAAATCTATTCCTAATTTTAGCATTTTAATGCTCCTTTCAAAATTAATTATCTTCATAAAATAGTATATACTAGATATATACTAAAAGCAAACTTTCAAAATGTATATACTAAATATATACTATTTTTTTCTTTGAAATACTATTATTTTCTTAAAATATCTTCATTTTATATATACTGAATATATACAAAATGAAGATATATATATTCAGTATATACAGTGGTAATATGTAATGAATTATTAATGTATATACTTAGTATATATATTCTTTTGATTAATTATTTTTACTTAATAAAAAAGAGAGTAAAATTTTCTATAATTTTACTCTCTTGAAAAATTATTTTTAACATGGTATTATTAACTCAATTAAATTAAATAGTACGGAAAAGGAAAAATCCATTAAGTTTTGCCAACTCGCCAAAGTAAGTAAACTTAATGGATGAACCTAAATCCTAAATAGAACAAAGTTCTATTTGAAATATTCACTTTTCATAGCTTTATGATATCAAAGCTATTGAAAAAAGTCAATGATATCTATTGACTTTTTAATAGAAATGTAATATTAGCAAATTTTAACTTCTTTCTATTTAGGATTTAGTGTACTTTCCTAGATGAAAGGAGTTATTTTTATGGCATATATACACTTATTAACTAAAGAACAGTTAGAACAAGAGAAAATGTTTAATCTCGAAGAAAGAGATTTTCATGTCTTAAATCAAATCGAATATAAAGAGTCTAGAAGAAAAGCTCAAAGTATCTTAAGATTTATCAGAAAAGGTATTTTATTAAATAATGGATCTTGGAGCATCTCATTTTCTAAAATCCATAAAGATTATAATGATTGGGTAAATAAAAACAAAAAGAAAAGACCAGAATTAAGAAATATAAGCTTAAAACAAATAAAAAATATAGTAAATAAATTAAAAGATTTGGGTTTACTTATTATTGAAAATGTAAAGAAAAGGAATTGTTATTTTCTGCCATTACCCAATAAATTACCCAATAATGAAAACATTACAATACCTGATACAACAAGGATAGATGGTAATCAAGCTACTCCTAGGTATATTAGGAATAATAATATAGATATAGATTCTAATAGTAACTCAAAAAAATTTAATGCAGACATGTATGAAAAATGTACAAGTCTTGTTGATGTTAGAAATAAAGTTAAAGAGTTACTTAAAGTTGCAAGAGTTAAGAGTTCTTGGATTAAGAATAAGGTTTTAACAAAATTAAGTGAAAACTATAGAAATATAACTGTTAAATTTTTAGAGAGTTATATCAATACAGTCATTGAGAACACTATAAATACATATTATTTAAATTATAGAAAATATATCAAGAGCAATGAGAACAACAGAGTTCTACCAAACTTTACAGAAAGAAATTATTCAAAGGATTACTGGAAATACCTAGAAGAAAATCTATGCTTTAATTAATAATTTAACAATTAATAGAATTTATTGTTGAAAAATAGGTTACAAATAAACTGAAAAATTTCCAGTTTATTAAAAAATGGGAATTACCATATTTTTTTTATAGATAATTTGATACAATGAGAACATGAGTTCGCATGTTTGTGAGAACAATCGTTTGTTTTGGTTATTATCAATAAAATAAAATCTTTTTATATAGAGCAATGATATTTATTGCTCTATATAAAATATAAATCCTTGAGTATATAACTTAATATTAAATTTTATGATTTAAATAGTATTTAGTTTTTCTTCCAGATCTTCAATATCGATATTTTCTAAGTCAAGAATATCATTTAAAGATCCTAAAACTACTCCGATTATATTAATATCACTATTTTTATCATAATATTGTATTTCATATGGAAGTGTACTACATGGGTGTAGTTCTAATTTATCTTTTTTCTTATGTATTTTTTTACAAGTAGCTTCATTATTTTCACTTAAAGAAGCTATTACTATATCGCCATCAATAGGAGTTTTATTTCTGCAGCAAATAATTAATTCATTGTCCTTGAATAATTTATTCATACTGTTCCCTTTTACTCTTAAGGCGAAACAATCCTTGTAATTGCTAGGTAAAGCAATTGATTTACTAATTTAATTAAATGCATATGATGGGGTTCCGCAAGAAACTTCACCAACTACATCTATTGGAATGAAATTTAAATTACTTATTAAGTCTTTAAGATTACTTGATATAAATTATAATTTTTCAGTAGTTGAAAAATTATAATTTATATCTTGATACTCAAGAGCGTCAGATAAATTAGTTTCATGTTCTTTATCTAAAGTATTAGTAAATTCTTTAGATAATTCCTGAAATAGTTTAATATCATTTTCGGCTCTATTACGAGTTCTTTTTAGCTCATTAAACATTCTTTCAGTACGTAATTTAGAAGATTCTAGTTCTTTAAAACTTTGATTATTTTTTTCTATTAGTTTATTTAGTATAAAGATTTTTTTTGAAAGGTCTGAATTATTTAAATCATTTGTGGTTTCTCTTGAATGATTTAATCCTAGTAGAGAGTCGATAGAACAATTCATTAACTTAGATAATTGGATTAATGTATATATGTTTGGTTCTACTTCGGCTCTTTCATAATAACCAATAGTAGTTCTTGCTACACCTAGTTTTTCAGCAAGTTCAGCTTGAGAAAGTTTATTTTTTTTACGAAATTCTTTTATGTTTAAAGCTAAGTTGTGTAGTTCAATTTCAATCATGTATAAACCTCCTTTCAATATAGTTTTAGCAATTTTAGAAGTAATAATCTAATAAAATCTTATTTTAGAAATGCAAAAGAATCTTTTTATAAATATGAATTGATATCTATATTGACATTGATGAGTGGGCGTGATAATATATAGGTAAATTAAATGAAAATATGGATAAAGGTGATAAAAATGGAAAACAAGTTAAGCTTTCTAAGAAAGAATAAAGTGCTTTCTCAACGAGAAGTTGCTAGCTTAATTGGTAAAGAAGCACGTTTTATTCACAAATTAGAAAATGGGAAAGTAAAAAATCCTAGTGCAAGTGAAGTCTATAAATTATCTAGAATATACGATACAAGTATGGAAGAAATTTATAGAGCTATAGTATTAAACAACTAAATAAATTAAATTTAAGTTTTGTCCCCACTTTAAAAAGGAGTCGAACTACGCCCTTTTTTAATACTCTTTTAGGACATTTTTAGGGAGTTGATGATTTGAGAGGAAAGAAAGAGCTTGATAAAAGTAAAGTTAAAAATCTTTACTTAGATGGATTTTCAGCTAATGAAATAGCAATTAGAATGGGTTCAAATCGAGAAGCCGTAAAGAAATGTATTCAAAGAAATTTTTCTGATTTAAGGGAACATAACAAAGCTAAAAGGGAATTGAAAAAACTACAAGATGAAGAAATAAGGAAAATTACTCATAGAGAGTGCAAAAGATATATGAGTGATAGAAACTTTGTTAAGACTAATAGTTCCATTTACAAACACAATGGACATGGAAATTTTAGTGTTAAAAAAGAAGAAGAAATTGGATGTGTAGTTCCTTTCGATGTTCCCAAACATTTTAGTTTTAAGAAAAAGTTTTAGATAACTTGGTACATATGCGAGATATATTTAAAAAATATTATTTCAAGGGAGAGAATTAAAATGAACAAGAGAATTAAGGCAATAATAGAATTTGTGAAAGTACATAAAAAAGAAACTATAGGAGTTGCAGTTGCTTTAGGAATAGCGATTGCTGGTGTAGGTGGATATGCAATAAGTAAGTATTATGCAAATAATGATACTAACAATATAGCTTTAGCTGAGAAGAAAGAAGATCCTAAAATAGATGAAGAGAAAAAGCTAGAGGAAAATAAAGTTGCAGACAATGAAGATGTAACTATGGAAGAAAAAGAAGATTTGAATTCTAGTAATCAAAAAGATATTGAAGTAGAACAAACCGAAGATGGAAACACAATAGTAAAAGATAAAGAAGGTAATGTTATTGCTGATAGCTCTAAAGGGGATGATGTTCAAAAAGTAATCTCAGATAAAAAGGAGTCTGGAAGCAGTATTACAATAAAAAATGATAAAACTGGAAAGGTTGAAAAAGTGGAGAGTATAAAGGGTCAAGAGTCTACTAGCGAAGGAACTATTACAATCGTAAAACCTAATAAAGAACCAAGTTCTAATAATCAAACTGAAAGTAAACCACAAGAGAAGCCGGAAGAATCAAAACCTCAAGAAACTCTACAACCTTCTCCAAAACCAGAAGAATCAAAACCTGTAGAAAAACCGCAACCAGAAGAGAAGCCACAGGAACAACCAAAACCAGAGGAAAAACCAGTGGCAACTGTTCAATACATGGATGCTATGACTCAACAACTTTGGAGTAACTATAATGCATATAGACAATCTTTAGGTCTTAATCCTTTAAAATGGAGTGGAAAATATGCAGGATGGACTAAGAGTCATTGTGAAGAAATGGCTAAAAAAGGAGATAGAAGTTATCATAAAGATTATCCAGAAGGTGGCCAAGTTGTAGGGCATAATTCAGCTAAAAATTTGACTGCAGCTGATATTTTACAACAATTTAAAAATTCTCCAAAACATAATGAAAATATAACAGAAGCAGATTTAACAGAGGGGGCTTGTGCGGTATATAAGAGTGCTGATGGAGGCTATTACTTTGTTATAGGATTTGATTACTAATTTTAATATATAAAGATCTAGAGTTTACTCTAGGTCTTTTTTAGTACAGTTTTTTAGGAGGGAGAGTATATGAGAAATATAAAAAAAGACTTTTATAAAGGGGAAGTTTATAGAGGTGATATTTTTTATGCAGACTTAGGAGATGTAAAAACCAAAATTGGTTCTGTACAGGGTGGCATTAGACCAGTTGTTGTAATTCAAAATGACATTGGAAATAGGTATGGAGAAACTTTTGTAGTAACTTCTGTAACATCTCAACCTAAAAGAAAGATGCCAGTACATACTAAAATTCAAAAAGAATGTTTAGAAAAGCCATCTACTATTTTATTAGAGCAGATTGCAACTATTTCTAGATATCAGATAAGAGAAAAAATAGGGAAATTAAGTTGTTCAGAAGTAGAAGAATTAAATCTAGCTTTAGGTATAAGTGTTGGATTAATTTAGAATGTTCAAGAGTATTGCAATTAAGCAATGCTCTTTTTATATAGATTATTTTTGTTTTAAGGAGGAATTTAGAAAATATGAGAAAGAAAAAAAGATTTCAGCTGATTACTGCTATAACCTTAGTTTTCACTTTTATTTTAACTAATATTAAGGTTTTTGCAGTAGAAATAAATTCTACTGCAGAGAAAGCATATTTGAATTATCATAGTCTTATTGATGGCCGAGTGAAGCCTATAGGGCATGATAGATACTATACAAATGATTTAACAGCGTGTTATTGCTTAAATGTTGGAGCTGAGAGTCCCACAGGACAAGATTATACAGAACAGATGCCTAATGATCCAGGATTAGAAACTATAATATATTGGGGATATCCCGCTAAGGATGGTAGTCAGTTTGGATTAACAAAAGATCAATATAGATATTCTACTCAATTAGCAATATGGGCGTATGAAAGAGAAGCAGGAATAAATAGAGGGATTGATAGAACTAGATTACAAGATGGTATTGAACCTGCATCTAAGTTTATGCCAGCAATAAATTTCTTAGTAGAAAAGGCAAAATCTAGAGAGATGCCTGTGTTTTTTGAAGTTACACCTAATAATATAGTGGCTACTCAAGAAGGAGATTACTTTGTTTCTGAGCCTATAAAGATAAAGTCAGATTATAGCTTTGATAATGCTACTGTAAGAATTAAAGATACAAGTAATCCAGAGTTAGAAAAAGACATTATAGTAAAAGACATGGAGGGGAATGTTAAAACTTCAGGATATAAAGCTAATGAAAGTTTTAGAGTATATATCCCTATAGATGCTGAGACTGGAAATTTAAAAGTTAACGTAAAAGCTAGAGTTGATATACCTGCTATGTTAAGTTATGTTACTCCAGTAAGTGGTACTCAAGATATGGCTGTAGCAGATTTAGATACTAATGCAATGGAAAGAGATGGTATAGAAGTATCTTGGACTGGTATAAATGGAGCTATAGAACTTATTAAAAAAGGTGATGATGGAAGTCTTTTAACTGGTGCTAAATTTGTTTTAAAGGACAAAGGCGGTAATCAAATAGCTGAAGCTATATCAGAAAATGGTAAAGCAGTATTTAATGATGTTAAGCCAGGAGAATATACAATTGAAGAAGTAGCAGCTCCTTTAGGATATTTAATTGCTAATCCAGTTAATGTTACTGTAAAACCTAACAAAGTAGCTATAGCTGAAATGACTGATACTCAAATTAAAGGTAGAATACAAGTTCTTAAAGTAGATGAAGAAACAGGAGAGCCACTTGAAGGAGCTGAATTTGACATTGTAGATAAAACTACTGGCCAAGTAGTTGAAAGTATGGTTACTGGGGGAGATGGAAAAGCTACAAGTGGCTTACATCCATTTAGAGATTATATAGTAAGGGAAACTAAAGCTCCGAATAAGTATGTACTTAACGGAAAAGAATATCCAGTTACTATTACAGAGCATATGCAGACTGTAGAAATTACTCATGCTAATAGAAAAATTAAGGGTAGAGTTTCAATACACAAAATCGATGAAGAAATGCCAGAACTTAGCTTAAAAGGTGCTGTACTTGGTATTTATGATGATGCAGGCAATGAAGTTGATAGATTAACAACTGACGAAAAGGGAGCTGCAACAAGTAAGTATCTAGATTATGGTCACTATATTGGTAAAGAGCTACAAGCTCCAGAAGGATATAAATTAAGCGATAAAACTATAGACATAAACATAACTGAAGATGATAAAGTTTATTCTTATGACTTTACTAACAAAGTTATGAAAGGTCGCATTCAAATAGTTAAAGTTGACAGCGAAAACGAAGAAAAACCAGTTGCTAATGCAGGTTTTAAAGTTGTTGCAGTTAATGTTAATGGTATAGAACCAGGAACTATTGTAGATAAAGTTAAAACTGATGAAAATGGATTTGCATTTACTAAGGATCTTAGATATGGAGTGTACAAATTCATTGAAGATGAAACTCCAGAAGGATATTGGGCTAGTGATAAGGAATACACAATTAACATAAATGAAGATAATAAAGTTTATGTTAAATACGTTAAAAACGCTCCTATCCAAGCTAAGTTAAGGGTTGTTAAAGTTGACTCTAAAGACAGTAAACCACTAGAAGAAGTTAAATTCCAAATCAGAAATAATGATACTAATAAGCTTGTAGAATTTACAAACTTTGTAGGAATAATTCCTCATAAAACAACTACTTTAACAACTGATAAGAATGGAGAAATAATAACTCCACAACACTTAGCATACGGAAATTATCAATTGGAGGGTGCGATACGTTTCTCTA
>WNVL01000023.1:0-29024 GCA_034421775.1 Clostridium perfringens | reverse complement strand
ACGCACAGGACTTAAAATCCTGCGGTGCTAACACACCGTACCGGTTCGATTCCGGTCTTCGGCACCAAAACTCTTAAACTAAGTTTAAGAGTTTTTTTATTTTTGATAAAACTAATAATGAGTCCAAACACAAAAGCTCTATTAGAGTATTTTTATTAGATATAGATAAAACAAACTAATTTCACTGCTGTTAGATTGTTTAACTATATCTAATATTTTTTCTAATAAAGCCTTTTTAAATTCAACTATCTATTATTCAATTTGTAAATTTTATTTCTTATTTAAAATCTAAAAATTCTTTTCCCATTTAATTAATTTATATAAAAATATTATAATTTAATATACAAAAACTATATATGTTATTAATGTAAAAGACTTATTTTGCTATACCTATATCAGTTCTAAAATACATGCCATCAAAATTAATTTTAGCTATATTTTTATATGCATTTTCCTTTGCTTTCTCTAAAGTTTCTCCTTTCCCAACAACTGATAATACTCTTCCACCACTTGTTATTAAAGAATCTCCTTGAATTTTTGCTCCTGCTATAAAATACTCTCCTTTAATACTTTCATCAATTCCTATTTCATAACCTTTTTCATAAGCTTCTGGATATCCTTTTGAAGCAAGAACAACATTTACACAATATCCATCATGCCACTTAACCTCAGTTTGATCTAATTTTTCATCTAAAGCATTTTCTATTATTTCTAATAAATCACTTTCCATTAAAGATAAAACACTTTGAGTTTCTGGATCACCCATTCTAACATTATATTCTAAAAGTTTAGGGCCATCTTCTGTTATCATTATTCCAAAGAAAATTACTCCCTTAAAGTCAAATCCTTCTTCTCTTATTCCAATTAAGGTTTTATCTAATATATTCTTATGAAAATCATCTAAAACATCTTCGGTAACATACTTATTAGGGCAAACAACTCCCATTCCCCCTGTATTTTTACCTTTATTACCATCAAATATTTGTTTGTGGTCCTTAGCTGATAGGAATGGTAATATTACTTTTCCGTCTGTTACTGAAAGTATTGAAGCCTCTACCCCTTTTAGAAACTCCTCTACAACTATTTTCTTTCCAGCTCCATTAAATACATCATCTATCATAAATAAGTTTAATGTATCTATTGCCTCTTCCTTACTTTCACAGATTACAACCCCTTTACCCGCTGCCAATCCATCTGCTTTTATAACTCTTGGATATTTACATTCTTCTAGATAACTTTTAGCTTCTTCATAATCATAAAACACTTCATAATCAGCTGTTTTTACGCCATATTTTTTCATAAAGTCCTTTGAAAAGCTCTTGCTACCTTCAAGCATAGCTCCTGCCTTATCAGGTCCAAATATTTTTAAACCGGCTTCTTTAAATGTATCAACTATGCCATTAATAAGTGGTTCCTCTGGCCCAACAACTGTTAAATCTACTTTATTTTCCTTAGCAAACTTTAAAAGTTCATCTATACTTGTAATGTCTATATTTTCACACTTATCATCCTTAGCAGTACCACCGTTACCAGGAGCAACATAAATCTTATCTACTCTAGAACTTTTTCCTAACTTCCATGCTAAAGCATGTTCTCTTCCACCTGATCCAATTAAAAGTATCTTCATAAACCCTCCTAATGTTTAAAATGTCTAATTCCTGTAAATACCATGCTTATTCCATGTTCATCACAAGCTTCTATTGACTCTCCATCTCTAATAGATCCGCCTGGTTGAATTATTGCCTTTATTCCATTTTTAGCAGCCTCATCAACACAATCTCTAAATGGGAAGAAAGCATCTGAAGCTAAGACAGCTCCACCTTTTCCTCTTTCTAAAGCTTCTTTAGTAGCCCAAATTCTATTAACTTGTCCACCACCAATACCAGTAGCAACTCCATCTTTTACAACTACTATAGCATTAGATTTTACATATTTAACAACCTTCATTCCAAAAATCATATCTCTTAATTCTTCCTCTGTTGGTTGTTTTTTAGTCACCACATTTAAATCTTCTAATAACTTACTATCTTCTTCTTGAACTAATATTCCACCATCTACTGTCACCATATAGTTTTTAGCTTGTGGTGTATTAGTACATTTTATAACTCTTAAATTTTTCTTAGTTCTTAAAATCTCTAAAGCCTCCTCATCAAAATCCGGTGCAGCCACAACCTCTAAGAAGATTTTAACCATTTCTTCTGCTGTAGCCTTATCTATTTTTCTATTTATAGCAACTATTCCACCAAATATTGAAATTGGATCTGCATCATAAGCTTTCATATAAATTTCCTTAGAATTTTCTCCAACAGCTACTCCACAAGGTGTATTATGTTTTAATGCACAACAAGCTGGTTCTTCAAATTCACAAGCAACTTTCCAAGCTATATCTAAATCTTTTATATTGTTATAAGATAAAGCTTTTCCATTTAAAATTTCAAAGCTATTCATAGCACCATCAAACTCTGTTGAACTATAGTAGGCAGCTCCTTGATGAGGATTTTCTCCATATCTAAGATCTTGTATCTTTTTATATGAAACTGATAGATATTCTTGGTATTCCTCTTCTCCCTCTAACAAGAAGTTAGAAATTGCAGCATCATAAGCACTCATTAAGTTAAATACTTTTCCTGCAAGAGTTTTTCTTAGTTTAAATGAAACTCCATTATTTTCCTTAAGCTCATTTATTACTTTTTCATAATCCTTTTTATCTGAAAGAACTACAACATCTTTAAAGTTCTTAGCCGCTGCTCTTAACATTGTTGGTCCACCGATATCAATAAACTCAACCTTTTCTTCAAAACTTAAATCTTCTCTAACTTTTTCAAAGAAAGGATATAAATTAACAACTACATAATCTACTGTATTTATTTTTCTCTCTTCTAAAGTTTTCATGTGCTCTTCATTATCTCTTATAGCTAATATTCCAGCATGAACTAAAGGATGTAGAGTCTTTACTCTTCCATCTAACATCTCTGGGAAGTCTGTTATTTCACTTATTTCTTTAACCTCTATATTATTTTCTTTTAAGTACCTATAAGTTCCACCACTAGAAATTATTTCAACATCTCTATCTCTTAAAAATTTTGCAAGTTCTAAAACTCCATCTTTATCAAAAACACTTATTAAAGCTCTCTTTTTCATGAAAAGACCTCCCTAGTTTAATATTTTTACTCTTCCATTATGAATTTCTATTTTTTCTTCGCATAAGTACTTAATAATTTTAGGTAACAATATATGTTCTTTTTCTAACACCTTTTTTTGAAGACTCTCTGCTGTGTCCTCAAATTCAACTTCTACTATTTCTTGACCAATTATAGCTCCTCCATCAACTTCATCATTAACAAAGTGAACTGTACATCCAGAATATTTAACTCCCTTTTCTATGGCTGCTTTATGTACATTTATTCCATACATTTTATTTCCACAAAAAGAAGGAATAAGAGATGGGTGGATATTTATTATCCTATTCCCATACTCTTCTAGAAGTTTTCCTTTTAATATAGAAAGATATCCTGCAAGAACTATTAAATAAATGTTATTTTCCTTAGCAAGTCTTAATATCTCATCTGAAGTGTTATCTCCAAATTCTTTTTTAGAAACAACAGAAGTTTTTATACCATGTTTTTTAGCTCTTTCTAAAGCATAAATACCTTCCTTACTACCAATTACTAAGGAAACTTCACCATTTATATTTCCATTCTCTATATTATCTAAAATTGACTGAAGATTAGATCCACTGCCAGAAGCTAATACGGCTATTTTATACAAACGCCTTCACCTCCAGCCTTTATATATCCAATTTCAAAGGCTTTTTCTCCATTTTCTGAAAGTTCTTTTAAAACGCATTCAACATCTGTTTCATCAACACATAAAACAAAGCCTATTCCCATATTAAAAGTGTTATACATCTCTTCTTCACCAACTCCAAGCTCCATAACCTTTTTAAATATATCTGGAACCTCATAACTTTCTTTATTTATTACTATACTAAGTCCTTCTCCATTTAACATTCTTGGAAGATTTTCATAGAATCCTCCTCCTGTTACATGAGCCATTCCCTTAATATTAAACTTTTCTAAAAGATTTAATACAGGTTCAACATATATTTTTGTAGGAGTTAAAAGTTCTTCCCACACAGCTTTTCCATTAAAATCTTGATCTAGGTTTTCAAAAACCTTTCTTATAAGAGAATACCCATTTGAATGAACTCCTGAGGAAGCAATTCCTATAAGCTTGTCACCAGATTTTATACCCTTACCATTTATGATTTTATCCTTATCTACTATACCCACTGCAAAACCAGCAATGTCATAGTCTCCTTTTTTATACATACCTGGCATTTCAGCAGTTTCTCCTCCAATTAAAGAACAGTTAGATTGAATACACCCTTCAGCTACTCCCTTTACTAAATCAGAAGAAACCTCTGCCTCAAGCTTTCCACAAGCTATATAATCTAAGAAGAATAAAGGTTTAGCTCCATGACATAAAATATCATTAACACACATTGCAACACAGTCTATTCCAACAGTATCAAACTTTCTTTTTTTACAAGCAATATCAAGCTTTGTTCCAACTCCATCTGTTCCTGAGACTAAGACTGGCTTTTTATATCCCTCTGGAAGTTCAACCATACCAGCAAAGGAGCCTAGTCCATTTAACACATACTCGCTCATCGTCTTCTGTGCATACTCCTTTATAAGCTTTACTGATCTATATCCTTCTTCAATATTTACTCCTGCTTCTTTGTAAGTTAACATCTAATTCTCCACCCTTTCAAGATTATCCTCTAAAGCTTCCATAGGTGCTGCTACTGGATACACTCCATTAAAACATCCCACACAGAAATTTCTTCTTCCTTCGAAGCTTTCGTACATGCCTTCTAAACTTAAATATCCTAGAGAATCACAACCTATCATATCTCTAATCTCTTCCACACTTCTATTTGATCCAATTAATTGACTTCTATATGGTGTATCAATTCCAAAATAACATGGATATTTAACCATTGGTGATGCAACTAAAAAGTGAACTTCTTTGGCACCTGCTCTTCTTAAAGATTCAATCAAGTGTTTTGAAGTTGTTCCTCTCACAATAGAATCATCTATTAAAACAACTCTCTTACCATTCACATTAACCTTTAATGGATTAAGCTTTACAGCCACAGCTCTCTCTCTAATTTCTTGTGACGGTGATATGAAAGTTCTTCCTACATATCTATTTTTCACAAATCCTACATCATAAGGAATTCCTGATGCCTTTGCATACCCCATAGCTGCTGGTATTCCTGAGTCTGGAACTGCCACCACAATATCAGCTTCTATTGGATGTTCCTTAAATAAAATTTCTCCCTGTTTAACCCTTGTAGTTTGAACATCTAAACCATCTATAACTGAATCAGGTCTTGCAAAGTATATATATTCAAAGGCACAAGTTTGGCAAACAGTGTTTTCTGAATATCTATAACTCTTAATACCATTCTCATCAATAACCACTATTTCTCCTGGTTTTATATCTCTCACAAACTCTGCTCCAATTGTATCTAATGCACAACTTTCTGAAGTTAATATATACCCTTCTTCAAACTTTCCTAGGCATAAAGGTCTTATTCCATGAGGGTCCCTTATTCCTATAAGCTTATTTTTTGTCATTATTACCATAGCGAAAGAACCCTTTACTGCCGAGATAGCATCTATAACAGCTCTCTCAATTCCATTATTATTAGCTCTTTTAGCAATCAAACTTATAAGTACTTCAGAGTCAACGCTTGTATGGAATACTTGTCCACTATCTTCTAAAAGACTTCTTATTACATCTGCATTTACTAAGTTTCCATTATGAGCAGTAGATATAGGCCCAAGTTTAGTATTACTAACTAGAGGTTGTGCATTTTCAACTGTCTTAGCTCCAGCTGTTGAATATCTAACATGTCCTATTGATATATGACCATTAGCCTCTCTTAATCTCTCTAAATCACAAGGTTCAAAGGCTTCTGTTAAAACCCCTAACCCTTTATGAACCTGTATATCTTCTCCATTTGCTACAGCGATACCAGCACTCTCTTGTCCTCTATGCTGAAGGGCATAAAGACCATAATAATTTATAGAAGCAACATCTATTGGTTTATTTGCGAAAACTCCAAAAACTCCGCATTCATCTTTGAATTTATCATTCTGTGGGTCCATAATATGAAAATTTGGATTTGTCATAGCCTCTACTCCTCTTATACTCTTACTTCTTAACCTCTTAATCTACTTAATACTTCTCTATATCCGTTAATAACATTTCCCATATCTCTTCTAAATCTATCTTTATCCATTTTTTCTCCAGTTGTAGCATCCCAAAATCTACAAGTATCTGGTGAAATTTCATCTGCTAATAATATTTCTCCATCACATCTTCCAAACTCTAATTTAAAATCTATTAAGTTTATATTTTGCTTTTTAAATGCTTCCTTTAAAATATCATTTACTTTAGCAGTTATTTCATAGATTTTATTTAATTCCTCAAAAGTTGTAGCTCCAATTCCTACTGCGTGATAATCATTTATTAATGGATCTCCTAAAGAATCATCTTTATATGATAGTTCAAAAACTGTAGTTTTTAATTCATACCCTTCTTCAAGACCTAATCTCTTAGCCATGCTTCCTGCTGCAACATTTCTAACTATTACTTCTAAAGGAACAATCTCAACCTTCTTACATAATTGATCTCTTTCATTAAGCTTTTCTACAAAATGAGTTTTTACTCCCTCTTTATTTAACATCTCAAAAATAAGACTTGTGATTTCATTATTTAATATTCCCTTATTCTCAATCTCTGCTTTCTTTTCTCCATTAAAAGCGGTAGCATCATCCTTGTAATGAACAATTACCATATCCTCTTTATCTGTTGCATATATCTTTTTAGCTTTTCCTTCATATAACATTTCTAATTGATTAACCATTATAACTCCACTCCTTCTCCATTTTCTTCTATAAATTTGTGTTTCATATCAATTCTGAATTGAACTAACTTTTCTCTTAGTTCTGGATATTTTAATGAAAGCATTTGAACTGCTAACATTCCTGCATTATAACTATTATTTATTCCTACAGTTGCTACTGGAATTGATTTTGGCATTTGAACTATTGATAATAATGCATCTATTCCTTCTAATGCCGCTCTTACTGGAACTCCTATTACAGGAAGTATAGTATGAGAAGCTATAACACCTGGAAGGTGAGCAGCCAATCCTGCTCCTGCTATAATTACTTCACAACCCTCTTTTTCAATCTTTTCTAAAGTTTCAAGAAGTTTTTCTGGAACTCTATGGGCTGATAAAACATAAGCATTATACTCAACCCCAAACTCTTTAAGAGCATTTGCAGCTCCCTTCATAACATCTATATCTGACTTACTTCCGAAAAATATTGCTACTTTCATTAAAATTTCCTCCCTATACTTATTAAGTTTTGATAAGTTTTATTTTTCAGCTAGACTTTCAGACTTAACTTAGTTATTTCTTAAAATAATCTACTCCTGATTTGAATAGCTTTTGATCAAAATCTCCAATTATGTTTTTATAAAGATCTTCTCCTATTCTTTCTGAATGCCCCATTTTACCTAATATTCTTCCATCTCTGCTTGTTATGCCTTCTATTGCTAAGCTTGAACCATTTGGATTATATGGCATATTCATTGTTGCCTTGCCTTCTAAATCCACATACTGAGTAGCTATTTGATTATTTTCTGCTAACTCCTTTAATAAACTTTCTGGTGCAACAAATCTTCCTTCTCCATGAGATATTGGAATATTATGAATTTCTCCAAGTGAAACCTCATTAAACCAAGGAGATTTCTTAGAAGTAATTTTAGTTCTAACCATAGATGACATATGTCTATTTATATTGTTATAAGTCAATGTTGCCATATCTCCTTCAATATCACAGATTTCTCCGTATGGAAGAAGTCCTAACTTGATTAAGGCTTGGAAGCCATTACAAATACCTAATATTAATCCATCTCTTTCATTTAGAAATCTCATAACTGCATCCTTTATTTTAGGATTTCTAAATATTGTTGCAATGAATTTCGCTGATCCGTCTGGTTCATCTCCAGCTGAGAATCCACCTGGTAACATAATTATTTGAGCCTCATCAATTTCTTTTTTAAGCATGTCTATTGAATCAATTAAAGCTTCTTTATTTAAATTTCTAATAACAACCTCGTGAACCTCTGCTCCCTCTTTTTCAAAGGCTCTTCTACAGTCATATTCACAGTTAGTTCCTGGGAACACTGGAATAATAACTCTTGGTTTTTCTACTATTGTTATTTTTGATTTAAGTTTTTCTTCTTTTATATGCATTTGTCCATTTTCTAAATTATCTGCCCCATTTTCATAATTGCTTATTAACTCTAAAACACATTCCTCTTCATTTTCTGTTTTAGATTTAAATACATCCTCAAGTTTTTCTTCATAACACTTTTCTAATTCTCTTAATGAAACTTCAAAGTCATATTCTTCGCACTTTATAAATTCAGCCTCTATTGTGTTTCCTATAACTTTATACTTAGTTCCTTTAAGTTCCTCTTCAAGGTTAACCCCTTCTTTAACCTCTAAGATTAAACTTCCATAATTAAATCCAAAAAGCTCATCTTGAGAAATGTTATTTAACTCTGCCCCAATTCTATTTCCTAAAGCCATCTTAGTAATTCCTTCTGAAACTCCTCCAAATTTAAGAGAATAAGCCGAAATCACTTTTCCTTCTCCTATTAAGTCATAAAGTTTTTCTAAATTCTTCTTAAATTCCTCCATTTCTAAAGTTCCATCTTCTAGCTTTTCACCTTTCATAATAACTAAATTTGATCCTACAGTCTTAAACTCAGGTGAAATCACTCTTGAAGCTTTTTCAAGACCTACTGCGAACGAAACTAAAGTTGGTGGAACATTTAAGTCTCCAAAACTTCCTGACATTGAATCCTTTCCGCCGATTGCAGGTAATCCTAAATCCATTTGAGCTTTATAAGCTCCTAGTAAAGCTGAGAAAGGCTTGCCCCATTTTTCTTTATCCTTTAATAACTTCTCAAAATACTCTTGGAAAGTTAATCTAACCTTTCTATAATCTCCTCCCATGGCAGCTATCTTAGTTACAGATTCAATAACTGAATAGAAAGCCATATGGAATGGACTCCAAACTCCTAAGTAAGGGTTAAATCCATATGTCATTAGGGATGCATCTTTACTTTCTCCACCTAATACAGGAATTTTAGCAGCCATCCCTTCAGCTGGTGTTAATTGATACTTTCCACCTAAAGGCATAAGCACTGTTCCACCACCTATAGTTGAATCAAATCTTTCAATTAAACCTTTTTGGCTACAAACATTTAAATTTCCTAGTGATTCAATCCATTTTTCTTTAACATTTGATTCCTTAACTTCATATGGATAAACACTTGGTGATTTTACTTTTAAAGAAATTTCTTGTTTTGCTCCATTTGTATCTAAAAAGGTTCTTTTTATATCAACAATTGTTTTGTCTTTCCACAGCATTCTCAATCTATCTGTATCTGTAACCTCTGCCACAATTGTAGATTCTAGATTTTCTTCTTCTGAAAGTTCTATAAATCTCTTTGCATTCTCAGCTGCAACAACAACGGCCATTCTTTCCTGTGATTCTGAGATTGCAAGCTCAGTTCCATCTAACCCTTCATATTTCTTAGGAACCTTATTTAAATCTATATCAATCCCTCTACATAATTCCCCAATAGCAACTGATACTCCACCAGCGCCAAAGTCATTACATCTTTTTATCATTTGAGCTATTTCTTTGTTTCTAAAAAGTCTTTGTATTTTTCTCTCAGTTGGAGCATTTCCCTTTTGAACCTCTGCTCCACATTGATTTATTGACTCCTCTGTATGTTCCTTTGAAGAACCAGTAGCCCCTCCAATACCATCTCTTCCTGTTCTTCCTCCAAGAAGTATTACTAAATCTCCTTTTGAAGGCTCAAGCCTTATAACATTCTCTTTTGGTACAGCAGCTATTACAGCTCCAACCTCCATTCTCTTAGCAGCATAATTTGGATGATAAATCTCTGATACTTCACCTGTAGCAAGTCCAATTTGGTTTCCATAGGAGCTATATCCATGTGCAGCTCCTAAAGTTATTTTTCTTTGAGGTAACTTTCCCTTTAAAGTTTCCTCAATGCTAACTGTTGGATCTGCTGCCCCTGTTACCCTCATAGCTTGGTAAACATAACTTCTTCCTGAAAGAGGATCCCTTATAGCTCCCCCTAAACAAGTTGCCGCTCCTCCAAAAGGTTCTATTTCTGTTGGGTGATTATGTGTCTCATTTTTAAACATTAGAAGATATTCTTCAATCCCATTTTCAGTTTCTATTTCTATATTTATAGAACAAGCATTTATTTCCTCTGAAACATCTAAGTCATCAAGCTTTCCTCTTTTTCTTAACTCCTTCATTGCTATGGTAGCTAAATCCATTAGCTTAACATCTCTAGTTTCTAGCTTATCTTCATAAACATAAGCTCTTGAATTTTTATAATCCTCATAAGCTTTTTTAATAGGCTCTGAGTATTTTCCTTCTTCTATTTCAACATCCTTTATTATTGTTTCAAAAGTTGTATGTCTACAGTGATCTGACCAATAAGTATCAATAACTTTAATCTCAGTTATTGTTGGATTTCTGTCTTCTGATTTAAAATAATCTCTTATCATTTTTAAATCTTCTAGACTCATAGCTAAAGAATTCTTCGCATGGAATTCCTTAAGCTCTTCTTCAGTAAGATTTAAAAATCCATTTAAAATTTCAACTTCCTTAGGCTTTTCTAAATTTTCTTCTAAAATTTTTGATAATGGATTAACCTCTCTTGAATCAACAGGATTTATATAATAAGTTTTTATCCTATTTATTTCTTCCTCACTTAAATCACCCTTTAAAACAATGATTTTTGATGATTTAACAGGAACTTTTTCCTCCTCAGTAAGAAGCATTATACACTCTGAAGCTGAATCAGCTCTTTGATCATACTGTCCTGGTAAATATTCAACACCAAAAGCTTTTTCATCTTGTCCAATTTTAAAAGTTTCCTCATAAACTTTATCTACTGGCGCCTCTGACAAAATAGTATTTACAGTACTTATATACTGCTCTTCTTCCATATTTCCTAGTGTGTATTTATTTAAAACTCTTACATCCTCTAAAGCTTCTACTCTTAAATTATCTTTAAAATCTTTAAGTAATATCTGACTTTCAACGTTAAAACCAGCCTTTTTTTCTACAAATACCATTCTAATACCAGACATTTTAATCCCCCATTCAAAACACGAACATTATTTATGATTAAGTACTAATCATTCGTTAATTAAACATTACCACTACAAATACGTATTGTCAATAGTTAAAATTGCTTTAACGTTCGGTTTTAAATAGTTTTAAATAGATATTTTACCTTTTAACGATAAAAATATTCGTTTTTATAAAAAGAAAAAAATAGAGATATATTAAAAGATTTGAATAATATTTCTTCTAATATATCTCTATTTAATCTGTTCTTAAAAATATTGACCAAATTTATTTTAAAAACTTTATTTTTAACTCAGTTATCTTGCTAACCAACATCCGCCAACTGCCAATATATGTAATCCTAAGCTCTACTTGCTAATATGATATTTAATTTCCATATTTTAAATCAAAATTTAATTTAAAAACTATTTCTATTTGAGTTATAGATACAAATTCCAGCAATAGCTCCTATTATACCGATAGTTATTAATCCAGGTATTTTAAACACATAGATTCCTAAAAAATAAACAACTATAATTAATATAAGAGCTATAATAACATGGACAATCCATTCTAACTTAGGATTTATTTTAAAAACTCCAAAAATTTTGTTTGATAATTTATATTTTTTATCAATAATTCCACATATAACTGCAAAAATAATTGCTGACACAACAAATACTAAGGCTTCTAATATGTTTTGTATTAAAAGAATTTTATCCATACTCTCGTTCCTTTCAATTGATACTTAATAGCTATATTATACCATTTAATGCAACTTTAAGTGAACTCTACTATGAATTTAAAATCAAGACTATGTTTTAGGTGAAAGTTTAACTTTTGTATAAAATAACAAAAGTTAAATAGACTAAATTGCTTACATCTACTTAACTTTTTTAATAACAAATAATATATAATCTAATTTTTAAATGTAGCAATAATAATCCCAATAAAAATTCCATTTATAATTGCTACTACTAAATTACCTACTCCATAACTTATATTAAAATATCTAGAAACTGAATAACTTAAAAATAAAACTATTATAGTAGCACAGACTACTATTAAATGATAAATTAATTTATCATTAAACCTTTTATGCCCCCATAAAATTCTATTTCTATTATCTCTAATTTTATAAAGAAACCATAAAACTATAATTATTCCAACTAAAGTGCTTCCATGTTGTAATAAACTATATCCATAAATATTATACCCTCCTAGAGTTAACACCTTTTTTTGAAGAAAAGAAATATGTTCAACAAAAAAACCTGTTTTATGAGTAAAAGCATCCCATATTATATGAGTTACCATTCCTAATAAAGCTGAATATATAAAAACAAGCCCCTCTCTCCAAGAATGTAAACCAAATTGTTCTGTTCTTAAATATCCATACCAACCATCAAAAGGTCTTGGTAAATGACTTATTAAAGGACTCTTTATAAAATTATGAAAAACATAAGCTAATAAAATACACAGGGGTAAATTTAATATAAAAAAACCTAAAATCTCATGTCCTAAATTGCCATATGGTCTAAAATTCAAAAAGTATAAAAAATCGGGTGCCATACTCCCTAAAACTAAAGCTGTAAAATTAAATCTTTTATTTTTCAAGCAAAGCACAGCTGCTGGATGTGCCAGTGTAAAAGGCATACCTAGTCCCCCTTCATATGTTAAATGATATCCCATTATAACATATAAAGACTGTCCTAAAAATGATTAATAATTTTCTTATAAACCATCAATAACCAAATACTATTTATTTATACTTATTTAGAAATCATTTTTCTTCGTTAACATTGTATTCTAAAATGTTATAAATAAAAATAAAGAGTATTAGATGCATATTAAAATTTAATACATCTAATACTCTTATAATCAAAATGCTTTTTATGCTAGAACTTAATATAATTTTAGATTATAATTATATCTGCTTTTTACAAGTCTTAATTGATATTTCTCCTGAATTCAAATAATCTAAATCACCATTTTCATACTGAACAACTAAAGCACCCTCATCACTAATATCAACTGCTTTTGCCTTATTTAGCTTATTATTCTTTAAGAAACTTACTTTTTTTCCTAAGACAAAAGATAAAACCTTATACTCTTGCATTATACTTTTATCCTCTAAATTATCACACATATAAAGAAGTTCATTTAAAATTTCAGCAACTAACTGATTTCTTGTAATATTAGGCTCCTCTCCCTCAAATATAGATCCTGCAACGTCTTTAATGTCATCTGGAAAATCATCTTCCTTGGTTTTAAAATTTATTCCTATTCCAACAACAACATTTTCAACTCTTCCACTTTCAAAATTCCCAGTTGCCTCTGTTAATATCCCACAAATCTTTTTTTCATCTAGGAATATATCATTAACCCACTTTATCTTTGGCCTCTTATTTGTTAGATTTTCTATTGCTCTGCAAACTGATACTGCTGCAGAAGTTGTTATATGTATAGCCTTCGAAAGTTCTATATTAGGTCTTAAAATAACACTCATATATATTCCCTTATTAGATGGTGAGAAAAACTTTCTTTGAAATCTTCCTCTTCCTGCTGTTTGTTCTTCTGAAAGTAAAACTGTTCCATGAGGTATATCATCATCCATTAAAATTTTTTTAGCCTCTTGATTAGTTGAATCTATAGTTTTATATACTCTTATATAATTTTCATTATATTTTGGGTTTAAAAAGATCTTTATTCCTTCTGCTGACAGTAAATCATTATCCTTAGTTAATTGATATCCTCTATTAGTTACAGCCGTAATATTATATCCTTCTCCCCTTAAAGCATTTATAGCTTTCCATACCGCAGCACGAGAAACTGATAAATATTTAGCTAGCTCCTCTCCTGATATGCTAGTTTCTCTATTCTCTTCTAGAATCTTTAATACTGACTCTTTAACTGACACTAAACCAGCCCCCTATTTCTATTTAAAAATTAAGTTTTTTTGTAATAATTTTTTTACTAAATTTATTCTTATATATTTAAAGAGATTCCTTATTTTCTAAAAGATTAGTAATACTAACTCTCTTTATTATTAATTAATACTTACCTTGATTATATTTTTTATACTCTCTATTAGCAACCTTTTTAATAATTAAAGTCTACAATTTTAATTAATCCTTGTTAAAAATAGAACTTGCTAACCTTGATTTATATAACAATGGATGAAATCAACATTCGCCTAAAACAAAGCCTATAAAAAAAGACCTTATAAAGTTGTAAACATAATAAATTATATTAAATCTTAAGACAATATAGCTAAGATTTAATATAATTTAAGTAATCATAAATCTTAGCCCCTAAATACACTTAAATCTTCTAAAATTAAAGAAATTTTAAGTTTTAGGGACTTAGATAAATAATCAAATTTAAATCTTAGTATAAATATCTAAGTCCTAAATAATATAATTCTCTTTTACACTTTAATAGGTCTTTAAATCTTTTTTATCTTGCTGTTCTAAGTGTTAATGATTCTTTAGTTGATAATTCATCATTAACATACTTAGCAGCTATTTTGAAGTTGTAAATTGTGTGTCTATTTAATCCCTTAAATGTATAACTAGCCTCATCTGCATCTACTTCTCCAACTTTTTTACCATCTTTATAAAGAATATAACCTGCTAATCCTTCAGTGTTCTCTGGTGCCTCCCACTCTACAGTTACATCTTTCTTATTTATAGTTGTAGCTCTAAAGTTATTTACAGGATATACAACTATGTTATCTAATGATTTAACAACATGAGTGATAGTATCTTGAATCTCTTGTCCACTTGGATGCATTGCTCTAACTTTAATCTCATAATTACCATCAACTTCTGGAGTCCATTCAAATACAGGATCTTGACTTTCTTCTCTTGCTAAAGTCCAATCTGACTCTCCAACTTCTCTGGTATAGAATCTGAACTCATAATATCCTGGATCATATTCTGTATTAGCTGTGAATGTTACTTTTTCTCCTTCAAAGGATTCTGTTATATCCTTATTAAGCTCTATTCCAAATCCTTCTCCATTTTCAAATAATCCTAATTCCTCAAGAACATCTATTATATCTTTTCCATCAACAATTAATTCTGGAGTTTTAGAATCATCTCTATTGAAATTTTGCTTTCCATAATTATTAAATAGATGAATAAAATCTTCAATAGTAACTGTTCCATCTTGATCAAAATCAGGAGCATTTCCTGGAGTATTTTGAACTTCTTTATCTAAAGAATTCATAACAATATTAACATCATGCATATCAATAGCACCATCTTCATTAGCATCCCCAGCTATTGGTCTTAATGTCGATGCAAAGTAGCTATCTGTACCTAAATTAACTTGTTTTCCAACTAGTTCACCATCTACATAACCTCCACCTTTAATCTCTGCTATAACATTAAAATGTCCTGGCATTTCAGCAATGATTTTATATTCACCATCTATAACTGGAAGTTTAAAGGAATATAATCTCTCATATCTATAAGTATCTTCATTATCAGTTTCATATCTATTCCCATCACTATCTACAGCATATATTTCTATGTCCTCTGAGCCAAAACCTGTTGTTCCAATAGAACCATATACTAAAGTATCATTAGGATCTACTAAGCCTATAAAGTCTTTAACAGTCTTACTTTCTACCTCTACAGTTTCTCCAAGAGAATTTTTAAATGTAGCATCATTACATGAGAATGAATTCTTTTTGAACTCTCCTATAGATATAAAGAAGTCTTTATTAATTCCTCTTAACTCTGATAATTTATAAGTTATATCAAATAAATCTAAATCACCTGATATTCCTACTACATTTTCGCCTTTTATCTCAAAGTTTATTTTATAGCTAGTTTTTGTATCATAATCTGAAGCTATTTTTTCAAAATTTATATCAATAGTATTATTATTTTTTTCTAACTCTGCTTTTAAATCCTCTGAAGGTTGTATATCAACTATATCATATACTGCATTTCCGAAGTCATAAAGTACAAAGTCCCCTTGAGCAATATCTTCAACATTATTCATTGATAAAGAAGCATTAAATTCTTCTCCTACCCTAGCATAATCTTTTTCTATATCAAATTCCAAATAACTTTCTCCTTCATTTATAAAGATATATGGCTCTGATTTAGAAGAAACCTTACCTGGATTAATTGATCTTCCTTCTAATACAAAAGGACCCTCAGCTAAATCTTCTTTTTCTATACCAGCTAATAAGAAATCTCCATCTTCTTTAGCCCAAGCGCCTAAAGGAGAAAACATTCCACTTTTTGTTATATAAGAGAATAACGGATTATTTACCTCTGATTGATCTAAGTAATCCATCCCATGCTTTGTTTTTAGTTCCTCAACTATTCCATTGCTTATATTTCCTTCAAGCCATAAAGCCTCATAGTCATTCCCGTCAGCCCATGTTTTAGTTGAATACATATCTTCTGTAACCTCTGTAACTCCTGGTTCAACATTTAAAGTCATTTCATTTTCGTTAGCATCATTTATTATAGCCATAGGCAATGAACCATTAAATGTTGTTCCGTCTGGTCTTACAGCTATTAATTCTAACTCATAAATACCATTTTCAAGTAACATATATTCATTAGTTATATTTTCACCTTTAAGTTTTTGTACTCTTCCATTTGGCACAAGAGCACTTATTATAGCTTGTTGTCCTATTGGTATCCATGAGGTATCCATGTCTCCACCAGCATATCCTATATATTTTCCAGTATCCTTATCCTTAACAAAAGCATATATTTTAGAAACTGATTCATTTATTTGAAATCCAACTTCTACATCTGCATATAAATTTAACTGAGTTTCATCTCTATTAAATAGATCTGATGAAGTCATAGATGTGAGACCTTCTGCAAATCCTCCCATCATACTTGGATAAAATAATTGGTCAAATCCTGAATTTTTATATGATACAGAAAATGGTATTTGATAATCTTTTTGACTATCTTCTTCAACAATCACTATATATCCTTCATATATTCCAGTTTCAGCATTTCCTGGGATACTTAAAGTTGCATCTACTGTTTCACTAGAATTAACCCCTAATGTAATCCTATCTTCCATATTAACAGTAACTCCATTTGTCACAGCATCTTTTGCTCTATCACTTTGTGAATATTTAATACTCACAGTATAAGTTTTTTCACTATCTGAATTATTTTCTATTGTTACAGGAATTGATTTAGATTTATCACTTTGATTTTCTTCATCTTTAGAATACTTACCAAAGAAAATTAATCCGGTTTCATTAATAAGTTCTCTATTATCAACTCCATCATAAACTATATTTTCAGCAGTTATATGAGTATCATCATGAACAGCTTCATAAGCATTAATTCTTCCTGCCCCTTGTTGATGAACACTATACTCATCTCCTCTAAATTGATTTAGATTTTCTGATGTATTCATCATTACAGCTTTAACATCAATTGGAGTATATTCTGGATTCTCTTGAAGTATAAGAGCCGCAACCCCTGCTATGTGTGGAGCTGCCATTGAAGTTCCACTCATTCTTCCATAAGCCACTGAATAATCATCTACTTCTGTATTTTTATCATTTATATACTCTGGAACTGTAGAAAATATTTGACTTCCTGGAGCCACAATATCAGGCCTTATTTCATCCGTTGTAAGAACTGGCCCAGCTGAGCTAAATTCAGTAATTTCATCCCCTTTAAGTTCTTTGTCTGAAAGTTTATTTAATGTTAAGGTAATTGTTCCTTCACTAGATAAATTAGATTTTATTATTTCTCCCTCAGCTTGATTTACCGCTATAGCATTAGCAGCTTTACTTTCTCCTTGATTAGGTATCTCATTAGCAGTTGTATTATTCATTATAATTACGTACTCTGCTCCTGCCTTCTTTGCATTTGTAGCCTTCTCAACAAAAGTTATATCTCCTCTATCAACTAAAGCTACTTTTCCAGTTAAATCTTTTCCCTCAAAGTCTTCTACATAACCTAGATTACAATAAATTGCCTCATACTCTTTCCCATGAGAACCTTCTATAGACTTTGAAAAATCTGTTATAACTTGATTAGCTGTTGTTAATTTTATACCTTCTCCAACTTCTAACTCATAGTCTGCTACGATTAAAGGTGTTGTTGAGGCTCCAACAGCTATTGGTAATTGAGCCGTTCCTGGCGATCCTACTGTAACAGGATTAGGTCCTGAGTTACCATTTGATATTACAGTTACGACTCCAGCTAAGGTAGCATTATTAACTGCCGTTACAAGAGGGTCAAATGGTGTCCCATTTGAACTTCCTAAGGACATATTTATTACATCCATTCCATCCTTAACAGACTTTTCTACAGCAGCTATTATACCTGAAGTAGCTCCTGAACCATACTTTCCTAAAACCCTATACCCGTAAAGTTCTACATCTGGTGCAATCCCTTTAACAGCCATCTTATTTTCTGTATTATCAGCTGTTCCAGCTATTGTTCCTGATACATGAGTTCCATGAGCTGTATAATAAGCATTTCCTCTTGAATCAAACTCTGGTTCTCCACTCTCTTGCCAATCCTTATAAGTTGTTTCCATTGGATCCGCATCTCCACTTACGAAATCCCATCCAATAACATCATCTATATTTTGTGAATTCGAATCTCGTTGCTCTGATCTAAATCCTTTATAAACATTAGTTAAGTCTGGATGATTATAATCTATTCCTGTATCTAAAACACCAACCTTAACTCCTTTTCCTGTTACATTCTCTTTGTGTAAATCATCTACTCCAATATGAGGAACACTATCTGCCATTTTTCCTTCTGGTCTATTGGTTATTCCTTCACTATTTGTTTCCACATCCTCAGGTAAATCTACTTGAACCTCAACATCTGGATGTATTCTTTTAACAACCGAACAGTTAAGTAGATTTTTAACTTCTGAGCCTGGTATTCTTAAACTAACTCCATTAAATACCTCTTTATAAGAATATTCTATAGATGTATTTCCTATTGATTTATACTTAGCAAGCATAGAATCTAAAAATTCTTGGAATACTTGATGATCCCTCTCAATTTTGCTTTGAGTTAATATATTAGCTTGTCTCTCTTTGTTAACTCCCTCTGCTATTGATGGACTTACAAATTCAACTATTACGGAAATCTCCTCATTAGTTTTCGTATCAACTCCATCAATAATTTTCTTCTCAGCAACCTCAGCATCATCCTTCTTTAGATATGAAGAATCTAATTTATATTCTCTAGTAAATTTAGAGCCATTATCTGATTCTTCTTTAACTGTTGCATAAGAAATTACCGGACTAACATTAGTAGCTAAAACTAATGCTAAAGTAAATCCACACATGGATTTTACTTTTCTTCTAATCATAAAATCTCCCCCTTTTTTATTATAAATGTAAAACATTGATAACAATTACATAATATTTTTCCGTTTTATTTAATAAACCCCAAACACAAAACGAATATTTTTATCATTTTATCAATATAAATTCGATTATAATGTAACCTTATCCTTTTGTAAATATATTACATTTATTTTCTTAATAATATAAATTTATTATTTTTTAACTTAATTAAGTTAATTTTTTATTTTTCTTTAGTAATATTTTTTCATATAGAAAATAATATTATTTAAAATTTATATAAAAATAAGGCTCTGCTTTAAACTAATATTAATTTTTAGCTAGATTTGAATAGCTAATTAAAAACTAACATTTACCTAAGACAGAACTAAAAATAAAAAGGCTAGTAAACTTTAAAAGTTACTAACCTTTCTTTAACTATTCAAATTCTATTGTTGAAATTCTTCTTAATGCTTCTAAAACATCACTATTAATGTTTATTGATGCTTCTCCTAATATTGCATAAACATTTCTTGCCTTTTCTAAAATATGTTTTATATCTTCATTTTCTTCATATCTCTTATAAACTGCTACAAAATCAAAAATTATTGCAGAAGCTCTTTGTATATTATCTCTTAAATTTTCTTTGAATCCTGGTGTACCTAAAACATACTCATGTGAAAAAACTTTTGGCTCATCCAAATATATTTCTAACTTTTTTTTTACTAAAGCCATAGTATTTGAATATTCCTCTTTACAAGTTGAAATTATACCATTGTTAATTTCTATGTTTTTTTCCATTAAAATCATCTCCTTACTTATTTCTTTTGTACTCTTTACCTATAATAATTAGTATTTCTATCTTTTTTATTTATATAAAAAGATAATATAAATTTTGTACTTTTTAATCCTAATGGGTGATAAAACACTAAAAGTTATTCAAATTAACTTTAATTCCCATTAGTAATATGATTATATCTTACAAAAGAAAAAAAGGAAATATTTATTTAAATTTCAATAACTTTTTGTTAATATAAACAAAAAAATATACATTTTTCCTAAGAGTATGTGTTTTTCCAAAAGTTAATTATTATTATATAATAAAAACAACAAATTACTAGGTGGTGTTTAAGATGAACTATATTGAAGATATAAAAAATTATATTCCATTTAATGAACAAGAAAAGAAAGATAAAGAACTATTCTTAAGATGCTTAAATGATTTTGCTGATATTTTAACAAGAAATAATACAATTGCTCATTTAACTAGTTCTGCCTTCGCAGTAAATAAAAATAGAAACAAATTTTTAATGATTCATCATAATATATATAATTCATGGGCATGGACTGGAGGCCACTCAGATGGGGATGAAGATCAACTTCAAGTTGCTTTAAAAGAATTAAAAGAAGAAACCGGTATCAAAAATCCTACGCCACTTTTAGAAAAGGCATTCGCACTAGATGTTTTAACTGTAAATGGTCATATAAAAAGAGGTAAATATGTATCATCTCACTTACACCTAAATCTTACTTATTTAATTGAATGTTCTGAAGATGAATCACTTACTCTTAAGGAAGATGAAAATAGTGGTGTTATGTGGATTCCTTTTAATAAAATAAAAGAATATTGTAATGAACCTCATATGATTCCAATATATGAAAAGCTAATAAGGAAACTAGAAACTCAAACTAAATTTTAAAGAACCAAAAAATTAAAGCTATGTTTTAATTAAAACATAGCTTTTAAATTTAATATTTATTATAAAATTTAGGCAACTTTTTTAGCACTCTCTTCTTTATATCCTCTTGAATCCCATCTTTTTAAGACATAAGCTGATAAAAATGCAGCTATTAACATAATCCATATTAAGGAGCTTGGGAAAAATAAAACTAATAAAAGTAAAGTAACTACAGCATTCCTTAAAACTGCACTTGTAAATGCGGTTGTAACTATAGTAACTGTGACAACTGGGTCAATCGAAAATATCGCTGAAAGAGCATATCCCATTGAAACTCCTGAAAATACTACTGGGAATATATGTCCACCTCTCCATCCAGTAGATAGGCAAACCTCTGTTAAGAACAATTTCACTAAACTAATTAATATAAGAATTCCTATTGATAAACTACTCCATTCTTTAACTAACTCTTTTACTTCATGCTCTCCCGAAAATAGTGTATATGGTAACCACGTTCCCACTATTCCCAAAATTATTCCTCCAATCAATGCCCTTATTATTTTATAATTTTTTAAAGGTAAAAAAACCTTATGTAAAATTTTTCCATACCCACCATATAATAATGCCATTAGAATTCCACAAATTATTAGTGGAATTATTGATATTATTTCACTCATTCCAAGATTAAAATTTCCAAAATGAACTATAAAAGATGGTCTATTATCAATTTGTGATAATAGGATTAAAACAGCAAATCCAGCAGCTGTTGTAATTGAATAAATTATTGTTTTAATATTCTTTCTTACTTTAGAATCATCATCTTCTATTAAAGGTGTTAATCCTATTAATGGTGCATGGAATATAACACCTAGTGTAGCTTCCATACTAAACTCTGTTATTAAGCTATCATATTTTTCTAACTCTTTATCCTTGACGGTCCACTTTAAAAAATCTCCAACTAGAGTAGAAAGCCCCCCTATAATATTAACAAGAGCTGCTTCTGGACCTAAACTTGCTCCAAAAAATAAGGTAATTAAGGCTGATACACAAGCCTTTGGAACATTTTTGTAATTTACTCTCTTAGTTTTTTTAAATTCTGCCATAACTTCTGGCATAAGCTTTGGATATTCCCCTAAATATTTTTGACATAATCCTACTAAAATTCCACCAATACTACATACTAATATTGTCCAGTATGGGAAATTAAACTTTTCAGGTAATTCGTTCCATATGAAATGTATTCCTGAACTAACAACAGACAAAAAGAGCCAACTAACAGCTCCTACTATCCCACCTAGAACTATTCCATAAAGAATTAAAATTCCTAAACTAAAATATTTTTTCATTCCTACAGTTTCTCCTTAACTAATCCTTTGTTTTGTAATATTTAAGTCTCTTTATTTATACTACCACATATTAATCCCAATAATGCAAATACTACATAATACACATCAGTTGATATTTTTAATCTCAAAAGTTCATATACCGCATTTATAAACATATGATCAAAATTAAATATACTTAATATCCAAGCAATTAATAACCCCCATAATAATCCACCTAACACTTAATTTCTCCCCTATCTTACTAATATAAAAATGTTAATATTTTAAAAGATAACTTATTAATCCTATTAAAGCAAAAATAACATAATAAAGATCTTTTGATACTTCTATATCAAAAACTTCATATATAGAATTTATAACCATCTTATCAAAATCAAATAAACTTAAAATCCATGCAACAAGTAGTCCTCCTAATAATCCACTTATCATACCTTCCCCCTTTAAAAATCCTAATTTAATTTTTCCTTTTAAATTAGTATATTTTTCAAATTTACATTTAATTACTTATTAAAAGTCCATTTTTAATAATATTATTAATAAAATATGGACTTAATTTAGAAAAAATAATTTCCTAAACTAAGCCCATACTTTTACTATTTCATTGGGTTTTTAGAAGTTGATGTCCATTGATTATCTCCTGCAGTCTTTGGCTGTCTATCCTTTGCAGGAACCATATTAGGGTCAACGGTTGTTGATACCCATTGATTATTTGTTGCTGATTTTAATTTTTTTCCCATGAATAATTACCTCTTTCTATTTTTATTAGTTTCTGTTTTAAACTAGTTTTGCTTTCTAGGTATATATAATTAAGTTAGTTTTGAATATATACATAAATAAAATTACACTTAAAACAGATCCTTTTATTGAAACTTGTTCAAACTTATCTTTTGTAATTATATTTTTTTCATCCTAGGTATTTATTAGAAACTTTAATTGACTTATTTTAAACTTTTGATATATAATATATAAAAACTGAATCATTAAAAGCTTTGATTAGGAGTAGTAATATTATCTCATAGCCTAAAGAGAGTTGTGGTTTGCTGTGACACAATGGTATGAAAATATGAACTTGCCTATGAGCATATGTGTGAAAAAAAGCACATACGGGAAAAACCCGTTATAAAATCGAGTGAGGAAAAGAAATTTTCCTAATAAGAGTGGTACCGCGAATATCCTTTCGTCTCTTAAATATTAAGAGATGGAAGGTTTTTTTATTTGTTTTTATTTAATTCTAGCAAATAATATTAATTATATAGACTTAGAGGAGGATTAGTTAATGGGTAACTACAGTACTGCCATAGATAAGAAATGGCAAGACAAATGGGCTGAATCAGGCCTTTATAAATTTGATCCAAATAAAGAAGGAGAGAAACTTTACGTTTTAGAAATGTTCTCATATCCTTCAGGTAGCCAATTACATGCAGGTCACTGGTTTAACTACGGACCAGTTGATTCATGGGCTAGATTTAAGAGAATGCAAGGATACAATGTATTCCAACCAATGGGATTTGATGCTTTCGGTTTACCAGCTGAAAACTTTGCTATAAAGACAGGAATACATCCTCAAGACTCTACAATAAAAAATATAGCTAAAATGGAAGAACAATTAAAAGCTATGGGAGCTATGTTTAACTGGGAAAACGAAGTTGTAACTTGTTCACCAGAATACTATAAATGGACTCAATGGCTATTCCTAAAATTATATGAAAAAGGATTAGCTTATAGAAAAAAAGCTCCTGTAAACTGGTGTCCATCATGTCAAACAGTTCTTGCTAACGAGCAAGTTGTTGATGGTGCATGTGAAAGATGTGGAACAGAGGTTACTAAGAAAGACCTTACTCAATGGTTCTTCAAAATAACTGATTATGCTGATGAATTATTAGATAAATTAGATGGTTTAGATTGGCCTGAAAAAACAGTTGCTATGCAAAAGCACTGGATTGGAAGATCTACAGGCTCTCAAGTTAACTTTAAAGTTAAGAATAGCGATTTAAACTTCGATGTATTCACAACAAGAGTTGATACTTTATGTGGAGTTAGCTATGTTGTTTTAGCTCCTGAAAATCCATTAGTAGACCAAATAGTTTCAGATGAACAAAGAGAAGCTGTTGAAAACTACAAAGAAGAAGCTAAAAAACAATCTGATATAGAAAGACAATCTATTTCAAGAGAAAAAACTGGTGTATTCACTGGTGCATATGCCATTCACCCACTAACAGGTAATGAAGTTCCTATATGGGTTGGAGACTATGTTTTAGCTACTTATGGAACTGGTGCTGTTATGGCTGTTCCTGCTCATGATGAAAGAGACTTTGCTTTCGCTGAGAAGTTTAATCTTCCAATAAATAGAGTTATAGAAGCTAAAGATGGTAGTGAAACTGAACTTCCATTCTGTGAGCATGGTGTATTAGTTAATTCAGGAGAATTCGATGGATTAACTACAGCTGAAGCTAAAGAAAAAATAGTTGAAAAACTAGCTTCAATGGGTCTTGGAGAAAAGAAAGTTAACTTCAGATTAAGAGACTGGTTAGTTTCAAGACAAAGATACTGGGGAGCTCCAATTCCTGTAGTTTACTGTGAAGAGTGTGGTATAGTTCCTGTACCTGAAAGTCAATTACCAGTTGAATTACCATATGATGTTGAGTTCGCTCCAGACGGAAAATCTCCGCTAGCTAAGAGTGAGTCATTTGTTAACACAACTTGTCCTCACTGTGGAAAACCAGCTAAGAGAGAAACTGATACTTTAGATACTTTCGTATGTTCATCATGGTACTATTTAAGATATCCTGATAATAAAAATGCAGAGGCTCCATTTAACCCTGAGCTAATCAACAAGATTTTACCTGTTGATAAATATGTTGGTGGACCTGAGCATGCTTGTATGCACCTTCTTTATGCAAGATTTATAACTAAAGCATTAAGAGATATGGGATACCTAAACTTTGATGAACCATTTACTTCATTAACTCACCAAGGATTAATCCTAGGACCAGATGGATTAAAAATGAGTAAATCAAAAGGAAATACAATCTCTCCTGATGATTATATCCAAGAATATGGTGCTGACGTATTCAGAATGTACCTAATGTTTGGTTTCGCTTATACTGAAGGTGGAGCTTGGAGTGATGACGGAATCAAGTCTGTAAACAGATTTGTTGAAAGAATTGAAAGAATCATAGATACTGCTAGAGATGCTATAGCTAAAGGTGAAAATAATAAAACTACAATAGATAAAGCTGAAAAAGAGCTTAACTTCTGGAGACATAACACTATAAAATCTGTTACGGATGATACAGATAAACTTCAGTTTAACACTGCTATAGCTAGAATGATGGAATTCATAAATGCTTTATCTAAATACACTCAAGAAAAAGAAATGAATCTTGATTTCTTAAAAGAAGTTGTTTCTGATTATTTAAGATTATTAGCACCATTTGCACCTCATTTTAGTGAAGAACAATGGAGCTTACTTGGAAATTCATATTCAATCTTCAATGAAGCATGGCCAAAATTTGATCCTAAAGCTTTAGTTAAAGATGAGGTTGAAATAGCTATCCAAGTTAACGGAAAAATCAAAAACAAAATAATGGTTTCTTCTGATTTAGATGAAGAAGGAATTAAAACTGCTGCTTTAGCTGATGAAAAAATAATGGCTGCAACTGAAGGAAAAACAGTTATTAAAGTAATAGTTATAAAAGGTAGACTTGTAAATATAGTTGTTAAGTAATATAATATTAACGTTGCAAATTTTTTGATTGATTTAAAATTACTAGTTAATCTTACTAATTAACACTTTTTAACATCAAGTTATATATTATATTATAAAAAGGTATCTAAACGCTGAGATTTGACTCCGTTTAGATACCTTTATCTTTTACATTATTATGTGATAATTATTTTTATCAATTTTTAATTCTTTTTCAAAGACCTTATAATATTCTGATTCATGTCCTCTTAAATCAATATTATTCATTAATTTTATATTTTTAACTATATTATTATCTATTACCTCTAAAAACTCTTCTTTATTTCTAACTAGTTCTGTTTCTTTTGCAACATCATAATAAGTATATCCAAATACTCTTTTTTCATGAACCAATTGATTATTATCACAATTTATTTTTCCACCATCTCTAAATTGACCTCTTATTTCAATTGGAGAATTTATTTTAATATCTCCTATTAAATTTATATCTGCATTTTTTCCTAAAACATCAAGACCAATTCCACTTTTATTTTTCAAGTTAAAATTATTTAAATTTACTTGACCATTTTCAACTTTTAATCCATTTCCATTCTCTTGATTATTTTCTATTCTACAATTATTTATATTAATATCTTTTCCATCTAAAATATTAACTGCTCTATTAAAGTTAGATTTTATAAAAACTTTTTCTAACGTTATATTATCTCCTGAAATAGTAATAAGATTATTCTTACTATTATCTCCTTCATTTTCGTCCTTACATACTATATTTAGATTTTTTAATACTATTCTATCTCCCTGTAGTGTAAAAAAATCTCTATTAAGATTTTTAGCTAATTTAGGAACATAGAAACTGTGCCCTTGTCCATCTATTACAATATTTGAAGTCATTATATCTATTCCACCTGAAATCAAATTGCTTAGATCAATATCTTTCGACAGTTTTATTTCTTCTAAGTTCCCATCATTTATTATTTTTAAGAAGCTTTCTGTATCTCCAACGGTTTTTTCTATTCTAAAAATATCACTATATTTTTTATTGTCATTTATACTTTGATTTATTACTGCATTATCTTTATTTTTTTCTGTTAAATTAACTTCTTTACCTAAAACTACGCTACTAGAGAGGTTATTTACTACTATAGCAGTTGCTATTATTTTTGCGACTTTTTTATGTGCCATATTAAACTCACCTCTTCTTAAATATTTTATAATTCTATTATGCACTAATTATATCATTTTTTGTATAGGTTTTCAAAAGATAAATTATAGATTTTTTTGACATATCATAGATTTTTTTAACTCTACTAAAATATTATGAATTATTTATGTATATTTACTATTTTCAAGAATCTATCTCCTAAATAATTAAATCTATATTATGCAAAATTAAATATTTTTCTTTCTATTAATCCAATAAAAACAAAAACTTAATCTAAAATATATAAGTTATATTAAATTATATGTTCTGTTTAAATTTATAAAGTTAAAATTTAGAGACAAAAAGGTTATAATATGTTTTTTAAAAGTAGAAATCTATGAACACTTAATTTATTAAATACCATCCAAGAAGTTCTTTTAATATTTTTAATAAAACATACTTATAACCTCACTAAATAAACTATCTACTTTTTATTATATTTTACTAGTTTAATTAATTATAGGTTTCAACTTAATCCATACTCTAAATAAATTAAATCTATAAAAATTTATATTAATTATGAGTCTTTTTAGGTGAATGTTGATTTTAAGATAGCTTTTTAGAACTAGATTAAAACATAGCCTTGATTATTAATAATAACTTTTTATAAAACCTTTCCAAATTCTTTAAGTACTCTTAAAACTTCATTTTCCTCTATAGGTGAGAAATATTCTATATATTTACTATGGTTAAATCTTGTAAATAAATCTTTTGACATATCCATCCATTCTTCTAATACATAAACCCATATTATTTCACTTGTTGGACAGCTTAATATAAATGATTCAACTCCAAAGAAACTATATTCCTCTATATTATGAAGCTTTGTTAAGCTAACGTAATCCTCAACTACTTTTGTAGTTAACTTATATTCATATATATCAACATAGAAGAAATCGAATTGTTCTCCTTTTGCTTTAAATCCATCACCTTTTATGATTTTAATCTTAGGATTTTCCCCAAAACTCTCTAAATATAAATCGATTATCTCCTGACTCATTTCATAAACAATTATTTCTTTTACATCATCTTTTTTAACTATTTCCTGGACAAAATATCCTAAACCTAATCCAAGAACTCCAACCTTACCATTTGCTCTTTTTATACTTTCAAAAGCACCTTGAATCTCATGTGGCGAAATTCTCATCCAAAGCTTTTCTCCTTCATATAGTTCTATAGGGCTTTCTTTCAATAATTGTTTATGCTCATATAAATAGCCATCAAAGTCTTTCCCCTCACTATATCTAATAGTGAAATCACCTTTTTTATTCTTTTTTATTTTATTTTTATATTCCTTTATTTTATCTTCGCAATAATCTATTTTATATGGTATCATAATTTTTCCTTTCTCAAATTCTCCGAAAACAATTTATCTTATTAAACTATATTTTAACATAATATTGATTTCTAGATATATATGAAAGAACTTCTTAATTAAAATTCTTAAGTATATTTTCATATTTTATTTAACTATTTTATTTTAATTTGATGTAATAAAC
>WNVL01000022.1:0-29095 GCA_034421775.1 Clostridium perfringens | reverse complement strand
AGATAATCAAATCGCTATTCTCAATAATGTTATAACTAATAATCTTAAAAGAATAAGTGAATTAGAAGAAAAACAACAAAACTATAAAAATTTATCTGAAGAACTTGAAACACTAAAGTCTACTCTAAATAATTTAAATAAGAAGAAAAAGAAAAAAAGAGTCTTAGGATTATTCTAATATTAATTTCATATTATTATATATAGTAGAAAAGAAGTATATATCTTACTTATGATATATACTTCTTTTCATTTAAAATTCTTCATAGTTTATTATACCTTCACTTTTAGGAAGTAATTTAGTTATGGCATAAATTCCTCCAGCAATTATAATTGGTGCTATAAACATTGAAAAACTTAATAAAAAATATAGATTTACTATTACTGAACTTTCTAATCTAGATATATCAGTTTGATGTTTCTTTACGATTTGTGGTTCGAAAGAACCCTCACGATCTTTTGGTATATCTAAATCAAATAACCCTAAATCAGATTTAACAGTTTTCTTACTTTTCCCATTACGAGAATTAGTAGTATTTTTATTTGTATAATCATATTTTGAATATCCTAAATATTCTTCCATTTCAGCTTCAAGCATTTGTTGAATTAAACCACAGAATAAACTTTTAATAGCATTTTGAGCATCTTCAGCAGTCTTTATATTAGGATTTTTTGCAAGTTGTTTTATCAATTCTTTTTTGGCATAATACATAGTCTGTGCACCCTCCTTTTAATATGATAATTAATTATATCATTTTAGTAGTTTACACAGACTAGTTTACACTCTCTTTTTTTTATTGATATTCTCTGTTTTGAGTAATTAAGTTATTATTTTCTTTTATGATAATATTATTTTTACTCCTTTTTCTTTTAATTTTTCAAGTTCAGACTTATCATCTTCAATTTCATTTGTGATTACATAATTAACTTTAGAAATATCTCCACTAGAAAAGTTATGATGTATTCCTATTTTTGAGTTGTCTGCTAAGACGAAAGTTGGTCCATTACAATTTTCTAGCATCTTCATATTTACTGTGGTTTCCTGCAGAACAGATGTACTAATTCCCGTATTAGCATTTATACCACTAACTCCTATAAAACATTTGGTTGCAGTTATTTTAGAAATTATCTGAGTGGCTATATCACCAACCATAGACTGTTTTCTTCCATATACCTCACCACCTGTAAGTATTATTTCTACATTAGGTGATAAATTCATACCTAAGATTTTGCCATTGTTTGTAATTACCATAACTCTTTTATCTTCTATATATTCTAAGAGTTTTATTGCAGTTGAACTAGAATTTATAAATATACTATCTCCATCCTCTATAAATTCAGCAGCTTTTTTAGCTATAGAATCTTTAATTTTTTCTCTTTCAATATTACTATGATTGAAATAAGGATCTTCACTTAAAGCTCCTTCAATAAGTTCAGCACCACCATATTTTCTTCTTATAACTCCTTCTTTTTCTAGGTTTTGAAAATCTCTTCTTATTGTTATATTAGATGTTTTTAATAAATTTGCTAATTCTTCTGTTTTAGCAAATTTATTTTCTTTTAAATATTTTAATATTGCCTGTTGTCTTTTAAAAACAAAGCCTTTTGCGTTTTTCATTATAAATGCCTCCTAACCGATAATGTTTGGTATTATTTTCTATAAGTATCTCTCCGAATATTATAAATATAAAATTAAATTATATATAGATAATTAAAAAAAATACTAAAACATGTAGATAGTAATTTTTAAAAATATGAAGTTGTATTTAAATTTAATGATTAAATACTGAAGTTTATTATAGCTAGCACTAAATTAGATATTACTATTTATAATAATTGTACTTAAAAGAACAGTATAAATCAACGTAAAAAGAATGAAAAGCAAGCAAAACGAACGTAAAAACCAAATTTATTTTGATTGATATCACAAAAAAAACAAAAAATAAATAAAAACAATCAAAAAACACTTGTTAAGAAAACAATTACAGTATATAATTTAATCATAAAGTGATTGAACAAACTTGATAAACATTCAAAACAATTAAAATGGGTGGAGGTATAATTATGAGTAAAGTAAATGAAATAACAAGAGAATCATGGATTTTAAATACATTTCCAGAATGGGGAACTTGGTTAAATGAAGAGATAGAAAATGAATTGGTTAAACCAGGAACATTTTCTATGTGGTGGCTTGGATGTACAGGTATATGGCTTAAAACTCAAGGAAATACAAACATATGTATAGATTTTTGGTGCGGAAGCGGAAAAAGAACAAAGAAGAATCCTTACATAAATCCGGAGCATCAAATGGCAAGAATGTGTGGAGGTAAGAAACTACAACCTAATTTAAGAGTTGCACCTTTTGTATTAGATCCATTTGCAATAAAGAATGTTGATGCAATAATATCAACACATGATCACAACGATCATATAGATATAAATGTCGCAGCAGCAGTTTTAAAAAATTGTTCAGAAGATATTCCATTTATAGGACCACAAGCATGTGTTGATAAATGGATAGGATGGGGAGTGCCAGAGGAAAGATGTATAGTTGTTAAACCAGGAGATGTAATAAAGATAAAAGATATTCAATTACATGCTTTAGAATCTTTTGATAGAACAGCTTTAATAACAGCTCCTCCAGAAGGAGATTTAAGAGGAAAAATGCCAGTAGATATGGATTATAAGGCTGTTAACTATTTAATAGAAACTCCAGGAGGAAATCTTTATCATAGTGGAGATTCACATTATTCAAATTATTATGCTAAGCATGGAAATGATTATAAAATAGACGTTGCTCTTGGATCATATGGAGAAAACCCAAGAGGTATTACAGATAAAATGACATCAGTAGATATTTTAAGAATGGCTGAAGCATTAAACACTCAAGTAGTAATACCATTCCATCATGATATATGGTCAAACTTCCAAGCTGATACAAATGAAATTTTAGCATTATACGACATGAAAAAATATAGATTACAATATAAATTTATACCATTTATATGGCAAGTGGGTGGAAAGTTTACATTCCCAGAAGATAAGGATAAGAGAGAATATCACTATCCAAGAGGATTCAATGATTGTTTCTCTGTAGATATAAACTTACCATATAACTCATTCCTATAAGATTTAAGAGTGGAGGAATTTGTCATGTTAAAAGAATTAATAGAAAAAGGTAGATATTCTTTTCATGATGGCTTTGATAATTGGGAGGATGCAGTTAAGGCTGCATGTGCTCCTTTAGAAAAAGAAAAAGTTATCGAAAAAGAGTATGCTGATTTAATAATAAATAGTATTAAAAAACATGGACCATATATAGTAATTGCACCAAAGATTGCTATACCACATGCACAAGAAGGGCATGGAGTTAATGAAACAGCTATATGTTTTATGAAAACGAATACTCCGGTGAGTTTTGGTGAGGGTGAAGAGTATGATGCTCAATTGTTCTTTGTTTTAGCTTCAGTAGACAATGAAGTACATTTAAAGAATTTAACTAAAATGGTGGAGTTAATTTCAGATGAAGAAACTGTAGAAAAGCTTTTAGAATCTAAATCAGTTGAGGATCTTAAAAAATTAGTATAAGAGATTTTGAAAAAACAAGTTTTAAAATTTCTACAGTGCTTTAGTTAGGGTTTAAACTAAAGTACTGTAGAAATTATAGTAAATATTTAAGACTAATCTTATTTAGTTTTTCAGTTAAGTTATAAATTAAAACAGTTTAAATAATATTGGAACAAGTTAAGAAAATGGGTATGGGAGGAGAAGTATTATGGATTTTATAATCTACATTTGGGAGTTTTTCCAAAATAACATTCTGACAAAACCTGCATTTTTCATTGGATTTATAGTTCTTATTGGTTACTTGTTACTTAAGAGACCTTTTTATGATGCTTTGGCAGGATTTATAAAGGCAACAGTCGGTTATTTAATTTTAAATGTTGCAGCAGGTGGACTTGTTAGTAACTTCCGTCCAATTCTTGCAGGTCTTAAAGATAGATTTAATTTACAGGCAGCAGTTATAGATCCTTATTTTGGACAAACAGCGGCTCAAGAGGCTATAGGGAATATCGGAAAATCTTTTTCCATGATGATGGTAGTTTTACTTATAGCATTTTTATTCAATCTAGTACTTGTATTGCTTAGAAAATTTACAAAGGTTCGTACAGTATTTATTACAGGCCATGTAATGGTACAACAATCAGCTACAGCTTTATGGTTAGTATTTTTTTGTTTCCCAAACTTAAGTAATATGGGAGTAGTAGTAATGTTAGGATTACTTCTTGGAACATATTGGGCAGTATTTTCAAATCTTACAGTTGAACCATGTCAAGACCTTACTGAAGGTGGTGGATTTGCAATAGGTCACCAACAAATGTTAGGAGTTTGGATAACTGATAAAATAGCTGGAAAAATAGGAAATAGCAAAAAGAGTATTGAGGATTTAGAACTTCCAGGATTCTTATCTATATTTAGTGATAACGTTGTAGCAACTGGTATATTAATGACTGTTTTCTTCGGAATAATTATGGGAATACTAGGACCAGATTTAATGCATACAATCGATAAGGGATTTGATCAAAATACAAATTTCTTATTTTACATACTAGAAAAATCACTTAACTTTGCAGTTTACTTAAGTATATTACAAATGGGTGTTAGAATGTTTGTTTCAGAACTTACTGAATCATTCCAAGGTATTTCAAATAAAATACTTCCAGGATCAGTACCAGCTGTAGACTGTGCAGCAACTTATGGATTTGGACATCCAAATGCTGTTACTATTGGATTCTTATTTGGAGCAGTAGGTCAATTTATAGCAATAATAGGACTTGTAGTTTTCCAAAGTCCAGTACTTATAATAAGTGGATTCGTACCATTATTCTTTGATAATGCTACATTTGCAGTGTTTGCTAACAGAAAAGGTGGATTGAAGGCTGCTATGATAATTCCATTCGTTTCAGGAGTTATACAGGTTTTAGGGGGAGCATTTGCCGCTTACTATTTTGGATTAGCTCAATTTGGAGGATGGCATGGAAACTTTGACTGGGATACATTATGGCCAGTAGTTGGAGTTCTTATGGACAAGTTTGCTTATTTAGGGGTTGGAATAGCAGTAGTAGGAATGCTTTTAATACCACAAATTCAATATTTTAAAAATAAAAAAGGTTACTTCAAGTTAGTTGAAGATTATGAAGGATATTTAGAAGACAAAGAAAAGGAAAGTGTACAAAATCAGATTTAAATCAATTGATAGTTAATTGATAGTTAGTACTTAACAGATTGGTACTAACTATCAAAATAAAATAGATAAAAATAATTGGTGTTAATTAGGAGGAGATATTTATGTTAAAAGTAATAGCAGCATGTGGAAATGGAATGGGATCAAGTCAAATTATAAAAATGAAAATAGAGAAGATATTTAAAAAGTTAAATATTCCAGTATCAATTCATCATACAAGTGTAGGAGCAGCAAAAACAGAAGCTTCAAGTTATGATGTAGTATTCTGTTCAGATGCATTAAAAGGAAATTTTGATAAAGCAAAGGCTTCAGGAACTATCGTTATAGGACTTAAAAATCTTTTATCAGAAAAAGAAATTGAAGAAAAGATTGTAGAAAATATAGTAAACAAATAAATATAAAAGTTATAATATAGTACTTATTTCTTAGAGTGTTAAGAGATAGGTACTATGTTATAAATAAGACTTTATTTTAATTATTTATAATCTAGGAGGAATATAAGATGAAAATAGAAAAGAAGTTTTTAACTGACTTACATAGATGTTATGCAACAAGTAGTACTGTTATTGATGGAGATAGAAAAATACTTATAGCAACTGAAGGAGAAGGTCCTTGCTTCATGTATGAGGGAGATAATTTTAAACAATCAACTGTTTGGGATGGCCCAGGAGGAACAATGTCTATAATTCCTATTCCAGGGAAAAATGGAGATTTTCTAGCGGTTCAAAGATTTTTCCCTACATTTCAATCAGAAGATGCTGAGATAGTATGGGGAAGATATGAAAATGGAAAATGGGAAATAAAAACATTATTTAAGCTACCATATTTACATCGTTTCGATATTTTAGAAGCTAATGGAAAGTTATATTTCTTAGGAGCAGTTTTATGCAATAGTAAGCAATTTAAAGACGATTGGAGCGATCCAGGTAAGATATATGTAGGAGAAATTCCAGAAGATTTAAATAAACCTATTGAGCTTAAGGTTATAAGAGAAGGATTAACTAAAAATCATGGATATTGTAGAGCATATCATAATGGAAAAATGGTTGGTTTAGTAACATCTCAAGAAGGAGTATTTAGAGTAACACCACCTCAAAGTGATGATGAAGAATGGACTATTGAAAAAATAATGGATAGACCTACAAGTGATGTAGCTGTTGTAGATATAGATGAAGATGGTGAAGATGAATTAGTTACTATTGAAGAATTCCATGGTAAACATTTTAGAATAAATAAAAAGTATGAAGATGAATATAAAATTATTTATGAGTATCCAAAAGAAATGGATTTTGGACATGTTGTTTGGGGTGGTAAGCTAAGAGGAGTTCCAACTATAATAGGTGGTTATAGAAGATGCGATAAAGATTTATTTTATATTCAATGTACTGATAAAGAAAAATTAGAATTTGAAACTGTAATTATTGAATCTGGGGTTGGACCAAGTAATGTTGCTGTTTTAAATGAAGATGATAGAGATATAATAATATCTGCAAATAGAGAGTTAGGACAAGCTGCCTTATATATTGTTACTGATTAATAAACGATAATAAGTTTGTCTTACTTTGTTAATTAATAAGAGAGCTATATTTTAAAGTTTATTAAGTGAATTAATACGAAATACTGAAAATAAATTTTGTTATAAGGGTTATTAAGAGTCTAAGGAGGATCTTTTATATGTTAGAGAACTTAAAAAAAGAAGTTTACGAAGCTAATATGCTTCTTCCAAAATATAATTTAGTAACATTTACATGGGGAAATGTTTCTGCCATAGATAGAGAAAAAGGACTTGTTGTAATTAAACCATCAGGAGTTGAGTATGACACAATGAAACCAGAAGATATGGTTGTTGTTGATTTGGAAGGAAATATTGTTGAAGGAAACTATAAACCTTCGTCAGATACAGATACTCATTTAAAACTTTACAAGGAGTTTAAGAATATAGGAGGAATAGTTCATACTCATTCTAGATGGGCAACAATATTTGCACAAGCAGGGAGAGGAATAAAGCCATATGGAACAACTCAGGCAGATTATTTTGCCGATGAAATCCCTTGTACAAGAGACATGACCAGAGAAGAGATTGAAGGAAATTATGAATATAATACAGGGGTTGTAATTGTTGAAAGATTCAAAGACATGAATCCGGAGAATATTCCAGCAGTACTTGTTAAAAATCATGGTCCTTTTACTTGGGGAAAGGATGCTAAAGATGCTGTTCATAATGCTGTTGTTCTAGAAGAAGTAGCAATGATGGCATATAATACAGAAATATTATCAAATAAAAATGTAGATAGTATGTCTAATGACTTATTAAATAAACACTTTTCAAGAAAGCATGGTCCAAATGCTTACTATGGACAAACAGGAGCTTAAGAAAAGGAGCTGATTAAAATGAAGGAATATTTTATTGGATTATATGAGAAAGCTATGCCCAATACACTTACTTGGAGGGAAAAGCTTCAATGTGCAAAAGAGAATAATTTTGATTTTTTAGAGATTAGCATAGATGAAACTGATGAAAAATTAAAAAGACTTGATATGACAAAAGAAGAAAGACAGATTTTAGTAGACCTTATGTATGAAGTTGGTCTTCCAATAAGAACTATGTGTCTTAGTGGACATAGAAAATATCCTATAGGAAGTGCAGATGAAACAACTAGAAATCGTGGTATGAGAATAATGGAGAAGGCCATAGAGCTAGCTGATGATTTAGGAATTAGGATAATTCAATTAGCAGGGTATGATGTTTATTATGAAGAGTGTAGTGAAGAAACAAGAAAATTATTTTATGAAAATCTAAAAAAAGCTGTTGAAATGGCTGCTAGATCAGGAATAATTTTAGCTTTTGAAACTATGGAGACTGAGTTTATGAACACAGTTGAAAAAGCAATGAATTATGTTAAAAAGATTGATTCACCATACTTAGGGGTTTATCCTGACTGTGGAAATATAACTAATGCCGCTACTAAATATAATAAAAATGTTATTGAAGATTTAAGAATTGGTAAAGGTCATATAATGGCTGTTCATCTTAAGGAAACAAAACCAGGTAAGTTTAGAGAAATTCCATTTGGAACTGGACATGTTGATTTTGAAAGTATAATAAAAGAATCATATAACGTGGGAGTTAGAAGATTTGTTGCTGAATTCTGGTACACAGGTATTGGTAACTATAGAGCTGAGATAAAGAATTCAAGAGAGTTTATAAAAGAAAAATTTAATATAGCTTTAAATAACAAAGTAAATAAAAATTGTATTAGTGAAGTGAACCTCAACTAGTTCTAAAAATAAAAAACTAAGTCAGGAAGTTTATTTTCCTGACTTTCTTAATTTTAAACGTTCTGTATTATAAAATAATATCCAATCCTAAACTAAAGTTATATACTATTGTAAAGAAGTAATATTATTGTTGTAAAGAGTTTCTTTATTTAATATTGAATGAAAACTTTCCATTTGAGATGAATCAATTGGCGTTTTTTTCTAGATATTGATATTTGAATACTGTTTGCTCCAAAAATAACTTTATACTAAAAAGATGTGTATTGAAACCCTTGATCGGAATGTACTATCAATACAGATACATTTTTCTTTCGTTTATTGCTTCATTTAATGTATCAATTTATAAAAGTTCGAATGAGCATTCTTTAGGACGCCTCATAATCGATTATAGAAGCTATACTATTTTTGTTAGTAAAGTTATAGGTTAGGAAATAAAAATCCTAACCTATTTTTTTACCTTTTTATCTTATTTTCATAAAATTTTAAAATATTAATTTTGTTAAATAGTATAAATATGGTATAATGCTCGACAGAAGAAATTAAGTCGTGGAAAAGAGGAATAAATAGAATGATAGAAAGTATAAAAAAGAATTTAAGACCTAAGATTCTTATAAGCAATTTAATATTGATACTTGGAATAGTTATATTTGTTATTTTATATGGAGCCGTCTTTGGAAACTCTAATAGTCTTATAGGGGTATGTGCTATAACTGCAATGCTTATGTTTGTAAATGTTCATTTAAGTTTAAAGTTAAATGAAGCTATTATAACTACGGTGCTATCTTTTGTTCTTATGGGAATTACAAGTCAAATAACTTCAATAAATCCATTTCTAGGATTAATAATAAATTTTATAAGTATATTTATAATTTCGTATTTAGTTACTAATACTATGGAAACAAAAGCATATTTACCTTTTATACTTTGTTATGTATTTATAGAGGGAACTCCTATTACATGGAGTGAATTGCCAAGAAGACTTATAGCTTTATTGGTTGGGGGTGGATTAATAGCTTTAGTTTATTACTTTAGTCATAGAAAAAAAGATGATTCAGATCATATGACTATAACTGAAATGATAAAAACTATTGACAAGAATACACTTCAATTTAACTTTTCTTTAAGAATGGCATTATCGGTATCAGTAGCTATGTTTCTAGGAAGCGTATTTGGAGTTCAGAAGTCAATGTGGATAAGCATTACAGCAATGTCAATAACACAACCACATTTTGATGACGCTAAGACGAGAGTGAAGGAAAGATTTTTTGGTACTTTAATAGGATCAGCAATATTTATAGTAATATTTGTTTATCTTGTACCAGAACAATTCAGCACCATAGTTTTGCTTATCCTAAGTTATATTTATACATTCATCAAGGAATATAAAATAAAGATGGTATTTATAACTATGAGTTCTTTAGGTGCTGCAATGATTTTATTCCAACCAGAGGTTTCAGTACCTATGAGAATAGCTTTTATAGTGTTAGGAATAGGTATTGCTTTAATAGTAAATAAAGTTATTTATGAAAGGTTAAAATTAGATGAAAGTAATGAAGAATCAGAAGGTACCGTAAAAAGTATAGATAAGTAAGTAATGGTGTTTAATTAAATTTACTGTGTTGTAATTATGATTTTATATAGTTTTAGGAAAATATTTATACATTTTTTAGAAATCAATACTATAAACAAATTTTAATTAAAGTTAAAGTTAATAAAAAGTAGTAGTAAATTTAAATAGATTAATTTTTATGGAGCATTGGCTTTAAGTGGCTGATGTTCTTTTTTTATAAGGAATTAATAGGCTAATGTATTAAAAAGAAGATAGACAAATACAGTAGAAACTAACACCATTTTTTACACATTTTTAAATTTACAAATTACGAACGACACACATTTTCTATAATAGGGGGGTGGGTATGGTTTATTTATCTATATAAATCGTTCAGAGCGTTTTATATAGCTCCAATGATTTGTATTCTATAGGCTATTATTTTTAATTGTAGGACATATAAGAGTAATAAAAAGCTTGATATATAACAAGTGGATTTTCTATATAAATTTAAAAATATTAGTGTTTAAAATTTAGGTTTTAACTTTAATATTAGCATTTTTATTTCCAGGGTTAGGACACATATATATAAGGAGTTTTAAGAAAAGAATTGTTTTAATTATTATTAGTGTATTTATAATAATTTTATCTAGATTTAATGAAATAATAACATTTTTACAATTGCCACTTATTGTATTTTCAATTATAGATTCATTAATAGAAGTTAATAAAAACAATATTAAACATAAAGATGAAGTTTGACTTAATTAAAAAAAAGTTGTGGGCATATATTTTAATTGTACTGTTAGCTTTTTTTATTGTGTTAAATAAGGAAGTAGATGTAAAATATTATGATATTAAATATTTAAGTAATATAAATGTTTTATATATTTTTTTATTCAATTTTTTTATTCAATTTTATTATTGTTACAATTTGGTTTGTTTTTGCTCATTTAGGAGTTAGTATTTTTTTTATTTTTAAATTTGTTATAGGAATGATAATGGTGGGTAAAGAATTTTATGGTGGTGCAAGAATTTATTTTTTGTCGTCCTTGAGCCATGGAGTATGTGAACTTTTAATAGGGTTTTTAATTTTTTCATATTCAATTGATTTTCTAATAGCATTAATTGATTTATATAAAACTGGAGATAAAACACAAGTTGTGTCTGTAATAAAAATTTTTTTTAAAAAAAGTTTTTTATTATATTAATACTATTAATAATTTCATCAATTTTAGAGGTGTATGTATCTAATCGTATAATTACATTTTTATTTGGAGGTTAATATTTATGAATTTTAAAAAAAATATTATCAAAATTTTTAGTGTTGTAACAATTCTAATTACTATGTTTGTTTTATTTGTAAAATCTTTTAGTTTTAAGTTTTATTTGGCTAGTATAACAAAGGATTTTGGGTATTTAGATAATAATTTGTTGTTTTCAGAAGCTGATAAAAAATTAATAATAGAAAATTCTTCTGCGGTTAGTGGGGCAATAAGTATACTGTTAATTTTAATAGGGATTATTTTTATTATTATGTTGATTATTAATATGTTTAATACTAGAGATAAGATGGTTAAAAAAACTTTTATATTTATATTACCATATATATTAGTAAGTATATATGGTATTTTAGATTTAATTAACATATCATTGGTAAGAAATATAAGTAAACTAGATTTTTTAGGATTTTTAATATACTTTATTTTTGGAGTAGTACCATTATTAATGGTAATTTCCGTTAGTGGAAAAGTAAATACTTATTCTAAATAGAAAGGTGCTTTAATTATGAAAAAATTTGTTTTAACAACTAAAGGGGTATTAGCAAATGAATTTGAAATCAAAGATTTAGATAATGGAGTTATTTATAAAGGGAAAAAAATATGGTTTCAAGATTTTTAATATTATTAATGAGACCTTGGATTAACCCTATAAATATAACATTAGAAGGAAGTAAAGGAAAAAATAATTTATTAATAAGGTATAAGGGTAAAAATAATAATGATATATATGAAAACAATGTTAAAATTGGAGAACTAGTTGGAAGAAAAAGATTTGCCACAAGATATAGGTTTACAATTAGCGTGAATGATAAAGAGTACTTTTTTGAAGGAGATACTGTAAGTCCTATAGTAAAAATGTACTTTAATAATCATGAGGTTGGATTAGTACAAATTAAAAACCAATATTTCCCACATTTTGATTGGGAAGCTACGACTAGTTCTGATATAGATAGAAGAGTAATAGCTTTAGCACTTTTATATAATTATTATATATGGGGAAGAGTTTAAAATATATAAGGAGGTATAATTTATTAAGGAAAATTTTAAAAACATAATATAAAGTTTAAATAATAATTTTTATTATTTAAAAATTAAAGTTTAAATTAGATAAAGAAGTTGATATTTCGAAGTATAGATTTCTTTATCTATTGTTAGTTGAATATATAGTTTAAACAATTTGGTATCATAACCTAACAGATATGACTATAATGTTTAAACTATTTTATCTTCTAACTTATCTTCTAATATTCCCATAAGATTCACTAAAAAGTCATATACTGAATCAGAATATCGTTGTAAATCTAAGTCTACAAGTCTAAAATTTTTATTTAAGTAACTTGTAAAGCTAGGATACTTCTTTACTAATGCACTATCTACATAACCTACATGCTTTATCTTATTGTTTACAACTCTACACTCATTTATATCTTCATATCCTAGTTATAGATCTTAGATTTATACCAATTGCTTCGAATCTACTTTCCAAAACATCCCATATATATGAATTGGATCTATTTTCCGCCGGTTCTGTAAGTTCTGTTTCAGCTAAGTCTAAACACTTTGAACAAAACCGTTCAACTATGCTCCATAAAGTTACTATAAAACTTTTTCTCATAAATCCAAATGATGAATTCAGTTCATCATTTGCATTAAATATTGTCTCTCTAATTCTAGCTTACATAATTTCAATCTGTTGTATTTTATCTTGGTAATCTTCTTTTTCTTTAACCGTAAGAGTTTCTATATTATCTTTTATATATTTTTCTTCTTTAGATATTAGTTCATCTAATTTTGCATGCTCTTCGCCCAATTTTTTTATTCTATCTAATTGTCTATTATGTTCATTAGCTAGAAATTGACTATTTCTACAAAGATCATTATGATCATTCCAAAAAAATTCATTGTACAATTTTAATATTTTCTCATTTCTCATAGGAAAATAAGTATATGACAATACTGTTCCAACACCTCTTAACCTTACCCCCGTGTACATTTATTAGGAAGGATTTAAGGAAGGTAGACCCAAAGCATACAATAAAGAGCAATTAGACCATGCTTTAGGTATGCTAAGTATTAATGGTGGAAATAAAAGCTATAAAGAAGTTGAGAGAATAGCTAGAATAAGTAAGAGTACCTTAATAAGGGAAAATAATAAAAGAAAAAGTTTAAAGCAGATTAATTTCTAATATTTTTATTTATGGAATGGGGGGATATATTAAACATATTATAAATACGACTTTTTATTATAATGGAATAACAAATAAAAAAAGTATTAATTAATAATTAATATTGAAAATATATTAATTTTTCTAATTTTAATATATAATTTTTTTAATAAAAAAATTACTTTTTAATCCAATATAGAATTATAAAGGAGACTACATATGAATAAGTATTATGAAATTATTATTTGTGTGTATTTAAAAAATGATGTACATAAAAATAATATTCAAGAAGAATTAAGTAGATTTATAAATTATGTTTTAGAACAAGATTCATATTTAAGAAATATACATTTACAAAGAGAATTTAAACAATACAGTTTCTCAGATTTAACTCCTTTTGAGAAAGGAAATATTTACAAAGGAGATGAAATGTATAATTTTAAAGTTAGAACATGGAATTATAAATTTGCAAATCTTTTCTCAAAAAGTTTATATAGTTTTCAAAATGATAAATTTATAGTTACTGCCTGTTCTTTAAATGAAAAAACTTTTAATGAAAATATAATTAAAATTAAAACAGTAACACCAGCTATAATTACAATGAAAGATAATAAAACACATAAAATAAGAGCATGGTACGATTCTATTGATGATATTTCTTTACTTTACAACATATTATTAAAAAATCTTGAACAAAAATACAATACATTAAATAATTCAAATTATGAATTTAAAGTAGAAGATATATTTAAAGAGATAAAGATATTAAAACCTTTAAAAACTAAATACAAACAGTGTAAATTTTTAGGCTATATATTAGAGATTGAATTTTTTGATACTTTAGCTTCACAATCTTTAGCTCAAATAGCATATGTTAACGGAATAGGTGGTAAAAATTCAGCTATTGGTTCAGGTTTTGTTATTTCTAATAAGTGTTAGGAGGAATTGCTTATGTTAAATGAAATAATTAATAGTATTGGATTTAATAACTTATTAGATGATATATTAATAAATACCAAAAGAGAGGATTCTATTTATATTAAAGTTAACTCTAATACTCTTAAATTAACAAGTCTTATAATAGATTCAGAAGTTAAAAAAAAGAATATTTTAATAAATCCTTTGTCAGATGAAGATTATTATTTATTTAAATGGTTCAATACTCGTGAAAAACTAAGTCTTTGGATTAGTAGTAATAAGGCTATTGATTCTTCTAAACCTTATACAAAGAAAATAACAAGTAGCAATAAATATTCTGTTATCTTTAAATATTCTAACTTCAAAAGAGATTTTAATAACAATACACTACTTAATATTAGATATGCAATAAAAAAATATCTTGAAATACTTGAAGCAACTTATTTAGAAAAAGCATATTTAAAAGCTTTGGATTATATAATAGAAAGCTTTTCTGAAGAAGATTTAATCAAAAGAAAAATTAAAATCTTTATAGATAAAGACTTAGATGAATTTAAAATTCTTAATAAAACTTACTTAGAGAAATCTCTTGCCAATAATGTTAAGGATAAATTTTTGCAAGAATATTTAGAAATTAATGATGAAATTATATATACTGGATTCTCTGTTATAGGAAATAAATTCTTGCTAGGAAATACTAGCATGTCTATTAAAGAGTTAGGCATAACTTCAAAAGAAAATGCTTTCAAACAAGAAATGTTAAAACGTTATTTAGAGAGCAAACAAGAAGTAAAATTAAATATTGGTGATTTTGAGTTGATTAAAGATTTTAAAGAAAAATATTTAATTAAGGACTTCAAGTATATAGATTATTCTAAGAAAGATATATTTTCAAATAAACCTTTAATAATAAGCTATGAAGAAATATCTAAAAAAAGTGATGATATATTTTCAGAAAAAATTATATCATCTAGAGAAGAGTTTAAAAATTTTCTTTTTTATTTTCTTGGAAAAGGTGTTGAAAAATATAATTTACTAATTGACAGATTAGTAACTAATTCAGATATAAATAGCTTTCTAAGAAAACTTAACGAAATATATGTAAGAATTGAACAAGCTTCTAAAAATAATTATTTAAGATTTTATAAGGTAATTCAATTTGAAATAGCTTGTGAAGATTACTTTAATAATAAAAATTTATCCATGGAGTTTGATAATATGTATGAAAAATTTTCAAAAAAACTTAGTAAATATAATGACATGGATTTTAATAATTCAAAAGAAATGAGCTATGTACTTGGTCAATTAATAAGATATACAAGAAATAATTTTAAAAATAAATCAGATTTTAATTTTCTAAAACCGTATTTATATAACTATACAACTAAACATATTTTTAAGCTGTTAAATACAGATATGAAAAATTTCAAATCAAATCAAAGAACCTTAAATGTTCTTTCAGAAATTATAGATTATATAGAATTATTTAATATAAAAAAAGTAGATGAACTAGCTTTTAAAAAAGGCTTATTTGATAGTAATAATATTTTTTATGTAAAAGGAGAGTTAAAAAATGAATAATATTTATGGTTTAATTGGAATAGATGTAAAAAACTCTATGTTTAATGCTGGGTTTGATAAAGATCCTAAATCAGATTTCTCAGGTAATATAATTGCTAGCCCATATGCTTTACAATATTGCTTAAAAAGACAATGGGATTTATTAGGTGAAAATGTCTTAGGATTAAAAAGAGTCCAGGAAGATGGAACATATCTAACTTTGGAAGGATTATTTACTAATCTTACAGGAATAGACTCTAAATCTGATTATAAAACACTCCTAGAAAACCTTATGACATTTAAAGATGTAAAAAACTTTGGTTGTGTTTACTCTGTAAAAGATAGAAGTATTTCTATAAAAGGGGCCGTCCAATTCGGAATTGGAATAAATAAATTTAAAGATTCTATAGTATATTGCGAAGATGTGTTATCTCCATATGCAAGTGAAAATGGTAAAGCTAATACCACTATAGGTAATAGAAACCTTTTAAATGAAGCTCATTATCTATATGATTTTAGTATATTTGCAGATGAATATAAAAATCTAGGAATAGAATATACCTATGAAGATTATAAAGACCTTAAAGATAATTTACTTATATGTGTAAGTAATTATAATAGTAAATCTAAAAAAGGTTGTAAAAATGAATTTGCATTATTTATAGAGATTAATGATAATAAAAATTATTTAATTGATCTAAGCTCATTAACTGAATACGTTGATGTTTTTAAGGATGAAGATGAATGTCTAATCTATGATTTAAAGGAATTAAGCCAATTAGTTGATAATTTAAAAACTTCAATTAAATCAATAGAAGTTTTTTATAATCCAAGAACTATGAAAATAAAAAACACTTCTGATAGTTTTAAAATATATGATTTAATAACAAGAAAGGCTTTAAAATAGTATGCAATGTTTAAAATTTGAATTAAGTGGTAATTATGCCTTTTTTAAAAATCCTGAATTTAATTTAGATGGGTATGAGTTTTCTTTTGAACATATTCATAAACCAGCTATTCTAGGGATTTTAGGAGCTATTTTAGGGTTAAAAGGAAGGCAGCAATTTAAAGAAAGTAATTCATTAGAATACTACTCTAAACTAAAAGATATTTTAATTGCTATAGAACCTAAAAAGAAAATTTTTGATCATTTTGAATATGATTTTGTAAATGCTACTGGATATGCTAATAGATGGCATAATCAACTAATAAAAAGAATGTATTTAAATAAACCAAGTTGGAATATTTATTTATTAAAGGATTCCTTAGATAATGATATATATAATACTCTTTATTCATTATTAAAAAATAAAGAAAGTAAGTTTCCAATATATCTTGGAGATAACTCTCTTAAAGCTACTATTTCAGATATTGAGGAAATAAATATAAATCCTATATTAAAAGATAATTTTGTTATTAATAGTTTATTTAAAAGCAATATTTTACTTAATGAAAATAATGTATTAAAATTATATATGCCAACATCATTAAAAAATGTTTCTTTCAACTATGAATATGAATGGATATGTATTTCGGATGAAAGTATAAATATTAAACAAAATAATTCAATATATAATTATTTAGAAAAAAATTTATATTTCTTTTAAATGAACTTTTGCAAATATTATATTGACTATTATAAAAGTAAGTAGTTAATATAATATATTTTTTAATGCAATATTAAGTTTTTTTGTAATTTATATATTAATGTAAGTAGTTAACATGTTATGTTTTTTAATCAAAGAACTTGGGAGTATCAAGTTGGAATGAGTAGGTTTGTAGTTAACATACTATGTTTTTCTTACTTTAATAAAATTAAAGTATTTAATTATATACTTATATAGAATACAAAATCAAAATCAACTCTAGTCACAAAAATAAGGGTATATCATAAAATGATATACCCTTATTTTCATTTAAAATTCTTCGTAATTTATGATACCTTCACTTTTAGGAAGTAATTTAGTTATGGCATAAATTCCTCCAGCAATTATAATTGGTACAATAATCATTGAAAAACTTAATAAAGAATATAAATTTAATAATTTCATAACTAATTCCTCCTTTTTATAATAATATATTAATTATAATTCCTTTTATTAATTATAATTATATTATGTAAACGTTAAAATTAAAAGACTATAAATTAATTCCTTTTTATGATATAATTAAAAAGATGGATAAAAAAAAGAAGTGGTTTAACACTTCTTTTCTTGTGTTTTGGTCTTATCTTTAAAGAATATAGGTGGAACAAATAATACTATCATATAAAATATATTTTCAAAAGCTCTCATCAATTCAAATGACTTTATATCTCCCCAAGTTGAATATAAAACATAAATAATTAATATATATTTCAATAAATCAATTATAGGATTTCCTAAAGCTAGAACTATCCAAAAAACAAACAACATTATCCATTCCATCTTCATCACTCCCTATTAAACTATTTTATTCTGGCATAGATGCATATGAATTTATTAAAGATTTATCTAATTCTTCATTTCCTATTGAATCGTTAGTTACTTTATAACTCTCTTTATTTATATTATTAGTTTTTAATACCTCAATTAAATTTTCTGTTATTTGCTCTATGTCATCTCTCTTTGCTAATTCTATTAGTATTATCCTTTCTAAAGCCGCACTTGCACTTGATAATTTTTTAGATTTTTGGTACTCAACTATTTTATCTAAAACATCTTCTTCTAAACTAAATGTCTTGCTTATCTTCATCCTTATCACTCCTATTTAAAAGTTCTAGTACCTATTAACCATAATCCTTTTGCCGTAGCCATCTGAGCATCTTCAATCTTAATAAATTTATCATCAAAATCCATATTTAATGAAGTTCCTCCTGCTATATATATATCCATTTCATCAAGATTTACCCACTTATCTTCTATCTGTTGCTCAATATTTTCACTTGCCATTGCATATGCTCTCTTTTTCATATCATCATAATCATCTGATGTATCTATTTCATTTACATCTTTAATTATTCCCTTATTTAATAATTTATCCTTAACATTATTCATTACTGATCTATTTCCATATTCAATAGTATCTGATTTTTTATCACTAAATTTTAGCCCTTTATCAAAAAAGCTTAATTCAGTAGTTCTGAAACCTACTGATACAAGTCCAACAGGTTTTATAATATTGTTTTGATTTCTTACTTGCCAATAAAGAGCTGAATCACCTTCTCTAAATATAGATATATCTGTTATTTTGATTTCCTTACTTCCTCCATTAATTTTATCTTTTATATTAAAAATCTTATCTTTATATGTTTCTTGAACTTCTTCTAATATTGATTTTCTAAAGCTTTTATAGGGTACTCCTAATACAATTTTAACTTCTTCTTCTACTGCCAATTGACTTAAAGCTGTTGCAACAAGTATTTGAACTGTTTCTGTTGTTTTACTATCCTTACTGTTTCTTATAGGTGTTTGACTTTCTTGTTCTGCCAATAACCCAACAAACCAATCTTCCTTATTATAATTAATCATAATTGGATTTTCGTAATTAGAAAAATCTAAATTTCGTCCTTCACCAATAATTGATTTAAACTTACATTCTTTTACTACGCCATTAATTTCTGTATATCCTTTAGTATATCCCCTTCCAACGTCTAATCCTATTATTTGTGCCATAATAATCCCTCCTAAAATATTTTACTCTATATTTTTATATTATCACAACATAATTGATATGTCAATGTTATAACATTGATATATCAATGTTTTTTTTAGAAAACATTAATATTATTGATATCTCAATCTTATTACATTGAAATCCCAACAATGAATTGTATTTGCATTGTATTTTCAATGTTATAAAATTGTATTTTCAATTTAAAATCATTCCAAATCTATTTCGCATTAGTAATTCAATGTATACATATTGAATTGTCAATTTTATACCTATTTATCAATGTTTATATTGGAATTTCAATTCTATAGCATTTATTACTCAATTGTAGTTGTAATAAAAAAAATGTAATGAGTATAATTTCTCATTACATTTTTTTTATATGAAAATCCTTATTAATTTCTTTTATTATTTCTGTTATAATATTTTCAAATTCATTTTCAAACTTTTTCTTTACAAAATCATTTGAAAATACAAATTTAATATCATTGTTTTCAATTTCTATATTATCAACTGATGGTTTTATCCATGTTTTATATCTTAACTCGCCAAATATTGCAGTTAATTGCCCTTCTAAGATGTTTTTAATCTCATCAATGTTATTACTCCTATTTTCATTTTTCTCCCACTTAAAATCCATTTTAGAGCCTTCATTTACATTTATTTTATTTTCTTCTATGCTTTCCATAATTTCATCATTATCCCAGCCTAATAATCCTTCCTCTAATTTTTGATAATCATAATCTTCTCTTTCCGTAAAGTTATGTATTTTTTTATAATCTTTATCTTGCTTTATTGGTTCTTCAAAATTACTATCTTTAACCATTTTTATCATAAAACCAACTAAATTATCAATTTTTTGAGTTTTAGAGTATTCATAAATCTTTTTTATTTTTTCTATATCATTATTAGCTGACTCTAAAATTTTCTTTAAATTTTTAATTGATACTTGATCCTGAAATAGTTCTTTTAAGATTAGTATATTTTTATCTTCTATTTCTGCATTTTCTACTGAAATATCGTTTAAATTATCTGATAATAATTTTTTATTTTCTTTATTAGATTTTATTATAAATTTAATTGCTACTACTTTTTTTCCTGATTTAATTTCTTCAAATTCTACTCTAATATCAGTATTTTTATTTATGTCATTTATTGCTATTAATATTATTTTTTGTTTTATATTTGAATACAAATTATATGATTTCTGTTCTAACATCAAATCACTCTTTAATTCCTCAATGTTCCAAATAAAATTTTTCCTAAATTCATTACATTTCAATTTTTCATAAATTCTTATTGAATACTTTGAAGATAAATTCAAAGCATTATCTAGTCTATATGATGTGAATAATCCTTTTAATTCAAGTAAATATGGTTTTAATACTTCACTAAATTCTAATGTCAAAAGTCCATGTTTATTATCATAAATAGCAGTAGTAACAAAACTAGTTTCTATTATTCTTCCTACCCCATTTTCATCTCTTTCATCTATAAAAATATCTTTTTTCCTTAAGTTAGTCATTATTTTTCTAACATCCCTATATAAATTATCAACAGATACAGACAATATATTTGATAATTCTTTCATTGTAAATGTTACTTTATTAAAATTTTTATCATTTATATCTATTAAGGATGTCATTGTTATTATTACTTTTTGCTCATTAACACCAAGATTATATCTTCCATTTATTAATTTATTGCTTTTAGATACTATAAATTTTTCTTTCATAAAAACACCTCAATATTATTATTTCACATAAATATTACCTAGTCAAACAAAAGTAATATTTAACTATCAAAAAGTAATATTTAACTATCAAAAAGTAATATTTAACTATCAAAAAGTAATATTTAACTGTCAAAAAGTAATATTTAACTATCAAAAAGTAATATTATTTTTCTGAAAGCATTGATATAACTAGCTTAGACGCATGTCCTAAACATATAAACATATTAAACATATTAAACATATTAAACAACAACAGGAAAATTACTCACATTTTAGTAATTTATATTGTTATTTGTATTTTGTTGTTGTTTTATTATATGCACTTACTCTAAAAAAATATTCTATTTTGCAAAAAAGTATTTTCTTTTACAAAAAAATTATTTATAATACAAAAATAACAAACTCTTTAACCAAGAACTCCTTAGTTTAAAAATTTAAGTATAAATTTAAGCACTTTATAATTTAAATTTTTATAACGAAAGGAGTTATTGTCATGTTCAAAAACATAAACAATAATAAAGAAGAAGCAAATCTACAAAGTTTTATTCAATTAAGGGGTATTCTAAGTCAAGGATATGGATTTACTCCTCAAATTATTATGAGAGATACTAGACTTACACCAGAAGCTAAAGCTATTTATTGCTATATGGCATCTTTTGCTGGTACAAATCTTACTGCATTTCCAACAATACAACTTCAATTACATGAATTAGGTATGAGTGCTAAAAGATATTATAAACATAGAAGATTATTAGAGGATCTTGGATATATTACTATACAAAGAACTACTACTAGATTAGAAAGTGGAAAAGTTGTTAGAGATAAAAATATCTATATTTTAGAACAATTTCCTGTAGAAAAAAATAAAGATAATAATAACTCTAAAAAAGAGATTAAATCTAACAATTTAGAAATTGAACAAAAAGTACAAGTACAAAAGTGTATAAGTAAAAGTAACAGTATTAAAAATAACAATTTTAATATTAATAATATAACTTCTTCTAACAAAGAAGATATTGAAGAAGAAGTTAAAATTATTAGTAATATATGCAAAGAAAATAATTTTAAATTAAGTGTTAAAGACATCAAGAATATTCTTTTAGCATTTCCAGTATCTAAGCTTATTAAAGCAATACTTACTGCAACTACTGTAAATACTAAGATTAAGAACTGTAAAGGCTATATAATGGCTATATTAAAAGATATGGATACACCTAAAAATATAAATATAATTGCTAAAAATAACGATAATATTAATAAAACTAAATTACCAAACCCTAATGCTCACAATTTTACTCAAAGAGATTATGATTTTAATTCTTTAGAAAATCAATTACTGGGTTGGGCTTAATAGTTATGTTTAAAATTAAATATTTTTTTATAAAACAAAAAGAATAATAGTCTTTAAAAAAATTTTAAAACCATTATTCTTATTTGTCATGCAAAAAAATAATTCTTTTACAATTAAACCCTAAATGAATTGTTCCACTAACTAAAAAATACTATTGTAATCCTAATCTTCATCTATTTCTTTATCTAAAATATTGTTTAAACTATTTTCAACAACACCTAAAATCATAATTTCATCATCACTATATAATTGTGGTTTATGTTTTGGATTTGTGCTATGAGGTATTAGCTTATGCTTTTTCTCGAACTTATCATAGTAATATTCCTTACATGTTGCCTCTCCTAGTATAGAAGCTATTATAATATCACCATTATTTGCTAAACCTGTTTTTCTAACTATTATTACTTCTCCATTTTCATAAATTTCATTCATGCTATCACCATGAATTGTTAATGCAAAATAATCGTTAGAAGAACAAAGATATTTTTGGGGTAAATATAATAGTCTTTCAACTTCTTCACAAGCAAAGATAGGAATTCCAGCTGCTACTTTACCATATTGTTTGATAAAAGTAATATTCTCATAGTTTTTCTTTTTATATTCTTCTTCAAAGGATATAAGCTTTTGATTCCTTAAATCTTCTATACTTGGAGTTAGTTCATCAGCCATTTCAGTGTCATTTTTACTTATATCAAGATTAAAAGTTAATTTTTCTAAGTTTTTAATTATTTTATTTAAACGTTCTTCTCGATTTACTAATGTTAATGATTCTTCATAAAGGCGATCTAGTCTGCGTTTAGATAAAGCCAATTCATCAAAAGTAACATCTAACCTGTGTTTAGAAAAATTAAAGTCATCATAAGTTTTTCTTAGTTTTTTAGCAATATTTTTGCTTTCTTTAAGAATTTCTTCACTTTCATCTAAATCTTGTTTTTTATTGTTCATATTTCTTTTTTTTAATGGAATAAATGAATGAGGTGTTTCAATAAAATTATAATTTTTAAATATTTCAGCAGAATTTATCAGTTCATCAATAGAGCAATCAAGAAGTCGCGAAAAATTATGCATAAAACGTAAACTAGGTTCCGCAGTTATATTTTCATAAGAACTTAAAGTACTACGGCTTATTTCTAGTTGATCGGCTAATTGTTGTTGAGTTAGATTATTTTCTTTTCTATATTTTTTTATTATTTCTGAAAGTTTATTTAAATTCACATAATCACCTCTTAATAGTATTATTAACATAAAAAAAAGATTTAACATAGAATGATATTTAAATATCAAGGATATAAATATATAGTGTGATATTTTATTGACATTAGTGTGTTTTTTTAGTAATATGTTACTGAAAGATAGTAAAGTGCTTAAATTTGTACTTAAATTTTGAAGTTATAAATGCTTAAATATGTATTTTTTATAAGAATTTATATTTAAACATTTAAAAATAAAATATCGAAAAATTTTAAATTTTAAGGGTTTTTAGTAAAAAAGTTCACCATCCAATGGTTTGGTTGAACTATGCCCTTTTTTAAGATTTTAGAAAGGAGTATCCATGAGAATTTTAGAAGAACTAAATAAAAGTGAGAAAAAGATGTTAGAGATTATGGATTATTACAATTCAGGGTACACTTTTAAAGAAATTGCCAATATGATGTTTATGTCAGAGAGAGCAGTTAAAAAAAGAGTACAAAATTGGTTTTCTAGTTTAGAAGAAGATAAAATTTATAATTTAAAATATAGACATGAACTAGAAAGAAAAAGAAGAAAGATACCTATACAAGAAACCATAAAAGCTATAAACTACGAAGCAACTAGGGAAATGGGCGATAAAGCTTTTGTACTAAAAAATAGAAGTATTTACAAAACTAGAGAAAATGGTAATATAGTTTTGAAAACTGAAAATGAATTAGATTGTAAAGTTACTTGGGATACTCCAAAAAGATTAAATAATGATTCTAGAGAAGAGATCAGAGAAGAATTTAGACCGGTTATAAGTAATGATATTGGTAGAGTAATAGCATCTCATTATTCTAAAGAAATGAGTAATACTAGAATTTTAAGTAAAGAGGAGCAGAAGATAATTTATAATTCAAATTATCTTAACTAAGTAAATGAGCAAGGAATATTTAGAAATGAGGGAATGTCCTTATTGTAAAAGTGATGAAGGATATTTTTTCAGAAGTTCATATAGAGGCAAATATAAAGAACGTTATAACTTTAATGGAGAAGTAGATGAAGAAATGGGAGATATACATGATCATGCTATTTATAAGCAAGGTAAGATAGCTTATTGTAGAAATTGTGGTAAGAAGTTATTTAAAGTAAATGATAGTTTAGAATTTTATAGTGACATTGAAAATAAAAGATTGAATATAGTATAAAAGTGTTCGTAAGGGATACTAAATTAATGGTTAACATATGAGAGGAGAATGGTAATTATGAATAAGAAAATAAAAGCCATAATAGAATTTGTAAAGGTACATAAAAAAGAGAGTATTGGAGTAGCAGTAGCTTTAGGAATAGCAGTTATTGGAATAGGTGGATATGCTATAAATAGTCACTATTTTAAAAATAATATAGAAGAAAGTAATATAGCTTTAGCAGAAAAAAAAGAAGATACAACTACTAAAGCAGATGAAAATAAAGAATTAGATGAAGAAAATCAAAAAGAAACTACAACAGAAAGTGATGTAGTAGTTGAAGAAAAAGAAGATGGAACTTTAGTAGTTAAAGATAAAGAAGGCAATACCATTGCAGACAGTTCAAAGGGTGATGATGTAACAAAGATCGTTGCCGAGAAAAAGGAAGCTGGAAGTAGTGTTGCAATAAAAGATAAAGATGGTAAGGTTGATAAAGTAGATAAGATTGAGAATGGAAGTATAATAATTACAGGTGGTGGTACTGTAACAGTTAAACCTCCAATTATAGCTGATAATACTAAACCTAGTGAACCATCAAAACCTAGTGAAAGTAAACCAAATAATTCAACTGGTGGAACTGAAAGTAATCAAGCACCACCAACAAATAATGAAAGTAGTAATAATAACCCTGCCCCACCAGTTGAAAATAATAAACCAGTAGATAAACCTAATAATGATAATAGTACAAATAATAAGCCACAAGATAAACCTGTGGAACAAGTACCAACACCAAAGCCACCGACTGAAAATAAGCCAGTAGAGAAACCACAAGAGCCTGTTAAACCTCAGAGAACATGGGAATATCAAGCTGGAATGAGTAGTGAATTGCTTAATTTAATAAATAATTATAGAACTTCACAAGGATTACATACACTAGCGTATAGTAATAAATTAGCTGGAGATGTTAAACAACATTGTGAGGAAATGGCTCAAAAAGGATATACATTCCACAAGACATATGCGGAATCATGTGCTCAAAATGTAGCAAAGACACATAATGCTACAGCTCAAGAATTTTTAAATATGTGGAAAGCTTCAAGTGGACATAACATGGCACTATTAGATGAAGATATTACAGAAGGTGTATGTGCAGTTTACAGAGATAGTGATGGTGATTATTATGCAGTATTTGATGGAACATTTTAATTAATTTAAAAGTTTAATATAGATTTTAAAGAGTATCTAAGTTAACTAGATACTCTTTTTATTTTAAGTAAAAAAGAAATGGAGTGATTGAAAAATGATGAAAAGAGATTATATAGCTTTACATACGTCTGTAAAGAAATTTGTACCAGTTGAAAATATTGATTTTAGTCATATGTATATAACAATTAAAGATGGAGATGAACTTTTAACAGATACTTCTGATATGTTTCTTTTAAGGCAATATACAGGCTTAAAAGATAAAAAGGGAAATAAAATATATGAAAGAGATACTATTAATATTAGAAGTATAAAGGATTTTAATATAAAAGAAAGTGAAAATGTTGTATATTTTCAAGATGGAATGTTTAAGGTAGGTAAAGTTCCATTAAGTAGTATAAATAAAGAATGTGAAATAGAAGATAGAAATAAATATTGGATAGATTAATTAAAGCCAATTAAAGAGAATTACTTTTAATAAGTAATTCTCTTTTTATATAGATTAATTAAAAATAAATCAAAGGAGTGAAGTAAAAGAAATGAGCTTTTTTAAGAATTTTAAAAGAACAATTTCAAAAGCTTTATTGCTTACAGTTGGTTGCTTAACTATAGGCAATTCAATACCAGCTCAAGCAAGTCCGCATTTAAGGGCAACAGTAAATAAAATTGAAAGATTGGAGGGATTTGTTAAAGATACCACAAGTAATAGGACATCTGTTGGAATGTGGTACATGAAAATAGGAAATCAATACGGTAATACAGTTTACTGTATGAACTATTTAAAACAATACCCTAATGGCTCACATGATTACCCTGATAATGGAGGAAAACAAGCAGATGATAAAGCTTACTCAATATTAAAGTATGGTTATCCATATGTTAGTGCTGAAAGCTTAGGACTTCAAGATTATAGAGAGGCTTACCAAGCAACTCAAATAGCATTATGGACATATACAGATTTAGATAAGATAAATGTAAATAACTTAGTATCTATAAGTGGAGCTAAAGGAGATAGGATAATTAGTGCTGCAAAGAATATTTATAATAAAGCAATGAGTAGTCCACAACCTCAAAAAGCTACACTAGAACTTACACCTAATAATTCAGAAGCAACTTTACAAGGTGATGAATTTGTTGCAGGACCTTTTAGTGTTAATGTTACTGGTGGAGGAAAATGGGAAGAGTTTAATGCGAAATTAATGAAAGCTCCTCAAAGTGCCTATACTTGTGATGTTAATGGAAATAAGAAAAGTATATTTAAAAATGGCGAACAATTTTATGTTAGATTTTCTAAAACAGAACCTACAGGAAGTTTTGGAATTAAAGTATTTGTAAGAACAGATTTTCCAGTAGGATTAGTCTATGAATCATATTCTCCATCAGTACAAGACATGATTTTAATTGATAGAGAAGTACAAAATCCATCTAATGATAAGGTATCTATTTCTTGGAAAGAAGCACTAGGAGCTTTAAAAGTTATTAAAACTGGTGATAATGGTGAACTTTTAACTGGAGCTAAGTTCCAACTAAAAGATATGAATGGAACTGTAGTAGCAGAGAAGACATCTGAAAATGGTGAGTTAACTTTTACGGATATAATGAGCGGTGAATATACTTTAGAAGAAGTTGAAAGTCCAACTGGATTTTTAAAGGCAGAGCCAGTTAAAGTTACTGTTAGAGCTGGAGAAACGGCTGAAATTAATGTTGTTGATACTCAAATAAAAGGTAGAATACAAGTTCTTAAAGTAGATGAAGAAACTGGAGAGCCACTAGAAGGAGCTAGTTTTGACATTGAAGATAAAACTACTGGTCAAGTAGTTGAAAATATAACTACTAATGAACAAGGTATAGCAACAAGTGGACTTTTACCTTTTGGAGATTATATTGTAAGAGAAATAAAAGCTCCAAACAAATATACTTTAAATGGTAAGGAGTATCCAGTTACTATTAGTGAACATATGCAAACAATAGAGATTACTCATTCTAATAGAATAATTAAAGGGAGAGTTGCAATAAATAAATTCGATAGTGAATTTACTGACCTTAAATTAGAAGGTGCTGAGTTTACTATATACGATAAAGAAGGTAACGAAGTCGATAAACTTATAACTGATAAAAACGGCTATGATGAAAGTATTGACTTAAATTATGGCGACTACTACATCAAAGAAACTAAAGCACCGATAGGATATAAACTAAGTGATAAAGTATATGACATTCAAATAAGAGAAGATAAAAAAGTTTATACCTTTGATGTGCCTAATGATGTAATCAAAGGACAAATTCAAATCGTTAAGGTTGATTCAGAAAATGAAGAAAAGCCAGTTGAAGGTGCTGGATTTGATGTTATTGCAGTTAATGTTAATGGTATAGAAACTGGAACTGTTGTAGATCATGTTGTTACAGACAAAGACGGTTTTGCTTTCACTAAACCACTTAGATATGGAGAATACAAATTCATAGAAACTGAAACTCCTGAGGGGTACTGGAAAAGTGATAGAGAGTATCATGTTAACATAACAGAAGATAATAAGACTTATGTTAAATACGTTAAGAATGAGCCAATACAAGCTAAATTAAGAGTAATAAAAACAGATTCTAAAGATAATACGCCAATTGAAGGGGTTAAATTCCAAGTTAGAAATACTGATACTAACGAGCTTGTAACATTCAAAAACTTTGTTGGAATACTACCATTACCAACAAAAACATTAACAACAGATAATAATGGAGAAATAATAACTCCACAACACTTAGCATACGGAAATTATCAATTGGAGGGTGCGATACGTTTCTCTA
>WNVL01000021.1:0-35968 GCA_034421775.1 Clostridium perfringens | reverse complement strand
GATATTTGTCCATTTTCATCTGTTGTAAGATCAGTTCTTATATTGTTTCCTTTTTGATCTTGTAAGTTAAATATAGCTCCTTGTAGTTCACTTCCATTTTGAGAATCTTTCTTTGTTAAAACTACTTTTCCTATATTTTGATTTGGTACAAAATTTCCATCTATAGATATTTCATAAGATTTTTCATTTGTTTTATCTTCTAATTCAGCCCTTATTAAACTTTGAAATGGCTTATCAGGTTTACCTTTTATTCCTCCTCTAGAATACTTATAAAAATAAAATTTTACCTCCTGATAATTATAATTAATTTTTAACTTCAAATCTGGATTTGGTTTAATAGAAGACTCTATATAAAACTCTTGACCAACTTTTATAGGTTTATCATTTAATATTTGACCAGTATTCCAATCTTTTACTACCATATCATCTGGTAAATTTGTTATCATGAATGAACCAACACTACCTGTAGTAGATAAATTATCCGTTGAATACTGTCCACCTCTTTCAGTAAATTTAAAATCTCCAATAAGATTTAAATTTCCTTGTTCAAACTTCTTTATTTTTGATAGTTCTAATAATTTATCATAATATCCAAATTTACCATATTCATAACCATATGGACCATCATTTCCACTACAAATATCCCATATAAGCTGTTGAGTAATATATCTTGCCTCATCTTCATTGATTCCAAATTCACTAATTAAATCTGATGAATTCACAGGATATCCATAGGCTAAGACAGCCGCAATTCTCTCTTTTTTTTCTTTGCCATATTATTTGTTATTAATTAATGTTAATAGATATTTATTATTTTTAAGAAAGGGTTAACTATGTTTAAAGAGGAATTACTAGAAAGATCTGAAAAACTTCAATTTAATATATTAAAAAAAATTTATTTAAATAACGGCAGAATAGCTAAGTATGAATTGTGCAATACCTTTAATATTTCTCCTCCCACATTAAAATCGCATCTTGAAAAGATTGACCTTTTACTAAGAAGTCATTATGATAACAAGGTTCAGCTAATGCATGTAAAGAACGATATTATCTTAAAATATGAAAATTATATTAATCTGGAATATTTGATGTCAAAATGCATAAGTAACTCACTAAAATATAATCTTCTAAAATACCTATTTGAAAATGGTAACAAATTATCCAGCGGTATAAAAATTTGTAATGAATTGAATATTAGTCTATCTACTTTAAATAGAAAAATTTTTGAATGTAACTGTATATTAAAAGAATTTAATATACATATAAAAAATTATAGACTTGAAGGGTCACAAGCGCAGATTGCTTATTTTTTTTATTCACTTTTTGTAAACACTGGAACAGTATCATCCAATCCGAATTTTCTATTTAATAAATTAATTAATTTTTTTCATGATAAATTTAACATTTCCTTTAACATAAAACAAAAATACTCATTATATGTATGGACTATTATTATTAATAAACGGAAATTTTTTTTTAGAAAAGAATTTTTCCATGATAAATTTCATATAAATAATTTAAAAAATTTTAAGAAAAACAAATTTTTTTCAGAACTCAAAGTATTTTTTGAAGAGAATTATTTTAATAAAAATATAGTCGAATATCTCTCATATATAACTATTTGCTTTATATTAAGTTTCGATATATTTCCTATTGTTTTCGTTAGTAGTACTATTGAATTTAAAAATAACATAGCTTATAAAACCTATAAGCTAATACTGGATGAAATTAATGGATTATATATTTCTTCACCTAATAATTTTAATTCCACATTAAAGTGTAATTTATTAAATATATGCTATAAACAATATTTTTTCAAAGGAATTTTTTATTCAAATGATTATATAACAACACAACATTATCTAATCGAATTTTCAAGTTATTCTCGGTTGAACTTTGTTAAAAAGTTGTTATTAAAAGTAAATACATCAACAATTAATGACTATATAAATAATGATTATTTTAGGTTCTGTATAATCCTTACTCTAAATTATATAAACGGTCATACTAAGCATCCAATAACTATAGGAGTTTTATCTCAAACAGAAAATTTAACCTTAACTTCTACAATTAATGATTTAAATAACGTTCTAAGAAAAAAATTTGATGTAATTGTAGAAACATATGATGAAAATAAAAAAAATTACGATTTAGTAATAACTAATTTCAATCTAAAATTTAAATTTTTATCAAATAATTATGATAATATATATTTTTTCACAAATTTAGGTATAAAATATGACCTGGAAAATATAATAAAACTACTAAATAAAATAGAAGAAAAAAAAATGAGAGAATAACCTCTCATTTTTTTATTTATAATATATTTAAATCTATGATCTTTCATTTATGTTTTTCTTTGCACCTAAGTATGTTGCTAAGAAATATCCACCATAAATTATAACAAGAACTATTGCTGTCATAATTATGTTTGGTACTATGCTAGCATTCCCAAACATCTCTACTATATGAGATGAAACTTTTAGTCCAACTATCGCATGAACTATGGCTAAAGATAATGGAAGCATAAAGTATATTCCTACTTGAGTGAATATAGCCTTATTTATCATCTTTTGATCTACACCTATTTCTTTCAATAATTTATATCTCTCTATATTATCTGTAGACTCTGTAAGTTGTTGAATAGCAAGTACAACTGCTGATGTTATTATAAATATTAAACCTAGGTATATTCCTAAGTAAGCTGCTGTAGCCCCTAGACCAGCTGCATTACTATATATTTCTTCTTTTGTTATGTAATATACTTCATTATCTAGTAATTTACTTCTTATATTTTCTAACTCTGTTTTTGTATTAGAGTTATCATTTAGCATCATATTAAATCTACTATATATAGGCTTTAATCCATCAAGTAAAGAATCATTAACAACAAAAAGTAAAATATCAGCCTTCATAGTATAATCATATAAAGTTACATCTTCATACTTTTTATTTGCTGGCTCTAAAGCCTTTCCTGAAATATTTATTTTCTTTCCTGATTCTAAACTATTATCAACCCACTTTTGCATATCTAATACATTTCCAACTGCTAAATATTGATTTTCTTTTAAATTAACAGGTTCTTTTCCAATCATTTTTAATGTATCATTATATCCATTTTCTCCAATAACCATTATATTCTCATCATGTACTATTGGAAAATAATTTCTCATAGCATACATTCCTTCTTCTGATAAGAAACTACTATATTTAACTCCGCTATCATACATAATTATATTTGAATCCTCTTTTGCCACAGAAGATATATCAATATTTTTTTCCTTTAATAAGTTTTCTATATTTTCACCACTATTGCTCCAACAGCTAACATCAAATTTAGTTAAATCCTTTAAATCTGCATTTAAAGCCTTATTTATCCCTAATCCTCCTGAAAAGGTGCAAATAGCTAAAAATAACATTAAGCATATAAATGATAAAGATACAAAGGCTGTATTTATCTTACTACTTATTTGCTTCATAACAAACATATTTAAGTCTCTTAAATAAAACCTTTTATTTCCTTTGATTACTTTTAAAAAGAATCCTGTTAAAGAATAAAAGAATATAAATGTCCCAACACACCCTAATACTATTGGTAACCCAAGAACATTAAAAGTAGCAACAGCAATACCATCATTTATAACCTTATAATAAGCTATTACTAACATTCCTACACTAATTAAAAATAATACTACTGATACCCACAAGTTCTTAATAGTAGGTTTTTCATTTCTTCTTGAAGCTGTTAATAAATCTATTAATTTAATCTTTCTCACACTTATAAAATTAAAAATTAAAACAACAAGGTATATTACTGAAAAGCATAGCACTGTTTTCTTAAATCCACTTGGAGAAAATACAAATTGAAACTTAGTAAGGTCAACTTGAAACATATAAGCTGTTAAAACTGAAAGTGCTTGAGATAATATTATTCCTAAAACTAATCCTATACCTAATGATATAGCCCCTATAAGTAAAGTTTCTAAGAATATCATTCTTGATAATGTTCCATTCTCCATTCCAAGAGTCATATAAATTCCGAACTCTTTTTTTCTCCTCTTTATTAAATAGTTATTTGCATAAACTATTAGAAATCCTAATACAAAGGCTATAAACACAGAGAAGTATCCCATGAAAGCCTCTGCCATCTCAAAGGCTGCTTTCTTTTGTTCATTAAGATCCATCATAATACTTTGTGATTCTATTGAGTTAAAAGTGTAGAATATGCAAACTCCAAATATTAAAGTTAAAAAGTATATTATATAATTTTTATAACTCTTTTTTATATTCTTAAAGGCTAATTTAAAGTACATTATTGCTGTCACCTCCAAGAAGAGTTATGACCTCAATTATTCTATTAAAAAACTCTTTCCTTGAATCAGTTCCCTTTATTAATTCATTAAATATCTTACCGTCCTTAATAAATAAAATCCTGTTTGCATAACTTGCTGTAAAAGCATCATGAGTTACCATCATAATTGTGGCATTTAATTTTTTATTTAAATTTTCTAAACTTTCAAGAAGCATAGTTGCTGCCTTTGAATCAAGTGCTCCTGTTGGTTCATCAGCTAATACTAATGATGGATTAGTAACTATCGCTCTTGCTGAAGCTACCCTTTGTTTTTGTCCTCCTGACATTTCATAAGGATATTTATTAAGTTCATTAGTAATATTTAGAGCTTCAGCTACTTCTCTTACCCTTCTATCTATTTCTTTGTTATTTACTCTTTGAATTGTAAGAGCCAAAGCTATATTTTCATAAGCTGTTAAAGTATCTAAAAGGTTAAAATCTTGAAATATAAATCCTATTTTCTCTCTTCTAAACTTAGCTAACTTTTTAGAATTAAATGTTGTAACATCTTCTCCCTCTAAATATATGTGTCCACTAGTTACCTTATCTATTGTTGATATACAGTTTAAAAGTGTTGTCTTACCACTTCCTGAAGCCCCCATTATTCCAACAAATTCACCCTCTGAAACAGTAAAACTAATATCATTAATGGCCTTTGTAACGTTGCCTTTTTTACCATAATACTTTTCTATATTACTTACTTTTAAAACATCTTTACCCATAATCATTCTCCTTTAATATACTTCTATCTAAACCGCGGTATCTCATCTCTATAATTCAATTCTAAGTTATATTAAGAGTTCAATCCATAGAAGTATATAACACCAAACGAACAAAACTGTCACATTATAGTTTTTAAGTAACTTCTAACTTAAAAGAAAAAGTAGGTTATTACAACCTACTCAAAAATCATCATTCTGTTTATTGGAAAAATAATTGAAACCTTAGTATATTTCCCTTCCTCTGAAGTTAAGGAAATATCTAAACCAAGCTTCTTACAAAGTTTTTTGCAAAGATATAATCCTATGCCAGTAGACTTTCCAAACTTACGTCCATTTTCTCCAGTAAATCCTTTATGAAAGACTCTTGGTACATCCTTCTCACTTATTCCAACACCATTGTCCTCAACATTTAAAATTACATATTTACTACTTTCTCTGCAATATATTTTAAGTTCTTTTTCCTCTTTGTTCATGTATTTAATAGAATTTGAAATTAATTGTCCCAGAATAAATTGAATCCACTTACTATCTGAGTAAACAGTCTTATCTACATCTCCAATATTGATCTTAACTCTCTTCTTTATTAAGGCATCTGCATTGTTGTTTAGAACCTTATTTATACTCTCTCTTAAGTTCATTTCCTTTATAATATAATCCTTCTCAAGAGTGTTGCTTCTTGTGTAGAAAAGAGCTTGATCAATGTAGTTATCAAGCTTATCAACCTCTTCTCCTATGCTTTTAGTTAAAGGTGATTCATTATTTTCTATTAACAATCTACAGGTTGCTATAGGAGTCTTTATCTCGTGAACCCATAGTTCTATATACTCTCTATATTCATTGATGTTCCTCTTAAACTCACCTATCTCGTCATTCATAGCCTTATTACTTTTAATTATTACGTCATATATTAATTTGCTCTCTGTAAAATTTCCTTCCTCAATAACTTCTGATATTAAATATTTTTTATCTAAAGATTCCATATTTTCTTTTATTTCATCATAGTATTGTTTTTTTCTTAAGTAATCATAGATATGGAAAGAAAGAATACCTAATGCGTTTATAATCACAATAAAAATAATAGCAAATCTTCCAACATGTAAGGCATATAATAGAGCAGCAGTAAAAAGTAATATTAAGAAATTTATTATGATAAAAATAATTCTTTCTTTAATAAAATCACTTAAACTCATACTAGTATATACCCCTGTCCCCTCTTAGTTTGTAAATACCCTTCTGCTCCAATTCCTTCAATTTTTCTTCTAAGTCTATTTACATTAACAGTTAAGGTATTGTCATCTATGAACTCATTTGTTTGCCATAAAGCCTTAATAATATCATCTCTAGACACTATTTTTCCTTTATTTTTAATTAATACATAGAGTATTTTACTTTCATTCTTAGTTAATTCCTTTGCTTCTCCATTAAATGAAACCTCACTTGTGGACATATTATACTTTAATCCTCTATGCTCAAAAACTTCCCCTTCACTTTCTAAATTGAAGTAAGTTCTCTTCATAATTGATGCCATTCTCGCTAAAAGTATTTGAGTATTGTATGGCTTAGTAACAAAATCATCTGCTCCTAAGTTCATACTCATAAGCTCATCCATATCACTCTGCCTACTAGTAACAACTATAATAGGAACTTCACTTCTCTTTCTTATTTCTCTACAAATATAGTAACCATCATAATAAGGAAGATTTATATCTAACAAAATTATGCTAGGTTCATATTCTAAAGATATATTAACTATATTTTCAAAATCATTTGATGACTCTACAGTATATCCATACTTCTCTAAAAATTTAGTAAGCTCTTCCCTTATCTTTTCTTCATCCTCTATAATAAAAACTTTTTTACTATTCATAAAATACTACTCCCCTTATAAAATTAAAGCCGTACATCAAATTGTACGGCAATAAATCCTTTTGCATAATTATAACATATATAATCTTATTAAAAATAATATATATTATTTTATATTTAACTCCAAAGAACTATTTAAATAATTACTATGTATTATTAAACTATTCATAACAAATATAAAAGGTATAAGAATTAAATTCTTATACCTTAAAAATTTTATATATTAAGCCATTTCAAAGACTTCAGTTGTCTTTTCAACTATTTGTCCCCTAACCTTTGAAACCAAAGCGCCTCCAGTTGAAAGAAATATATTTGACGTTAATATTTTTTCCATAGCGTTTTGGACTTCTTCTTCAGTTACATCCTCTCTTATATGCTTAAGCGTTATTGTAGCTGTCTTCCCCTCTGCGTTTTTAAAGGACATAACAAGATATAATTCTTTTTCCATTTTAGCTTCCCCCTTATTTCTATTAATAATTAACTTATTTTCATAACAATCTAATAGGTCATTAACATCATATTTATTATGTTATGTCTTCTGTGATTTTATCTTTTTATCCTAAGTACTTATTAATTTTATAGAATTACTTAATAAGCTAAATTTATAGCTCTTTTATCCTAAGTATCTAACTATAATCTCTAGTGATTTTCTTAAAATAGTAATTCCCTTTTCTATTCTTTTGATTGTTACTAGTGTAGAATTTAAAAGCCTTTTTAATTTTTTAAATACTACTAAGTCGGATAATCACCTCTCTAAATTTATTAGATTATTGGTGCTTCTTCCTCAAACCTAAAGTCATCCTCTTTTAATACAGAATTAAACTCAGATGCTAAAAGTGCTATCAATGCCTGTCCTACCTCGTAAAGTTTTGAATCCTCTGCATCAACTCTTATTTTAGAAAACTTTTGTGTTGAGAATTTAGGGTCTCCATTATTATCTACCCCCTTTTGATACTTTAATACTAAGCTTTTCTTTGTTAAGATTGCCTTTGCCATATTTATCAACTCCTTTCACTATATAAATATGAATTACTTCTTATTTCAGTTGTAAATTTCTAAAAAAAACTGCAATAAAAACATTTTTATGCTTCTATTGCAGTTAATCTATGTTTATTACACTAAGTAAAGTTATTTGACTATTTTTAATTATGTTATTCTTTATATTATTATTACTTTTTAGCTATCCTTTTAGACCTAACTTACAGTTCCATCTAAACAACAATAATTTAAAAGAGACTGCCCCTAATTGTCACCAGGATCTCCATATCTACCTGTTTCAGGATTATATTCTTGTCCCTGTGCATTGTGTAATGGAACCTTTTTTCCATCAACTATTATATAGTCATTATTTTGATCTGAATCTTTTCCAGCATCTTCAGTCTCTTTTATATGTCCATATCCACCAGTAACAGGATTATACTCCTCACCCTTTGAATTATATCTAGGAACTACAGTACCATCCTGAAGTGTTATGGTCTCCTTACCCTTATCTGTTGAATTATTGGTACCCCCATTACTGTTCTTGTTTGAAATATTTTTTGATGAACTTGTACTACTTTTAGAGCTGTTATTTTGAGCTCCTCCATTACTTTGAATACTGTTATTTTGAGAACTATTATTCTTATTTTGCTCTCCACCATTATTGCTAGAACCCTGCTCTTTATTATTAGATTGAGCATTTGATTGCTCATTAGAATCACTTGATTGTGAATTTCCATTAGCATTATTTTGAATTCCATCAGTATTGTTTGGAGCTTGTTCATCTATTGAAGTTTCTTCATTGTTTATTTGGTCTTTATTTATCATGTTACCATTCTTATCATATGTAACTCCATTTATAGTGACTTCACCATTTCCAAAATGTGATACAAACCAATTTTTTATATCAGTGCAAGTATCTAAAATTTTATTTAATATTTTATCTAAAGTTCCACTTTCCTTTAATTCTTGACCATTTTGTTTTAAAACTTCTTGTATATTATTAGACATATTATCTAATTCTCCCTTTAGGTTAGAATAATCTAATCCTAAAGAGTTTATATTAGCCATAAGCCCAACTAATTCCTGCTCTTGTTCTGGAGTCAGCTGAATATTATAGTTATTTGTAATGTTATTTACTATTTCTCCAACCTCTTTATCATTTTTAGGTTTTTCCTTTATAACTTCTTCTTTAGCTTGGTTTACAATTGCACTAGCTCCATTTTGTCCAATATCTTGCCCATCACTATTTTTAGCATTAGCTAAATTATTTGTTATACTTAATTCCTGTCTAGCTACCTCTTTGTTTTCAACAGGTATATTTTTTCCTGTAGCCTTTTCAAAAGCTTGTAAAACCCCTGCTAAAGCTGATGTTCCAGTTACAGGAAATGGTGATGTAGCAATAACATCTGCATCATTAACCCCTGATGTCAATAATGCATTACTTAGCATAGTAGGTGTAACCGCAGTTAAATTATTTGTTTTAACTTTTATTCCATATCCATCTTGTTCTATCTTAACAAAAGCACTTGAATAAGCATTTCCTTTAACATCTCCTGATATTGGAGGTAATCCAAGCTGTTCTCTTATTTCTTTAACATTCATAGTTATAACCTTAACATCACTAGGATTAACTCCAAACTCTTTAAACATCTCTTGTTTTTGGCTTGAATTTAAGTTAGCTCCTAAAGTTACAACCTCATTTGTACTAGCAAAGACCGTTGTGAATGAACCAATACTGATTGCTCCTGCTAGTATCATTGTAGTTATCAATTTGTTTCTCTTCATCTGTCTTCTCCCTTTCTAAAAGTTACTTTTCTAATAACTTATTAAAGTAAAACTCCCCTTTTCCAAAAAGCTAATAAATCTAAAGCTTTAATCTAAATTATACCAAAATAAAATCATTAATGTTTACAAATTATTTTAATCTAGTACAAACTTCATCTATTTTTTATCTCTAGAAAATTAATCTATATTTTTGAAAATTTTGTAGTATAATTATAATAAGTCTTCTTTGTTGCGAGATGTTATAACCAAATTAACTTCTTTCAGCCGAGAAGCAAAGTCAAGAATAATATAAATATACTTTAGTCCTAATTGTAAGGAATTCTCTGAACAAAAAGGTAAGAAAAAACTATGAACTTTAGAAAGGTTTGATGACAATATGAATACTAGAATTGCCGTTGTTGGCATTGTTATTGAAAGCCTTGATGATATAAAAGAAGTAAATTCTATTTTAAGTGAATACGACAGAATAATTGTCGGCAGAATGGGTCTACCATACAAAGAGAAAAACGTTAGAGTTATCTCTATTGTTGTTGATGGAACCACTGACGAAATCTCAGCTATAACAGGAAAAATCGGAAAACTTAGAGGTGTTTCTGTTAAGGCTGCCATATCTAAAAATAGCTTCTAGCCACAGTGCTATAAGCATCTTAAACACTGAATTCCCATGAGTATATTTAGTTATTTATATTATTTTTTGGCGAACTCTAAAAGTAATTTTAAAGGAGATTTGTTATGCTAAAAGATAACGAAAAATACAATGCTTTAGATTTTATTAAGGATGATGAAATTAATAGTCTTATAGCAAAAGGAAAAGAACTTGCTTCTGATAAGGAGTTAGTTAGAGAAATCATCGAAAGAAGTAAGTCTGCTGAAGGTTTAACACCTGAAGAAACTGCTGTTCTTCTTAACCTTGAAGATAAAGAGCTTATTGAAGAAATGTTCAAGGCTGCTAGAGAAGTTAAAGAAAAATTATATGGTAAGAGACTTGTTGTATTTGCACCTTTATATGTAAGTAACTACTGTGTAAACAACTGTCAATACTGTGGATATAAGCATTGTAATGATGAACTTAAGAGAAAGAAGCTTGATAAAGAACAACTTATTGAGGAAGTTAAGGTTCTTGAAAGTCTAGGTCATAAAAGAATAGCTCTTGAAGCTGGTGAAGATCCAGTTAATGCTCCTCTAGACTATATTTTAGATTGTATAAAAACAATATACTCAATTAAATTTGACAATGGAGCTATAAGAAGAATAAACGTAAATATAGCTGCAACAACAGTTGAAAACTATAAGAGACTTAAAGACGCTGAAATTGGAACATATATTTTATTCCAAGAAACTTACCACAAACCAACTTATGAAAGATTACATGTAAGTGGTCCAAAACACAACTATAACTATCATACAACAGCTATGCATAGAGCTAGAGAAGCTGGTATAGACGATGTTGGTATGGGTGTTTTATATGGTCTTTATGACTACAAATATGAAACTTTAGCAATGCTTATGCATGCAATGGATCTAGAAGCAACTACAGGGGTTGGTCCTCATACATTATCAGTACCAAGATTAAGACCTGCTGAAAATGTTAGCTTAGAAAACTATCCTTACTTAGTTGGTGATGAAGACTTCAAGAAAATTGTTGCTATATTAAGATTATCAGTACCATACGCTGGTCTTATTCTTTCAACAAGAGAAGAACCTGAATTAAGAGATGAAATAATAGCTCTTGGTGTTTCTCAAGTAAGTACTGGTTCATGTACTGGTGTTGGTGGATATTCAGAAACTTACCATGATCCAGAAGAGAAACCTCAATTTGAGCTTGGAGATCACAGATCACCAGTTGAAATGATAGAAAGTCTTATGGAAGCTGGTTATATTCCTAGTTACTGTACAGCTTGCTACAGAGAAGGTAGAACTGGTGAAAAATTCATGGGCATAGTTAAAAGCGGTGAACTTGATAAGATTTGTGAAGCTAACGCTTTAATAACTTTAAAAGAATTCATAGATGACTACGGAACTGATCAAACTAGAGAAATCGGAAATGCTCTAATAAAGAAATCATTAAATGATATTAAAAATGAGTCATTCAGAAAAGCTGTTGAAGAAAAAATCAACAAAATAAGTAACGGAACAAGAGACTTAAGATTCTAATATAGAATTTTCTCAATAAATAAATTAAAATAAAAATAGCTATGTAACTATTTTTACGTAATTTAAAACTCAAAATCTATGAGAAATAAATTAATTATTCATGCAATATTATTTTAAACTTTACAAAAATACCTTACTCCACAATCAGGTATCTTTATAAAGAAAAATGATAAAATCAATTTTTAAATACTAAACACTTATTTAAATATAAGGACTTGCACCAAGCTCAATTTACGAGCTTTGGTACAAGTCCTTTTCATTATTTCTCACATTACGCATGAAACTAGATAATTTTATGTAAAAAAAACTATAGTTTACTCTGTATTTTTTACATAAGAGTCTTTTGACTCTCTCTATTGACATTCTAAATATTTTGCTCATCTGTTATTATATTTTTATGTTTTATAAATGTTGGTTTTATTATATTTAAATACTTATAAAATTTTAACTTCTTCATTAGTATTATTGTTAACTAAATAAATTTCTAATTTACTATTATCAAATTCATTTACATTATAAAACATTTTTGATATATAAAATTGATTATATTTTGAATTTTTATTATATTTTCTATCTATCTCACTATACTACTTTATAGCAATCTCATTAAATGCAATTAATCTATCTAATTTATAAATTTCTTCAAATTCATTGCTTTTTAATTTAATACTATATGTTTTAGTTATTTCTTCACTCAATTCTCTATCTATATTATCAACAAAAATAGTAATAAGTGAACCTAACTTAAAATTTCCTAAACTTAAAAAATTAAACTCAATGTCATTTAATTTAACCTTTTTATCAAGTTCTAAATATTCTGTTTTATTCAAAAAAATTTCAGTATTTATTTCTATAGTTTCATCTACATAATAATAATTATTATGTTCTCCATAATTTTGTGGTTTAGCACTAATACTAAATTCAAGCTTTTTTATAGGTAAACTCTTATTCTCTCTGGCAACAATAAACCCTGTAGTTATAGAATGTAATGTATCTTTGTTTACTTCTCTTAATATATGCTGTGGTGATACAAAATATGTATTATCTGTAAAACTAGCACTACCAGTAATATATATATCATCTTCACTAATATTAGAGCCGTCTTTCGTTTGAATTAAATAATCAAAAAGTAGATAATCCAGATAAAGTTTAGGTTCATTTATTTTTATATCATAGTTTTCAAAAGATACATAATAAGGAAATTGATTGTTTAAGTTATTTTTATTTTCTTCATCTGCAATCTTTTCAAGGATACTCTCTTTTTTTCAACAATTTTTTTATTGCTATCTATATTTACTAAAATAAAACATATTCCTAATATAATTATTAATGCAACAAAAACAAAAATTGTTTTTTTGAAATTTTTCAAAATAATTCCTCCTTAATCTATTTATTCTATAATATTATAATTTTCCGAAAAATTTTTGAAAAAATTTGAAAATCTTTATTAATTGTAATTATTCAATCAAAAAAGAGTAGATTTATATAAATCTACTCTTTTTAAACTTAATATATTATTTATATGATAATACAGATACCTGTTCAGTTGCTTAATAGGTTCATTAATAAATAAAATCAAGCCTCTATACCATCCACTGAATCCATTTATTTCTTCAACCTTTTGTTTTGAGTTATTAGGTGTTCCACTTTTCGGAACAGTTTTTAGTGTAGAAAACCTTGGGAAAATTTAGGTACTCCACTAATATTACTTATTATTAGATTCACATTAAGGTTTAATAAGGAATATACTAAACAAAGCATTAAATTTGTAATAACTAGAATGACTATAATTCTTGTTGTTGGATATTTAATCAAATTCCTAATAATAGCCAATCTAATAATTAATGATACTTTATTTAATTATGCATACTTTACTTTTTTAATACTCCCATTACCATTTTCTCTACCAATCTTCGCTGGAAAGCATTGCCCTGAATATGAGGAGCTTATAAATAATACTGTTATATTATCTACAATGTTATGCATATTAACCTTTATCATATTCATATTATTAATATAGAAACTTTAAGTAAAAATAATAATTTCTTTAAATATCTCTTAATTTCTTTAATTATTGACATAACTTTGGTTATTATTAATATCTTAAAGTGCACAATAGATTGTTAAAAATTTGACTATCTTATGTAAAGGTTGTAAAATATAGGTGAACATCATGTGAATATTAGGAATAATTTGAGAATTTCATTTATTATAAGGGAGGTTTTTTTATGTCAGTAAATCAAAATTTAACAAAAAGAAAAGTTTGTTGTTGTACTTTGCACAAAATAGTTCTTACTTTAGAAAAGAATTTTTCTTCAATGGAAGCTTTAAAAGATGCAGTTATAACTCGCCTTCAAAATGAAGGGTATAGGTGCAAAGATACAAAAAATAATATAGGTGATTATCCTTTATTAAATATAAATGCTAATAATTTCCTATTAACTTTAAAAGGTGTAGATGAAAACACCTTAAACTTCGAAGAATGTAACGAAGTAGTTTTAATTCCACAATGTTAATTTATAGACAAGCATTAATAAAAGGGGCTGTATCTTAACTGCAAATTAAACTTATAAATAGTTGAATTATAGTAATTCTTGGAATGTATTTATATGTTTTTTGAAGTTATTTTGATACAACCTCTTCTACTTTACTACTCTATCTCTCCTATAAGCTCCTTATCATCATAAATTCTAAGCTTAATTTTAGAATTTTCATTTATATTATCATAGTCTAATATATCCTTACTTATAAATTCGTCTATTTCTAAAATATAACCTTCCCATTCTTCATACTGGTTTAATTTAGGATAACCCAATGTACTAATATATCTTCTATCCTCATCATAAAGTTCTGCTCCTAAAATATATTCTTCTCCATCTACATATAAGGCATACATTAATTCTCCAAGATCTGATGAATACTTATTATTTCCAATTATCTTTAATTTAATATCTGTTCCTTCACTCATTTTTTTAATACTAGAAACTTCAATTATATAATCACCAGAAGTTACAGTTTTACCTTCCATTTCTTCATAAACCTTTAAGTTGTTATAATCTTTAAGCTTTAGCTTAGCAATTATTTTAGCTGACTTACCATTAACATTAAAATTCATAAAGTATATATCTTCATAGCACTCCTTATTGATTAAGCTCTTAAAAGTGATTTCTATTTCATTTGAAGAAATTCTTTTTATTTCACCATCTTCTTCTCCATACTTATAACTTTCCTTAAACCACCCTTTAGCAGTTATTTTATTCAAAGTATCATCACTGATATTATTAGCACTAGATATAATTATTTTTATAGTAGCTAAACTATTATTCTCTACTTTAATATCTCCTACCTCATAAGTTACACCATCTATAATTATGTTATTTCCTATAACATCTTCATACTTTAAATATTCATCTCCACTTGTTAGTTCTTTATAAAAAAATGAGCTTAGTTCAATATTCTTAGCTATAACAGGCATAGACATTGCCACTCCCCCTAAAATACCAACAAATAATACATATGAAGCTATCCTTTTTATGTTTCTACTACTTTTACTATTAAAAATTTTCTTCTTATACCCTTTTTTTAACTTTTTGACTTCTAAATCATTTAGCTCAACATCTATATTTTTAAACTCATCTTCATTAAACTCTACTTCACTTAAAGCTTGTAATATCTTTTCCTCTCTATTCATGCTAAATCACATCCCCCTTAAACTTTAGAAGCATTTTGTTTTTAAATCTTTTGATTCTACTACTTATTGCATTTTCATTTATCCCTATGTGCTCACTTATTTCTTTTACTTTATACCCCAAAATATATCTCTTAATAAGAATCTCTTTATTAACATGATCTAAATTATCTATCTCACTTAAAAGTAAATCTGAAAGTTCTTCATTACTGTTGTATCTATTAAAATCTAGAACCTCTCCTACTTCCTCTAAACTACATTTAATATTGGATTGTCTTTTCTCTTTCCTTAAAATATCAATAGCAGTATATCTACTTATTCCTATTACCCAGCTTTTAAATTCATCCTCTCCTTTTTTATACACATGAATGTTATTCCAAATCTTAAATAAAACTTCATTAATACATTCTTTACTTAATTCTCTATCATTTAAAACTGAATATGAAACCTTAAAAATTAAATTCTTATAATTATCAAAAACATACTCTAATGCTTTAGGATTCTTATTTCTAAGATTCTTTAAAAAATTATCTTTATTCATCCCCTAAGCTCCCCTACTTATCTATTAAACTAATTCAATAAACTAGTCGTTTAAACTTCCTAAAATCTGTCTCTATCATCCTAAAAAATTCTTTAAAATACAAATTAACTTTCTAAAAACTTATTAATAAAATCCCTTATATTTTAAAATTACTTCTAATAATGTTCTATAACTTGTATAATAATTATTATTAATTAGCTTTATATTCTACTAATTTTTAATTATAAAGCTAACATAATCACAGCTTTCATAATAAATTTGAGTAAAATTATAGTTAGAGTTTATTTATATTTATTATAAAATAGGGGTAAATCCTTAATGTTTTAGAATTCAGTTTAATCTATTTAAATAGAACAGTCTAAATTTATATAGGTAATATTATCCTATAGTGTATATATAAAAGTTTGATACCACTTATTAAAAGGTATTGTTTCAATCTGAATACATAATATATTTAGATTACAAATTTAGGATATTTCAATATTTAGTGTGTATATAAATATACTACAACTATATATTGTGAATAACTACTAAGTTATCCACAGGCCAATGTGGATAACTAAATTTTTTCTATGTGAATCGGTGTGTATTTTTATAATTTTTTGATGAAGATTTATAAATGAAAAGTAATTTTTTTGAAAAGACAAAAACTCTTATAAATGGCTTTATATAGCCGTTTACAACTGTAATTTTTTTACTATTTTCAATACTTATTTACAGCATTTGATTTTAATTTTAATATAAAATTTCACTAAAAAAAGTTATCCACAGATTTATTCACATTTGAAAATATTTTCACTAAAGATTTAGTACAAGGAGGTGCAATTCTACTATTCTTTTCTTGCAATAGTAGAAAAATTTATGAGTAATTTTAATGAAACTCCTAGAGGAAGTAGAATACACATTTCTCTTTTTGGTAAAACAAACTCTGGAAAATCAAGCATAATAAATGCTTTAACAGGTCAAAATATATCCCTAGTTTCTGATGTTAGAGGGACAACAACTGACCCAGTTTATAAAGCAATGGAACTTTTACCTTTAGGTCCTGTTGTTTTCGTTGATACAGCTGGATTTGATGATGAAGGGGAGATAGGTAAGCTTAGAGTTGAAAGAACTGAAGAAGTCGTAGGAAAAACTGATGTTGCTCTTATAACACTTTCACTTTCTGAAATATTAGATGCCTTAAGATCAAACACTTCATTCAAGGACATGCTTTCTAAAGAAATTTTATGGTTAGAAAAATTACAAAAAGCTAATAAACCAACTATCTTAGTTATCAATAAATGCGATTTAGTTTCTAACAATCTTGTTGAATCTAAGGTTGACTTAAAAAATATAGATGAAACTTCTAATTCTAATAAAGACTATTTTGTTGATAACCAATTAAACTCTACATTAAAAGATATTGGTGAACTACTAGCTATCCCTTATGTTGCAATAAGTGCTAAAGAAAATCTTAATATAGCAGAATTAAAGAAAGAACTTGTAAAAGTATCTCCTGCTTCAATTACTGAGAGTGCAATAATAGGGGATAAAATTAAACCTGGTGATAAGGTTCTTTTAGTTGCTCCTCAAGATATTCAAGCTCCTAAAGGAAGACTTATACTTCCACAAGTTCAAGTCTTAAGAGATATATTAGATTACGGTGGAATACCTACTATGGTTACCTTAGATAAGTTAGATGAAGGGCTTAAAATATTTAATGGTAAACCTGATTTAGTAATAACTGATTCTCAAGTGTTTAAACAAGTTAATGCTAAATTAGATAGAGATGTTCCCCTTACTTCATTCTCAATACTTATGGCTAGATACAAAGGCGATTTAGACAAATTTTATGAAGGTGCTAAGGCTATAAAAAGTCTTAAGGCAGGGGACAAAGTTTTAATAGCTGAAGCATGTACTCATCATCAATTAAAAGGTGATATAGCAAGAGAAAAATTACCTACTTGGTTAGAAGAAATTTGCCCTGGCATAATTGTAGATAATTGTTCAGGTAAAGACTTCCCTAAAAACCTTAGTGAGTATTCTCTTGTAGTTCATTGTGGTGGTTGTATGTTTAATAAAGCTGAAATAATGAATAGAATTGGAATATGTGATGATGCCTTTGTTCCCATAACAAACTTTGGTACATCAATAGCTGAAATTAATAACATATTAGATAGAGTTATGGAACCTCTTAAATAATACTTTTAAGAAATACAATCTCACCATGTTCGATTGCATAAGTTCAATATACCAAATTAAAATTTGAACTTTCACTTATAAACTAAAAATGCCTAAGATTTCATTTAATAATAAGCATTTATCTGTTTATTATTAAATGTATTTCTTAGGCATTTAAATTAAATTTTAAATTTCAAAATCATCTTCATCAACTTCTACAACAGATATGTTAGATTGATCTTTTTCTAAATTTAACTCTTTTTCTGAATTTGCTTCTTTCTTTAAGTTTACATCTTTCTCTTTATCTAATTTTTCTTCTAAGTCTGATTCTTTTTCTAAATCTAATTTTTCTTCTGAGTCTACTTTTTTCTCTACTATTGAAAGATAATAAACTCTATATACTGTATTAGCATAACAAGAGAACCATAATAATCCTATTCCGAAAGGTGCTATTAAGAGCATATTCCAACCCATTAAAGCAACTAATACAATTCCTATTATTATAGGTAATACGGCAAGTATTCCCCAACCAATTAAGCTTAATTGCAATATAAAAAGTTGCCATTTATGGCCTTTCATTATCTTAAATCCTTTTCCAACAGCTTCCCATATTCCAATTTCAGGTTTATCAACTATGATATATTTAACTGGGAAAAGTAATAAACTAATAATTATATTATAGATAGCTACTAAAATTAATACTATAATTAAAATTCCTAAGAAACGCTCTACTATTGAAGTATAATTCATATAATTTACAGTATAATTCATATAATTTGAAAATAATGAATCATAAAAATTTGTATAAACGTTCATAAATGCCACAGCTATTGCAATACCACTTAATATTATTGCTGGAAGAGTAAATAATATTAAAACTAATAATTTCTTAATAAAGTTTATCCAAATTCTACGTGATGGAATTGCTTCCTTTAAAGATAGTCTTTCATCGCTATTAACTAATTTAACTACATATACTATTAATATAGCTCCTAGAAAAGGTGTTAATAAAAAACTATCACATAAGTTTAATATTGAATGTAGTCCTCCTTCATTCATATTAACTAATATGGCTGTAACTGCTATTTGTATTATAGAAACTATAAGTGTAAGTAAAACGAAATTAGTCCATCTACCCCTTAACTTACTTTCAGCTAAATCTTTTACTTCTCTTCTTGTCATCTTATTTCACCCCTTTTATTTTTAATAAAATGTTAACACCCACATAATTCAATGTCAATATTATCCACAGAAATAGTTTTTTATAATATAAATAAATAAAAAAACCAGCTTTAAGTAGTATTAAAGCCGGTTTTGATATTTAAATTGAAAGGAGATTTTGAAGTAAAACTATCTATTTAATTATTTAACTTCAAAGTCTTCTTCAAATTCAAATTTAACAGTGTTTTCTAACTCTCTATCACAAATTGAAAGGTAGTATATTCTCATTGTTGTATGCATATATGGTATTAGCCATAGCATTCCAATTCCTAAAGTTAATACTGCAAGTATGCCCCATCCGATGAAGCTTAATTCTAAAACAAAAAGCTCCCATTTATGACCTTTCATAATTCTAAATGCTTTTCCTACACCTTCCCAAACACCTAAGTCTTGTTCTTCTGTCATAACATATGAAAGTGGGAATAAGAAAAGTGATATTATCATACAGTAGATTGCTGATATAATCATAGCTATTACAATAATTCCAGTAAATGTAGTTATTACATCACTATCAATAAACATTGATGAAGAAAATGCTATTACTTGTGATACTGTTGCTGTTAGTATTGATAATATTTGTGCACCAAATATTATTAAAAAAGCTGGTAGTATAAATAAAATAGTTGCTAGCATAATCTTAATAAAATTAACCCAAATTTTCTTTGTTGGCATTGCTTCTTTCATTGAAAGTTTTTCATCACTATCAACAAATTTAATAGTATAAATTATTCCTGTTGCACTTAAAGCTGGTGTTAATAATAAATAATTACAGATATTTAATATTGAAAATATTGCTAAAGAATCTATCCTATTAATTAAGTATGTAACTATTAGTTCTATGGCAATTATTATAAGAGTAAGTAATACAAAATTTGTCCATCTTCCTTTTAACTTATCCTTAGCTAAACTTTTCATTTCTTTTCTTGTCATCATAATTCTCACCTCTTTCTGTATACCTAAATGTTAATACTTTATTAATTTTATGTGAATTTTGTAAACTTCATTTCAAGTCAAAAATCTTCTTATTTCACCAAATCTAGTGTATTACCAAGTATTTTCAGTATTTATCTATTAATATCTAAAAACTTCAATAAAAAAAGACTGCATCGCTTGTAAAATTTACTGATACAGTCTTTGTCTATTAATTTATTTCATTTTCTCTTTCTGTAATTGAAAGATAGTATATTCTTAAAGTAACCTGGATATATGGTAATAACCATAATAAACCTATTCCAAGAGTTAGTAATGATAATATTATCCATCCTAAAAAACTAAGACCAATAACAAATAGCTCCCATCTGTGACCATTCATTATACTAAAACTTCTTTTAACCGCTTCCCATATTCCACAATCCTCTTCAGCCATTAGATATGGTAATGGGAATAAAAGAATTCCTAATATAACAGCTAATAATGCTACTAATATTATTATTATAAAAACTATGCCCCAAACTGCTATCATAGGATTTATTGCTAACTGTCCCATAAGCATAGCATTATGTAAAGATGTTATAGAAAAAACTAAAACTACATTTGCTATAAACATAAATATGAATATAGGTATGCTAAATAGCATTGTAACCAACATAGCCATTACAAATCTATTCCAAGTACTCACTGTTGGTATTGCTTCACCTAAAGGTATAACCTCATCACTTCTAACAAATTTAATAGTGTATATAATACCTGCTGCAGTTATAGCTGGCATTAATAAAAAGTTATTTACTAGACTTAAAACAGTTGATACTATTCCATCAGTTCTTCCTACAATTTCACTAGCACCCAATTCAATTAAAGCTATTATTAAGGTTAATAAAACTATGTTAAACCATCTACCTTTTAGCTTTGACTTGGCAATGCTTTTCATTTCCTTTCTTGTCATTATTATTTTCACTCCCTTCCTCTGCTAATAAGATATTAACCTCCCGGGGCTTTTAATGTCAAACATTTCTATTTCTATTAATAAACAATATAAAAAAGATTGTATCAAAACTTTAAATAATAAAACTTATAAGTTATTAACGAAACCTAGTAATTCTCGAAATATATTTATAATTTTTATTTTAAGTTATTTTTGATACAACCTATTAAAAAATACACTATTCTTTAAACAATAGAAAATCTATAGCCTCTTTAAGTTCTTTTTTCAATGTCCATATAAAACAATATTTATTTTCTTTTTCATCATATGTCTTTGATCCATTAAGCATAATAAGCCAATGTCTAAATTTGTATCTCCAGCTTCCCATTTCCTCTTGTTCTTCTAATTCTATTCCTACTGCAGACTCTATTCTCTTTCCCATTTTTTGAATCCTAGTTCCACTATCACTAAATTCTAATTTTTCTCCTATTAAAGCAGTCTTAAGGGGTTGTCCATTATTAGCATATAAATTAAGTAGTATTTTCATATCTCTTAGTCCAATTAAATCTCCATTTTTTAATATATCAACCCACTGTTCCTTAGTAAGAGTATTATTTAAAACCTTTTCATTTAATTGCTCTTTCTTTTGCTCCACCTAAATCACCCCATAAATTAATATTTTATATAAAAATATACTAAGAACTGAATGTTAATAATTCTGTCCTTAGTATACTTATATTCAACTTAATCTATCATTATTATTTTTTTAATGTTAATTTACATAAAATTCAAAGCTTTATCTAAAATATCAATGTTTTTATTTATATTCTTCATTCAGATTTCTTTTTTCTATAACTTTTTCCCTTTTGAGACTTCATTAAAGTACTTCTCATATATGGATTTAAAACTCCTTCATATACCTTTATAGAATTTGTATCTTCAAAAGAGACAATCCTATATATAGGAATTTCATTATATAAAAAAATATATAATATAGGTTTATCAGTTGCCTTATCCTTAAGGATAAGTTTATTCTTTTCTTCTATTAACTTATTAACTTGATCTTCCGGCTCATTAACCTCTACTAAATTTTGTTTTTTCATCTCAGAAAATAAACTTCTATCAATTTTTTTAACATCTTGTCCATTTTCAATATTACTATTTTCATGTAAGTTATTTACCAAAACCAGATTATCATTACTGTACTTATTCAAATTAATATTCTTATTATGAAACTTAACAAAAAGGCTTGCAAAGGCAATACAGATTACTACAGTTCCTCCAACATAATTTAATACTTTAGATCTATTCTCTATAATAAATTCTAATAAAGCTCCTATGATAGCTATATTTATCAATATTCCATACTTTACATTTATAAGTGACAAATAACACATGTATGTCCCTATTAAAAAAACTAGAATGTTAATTACTTTCTTTTCACCCCTAGTCCTTTTTCTAATAAATGATGAACTTCCCATTATTATAGTTACAAAAATAATAGCAAGTACATATGGTGAAAATCTCTTAATTATTAACTTAAAGGTATATTTATTTTCAATAACTTTTATTTCTCTATTTACCTGTTTATATAAGTTTCCCCTATCCTCTTCGGATAAATTATACTTATTTATGTATGATTTCATATACGGTTTTAAATATCTACTTTCATCTTGTCCAAAATATATTGTATTTAATGCTATTAATCTTTCTACTGAAATATTATTCTCCTTTGAATAGTCATCATATATATTTTCAAGACCCTTATCATTGTTGTATATTTCATACTGAAAAAATTCACTATAATCATTTCTAACTATTTCTGCAATTACTTTTCTCGTTTCTTCTGAATTTATTAAATTACTTACAGTAACTATACAAGAAAAAAGAATAATTAAAACTAACCCCAGATATCTATAAAATTTAAATTCGTACTTTTTTTCAGCATCTTTTTTAACATCTTTTTCACACAAATTCTTCAAAGATGCTCACCCCTTAAAATTATAATAAATATATACCATCTACACAGATTCAATTATATCTTATTTTTCCCAAAATATCACTTTGTGATTATACTTATTTTCTCTTAAATTTTTCTTAAAATAAAAAATTAAGGTTATATAAATTTTATATAACCTTAACTTAACCATTTAAGAATTGATTTTAATCACCTAAATCCCCATTTAATAATCAAAATCAATTCTCTATTACCTATTAATAATAGCCTTATAAAACATATATTTGAGTGTCAAAAGATTTGTAATTTATCATGAATAGCCCACAGAATTATTGCTTATTAAATGTGTAAATCTTTTTACTCATAAAATATATTTTAATTCAATACTAATATTCTCTCACAAGTATAAATATCCTTCTAATTTGAAAAAATATTTTTATAAACTTTTCTTTAAGTAATTATAGTTAGCTGTTATTTTCCTTCTAATGGTTAAACTAGAATAATATTAAAAACTACTTGATAATAATTATTAACTGATGTATAATTAAATTGTAATTCAGAGTAATTAACTAGGAATTAATTTAGGAGATGATATGTATGATAAAAGAAAAAACTAATAAAATCTCAATAATAGGTGCAGGATTTGTTGGTTCAACAACAGCCTTTTCATTAATGCAAGATGGATTAGCATCTGAAATAGTAATAGTTGATATAAATAAAGATAAGGCTCATGCTGAAGCTATGGATTTAGCACAAGGTGCAGCATTTGTTAAATCTGTTGATATAAAATCTGGTGATTATGCTGATACAAAAAACTCTGACGTAGTTATAATCACTGCTGGAGTTGGACCAAAACCTGGTGAAACAAGATTAGATATTATAAATAAAAATTTAAAAATATTCCAAAGCATAGTTCCTGAGGTTGTTAAATACAGCCCAGATTCAATACTTTTAGTAGTATCAAACCCAGTGGATATTTTAACTTACATTACTTATAAACTTTCTGGATTCCCTAAAGAACGTGTTATTGGATCAGGAACTGTTTTAGATACTTCAAGATTAAAATATATGCTTTCAGAACATTTTGATATAGATGCCAGAAATGTTCACACATATATAATAGGAGAACATGGTGATTCAGAAATAACAGCTTGGAGTTTAACTAATATAGCTGGAGCAAATGTTGATCAATATTGCGAAACTGTTTGCGGTCACTGTGATGGTTCATTCAAAAAACAACTTCCTGATAAAGTTAAAAACGCTGCTTATGAAATAATAAATAGTAAAGGCTATACAAACTATGCTGTAGCTCTTGCCGTTACAAGAATAGTTGAAGCAATCCTTCGTGATGAAAATTCTATTTTAACTGTTTCATCTCTATTTGAAGGACAATACGGAATTGATAATGTTTATTTAGCAATGCCTACTATAATTGACAGAAGTGGTGCTAGAAAGATTCTAGATGTTCCTATATCAGCTCAAGAAAAAGAAGATCTAATAAAATCAGCCAATATTTTAAAAGGTCATATTACTAATTCTGAATTAGATTAGTAATTTTATTCAGATGTGGCTATGCCACATCTGAATAAAAAAATAAAAATCTAAATTTATAAAAACTCTCATATTTGAAACTAATTAATATTCAAATAACAGTTTGAATATTAATTAGCATCAAAAGCTAAAACAAATCATATTCCTTAATTACATAACCCTTTTATATTTAAAGACACAATACAAGATTTTACCTAAGATTATTCTTGTATTGTGCCTTTTTTTAATAAAAAAATCTAACTTATTCATTATTTAAAGTTATTTTTATTTATATAAAGTCTCTAAAAAGTAAAATAAAAAGACTATATGCACATACGGGAGTTGTTTCATTGCATACAGTCTTTTTACATCAAAAGTAATGTGAAAAATTTTTATTTAATTCTATAAAATATTATTATTCTCTTGATTCTATATCATTTTTTAATTCTTTAGCAAATTCTTTAGCATTTTCAGCTTTTTCTTTTATTTCTCTATCTAATTCTTTGTTTATAGCTTTTCCTAATTTACCAGCCTCTTTTTCATCTGCTTTGTAAGCTGGGCTATTTTCGTCAAGAACTTTAACATCTTCTTCAATTTTATTAATCATATCATTTTTTAATTCTTCTACTTTTTTATTCATTTTAAAAACCTCCTTGATAATGAACATGAATCGTGAACTTTTTGTTAACATTGTTTACAAATTAATTATATCACTCTCATCTTAATAAATAAATACTTCTCTATAATAATTATTATTTTATCAATTTAAAGGCTTATTACTTTAAAATTCTTACTATTTTCATTACAAAATTACATAAAATAAAATAATTAATATATAAAATACTAATTTTATAATAGACTCTTTAAATCTTCTTATTTTTATATCTAATAAAAGCAACTACAGCCGCGAGGAAACATATAATTGTTGCTGAGAAAAATGCACAATCTAATCCATATAAAAATGCAGATTCATGCCCTGGAACATAATTTGAAACCCTATATCCTAGCTTGTAGCTCATTCTTCCATACAATATCGTTGTTGCAAAGGTAAAACCATAGGACATTGCTAAATTTGTAACTAAGGAGTTTACGCTTCCTGCAATTCCAAGTCTATCTTTCGGAACTTTTTGCATAACAAGAGCATTGTTAGTTGATTTAAATATGCCATTACCAACTCCCATTACAGCACAGCAAAATCCTAAATAAACTAGCGAACTTCCTATATTAATTCTTCCCATGAAGAAAAGTCCTAATGTTAATAAAGCTATACCAATTAATGATATTAATCTTCCATTAAATCTATCAGCAAGAGAGCCACTAAGCGGTGCTACTATTGATAAGCATAATGGATAAATTATTAGGAATAACCCTGCCTGTAAAGAACTCATTTGTAAGGCCTGCTCCAAATATAATGGAATTATGATGTTCATACTACTTATAGCTAAAAATGAAAGAGCTGAACAAACTATGCTTAATGAGAATAATTTATTATTAAATAGTTTTAAATCCAAGACAGGCGACTCCACTGTCTTCTGTAAATATATAAATACTATAAAAGATACTATTGCTATTATAAATCCAAGCATTACATACTTATCTGTATACCCTAAAACCTCACCTTTAGTTATTGATAGCATACTAGACACTATAGTGATTGCAAATACTATTGTTCCTCTAATATCTATCTTTTCCTTTGAGTTTTTTCTCATCTTAGGTAAATACTTCATTGAAAGTAAGAAAGCAAATATTCCAATAGGCACATTAATCCAAAATATAAGGTCCCATCTAATAGAAACTAAAACACCACCAAGTGCTGGTCCAACCATTACTCCTAAAGCTACAGCACTAGCTGATATTCCCATAGCCTTTCCTCTCTCTTTTTCATCGAAAATAGCTGTTATTATTCCCATTCCAGTTGCCATGGCACACGCGCCTCCAACCCCTTGAATGGTTCTAGATACGATTAATAGCGGTAAAGTTTTTGAAAGTCCACTAAAAAATGAACCAATAGTAAAAATTAATACTCCAACTTTAAAAACATTACATTTCCCTTTAATATCACCTAATCTTCCACATAATAATACTAAAGCAGATATAACCATAAGATAACTAGTAACAATCCACTGTGTATCTAAAATAGGTTTATTTAAATCAGACGAAATCTTAGGTAAAGCAACATTTACTATACTACCGTCTATGCAGGCCATAAATGTCATTATAACTACACACACTAAAATAACCCATTTATTCTGATTGGCTTCAGATATATTTTTCTTTTTATTTTCTATATCCTTCATATCTTAAAACTCCTCTCCTAGGTTTTACATATATTATACACCTTTGTTAATTTTCTGTTAATAAATTAATTTATATATAAAAATTTTAATTTTTATATATACTATTTTATCTATTAATTCTTTTAACAAAACTAAATGATTATACTTATTTTCACGTAAATTCCATGTTTCAACAAATAATTGTTAAGTTTATATCGTTAGAATCATTTATAATATTTATGCTATTTAGCCATAGAAATATTTTTCTATATAAAAAAGAATGTATTAAAAACAGGTGTGAGATGCTTATTATGACAAGCATTACTGTTCTTTAATACATTCCTCTAATCTATAAAACTATTTGAACTATTTAACTATATATTAAAGTTTTTATTTAATTAAACTATTTTATATCATTTGATATTTCAGTGAAAATTACTCCTAATCCATATGCTCCTGCATCTGGATAACCAATACTTCTTTCACCTACTGTACCAGCTCTTCCCATACGAGCTACTATTTCTTCTGTTTTCTTAGCTCCTAAAACGGCTGCCTCTGCACCAATTTTAAATGCTTCTTTGAATTTTAAACCTTCTTTTGCACTATTTGTCCAAGAATCTGCACAAGGTACTAAAGCATCTATTAATGTTTTATCACCTACTACAGCCCCTCTTCCAAATGAACGTTCTCCAGTCTTCTGAATTCCTAAAACGGCTGCTTGCATCATTTCAGCAAAGTCTTCTACTGTTAATTCATCTTTATTTATAACATTTTTGCTTGCTGACCTAAAAGCTGATCCCCATATTGGACCTGATGCACCACCACAGTGTTCCATTATAACTAGTGAACAAGCATTTAAAAACTCAGATATATTTAAATTTTCTATGTTTAATATATCTTTCCACTCTTTTTTAAGCATTCTAAATCCTTTAGCAACACTCATTCCAAAGTCTCCGTCTCCTGCATGAGAATCTAACTCACAGAAAGGTACTTCATTATCAATTATTACTTCACTCATTTTATCTAATATATAAATCATATTATTAAGTGAAATTTTTTCATTCTTTATTTCTTTAAATGATTCACAAGTTTCAACTTTATATGAAACTGGAACCTCTTTTTCTTCTATTACTACTTCTTCATACGCTTTAATATCCATATGGTTAGAAACTCTAAACGCTGGAGTATCGCACTCATCTTTCATTAATTCTTTTAATTCATCATCAAGTTTCATTATTGATACTGAAGCTCCAGCCATATCTATACTTGTCATATAGTTACCAACGAAGTTTTTACAAACTTTGATTCCTCTTTTATGTAATTCTCTAAATACTGAGTTATTTAATAAGTATAGCTCTTGAAGTGGTGTAGCTCCGAATCCATTTATAAGAACAACTATTTCTTCATTCTTATAATCTAATTCATTTATAAGTTGATTAACCATTCTTTCAGCTAATTCATCTGCTGTAGCTATTTTTTCTCTACGAATTCCAGGTTCTCCATGTATTCCAACTCCATATTCCATTTCGTCTTCACCTAACTCAAAGGTTGGAGTTCCTTTAGCTGGAACAGTACAAGATGTGAATGCAAATCCTATACTTTTAACCCTACTAGCAGCTTTCTCAGCTATTCTTTTAACTTCTCCTAAACTATTTCCTCTTTCAGAAGCTGCACCTGCTATTTTATGTACTAAAACAGTCCCTGCAACCCCTCTACGGCCTACAGTATAAAGACTATCCTCAACAGCTATATCATCATCTACCTTTATGTAATCAACCTTTATTCCATCTTCTGTAGCAAGGTGAGCTGCATTCTTAAAGTTCATCATATCACCACTATAATTCTTGATTATAAGAAGTGTACCTTTATTACTCTTAGATGCTTTTATAGCTTGGTAAACTTGTATTTGTGAAGGTGAAGCAAATACATCTCCACATACAGCTACATCTAACATACCTTTTCCTATAAACCCTGCATGCGCTGGCTCATGGCCACTTCCACCACCACTTATAAGTGTTACTTTATCTTCATTAATATTTTTCTTTTTAACTACCTTATATTTATTTAAAAACTCTAACTCTGGGTGTGCCATAACCATTCCGTTACACATTTCTCTTACTAGTGTTTCTGCTGAATTCATTATTTTCTTCATGTTAAACTCTCCCTTGCTATCAAAATTATTTTCTATTTTTGTAGTCTTTACCTATCTTATCTGCTAATTTAATTGCTGATACTACTTCTGAAATTTCTATTCCAAATGGCATTGAGTAAATTGATTCTTCTGGTATACAAGCCTTTTCAGCAACTTCAAATAATTCTTCATCTGAAACTTCTGTTACTCCTATATCTTCAAGACATACTGGAAGACCTATTTCTAAACAGAAATCTAAAACTTCATATAATTCTTCTTTTGGTGCATTTTCAAGAACTAATTGAGCTATTGTTCCAAAAGCAACCTTTTCTCCATGGAAGTATCCATGTGTTCCTTCTAATATTGTTAAACCATCATGTATTGCATGAGCTGCAGCTAATCCACCACTCTCAAATCCTAAACCTGATAATAATATGTTTGTTTCTACTATATTTTCTAATGATTTAGTAACACAGTTACAATCACAAGCATCCTTAGCTTTCTTTCCATCTTCTAATAATGTTTCATAGCAAAGTTTAGCAAGTGCTAATGAAGCATTTGTTCCGATTGCTGGTCTACATTTTTCTTCTCTTACCCCACATGGTAATCCCGCATTGACTTTAGTAAATGAACTTGATGTTGCTCTTGCTTCAAAGTAAGTTGATAAAGCATCTCCCATACCTGCTACTAAGAAACGTGTTGGTGCTTTTGCTATTACCTCTGTGTCTACCAAAACAACGCTTGGGCTTGCTTTGAAGTATGCATAATCATCAAATGATCCATCTTCTGTGTATAAAACTGCTGAGTGGCTAGTTGGAGCATCTGTAGCTGCTATTGTTGGTACTACTATAAGTTTTTCTCCCTCAGCTACACATTTAGCTGTATCTAAGGCTTTTCCTCCACCAAGTCCTACTGTACAATCACAATTCTTTTCTTTTGCAAGTTCTTGAAGTCGTTTAACTTCTTGACGTGAACATTCACCTTTAAATCCACCTTCTATAAATTCAATGTTAAACTTCTTTGCTGTTGCATCTAATTTATCTTTAACTCTTTTTATATCTTCTGGATGAGCTATTAAAAGTGCTGACTTTCCATAAGTCTCTACAAAGTAACCTAAATTAAGTAACTCATTTTCTCCTTGAACATATTTTGTTGGACATATAAATGCCTTTCTCATAAAATCATCTCCTCAATAAAATCATTTACTAAATGTTATGATGCTATTATAAACCCCATTGCAAACAATTACATTGAAGTTTATTAATATAATATTGGATTATTTTAACCTTTTCATACAACTTTCTATAAAAAATAGGATTTTTAACACATTTATAGCAAACGTATTCAAAAAGTCCAATTATCTTTAATATAAGTTCTTCTTCTATGAAAATTTGTGTCCAAAAAAATATACATATTTAAGTTTTAAATTACTATTCTTGAAAAATATTAGTATAAAATTGTAATAAATCTAAATATTATCAAAATAAGCTCTTTATTTTATAAATTTTGTTTTTATATAATTTGATTATTTTTTTTTAAAGGAATATATTAAAGACAAGGTTGTTGATGTTAGAAATTTTGTTCATAGTATTGTTAAAAATTCGCTTAGTAAATTTAGACAAAATAATCTATTTACTAAGAAGTAGTACACTTCTGTAAGTGGTTATAGAACAAAGAAATAACATCAGCAACTTTACTACTATAACGCTGTATAAATATATATTTATATGTCTTTAAAAATCAATATAAGGTTTGGAAGTGGTTAAGATGAAAATTATATTTCATATTGATGAACCTGATAAATGGCCTATTGTTTTAGAGAATCTAAAGAATGTATTAAATAATGCTAAAGAAACTAATAGAACATATGAATTAGAAGTATTAGCAAATTCTATGGCTGTTTTTCAGTTAAAAGAAGTAATAGCTAGAAACACTAATCTAATGGACAAAATTATTGAACCTGCTGAACAAGGTGTTGTTTTTGCAGTGTGCAATAACTCATTAAAGAAATTCAACATAGCTAAAGATGAATTATTTTCTTTCTGTAAGGTAGTTCCTGCCGGAATTATTGAACTTGCTGAAAAGCAATCAGAAGGATACTTATACATCAAACCATAAAATTTAACATAACCAACTATCCTTTAAAATTATCTAATAAAAACTCTATGATCTACCAACATAGAGTTTTTTGTTTTGTTAAATTTACTTTATTCTATTTCTATGAAACACCTCATTCTTCATACCTTTTTCTATTAGATTTACTGAATATATTTTAAAGAGAATCATATAATAGTAACATTATGAAGACTATTATATAAAATATAGTATATTTTTATATTTACTACATTGCAATGTATAATACCATATGATATATTATAGTCAAGATTTACAAATTATTGTTAATAACTAAGCTATAAACCTGTCTTAAGGGGTTTTAAAGTTATATTAATAAGGAAGCAGGTGAATAGATGAATTCTCAATTTAAAAAAGGAGTTTTAGAACTTTGTGTTCTCTCTCTACTCTCAAAAAAAGACTACTATGGATATGAACTTATAAGTAAAATCTCAGAAAGAATATATATTTCAGATGGAACAATATATCCTATCCTAAGAAAGCTTAGCAAAGAAGGCTTTTTTACAACTTACTTAAGAGAATCTCAGGAAGGTCCACCAAGAAAGTATTACAAAATCACTGACTTAGGACTTCACCGTAAAGAACTTTTAAAACGTGAATGGTTTGATTTATTAGATGGTATAAATTATTTATTAGAGGAGGGTGATGAGAATGACTAAGCAAGAATATCTTAAAGAGCTTAGAAAAAATTTAAGAGGTTTTTCCCAAGAAGAGATTGATGATATTTTATATGATTATGAAGAGCACTTCTCTATTGGATTATCCTCGGGTAAAACTGAAGAAGAAATAGCTGAAGAGCTTGGAGATCCAAAAGATATAGCTGAGCAATATAAAAAGGCTAAGGGTAACCCAACAATTGAAGAAACAGCAAGATATTATAAAGAAAAAGCTAAAGAAAAGACTAGAGCTTTCGGAAAAAGCATGTCTGAAAATGCAAACAAAACAGATAAACTTATAAAAATAGTTTTATTCATTTTACTAGCTATAATACTATCACCTATTATTTTAGGGGCTGCTGGAACTGTTATAGGAGTCTTTACTGGTGGTGTAAGCCTTATTTTTGGTTCTATAATTGGCATGGTATCATGCATTGCTTTAGCAGCGACAAGTACTGGAGGACTTACATCTCTTTTCTTTGGAGTTATTTGGATTTTAGCCTCTTTAATATTCCTAGGAATACTTATGACTATATTAGGTTATTACGGTATTAAAGCTTGTGTTGTATTAGTAAAAAAATCTATTGAATATCTAACAAGTGAACCTAAATCAAAGGATAAAAAACGTTTTTGGAATTCCAAAGCAGTTATTGGTATGATAATTTCTTTAGTGTTATTCATAATAACTCTTTCAGTTGGATTATTCCAAACAATATCATCTGGGCTTTCTATAGGTAAGGATTTAGCTCCTCAAGTTTCTAGTTATTTAAACGAATTTGGTGACGATAGCTTCTTTAATATTTTTGGCACTAGTCATAATCTAAATGATGCTCAAACTCAAAATATGGAAGGTGTATCAAAAATAACTATAAACTCAAGTGTTGCAGACGTAAATATTGTTAAATCTGAAACTCCAGAGTTAAAAGCTGAACTTACTGGAAGATATAATTCAAATAATAACTCAGATATAATAAATCTTGATACAAGCAAGAATGATGGAAACATATTAATAGAAACTAAAAATGCATCTCATAATATATTTTCAAGATATTTAACTTTAACTGTCTATATACCTGAAAGTTATAAAGGTGATATCTCAATTTCAAGTGTTTCTGGGGATGTTAAATCTGAAAGAATTTTAGAACTTAATTCTCTTAGAATTGAAACTGTAAGTGGTGATATTGAATTCAATTCTGTATCAGCTCCAACTGTAACAGCTAATACAACTTCTGGTGAAATAGAATTCAATAAGTTAAATACTAATACATCATCATTAAAAACTACTTCTGGAGATATTAAAGTTGAATCATATGTAGGAACCTTAACTGTGGATTCAACTTCTGGTGAAATAGATATGAATTTAGCCGAAATTAAAGGAGCTTCAACAATAAACTCTGTTTCTGGAGATATTGAAATAGCTTTTGAGGTTTCAAACAATCTAAGTTTAGAAGGAAAGACATCTTCAGGAAATATATCAGTTTCTAATGATATAAATGGACCAAGTATTGAAAAAGGTGAGAAGCTATTAAAGGCAACCTTCAATAATGGAGAAAATAAGCTTAATATAACTACAGCAAGTGGAGATATTAAATTAGATAAATTCTAATAAATTTAAAGCACCCCGGATTACCCACGGGGGTGCTTTATTAATTTTTTATTTAGCTGATTTATATTTTTAATTTATTAATTTAAATCATTAAATTAATAAGTAAAACCTAATTTTCTCAATAATAAATAACCATCTTTTAATTTAAATGTAGGATTTACCTTTTAAAACAATAACAAAAGTTTACTACGCTAAGAAAAACCATAAGATTAATCTTATTAGAAAAGTCTGCCGCAGTCTAATTGATAAACAATTTATATAAAACTACTCTTTTAACTAAATAATATTATATTGGGCGAAGCCCAAAAATTTATTAAAAAAATCGCCAAATTCCAATCTATTCCAAACCCTTTCTAATATAGAGATATTTATTGAGTATTAGGTGGTCATTTTACTAATTTGTCATAACTAGAGTAATCAACTTCAACTAATTCTCCAGCTTTAAAAGATTCTTTAAAAAAGTATCCAACAATAGTAGATAATATACTATCTTTAACAGTTACAGATATATTTCTATTTTTTAATACACAATCACCAAACTCTCTAACTTCTGCTAAGTATGCATCTTCAAATCCTTCTAAGAATCCACCAACACATTTTTTGTTAATTCTGCATCATCAAATACTTTTATTAAAAGAAAATAGAGGTACGATAATGTACCTCTATTTTTTATGTGCTTATAAACTATCTAAAAGCATAATTTTCCATAACTTTTCTTGCTACAATTAAGCTATAGTCTGCTAAGTTTAATTGACCAATATTAGATGCTAACATCTACTATTTTTCATTTAATACTGACTTTTAGATTTAGGAGGTGCTAATTAAAGCACCTCAATATTTAAAAATCTTATTTCTAAAATTTATTACCTTCTCCCCAAGATCGAAGAAGATAGATTTTTATAAATCGCTAAATTTTAGACTTAAGATTTGTAGCACAAATCTATTATTAAATTGTGTAGTTTCTAAATTTTTATTCATTAAATAATCTGATATTTAAAAATTTAAAAACTCCTATATTATTTATCATATTCATAATGGTCAATATTGTTCAAAGTAACTACATCAAATTTTTCTCCATCCCAATTAACCTCATTATAACTAGCTTGATAGAATATAGGAAAATCTACTATTTTACTTTCTTCAAGCTCATTTTTAAAATATCCTATTAAGTATCTTACACACATTCCATGAGTTACTATTAAAATATCCTTATCCCTATTATTTTTGATTATATCATCTACAGCTTTGAACAATCTTTCTGTAAATTCTTTTATATTTTCACCTTCAAAACTCTTATAAGAAAAAGGTTTATTAAACAGGTTATCTAATTCTCCAACATATTCTTCATAACTTTTTATTTCTTCAGTAGTCATTCCTTCCCACTTACCAAAACTAATCTCTTTTAAACCTTCAACCTCTTCAACTTCAATATCCTTGTTTCCTTTTATTAGGTGAGCTGTTCTCTTTGCTCTTTTTATAGGGCTTGTAAATATTTTATCTATTTTAACACTCTCTAATCTCTTACCTAATAACTCTGCTCTTCTAACACCATCTTCTGTAAGTTCAGAATCCTTCCATCCTTGAAACCTCTGCTCAAGATTCCATAAAGTCTCTCCATGTCTAGTAAAATATATTTTCATACTATAAATACTTCTCCCTTCCATCTATTTATTTTTCTATAAGCTTTAATGCTTCCTCTTCACTTAAAGGCTTTGAAAAATAATATACCTGTATTTTTTCAATTTCTCTATCTTTTAGTATATCTAATTCTTCTTTACACTCAACCCCTCAGCCATAGTCTGTATACCTAATTTAGCTCCTATATCTTTTATTATCTTTACTACAACTTGTTTCTTATTATTTTTATGCATATCTGTTATAAACGCTTTATCCATTTTAATAGTATTTATAAGCATATTTATTAAATAAGATAAGGAAAAAAATCTTATCTTTTTTCTTAATTTTTTTAGTATATTATAATCATTACATTGCAATATGAGTATATCAAAATCTAAACTATTTTAATTATTAAAAATATTATATATATTATTTTAACTTATATAAAAAAGAGATACCTTAAAAGGTATCTCTTTTAGTTAAGGAAGTAACTAAATTTTTAATTTATAAAGCGTGTAATTTTTATATCTTATTTTTGGAAGTATCTGTTTAATAATCCAGCGAATGCTTTTCCATGTCTAGCTTCATCTTTACACATTTCATGAACTGTGTCATGGATTGCATCTAAGTTTAATTGTTTAGCTAAAGTAGCTAAATCTTTTTTACCTTGGCAAGCTCCATGCTCTGCATTTACTCTTGCTTGTAAGTTAGCTTTTGTATCAGCTTCTA
>WNVL01000020.1:0-40319 GCA_034421775.1 Clostridium perfringens | reverse complement strand
GGTGAAAATCGCATGCACGGTGTGGAGCGGGGGAAAAGACAGAGATAATATCAAAATCTTACCTATCGCTATAAGCTCAACCAAAGGAAGGATATATTGGAATAGAACCAATACCTTTTAAAATCGACGAGAACGCCGCTCTAGAAGACATTAAGGATTTAGGCACTATTTATACTATTAAGGTGTCTAACGACCGTATAAAGGCAAATATGGAGCTTTTAAAGGTGGATGCTGATACTAAAGAACCATTAGATGGTGTTAATTTTAAAATAACTTGTGTAGATGGCTTTATGAAGGACCAAACTTGGGACTTAACATCAGAGAACGGAAAAATAAATCTAAATGATTTAGAGTACGGTAGATACCGAATAGATGAAGTAAGTACCTTATGGAATTATGTATTGAATTCAGAACCTATTTACTTTGATGTTAAAGAAAATAATAAGCCTATTGAGCTTGTTATGGAAAATAAAAAGATAAGAGCTACTGTAGAAATTACCAAGATAGATGCTGATACTCAAAGACCACTTGAAGGAGCAGATTTTGAACTTTGGAATGGTGAAAAACTTGTAGGAACTTATACTACTGATAAAGATGGAAAAATAGTAGTAGAAAACTTAGAAGCTGGCAACTATTATTTCATCGAAGTTAAAGCTCCGGAAAACTATGAAATAAACCAGGATCAAGATTTAAGTTTTGTAATAGATAAAGATGGTGAAACTAAGACTGTAACTGCAGAAAACAAAGTAAAAACAGGCGAATTAAACTTTGTTAAAACTGATGTTACAACTGGTGAGAATATTGAGGGTGCTAAGATAGAAATAGTCGGATTAGAAGAACATAACAAGCACATCAAATTTGAGTTCGATTCTTCTTTAGAAGGAAACAAATTCAAACTTCCAGTGGGGAAATATAGTTTTAAAGAAATACAAGCACCTAATGGATACGAACTTTCAAAGGAAGTTGGAGGGTTTGAAATAAAAGCTGATGAAGTAATAAAAGCTGAACTAAAGAATGAAAGAACAACAGGTACTTTAGAATTTATAAAAACTGATTCTAAAACTGGTGAAGGATTAGATGGAGCTAAGATAAAGATTGAGTGCTTTGAAGGATTAGACAAAGGTAAGATTATCGAGTTCACTTCTAGTAAAGAAGGAAACAAGTTTACTCTTGCAAAAGGTAAATATAAAATTTCTGAAACACAAGCACCAGATGGTTACGAACTTACAACTGAAACAGGTGAGTTTGAAATAACAGAGCATGGACAAGTAATTAAGTGCAATTTAACTAACAAGAAATTTGAAATAGTTAAAACTGGTGGAGCATTTAATACGAATATGATGTTACCACTTGGATTACTTTTAGTAGCTGGAAGCTTAGGAGCTTTAGCATTTACTAAGAGAAAGAGAGCTTAAAATTATGAAAAAAAGAAATAGATTTAAGAGTAATAACATTGATATTAAGTTTAATTTCAATAGTATTAAGTTTAGCTACAATACTGAGGTAAGAACTAATTTAAAAGATTAGTTCTTCTTTTTTTAGTTTTTAGGGAGTAGAAAATAGAGCTGTAATCCATTACTACTCCCTAAAAATATACATGAGGTGAATGTTATGAATGATGAATTAAATTTATTTATATTTGTAATAATAATTTGTTGTGTCATATGTCTTATTTGTCAAATTGGACATGAAATATATTTAGCAATAATTGATTCTAAAACAACTATTCATATAGAAAGTGGAGTTATTATTGATAAAAAAGAAGATGTAAATCAAGTACCAATTATTATAGATACGAATATTTTTTTAATTATAACAGAGAAGAATATTTAATTGTTAAATGCAATGATAGTACATATGAAATAGAAACAGATTCAGATGAGTATGATATTGGAGATGAAGTTCAATTACAAATAAAAGAATATAAAGATAAAGTTATTTCTTATGAAATTTTATAATAGGAGGAAAAATGGATAAATTTGAGCGTAAAAAAGTTTTAGAATTTGCTATAGCAACAAGTTTTTTAGTAGAAGAAATTGAGGAATTATTAGAAGAGTACGAATGTGAGGGTGAAGTGACAGATAAGCAATTAAATAAAACTAGGAAAAGAATTAGAGTTGTAAAGGAACATGAAAAAGAGTTTAAGAAAGTTTTAGGTGTTGGGGAGAAGTAATTATGAGAAAGAAAATTTTAGGGCTAGTAGTAGTTGGATTATTAAGTCTAGGATTAGTTAGTTGTAGTGGATCATTAGAAAATAAGTTAGCTTCGGGAAGTATATTTGAAACTAAAGGTAATTATGTAGTCATTAATTACTCTGGAGGAAAGATATTTGATGTTTGGACTTTGGAAAATGCTTATGTTCAAAACTCATCAAATTCAGACGGATATGAATTCGTTGATGATAACGGAAACTTTGTAACTGTTTCAGGAGATGTTTTAGTTATTAGGTGTAATGATGATAAGGAATTTAGTAAATATGAAGAATTCCATGAAACGATAAAGGAGTAGAGTTATTTAGAATACAGACGAATATCTTTTAATTTATATAAAATGGAGGAAGAGATCATGAGAGAACATTTATTTAAGGAATTAGAAAATATAGATTTAGAATTAAGCAGATTAAGTTTAAAAAATTTAAATAGGGAAGAAAGAGAGTATAAAAAGTATCTATTATCTAAAATAGAGAGAATATCTAATATAATAATGAAAAGTGGTAAGAAAAATGAGATTTATAGATTAGAAAATATTTTAAGAGATTTTTTATTTAATTATGATGTTAAAGAATATTATAGATATTTTAATAAAGCTATTTAATTGAGGGATGTTTTATGGAAAGTGAATTAACCAAAAGAATAAAAATATCTTTAAATTTTATTTAAGTACAACTTGTGTAGGGAATATTTTAAAAGCTTATATTAGGAGTTAAAAACGTGAGAAAAGGATTAGTTATTTTAAGTATAATAGGAGCTATTTTAGTAGTAGTATCATTATTTTTTGATTTTAAAGCTAAAAGTATTCAAGAAAATTTAATTAAAGAATACGAGGAAAGAATAAAAGAAGATAATATAAGTGAAATAACTGAAGATAATGAGATTATAATAGATAAATCTAAAGAACAAACTTCAAATACATATAAAACTTTAAATAAAAATAAAGGCAATAAAAATAATAATAGTGCTACTAATAACACAGGCGTAATTGGCATTTTGAAAATTAGTAATATAAATTTAAAAGCTCCAATCATGTTAGGTGAGGAAAACTTAGATTATGTTGTTGCGAAGTATAGAAATAGTCCGAACTTCGGAGAAAACGGAAATGTAATTATAGCAGCACATAATAATATGAAAGGAGCTATTTTTAGAAATTTATATAAAGTAAAAATAGGTGATATTGTTGAGGTTCAAAAAGAGAATGAAGTATTTAAATACAAAATAACTGAAAGAGAAATAGTAGAACCCAATGATCCAAGTTTATTATCACAAGATTTAAATAAAAAAGAGATAACTTTAATAACCTGCACTAATAGAGCTAAACAAAGATTAATATTAAAAGGAGAGTTGCTTTAAATGAATACTTTTATAATTTTAGGGTTAGATTTTATAAGTCTTTTTTTATTGATAATATTATTAATTAAAATTGAAAACTATGAGATTAGGGTTAAAGAAGGTGAAAATTATTTTAGGTAATAATCTAAAAAAATAAGAAATGAAAAAAATATAGGTATAAGGGAGTAGCGAGAATTAGTGGTGTAAGCCATATTATTATAATGAATATTGAAAGTGGTAAATCTCGAAATCCTACAATTACATCAATAATGAAATTAGCAAAATCATTAGATATAACTATTGATAAACTAGTATATGGGGAGGAGTAAGCTATGCAAGTAGGAACAGGAATTACTTTGGTTATGTTTTCTATAGTTGTTATTATATATTTACTGAGTGAAAAATATAAAAGTATAAAAGAAGAAAAAAGAACAGAAACTATAAGAAATTTAGAAAATAAAAGATATAAGTATGTGTTGAATATAATAATGCGAGATGATACAGAAACACAAATAGTAGCTTATAGTAATAAAGAATATGATTGTGAGAGTATTTTTAATATATTTTTAAGAACAGATTTAGATTGTATTGTAAATAGAGAAGATGATGGATTAGTTTTGCTACCAAAGGAAGATATAAAAAGATATGAATTTACATCTTTAGAGCTTGGAGGAAACTAGGTATGGATATGTTCATTAATATATTTGAGGGCTATACAATTATATTTATTGCAATGTATATTATCTTTAAGTCTTTAAAGGGCGTGATATGTGGAAGAAAATCAGATAATTATTCACTAAAAAGTAGAATAGAGAGAGGTATCATAAGATTATTGGATATAATATTATGGTTAGTTATAGGAACTCTAGCGACTATAGGACTAAGAGAAATTGCTAAAACAGATAATATTACTTTGGCTAATATATTTAGTTTAATGATAGTATTATCTTTTTTTAGTTATGTATTAAAAAAGATATGGATAGATAATAGCTGGTTAAAAGGATTAAAGAGAGAAATAAAGAAATTATATAATAAGGTTATGATTAATAATGTATGATTATTACAATGATTTATTAAATCCTTTAAATCCATTAAGTCCATATAGTCAATTTAATCCAGCAAGTCCATATTATCAAGGAAATTTTGAGGATTCTCAAAGTGAGAGTAAGCTACCTAATGAAATTAATGGAGAATATGCAATTAAAGTAAACGAGGCTATTTCAAGTTCAGTGGTAAAATCAGAAATGTATAGAAACAAACTTAAAGATAGTGGAATTATTTCAATGTTTACTATAGTACCATTAATTTTATCAGTAATAATTTTCGATATAATGAAAGTAAGAAAATTTAAAAATAATTAGTTTGAAAGGGTGTTTTTATGGAGTCTTGGGAGTTTGTTCAAAAGAATAAAGAACTTATAAAGAAAAGACTAATAAAATATAACATAGAGCTTGGAGAGTATGAATTTAGTAAAAAAATAATACTTAGAAGTTGTTTTCAACCTAAAAAGAAGAAAGAAAAAATCTATGTAGATAAAAAGAACCCTAGTACATGGAAGAAAGAAAAGGATCAGCTAAAAGATAAAAATAGAAAATATTCAAAAACAAGAGAAAGACTTAAAAATCCTTTAACATCTAAGTCAAAGAAAATGAAAAGTAATAAAAATCAAGTAGCGATGAAGATAGATGTACCTAATAATGTTTTAGATGACTTAGAAGTAAGTCTTAGAGTAGAGAAAGAGATTAAGGAAAAAATTAAAAGAAGTTATGCAAGGAAGAATACATATTAGTATTCTTTTTTTATTTGAAAAAATAGAAATCTGATACACCTCCTTTATTTAGGATATTAATAATTTTAAAGTGAGAATATTATCTTTGTCAAATATGTGGAAATATAAATAAAAGTGGAAGGAAAGTTGAATATGTATGAGTTAGATGTTTTAGCATTATTAACTTTAACATTTATGATTTCTGGATTTGAATTTGGGATTATAGAATTTGTAAAAAATAAAAAAGTAAATAATGATAAAGTTGATATTATTAAAGGTTTTAGTATAGTTTATTTAGTTTTGTATTGTATATTATCTTTAAATACTTGTTTATTAATTTTAAAGAAAGAATTATCTTTTACAGTTTTTATATGGTTTATAGTAGGAATTTTAATTAAAGAAGGATTATTACTAATAACTAAGGAGTGGGAAAAAGCTAAAGAGTTATTAAAAAGAATTGCAATTTATATTTTAATTATAATTTTTTATTTTATTTTTAATTAAAAAGGAGTTTATATGATTGTATGTAAGCAATGTGGTAGAAATTTTAATCAAAGTAGATTTGTTTTAATAAAGCAAGAAACATCTATATATAGTGAATGTTTTGAAAATTTAAATATGAGATTAGTTATAAAGTTTGATGGACAAGATTATGATCCTGAAGAAATAACTTTTAAGTGAGGTATTATGTTAGGTGAAAATTTGAAAAGAATAAGAAAAAATAAAAGAATGTCAACAAGAGAATTAGCAAGAGAATGTAATATGTGCAACTCAATAATATCTAATATTGAAAGTGGAAAATCTAAAAATCCAACAATAGATACTGTAAAGAAATTAGCCAAAGCATTAGAGATTACTATAGATGAATTAGTTGAATAATGATTTAATATTTAAAGAAAAAATGTTTATAAAGCATTGAAATAACTAAGTTTAAAAAGATTTAAACTATTCGTATTATGGAAAGGTTAGGAGAGAAAATTATGGTGTTAAAATTAAGTGAACTAGAGAAATTTTATGCAGAATGTAATTATATAAATGGTGATTTTAATCTACTTGATGAGATTGATATTATTCTTAGTTCTTTAATAGATGAAAAGACTAAGATTTATAGTTATTTTAGAACTGGTATTTTACTACTTTTTTATGAGCAATGGAGAAAAGCTTCAAAAGTGGATTTCTATAGTGAGATAGCTCGTATTAATGAATTAAGAGGAGCATTTGATGCGACTAATGTTATGTGTAGACAAACTACTAATTTGTTTGGAACATCTAAAGAAATATTTAAGCCTACAGAGTTTAAAGCTGGCAAGTATAAATTAAAATTTCATACTAGACCTGATTATTATTTTATTATGTATTCAATTCATAGAGAAATAATATCTAAAAACTATAAATATTTTAATAAAAATTAGAAAGCGTATTAGTATGCTTTTATTTTTTTGCAAATATTTCTTGTGTCCTAGGACACATAAAACTAAAAGGAGGATTTTATGAGTAAAAAGTTAAGTGAACTAAAAAATGAAGATATGCTTATTATTAAAAATACAGGTAGTGAAGATATTGTACTAAGTAAAAATGAGTTAGTAGAGAATTTAGATCACTATAGAAAAATAAGCGATAATTTAGAAGAAAATATTTATACTACAATTCAATATAAAGCTAATATACAAGCTTGGGATATGCTAGAAATAGCAATAGATAATGAAAGTGAAAATATGTATGAATGCTGGGATTTTGACATTAAAAGAGCGATAACAGATGAAGATATAGAGGAAATTCAAAAAGTTATAGATAGGATATTATCAAAAGGTTCTAATATTTGCTATATAGAAAATGAGAAAGTTGAATTTGATTTATAAAAAAATAGAAATTTTAAGGAGGATTTTTTTTATGAGAAATACTAAGGGAGAAGCATATGAGGTTTTAAATAAATCATTACTTGATAGAATTTCAAGCTTAGATAGTGAAAAAGATTCAGTAATAGTTTGTGATCCAAAGAGTGAAATAATTGCAAGTAAACTAGAAGAAAAAAGATATGATGTTAAGGTAATAAATATTATTGAGTATAATGACTTGAAATTTATTTCTAATATCATGGAAAAAGACAAAGAACTTGCTAAATGTTTATGTTATTCTTGGGCAAGAAATATATTAGTAAATGATTTAGAAGAATTTAATACGGAAGTTATTGATTATGTATCAAAAATTTTATATGGATTCATTGAACTAACTTTAGATGATACAGAGATAACAACCATTAAGATGGGGAGAAAATTTTTAGCCAATAGAAATGATTTTAAAGAATATTTAAACTCATATATTAAGGGCGTTGAGGAAGCTGCGTTCATTAGAGCTTTAAGAATTGTAATATATCAGATTCATAGTGTTCCGTTAGAAATTGATTTCCCATTATTTGATGATATGAAAAATATTGTAGATGATAATTTAGAGAATATATATAAATCTTTGCTTTATAAAGATTATGTTAAAAAGCCTGTAGCTTTAGCTATAGTATATGGAAATAAGAATTATCATTATGAGGACTTTTTAAACATAATTTTAGAGCATATAATTATAAAAATAATTTTAGATAGATTAGAAGATTATAAATTAAATGATATTAGTTTAATTTTAGGAAATATAGATAACAAATATTTTGAGTTGTTTCTGCAAAATCTTGATGATTATTATGATGAATATTTTGAGAAAAAAGAAGATGAATTTAGCCATCTAAATATGCAAGAAAATAATAATATAAACTTTGAAGTTTTTAACTGGAATAGTTTTTAATTATTATATTTACTTGAAGGGAGGTGAGAAACATGGCTATTAGAGGAAACAATAGACAAAAGCCAAGTAATAGCATTAAGGATACTGCAAGTAAGATTTTAGCTGAAAAAGGTATATCCTATGATGAATGGTTAGATGAAGCTCATAAAAAGCTTATATTTGAAAATTTAGATATTATAAACGAAGGCTTGGAGCTTAGAAAAGAATTTGTTAATGATAAAGAAGTTAGTTAATAAAAAGCGTTAGAAATAAATCTAACGTTTTTTTTTATAAAAAATTATAGAATAAATGGAGGACTTTATAGTGGATGCAGTAAATAGTACAGTACAATTTTTATATGAAATAGTTAAGTGGGGGCAAATGCTTGCACTACCATTAGCTGCTATAGCTTTTTTAGTTGGTGGTTTTATGCAAATGACAGGTGGTGCAGAAGGAGGAAGAAAAGCAAGACCGTGGTATATTGGTGCTGCGGTTGGTTTAGTAGTATGTTTAGGATGTACTGCAATAGCCACAACTTTACAAAATAAAATAACATTTTAAAAAAAAGTCCTCATTTGAGGACTTTTTTTATTAAATATAAAGGAGTATTTGTATGAGAATGATAGAAAATAAAGAAAACTTATTTAATATAATTAAAAATTCAAATAATTTAATTATTAGTTCAGATGGCTCAGGAACTGAAAAATTAAATCTAATAGATTTATATTCAGATGAAAATAAACCATCATTTATTTTCCATGATCCATTAGGAATATCATTTGAAAAGTATAAAGATAGTTTAGAAAAAATGGGTTATAAAGTTCAAATTATTAGTATTTCAGATAAATCAAAATCATTTTTCTATAATACATTAAGTTTAGATAAAATAATAAATAAATATAGAAATGGTTATATATCAGAAACTAAAATGTTATGTAACACATTAGTAAAGGTAATTTATAGCGATTTAGTAAAAGAAAATGAGTGTTGGAAATATACTTCTATGACATTAATGAAAGCTATTATATTTTCAATGATAGAAAATAAAAGCTTAACAGATTTAAAAAGTGTAAGAGATACTATTTTTAATTTTGTATTTTCAGAAGATAAACATGGAATAAAAAAGTTAGATGAATATTTTGAAAGTATGCCGTTAATGACGTTGGCAAGACTAGAATATAAAAAAATAGGTTATTTAGATGAAGGTATAAAAAAATCAATATGTTTAGATGTAATAGAGCATTTAGATAACTTTAATGGTAAAGTAAACCAAAATAAAACTATTACCTTAAAAGAAATTGGATTTGAGAATAATCCAGTAGCATTATTTTTAAAAACTCCTGAAATTGAAGAAGTTTCAAGTATCCTTATAAAAGAGCTTTATGTATATTTAGTGAAAAATAATTCAAAATCTAAACATAAGAGAGATGTTATTTTTAATTTAGATGAATTTGAAAATATTTCTGAAATAGAGAAGTTTAACAATATATTACAGGTATGTTTAGCAAGTGAAATTAAATTTAATATTACAATTGGCTCTTTACTAAAACTTGAAAAAGTATATGGTGAAAATTATAAAACTATATTTAATAATTGTGGGAATATAATTTATTTTTCTTCAGATGATTGTAAAACTAAAAGTTTATTATCAGAGCAGTTAAATATAGATCAAATAATATTAAAGCCTATGTATATAGATTAGCTTTACTAATCTATATACATAGGTATTTTTAGAATAAAATTAGTGTGAAAAATTTATTTTATGTAGTTGAAAGGAAGGATTTTCATGGCAGATTTTAAGAACAATATAACTAATAATATCAATAGTAATAATATTATAAATAATTCATCAAAAATAATAATTGAAAATAGTAATGGTAATATAGTTAGAAATATAGCTATAGGAAATAATAATAACATGAGTTTTAATGGAATTTATGCAAATAATGAAAATTTAATAGATATTTTAGTTGAAAATGCAAGTGAATTAGATATTGCAAAAACCAATATTAGACCTTACTTTAAGAAGGAATTTGATATAGATAAGGTTAAAAATCAAATTAAACTCAAAGGGATACAACAGGTTGCAAATGATTTGAATGTATTTGGATTATATTATGGTGTAGAAGAAGAAAGAATTTATACCGTAATGGAATTTAAAGAGTATTTAAATGATAAGTTAGTTGACGAAGTAAAAAAAGAAATAGCAATTGAGAAGATAAGAGCTATGATGAATGATGAAAATGATATAGAGAAGGAGTTAAATTCTTACAATAATCAGATATTAGATAAAACAATTTTAGAAAAAATAATTGAACATTTAGATAAATATATAGAAAAATTCAAAGAAATACTTGAAGCTGCTAAGCTAAAAGTTGAAAGAATGTCAGAAATGAGTGAAAACAAAGAAAAAAATAATGAGCTAGATAAAGATGATTTTACTAATAGTGAATTAGTAATGATTGGCGGTTTAGAAAATAAAATTGATGTTTTAAAAAATGATATAGAGTCTATAACTTTAGGTATTGGGGTTACACCTGAGGAGAGAGAAGAATTTTATAATTTACCAAAAGAAGAACAAGAAAAAATAAATAAAAGACTTGAAAGTGATAAACTCAATATGATTGGTGAATTAATATTATATGATGATTTAAATAATTTCCTTTTGAAAAATAATGAAGATAGAAAAGAATATATTTTAAATAAAGATTTGAACATAGATGGTTCTTTCATAGAGAAAGGAACATCTTTTTTTGTTGAAGGATTTAAAGATGGGAAATTTGAAGTTCACTTTGAAGGTAATAAGAATAATACTTATAAAAATGATATAGGTAATGGATATTATTTTGATGAGTTTGAATTATCTAAAATGGTTGATTTAATTAAAATCAAAGAGCTAAATGGAAAAGAAATTGAAGTATATAATGATAAATATTTATATAAGACTTCTGAGAAAGATAAGAAATATAGTGATAATGAATTATATCAAAAGTATGAAGAATGGAGAATTCAAAGAGCAGAAGAAAATCAAGATAAGAATAATCCTTTTATTTGGGATTGTACTGAAGAAAGTGCAAGGAATGATTTTTCAGAGTTTTTAGGATTAAAAGAAACTATAACTTGTGATGAAATGTTGGGATTAGAATATAAATATGAAATAGGCAAAGTAATTGACTTATCTAAAGAAGATTATAACCTTTTAGGTATTGAACATCCTGAAAATGCTTTGAAGAATGTTGATAGTTCTTTAGTTGATATTTCAGAAGAACAATTAAAGGTAATTAAAGATAAGTCAATGAATGATCTAGCCAATGAGGATAGAGAAGTATTTTCACATCTTATAAAAGAAAAGTCTTTAGGAATTTTTGAAAAAAATATTTATGAGTATTATGACGCTATAGATTCTATTGAAAAGAAAGCTATTAATGAAGATATATACTCATTAGTCGGAGATAATTCAGTAAGCAAAGTTATTGCTGAGAACTTAGAAGAAAAAATAAATAGAAGAATAGACATTTTAGTAGATTTAGGTATAGATAAAAACTTTAACTATGACATAGCAATAAATAAAGTTAATCTAAATGATAATTTAAATACTATTTTTGCAGATTATCTAAGTGAAGGGGTTGAAATAAGGCATAAAGATGCTTTAGATGAAGGGCAAGAAATAAAAAGCATTAAAGAATTTGAAGATTATGCAATTGACTATTTAACTCCAGTATCACTAGATAAGAATGAGGAAGAAGCAAATAGAAAAGAGTTAGAGAATGAAATAGAAAAGTGGAATTACAAAGAATTTTTAGAATTTGCACAAGATAATGAATTAAATATAGAAAAAGTAGACAGAAGTATTGAGGTAGAGAAAGATAAGGAGAAGAGAAAAGGTATGTCTATGTAGCAAGAAAGGAGGAGAAGGCTAGGTATTATAATACCTAGCTTTTAGTATATGATTATCAAGATTTTTGAAAAAATAAAATCTAAAGTTATGGAAGATTTAAAAAAGAGTGAAAATAAGAAGTCTGAAAAGTTTAATTTAAAGGAGTTTATATCTAATAATAAGACTTTAGTTGGATTAGTATTATTTATGTTTGCTTTAGCTACCATAATTTTAAATGTTATTTTAAGTGCAATAGATTCAGCTTTCAATACTATAAATGCCTTTACAAGTGGACAAGGAGCTGAAACTTTTAACATATTAACAAGTATTTTTAATTTAAAATATATGTTTAAATATCCTTTAATTTACCTTATAGGATACATAGTAATAACAATACCAGCTGCAAAGCTTATATTTGACTTAAAAAAATCTTTTGAATCATTAAATTTAGGTCAAAAAGGAAAAAGTCGTTTTACAACTTTAGAAGAGATACAAGAACAATATAAAGCTATTCCTGAAAAAGATGAGTTTTATAAAGGTGGGGGTGGCGTTCCAATATCAAGGTATAAAGATAAAATTTTCATTGATACTAGCCCTGTTAACAATCTTATAATAGGTACAACAAGAAGTGGTAAAGGGGAAGTAATTGTAGTTCCCATAAATGATATATATTCAAGAGCAGAATTTCAAGCCTCATTAATAGTAAATGATCCTAAGGGAGAGCTAGTGGCAATGTCTAAAGAAACTCTTGAAAGTCGTGGTTATAGAGTTGAATGTCTCAATTTATTAAATCCTTTGAAATCCCTATCTTATAATCCATTACAATTAATAATTGACGCATATCATAATGGAGATACAGATGAGGCTCAAAGTTTATGTAAAACATTAACTTATTCATTGTACTACAATCCATCAGCAAAAGACCCATTTTGGCAAAACTCAGCTATGAGTTTAGTTAATGGTCTTATATTAGCAGTCATTGATGAATGTGATAAGAAGTGCAAAATAATAGATAATGAGATTTTAAACTATGAAAAGAAAAATAATGAACTATCAAGTAAAAACAAAGAGCAGAATTTAGAAGCAATAAAGAAAAATGAAAGAATGATAGAGCTATTAGAAAAAGAGAAAGAAAAAGAAAACTCAAAAATAACTCTATATACAGTTGCTAATATGCTTTCTGAACTTGGTGGAAAAGATATACAAGTATCAGTAGTTGGCAAAGATGGAAAGGAAAAGACTGAAACAGTAAATGCTTTAGATAACTTTTTTCAAAACCTACCAGCTAATTCAGTTGCTAAAATGCAATATGCTACAAGTAAATTCGCAGATGGAAGTGCTAGGGGAAGTATATTCGCCGTTGCTATGGCTGAACTTTCAAGATTTACAATGAATAGTGTTGCTAGAATGACATCTAAAAATAGCATAGACCTTAGAGATATAGGCTTTAATAAGCGAGTTACTAAGACCGTAAGAGTATTAGTAAAAGAAAGGCTAGAAGATGATAAAGACATTATAATAAGACCAATAGAAAATACAGAAACAAAAAACTACTTTACTGGAATTGGTAATATTGAAATAAAACAAGGTTTTGAGTTTAAAGATGAAATATTTTTAAAGGATGTAAAAGCCTTTGGATATAAAGGGAAAGAAATAAAATCAAAAATAGAAGTCGATAGCATAGATATAGATATTGATGAAGTTGGAGAATATGAACTTATATATAGTGTAGCAGATGATACTTATGAAAATAAGCCTGTTGCACTATTTTTAGTTACTCCTGATTATGATGGTTCTAATCATGTATTATCAAGCATTTTCATAAGACAACTTTATTATGTTTTAGCAAAAGAAGCCTCATTATCTGAAACTGGTAAATGTGAAAGAGAAGTTATTTTTAACTTAGATGAGTTTGGTAATATGCCAGCCATAGAAGGTTTTGCAAATATAGTTACTGTTTGTCTAGGTAGAAAAATAAGATTCAATATTGTAATACAAGCATTATCACAACTTAAAAAGCTTTATGGAGAAGATGACAAAACAATAATAGGTAATTGTGGTAATTTAATATATCTTTTAACTAATGATAATGATACGGCAGAAGAAGTATCAAAATCTTTAGGCGATCAAACTATAGTAACCGAGTCTAGGTCAGGTGAAACCTTAGATATTACTAAAAATAGAACAGAAAGTTTAGATAGTGAAAGACTACTTAGGGCATCAGCTTTATTAGAGTTCCAAGAAGGTGAAATAGTAGTTAAAAGAGTTATAAAAAGACAAGATTTAAAAGGAAATAGAATAGTCCCATATCCAATACATAATCATGGTGAAACTGCAATGAAGTTTAGATGGGAGTATCTAGGAGAAAGCTTTGATAATGAAAAAGCCTTTAGAAAAGTAAGAATAAAATCTAAACATAGAAATGTAAAGCTTGACGACTTGCTTATAAACTTTGATGAAAGTGAATCAGCTTATAGAGAAAGATTAAACTCATTATATGAAGAAAAAGAAAATAAAGGTGATAATCAAGTAACAAATAAAAATATAAAGTTTGGAGATTTTTTAGCAAGAGAAGATATATCATCATTTTCAATGAGCATTGCAAAGTATAGAAAAGAACTTGCTGCATTTAATTTGAAAAAGATAGATGAAAATACGATTTTATCAGAGATAGAAGAGATACTTATAAAGGCAAAGATACCAATAGCAGAAGAAAGAATAGGATTTTTAAGAAATAAATTAGAAGAAAAAGAGAATGAGGTGGTGATTTAGAATGAGTTTATTAGAACTAACCAATTTAGGTATATTAACTATAACTGGAGTAGTTAATCATTGCTTTAGATGGCTAGGATGGGGAGCAATAGAAGTATTAGCTAGTATAGTAAATGGAATTGAAGAAGCAGTAAATAAGATATATACCTTAAATAGTTTTTTTCAAAGTAAAGAGATAAATAGCCTAATAGATAGATATAAGCCTATAATGTGGGCAATATTTGCAATATCCTTATTGATTTTAGGATATAAGTTAATTCTAAATAAAAAAAGAGATAGGCAGAGCATACCAACAAACATACTATTTTCTTTAATAGTTGTAATGGCATTACCAATGATGATGGTTCAGATGAGTAAAATAACTGATATGATAGTTAGAGATTCAAAATCAGAATATACAAGCTCGGCTAATCTTCTAGTTAAAGATGCTTTATATGATTTATATGCCTTAGATCGTAATGATTTTGATTTCACAAAGAAAAATAATATACCTGATTCCAATATATTTAATATTCATATTAATGAGGACTTTAAGGTTGATAGTGAAACTAAAAATGATTATATATTTAAGAATAAGATAGAAATGTTACCAAGTGGCAAACCAGATGAGGTTAAATTAGAGAAAAATTGGATAGCAATGGATGAAAATTATTATAGATATAATATAGATTTCATTCCAGTTATAATTTCTCTTTTAACTACTGGTATAACTCTTTTATGCGTTGGTTTTAAAGTTGCTAAATTAATATATGAGTTAGCTTTTAAAAAGCTTTTTGCAATAATATTTGCCTTTGCAGATATTGAAGATGATAACAAAAAGCTTAAAGCTATTTTAAAAGATATTTTAGCAAGTTTCTTAATAATAATGCTGACCGCAATATTATTAAAGCTTTATGTATTATTTAATGCTTGGTTATCTACAGTTGTAACCTCAACTGATATAGGTATTGGTTTTACATCAGGAACATTAGCAAAGCTTATTTTCCAAATAAGTGTTTCATTTGCAGTAATAGACGCTCCTAATTTAGTTGAGAGAATACTAGGTATAGATGCTGGATTAAAGAGTGGATTTAATACTATGATGGGAGCATATGCTGGTGCTAAGAGTATTTTTGGTGCTGGTAAAGCCGCTGCTAAGATGGCTGGTTTTGGAATGAAAGGATTAGATGGTGCTATTAAAGGTGGAGCTGGTCTTGCTGGTGGTGTTTCAGGATTATTTGGAGGAGCTAGTGGTAATAAGACTTTAGCTCAAGAGCAAGAAGAAGTTAGAAATCAACAAAATAATAATAATTCTAATGGAACTACCCTACAAGAAGAGATGAAAATGGCTAATGGTGAAAGTACAGGAAGTTCTACAATGAAAAACAATTCTCAAAATGAGAATAGCAATAAAAATTCAGCTGAAGAACAAGCTAAACTTAAAACTAATCAAGAAAATAGTGGTACTTCAACAGAAACTAATAAAACTTTATCTGAAGAAATGAAAGATGTTAAAGGACAAGTTGGAGAAAGCAATAAACCTTCTGAAACATTACAAGAGGAAATGAATAAAGTTAATGGAATAAATGGAGCTAACAATAAAGGGGAAAGCCTACAAGAAGAAATGAAAAAGAATAATCCAATGGCTCAATCATTAAATGGAAACAATCAAAATGAGAGCTTACAAAGTGAGATGAATAAAGCTAATGAAAATATGGACAAAGATTTAAAAACTCCAAGTTCTAACTTAGGAAATTCAACTTTACAAGATGAAATGAAAGGTAATAAAGAAAATATTCCTAATGTGAATAGTAATATAAATAATAATATTGGAGTAAATCAACCTGAAAATATAGAAAATCAAGGCAGAAATATATTAAGGGATAATCCAATAACAAGAAAAGTTAATCAATATGGAGATGCTTATAGACTAGGTAAGAGTGCTACTCAAAGATATAACATACCTAGAAGATTTACAGAAAAGAAAAATAATAGGAAGGGAGATAAAGAGTAATGTATAATATTCCAAAAGAAATATCTTCAGAAACAAAGCTTAGTAGTAGATTTTACTTTTTTGACTTAGCAATGACCTTACTTTCTTTGATGATTGCTTTTTCATTACAAAGTTTAGTATATCCACCACTTTTAATACCATTTTATATTTTTATGGCCATATCAACTATTTATTTAGTTAATAAAAGTATGGTTAACCCTAAAAAGAGAGTTTATCAAAGTGTTTATTTAGCTTTAATGAGAGATAAAACTACTTATATAGCAGAATAATATAGAGCCACCACATAGTTTATGTGGTGGTTTATTTTAATGAGGTGAGAGTATGAAAAATAAAAAAATTAAGGATATAGAAGTCATTAAAAATGAGCCTAAAATTAAACTTTCAAAAGAAGAAAAGCTAAAATTAAGGCAAGAGAAAAAAGAAAAACGAAAAGAACAAAAAGAGTTGAAAAAAGAAATGAAAAATACATTACCTTCAACTAGAAAAGTTCTTCCATTTGCAGATATAGATGAAGATGATGTATTTATAACTAAGCAAGGTTATTTAGATATTTATCAAATAAATACTAGGGATACAACAAATCTTTCAGACAATGAAAGAAAGGTATATGTGTATAGCTTTATAGCTTTTTTAAGAAATTTTGTAGAAGATTTCAAAATAATCATAATGAACTTTCCAGTAAATACTGTAAAGCAACAAGAGTATATAGAAGGTAGAATTGCAGATTGTAAAAATGAAATATTTATAAACTACTTAGAAGAAGAGTTGGAGAAATTAAGATTTATGGAGAAACATAGAAATAACAAAGAATTTTTCCTTATGGTATTTATGAAAAATAAAAATGAAAAAGATAATATGATGAAGAAAATAGAGCTTGTTCAAAATGTAGCAGTTCCGTTAAGACAATTAGATTTAGAGAAGAAAATAAAGATACTATTCAAACTTAATAATATGAATACAAAGTTAATGTAAATGGGGTATATAAAATGAATATAGAAATGAAACGTCAATATTTTTTGAAAAAGGCTACTTTAAAATATGAAGAAGTGAAAGATAAACTAGAGAAAGTAAATACATTTAAAGAGTGTTTAAAGCTAGTTAATGATTTTATGGAGCAAGATTATTTGATTAATTCTTACATAGAAGCTTTGACAACACATAGAATAAATAAACTAAATATAAGAGAATGTGAAAAGCAATATTTGTTAAATAAAATAGAATGGTTTAGATATGGATATTTAAAGGACATTGGGAAAGGGAAATATAATATTTACAAACTCCCTAAATATTTATGGGAATATGAAATTATAAAATTTTATAATTATGGAGTTTCTAAAGAAAAGCAAAGAGAAGATTTAATTATTTTTTTTAGATATAATTAATTTGAAAATAAGTATATAATATCTTAGTAAGGAGGTATTATATGGTAGAGAATTTTAAAAAAATAGAAAATAAAGAAATTTATTTAAAAGAAGTTATTGATCGTTATGTAGTTAATAGTGAAACAATAAAAAGAAAAGTTGATTCTATGATGTATGGATATAGTTTTGAAGATAATAATGAACGGTTTTTAGTTACATTAGAAAAGGGAAAACATCTCTTTAATTTTTATGAACATCTTGACATAACAATTTATGATTTGAAAAGAGGACTTGATGTAAGTTACTTAAACGCAGAGTTTTTAATTGAAGGAGAGATTAGAATTGCTGGTATTGATACAATGAATGCATATTGGGGGCGTAATTATGCGACTATTATAACTCAATTACTTATAAACTATGCTAAAAATAATAAATTTTCTAAAATATATGGAGGAATTTTTTTAGGGGGAGATACTGAGGCATTAAAAAGATTTTATAAGAGAAATGGATTCGAAGTGAAATCATCATATTTTAGCATGAATTTATAAAGAGAATATATTTTAAGAACTAACTTATTAGTTAGTTCTATTTTTATTTTGTAGATTGTATCAAAAAGGAGTGAGTATTTTAGTGAATATTATTGAGAATTTTATAATTGGAAGTGATCTTTTAAGTATTTATTATTCTTTATTTTTAATGTTTGAAAATGGTATGTTTTTAAAGTATTTTAAAGAAAAACTCAATAAAAAGGTAGTTGATTTTATATTTTTGATATCATTAATCACAAATTTTTTAGCCATGTTATTTAAACATTTTGAGTATTCAGGCTTTATATTGTTAGGGTTTTTAGTTATGGAGTTAATCTTATCAATTAAGTATAAGAATTGGAAAAACATAATATGGCTTATTGTTAGAAGTTGTATATACGTTGTAATAAGTTTTTTAGTTTTATTATTGTTATAAAATATATTGGAAATAGGAGAAAAACAAAGAGAAGATTTAATTAAACTTTATTTTAAAGCTTATTAAAACTTAAAAGAAGGAAGTGATCTAAGATGATAAGAAAAAGAATAGATGAAATTGAGAATTTAGAAAAAGGAAGTACTTATTTAGATTGTATAGTAGAATTTTATGATGACTACGTTTATACCAATATAGTAGTAAATAACAATAATGAGGTACTGGCTTTAGATGATAATAGAGTAGTTGGAAAACTTAAAAATTTTGCTATAGCCATTGGAAAAACAAGAAAAGGAATGGGAGAAATTAATGTTTAAAAAGTTTATAGTATACTTAGTAATATTTATTAATACATTATTAGCATTATTATTAAGTCTAGGAGAAATAAATCATACAATGTCTATTTATAATAATATAAAATACAGTTTAATTTTAATAGTATTAGCAATTTTACTCTTATCAATTATGTTTTTGCTTATAAGTTACATTAAAGATTTAAAAATAGATTCAAAAAGATACTTTAAATTTGTAGGATTAAATTTCTATAGTTTAAGTATCTTTTTTATTATATATAATTTATTTTTCCATAGGCATCCTATTTATGTTGGGAAATTAGCATCTGTTTTTGTAATAATTAATATGATTCTTATATTGATTATATCTTTAATGGGAAATAAAGAGTAAATAAGTTACTAATAAAAATAAAAATCAAAATAGAAACTAACAAATATGCAATTAAATATAAAATTAAATTAATTTTTGAGAAATTATCATTTAAAATTGACTTGTTAAAACGAAATATCATTCTTATAAATAGTATAAAGAGTATATAACGCAAAAAATCTAAATTAAATTTAATATCCAAGTTTTTAAACAATTGTAAAGGAACTACTTCTATTAATGGTTTCTTTAATAAATAGAAAAAATAAGTAACTTCAATTATAGAAATTATAGAAGTAATAGATAAGGCACGTTTTCTATTAAATGAATAATATTTTTTTGTATTTATATTAGTATTGTTAGGAAAATTATAAATTATAGTAGTTGAGTTATCGGTAGTCGAATTAACAATAGTCGAGTTATCATTAGAAGTAAATTTAAATTTCTCAAATATTCTAAATTTAAATTCTTTTATAAAATTAAACAAAAAAACCACATCCTTTTAAATTTTTATTTAAATTATATCATTTAGAAATGAGGTAGAAAATATATGAAAAAGTTAGTAATAGCAGAAAAGCCAAGTTTAGCAATGAACATAGTTCAAGCATTAAATATAAGTGAGAATTTTGAAAAACATGATGGATATTTTGAAAGTGAAAACTATATTATAAGTTTTGCTTTTGGTCATTTATTTAGATTATATGAGATTGAGGAATACTTAGGAAAAGAGAAAGGTAGCAAGTGGGAGAGCAATATACTTCCTTTCATTCCTGGAACATTTAAGTTTAAATTGAAAGATGATAGTGGAGTAAAGAAGCAATTTAAAATACTAGAAAGCTTAATTAAAAGTGATATAGTAGATGAAATAGTATCTTGTGGTGATGCAGATCGTGAAGGAGAAGTTATTATTAGACTTATAATAAACAATGTTTTTGATAATAACAATCTGAATAAGAGAGTAACTAGATTATGGTTACCTGAACAAACTTCACAATCTATATTATCAGGATTAAGGCATTTAAAAAGTATAGATAACTATGATAATCTAGCCAATGAAGGCTATTTAAGAACATATTTAGATTGGCTAGTTGGTATAAATTTGAGTAGACATATTATATTAAAGAGCCAATCAAAGTTGCCAGTAGGTAGAGTTTTAGTGCCTATAGTTAAAGCAGTATATGATAGAGATATGAGTATTAAAAACTTTATCCCTGAAACATATTATCAAGTTGAAAGTGCTGAAAAGACTAATGGAGAAGTAATTAAGTTATCTATAAAAGAATTAACTTTTAATAAAAATGAATTAGATAAAGCGAAGAGTTTTGCAGATGAATTAAATGCTTACGAAGGTAAAGTTTTAGACAAGGAAACTAAAAGAGTCAAGAAACAACCTAGTAAGCTTTTTTCTTTAAGCAAATTACAAAGTCTTTTAAGTAAAAAATATAAGATGACTTTTAAAGAGAGTTTAGACCTTATTCAAAAGCTTTATGAACAAGGGTTTATAACTTATCCGAGAACTAATACGGAGTATTTAGCCGAGGCAGAAAAGAGTAAAGTTAAAAGTATTATAGAAAAGTTAAATGCTGAAGGTTACACTTTAGAATTTAAAGATAAGAAAAGTATATTTGATGATAGCAAGATAGAGAGCCATAGTGCTATTACCCCTACTGTAAAAATACCTAAAGAAGATGAATTAAAGGGTAAGATGTTAGATGTTTATAATACTATTAAAAATAGGTTTATATCTAATTTCTTAGTTGAGGAAACGTTATTAGATAGAACAGTAATTAAAATAGAAGTTGGAGATTTAGAATTTTCACTAAAAGGTGATGTTGTAATTCAAAAAGGATTCTTAGAATATGAGCCTATGAAAAAGGAAGAAGATACATTACCTAATCTTAATATTGGAGATAAAGTAAATACCGACTTTAAAGCCGTTGAGAAGGTAACTAAAGCACCAGCTAAGATGACTACAGAAATGCTTAGTAATTATCTTAAAAATCCATTTAAGAATGAATTAACAGATGATGAAGAAGAAGATTACAAGGCAATTTTAGAAGGGCTTGAAATCGGAACTGAGGCTACTAGAACTGGAATTATTGAAAATGCTAAAAAGTATGAGTATATAAGTGAAAATAAATCAGTTTTATCTATAGAGCCTAAAGGAATAAAGTTAATAGAAATATTAGACAAGCTAAATATAGACCTATATAAAGAAAAAACAGTAGAGTTCTCAAAAATACTTAAAAAAGTATATAAAGATGAAATAAAAATAGATGCTGCTATAGAAATATTCTCTAATGAGCTTAGAGAAATTTTCAATAATAGTAAAGATACTTTTATTGAAAAAGTTGAAATAGAAAGAGAGATTATAGGAAAATGTCCACGTTGTGGTAAGAATATTTATGAAGGTAAGAATAATTTTTACTGTGAAGGATATAAAGATGATCCAAAGTGTCAATTTACAATGTGGAAAGAAGATAAATTCTTTAAAGACAAAGGTAAGAAACTTTCAAAAGCTGGAGCAAAGAGTTTGTTAGCTGGAAAGAAAGTAAAAATGACAGGATTAAAAAAGAAAGATGGATCAGGAACATATGATGCTTATGTAGTTTTAAACGATACGGGTAAATACGTAAACTTTAAGCTTGATTTTAATAAATAGATTGGAGGAGTTTAAAATGTATGATTTAAAAAATGATGAGGAAGTTAAAGAAATTATAAATTATTTTGAAAAGAAAAATTGTGAAGTTTATTTCAAAGAAATATTAGGAATAAATCATTTGGTAGTAAGCAATAAGAAAAATACTGTTTATATAAAACCATATAAGCATTATGATGTAATAAGTAAATTTGATATTAATATCTTCAGATATTCAATTAATAATGAGAGTATAGAGAAATTTAGAATAGAAGATATAACATTAGCAACAATATATGATACTGTTCAAGAAGTAATTGAAAGTATAGAAGAATATTTAAATCAAGAAAATTACTTTGAATTTATTAAAAATAACTTTGAAACAAAAGAAAATGCAGATGATTTTAAATTAGAGAAATACAATATAGAACTAAAAAAACATGGCTATAATACTCAAATACTTAGAAAGAAATTATTTTTTGAAGAAATAGAAATTATTATTTTCACTAAAAGTAAAGAAAATCTATTAAATCCTAATAGTTCGTTCATATTATATATAAATGAGAATAATAAAGTTGAAATTTCAAGTATAATTCGCATGAATAAATATTTTGATATAGGTTGTTTATATGATGAGGAAGAATTAAATCACTTTTCGATAGAAAAAATAGAAAAATTATTTATATAAAAGTTATTCGTATATTTGCTATAATTATACATATATGATATACGGAGGATATTGTTTATGTATGGCAAAAAGGGACATTTAAATTGTAGAACTGAAAAAAGAAGAGAAAAAATTGTTGAAAACTATAATATTGAATTAGTTACAGTTGCTAATTTAATGAAAGGAAGAACTATGGAGAGTGATACTGGAAAGATAATAAAAGATAGATATTATGAGTTTAGATGTACTTCAAAAACAAATAAATTTGAAAAAGCTACTATAATTTGTGGAAGAACTGCTGGAGAAAGTTTAATACGACTTTCAGGAATTAAGGATGTAGTAGTATTTAATCCATTTAAAACAGAAAATGAGGGAAATAAACAAAAAAGAGGATTAAAACGTAATAATGATTCAAAAATTAAATGGAATAAAACATCTAAAGAATTACATAATGCTATAAATATTTTAGAATACTATTGGGATAGAACTTTAAATGGTATTTTATATGAAATAAAAAGAGAGGTGGAATTTAATAGGGATAAAGAACCTTCCTTACAGACTATAAAGAAAGTTAATAAGTGTATATCAGCAGACAGAACAAAGTTAAAAATATCAGAGATGATATTAAAATTAAGAGAAAAAGATGAGAGATTTAGGGATTTTTATTTTGAAAATATAAATAATATTTTAGAGAAAAATAATATAGAATCTTATTTTAGTTAAAATTAATTTGTATATAAAAGACTATAAATAGCAATTTATAGTCTTTTTATTTTGGATTGATTATGTATTTTAAGAAAAATTTTAGAAACATGGAGTTATTGTATGAAAGATTATTTTATAGAACAAAATCTTTATTTAAAGTTTATGAATAATGATGATCCAATAATAAAAGATTACATCATTAAAATACACAAACATCATAATACAATTGATACTATTACACAAATAGAAAATGTTTGTGATTTTAAGATAAATGATAATTCATTATTTTGGACTATAGTGTATGAAGATAGAATAATAGGATTTTTTAATTTTATAAAGCGAGAGCAATCAATAGACAATACTTTAGAACTACAACGTTTTTATATAGATGAAGAATATAGGGGGTTAAGGTTAGGGGCTAAGGTGATGTCAAAAATAAAAGAAATATCAAAAGATATGAAATATAGTGGATTAGCATTAAAAGTATATTGTAATAATCCAGCTATAAATTTTTATGATAAAAATGGATTTGATACATATTATAGATACATGTATACAAAGCTATAATAGGAGATGATTATTGTGTTAAATAAGAAGATAGATATTAGGGGGTTATATATAGGGAAATCAAAAGAAATTAAGGAAACAATATTGTTAAATGATTTTAAATCAAATAAAAATATTAATACTATAAAAGTAGGTATTTTAGGAACAGGTAGAGCATTTCATATGAATGGTAAAGATAGAAGTAATCAATTATCTTAGATTAGTTCAGGAGTATTCAAGTAGACACTTAGATTAATTTCTAAGTGTTTTTATTTTACTCAAAATTAAAGAAATAGAAAGAGAGGACAATTTTATGGCATTATTTAAGAAAGAAGAATATAATCCATATCTTTTAAATAAGATACAGCCAGTTGGAGGAATTAAATTTAATAATAGAAATATAGTAAAGGGAGATGGCTACGAGGCGTGTATTAGAATATACGACTTTCCTAGCTGGGTTAATGACTTTTGGTTAGATAATCTTTTAGATATTAAAGATGTTATAGCTACTATAGATATAGAAACAGAGGATAAACTGAAGGCTTTAAATGATATAAATAAATCTATATCTGAAAATCAAACTAGAATGTATGATTTAAAAAGTAATATAGATATTATTGAGGCAAGTAACAATGTTGCTACACTTCAAAGGTTAGTTATGGACATGACTATAAGTGATGAAATAATAAAATTAATTACTATAAGATATTTTATAAATGCTAGAACAGAGCAAGAATTAGAAGAAAAAATTAAGTATGTACTTGATGAAATAGAAATGAGAGGATATAGGGGAAAAGTTCTTCTTAATGAACAGGAATATGAATGGAAATCATTATTTCTAAGTGCTAACGAACAAAAATATTTAAGAAATAAGAGAAAAGGACACCCAATACCTAGTGCCACTTTAGGAGGCGGTTATCCTTTAAACTTCGTAGAGTTAAATGATCCTTATGGTATGTTTATGGGAACAACTTTAACCAATGGAGTTAGAGGAAATATTATATTAGACCTTTTTGCTAAAACACAAACAAGAAAATCATACAATTCACTTGTTGTTGGAACAATGGGAGCTGGTAAATCAACTCTTTTAAAGAAGGTAGTTAAAAACCATACTATAATCGGTAACACCGTAAGAATATTAGATGTAGCTGGTGAGTTTAGAAGTTTAGTTCTTGATTTAGGTGGAAAAATAGTTTCTTTAGAGGGTAGTAGTGGAATAATAAATCCATTACACATATATGCAACTATAATTGATGAAAATACTAATGAAGTTTTAATCGACCAGAGTTATATGCAACATATATCTAAACTTAGCATTATGTATAAATTATTAGCACCTAATTCACAAGATGATGAATTAAGAGAATTTGAAAAGTTAATAGTAACATTTTATAAAGACTATGGTATAGATAGAGAAAAAGCTACTGAATATAAAGCAGAAGAATATCCAACATTATCAGAGTTTTATAAATATATAAAAGATAATTATTTTGAAGATGATGAAAATGTTAAGAAAAATCTAAGTAGATTTAGACAAAAGAGAATTGAAGATATTGCATCAACAATAGAGAATTTAATAGTAACATATGGTAAAATATTTGATGGACATTCATCAATAATGGATTTAACAAAAGAAAACTTAATAAGTTTTGAAGTTAGAACATTATCAAGTATGGATAGTAAAATATTTAATGCTCAGATGTTTAACGTATTGACTATGCTTTGGAATAATTCTTTAATACAAGGACTTAAAGAAAAGAGAGCATATGATGAGAGAGAAAAGAAAATATATGAGGCAGTTAAGTATGTTTTATTAATAGATGAAGCACATAAATTTATTAATGGTGATAATATAATGGGAGTTGATTTCTTAGAGAAATTTGGAAGAGAAGCAAGAAAATATTTTGCTGGATTTATATTTGCAACTCAAAGTATTAGAGATGTTGTTCCTGATATTAAGAATAGTAAAGTTGCAGAGAAAATAAAAACATTATTTGAATTAACTCAATATAAATTCATAATGCAACAAGACAATAATGCTAAAGAAGTATTAGATAAAATATTCTTAGGACAATTAACTCAAAGTGAAGTTGATTCAATACCACTATTAGGAACTGGAGAAACAATATTATCAATAAATGGTGATAAGAATTTAAAATTTAAGGTTGAAATATCAGATAAAGAAGATTACTTATTCAAAGGAGGAGCTTAAAATGAAGAAGAAAACAATAGCAATAATATTAACTGGAGTTTTAGCAATAGGATCATTCTCTTTTATAATGTATAAAAAATATAAAGTTGATAATAAGCCTAAAGTACAAGCGTCAAAGATTGAAAGTAATACTGAACAATCAAAAACAGAAGATAAAAAAGAAGAAGTTAAAGCAGATGATTACTATGGACTTCCTGAAGGATTTGTAACCTCAATAAAAACTAAAGACCAACTAAAGGAAAATGAAGAGTTTTATCAAGCTAACTTCATAAATAAAGAAAGTAACTATGATGTTGAAGAAGTTCTAAAGGGAAAGAGAGTCGTTGAAAACTTTATACAAGCTTTATTAAGTTTTAATAGAGAAAATCCAACTGAATATTCTAATATAGCAATGCAATATATGGATACACCACTTCAAGAAAATTTCAAGTATGAACTAGAAGATATAAAAAAGACTGCTGGACTTAATCCATACAATTTAAGTAAGCCTAAAAAAGTTTATTCTTCAGAACAAGAAGGTAATCTTGATACTGATTATTTAGAATTTAAAACTTATGTTCAATTAGAGAATTTTGATAGTAGAAATCAACCAGTTGGTAGAAATACTACACCTTTTTATAGAATAAAATTACTTCCTATTGATGGTAAGTGGAAGATAATAGAGTACCATATGGAGTAAAAAATATTTAAGAAATTAGACTAATTATTTAGTCTAATTTCTTTTTTTTATTACTTTTTTCTTGAATAGGAGGTGCTATTTTGGAACAAGAAAAGCAGTTTATAAAGAAGATATTTAAATATTTTTTTCTTAGTGGTACAAGCTTTTTCATTATATTTACTCTCTTATTAGGAAGTATTACAATGATTATTTTTCAAACTAAAAAATCTAATTCTAATGGAAATATTAATGCTGATTTAAGTGCTTTAGGAGTACCAATGGAGTTTATTCCATACTATGAAGAAGCATCTAAATTAACTGGAATACCTAACTGGGTTTTGGCTGCTATAACTAAACAAGAAAGTAATTTTAGAAATATTGCATCTAGTGATGGAGCATATGGAGTAATGCAACAACAACGTTATGACTTTGATGGAAGTGATATTTATAAATATTATTTAGACTTAGGTTTAGGCGATTTATATAGGTCAATAGGATATTCCTATAATAGTGTTGATGAGATATGGAATGTCTTTCTAAAAGACATTAGACTACAAATAATAACTGGTGCTTATGAAACTAAACACTATGCAAATTATGTATTATGGAGAAAGAAATTAGTACCTACACTAAATTATAATAGTGTTGAAAATATGGCACTTATTAATTGGAATGCTGATGAAAATGATCCTACATTTAGAGAATTATTAAGAAGAATATTTGCTTGTTATAATGGAGGACCGAGCTATGGAATGAACGTAAATTTAGATACTGCACAAAACAATTATCCTAACAATGTGTTTAAATATGCTATGGAATTTAGAAATGCTGGTCTAACTGGTGGAGGAATTGCTGGTGATAATGGAACTATCGAAAATGCAATAAATGCTGGTATGAAATGGGTTGGTAAATCTCCATATATATGGGGTGGTGGAAGAACACAAGCTGATGTAGATGCGGGAAGATTTGATTGTAGTTCTTTTGTTCATTACTGCTATGCAAGTGCTGGAATACAACTAGGAGATAGAGCAAGTGCCGTAACTTTCTCAATGGTTAACATGGGTAAAGGAGTTAAACCTTCAGAGATGAAACGAGGAGATTTAATATTCTTTGATACCTATACTAAGAATGGACATATCGCTATTTACTTAGGAAACGGAGAATTTTTACACGACGGAACAACTCACGGGGTATGGATAAATAATTTAAATGAGCCATACTGGACTAGGACATTTAATGGAAATGTTAGAAGAATAATTGAATAAAAGTAGGTGGTTTTTATGGTAGGACTTTCTTTATTAGAAGAACTTAGAAAAAGTCAAAATGGTAGAAAATTTTTATGTGGTACTATGTTAGATTCTAAAAAAATTACTATAGATAATACAAAATATTATTTAGTTAGATATTATGGATATAATAGTTTTATAGGCTTAAAAATTATAGAAAAAGATAATTTTATGAAAGAATATTCCTTATGCGATTTTAGATATTCTTTAGATAAATATAAACTTAAAAAATTCAAATTAAGAACTTTAAAAAAGTTTTTAAATCCATATAAAAAACTTTGGTACTTTACAATATAAATGAATATGAATTAAGAAAAATTAACAAAGCATTATTTATAAAATAATGCTTTGTTTTTTATTATTTTTGAAAGGAGCATTAGAGAATGATTAAGGAAAAGTTACAAGAAAAACTTGAAGAAATTAAATATAAAATGGAGAAACATGGTTCAATAGGTAACTATATTGTATGTGGATTTATAGCAATAGGGATAGTCTTTTTTCTATCATCTAATCTACTTTTAAACAAAGAAGTGCAATTAATTAGTACCCCTTTAAATAAAGTTTTAAGTTTAAATAATATAGAATTAGAGGTTACTAGCAGAGAATTTAACCCTGAAAATAACTTAATACAATTCAATGTTAAGATAAAAAATTTCATTCCAACCGAGGATAACACGCTTAGTGTTGAGCTTAGAGAAAAGAGTAATCCTAAAGAATTAATAGAAACAAAATTAGTAAAAGTATCTAATGAAGATTATATTGTTTACTCAAAATTACCTAAGAATTGGTCAGCAGTATCATTAACTTTTATTGAAAATGGTACTGATATTGATAGCTCAAAAAATAAAATTAAGTTCTATTCAGATTCAAGAGATATAACAATAAATAATACATTAAGAGAGAAAAATAAAGACGGTTTAACCGTAGAATTAGTTGATAATGATATAGAAAAAATTAAAGAAGAAATTAAAAATAAAGAGAATGAAATAGCAAATAAAAATAAAGAAATAGAGAATTTAAATTCTCAAATTAGCACCTTAGAAAAGGAAAAAGAATATCAAACTGAAACTGAAATTGCAGAAACTGATTCAAAAATAAACTCATTTAAAACTGAGATAGAGAACAAAAATAAAGAGATTGGAAACCTAAATAATGCTAAAAATGAGCTTAACCAAAAGATAGAAAAACTTAATAAAAAGAAGGCTGATTTATTAGAATTAGTTAAATAATTTAGTTTTTTAAATCATGCTATTAGCATGATTTAGTCATGATTTGGTAGTGAATGTATCATGACAACGTCATGAAAAGGTGTTGATTTGGTAGTGCTATTGTCATGCTAAGTTCATGATTTGGAAGTTTTTATGTCCCCTCGGAAATGCTAGGCTTTGCCTAGCCCCACAAAGTTTTTGGGGGCAATTTCCCCTTATGCACTTAAAGTAAACACTAACAAGTAGTTGCCAATTTACCATAAAGTACGCAACCATATAAAGTGTTTTTGCAAACTTTTTTGAAAAAGTTAATTTATTCATTCATTATGGGAGCTTAAAATAAGTTCCCATAATTTCATTTTTATAAAGAAAGAAGGTCTATATATGAGTACAGGTGAGATAAAGATACGAGGCTTAAAGAAAGAAGTAATAGCTAAACTAGATGTTATTGCCGAAGAAAAGGGTATAAGTAGAAATGAGTTTTTAAAAGATAATTTAGAAAAATTAGCAGTATTAAATGAAATGAAAAAGTTTGAGGCAGATTACAAATTAACAGTAGATAAGATACTGAAAGTTATTAATATAAATACCATTGTATTAAGAGCTATATGTGAAGAATTATTAATAGACATAGATTCAATTGTTAAGGAGGAATTTTAAATGAAAAGAGAAAAGAAACAATATGTTATGACAGAAAACTCTTTAGAATATATAGAGAGGTTTAAAAGGAAAAATAATTGTAGAAGCAATAGTGAGGCTTTAGATTTAATTATAAGAGAGCATGAGAAAAATTTAAATTTTTCTATAGAAGATCAGGTTAATATGATGGCTGAAATTATTTCTGAAAAAACTGTTGGAGCTATGTATAAGATAGCAAAAGGTGTTAATAAAAATGATAGAAATATTCAAATTCTTATTGAATTAATTAATGGTTTATTTATTAATGAGAACCAAATGGATATAATGAGTACGGAAGAAAGAATGCACGAAGCATATCAAACGGCTCTAAAAACCGTTAATGATAGAATTGAAAAACAAGCACTTAAAAAACATTATAGGACATATGAATAACAATGGCTGGTGTAATAAATAGTATTAGATTCGTAAGAAATAAACAAAAAGAATTTGGAAACTTCATTGACTATATAGATAGAAATGAAGCTACTAGAAAAAAGAATTATAAGAAATTTTCAGTCTTCAATGATTATCTAGGTAACCCTGAAAAGCTTGGAGCTTTATTTACTAAAGACAATGAATATTTAAATGATACTGAGAAGAAAAAGCTTAAAAATGCTTTCAATGTAGCTCAAATTAATGGGAGTAATATGTGGCAATCTGTATTTAGTTTTGAGAATGAATGGCTAGAGAAACATGGAATATATGATTCTAAAACTGGTTATGTTGATGAAGCAAAACTTCAAAATGCAACTCGAAATGCTATGAAAGAATTAGAAATAAAAGAAGGTTTTAAAGATTTAACTTGGTCAGCCTCACTACATTATAATACAGGTCATATTCATGTTCATATAGCAGCAGTTGAAGTAAATCCTACTAGAGTGAGAGGAAAATTTAAACCTAAAACTTTATATGACACTAAAAGTGCTTTTGTTAATTCACTTCTAAATAAGCAAGAAGATTTATCAAAAATCAATTCAGTTATTAGAGATAATTTAATTGATGGAAAGAAAAATATGAGCTTTAAAGCAGATTTAGAAATGAAAAAAATGGTCAAAGAAATTATAAAAGTTCTTCCAAAAGATAAAAGACAATGGAACTATAATTATAATACTATGCAAAGAGCAAGACCATTAATTGATAATTTAAGCAAGTATTATATTAATAATTATAAGAGAGAAGAGTTCAAAGATTTAGTTAATAGATTAAATAAAGAAGATGAATTTTATAAAGAAGCTTATGGAGAAAAGAAAGTAAAAACTGCAACATATAAAGATAATAAACTTCAAGAATTGTATACTAGAATGGGAAATTCTATTCTAAAAGAAATCAAAGATTATGTTAAAGATGAAGAGTTAAAAAGACAAAAAATGTACCAAAATAGAAGAGAATATTTTGAAAATAAAAGAAACTTAATCATAGCTCAAAGAAATATTAAGATGATTAAAGATAGTTTAAAAGATGATTTTGAAAGTATTAAAAATATGAATGAATATGAAAAACTGCAAAATGAAATAGAATATTCAAGACAAATGAATATGTAGTAAAAAGTATATAGGTGATGTAATGGACAAGTTTGAATTAGAGAAAATATTATCTGAAGATAGAAAAAAATTATTTTGAAAGGATGATTTATAATTTTAAACTTTTTACGAGATAAAATTTTATTAATTGCATTAATATATATAATTTTTCTTTTTGTAGAATATGTTAAGACAAAACTATAAATTATTTTTAAAAATAATGAACCTAATGCCTTATTAAATTATCTTATATATATGGAATAAAAATTATTTAATGAGGTATTGCTATGTTAGAAAATTTAAATAATATAAGAAGAAGTGTGGAGGATGATAAAGACTCAACTAAAATAGAAAAAAGTCTTAATAATAGAGATTCTTTTTTATACAAGCTAAATATTAGTTGGATTAGAAGACATTCTTTAAGTAAGTAACTAAATTATAAAAAGAGTATTTTAAATAAAATTTAAAATGCTCTTTTTATTTTTTTTATAATTAAAGGAGTGAAGTATTGTGAAGTATAAAAATATTAATGTTGATGAGGTATTAATTGAATTTCAAAATTGTTTAAAGGTAATTAAAGATGATGATGAAGCTTTTGATTATTTTTCAGATTTAATTGAGGATGAACTAGAAGATGATGCTTATATAGATTTTGTTTCTGATGATATTATTCAAATTAGATTTGAAAGAGAAACTAATGAAAGTACCTTTAAATATATAGTTGATTTTTATAAAAATTATATAGAATACAATTCTAAAATAACAAATTTTTGTGATGTAAAGTTCACATTAGAGTTAGAAGATTTTCTAATCAATGAAAATGGTGAGAGTTATAATTCAGAAGAATTTACTTTTGATGAACTTAAAAGAATTATTAAATATTTAAATTTTGAAGAAAAAGAATAGTTTAATACTATTCTTTTTCTTTTTAGAAATAAATATAGGAGGCTTAAATATGAAAAATTTAAATACTATAACTAATAAGTTAGAGATAGCAAAAGAGCTATTAGCCAATACAAAAAATATAAATTTTAAAAATTTCATTGAAAAATATATAAACAATTTTAATGAAATTCAGAATAAAAATAATGAAGAATTAGAAACATTGGGTTTGTTTGAATATATAAATTTTGATAGATGTATTGAGTATATTAATAATTCCAATTTTAACATTAGCGAATGGTGTTTGTGGGAGATACCACTTTCAAATATCTATACATTTTATAATGAAAATAGAAAAAATTATTTTGATTTAATTGTTTATAATGATAACGTAAATCCACAATATTTAGATGAAAACTATAATACATCTGATGCAAATTCTATTCAAGAAGCAATAGAAAAATATATAAATTAAGGATATGTTTAAAATGAGAAAAGAAGTATTAGATTATAATTCAAAAATGATGGAAGTATACTTAAAAGAGTTAGAGGAATATGTAAAAACAAAAGAAAATAATAAAGATAAAAAGATAGTTGAAAATAAAAAAGCTATTAAAGGAATTAGAAAATATAGATTAGGATATGATTATCTATTTTTACCTAAAAGAACATTTAAATATAAAGGTGATTTAATAGGTGGAACTAGCATAATGGTTTTATTTAAAATTTATGATATGGATGGCAATGAAATTTTATTTGAAACAGAAGCAAAAGAGTTAAAAGAACAAACATTAAAATTAAAAAACGGTGAAGAATGTTATTTATGTGATTTATTTTATTGTTCTTTTGATAAAGAGAAGTTTAAAGATGATCAAACTTTTGATTTTAGTCCTAACATGAATGTAATAATGAGTAACTGTAGGATTGCTATGGAAATTCATAGTTATACAAAAGATATAGAAGTAAGGAAAGTAATTTTAGAGCCAGAAAGTATAGATAGAGAAGAGTTTAATGATATTATGCTAAGTAATTTAGAGCGATTTGATGTAACTGATAATAAACCAGCTCAGAGTTGTTCTTATATTGCAGTAGAAGTTACAGATGAGGTCTAATTATGAATGAGCTATATGAAGCATATAAAATTTTCAAAAGTAATGTAGGTTATTATTTACTATCTAATATGACTTTTGCATTATTTTTTATGTTTTTTATTTTTAAATTTTTAATTTCATTTTTCAAGTTTCTTCGTTCTAACAAAACTAATACAAATAAAGATATGCTAATGAATATAAATTACAAACAATTAATTATTAAGATAATAAATTTTTTAATTATTAGCATTATAGGTTCACTAATCATACCATTTTTTCTTAGGGGATTATGGGAATTTAGAATTAATGCTGGTATTAATTCTAATAGAATACTTTTCATTGTATTAGTGTTATGGATAGTAAAGCATTTTTATATAAATAAAATCAAGGAGTAGTTTTAGAAGGTGATTAATTAAATGGATAAGAATGAATTGTTAAATGATTTGATAGCTGCAATGGAAATTAAATCAAGAGATGAATTGTTAAAAGAATTAGATGAATATGAAATAAGTTATACATTAACCAAAGAAAATAATGTATAACTTTATTTTTTTATTTAGAAAGGTACGAGGTGATGAAAAAATGACGCATTTTAGTGAAATGTTAAAAAATGAAATTCAGTTATCTGAAGATGAATGTTGCATAGTTTTTGATTTTGGTTGTTACTTTCCATATTTAAATTCTAATGAGTTGTCTTTTAATTTTTCTTTAGGAATGGAAGAATTTAAAGATTATAAAATAAATAATCGTTATCTAAACAAATGTTATCAAACAATATCTAAAAAATATGGGCGTAAAGTTAGTAAAATAGGCTACCCATATGTTATGAAATTAAAAGAACAAGTCCCTATGCTACTAAACTTAAATATTGGTATAAAAGATAAATATATAACATTAGTTTTTCCAATTCATACAAAAATGACAAAAGAAAAACCAATTTGTGCTTTAAAGTTTCATTATATGTTTGATAAAAATGAGTTCTATTTTTTATCATATGAAAAAAACAAAGATTGTGGTTATCATCAACATATTTGGAGAAATTATAAGTCTGAAGATAAAACAAATAGTAACAATGACATAATTCTAAATGCTCCTAATATAATTGATAATAGTTGTACATTTGTCTATGGCGAAATTATAAACCCATATGAATTAGCATTACAAGATTTACTATTATAGGTTGAATATAAATTTGGAGGGGATACTATGGGAGAGTTTGAAGTAAAAAAAATATATAAAACAAAAGAAGATTATAATTTAGAAGATGGATCATTCATTAAGAGTGGTACATCTTTTTTTGTTATATCAAAAGACAATTATGGCTATAATATAATTTTTGAAAATAATGATAAATGTTATTTTGAACATGATTCAAGAAAGTATTATATAGATGAACTAGATTTAGAGCTATTTGCTGATTCAAATAGTGGAATAGATAGAAAAGATTTTGAAGAAAAAAGAAACCTTGAAAATAATTACAATAATAAGTTAGCTAAAGTTGATAATATAGAAAATAGAATTGATAAACCTAAAGAAGATTACACTAAAAAAGAATTTAATTCTAAAAAATCAGTAGAAAAGGAAGCTCAACCATTTTATAATTTAGATAAAATAAAAGAAATACCTTTAGAAGATGTATGCAATAGATTAGGAATTCATACATCTTCTAAAGGTAAAAAATTATGGTGTGATATTAGGGGAGAGAAAACACCTTCTTGTTGTATAAATACTGATAAAAATTACTGGTACGATTTTGGTTCATCTACAGGTGGAGATGTTATAAAATTTGTATCAGAAGTAGAAAAAATTGATGCAAAGGAGGCAATTTATAGATTGGCAGATATGTTTGGAATAGAGCCTGAAAATAATATTGAGAACCAAAATAAACATATTTTCTACATATCAAATTCAGATTATAGAAAAATAGGAATAGAACCTTCCAGAGCGACATTAAATTTAGATATAAATTTAGAAAAGCAAAGCATAGATGAAGTTACTAGACTAGAGAAAGCTTTTTCAAAATCAATGAATGAACTAGCAAATAGTAATGAGGATTTATTTTTAGAGGTATTAAATAAAAAATCAATCCCGATAATTTATAATAATATAAAAAACTATTACGATTGTTTAAATAGAATTGAAGACTATATAAATGAAAAAGATAATGTAATAGATGGATTTCATTCTTTAGAAACTCAATTATATATGAACTATTCAAAAGAATTATCAGATACTTTAAATAATCAGTTGGATATACTAAGTAAAACCAATATAGATAAACTGATAGGCTTTGAGCTTAAAGAGAATAAAGTAAATTTTCAAAAACATATGAATGATATATTTTCAGTTTGCTTAGAGAATGGAATAGAAGTATTATCACAAGAAAGTCCAGAGCATAATAAAGTAATAAAGAGTTTAGATGAATTTAAAGAGTATATACTAGACTATAAAGTTCCTGAACTTGGAGATGTAGAAGTTATAGAAGAAAAAGTATCTAAAATAGAGAAAGAAATGGATAGCTATACTTATATAGATTTAATAAGTTGGTGTGATGATAATGATATAGAGCTTGTTCCATTAAGAAAAGAAAAAACTATTGAAATAGAAAAAGAAGTTACAGAAACAAAAATAGTTCCTAAAATGAGAATGTAATATAAAATAATATTAAAAATATAAAAAGTTCATCAATTAATTGATGAACTTTTTATATTTAGAAAGGATTTAAACATGATTCAATTAATAAAAGAAAAGATTTTAAAAAATAAAATTTCAGTGGTAACAATAGTGATTCTAACCATAATTATTATTTTTATGCAGACTAAATTATCTTTTAAAGATTCAAAGATAGAAAATTTAAATATGGAGATAAAAAAACTTCAAGAAAATAATATAGCAACAACTAACAAAGAGAGTACCAAAGAAACATCATCAAAGGATGAAAATAATACTTATTTTGAAAAGCTTAAAGAAAGATTTATTGAAATTGGAAAAATGCAAAATAAAATATATGATGAAAATTTAAATGGAAAAGTAGTAAATACTTTTTCTTGGATGGATAAATTTGAAATAACTGATAAGCAAATAGAAAATTTATTAAAAAGACTATCCGGAGAAAAATTTAAAATAAAGCTTTCAGTAGAAAATAACAGTGGCTTTACTTCTTATAAAATAGAGTTAATAGGATAAAGTTTATTGTTTAAAATTTCAATAAAATAGTATATAATATATTGGTGTATAGCGATTCATACTAATCAATTTAACATTTTAAAGAAAATAAAGAAAGACCTATATTTAGGTCTTTCTTTGTTTTCTTAATTTAGTTTACAGAGATTATAAATTTATTTCACAATAAATAATACTATAATATTACAATTAATTCAATATTTTGATATAATCAATAATGCATATAAATATATACTCATAACATAAATATTGCAAAAAGGAGTTTCAAAAATTTTTGAAACTCCTTTTTGCAATATTTAACACAACTAGACATATAGTTTAAAATAAAAAACAATTAGTTTATAATTTAATTATACATTTTTTGAAAATTAAATCAATACTATAAAAAATTATCAGTATATGGTATTATTTAGATAAATTAAATTTTACTAATGCACACACTAACATATTAAGAAACACAAAAGGTATCAATATATATTATTGATACCTTTTGTGTTTTAGTCCTAAGAGAAAAAATAATTAATGATAGTATCTATACTATAACACTTTTATATGGCGGAAATAAATACTAATAAACAATATAATATGCTAGAATATAAATGAAGTAATAATCATATGGAGAGTGATTTTAAATGTTAATGAAACCTAGTATAGACTTTGTATTTAAAAAGCTATTTGGAGCTGAAGAAAGTAAGGAGTCATTAATTTCTTTACTTAATGCTATCATAAAGTCAGATAGTCCTATAAAAGAAGTAGAAATACTAAATAACGATTTAGATAAAGAACATAATAATGATAAATTTAGTAGATTAGATATTAAAGCGAAAACAGATAAAGGTGAACTCATAAATATAGAAATACAAGTTAAAAATGAATACAATATGATACAAAGAACTCTAAATTATTGGAGTAGAATATATACAGATCAGTTAAGTTCTACTAAAGATTATAGTGAATTATCAAGAACTATATGTATAAACATATTAAACTTTAAACTCCTTGATAATGATAGATACCATAATACTTATAGACTTAAAGAAATAAATACTAATGACGAACTAACTGATATAGAAGAAATTCATTTCATAGAACTACCAAAATCAAAACATGTAAATAAAGATGAAGTAAATAATATAGATTCCTTACTTAAATGGATAGAATTTATAAAAGAACCTGAAAGTGAAACAGTAAAAATATTAGAAACAACAGATGAAGTATTAAGAAATGCTAAAGCTCAACTATATAAAATAAGCTTAGATAAAGATTCTATAGCTCGTTATAGAGAGTTTGAGAAAAGAATGTATGATGAAACATCTGCTTTAAATTCTGCTAAAAGAGAAGGGAAAAAAGAAGGTTTAAAAGAAGGTGAATTAAAAGCTACGTATAACCTTGCTAGAAAATCTATTGCTGAAGGATTGTCTATTTCTCTAATTTCAAAGTTAACTGGATTATCTGAAGAAGAAATTAAAAGGTTGTGATATTCATGAGATTCAATAGTTATCGTGAACTAATAAAATACTTAAACAAAGAAAATTATTATGAGGATTTTATAATTGAAGAAATAGAGAACTTTATTTATCTTAACAAAGATACGTTTGTAGAAGATGAAAATACAGAGCCTACTAATTTATTTGATTTAAAACTTAAAGGGAAAATATTTTCTTTTGGAGTAACTTCAGTGAATATAAGAAAAGGTGAAATTAAATATTATTATTGGTTATATGAAACAATAAAGGAGCAATATTAATTGCTCCTTTATTGTAAGTTTTATTATGGAATTTAGATATTTAAACTATTTTGAAATTGTAAATAAATACTTAGTTAACAATGTATAAAATTGGAGACAAACTTTGTTTTTGAATAGTAAAAAATATCTAAATTAAGTAGGTGATTTCATTATATAAAAATTTTTCTACTTAATAAAGTTTTTTTATAATTTTATTTTAAATTTAAATATTAGTTAGTTGGAGTAATATAAATGGACAAGTTAGAATTTTTAAGATTAGTATTAAAAGAAAGAAGTTTAAAATCAATACATTCTATGGCTTTTTGTACTGAAGATGAAATACATAAGTATAATATAAAAGAAGATGATTTTTTAATGATAATAGATGAAGAACCCTATGTTGCGTTATCTTTAGGTTCAAGATCATGGATTATAAAATCAGAATTAGCTAAAAATGATTTACTTAATAAAATTGAAAGAGAAGAATATAAATTAAATTTAATTAAGACTTATGGAAAAATACCTACAAAATATTTAAAAGACAATTGGACAAGTAGTTGGGAAGTTTATGAAAGTTGTTGCAAAGAGTTTGCTAAAACATTAAACTTAGAAACAATTTAATCTTGCAATTATAGTAAAAATTCCACTTTAAATTTTTATTAATATTTTATACTTTCTTAGGTTGACGGCTATGGGCGAGACCCCATAATAGAATAAATTTAAACTTATTATTTTAATTCTAAATTAAATATGTTAAAATAATAAAAACTTATAATATTTCATGTATTGTGTCGTATATTAAATTATTTAAACAGTCAAAAACAAAGAAAGACCTAAAATTAGGTCTTTCTTTGTTTTCTTAATTAAATGCAGAGTTAAAATTATTAAGATAATAAAATTATCTATAAATAAATGATACTATAATATTACAATTTACTCAATATTTATGATATAATTAATAGTGATATTAATGCCTTTGTTGTTTTTAGTATATGGAAAAGTAGAGTGTAGAAAGAACCAAAGTTAATTTTGGTTCTTTTTTGTTAATTAATTATAGAAATTTCAATAAAGCGTTATTTGTGATATAATATAAAAGATAACTTTTCAGTTGTTTTTTGTGCTATACATACTAAAGCTTAAACATTAAAAGGCATCAATTTAATTGATGCCTTTTTAACGTTTTAACAAAAGTAAAGTGATATTTGTAAAAATTAATTTAAGATAGTATCTACATTATAACATTTTATTACCATATTAACCATTACCTAGAGTTAAAAACTATCTATGAAATATTGTTAGTAAGATTGAAATTAGATAAAAAACATGATATTATTTCAAGAAAAGAATATTTATTTTTTTGAAATGAAAACTCTAAATAATAAAAAAAGACTTCAAAATTTGAAGTCTTTTTTTATTTGGAGTAATATATAGAAACTAGCCCTATATTACTTACAATATAATATAAAATATATTATTTGTAAATAATTACTGAATACTAAAAAATAATATAAATATGATACAATATAAATAAAGTAATAATCATATGGAGAGTGATCTTATGTTAATGAAACCTAGCATGGATTTCGTGTTTAAAAGATTATTTGGAGCTGAAGA
>WNVL01000019.1:0-48607 GCA_034421775.1 Clostridium perfringens | reverse complement strand
AATATGTTTTATTCAATATTGACTTTACTCAATAAATATCTTTATGAAAATATTATTTTCATTGGAAAAAGGTAGATAAAATATGTACTATTTGTAAAGGAAAAGTGATAGAATAGAGGTAGAAAAAAGAAGTGTCATTTAAAGGAGGAGAGATATGAAGAATTTAATCTTTTCTTTTAATAAAAATTTTATAGATCATAAATTGTTATCTACATCCATAATTTTATCTTTATTCATGGCAGGGACACTTCAATGGAGTTTTTTTAGGTACCTAGTAGGAATATTATCTTGTCTTATGATTATATTAGATTATAAAGGTGGATTAAACTATTTTAGTAAAAATAAAAAATTAATATATAAAAAATATATAAGAAATATATTCTTTTTAATCGAAAGTTTACTTATAGGATTTATAGCTAATGAAATATTTTGGCTTTTTACTAAAAATAAAATTTTTATCTTAAAAGAAGGAATTGTTAAAAGTACACTGATTACTACTATTTTTATAATAGTAATTATTAATTTGATTTCTGTATTATTTTTACGAAAATTGGGCTTTGATACAATAAAATGGATTGACATGATTTTAGCTTTATTTTTTATGAATAGTAGTGTAATTAATGAAATAATAAATAGTTTGTATATTATTAAAAATAAGGATGCATTAAATTTTATAATAACTTTAATAATAGTGCTAATTATATTTTATAGTGGATATTATATGTTTAAAATATCCATATTAAAAAGTATTAATTTAAAACATTAGTATATATAAATTAGTATAGGAAAAACTACTATAAATGCTTAAATATCGAGGAGGTATGAAAATGAATAATAATTTTTTAAAACACAAAAAAAATCCATTGATGTATCCAGCTTATTGTGGATCAGCTTCAACTCCAGGAGTAGGGTTTAAATTAAAGCCATTAGATTTTCCATATGATGCTTTAGAGCCATCAATAGATGAAGAAACAGTAAGAATACACCATAATAAGCACCAACAAGCTTATGTGGACAAATTAAACAAGGCATTAGAAAAGCATCCTGAACTTTATGGAAAAAATTTATGTGAAATTTTAGGTGATTTAGATAATATGCCTAAAGATATCATAACAGATTTAGTAAATCAAGGTGGAGGAGTATATAATCACGAATTCTATTGGAGTATCTTAGGTAAAGGATGTAATAGACCGGTAGCTGAAATTGCTGATGCTATAGATAGAGATTTTGGTTCCTTTGAAAAGTTTAAAGAACAGTTCACACAATGTGGAATTTCTGTTTTTGGATCTGGATATGCATGGTTAGTTAGTGATAAAGATGGTAAATTAAAAATAATGCCAACTAAAAATCAAGACTCACCTATTTCTTTAGGATTAATTCCTATATTAACAATGGATGTATGGGAGCATGCTTATTATTTAAAATATCAAAATAGACGTCCGGAGTATATAAATAATTTCTTTGATATTATAAATTGGAAAAAGTGTGGAGAATATTACAATAATAGATAATGAATAATAAAAAGAGGCTTAATTTTAGAGTTAAGCTTCTTTTTTTATTATTAAATGGTAATAATTGTAAATGTGTTTTAGTATACATATTATGTAGAAAGTAAAAGGAAAAAGGGGGAGAATTATGACTCGGTATAAATTTATGAAAAAAAATGCAGCTAAATATACAGCTGCTTTGTTAACTTCAATTTATGGATTAACCTTAGTATCACCTCAAGTTGTAAAAGCTGATGTTAATGAGGGTAACGCAGTTATTGAGGAAAAGACAGTAGAAGGAGAAATAGTAGATGTAACTGAGCAACTTACAAGAGAATTAGAGGTTAATGCTAAGGATATTGCAAATCCTGAGATTATTCCAGCTGCAGAAGGTGAACTTAGAAAAATAACTAATACAGATACTTTAAGTTCAGAAGAATTAACTGTAACTGTTGATACTGAATTTCCTAATATAGTTGAATATAGAATGGGAGATAAGGTTATTAAAGGAGCTAATAAATCAAGAGATGAGTTCTTAATAAATGGAAAGATATTTAAACCAACAGTTCAATCAGAAAAGAATTCTGACGATTCAATGGGAGAATCATATTTATATAGATTAAACTTTAAAGATATAAATGTTGAAATGGTTATATCACTTACTATAGTAGAAAATACAGTAAAGCTTCAATTCGAAGAAATAAATGAAAATAGTGACTTTAAAATTGGAACAATACAAATTCCTAACCATAATTTGGTTACAATAAATGAAGAGGAAGAAAACCCAGATATTACAGCAGCTAAAGTTCATGGAATATTAAGTTCAGATGATTATTTTTATGATTTAAAAGAAAAAGAAGTTGATGAAAATCCAGTTAATCAAACTATGACATTTTTAGATAATGGAGATTTAGTTGCATCTTTAGAAAATAATGTTCTTGATTATGAAAAACAAGTTTATTACCAAACTATTTTAAACAAAGGAGTAAAGGAAGCTGGGCTTTGGAATGGTTCATGGATATATAGAGAACAATTAAACAATTCAGATGGAATGCAATTTACTATGACTGCTGAAGGCTTAGAGTTTGAAGGAAATCAAGTCATAAGTGATTCAGAAAATGCAATATATCCTGATTTAAATAAGGATATGGAGGCTGTTTACTGTGGCTTAGGTAAAGAAGAGGATTTTGAAGGAAAAGATCTGACTGGAAAAATAGCTCTTGTGGATAGAGGGGAAACTACCTTTGTTTCAAAGGCTGAGAATGCTAAAAAAGCAGGAGCAGAGTTTGTAATAATAATGAATAATGTTCAAGAATCTATTCCAGGACAAGGTACACAAAATGCATGTAATTCTATAGCTGTCACAAAAGAAGTTGGTGATAGCATAAAAGCTAATTTAGGTGAGGATAATAGTATAGTTATAAATACAAAGGAGAAGATTGGAAAATTCAGTGAGGTTACAGAGTTACCATGGTCAAGAGTTGTAATTTCAAATGATAAAAACAATGATGAGGTTGTAGATTGGCAAGATGGTGCTATTGCATATAGAGAGCACATGGTTAAACCTTACGGAGATGATGTTGTGAAAGATCATATTTCACATGTTGCTATGAATTTTGCATCACAAGCTCAATATCCTTTTGATAGATTAACAGACCAAGTTGCTAAGTACTCTAATTATTTAGATGGTTTTGGTCAAATGATGCTTATTAAGGGATACCAATCAGAAGGTCATGATAGTGCTCATCCAGACTATGGTAATAATTTCAATCAGAGAGCTGGAGGAGTAGAAGAATTTAATGAAATGGCTAAGGTTGTAGAAGAAAAATATAATACTTTAGTTGGAGTTCATATAAATACAACAGAATTATATCCTGAGGCTAAATATTTCTTAGATGAACTTTTAGAACAACCATACAGAAAAGGATGGAAGTGGCTTGACCAATCATATTATGTAGATAAAAGAGCGGATGTTTTAAATGAAACAGAAACTGGATTAAAAGCAAGACTTGATGAGTTAAAAGAGGCTACATCAGAGTTGGATTGGGTTTATGTAGACGTTTATAGAACAAATCCTTGGAACGAGTATATGCTTCAAAACTTCTTAATGGATAATGACTGGTATGTTGCTACAGAGTGGAGTGGTCCTATGAGAAGAAATGCTATTTGGACTCACTGGGCTGATTTGACTTATGATGGTGGAAATATATCAAATGGAGTTAACTGGGGAGAGCAATATAGAGGAACTAGAAGTAAGGTTGTTAGATTTGTTGAAAATGAAATGAAAGATGTATTCCCTAATGATATTTTATTAAAAGGTAATAAAAATAAAGGATTTATGGGATGGGAAGGAGATTGTCCAAGAGAGAAAAATATAGAGTACTCTGTAGAGACTTTCTATAATTGGACTTTACCTACAAAGTACATGCAACATTTCCCAATAATAAAATGGACTGATACTGAGGTTGCCTTTGAAAATAATTTAGTTAGTACGGTTGAAAATCTAAATAAAGATCAATATGGAAAAGTTCTAGGTGGAGATACTAAACTTGAGAAGGATGGTAATTTAATATACTCTGGAACAACTTACAGAAATGGAAGTTCAGAAGGAAGTAGAGCTGAGGATGCTGGAGATAAATTATTATCAAAAAATAATAGAGTATTTATACCTTATAGTGAAACTGATATAGAAAATCCTGACAAAGTCTATGCATGGAATGACTTTGAAGAAGAAAGAACATGGCATTTACCAAAGAGTTGGAAAGAAAAAGGAATTTCTAAAGTTTATCTTTATGAAACATCAGGAGAAGGAAGAAGATTAGTTGAGGAAATTCCAGTAGTAGATGGACAAATCACTTTAAATCTAAATCCAAGTACTCCATATATTATTTACAATGAAAAAGTTGAAGAAACTATAGGAACAACTGAGTGGAGTGAAACAAGTACAGTTGGAGATATGGGATTTGATAGTTATGATTTTAAAGATGGAGAAAGTGATTCTTATGGTTGGTGGAACAAGATTAGTGAAGGTGATGGAAGCAATATAAGCTTTGAAAGAGAAACTGGAGTTTCAGAATCTAATGGAAGCTTTACTAATAATACTGGACAAACTTATTTAAGAGTGGATGGAGAAGAAGCTGGTGGAGTAACTCAAAATATAACTCTTAAGGGAGGAAAAGATTATTCAGCATCAGTTTGGGCTGAAATAACTCCAGGCAAGGAAAGAGAGGCTGAAATTCAAGTTAAAGTTGGAGAAGAAATATTTAAACAAAGCATAACTTCAACTAACTTTAAAAACTTTACAGTAAACAGTGATAAACACAACACATACTTCCAAAGAATTAAGGTGGATTTCACTGTACCAGAGGGAGTAAATGAGGTTCAAGTATCATTAAATGCTGGAGAGGGAGAAAGCGATTCTTATGTTAGATTCGATAATGTAAGGGTTGTTGAGCATAAGAGAAGTGAAGAAGAGAAGAATTATCAAAATGAAAACTATTATTATGAAGATTTTGAAAGTGTAGATGAAGGATGGGGACCATTTGTTTATGGATATAATGGTTCATGTCAAACTCACCTTTCAGAAAGAAATATAAATGGCTACACTAACGATACAATAAATGGTAATTGGTCATTTAAAACTCAAGAGGGAGGATCAGGTTTAGTAGCTAGAACAGTTCCAGGTTTATTAAAATTAGAACCTAATAAGAAATATTCAATTAAAGTTGATTATAAATTCCCAGATAGTGATTTCTATAAGAAAGATAAATATGCTAACTATGATATAGCAGTTAAATCTGATAAAGCTAAGGGTAGTGAAGAAGAAACTGTTATGAGAGCAAGATTAGACAGATATGAGATTAATGAAGAAACAGGACAAGGTTCAGGAACTTTTGAATATACCTTTGAAACTGGAAATCAAGATGATTACTATATAGCTATTGAAAAGGTTGGAAATGGAATCTTAGTTTTAGATGATTTAACAATAAATGAGTATGATGGAGAAGTTGATAATCCATTCCCAGAACCACCAAAACCACCAGTAGATCCATTAGCTATTCCTCAAGAGAAAATGAGCATTGTTGCTAATGCAGAGCAGTCAGATGCAGGTGGAGAAGGTCCAGCTAAATATGCTCTAGATGGAAATGAGGGAACAATATGGCATACTCCTTGGGATGGTTCAGGAGATAAACCATATCATGTAACTTTAGATCTAGATAAGGAAGGGGATAAGAGTTATGTTATAGATACATTTACTTATCTTCCAAGACAAAGTGGTGGAAATGGTAGAATAACTCAATATGAACTTCAAGTGAGTAATGATGGAGAAAACTTTACAACTGTTAGCAATGGAAAGTGGGCGAATGATGAGGAGCTTAAAGTAGTTAAATTTGATGCTGTAGAAGCTACTCATGTAAGACTTGTTGCTTTAGAAGGTGTTGGTGGATATGCATCAGCAGCAGAGCTTAATGTCAAGCAAAAAGAAATACCAGTTGAACCAGAAGTAGTTGTTAATCCAGTAAGAGAATTTAAGGAATCTGAAGTTAATAAAAAAGATGTAACTGTAACTTGGGTAGAACCAGAGACTACAGAAGGCTTAGAAGGATATATTCTATACAAAGATGGTAAGAAGGTTGATGAAATAGGAAAAGAAGAAACTTCATACACCTTTAAGAAACTAAATAGACATACAATTTACAACTTTAAAATTGCTGCTAAATATTCAAATGGAGAGATTTCAAGTAAAGAAACCATAACTTTAAGAACAAAAAGATAATAATAAGAATTTGGAAGGAAAAACTTATCCTTCCAAATTTTTTATCTATTTACATAACTTGTAAACGATATTATAATTATAATGTAAATATTTTGAAGTAGGAGGGGACTATGAAAAGAAAAATGCTTAAAAGACTTTTAACTTCAGCTTTTGCTTGTATTTTTATAGCTAATGGATTAATAACTACTACTGTAAGAGCTGTAGGGCCTAAAACTGGGGAGGAAACACAGATTTTAGTTCCAAATTTAAATCCAACACCAGAAAATTTAGAAGTGGTTGGAGAGGGATTTCAAATAACTTCTTCTATAAATTTAGTTGGAGAAGATCTTGCTGATGGTGATGCAGTAAAATCATTAAGAGAATTTTTGGATGCAAACGGCATAGAAGTAAATACTGAGCATAATGCTAATTCGACAACTCTTATAATAGGTGAAGTTGAGGATGATATTCCTGAATTAGATGAAGCTTTAAATGAAACTACAGCAGAAAATCTAAGAGAAGAAGGATATGCTTTAGTTTCAAATGATGGAAAAATAGCTATTGAGGGTAAAGATGGAGATGGAACTTTTTATGGGGTTCAAACATTTAAACAGTTAGTTAAAGATTCTAATATACCAGAAGTAAACATAACTGATTATCCTACAGTGAGTGCAAGGGGAATTGTAGAAGGATTTTATGGAACACCATGGACACAAGAAGATAGACTAGATCAAATTAAATTCTATGGAGCGAATAAGTTAAACACATATATTTATGCCCCAAAGGATGATCCATATCATAGAGAAAAATGGAGAGAGCCATATCCAGAAAGTGAAATGGCAAGAATGCAAGAGCTTATAGATACTGCTTATGAAAATAAAGTTGATTTTGTCTTTGGTATTTCTCCAGGAATAGATATAAGATTTGATGGAGAAGCAGGAGAAGAAGATTTTCAACATTTGTTAAACAAAGCAGAATCTTTATATGACATGGGGGTAAGAAGTTTTGCAATTTATTGGGATGACATTGCAGATAAGAGTGCAGCTAAACATGCTCAAGTTTTAAATAGATTTAATGAAGAGTTTGTAAAAGCTAAAGGGGATGTAAAGCCATTAATAACAGTTCCTACAGAATATGATACAGGAGCTATGGTTAGTAATGGACAACCTAGAAATTATACTAGAATTTTTTCAGAAACAATTCATGATGATATAGAGGTTATGTGGACTGGCCCTGGAGTTGTTACAAATGAAATTCCTTTAAGTGATGCAGAGCTTATAAGTGGAATATATAATAGAGATATGGCTGTATGGTGGAATTATCCTGTAACAGACTATTTTAAAGGTAAACTTGCTTTAGGACCAATGCATGGTTTAGATAAGGGACTAAATCAATATGTAGATTTCTTCACAGTAAACCCTATGGAACATGCAGAGCTTTCAAAAATATCAATACACACAGCTGCTGACTATAGTTGGAATATGGACAACTATGACTATGATACTGCCTGGAATAGAGCAATTGAAATGCTTTATGGTGATTTAGCAGAAGATATGAAGGTATTTGCAAACCATTCAACAAGAATGGATAATAAATCTTGGGCTAGATCTGGAAGAGAAGATGCTCCAGAACTTAGAGAGAAAATGGATACTTTATGGGATAAGTTATCTTCTAAAGAGGATGCAACTACTCTTATAGAGGAGTTATATGGAGAGTTTGCAAGAATTGAAGAAGCTTGTAATAATTTAAAAGCCAACTTGCCACAAGTTGCCTTAGAAGAGTGTTCAAGTCAACTTGATGAGCTTATTAATTTAGCTCAAGGGGATAAGGCTTCATTGGATATGATTGTAGCTCAAGTAAATGGAGACATGGAAGCTTATGAAAGTGCTAAAGAAATTGCACAAGATAAATTAAATAAAGCTTTAAGTAGTTTTGCAGTTATATCTGAAAAGGTTGCTCAATCATTTATACAAGAAGCTTTAAGTTTTGACTTAACATTAATAAATCCAAGTACAGTAAAGGTAACAGCTTCATCAGAAGAAACTACAGGTGAAAATGCACCAGCTTCTTTCGCTTCAGATGGAGATATGAATACTTTCTGGCACAGTAGATGGTCAGCACCTGCTCATGAAGGACCTCATTATTTAACTTTAGAATTAGATAATATATATGAAATAAATAAAGTTAAATATGTTCCAAGACAAGATAGTAAGAATGGAAGAATAACAGGATATAAAGTATCTGTTAGTTTAGATGGAGAAAACTTTACAGAAGTTAAATCAGGAACTTTAGAAGATAATGCAGCTATTAAATTTATAGAGTTTGATAATGTTGAAGCTAAATATGTAAGATTAGATGTTACAGATAGTGTTTCAGACCAAGTAAATGGTAGAGGTAAATTTGCTACTGCTGCAGAGGTCAATGTTCATGGAAAATTAAAAGAGAATGCCGAGGTAACAGGAAGTGTATCTCTTGAAACTTTAGAAGAAGTTAAAGTAGGAGAAAACTTAGAAGTTGGAGTAGGAATAGACGAGTTAGTAAATACAGAAGCTTGGGCATATGACTTTATATTAAACTATGATGAAAATGCTTTTGATTATGTAGAAACAACTTCAAAGGATGGAGTATTTGTAAGCGCTAAGAAAATAGAAGATGGAAAAGTTAGAGTTTTAGCAAGTTCATTAACAGGAGAACCATTACCAGCTAAGGATGTTTTAGCAAAGGTTGTTCTAAAGGCAGAAGCTAAAGCAGAAGGAACATCTTTAAGCGTAACAAACTCACTAGTAGGAGATGGAGATGGCGTAGTTCATGAGATTACAGGAACTGAAAAAACAGTTAATATAATTGAAGGAACTAGTCCAGAGATTATTGTAAATCCAGTAAGAGAGTTTAAAGCATCAGAAGTAAATAAAAAGTATGTAACTGTAACTTGGATTGAGCCAGAAACAACAGAAGGCTTAGAAGGATATGTTCTTTATAAAGATGGTAAGAAGGTAGCTGAAATCGGAAAAGATGAAACTTCTTATACATTTAAAGGTTTAAATAGACATACAATCTATAACTTTAAGGTTGCAGCTAAGTATTCAAATGGTGAGATTTCAAGTAAAGAAACTATAACTTTAAGAACTGCAAGATAATAATATAATAAAAATAAGCTAAATCTTAAAAGATTTAGCTTATTTTTATGTTTTTAACATGATAATATTTTTAAAATATTTCTAGAAAAGAATTAAATGGGTAAAAACAGAGATGTTATTTCAATAAATTGGGAAAAAATATGATAATTATTCTCAAATGTTGTAATAAAATAAAAAAATATTGAGTTTTTTTAGAAAAATTTTTAGAAATATATTGTTACATCGCCATTGTTTTGTTAAAATAGGGGTGAGGGTAATTAAATATCCCATAGGGACAAAAAAAGTCCCAAGTTGTTAAGAGGAATAGATATAGCAAATTTTTTTGCTATAAGTTATTTTTTAGGGAGGAGAAATGAATATGATGTATTCAAGCGAAGTTCAAGAAATGTGTGTAATTGCTAAAGGTCCAAACCACGGTCCAGCACCAATCCCTGTAGAAGGTAGATGGGTTCAATCAAGAGAAATAAAAGATGTTTCAGGTTTAACTCACGGAGTTGGCTGGTGTGCACCACAACAAGGAGCATGTAAATTAACTTTAAACGTTAAAGATGGTATCATAGAAGAAGCTTTAATAGAAACTATAGGATGTTCAGGTATGACTCACTCAGCTGCTATGGCTTCAGAAATATTACCAGGAAAAACTATATTAGAGGCTTTAAACACAGACTTAGTTTGTGATGCTATAAATACTGCAATGAGAGAATTATTCCTTCAAATAGTTTATGGTAGAAGCCAAACTGCATTCTCAGAAGGTGGACTACCAATAGGAGCAGGTCTTGAGGACTTAGGAAAAGGATTAAGATCACAAGTAGGTACTATGTACGGAACTTTAGCTAAAGGACCAAGATACCTTGAAATGGCTGAAGGATATGTAACAAAAGTAGCTTTAGATGCAGATGATCAAATCATAGGATACAGATTCGTTCACTTAGGTAGAATGATGGAAATGGTAGCTAAAGGAATGAACGCTAACGAAGCGATGGAAAAAGCTACTGGTCAATACGGAAGATTTGACGAAGCTGTTAGAACTATAGATCCAAGACACGAATAATCTATATATTCATTATTGAAGGAGGATAATAAAATGGCATTATTTGAAAGTTATGAAAGAAGAATTAACCAAATACAACCTGTATTAGAAAAGTACGGAATGGAAACAATAGAAGATGCTAAAGTAGTTTGCGATAATTTAGGAATAGATCCTTATACAATCGTTAAAGAAACTCAACCAATAGCATTCGAAAATGCTGGATGGGCTTACACTTTAGGTGCTGCTATAGCAATCAAGAAAGGATGTAAAACTGCTGCTGATGCTGCTGAAGCTATCGGAGAAGGATTACAAGCTTTCTGTATTCCAGGATCTGTTGCTGATGACAGAAAAGTTGGATTAGGACACGGAAACTTAGGAGCTATGCTTTTAAGAGATGAAACTAAATGTTTCGCATTCTTAGCAGGACACGAATCATTCGCTGCTGCTGAAGGTGCTATCAAAATAGCTGAAAAAGCTAACAAAGTTAGAAAAGAGCCTTTAAGAGTTATATTAAACGGTCTTGGAAAAGATGCTGCATTCATAATTTCAAGAATCAACGGATTTACATATGTTGAAACTAAATTTGACTATGTAACTGGTAAATTAAACATCGTTAAAGAAACTCCATACTCAAACGGTCCAAGAGCTAAGGTTAAATGCTACGGTTCAGACGACGTTAGAGAAGGTGTTGCTATAATGCATCATGAGGGAGTTGACGTATCAATCACTGGTAACTCAACTAACCCAACAAGATTCCAACATCCAGTTGCTGGAACATACAAAAAAGAATGTGTTGAGCAAGGTAAGAAATACTTCTCAGTAGCATCAGGTGGTGGTACAGGAAGAACTCTTCACCCAGATAACATGGCTGCTGGTCCAGCTTCATACGGTATGACTGATACTATGGGAAGAATGCACTCAGATGCACAATTCGCAGGATCATCATCAGTTCCAGCTCACGTTGAAATGATGGGATTAATCGGAATGGGTAACAACCCAATGGTTGGAGCTACTGTTGCAGTTGCTGTTGCTGTTGAAGAAGGAATGAACAAATAATAGATATATCAACGCTTAGGAAAGATATAAGTCTATTATAAAGTTTTAATAAATATCTAAAATTAATAAGTATTCGTTATATAAAAAATATATATGACGGGTACTTATTTTTTTGTGCCTAAAATCTAAGAAAGGAACAAAAATGAGAAAGAAAATATCTTGTCAAACAGAAAATCTTATAACATTTAAAGAAGGTGTAGAAGAATATTTAATTGATTGTAAACAAAGAAATTTAAGAAAAGATACTTTAAGGCATTATAGAGAAAGTTATAAATCTATTACAAGAGTTATAGATGAAAATATTTATATAAAAGACTTAAATATAGATAGTGTAGGTGAGTTTGTTGTTAAATGTAAAGAAAAATTCAATATTAATGACCAAACATTACATACTTATACAAGAGATTTAAAGACTTGGATGTATTATTGGATGCGACAAAAGTATATTCCAACTTTTAAAATAACATTGCCTAAAGTAGATAAGAAAAATATTGAACCATATACAGATGAAGAATTAAAAAAGTTATTAAAAAAACCTGATCTTAAAACCTGTAGATTTGGTGAATATAGAAATTGGGTTTTAGTAAATTTTATTTTATCAACGGGTCTAAGATTAAATAGTTTTGTAAATATAAAAGTAAAAGATATTGATTTTGACAATGAAGTTGTATTTGTAAATATGACTAAGAATAGAAAACCTTTGATAATACCACTTAATAATATAATTATCAAAATTTTAAAGGAGTATTTAAGAATAAGGAAACCAGACAAAGAAGATGATTATTTATTTTGTAATGATTATGGAATACAACTTTCTAAATGTACTATTAATGCAAGTTTATCTAACTATAATAAAAAGCGTGGAATAAATAAAACTGGAATACATCGTTATAGACATACATTTGCAAAGAAATGGATTATGAATGGTGGTAATGTTGTTACACTACAAAAGATATTAGGACATAGTAACTTACAAATTACTGAGAACTATATAAATTTATTAGTGCAAGATTTGAAAATTGAAATGGATAAATATAATCCACTTGAACAATTTACAAGTAGTTACATTAATTTAAGAAAACATAGGTAAGGCGGAAACATTATGAAAGTATTATATTTAACAGATAGAGTAAAAGTTCTTAATATAGAAATAGAAAGTAGATTTGATGAAGTATGGATTACAAAGAAAGGTGAGCTAATATGTTCTTTTAAGCCATCAGAAGCTTACCTAAAGTGCATAAAGGTTCGTGATGATATTAAGGAATATGTAATTAAAGATAGATAAAAAAAGAGTAGATACTGACAATACCTACTCTCAAAAACTAAATATAGTTTTATAAAACTTTGCATATCCTCACAAACAAAAGGATATACCAACACTTTAATAGTATTATCTCAAAAAAAGTGAGGATTTGCAAGCTTTATTTCCTATACCCTAAATTAAGTATAGGTTGAGTTGTTATACACTATGCAACTATAAATAATATAGTAGGTTAGTTAAGCCGATGTATAAAATTAACAGTATATTATACTAGCTATATATTACCCTTATTGGTATAGCTAGAACAATGGTTATAATATACGCTTAGGTGTGTGTCTACCAATATCCATAAAACAAAAGGCACGGTGGTAGTTTGGCACTCTAAAGAGTGGGGAAACTGTATCAGATGTTATAGGACAAGCTTTATAACGCTAGATGATACTTAACTAATAAGGGCAACTGAAACGACAGCGAAAAAGAGGATTTATAGTTGAGAGTTCCTTATGCACTTCATAATTTTTTTATGTTGTGTATAGGGAATAACTCTGCCTTCACTCAGCTCCCCTAAGGATTTATAAGCCTTTGGCACTTAAAAGTCAATAATTTTAATAGAGAATTGTAATAAATTTATTAATAAAATAAATTTAGAGATGTAAAATATTACCTTATAGTGTAAAATAATTATAGGGGTGATAATTTATGAGAAAGAAAGATGAAAATTTATTATTGATAAATTATGATATTGTTCAAAATAATTATTGTTGGATGTTTAGTAAATTTAATAAGATAGAAGAGCTTATTAACAAATTGAGTAGTATGGATACATTTGATAAATCAGTCTTAGATGAAGCTCAAGAATCTATTATAGAGCTAATTAAATTTAAAGAAGAATTTCTTATTAGCAAACTAGAAGGATCTTTAAAATCTGAAGTTATTAAAAAAAGACAAATACTAATATCAGATTTTAATTATGAAGAAGGAATAAGGGAAATTATGAAATAATATTAAGTATTTCTTAAGGAGCAAGTATTTCTTATGGGAATAAAAAATCGACTTAGAGAAATAAGAATGAGAGAGTTTCTAATGGATACTGGAGATTTTGCCAGAAAGCTAAGAGTTAATTTAAAGACTTATTCTAATTGGGAAAAGAATAGAAGTAAACCACCTTTAGAGGAAGCTTTAAGAATAGCAAAAGAATTAGATAGAAAAGTAGAAGATATATGGAGTTTAAAGGATATAGAGTAAAATCTATATCCTTTATTTTTTTCTTTTATATTAAAAAATAAGAAAAATCTTAAAAAATAAGAAACATTTACCTAGTAAGTACATAGTATAAAGTATAGAGTGTACAATACACAATACAATGTACAAGTTTAGGAGGATAAAATGTTAGATATTATTTATAACTCATGTGAAACATTAGGATCAATTTTTGGTTTTGGAGCATTAGAAGGATTTATAATTTATGCAGGTATAGTTTCTTATGGTGTTTTAAAGGCTACAGGAAGCAATAAAGAAAATAAAATAGTAATGGCTAGGGGTAAGTAGAAATGTTAGGAGAAGTTGTTTTAACAGTAATAGCGACTATTTCTGCTTGGTGTATAGCTAATAAAATTATAAATAAAAAGACAAGCTTTGAAACCTATGTAAGAAAGAGATTTTTAAAGACCATAGAAGAAATGCCACAGCAACAATTAAATAATAGTAATATAACTTTTGGATTAGAAGATATAGAAAAAACTGAAGTTGGATTTGATGCAAGATTGGTGATTCCGATTGGTCTGTCTGAAGATAACTTTATTAAAATAATTCCTTATTTAGAAAATGCTTTTTCATCAGATATAGAGTATAAAGCTTATAAAGTTAAATTCTTAAAAAGGAGTTGATTTTATGTTACTTGAAGCTATGTTATCTGCTGCCTTTGGTGGGGCATTATATGGGTATATGCAAAGTAAAGAGAAAAAGAATGAGAAAATAAAGTTAGAAAAAGATAAAATAGAGCAATTGGAAAATATAAAGACATGGAAAAAGTGTTTAGAGTTTGCAGATGTAAAAGGTATTAGAAATAAAATAAACGATACTTTTACTCTGGAAGACTATAAGAAAACTGAATATGGATTTTTAGCTAAAACAAAAGCACCACTCGGATGTGATTGGATGGCTCTGAGAAGCATTGAATCTGCTTTAGAAACTGCATTTAAGGGAACGGTCGAAATAAAAAAAGAAAAGTATAGCGATGATATAAATGTAGAAATAATAACTAGAAAGCCTGAGTTTGAATTTAAACCAGTTAAATTAACTTGTGATGAATGGCTATGCGGATTTAAGGCGAATACTAACTCTTTTAGTATTTCGTTACATGAGAATCCACATGTGTGCTACAGTGGTAAAACTGGATCAGGTAAGACTTTTGCAGAGTTTATAAGTTTTACTAATCTATTATATAACTACAAGAATGATTTTGATGTTTATATAACTCAACTTGTAAACGGTGAGACTAAGATTTTTAGCAAGTGTAAGCCTTGCAAAATGACAGCAAGTACTTTAGCAGAAGCATTAGTAATATTAGAAAAGATAAGCCAAATAGCAGATGAGAGAGAAAAAGAGATAAGTAGGTACGGGTATATTTCGGTTAAACATTGGAATGAAGATAATCCAAATAAAAAATATAAAAGAATATTTTTACTCATGGATGAGTTTTCATTTTTTAAGGTAGAAGAAGGAGATACAGTCGAAGAAAAAGAGTTAAAAAATAAATGTGAAAGCTACTTGAAAAGAATTGCTAAAGCAGGTCGTGCTATGAGTATAAGTATAGTATGTGTGGTTCAGAAAATGACAGCAGAAAGTATAAACACTACAATAAGAAGTCAAATGTGTATGGTTTCACTAAGACAATTTTCAGGACAAGATAGTAAGATTACAATCGGAACAACCGAAGCATCACGATTAGATGATTGTGAAGCCATAATAAAAGGTAGTGGAATTTATGAAAAAGTATTTATTCCAATAATAAAATCTAAGCAACCACAAATTGAACTACAAAAATATGATAAGAATATAATTGTTCCACGTAAGGGAGTATTAATAGAAGATGTAATTGAGAAGAAAGAAGAAAAGATAAAGTGCTTAATAAACACATCAGATGATACTATAGAGAATAATGTAGTTGATATTAAAACAACTAAGAAAAAGCCTAAAAGAAGAAACATTAAGGGGGCATAAATTATGCTTAAAGAAAGAGATTACAATGTTCTTAAATTTATAGAGAAATATAATGCTATTAGTTTAAAAAATGCTTGTAGTATATTTTTTAATGGCGAATATAAAAATGAAGACTATAGATATCGTGTAGCAGCAAGAAGAATGCAGACACTAGAGAAAAAAGGGATATTGCAAAGCTATCGTAACTCTTATACAGATGAAAAGATATATTATACAAATAAAAAATTAAGTCCTCACAATTTATTTATACAGGATTTTTGGAGAAAGCTACTTGAAATGGGATTTGAAGTTTTAGAGTTTAATACTAATGTTAGTTTGATGAAAGGGCAACTTAAACCAGATGCTATTGTTTTGGCAAAGTATGATGATATATTAGTAAATTATATACTTGAAGTTGACCTCAACCATTATACAGACAAAAGTAAGATAGTAAGATATGAGATGTTCTATAAAAGTGATGAGTTGACGGAGCTATGTGACACTCGAAAACCATGTTTAATTATAACTAGACCAACTCATTCAAAAGACCTAAGATACAGTTCTAACTTGTTTGATATAGTTTATACAGACTTAAAATACACCAACTTAGAAAGATTTTTATTTGAAGATTAGCTTGTACAGTATATTGTAGATTAATATATAGAAACATCTGTCTATACTATGTGCATGTTAAGTCCTATAAATCACGCAATAAAGCCAAAAGGGTTGTATATAGTAATAACAAATTACTATGAAAAGATTAAAAAACATATTAAGCCCCCTTTTGGTGATACATATATATTAATATTATTTATATGTCCTTGTAGATTTATCACCTATAAGGTTAAAAAACATACAGAAAAAATATTTTACAAACCAAAAGACAAAACGGTTTCCACCGTAAATAAATAGGGAAAAACCTATAACCAAAAAAGGAGTGACTTAATATGTTCTTATCAACAAAAGTACACAAAATTGCTGACTATCTAAGTCTTATATTATTATTAGGATTAAGTATAATCACTATAATCTATTTGCAAGACTTAGGTATAGTAGGCAAACTTTTAACTTTGGTCTTAATGTCTGGAGCAATCAGAATATCATACTTTTGGTTTCTGCAAAAATTAAAAGTATGGCTAAAGCCTAATGCAAAAAAGGCTAAAGAGCAAATTAAAACCAGAGCTAAAATAGAGTCTACACAAACTTTGGATTTGCAGCAACAATATTTAACAGATTTGAAGTTACAGGCTTCTCAGTTATTTAAAGTTGCTATGCAAAATCAAAAATTAAATAGAGCTGAGATTATCAGTATTAAAGACTACCTAAAAAATAATATTAATGATCCAACTCTAATAAATAAAAAATATATCAATGAAGCACATTTTATTTATTCCTACTTAAAAAGTCAATATATAAATGAGGAAACACTAAATTGTGTAATAAAAAATATATTTATCTTTGCAAATAGGAAATCTGCTTAATTATCAATTCTATATCTTTATATTTATATTTCCCCTCAGGGTTAATTAATTATTAATTTAATTTTTTAACTCTCTTTTTTTGCATAAAACTAATTGTAGCTGGAGATAATAAAATAAAATTATTTTTATAGAATTGGAGAAGATAAAAATGAGAGAATTAATATTGCTTTTAATTTTTACTATAATTTTCTATATAATTTATTTTGGGATAGGTTATTTAAAAAATAAAATTACATATAAAGATAGAAAAGCTAGAAAAGAACAGCATGATTTAATGTTAGAAGAAACAGATTTGGATGATCTTGATGATAGAGATTTTGAGATATTTTGTGCAGAAGTATTTAAGAAGCAAGGTTTTAAGGTTTTTTTAACTCAAGAAACAGGTGATTATGGAAGAGATCTAATAATAAATGATAACATATATGTAGAATGTAAAAAGTTTGATGAAAACAATTCAGTTGGAAGACCAATACTACAGAAGTTGCTCGGAGCTATGGATATGTTTAATATTGAAAAAGGGATTGTAATAACTACGGGTAAATATAGCAATACTGCGAAAGAAGCTGCCAAAATGAGTGGAAAATTAATTTTATGGGATAGTAAAGATTTATTTAAGTTTTTAATGGCAGATAAGAAAAAGGCACAAAAGATGATATATAGATAAAATAAGAAATATTATATTTAAAGCTAAGAATTGTTTTTTAGCTTTATTTTTTTGCAAAAAAAATAAGGACTAGATTTAACTAATCCTTAAACTTTATTCTTCAAGTTTATCTAGATGTTCTCTTATTACTTTGTACATATAGTTACTTACGGATCTAGCATCTTCTTTAGCTAATTTTTCTATATCTTCATATTCTTTTTTACTAAGTTTAACACTTATTCTTTTGTTATCTTCTTTTACAGCCATTACTAAACACCTCAACTTTCTAAATTTATTATATAATATGTTCTAAAAAAAATAAAGTGATTCACTAATTAAAAATATTTAAATTATTTCGTAAAAATAATTGACAAAGTGATTCACTTTTGATAATATATATTTGTAAGGTAAATAAAAACAAATTTGCAAATTAAAGTTAAGTAATCTTACAAAAATAAGGAGAGAGCAATTAGGAATGTATGGTATATATTAGCGGTTGGTTATACCATACAAAAAAAGTAGAGAATAATTAGTTAGAAATGCATAAGTACTGTGAATGAAAAATTAGTGTGACACAGTTGTGGTTAAGGTGTGCCACACTATATGGGAAGGAAACTCCCCCGATAAAACCTTCCCTTTATTATAAGAATGCCTTAAACAGATCGGTTACTAAAGAAAGATGTTAAAAAATATAGAATAAAATACATCTTTTATGAGTTACTAAAGTTTAGAAAGTAAAGAACAAAGGAAGTATAAATTAGTTTTTAAGGAGTTTAAAATGAATAAAAAAAATAAGTGTTTAAAAGTATTGGAATTCTTAATGTATTTTATAGTATTCATCAAAGTTATTGATATAGAAATATGTGGTAATGCTATTGTTCTTGGAACAAATCCAGTAACGTGGGCTTTAGGTCTAATGGCATTAAATATCAAATTAACAATTATTTTAATGAGACCATTTTTAAAAGAAGAAATAAGATAATTAAAAATTAAATATACACTTAGAGATTAGAAAATGATATACCAGAGAGGTTAAGTAAGTTTTAAAAATAAAAAAATATAAATGAAATGAGGGTATTATTATGAGATTATGGAAATTTGAAAATACAGATGCAGTTAAGGAAAATATGAGAAATCAGAATGTATTGAGTCAATTAGAAATAAATCTTAATCTGTTTAAGGACAACCATAAGGCATTAGCAAGAGTAATGGAGAAGGTTCATGGTTATGCCTTAGGGGAAATAGAAGAGAGACAAGCTAAGAGATTATCAGAGCAGCTTAAAACAGATAGAGAAATTAAGGCATATGTTAAACAGTTTTCTAAGTTTGGCAATTTAGGATTTGTTTCTACAGTTTTGGAGGTGTGATAGATAATTATGGGGGTTATAGTAATGAAGGATTGGGTAGTAGAAAAGTTTTATAGAACTAAGAGAGATGATTTAGCAGATAAGCACTTTGATATAGAGATTTTGGAAGCAGAGTTAAGAGAAAAAGATATAGAATTAAATTATAGCTATAAAGCAAATATAGAAGAGATATATAAAGAATATTATAGATAAGAAAGAATTGACTTATATAGAAAAAGTTCTGACGGGGATTTAAATTTGTATGGCTTATTGTTTAAAAATGTGTCAAAATAAGCCCAAAAACAAGGGGATTTTTTATGCAATCCCCTTTAAACCCACTGATATCAACGGTTCATCAGGTTGTCTTATTGTGGTATAGGTAGACCCAATAAAAGCAATATTTAGAAAAGTTTTGATTAAATATTCCGTGGTTCTTTACGAGAACCAAAAAAACTATAAGTGAAGAAGTTAGAAAATAGGCATTTTTGAATATGTGAAGTTTTATAAAAACGCCTCTAGACATTGGTATAACTAGGTTTAAAGAGGGTTTTCAAATTTTGTTATAATGGAGATAAATAGTAAATATTATAAAAAAGAGTGAAGAGTAATATTAAGATGGTGATTTTTTAATAGTAAAAAAATAAAATACCGCTCAAACCTAGTTGTATCAACGATTGTAGCGTTTTGGGAAAATCCCAAGAACGATACTATATGATAGAGTTATTTTTATATATTTTTTAGACAATGATATCATAATCAAATAAATAAGAAAGGAAGTTAGGAAATGACAGAAAATCAATTAAGAGAACAATTACAAAAGATGAGGGATATGTATTTTATGAGTGTTAGTAAGTTGGCAGATACTTTAGAGATACATAAGCCAAGTTTATACCAATTTATAAATGGTAGTTTAAAAAGAAATTTAACTACAAAAGAAAGGATTAAGTTAACTGAGTGGGTAAAATGTAGGGAAATAGTATAAAGCGGTATACACCGCTCTTAAGTGAAGGCATATGCCAAAGAATATATATGTGAAATTAGGAGGAATTATTATGGTTAAAAAGGAACAATACGCAATTATTAATGCAGGAAAAGAGAATTTAATAGAGGAGAATGGAGTAGTTTATCTAGACTATAAAGAAGAATTATTACAAACTACTTCAGAGAATAAATTAATTAGATTAATAGCTAGAGAGTATAAAAGTTTAACTAGAAAAGTTAAGGGAACAGAATATAAATTTGCTTTATTAGTTAATTTAGAATTAGGAAAATTAGAAAATAAAGAAGAAAAAGAATTAGCAAATAAAGTTTTAAATGATGGATTTGTTTTAAGACAAGATGGAAAAGAACTACATAAATTCAGACTTATAAAACTTCTTGGAGGAAGCCATCATAAGAAAGTTAAACAATTTTACACTATTGAAAAAATAGCAGATAAATTAGATAATATTTTTGCAGATTATATGGATTTGAGTAATAAGGAAGTTAATGTAGTGAAAATGCTAAATAGTAATGCTTTAGCTACAACTAATGCATTGGCTATCCCTTATAATTTACAAGATTTAAATATATGTATAATTCCAGATAATGAGCTTACTTTAAATTTTAATAATTTAGAAGGTGTAAGCAAATATGATTATAGTGATTTTAAACCTGAAGAAAAAGAATTAATTAGAGAAAAGCAAAGGTTTGAAGAATTAAAAGAAGAGTTATATGAGTTAGAAAATGAAATAAGAGAAAAAATAAAAAATAAAGAAATAAATAAAGTAGTAGCAAATAAATACGATTATTATAAAACTATAAGTAGATGGATAGATGAGGATAATCGTATACCAACTAAAGAAGCTATGGAAAAGAATGAAATTAAAATATCTTATTCTAAAAAAGAACCAAATAAATATTATATAGTTTATGAAGAAAATGAAACTATGCCTTTAAATAAAGAAATATTTAGACCAGCACCTTGGAATGTAGGCTATAAAGTTAGTAAGATAGATGAATTACAAGTAAATAACTTTGATGGAATGGGACTTATAAATAAAAAAGTTGGAACTCACATTAGAAATTTCATAGGAAATAAAGATGTAAATGGAGTTCAATTAAGATTAAAAAGAATGAAAGGCTTCTTTGCTTTTGTAAACTTCAATAAATATTTTAAGGAGCATAACATTGAATATATCTATGATATTTTTGGACAAAAACATTTAACTGAAGATATAGATATATTAGCAACTGAAAGTACATTTAAAGCAAAACTACTTATAGAAAATGGTAAGAAAAAGTGGTTATACAATAATATAGAAGAATATAAAGAAGTACTTGCAAAAGACAACGATAATTATATAGAGATAGCTAATTATACACATTCTGTTAATCCAAGTGAGTATAGATCTTTAACTTATCAATTCTTTAGTTCTTTAAATATTAGGGTAACTGAATTAGCTGCTTTGGCTAGTCCAGTTGGAAATATGATAAAAAATGTTTTAAATGTTTATAGGAAAGATGAAGTAGATTGGGAAGATATAAAATATATTCAAGTTTATTTACAGAATATAAAGGAACAAAAGAAGGTAAAAGAAAATGATTATGTGGAAACAGCTATAAGGATGTTAAATCTAAATAAATACATGGTTTATGATAAGAAATTCTTAAATTATCTAAAATCACAAATTGAAAGAGATTTGAGAGATATAGGAATAGGAAAAATAAAAGTACCAAGTAATTATCTATATGTAACAGGAGACATATTAGCATTTTTAAAATTTGCTAGTTGTTTTCAAAATAAAGATTTTGATCCTTCTACTAAAATAGACGGTTATTTAAAAGAACATCAATTTTATATGTCTAAGACAAGTGGAGAACATCTTTTAATTAGGAATCCGCTGATGAGTAAAGCAGAATTAGAAGTTGGAGATTTTATAGATATAGAAGATAGAGATGTTAAATATATAAAGCATTTAAATAATATAATTCAAGTTCCTATAAATACAACACTATTTCAAAAAATGGGTGGAATGGATTTGGATGGCGATAAACTTCATTTTGTGAGAAAAGGATTAGACCTTAAAAAAGCAGACTTTAGTTATCTTTTAAACTATGACTTTGAAAAAGAAGGTAGAAATGTCTTAGAAAGTATGCATAAAACGCTTAAAGAAGATTTAGAAAAATATAAGAAAGAAGAAGTAACTTTAATAGATATAGTTAAGAAAAATATTAAAAATGCAACTATACAAGTTAATTCAGATGATAAGGCAGAAGGAGATATAGATACAATTTTTAATACAGAAAATATCTCTAAGTTTATTTTAAGTGCGAATGATAAAACTGGTCAAATAACAGATATAAACACATCAATTTTATGCAGATTTAGTCAACTCTGGGACAGCGAGAAAGCAAAAGAAAAGGATAAAGAAACGATAGAAGAATTAAAAACACTTAGATATGTTAATAAAGTTATGAAGCATTTTCAAGGATTAATGATAGACGCTTCAAAATCTGGACTTACTGTAGAAATTCCAAGGGTTATCTTAGATACTTATAAAAATAGACCATATTTCTATAAACTTTTTAAAGAAGTAAAAGACATAGATAAAAAATCAAAGAATAGTACAATATGCAAATTGGCTAATTCTTTATTTAGATATGAAAAAAATAAATTAAAAGGCGGTTTATATAATTGGATAGATAACCTATTAACTAAAGATGTTAAGAACAAATTAATAAGCACAAAAATATATAACATTAGTTCTTTAATAGATAATCCAAATATAAAATTTGACGAAGATAAATTTAATGAACTTAAAGATTTATTAAAGAAATATATAACAAAGAAAGAAGCTTTAATAAAAGAAGGATATTCTTTAAAGAAATTCTCTAAAGAAAAAGAAGATAAAAAAGCAAGGGTAGAACATGCTAAGAAATGGACAGCCATGCAAAAGGATATATTAAAAGAAGCAAAAGAAATATGTGAAGATGAAGAAGTTAGAGCTAATTTAGCAATAAAGATCGGATATGAAGATTCTCAATATGATAATTCAGATTTTGCATGGATAATAAGTACAGAAGAGTTTTTAAGAAGACTAGAAAAGAGACAAACAGAAAAATATATAGTTTCTAAAGATATAAATGGAGAATTAGAGTATTTAGGTAGAATATATTCACTGACTGTAGAAGAAGCTCCAGAAACTAATATATTTGAAGAAGTAATGCAAGATACTACAAAGTTAAATGACTATGAATTAACAATTTGTTGCTATAAAAATACTTCTACAGATGTAGATTTTGAATACCTAGAAAAGATTAAAAACGGAGAGTATATAGAAAGCTTAAAGTTAGTAAGAAGCAATGGATATACTCAAATATTAGCTGATAACAAGGCATTTTTAGCAATACCAACTAAGTGTTATGCTTTAGGAAATTTAAAACAAAGAGAAGGGCAAAATGTAGTAATAAAAGAAATTGTTAAACAATATAAGAGTAGCATTGTAGTTAAAGTAGATATATCTTAATAAAAAAGGGGTCGTAAAACACGGGGGGTTCTAGTACAGAGTACGAGGGATAGCGTCATTTTAACGCCCCTCTTAATAAAAAAGGAGTTGTAGAGTGTAACATCCTTCTTAAAACTTTGTTAAATGACGAAGGCAAAATTGCCTTTGTTAAATAAAATTTAGATGTAACCGGGGGTGACGGACATTTTTTGTCCACCCCCTTCATTAAAATAGGTAGATAGCATCGTCTTATTTGACTTTGCTAAAGAAGAATTAAAGTCAATTTGTCTCCTTCACCATGAAGGTGAGAGGTTATCGATAAGCTTGTCGATTCGATAACTCAATTATATAAAAAGGTAGGTAAAAGAGATATGAGAGAAAAAAGAAAAGAAAGATATTATATTATTGATAGTAAAAATATGGCTATTGGATTATCATGGCTATTGCATAGAGATTTTTATACATTTGATGATAGTCGCAATGAAGGAAAAAAAGTTTATGGTTTTGTAGATGATGCTAAGTTTAGAGAAGTGTTAACTTTAGCATGTAATATAAGAAGAAATAACAAATAAATAAATAAGGATGGTTGAGAATGGATATGGTTAATAACAAAGAATTAGAATTAATAATTAATGAAAAGGAATTAGAAAATTTAGGTTTTAAAAAGGAGAAAAGGGAAATGAGAATTGAAAATTTAGAAGTAGGTAAGGTTATTAAAAATTATAAAGAATTGTGTGGTTTATTAGGTATAAAGGTTGCAAGTGGTAAATCTAAAAAGTTACAACTGGAAGATTTAGAAAGATATTGTGTATATCATAAGGAAGGTAATAAATTTGTAGTTGATGAAATATATGAAAATCCACTACCTAAGCTTGATGGTAGAATTAATGGAAATAATAATGTGTATGTAGAAGAAATTGGGGATATACTTGTTGAATATATTTCTAATAATAAGAGAGCAGATAATAAAGTTTTATTATCTTTTTCAAAAATTATTAATGTACTAGGCTTAGTAAATAATACATATACTGTCGCTAATAACAAAAAATCCGAATTAGCAGATATATTAAATATTGAATTAAGTGCTATTCATTATTTTTATAATACATCTAGATGTGAATTTAAAAAGATTATAAAAAGAGCTTTAAATAATTTACAGAAAAGAAGTGTCATAAAGTATGAGGAAAAATGGCAAATATGTGAGAAAGTTAATACAGATGGTGAAACTAAAGATATATATAGACTTGCTACAAAAGACGAAGTAAGTATGATTTTAGATGCACAAAAAAGATCGCTTGATGAAATGGGATTAAAAGATTTAACAGCTTTATTTTTAGCAGGTAGTGTAAAGTATAGAAAGTTTAATAAGAAGGTTAATGAAAAATTGCCTAGAAGTTGGAATTATTATTATGGTGTATATGAAATTATATTTGGTTCAGCAGCAGTAGATATAGAAATGAAATATATAGAAGAAAAAAGAATTTCACTTAATAATAAATCTAAGGATAAAATGAATAAAGTTTTTAGTATAGATGATGAAGAAGAAAGTAATGAAAAGAAGTTAACTGAAGTTCTTATAGATCTAATAAAATATGATTTAAAATTAGATGAAAAAATAATTGAAAAATATAAAGAAAATAAAAAAGAGAAAAATAAACTGATGACTGAAAAATTTAATGAAATAGCAATAATAACAAGGGAAAAAAATAAATTGGCAATGAGAGAAGATGATATTACAAAAGAAATGAGATATATAGAAAATACATTTGATAATAGAGATAGTATTGAGTTATATGATTATTTTGCCTATAAAGAGAGTATCGACATAAGAAAAAAGACAAACGAGTTTATTAATGATTTAGAATTAGATGAGTTATTTGAATTTTAAAAATCAATAATTAAAAGTTGGCACTTTAAAAAGGTATATTATCTTAACTTATTTAATATACACTTTAAAGTGCCAACTTTTTTAATCCATAATTAACTGCAACCTTTTTCGTGAGTAGATTAATATAATTTTAATTAAGTCACAAAAAAGGTTGCTTTTCTTCTTCTAAAGATAATAGTTGTATATTCCCAAAATCCAGTTTGTAAATTCCTGTAATGTAATGAAAGGGATTTTAAAGTGGTTTTGGAGGAGAGCTTTAGCTCGACTATAACCTCGTAGAGCCTAGTATCTTTTAGTAGAGCCTAGTATCTTTTATGTGGTATAAACGGTATTGAGTGACACTAACTGGGCACTATTCAGATATTAAGTTTTATATTATAAGAGGATAATTTTATTAGATATTATATAGTTGTGTGAGTGAGTAAATGAGAGATTAAGAGAGCATTTAAGAGTAAGTTTACAGGTATTTAATTGTAATGGAACTTTTGGCGTAGCCAATGTCAAGCCCTTGGGGCGTCCTTTCGTTAGAAAGGTGAGAGGGGGATTATTAGGTTTTCTATAAGATTGATGATAGTTTAGAAGATGATTAATTGAAGTACATTAAATTATATTACAATTTATTAAACTTAATTATATTTTATATAAAATATATTAAATAATATTACATTAGATTAAATTTTGTTGCAACTATATTAAATTATATTAAATATAAACAAATTATAAATAATAAAATAATTAGAAGGAATATTTTTCTAATAATAGAATTAAATAGGTGTAAAGATTTTATTATTAGGAGGTATTATATATGTTATATGAAGTTAGTTGTAATTGTGGATGGAAAGGAAATATTGAAGTAGAAAATCAATCAACAGAACTAAATTGTAAAGATATTAAAGATGGAGCTAATTTGGGAGATATGATGATATCTAAAGGATTAGAGCTAAATAACAGAGTAATTAAATTTGAATGTGGTAATGAACAGTGTAAATGCATTAATGAAATAACTTATGGTGAACTATTGTTAAGTAGAGTAAATAAATAGTATCGAAAAAAGAACTTAGTATTAATTTACTAGGTTCTTTTTTATTTTAAAAGAAAGGATGGTAGAAATGGATGAATGTAATGTTATAGATAGGTTTTGTGGAAGATGGTTGAGTAAGAAAGATCAAAAAAGATTATTTATTGAATTAGGTTGTAAGAATGTAAGAAAAACATGCATGGATAGAAACTATATAGTTAGTTATAGTAGATTATCTTTCGATGATGATTTTAGATTAATGTGGATAGAAAGATAAGATATATACGGGGGTATACACCCCCTTCAAATGAAAATTAATAACAAAAGAAAAATTTGTTGTTAATTAATACATTATACCTATTTTGTGTAATGTAATCATAAATGACAGTTTTCGGTAATCTGTCTCCTGAAAAACCGACACTCCTGATTTTTGAGAGAGTTTTAGCTAATTTCACTCTCTCTTTTTTTATAATCTTTAAAGCAGATATGCAAAACACATATATTCTTTCTCCTTTGTTTTTATTTATTTATACTTTTGTTTTGTTAATTGTTTAATGTGTGTCTGCTTTAAAGATTATAAAGCTTATATAGTAATATAGTCTCTAAAATTTAATATAGAATTAATCTAATTAATCAGATTACTCAGTTGGGCATCTGAGATACAAAAAGCCTTTAAAAATATTAAATTATAGGGAGAGATATTATTATGAGAATGGTTAAAGAAAGTATTAAAAACAAGGAAACTAAGATAAGAGTAGGAGGCGTTATATATAGTAACGTACTTGAAGATTATCAGGACGGGAAGTTTAAAGGTGAAAAGAAAACTCTAACTGAAACTTTAAGTAATTTAGGGTTTTATACTGAGAGAAAATTTGTCAAATGTATTAGATGTGGCTCTTTTATATCGGCTTCAAAGAATAACAAAAAATATTGTAGAGAGTGTAGTTGTATAGTTAATAAAGAGAATGTATATAAAGGACAACAAGCAAGAAAAGAAATATATGCTGAAAGGAATAAAGAATTTTTTAAAAGATTTGATGGAAAATTCATATACTATCTTTTAGATAAACAAGACAAAATTAGGTATGTTGGTGAGACGACTAATATCTACATAAGAAGCAAAAGACACCTAAATGGGCACGATCCTGTAACTAAAGATTTTGTTAAGAGTAAGGATTTTAAAAATATTGTTTTTATAGATCTAGAAAATACGGAGTTAATTAAAAATGAAGATGAGCTTAAATATTTAGAAGCTTATCTTATTAATACCTATAAAATAAAAAATCTATTAAACAATAGAGCGGAAGAATCTAATTACAAAAAATTCTTTGAAAACAATATGCTGGAAAGATTAACAGACATAAATAAAGAATTATTAGAAATAGAAAATATGATTGAGTGGGTTTAATCCTACTCTTTTTTTTATTAAAAATAAAATATTTAGGAGTGATGGTTATGGGAATTATTATAAGAAATGAGAATGTTAAAACAAGTGATATAGAAAGACAACATAGAGAGCTAATGGAAGAAAGTAGGCAGCTTAATGAAGAAACTAAAAAATTAAATGAAGAATTAAGAATTAGATGTGAAGAGATAAGAAAAGAAAATGAAATGATAACAAGAGAAGCAGAAAAGATATTTAAAGAGTTTAGAGAGAAGATGGGTATGGAGGTAAATGAATAATGGAAAATAGATTAAATAAGTTAAAAGTGCAAGTAGATGTTAGTGATGAATTTTTAAAATTACTTCATTCGATTAATTCAAAATTAGATCATTATTATAGAGAAACAGAAAAGCTTGAGAGAAAAAAACCTTCACTAGAAGAACAGAGAATAGAAGAACTAAAGAATTTTATTGCAAATGATTTATTTGATAAAACTTATAATATTGAAGACATCAAAGTAAGAAACTTTGAAACAAGTAGTGATACAGAAAGATATTTAAGAACTGATAGTTCTTTTGAAGTAGATGGAAAGCATATAAGATGTTTATCATATGACAGTAGTATTATAGCTATGGATAACTTAAACAGACTTAAACAGTATGAAAGTAATGAATGTTATTTTTGTTTTGCTGAAATATACCATATTAAATATTTAAATAACGTTGTAGTCATAGTAAGAGATCTAAATGTAAATAAAACAGATAACACTCAATTGGCAATTGAATATATTAAAGATGTATTGGTTGAAGGTAATGATAGACTATTCTATATCTATTACGAAGAGATAGGAGTTAATATAGATAGAAGACAGAAAGCAGATATAGTTAACACATTAGAGAATAAATATGGTTATAACTGTAAGGCTGATGAAAAGGGAACATTAATTGAGAGATATGATTGTATAAAGAAAGAGTTAGCTAACTTATTAGATTTAGATAGTACAGGTATATATGAAGGTTGTGAATTAGACTATTATGAAGGTAATCATGTATATGGGAATATATATTATGATTATTATTCATGTGATAACAGTTCATACTATGTACTAATATATAACAACTTTGAAGATTATATAGATGATATGATTGGATTAGTGGAAGGTAATTGGATAAGAACTAAAGAATTAGATAATGGCTTCTATATGATAGCACTTAAAGATATTCCTAATATAGATGAGTGTAAGGAATAACCATGAAAAAGATTTGTCCAAGATGCGGAATTGTTGATAAATCTCATAAGTGTGGTAAGGTAAGGAACAAGAAGACAGATGATGGGTTCTATTCTAAGTATAGTTGGATTAAACTTAGAGCTAGGATAATGAGAGAACAACCTTATTGTATGAGGTGTCTTAGCAAATATGGACAGATAGTTGATGAAAAGTTGGAAGGCCATCATCTATTGGCAAGAATCGACTATCCAGAGTTTGAACTGAAAGAAGATAATATAGTGATGCTTTGTAAAGATTGTAACCTTGAGATAGGTGACAGTTCTATATTAGACTTTAAATTAAATAATAAAGATAAAGAAGAGTTCTACTATAATAATAAGAAAAAGTAGGACTCTTTTCTTACGTTAAAAATTATTTAATACCCCCCTACATATATATAGGAAAAATTTAAAAGTCTTCTAAGGACGACACCCTCCATTAATTAAAAAAAAATCGGAAATGAGATATTTTGCATTCACAAAAGAAAGGATGGTGAATTATATGGCAAGATCTTCCAAACCAGTAGAATTAATAAAAGAAAGTTCAAGATTGACTAAAGAAGAATATGAATCAAGAAAACTACAAGAAGAAAAATTGAAAGGCAATGATGATAAGGTTTATAAAGCACCATCTTATCTTTCAAAAGTTGAAAAAAAAATTTATAAAAATCTAGTTAAAGAATTACAAACTTCTAATATCCTAAATAACTTAGATATAACAATATTGGTAACTTGTGTAGATTCAATTGTTAAAATGGAAGAATGTAGACAATTAATCAATGAAAATGGATTAGTTGTTACTAAGACAGATGGAACATTAACAAGAAATCCAGCTTCAACAATCTATAAGGATTATAACGCTATTTTTAATAAGTGTTGTATGGAGCTTGGGTTGTCTCCTTCAGCTAGAAGCAAATTAAGTGTAATTAACATGAATGCTAAAGCAAATGATGAAGATCCTTTATTAAAAGCTTTAAAGGGGGATGATTAAGATTAATGATTCTTTTAGATAAAGCTATAAGATATGCGGAAAACGTCTTGTCGAGTGAAGAAATAACTACTTGGGAAGTTGAAGCACAATGTAAAATATTTTTAGATGATTACAATAATAGACAGTTTGATGATGAATTTGAATTTGTTTTAGATGAAAAGAAACTATTACAAATAAATAATATACTTAAACTCATGAATTTTGCAACTGGATATGTGGAAGGTAAACAAGTGTTGGAGAACTTAGCTGATTTCCAATGCTTTTTTTTAGCCAATATTTTCGGCTGGAGATATAAGGATAATAGAAACAAATTTAGATATCGTGAAGGAACACTATTTATAGCTAGAAAGAACGCAAAGACAGCACTTATAGCTATAGTATTTATATTACTTATGCTTACCGAACAACAATATAGTGAGTTTTATTCTATATGCCTAACTAAAGAACTTGCATCAGAGATTAAAAAGGCTATGAGCCAAATAATTAACGCTAGTCCATTGTTGAAAAGTAGATTTAAAATTTCTCAAACAAAAACAGGAGCAATAAAATGCCTGATAACTGGTAGCTTTTTTGAACCTAGAGTAGCTGAAGCAGGTAAAAATAACTCCATAAGAGCTGCGGCATTTGTTAGTGATGAACATGCGAATTTTAAAGAGAATAGTAATTTTAATGCAATGAAGTCGGGGCAAAGAAATGTCCTTAATCCACTACTTTTCCGAACGACAACAGCATATGAAATTGATGATAGTATAATGATAGAAGATTTAGAGTATATAAGAAAAGTTTTTAATGGAGTAGTTGAAAATAAAAGAATGTTTGCACTAATTTATTACGCTTATGAAGAAAATCTTTGGAATGACATAGGAATGATGCAGGCTAACCCATTAAGAATCGAAGAGAACTATCAGTTGATTAGAGAAGATAGAGAAAAAGCTATGGTTAAACCAGATGAAGAAGGAGAATATCTTACTAAATCGATGAATCACTTTCTGCCATCACTTACGACGGAAGCTTATATAGATATAAAAGATGTTAAGAAATGTGAGTTAAAAGAAGATTTTAGCTTAAAAGGTAAAACAGTATATATGTCTTTAGACCTATCTCAATCAGATGATAATACAAGTGTTACTGCTTCATTTGAAGAAGATGGTGAAATATATACCAAATCATGGGCTTTCATACCTAAAAATAAAATTGCTTTAAAGAGTAGAAGAGAGAAGGTAAGTTATGCACAATTCATTAAGCAAAGTGTTTGTTTTGCATGTGGTGAAAATAGTATAGATTATGGATTTGTAAAGAATTTTATACTTAATTTTGAAGAAAAATACGAGTGCACCATAGCAGCAATAGGATATGATATCAGAGATGCTAAACTTTTTGCCCTTCAATTAGAAGAAGAAGGATTTGATACGATTGAAATTAGACAACATTCTAGTGTTCTTCATGCACCTACAAAATACTTAAAAGAGTTAATTGAAGACAATAAATGGCATTATTTTGATAATAAATTACTAGAAATAAATTTAAGCAATGCTAGATGTACAGAAGATACAAATCTTAATAAATACGTAACGAAGAAAAAATCTTCAGGTAAAGTAGATATGGTCGTATCGACTATAATGACAGTTCTATTGATTCAACAAGAGGAAGAAACTTGGGATTGTATGTAGAAAGGAGGAAACAATGGGATTTTTAAGAAATAACGAAGCTAGTTTTTCAACAATGGATAATATAAGTAGTAACATAGTGTTGCATGATCTTTTAGGTATAGCTAGAGAAAATGTAACTGAAAACAATGTAATGAATATACCTGCTGTAAGCGGCAGTGTAGACTTGATATTAGACCTAATTTCTATGCTTAATGTAAGATTATATAAAAGGATTAGGTGTGACAAGGTAGAAGAAATAGAAAAGGATAATAGATTAATTCTATTAAATTTAGAACCAAACAATTTAATGACATCACAGCAATTTAAGAGAACAATGCTTAAAGATTGTATTTTGCATGGTAGTGGACACGCCTTAATAGAAAAGAATAGAAACAAGTTTGTTAAGCTACATTATACAGAAGAATGTAATGTAACTCAATTATTGGATAATGAAATAATACATAAAGATGCTAAGTTTTTAGTTGGCGGCACTGAATATGAAATTTATGAATTTCTTACCATAGCTAAAGATAGTAAGAATGGTCTTAAAGGCGAAGGAATTTTATCTAAAAACAAGGATATTTTGGCGTTGGCATTATTAGAACAATCATTTTTAAGAAGTAATCTTGAATCTGGTGGCAATTTAAAAGGCTTTTTTACAAGTGATTCCAGAATTAAGGATGTTGATACAGTAAGAAAAAAATTAAAGGAAGAGTTAAAAGGTAATCAAAAATACACATTTTTTAATGATGGATTAAAGTATAACGCTATTCAAAGTAGTAATACGGATATGCAAATCTTACAGAATCGACAGTTTACTAATAAGGAGCTACAGAAGATATTCAATATACCAAGTGAAATAAAATCTGAATCCGATTATAAAGTATTTTTGAAGACTTGTATTACACCTTGGTTAAATCTATTTGAAGCTGCTTTAAATAAATATTTATTATTACAAAAAGAAAAAAACGATGGTTATTTTTTTCAATTTGATACAAAAGAATTAACTAAAGCAAGTATTAAAGAAAGGTTTGAAGCCTATAAGATTGCTTTGGATTCGTCTATAAAAACTGTAAATGAAATTAGGGCAGATGAAAATCTTGAATTTTTGGATGGCATGGATGTCTTAAAAGCTTCTTTAGGTTCAGTTTTCTATGACATTACAAATAAAACATATTTTACACCGAATACTGGACAAACACAGAATATAGGTGGTGAAATAAATGAAGACATTGAAGAACAAGATGAAGAACTTACAGAACAAGTGGAAAAACAAACTGAATAAATTTAAAAGAAATTTTAACACAGAAGATATCTATTTTTTCTTAGGTGTTTTTTTTATGCTTATTTTTATAATAGTAAAATTTGGCTTAATATACAGTCTTTTAATTTTATCGGCTGTATGCTTCTTTAAAACTTATTTATTAATGAGAGGAGGTGCTACATATGAAGATAGAATTAAGAGAAGATAGTGTAACACTCGAAGGTTATATAAATGTTACTGCAAGAGAATCTAAGGTTTTAACTGACTTTGATGGTAGTAAATTTATAGAGGTGATTGAACCAAAAACATTTAATAGAGCTTTAGAAAAAGGTGAAAAAGTAGCAATGCTACTAAATCATGACTGGTCTAAGCAAATAGGCACCAGAGATACAAACGTTGAACTATTTGAGGATAATATAGGTTTGTTTTTTAGAGCCGATATAAGTGATAGTGAAACAATTGAGCTTGCTAGAGCAGATAAATTAGTTGGATGTTCTTTTGGATTCATAGAACCTAAATATTCTAAAAGAGAACTAAGAGGAGGATTTGAAAGAAGATATATAGATAATTTAAATTTATTAGAAGTTTCTATATTATCTGATAAGAAAAATCCTGCATATTCAGGTTGTAGTGTTTATAAAAGAGATAATGATGAAAATATTTACACTAGAATGTTTAATGAACCTGTAGAACAAGTAGAAGAAAAGATTGATTATAGCATTTTAGAAAATGAAATTTGGCTTTTAAAAAACAAATAACTACAACTCAAAGGCACTTATGTAAATAGGTGTCTTTTTTATATATAAATTTTAAAAATAAGGAGCGATTTAATAATGAGCAAAGAATTAGTTGAACAAAAAAATGGATTAATTGAAGAAATGGAAGGTTTAGTTAACAAGGCTAAAACAGAAACAAGAAGTTTAGATGATAAAGAGCTAACTAGAGTTGATGAAATTAAAAGAGAAGTTGAGCAAATAGATAAAACTATTGCTGCTGAAAACTTAGTAAGATCATTTGAAAAAGTAGAAGAAAAAAATGTTGAAACAAGAGGGGTAGAAGATATGAATACACAAACAAGAGAGTTAGAAATAAGAGAAGAAGCAAAGTTTTTAGATTTTGTAAGAGGAAATAAAAGAGCTTTAGATGTAGCTAATAACGGTGCGGTTATACCTACTCACATAGCAAACAAAATAATAGAGAAAGTTAAAGAATTATCACCTATATATTCATTAACTACTATATATAATGTAGGTGGAGATTTAGCATTCCCTGTTTATGATGAAACTTCAAGTTTAATTTCTGCTGCTTATGTAGAAGATGGTGATACTTTAACTGAAAGAACTGGAAAATTCAAAATCGTAACATTAAAGAATTTTATAGTTGGTTGTTTAGCAAAAATTTCAAAGTCATTACAAAACAGAACTGATTTTGATTTATTAAACTTTGTTATCTTAAAAGTTGCAGAAGCTATTTCTGAGTTTATCGAAAAAGAATTAATAACTGGTAATGCTGGTAAAATGTCGGGATTAGTATCAATGACAAATACTGTTGAAACTTCAACTGCTTCAAAAATAGTAGCTGATGATTTAATAGATGTTCAAATGGTTGTTCCAGAAAAATTCCAAGCTAATGCATGTTGGATAATGCATAAAGATACATTAAAAGGTTTAAGAAAGCTTAAAAATGCTTCAACTGGAGAGTATTTATTACAAAAAGACTTAACTAAAGGATTTGGATGGGAGTTATTAGGAAGACCAGTATATACTTCTGAAAACTGTCCTGCTGCAACTGATGGTAATAAAGCTGTTTTCTATGGAGATATGAGTGGACTATACACTAAATTAACTAAGGATGTTGAATTACAAGTTTTAGTTGAAAAATTTGCAGATCAAAGAGCTATTGGTGTAATCGGTTATGTAGAATTAGATTCTAAAATAATCGAACCACAAAAAATGGTTGCTTTAACTGTTAAATCAGCTTAATTTATAGGAGGGTTATTCCCTCCTTTTATTTATTAATGGAGGTGAATAATTTTGTTTGAATTAAAGTTTAGCGAAATTTTACTTGAAGATATAAAAGGCTATTTAAATGTCTTTGACAATGATAGTGATTTATTAATTCAAACCTTTTTAGATAGTGCAAAAGCTTATATAAGAAGTCATACAGGGCAAAATGACCTATATTTAGATGAACAAAAAGATATTGTTGTTGCTTTATATATGCTTGTAGAACAATACTATGATGGTCACAATAATCATGAAAAAAGTATTGAAAATATTCTAAATTTACATCCTAATAACTTAGTTTAAGGAGGGTAAATAAATGAATTGTAGAAGTTATAAACATAAAATTACAATAAAAAGACCTAATGGGATAATAAAGAATGATGATGGATTACCAGTTGAAAACTATGAAGAAATTTTAACTTGTAAAGCTAGAATTTCTAATACAAGTGGTAAAGAAATAGATTTTGCAAATGGTAAAGGTTCGGTTGTAACTACTAGGTTTTATATTAGATATATTAGAGATTTAAATTTAACCAATAAAGATATCTTAATATATAATGATAATCAATTTAATATTGTTTATTGTAGCAATATCAAGGAAGAAAATAAAGAGTATGAGATTGTAGGTGAGTATAATGGCTAGTGGTTTTGATGATTTATATAAAACATTAGATGCATTAGGTAGTGTTGGTAAAAAGGCAAGTAAAAAAATACTTACTGAACAAGCTAAAGCGGTTGTAGAACAACAGAAAACTGACGCACCAAAAGATAATGAAAACTCATATCAATATTTGGAAGCAGAAAAAGTTAAAAGCAAAGGAAATACCAGTTTTGTTAAAGTTGGAATAACTAAAGAAAACTGGGAAAAATGCAAACAACTTTATTATCAGCATTATGGGTACACCTTATGGTTAAATGGTCAATATTATGATCCTAACTTCTTATGGATGGATAAAAGTTTTAAGAAGATAGAAGATAAAGTACTTGATAATATGTATAAAGGTTTAGAAAAAGAACTTGATAGAATCTTAAATTAAGGGGGTATTTATGAAAGATATTTTTGATAAATTAGAAGAAGTCATTGGAATACCTACTTTTTTTATAGAAAGACCGAGTGGAAGTACTGACTGTATTACATATAAATTTAGACAGGATTTAATTTTAGCAGATACAAAAGAGGAGTTTACAGATAATGAAGTTTATATAAATCTTTTAGTTAAAAATAATATTGCTAAGAAAATCAAAGAGTTGAAGAATTTTCTCATCGAAAATGGTTTTAGAAATATCAAAATATTGGAAACTATTAAGCAAAAAGATTTATTTGAAACGGTTATAATTTGCAATAAATCAATTTATTAACATTTTATAAATAGTGTGTTTTAGTGCTGATAAGTGAATCACTTTTACATATAATATAAACATAGAGATATTAATGAGAGGAATTGATTTATATGTTAAATTTTATAAGTAGAAGATGCCCAAGGTGTGGCAATTATAAAGGTTGGAGAAAGCTAAATTGGAAACAAATAGGAAAGAGACTACTTGTTTGTTGTTGTTTAATAATTGCTTCAATGCTTTTATTTGCACCGTTAACTATGTTTAATATGTTTATTGGAGTTTTAGATGGATTTGTTTTCTTAGGCTTAGTTGTATCTGCACCATTCTATACTGTTGGAGTAGGTAAAACGGATAAATATATACATTATCAATGTAACACTTGTAAGTATAAATGGAAAGAAAAGAATTGGAAAAACAAAGAAATTCAAAATAGTTATCAAAAGTAATGGATAGGTTTATAACCTATCTTTTTTTATTTAAATTGGAAAGGAAGCGATTTTAATATGGCAAGAGAATTAGGTATTAGAAAAGTTACATTTTTCCCTTCGACTGGGGATAATAAATATGGCTCACCTATAGCTTTAGAGTGGGCTGTAAACCTTGAGACTAAAAACAATTACAAGGAGAAAGAATATAAAGGGGATATGAAAATAGAAAGATCAACTAAAGTATTAGAAAGTGTAGATATTACTTTAGGAGTATCTTCAAATTTACCTCCAAAAATAGAAAGTCAAATAACTGGTGCAGATTATGAGCATTGTATGAAGATAACTAAAACATCTACTATACCAGTTTCTGGAGCGTTAGCATATGAAATTGTTATGGATGATTCTACGGTTAGAAGAAGATGTCTAAAATACTGTTCATTGGCTAAAGATGAGCAAAAGAACGATGTTGATTCTGAAGGTGAAGTATTTACTTTTAGTGGTAAAGCAATTTCTGATTCGCTTGATAATGTTGATATTTTAATGGATCAGAAAGAAGTTGAAGCAGCAAGTAGTGATACTGAAGCTAAAACGGCTTGGGATAATTTCTTTACTAAAGTTCCAACTGGGGATTATAGTTCTTAATTTTTCTATTGATAAAAGAGTGTCTTTTTTTAGATGCTCTTTTATTTTTTAACAATTTATCATAAAGGAGGAATTAAAATGGCACATGTAATTAATGTAGGAAAACAAAAAATTGTTGATTTAGTTTTAAATGGAGAAGAGTGTTATATGAGTCTAGATATAGATTCTATTCAACACTTTCAAAAAAATGCAAAGGTTGGGCTTTTAAAAGCTTTAAATAAAATAGAAAAAGAACAAGATATGGAATTAATCTATAGCTTAATACTTAGTACAGTTAAGTCTAAAAAAACAGGAAAAATATTAGGTAAAAAGTTTTTAGGGAAATATGATGATTTTGAATTAATTTCGGCATTAGGAGATCCATTGATGGAATTAACTAGAGAATCTATGCCTACAGCAGATGGTACAGATGAAAAAAAGTAGATGATAGTACAGATGGTGTTATAGATATAGATCATCTCTACTATTTAGCAAAAAATGTACTAAATTGGGAAGATAAAAGTATATGGGAAACTGATTTAAATTTCCTTTTCAAACAATTAGATTTACATGTTAAATACAACAAGGTAGATAATAAAAAATCTAATAGAAACATTGTTAATACTGAAGGGGATACAAAGAAATATAGGGTTTTAGATTAGTAGGAAGGAGGTTGATTATGGCTGAAAAGCAATTGGTAGTAGATTTAGCCTTGAAAAATTCTGGTTTTGATAAGCAATTGAAATCTATAACTTCTGAAATGAAACTTTTGGAAAGTAATTTTAAGAAAGCAGAAGCAGGTAGTGATGATTTTTCTAATAGCTTAGAAGGTCAGAAGGCTAAATTAGATTTACTTGAAGGTCAATATGGCTTACTGCAAAAAAAGATAAATGTTTATAAACAACAACTTGATAAAGCTAAAGAAACACTCGATAAGTCTACAAGTGGTTATGTTAAAGCAGAAGAAAAACTAAAAGGGCTTAAAGAAGAACTTATAAAAGCCGAAAATGAGTTTGGTAAAAGTAGTAAAGAAGTTACAGAACTTAAAGAAAAAATCAAAGATGCGGAAAAGGCTTTTGAGACTAAAGCAAATGCGGTTGTAAATGCTAACAATAAACTCGTAACGATTCAATCTACAATAAATAAAACTGAAGCAGAAGCAGGTAAATTACAAAGTGAAATAAAGAAGCTTAATAGTGAGATGAATGATATAGAATCTCCTAAAGGCTTAGATGATTTTGAAGAAGAATTAGAAACTTCTGCTAAAGAAAGTGTTGATTTTGCAGCTAAACTAACTATTGTTGGAGAAGGTATGCAAAATGTAGGTGAAAAAGCTTCTGAAGCTGGAGATGCCATATTAAATGGATATGGTGAAGCTATTAAAACTGTAAATGAATTTGATAGTGCTATGAACCAAATTCAAGCTTCTACAATGTTAACTAAAGAAGAAATGGAAGAAATAGAACCAATAGTTAAAAATGTCTTTGCAGGTAATTATGGTGATAGTTTTGATGATATAGCTAATGCAGTTGGTTCTATAAACAAATATTTATGGTTAACTGGAGATGAATTGCAAAGTGCAACAGAAAAAGCATTCTTAATGAGAGATACTTTTGGTTATGACATTAATGAAAGTGTAAGAGTTGTAAATACATTAATGAAAAACTTTGGTATTAGTTCTGATGAAGCTTTTAATTTGATATCTCAAGGTGCTAAACAAGGACTTGATTTTTCAGATGAGTTACTAGATTCTATCAATGAATATTCTCCACAATTTAAAAAGGCTGGTCTTGATGCAGAAGATATGTTTAATATTTTTTATGATGGAACTCAAGCTGGAGCATGGAATTTGGATAAAATTGGTGATGCGGTCAAAGAATTTAATATAAGACTTACTGATGGTTCAACAGGATCAGCAGATGCTTTAAAAACACTTGGTTTAAATGCTGATGAAGTAGCAACAATCATGACTAATGGTGGGGAAAAGGCAAAAGAGACGTATACTGGAATAATAGAAAAAATAACTAATATGACTGATAAACAAGAGCAAAATCTTGTTGGAACGGCTTTGTTTGGAACTATGTGGGAGGATTTAAGTCCAGAAGTTATAGGAGCTTTAGGTGAAATTGGTGATAATTTTAATAAAACTATAGATACTGCTAATGAAATGAATGCTATTAAGTATGATGATTTAGGTAGTGCTTTAGAAAGTCTTAAAAGAAGTACAACAACCAACATTGTAATGCCACTTACTGAAAGTGTAATGCCAATAATAAATGAACTTATGCCATATATTCAAAAAATTATAGATGCTATTTCAAATTGGGTACAAGAAAATCCAAAATTAGCAGGGACTTTAGTTATAGTAGTTGGAGTTATTGGAGTTTTATTATCTATTTTAGGTATGGTCTTGCCGATTATAGGTAGTATGGCTATTGCTGCAGGTGCTTTAAATGTAGCTATGCTACCACTTACAGGAACAATCTTATTAGTTATTGCTGTTATAGCTGCTTTAATTGCAATAGTTGTATTAGTGATAGCAAAATGGGATGAAATTAAACAATGTTGGGCTAATTTTTGTGATTGGGCTACTCAACGATTTACTCAGTTTAAAGAATGGATGAGTCAATGTTGGTCTGATATAAAGCAAAAATGTGGTGAACTTGCACAAGCTATGGTCGACTGGATAATTCAGAAATGGAATTCCTTTGTTGATTGGATATTTGGTTGGGGTTCTAGAATTCAATCAAGTGTTTCAAATATATGGTCTAATATAAAAAATACATGTTCTAACTTAGCACAAGGAGTAGTCGATGGAGTTAGAAGTGCATTTTCTAAAGTATATGATTTTATAACTTCTCCATTTAAAAGAGCATGGGATTATATATCTGGTATAGGTAGTAAAATAGGTGGAATTATCTCTAAAATTAATCCTTTTAACTGGTTTAGTTTAGAAAATGAAGGGTATCCAATGTCTATAGATAACTACGAAACAAATGTATTATCAGATGTTGCTAAAAGTGGTCAATATTATAATGTTGGATTAGGTAGGAGTAGTGTTATGAGCGATTTTATAAAAGCTACAAATAACTTACCTAATGTAAATTCATCTTCAGATGTTAATATGAATCTCAACTTTGGGGAGTTTGGACAAGTAATAGCTGCTGCAATTACTTCAGGATTACAAAATATCGTATTGCAAGCTGATATCCATACAAATTTAAATGGTAGAGAAATAACAAATCAAATAACTGGTAGTGTTATAAAGAGTATTGATAAGAGCATACAAAAAAGGAGGTTTTAAGCTATGTTTAATGTAACTTTTAATAATACAGATTCCTTTGATTTAGGTATAAAAGCTATTGCAAGACATAGCTTACCTATTCCTTCTTTTAAATACAAAGAAGATGAAGCAGAAGGAATAGATGGAAGTTATATAACTGAATATGAAAATGTTGAAGATATAGAGATAACTCTATCTTTCAATTTTTTATATGTAAATGATGACGATTTTAATTATAAAAAAAGATTAATTAAAAATTGGTTAAGAAAAGTAAAAGATAATAAATTATCTTTTAGTGAAGATGAAGATTATTACTATAGAGTAAAAAGATTAGAAGTAAGCAATATTGAAAGAGAAATTGGTATTGCTGATTTTGAAGTCAAATTTATATGTGAAGGATATGAATATTCTTTACATGGTAGTAGAGAAATTAAAATTAATAAAAATCATGTTGTTTTTAATAATGGTATAAAATCACTGCCTGTTTTAAGAGTAGTAGGTGAAGGTAATACTACAATCACTTTTAATGATAAGAGTTTTTCTTTAAATGTTGGACAAGAAGTTATTGTAGATTCTGAAGAAGAACTTTGCTATAAAGATGGAAGAATAGTAACAAATATAATGAGTGGTAAATTCCCTGTAATAGAAGAAGGAAAAAATACTATAAATTGGACTGGAGAAAACATTCAAATCTATCTTCAAACTAACTTGAGAGATTATTAAAAGAAAAGAGGTGAATTAATGATACAACTATATAAACAAAACAATAAGAACTACGATATGAATGGTGATATGATATTAAAACCTATAGAAGCTACAATAAGAATGGAGTTAAATGGTCTTTGGGAAGTAAATTTAGTTCATCCATTTGATAAAAAAGGCAGATGGAAAAGTATAAGTAATGATGATGTAATAAAAGTAGATTTGCCTTGGGGAGAAGATCTATATTACATATATGATATTGATGATAGTTCAGAGGAAGGAATTATTATAAATTGTAAACATATATTTTTTAAGTTGAATAAAACATATTGTAAAAATGTAAATGACACTAAAAATTTATATGATGTAAGACCTACTAATTGTAGTGCAAAAGTAGCTTTAAATACTGTTTTTGCAGGTACAAATTTTATAGGAGAAAGTAATATTAATAATACTAATACTTCATATTTTATAAGAAAAAGTATTTTAGCAGCTATTGTAGGAACTGATGACAATAGTATTTTGAATAGATGGGGTGGGGAGTTATTTTTAAATAAATATACTGTAACACTAAACCATAAAATAGGTTCGGATCATGGGGTTAGATGCAAATATGGTAATAATTCCATCTCATTTAAAAGAAATAGAAATAGTGAAGATATTATAACAAGAGCTATTGTAGTTATGTATGATGGTTTAATGTTACCTGAGCAATACGTTGATTCACCTTTGATTAATACTTATCCCGAAATTTATGAAGGTATAGTTGAATTTGATGATATAAAAGTAAAAGAAAATCCTGAAGATAAAGAAGGATTTGATACAAAAGAAGAAGCTTTTGAAGAAGCAAGAAAAAGAATGAAAGAAGTATTTAAAAATGAACATATAGATTTACCTAAAATTACTTTTGATGTAGACATGGTTAATAAATCAAATTCTCTTAAAGGTATAGCTAAAGATGGATATATAGTTAATTTAGGTGATACGGTAACAGCAGAACACGAGATGTTAGGTATAGATATTAAAACTAGGGCTATTGCAATAGAGATGGATTTATTAACCCAAAAATACACTAATATTACACTTAGCAATGAGAGCCTACAAAGAAGTAGTTTAGTTGATAGTGTGAATACTTTAGATAAAATTACAACATCAAATGGTGGGGTTAAGGCAAATACATTAGAAGGTATGGTGGATGCTTTAAAAACTAAATTTGGGGCTTTGAGGGATATTGCACAACCACAGGAAGTAAGAGCTATTCTATTTGAAGATAAAATAAAAGGTTCTAAAACATATGGAGCATTAGCAATAGGTACAAGTGGTATTATGATTGCTAGTAAAAGATTACCGGATGATTCAGATTGGTATTGGAGAACATTTATTGGTGGTGGATTTGCGTATGCGGATTGGCTTATTGGTAAATTAAAAACTGTTCTTATAGAAAATGCTGATGGAAGTTTTGCAATAGATTTAAATAAATCTGGTGGAGCTATTTTTAAGAATAATGGTAAAAAAGCTATGGAAATAGCTAATAATAAAATCGGATTATTTAACTATCTTAAAGATGATGATTATATAGGTGGGTTGCTATCTTTAATTAATGAAAGTGATCCTGATAAACCAATTGTTTCTCTATCCAATGACCATGATAGTGCAATGTCATTAGGATATGAAGTAGAAGGTAGTACAAAAGTTCCATCATATGGTGAATTTGACAAATATAGAATATTAGGTAATATTTATCCTATAACATGGTGGGAAGAAACAGAATTTAAAAAAGCAGCACATTTTTTAAGTGCTTTATTTGGCGAGCACAAGATATATGATAGTGTAGATAATAATTTAGTTTTTAAAATTAAAGGTGGTCACAATGCCAATATTGTTTTTGACGATTTAAGAAGTAAATATTTCTTTTCTGAAACAGGATTTACAATGTTAAATTTATTTAAAAATGAAGGTAGTAGTGATGTTTGGTGTACTGATAATTTTAAAGTAGACAAAAATTTTCATGTTAATGGTTCATTGAGTTGTTCAGGGACAAAGAATAGAATTGTTGATACAGAACATTATGGAAAAGTTAGAATGAACGCCTTTGAAACGGCTGAATGTTACTTCGGTGATATTGGAAGAGCGAAGTTAAAAGATGGCAAATGTATTATAAGAATGGATAAAAAGTTTTTAGAAACAGTAAATACTAACATTCAATATGAAGTAAGAACTTGGGCTTATGGTAATGGTAATGTTTGGGTGGAGCCTTCTGATATGCACCCACAATATGTTATTGTTAAAGGCACTAATGATATAGAGTTTGGATATGAAATAATAGGTAAGCAAAAGGGATATGAAGATAATAGGATGGAAGAACTTATAAGGGTTAAAAATTAATTATAGTATCCTTTGTAAATAAGTCATAAGGAGGTAAATGAATGGCTTTAAATCCAAAAATAATAGATATAAATGTAGATAAAAAGTATTTAAAGAAGATTATCGCTAAACAAGGCGATATTAAAAGCAGATACTTATTATTTAGATTTTTTAATGATTATGGAGTTATAAATCTAAATAAAGCTTCAGTAAGAATATACATAGATAAACCAGATGACACTCAAATTTTTAATGATCTTGTCATTGATAAGGTTAATAATTTAGCTGAATTAGAACTTACCACTCAAGCCTTAGCTTTATCAGGTATATTAAAATGTGAATTATTTATAAGTGAAGATGGAGCTACACTTTCAAATATACCTTTTGAAATTGAAGTTATAAAAACATTAAAAAAAGATAGTTCAATAGAAAGTACAAATGAATTTTCGTCTTTAACTAATGCATTAGCCTTAGTTGATTCAATTGATACTAGATTTCAAGGTATAAATAGTGAAATAGCAACTATTAATAGTAATATTCAAACTATTAGAACTGACAAATTGAATAAACCTACAGTATTTAAAGGTACAGCAGCTTATGATTGGAAAGGGATTAATTACCCTGATATTTTATATGCTACTTGTTGGAGATATGTAGAAATACAAGGCAAACAATGGCATAAAATTGAGTTGCCATTTGAATTTGAACCCCAATATACTTATAGCGTAATGAGTGAAGAAGGAAGTGGTCAAATAGTTAAGTTTACAACTTCTCCCATTGGAGATCCTAATACATTAAATTTATATTTAGCAGAAACAGATAGTAATTATCACAGATTTAGAATTACAATAAATGGTTTTTATAGACCTACAAAAGATATTATAACAGAGGAGGTGAATTAATGAGTTTAAGAAAAAATATCAAATTAACAGTAAGGAACTATGATGTTCAATTAAGCCAATCATTAAAATTTTGGCAAAATGATATCTTAACTCTTACTTTTGAAATTGAGGAATTTGGAATTGAAATAATTAATGGAATAAGAACTAGAGATATAACTCCTATTAATCCACTTTCTGCAATAATACTTGTGGAAAATCCAAATAAACAAGATACAGTTGAAGCAGCTCAAATAGTAGATAATAAGGTAACATTTAAACTAAAAAAAGAGCATACAAAACATGTAGGTATAACTAAGCTTCAAATAAAATTAAAAGATTCCGATGGATGTAAAATAACTTTACCGCCATTTGATATGGAAATTCGTGAACCTATTGGATTAGAAGGTGATGAAAGTGAAGCTATTTCTAAATGTGGCGATTTTTTGGCTAATGAGGTCGTAGTAGGTGAAGGATTAACAGAAGAAGAACTAAATTTTAATTCAGAAGGAGAATTAATTGAATGGCAAGACGGTATAACGCCCGTTAATTCTAATAATTTAAATGCGTTCAGAACAAATATATTAGAATTAAAAAGTTCTATAAATGCTCTAAAGCAAGAAGTTAATAACAACAAGGCAAATATATTAAAAGGTTCATTCAAAGCAACACAAGGACAAACCACATTCAATATTCCACACCCATTAACTTCAAATGATTTGTTTATATTGAATGTTAATAGTTTATGTTATCAAGAGAATGTTAACTATTCTGTTTCAGGAACTACAGTTACAACGCCACCTTTAACTCTTGATGATGAAGTTAGTTGGATATTATTTAAATTCGGTAATTTAAGTCCTGAAATTAAGCGAGCAATATGTGGAACATTCAAGTGTGGAACTATGGTAGCAGGACAAGGCTTAGGTTCAAACACAGTTAATGAGTTAGATGAAATATTTAATTTAAAATCATCACTATCAGAAGAATTTTTAAAACAATTTACATAAGATAAAACCTTAATGGTTAAAAATAGATTACTGGAGGTTTTACATGGAGCAAGAATTTTTTAAACTAATAGCAACGCAAGGCATATTTGCAGCTTTGTTTATTTGGTTACTTTGGGATACAAGAAAAGAGAGTAAACAAAGAGAAGATAAGCTATATGGGGTTATAGATTCTTTAACAGAAAATTTTAATGTTGTACAAGATATAAAAGAAGATATAGTAGACATTAAAGAAGATGTTGAAGATATAAAAAAAAATATAGATAAAATGTAGTTTTTATTACATAGAAAAAAGGGTATATTAGACTAATAATATACCCTTTTTTTTTGCGTTTATTTATTCATAGATTTTTATTTAATAATGTAATATACTCATAAAAAAAGCTAGGAGAATTTATTTATGAGTAAAGAAATTAATTTAAGCGATGTATTAGAATTTATAAAAAAGTATGGGTATAAATATAATTATCAAATTCAAAGAGAATTAGATAAAACAAGAAAATTCACAATTAAAGATATTGATCAAGAAATAAAAGTATTAATAGATAGTTTTGGATTTCCTATAGCTTGTTGTGTAGCTATGGGATTTTTTATTTGGAATATGTATAATAAGATGAGTTTAACTTTAGATGAAGTTACTAAAACAAATTCAGAGTTAGTTTTAACTAATAGCTCATTAATTAAAAATATGGATAATAAAATAGATAAATTAGAAGAAAAAGTTGATAAGGTGGTTGATAATATAGGTAAATAAATGTTATACTGTTATTGAAAATATATCTAATATAACGGGTGTAAATAATTTTAGTATATATTTAAAAATACAGTAATATCAATAGTTACAAGAATTTTGACTTAATAAAGCGTTGAAATGATGGGATTAATCGGAATGGGTAACAACCCAATGGTTGGAGCTACTGTTGCAGTTGCTGTTGCTGTTGAAGAAGGAATGAACAAATAATTTTAAATCTAAAGATTTAATTTATTAGTTTAGTTATTCATATTATATAGTGTCTATTAGGTTATAAAATTTAACCTAGTAGGCACTATTTTTATTTTAAGAAAAATATTTTTATATAATTGACCAGATATGCAGTCTAAATTATATATGAAATTTTATTTTGGTAATATTCATGCAAAATGTTATGAATAATTATATCTAAGTTTGAAATTTATTGTGAAAATAAAGTTTGTTATTTTTTTATAAATAAATGTGAAGTTTATACATAAATATTGAAAAAATGCAAATGAAGACTGTGGATAAAGAATAATATTTAAATATATTTATTTAGTAAATGAAAAAGGTGGAAATAATGAAAGATTTGATTTATAATTATTGGCTAATTTTATTTTTAGAAGTATAATAATATTGGAAAGATTATGAGTTATAAGCAATGATTATCAAAAATTTAATTATTTTACCATTAAATGCAGTTGGTGTATAATTGCTGTTTTATAAATTAATATAAAATATTAATTCTTTTATAAAAGGAGATTAATTATGAATAGAAATAGACTAAGTTGCCTAATAATAGGGGCTGTTCTTGGAACTGGTGCAATGGTATGTGCTTCTAGTGTTCAAGTTCATGCAGAACCTGTAAATGGAATTAAAAGTGTAAATGAAGCTAAAGGAAATGTGGTTGGAGAAATTATTTCATCAGAAGCGTTGGAATTAAGAAAAGGTGCTGATTCTTCTCATGAAATAATAACTTCAATACCTAGTGGTGCTAGAGTTAATATAATAGATAAGGTTTCAGATGATTGGTATAAGGTCGGTTATAAGGATTATGTAGGATATGCACCAGCTAAGAATATAAGGGTTTTAGGTGATGATTTAAATCAAGATAATGTTGGTTTAATATCTGCAAATGAATTAAATGTTAGAACTAGTCCAAATGAAAATGGACAAGTAATTGGAACTCTACATAAGAATGATAAAGTAAATGTATTAGATAAAGAAATAGATGGATGGTATAAAATTGACTTTAATGGAAGAAGAGCATATGTATCTAGTTCATATGTGAATTTAATCTCATACAAAAATAATGAAATTAAAGAAGAAGTGAAAAAAGAACCAGTTGAAGGTACTGGAAAGGTTAATATAAACACATCTTTAAATGTTAGACAAGCTGCAACTAATAATAGTAGAATAGTCGGAAGTCTAAGAGGTGGAGAAAAAGTTAATATAATAAGTGAAAGTAATGGATTTTATAAAATAGAATTTAATAATTCATATGGTTACGTTTATTCTAAGTATATATCAAAGGATGGAAATAATGAGAAAGATCTAGAAGTAAAACAAGAAAACCACGTCAAACAAGAAAATGAAGTTAAAAAAGATAAGGTTGAGGAACCTAAGAAAGAAGAAGTTAAAGCGGCTCCTAAAGCAGAACCAATAGTTATGGCGGTTAGATCTTTGAGTAAGACAGGAATAGTAAATGTAAGTAGTTCTTTAAATGTAAGAGAAGAAGCAAGTACAAGTAGTAGAGTAATAGGAAGCTTAAGTGGAAATTCTAAGGTAACAATAGTAGGAGAGTCAGGTTCGTTCTATAAGATAGAATATAGAGGTTCATATGGATATGTTGCAAAAGAGTATATAAAAGATGTTAATGATGAAGGAAATAATACAACTCCAGAA
>WNVL01000018.1:0-48660 GCA_034421775.1 Clostridium perfringens | reverse complement strand
TGCTGGTTTATGTTAATATCTTCTGTTTAATTTTCAAAGACCATTTCTTCGTCACCCTCAAGCGACTTCTTTATTTTATCACCGCTTTCGAACTTTGTCAACATTTTTCTTCAAAAAACTTTTTCAACTTGTTTTCCAAGTTTTGTTTTTTGTTTGTTGCTGTTCGTCAGCGACAAGTAATATCTTATCACATACCTCCTAATCTGCTTTTTTACCCAACTTCATTTTAATAAATTAAACTCTATTTTCTCTTATTTTCTTATTTTTCCTCATATATTTAATTATTGATACACTAGGTAAAGTTTATATCTTATTTTCTCTTTTATATATGCTCATAGCCTATTTTTCTTTACTTAAATCTCAAATATCTTCATTAAATTTTATTTTATCAATATTATATTTTATTATATATTTCTATTAATTTAACTTACTTTTTATTATTTAATTTAATAAACATATAAATTTCTAAAAAAAAGCTCTGATGCTATAAAACATCAGAGCTAAATTAAAATTATATTAATTTTCTTCTTCTTTAACCTCTGTAGCTACTTCTTCTGCAATTTCATTTGTACTTTCTAATTCATCCAATAAAGTTGATTCTTCTTCTACTTCTTCATTATCTCCAGATATTTTTGCAATAGTTACTACTGCTTCATCACCTAAAGTTCTCATAAGTTTAACACCCATTGCAGATCTACTTGTAACTGAAATATCACTTACATTTATTCTTATAGCTACCCCTTGGTTATTTATAAGCATAAGCTCATCATCTTCTTTACATACAGTAGCACCAACAACTTTACCAGTCTTTTCTGATACTTTGTATGTTATAAGACCTATTCCACCTCTATTTTGAACCTTATACTCATCTAAGTTAGTTCTCTTACCATAACCATTTTCACTAACAACTAGTAATCTTTCTCCTTCTACAGCTATATCCATGCAAACAGCAACATCACCATCTCTTAAGCTTATAGCTTTAACTCCAGATGCAGTTCTACCCATAGGTCTAACATCTGTTTCATTAAATCTTATAGCATTACCGTCTTGAGTTACAAATATAATATCTGCATCTCCATATGTGATTTTAGCTCTTAGAAGTTCATCACCCTCTCTAAGGTTTAATGCTATCAATCCATTCTTTCTTATGTTCTTGAAGTCTTTTAATTGTGTTTTCTTAACTATTCCTAGTTTAGTTCCCATAAATAAGTATCCATCTTCTTGAACATCCTTGAATGAAAGAACAGTTTGTATTTTTTCATCTGCTTCTAAAGGTAATATATTTACAAGGTTTGTTCCCTTAGCAGTTCTTCCTGCATCTGGTACCTCATAAGCTTTAATCTTATAAACTTTACCTTTAGTTGTGAAGAATAATAAGTTTGAGTGTGTTGATGTTACAAGTACATTTTCAACAAAATCATCTTCTTTTGTTGTCATTGCTTGTATACCCTTACCACCTCTCTTTTGAGCTGAGTAAACATCTGAAGATATTCTCTTAATATATCCAGCATGAGTAAGAGTTATTACAACATCTTCTTCTTGTATTAAATCTTCTATATCAATTTCATTTTCTTGTTTTTCTATTTGAGTTCTTCTTTCATCTGAGTACTTAGCTTTGATTTCTAGAAGCTCTTCTTTTATAACTTCTAATAATCTTTCCTCACTAGCTAAGATTGCATTTAAGTAATCTATTAACTTCATAAGTTCATTATACTCATTTTCAATCTTATCTCTTTCAAGTCCAGTAAGTCTTCTAAGTCTCATTTCTAAGATTGCAGTAGCTTGTTTTTCACTTAAATCAAATCTTTCAATAAGTGTATTTTTAGCTATCTCTGAAGTCTTAGAACTTCTTATAATGTTTATAACCTCATCAATATTATCAAGAGCTATTATTAATCCTTCTAATATGTGAGCTCTTTCTTTAGCTTTGTTAAGTTCAAATTGAGTTCTTCTAGTTATAACATCTTTTTGGAAGTTTATATAATGAATTAAAACTTGTTTTAAGTTTAATATTTGTGGTTGATTGTCAACTAAAGCAAGCATTATAACTCCAAATGTATCTTGCATTTTTGTATGCTTATATAATAGGTTTAATGTAACATTTGGATTTGCATCTCTCTTAAGTTCTATAACCATTCTCATACCGTCTCTGTCAGATTCATCTCTTAAATCTGATATTCCAGTAATCTTTTTATCCTTAACAAGATCTGCAATATATTCTATAAGCTTCGCTTTATTAACTTGGTATGGAAGTTCAGTTACTATTATTCTGTGTCTTCCATTTTCTTCTTCAATTTCTGCTTTAGCTCTTACTACTATTCTACCTTTTCCAGTTTCATAAGCAGCTCTTATCCCTGATTTCCCCATTATTATTCCAGCTGTAGGAAAATCTGGCCCTTTAATGTATGTCATTAATTCTAAGCTTGTTAATTCTGGATTGTCTATAAGAGCTATAGTTCCATCAATTACCTCACCTAAGTTATGTGGTGGGATGTTAGTAGCCATACCAACAGCTATACCTGATGCACCATTAACTAAAAGGTTTGGATATCTTGAAGGTAATACAACTGGCTCCTTTTCTTCACCATCAAAGTTTGGAATAAAATCAACTGTATTCTTATTTATATCTCTAAGCATTTCAGAAGCTATTTTATTCATCTTAGCCTCTGTATATCTCATTGCCGCTGCTGAGTCTCCATCAACAGAACCAAAGTTACCGTGTCCGTCAACAAGCATGTATCTTAAAGAGAAATCTTGTGCCATTCTAACTAAAGCATCATAAACTGATGAATCACCATGTGGGTGGTATTTACCTAGAACTTCCCCAACTATTCTGGCACATTTTCTATATCCTTTCTCAGGATATAATCCTAATTCTTGCATTGAATATAAAATTCTTCTGTGAACTGGTTTTAAACCATCTCTAACATCTGGTAATGCTCTACCAACAATAACGCTCATAGCATAATCTATGTAGCATTTTTTCATTTCTTTATTTATATCTATGGGTATTACTTTTCCCTCATTAAAGCTCATGTACTTCACCTCATATTAGTACTATATATCTAAATTGCTAACATTCTTAGCATTCTTCTGAATAAATTCTCTTCTTGGCTCTACTTTATCGCCCATAAGAATTGTAAATATCTCATCAGCTACCATAGCATCTTCAATATCTGCTCTTAATAGTATTCTTGATTCTGGATCCATAGTAGTTTCCCAAAGTTGGTTTGCGTTCATTTCTCCAAGACCTTTGTATCTTTGTACATTAACACTACTGTCTTTTCCACCAAAATCAGCTATTATTTCGTCTGCGGCAGCATCTGAATATGCATATCTTTCTTGTTTTCCTTTAGAAATTTTATATAGTGGTGGTTGTGCTATATAAACGTGACCTTGCTCAACTAAGTCTCTCATATATCTATAGAAGAATGTTAATAATAGAGTTCTTATGTGAGCACCATCGACGTCAGCATCTGTCATGATTATTATCCTATTGTATCTTATTTTTTCTATATCAAATTCAGGCCCTATACCTGCACCAATTGCAGTTACCATTGATCTTATAGTGTCTGAACCTAAAATCTTATCTAATCTTTGCTTTTCTACGTTCATTATCTTACCTCTTAAAGGTAATATAGCTTGGAATTTTCTATCTCTTCCTTGCTTTGCAGATCCACCAGCTGAGTCCCCCTCAACTATATAAATTTCGCATTCCTTTGGATCTTTTGATGAGCAGTCAGCAAGCTTACCTGGTAATGAACTTCTTTCAAGAACTGATTTTCTTGTAAGCTCTCTAGCTCTTCTAGCAGCTTCTCTAGCTCTTGATGCTAATAAAGCTTTTTCTATTATTATTTTACCAACTTCAGGATTTTCTTCTAAGAAAGTAGAAATTCCTTCTCCTGAAATTGAATCAACAGCACTTCTAACTTCACTATTTCCTAATTTAGTTTTAGTTTGACCTTCAAATTGTGGCTCAGATATTTTAACAGAAACAACAGCAGTTAAACCTTCTCTTATGTCATCTCCTGATAAATTCTTATCTGATTCCTTTAAATGACCAAATCTTCTACCATAATCATTCATTACTCTTGTTAAAGCAGTTTTAAATCCTGCTAGGTGAGTACCACCTTCAACAGTATCTATATTGTTAGCAAAAGTAAAGATATTTTCATTGAAACCATCATGGTATTGTAATGAAACTTCTACAGCAATTCCATCTTTAAGACCTTCTACATAAATTGGTTCCTCATGTAAAACCTCTTTATTTCTGTTTAGATAACTTACAAAAGATTTTATACCACCTTCATAGTGATATACTTCTTCTTTAACTTCATCTTCCCTTTCATCAATAAGAGTTATGTTTATTCCCTTATTTAAGAAAGCTAATTCTCTAAGTCTTTGTGATAAAATTTCAAAATCATATTCAGTTTCTTCGAATATTTCATGGTCAGGCTTAAAGTGAACTTTAGTTCCACTACCTTCAGCTTCTCCTATTTTCTCTAAACCTGTAAGCACAGCCCCTCTTTTATAAGACTGTTTCCAAACATATCCATCTCTTGTTACAATTACTTCGCATAATTCTGAAAGAGCATTAACTACAGATGCACCAACACCATGTAATCCACCAGATACTTTGTATCCGCCTCCTCCGAATTTACCTCCAGCATGTAGAACTGTCATGATAACTTCTACAGTCGGTTTTCCCATCTTTGGATGGATTCCTACTGGCATACCTCTTCCGTCATCAACTACAGTAATTGAATTATCCTTGTGTATGTAAACTTTTATATTCTTACAGTATCCCGCTAACGCTTCATCAATACTGTTATCAACAATTTCGTAAACTAGATGATGAAGACCTCTAGAACTAGTACTACCAATGTACATCCCTGGTCTTTTTCTTACAGCTTCTAATCCTTCTAAGACTTGAATCTGACTAGCATCATAATTTTGATTGTTTTGCTCCAACATATAACTCCTCCTATATAGCAGCAATTTAACTTTTATAGGGTCTTCCGTGAATAATCTCAAACAACTTAGTTGAAATTCCTTCAATCCTCACACTTAACGTAAACATTATTTAAGAGCTATTAATTTAAAGGCTATGGGTTAACCCTTCCCAAATAAATGTGGCAATCCTATATTTATAAAAACTTTTAAAAATAAATCTTTAGTTAATAAACTCAAATTTATCTTAATTCAAAAATTTAAGGATTATAATTAATATCTGTACGCTTTGTTAATGTAGATGATGAAATAGGTGAAAGATATACTTTACTCATTTTATCTATCTCAGCTATAACAAAAGATTTTGGCTTTTCATCTGTAATTCTTTCAACGAATCCATCCTCTTCAGCCATTCTTAAGAATTGTATAGTATCTGAACTATACATAGCAGTTTGAATATCAAATATTCCTATAACATCTTTAACTGGAACTACTACATTCTCTCCTAAATGTAAAAACACAAATACTCCTCCTTTAACATTGAATACGTCCATTTATAACTCTAAATACTTTTGAGTTTTCATCTAAATAACTGGTTAAATCCTCTATTCCTGTACACGTTATTACTGTTTGTATGTTTTTTATAGATGTTAAAACATATCTTTTTCTATTAAAATCTAATTCTGACAGTACATCATCTAATAATAACACAGGATATTCACCTGTTATTTCTTTTATTATTTTTAAAGATGCAAATTTTATTGTTAATACACTAGTTCTTTGTTGACCTTGTGAACCATAAATCTTTGCATCTATATTATTTAAATATATATTAAAATCATCTCTATGCGGACCTATAGATGTTGCTCTTTTATCTATATCCTTTTTTCTATTTTGTTCTAATAGCTTTATCATAGAATCCTTAATATTATCTAAATCTTTTACAGTTGAAATATATTTAAATTCAATCTCTTCTTTTCCTGAAGTTATTTCTTTGTGAATTTCTTTAGAATATTTGTTTAACTGTTTAATGTAATTTAATCTTGTCTTAATAATATTCTCTCCATATTGAGCCAATTGTATATCATATATATCTAACATTTCCTCATTTACATTTTTATTTTTAAGAACTAAGTTCCTTTCATGTAAAACTTTATTATATTGAACTAAATTATGATAATACCTTTTATTTAATTGGCTAAGTTCCATATCAAGAAACTTTCTTCTTATTCCAGGAGATTCTTTTACTATTTTTAAATCTTCTGGAGAGAACATGACAACGTTAAACGTTCCAATTAATTCTCCAATTTTACTTATCTTTATTGAATTTATGCTAATAGCTTTTTTTCCGTCTTTTAAAATATTCACATCTATGATTTTGTCTAATCTATCTTTATGAACATCTAACCTTATAAAAGCTCTGTCCTTATTCCACTCTATTAGCTCCCTGTCTTTATTAGTTCTATGGGACTTAGCAAATCCACAATAATATATTGCTTCTATTACGTTAGTTTTTCCCTGTGCATTATCACCTATAAAGACATTTACATTCGGACAAAGCTTGATTGATAAATTTTCATAATTTCTATAATTAATTAATTGCAAACTTTTTATATACATAAAAACACCTATATTTAATTATACCATATTCTTATGTTCTTTAGGCTATGTATCTTTAAATTAACTTATAAATTTCACCATTGAACTCTACAGTATCATCAATTCTTAATTTTTTTCCTCTTTGAGTACAAATCTCTCCGTTAACTAAAACTTCTCCATCCATTATGAACATTTTAGCTTCTGATCCTAAGCTAACTGCACCACACCATTTTAAAAATGAATCTAACTTTATAAATTCTGTATTGATTTTTACTTCATGCATAATTATTCACTCAATGTATATTAAAAAAATACATTGTTTCTCCTTTCAAAAATAAAATAAAAAATAGTCTATGGTGAGTTTAGTATTACTAAACTCACCATAGTTATAAAATAAGTTTAAATTATCTTGCTATTCTTACTGGTAAAACTAGATATTCACATAAATCATTGTTTTTATTTCTAATAATACAAGGAGATATACTACTTGTCATTCTTAATTCTATTTTATCCTCTTCCATATTTTTTAAAACATCTAAAAGGTATTTTGAGTTGAATGCAATTTGTATTTCTTCTCCTTGCAATTTTATAGTAACCTCTTCTCTAACTTTTCCTAATTGAGAATTAGATGTAATTACTATGTTTTCATCAGTTATATCAAACTTAACTAAATTACTATTTCCTTCTTTAGCCATAAGTGATGCTCTTTCGATACCATTTTGAAGTGATTGTTTATCTACTTCAATCTGTAATTTATGTTCTTTTGGTAATAAAGCATCGTATTTTATAAATTCACCTTCTAATAATCTAGAAATTACCTTTGTATCTCCCATATTAAATAATATATGATTTGGAGTAAATGTAATATTAACTATTTCATCAGAGTCTTCTAATATCTTAGCAACCTCATTTAAAGTTTTTCCTGGTATAACAGCATTAATTGTATTATTAGTATCTATATCTTCTGTTCTTATTGCTAGTCTATATCCATCTAAAGCTACTAAGTTTAATTTAGAATCTTTAATTTCGAATAATATTCCTTGAAGAATAGGTCTTGTTTCATCTTGAGCTATAGCAAAAGATGTTCCTTTTATCATATTCTTAAGAATTCCTTGGTTTATTGAGAAAATCATATTCTCATTTATTTTAGGTAAACTTGGGAAGTCTTCTGCATTCATGTGTAATAAATCAAAAACAGACTTCTGACATGTTATTCTTATAGCTTCTTCTGAAACTGTTTCTATTTTAATTTTATCATTAGGTAACTTTCTTATTATTTCTCCAAAGATTTTAGCATCAACAACTAATTTACCTGGCTCAGTAACTTCTGCTTCAAATTTAGTCTCTATACTAACATCTTTATCTGATCCTATTATAGTTACTATATTTTCTGAAGCTTCTATGTATAGACCTTCTAATATAGGCATTGTTGATTTTCCTGTTATAGCTTTTTGAGCTATAGCTATAGATTCTTGTAGTTTATTTTTATCGCATGTAAATATCAAAATTAAAACCCTCCTTCTAGGACTTATTCACATAAGTTATACACAGTGTGAATTTTTGTATAATAGATATATTAATAGATAATATATATAATAATAATAGTAATAGTACCTGTGGATTTGTGGATAAACCTCGGAACCTTTTATATACCAAGACTTATAGAGATTTTTTGCTTGTGGATAACCTGTAGATTACTGTGAACAATTATCCACAATAAAATAGCAGGTAAAAAATAATAAACATAATAATTCACAGGTTATCCACAGATATTATACAGTTATTATGTACTTTGTTAATTACTTTTGAGTAAGCTTTTTAGTAATGTCGTTTATCATACTTTGTAGACCTTCATCAGTCTTTAAATTCTCAGAAATTTTTTCATAAGCATGAATTACTGTAGTATGATCTCTTCCACCGAATTCTTCACCTATTTTAGGTAAAGACATATCTGTAAGTTTTCTGCTTAAATACATAGCAATCTGACGAGGATAAGCTATATTTCTAGTTCTTCTTTGTGATTTTAAATCATCTATTCTTAAATTATAATAATTTGCTACAGATTCTTGAATAGTTTTTACTGTAACTGGAGCACTTTCTTTATTAGATATTATATCTTTAAGTGCTTCAGAGGCTAAATCAACGCTTACATCCCTATTAGTTAAAGATGAATAAGCTATTATTCTTATAAGTGCGCCTTCTAATTCTCTTATGTTTGATTTTATTTTAGTAGCTATATATACCATAACTTCATTTGGTACATTTAACCCTTCAACATCAGCTTTTTTCTTTAGTATTGCCATTCTAGTTTCGAAATCAGGTGCTTGAATATCTGCGATTAAACCCCATTCAAATCTAGATCTTAATCTATCTTCTAATGTAGGAATTTCTTTTGGGGGTCTATCTGATGATAAGATTATTTGTTTATTCTCTTCATGTAATGCATTAAATGTATGGAAGAACTCTTCTTGAGTACGTTCCTTACCAGCTATGAATTGAATATCATCTATTAATAAAACGTCGACTTTTCTATATTTATTTCTAAACTCTTCGTTTTTATCATCTTTAATAGCATTAATAAGTTCATTAGTGAATTTTTCAGATGACACATAAACTACTTTTGCCTTAGGATTTTCTTGAAGAATATAGTGTCCTATAGCGTGCATTAAGTGAGTCTTTCCAAGTCCAACTCCTCCATATATAAATAAAGGATTATAGGCTTTAGCTGGTGACTCAGCAACGGCTAAAGATGCTGCATGAGCGAAACGGTTACTATTACCGATGACAAAAGATTGAAATGTATATTTAGGATTTAGTGTAGCTGACATTTCATCGCTTACAACTATAGAACCATCGACCTCATTTGTATTCTCTTTCTTTTCTTCTTTTTGTTTTTCCTCATTCTCTTTCTCTTCTTCTAAATCAGATTCAAGGTAGAACTCTATTTTAAATCTTCTAGATGTAACTATCTTTAAAGCTTGAATTAATAAGTCCTTGTATCTTGTATCTAGAATCCCTTTAGTAAATTCATTAGGAACAGAAAGTTTTAATGTGTTGTCTGACATTGATATAGGAGTACAGCTCTTAATCCAAGTATTAAAGCTGATTTCAGAGATTTCTCCTTTTATTATGTTCAACGCTTGTTCCCATAGATTATTTAGTTGGGCATCCATCTTCTATCCTCCAATCATAAATGATTTTAAATTTTAGTTATGCACATATAATTAACATATTAGATTATTGCTTCACATCGTGTGAATAATTTTATTAACAGCCTGTTGATATTGTGGATAATTTTTATTAGAAAAAATATATCAACAAGAAGTATAAACAAGTCTTGTTGAAAATTTAGAACATAATAAACCGTTGAAATAACGGGGTTATAAAGAATATGTATATAATAGAATATAAAGAATATACAAGTTATCAACAGGGTTATTCACAAGTGTGGATAAGTTGTGAAAGGAAATAAAGTTATTCACAATGCATTAATATGATAACATAAAGCAACAGGGGTATTCAATAAGTTATCCACAAAAATAACAGCTGTTGATAACTTATTTTGTGAAAAACTTATAAGAATTTAGAAATAGGTAAATATATATATATACAAGCTCTGTTGAAATTTAAAATTTTAACAGAATTGAAAAGTAAGATATTATGAATTTATATAATAAAAAGAGGAAGAGAATTATAGAATTCTAAAAGTTAATAACAATTGTTATTTATTTTGTGGATAACTTTATAACTATAGTTATAAAGTTGGGATTAAATTAAAGAAATAAATTTATTTATCCATAATATATAGAAGTAAATCATAGAAGATAAATTTCTTTATATAAAAAGAGGGAGAGATAAGTAATTAAATTAGTATATTAAGGATAAAATAATAGAATATTTTAGTAAACTATTTTCTAGTATATTAAAGAAGCTTTTTTATAGTAAGTTAAAATTAAGAGCGTAATTACTTTTTATTTATATATTTTACAAGGAAAATAAGGTAGACATAACAAATCTTTAAGTGAGTTATTTTCTTGACAGAGCGCAACTTGAAAGATATAATTAAACAGTAAAACCTAAATTAGCGAATAAGTAAAAAAGCTTTTAGCTTTTTACTAGAATAAAATATTGGTTGAAGGGGGTGTATTTAAATGTTCATGACATATCAACCTAAAAAGAGACAAAGAAGCAAAGAGCATGGTTTCAGAAAGAGAATGAAAACTAAATCTGGAAGAAATGTTTTAAAGAGAAGAAGACAAAAAGGTAGAAAAAGATTAACAGCATAAGGGCCGCATTTTGTGGCCTTTTTCTGCACCAAAAAGCAGAAAAAAGGAGAGCAAATTTAAATGTTACTAAGTTTAAGAAAGAACAATGAGTTTAGAACAGTTTATAGGAGAGGAAAATCTTATGCTAACGATCTACTAGTTCTTTATGTTTTTCCTAACAGAAAAAATGTTACGAAGGATGGAGAACGTTTCAATAAGGTAGGAGTTTCAGTTAGTAAAAAGGTTGGAAAAAGTGTGGTTAGAAGTAGAGTTAAAAGACTTATACTTGAAAATTACAGAATTAATTCTAGTGAGCTTAAAGAAGGCTATGACTTTGTATTTATTGCTAGAGTTGCTATAAACGGTAAAGATTTTAAGCAAGTAGGAAAAGCCATGAATAATTTAATAAAGAAGGCGGGTCTACGTGATAATGAAAAAATTGTTCATAGTAATGATTAAATTCTATAGAAAATATATTTCACCTTTAAAGAGACCTTGTTGTAGATTTTATCCAACATGTTCTCAATATGCACTAGAAGCAGTACAAAAGCATGGTGCCATTAAAGGGGGATTTATGAGTATAGGAAGAATATTAAGGTGTAATCCACTTTGCAAAGGTGGGTATGATCCTGTCAAATAAATATATACGGTTTAAATATAGGAGGGTAATATATTGCAGACAATTCTAAAACCGATAACTGATTTATTCACAATTATATTCCAAGCTATTCACGGATTTGTTGCTTCATTAGGGATCTTCAGTGAAGGTGCTGGATATGTAATGGCAATTTTCTTATTAACTTTATTAGTAAGATTAATAGTATTACCATTAAATATAAAGCAAACTAAATCACAACAAAAGATGCAAGAAATACAACCAGAAATAGCTAAATTACAAAAGAAATATAAGAATAATCCTGAAAAAGCTCAACAAGAAATGATGAAGCTTTACAAAGATAACAACGTAAACCCAATGAGTGGTTGTTTACCTCTATTAATACAAATGCCAATATTATTCGCATTATACTATGTATTCTATGGATTAGCAGAGTTAAAAGGTATATCATTCTTATGGCTTAAGGATTTATGGGCACCGGATAGAACATTCATATTACCAATATTATCAGCGGCTACAACTTACTTATCATCATTATTAATGACAAAGTCAACTCAAACTCCAGGTGGAGCAGCTCCAGCAGGTGGAATGAATATGACTACTATGAACATAGTAATGGCTGGTATGATGGGTGTAATGTCAATCAATTTCCCTTCAATGCTTGTATTATATTGGGTAATAGGTAACTTAATTCAAATAGCTCAAACATATTTTATAGTTGTTATACCTAAGAAAAAAAGAGAAAAATTAAAAGCTGAAGCTAAAGATGGCAAGTAATTAGATTTTATTTTATTTTTCTAAGGTGGTGAAACAGGGTATGAAGACAATTGAGATTACTGGTAAGACTGTTGAAGAGGCTTTAAAGAGTGCATTAAGACAGTTGAACACTACAGAAGATAAAGTAGAGGTTACTGTTATAGAAGAAGGAAGTAAAGGCTTCTTTAATCTAATTGGTGCAAAGCCTGCTAAAATTTCAGTTACAATGAAAAGAGATAGAATCTTAGAAACTAAGAAGTTTTTAAGTGAAGTTCTTGAAAAAATGAATGTAAAGGCTGAAATTAATATTGAAGAAAGTAATGAGGTAGTTAAGATAAATCTTACAGGTCCTAAGATGGGAACCATTATAGGATATAGGGGAGAGACCTTAGATTCACTTCAATATTTAACTGGTTTAGTTGTTAATAAAGCTAAAGAAGATAAATACAAAAGAGTGATTTTAGACACTGAAAATTATAGACAAAAAAGAGAAGAAACTCTTAAAAGATTAGCTAATAAAATAGCTTATAAGGTTAGAAAATCAGGAAAAGTTTTAAAGCTTGAACCTATGAATCCTTATGAAAGAAGAGTTATTCATTCAGAGTTACAGAATAATAATTTTGTTAAAACTTTTAGTGAAGGTGAAGAACCTTACAGAAGAGTTGTAGTAGAATTAAAGAAATAAAAAAGAAAGCTTAAGGCTTTCTTTTTTTTATCCACAATAACCTATGGATAACTTGTGGATAACTTGTGAGTAATATTAAAAACATAGTCATATCAATGGTTTAAAATGTTGATAAATTTAAAAAATAAGATGAAAATACACTATTTTCATCTTATTTTTTTATTAAGTATAGCATTGGGTTTATTGGATAGTATTTTTAAGTAAGTAATCTATTAAATGATTTAGTAAAAACATAATTTTTTCCCACAAATAATATGGTTTAAAATTTTGACTTATTCTACTTTGTTGGGTAAAATCAATATTAGTTCAAATTTGAGAATGTAATTATAAAGGAGGAGCTTATGAAAGAATTCGATACTATTGCTGCTATAGCTACAGCATTAGGAGAAGGTGGAATAGCTATAATTAGAGTATCAGGAAATAAAGCTCTTGAGATTGTAAATAAAATATTCAGAGGAAGAAACGGAAAAGATTTATTAGATATAAAACCATATACAATGAGATATGGTCACATGATAGATGAAAATAATGAAATTATAGATGAAGTTATAGTTAGTTTTATGAAAGGACCTAGAAGCTTCACAGCCGAAGATACAGTGGAAATAAACTGTCATGGTGGTGTTGTGGCTACTAATAAAGTTTTACAAAATGTAATAAAGGCTGGGGCTAGACTTGCTGAACCAGGCGAGTTTACAAAGAGAGCTTTCTTAAATGGAAGAATAGATCTAAGCCAAGCAGAAGCTGTTATGGATATAATAACTGCTAAGACAGAACTTTCAATGAAATCAGCTATGACTCAAAGCCAAGGAAGACTTTCTACAGAAATAAACAATCTTAGAAAAGAAGCTTTAGACATATTAGCTCTAATTGAATATGCTGTTGACTTTACAGAGGATGATGAAGAACCAGATGAAACTATACCTGTTAAGGTAAAAGATGATGTTATAACTCTTAAAGGTAAAGTAAATGACTTAATAAACACTGCTGATGAAGGTAAGCTTATTAGGGATGGTTTAAGTATGGTTATAGTAGGAAAACCTAACGTAGGTAAATCATCACTTCTAAACGCTCTATTAAACGAAAAAAGAGCAATTGTAACTGATATAGCAGGAACAACAAGGGACGTAATAGAAGAATACATAAACTTAGATGGAATACCAGTTAGATTAGTTGATACAGCTGGAATCAGAGAGACTGAGGATGTTGTAGAAAAAATAGGTGTGGAAAAGTCTAAGGAAAAAATCAATGAGGCTGATTTAGTTATCTTAATGTTAGATACAAGTAGAGAATTAGATGATGAAGATAAAGAAATCATTGAATACATTAAAGACAGAAAATACATAGTACTTTTAAATAAAGTTGACTTAGATAGAAAGTTATCCTCAGAGCTTGTGGATAACTTAGAAAATAAGATAGAATTATCTGCAAAAACTGGTTTTGGAATAGATGATTTAAAGAGTAAGATAAAAGATTTATTCTTTAATGGATCAATTGATGCTGAAAGTTTAATGGTAACTAATACAAGACATAAGGAAGCATTATATAGAACTTCTGAGAACTTAGAAGGAGCATTAAACGGTCTTAATAACAACGAGTTTTTAGATTTAGTATCAATTTATGTAACATCTGCTTTAAGAGCTTTAGGTGAAATAACTGGAGCAGAATTAGAAGAAGACTTAGTAAACAAAATATTTGCAGAATTTTGTTGTGGAAAATAGGAGAATGATGAAATATGAGATATAATGCAGGAAGTTATGATATAGTTGTTATAGGCGCTGGTCATGCAGGTTGCGAAGCTGGATTAGCAGCAGCTAGAATGGGATGTAAAACTTTAGTTTGTACATTAACATTAGATTCTGTTGCTATGATGCCATGTAACCCTAACATAGGTGGTACTGCTAAGGGGCATCTAGTTAGAGAAATTGATGCTTTAGGTGGAGAAATGGGGGTAAATATAGACCATACATTTATCCAATCTAAAATGCTAAATACATCAAAGGGACCTGCAGTACACTCTCTAAGAGCACAAGCTGATAAAAAGAAATACCAAGAAAGAATGAAAAAGGTTCTAGAAAACCAAGAGAATCTTCACTTAAGACAATTAGAAGTAGTTAGCGTAGAAGTTGAAGATGGAAAAGTTAAAGGTGTTTTAACTAAAAATGGTGCATTTTTTGAGTGTAAAGCTGTTATAATGACAAGTGGAACATATTTAAAAAGTAGAATAATAATTGGTGATGTAAGCTATAGCCAAGGACCAAATGGTCTTAGCAATGCTAATGAACTTTCAAAATCCCTAATAGATTTAGGAATAGAACTTAGAAGATTCAAAACTGGTACTCCAGCTAGAATAAACAAGAGAAGTGTTGATTTCTCTAAGATGATAGAACAACCAGGAGATGAGGAAATAGTTCCTTTCTCATTTATAAGTGAGAATATAGATAGAGATCAAGTTTCATGTTGGTTAACATATACTAATACTGAAACACATAAGGTAATTCAAGATAATATACATAGATCTCCTATGTATAATGGAAGTATAAAAGGTGTTGGACCAAGATATTGTCCATCTATAGAAGACAAGGTAATGAGATTCCAAGATAAAGAAAGACATCAGATCTTCATAGAACCAGAAGGTGACGATACTCAAGAAATGTATGTTGGAGGAATGTCATCATCTCTTCCAGAGGATGTTCAGGTTCAAATGATAAAGACAGTTCCAGGTCTTGAAAATGCCGAAATTATGAGAACTGCGTATGCAATTGAGTATGATTGCATTGATCCAACACAATTAAAGGCTTCATTAGAATTTAAAAACATAGATGGATTCTTTAGTGCTGGACAAATTAATGGTAGCTCAGGATATGAGGAAGCTGGTTCACAAGGTATTGTTGCAGGTATAAATGCAGCATTAAAAGTTCAAGGAAAAGACCCTATGATACTTACAAGATCAGACGGATATGTTGGAGTTTTAATTGACGATTTAATCACTAAGGGAACTAATGAACCTTATAGAATGATGACATCAAGAGCTGAATATAGATTAATATTAAGACAAGACAATGCTGATTTCAGATTAACTGAAATAGGATATAAAGTAGGATTAGTTACTGAAGAAAGATGGAATAAGTTCCAGGAAAGAAAGCAAAGATTAGAAGCTGAGCTTGAAAGACTTAAAGAGCTTCAAATAACTAATAAAGCAGAAAATAATGAGAAAATAGTTGAATTAGGTTCAACAGAACTTAAAAAACCAATAAGAATGTATGAGCTTATAAAAAGACCAGAGTTAGATTATTTTTCATTAGCTTGTTTAGATCCTGAAAGACCTGATTTACCAAAGGATATTGGAGAGCAGATAAACGTAATGGCTAGATATGAAGGATACATACAAACTCAATTAGAACAAGTAGCTCAATTTAAGAAATTTGAGAAGAAGGTTCTTCCAGAAGATTTAGACTATAATGATGTTAATAGTTTAAGAATAGAAGCTATTCAGAAGTTAAATAAAATAAGACCTTTAAATATAGGTCAAGCTTCAAGAATATCAGGGGTATCCCCAGCTGATATATCAGTTCTGTTAATATTCTTAGAGCATTACAGAAAAACTGGAAGAAATACTGAAAATTAAAAGTTATTCAGAAGTTTTCAACAGCACCTGTGGATAAGTATTAAAAAAACTTTGAAAGGTGCTGTAACACCACTTTTAAAAAGTTATCCACATGTGGATAACTTTAGTTTTTTAGTAGAAAATAAAATTATTAAAATAAATTATTTATACTCTTAAGGTTTTGGAGGATTAGGAATGCAATATTTTGATTTAATGAAAAAAGCTTGTGATAGTGTTGGAATGGAATTTAATGAAGACAAGTATCAAAAATTTATGCTTTATAAAGATTTATTAAAAGAATGGAATGAAAAAATAAATCTGACAGCAATAACAGAGGATGAAGAAATAGTAAAGAAACATTTTATAGATTGTATAAAGGCTTTTAAGGCAGATGAATTTAAAAAAGCTAAAACAGTAATAGATGTTGGAACAGGTGCCGGATTCCCGGGGTTACCTATAGCCATTATGAGGGATGATGTAAATGTTACCCTATTAGACTCATTAAATAAGAGAATAAACTTCTTAAATGAAGTTATAAATAAATTAGGCTTAAAAAATGTTGAGACTATACATTCTAGAGCTGAAGATGGTGCAAGAAAAAAAGAATTAAGAGAAAGTTTTGATATTGCTACATCAAGAGCTGTTGCTAATATGTGCGTACTAAGTGAATTTTGTATTCCATATGTAAAGGTAAATGGAAACTTTATAGCTTTAAAAGGACCAAATATAACAGAAGAGTTAAATGATTCAAAAAATGCTATTGGAACTTTAGGTGGTAAGCTTGAAGGAATAACTGAAGTTGAAATTGAAGGAACAGACTTAAATCACAACTTAGTAATAGTAAAGAAAATAAAAAGTACACCAAAAACTTTCCCTAGAAAAGCAGGTAACGTAACTAAAAAACCATTAAAATAAAACAATAGCCAAATTAAAAAGTAAAGAGCTCTATCAACTCTAAAATTTAATTAATGAGTTGAGGAGCTTCTAATAAATTAAACTTAGATTTTTATAAAAATATCTTAATTTAAACTTTTACTATTTAAATATACATAAATGGGGATAGGAGTTAGAAATGGGGAGAGAGATAATACATATAAGAGTTGAGGATATAGTGCCTAATATCTATCAACCAAGAAAATATTTTGATGAAGAAGCATTAATAGAATTATCTAATTCAATAGTTAATCATGGTATTATTCAACCTTTAACAGTTAGAAAAATTGGTGATATATATGAATTAGTTGCTGGAGAAAGAAGATTAAGAGCTGCTAAATTAGCAAGGTTAAATAAAGTTCCATGTACTGTTGTAGATATAACAGAAAAAGAATCTGCTGAAATTGCTCTACTTGAAAATATTCAAAGAGAGGATTTAAATTTTATAGAGGAAGCAGAAGCTTACTATAATTTAATACAAGATCATAATTTTACTCAAGAGCAATTAGCTAATAGAATGGGTAAAAAACAATCTACTATAGCCAATAAATTAAGATTATTAAAATTAAGTAATAAAGTAAGAGAAATTTGCTTGCAAAATAATTTAACTGAAAGGCATGCAAGAGCTTTGTTAACTTTACCGGAAGAAAAACTTCAATTAAAAGTTATAAAAGCTGTTGTAAAAAAAGGATTAAATGTTAAAGGTACAGAAGAACTTATTAATAAAGAACTTTTAAAACTTGCGGGAGAAGAATTAAATTCAAAAGGAAAGAAAAAAATATTAGGTGTTTTTCCAACAAAAATATATGTTAATTCTATAAAACAAGTTTTTGATAAGTTCAAAATTCCAGCAGAATATAAATCAAAAGACTGTGGAGAATATGTTCAAATAACAATTAATATACCAAAGGATAAAAAATAGGAATGTTTCACGTGAAACATTCCTATTTTTTTATTTTTTAATTTAGAAATAACCAATAGTATCTTTTATTATGTAATGTAAAAATATATAATAAAATAGATGTGTTAGAAGGGAGGTGGATGTTCAAGAATAAGATATTCTTGGATATGTTTAATGAAAACTATTTGTGTTTTTAATCAAAAAGGTGGAGTTGGAAAAACAACAACAAATATAAATATATGTTCTTACCTAGCAATGCAGGGGTTTAAAGTTTTAGCTATAGATATAGACCCTCAAGGGAATACAACAAGTGGATTAGGTATAGATAAAAGAAAATTAGACAAGTCTATATATGATTTACTAACTGCAGGTGAAGATATAGAATCAATAATGATGAAAAGTGAATTAGTTGAAAATCTTTATGTTGTTCCAGCAACAATGGAATTAGCAGGTGCTGAAGTAGAAATAATAGATAGAAAAGATAGAGAACATATAGTTATAAATCAAATAAATAAAATTAAAGATAAATTTGATTACATATTTATTGATTGTCCTCCATCTTTAGGTGTTCTAACTATTAATGCTCTAGTTGCGTCTCAAAGTGTTTTAATACCAATACAAGCTGAATACTACGCTTTAGAAGGGGTAGGGCAATTAATAAATACAATAAATTTAGTTAAGAAATCTCTAAATAAAGATCTTGATATTGAGGGTGTAGTCATGACTATGTATGATTCAAGAACTAACTTAAGTACAGAGGTTTATAAAGAAGTAAAAGAATACTTTAAAGATAGATTATATGAAACAACTATTCCTAGAAATGTTAGGTTAGCTGAAGCTCCAAGTTTTGGTTTACCAATATGTCTATATGATGAAAAATGTAGGGGAGCTAAGTCTTATGAAAAGTTAACTGAGGAATTCCTAAAAAGACAGGGAGTGAATATAGATGGCTAAAAAATTTGGGTTAGGAAAAGGATTAGGAGCCTTAATACCAGAAGATGATAATATTAAGGAAGAAAAAGAAGAGAAAAATGGAATAATAAATATTGAACTTAAAGAAATAAAGGCTAATAAGAAACAGCCTAGAAAATTCTTTGATAATAATAAATTAAAAGAATTAGCTGAATCTATAAAAGAACACGGTATAATCCAACCTTTAATCTTAAAGAAAGAATCTAAAGGATATTCAATAATTGCAGGTGAAAGAAGATATAGAGCTGCTAAAATCGCAGAATTAACAGAAGTACCTGCTCTAATAATGGATATTTCAGATGAAAAACTTTTACAAATATCTTTAATAGAAAATATTCAAAGAGAAGATTTAAATCCTATAGAAGAAGGATTAGCATATGAAAGATTATTAAAAGAGTTTGCTTTAACTCAAGAAGAACTTTCTAAAACTATAGGAAAATCAAGAACTACAATAACTAATACAATGAGACTATTAAAGTTAGATGACAGAGTTAAAGAATATGTGATAGAAGGTGTTATTTCAGAAGGACACGGAAGAGCTATCCTACCTTTAGAAAATGATGCGCAATATGAAATAGCTCAAAAAATAATTGATAATTCTCTTTCGGTTAGGGAAACAGAAAAGTTAGTTAAGAGAATCTTAAACGATGTAGTAGAAGAAAAAACATCAGAAAGAAGAAAACCACTTAATCCATATTATAAAGATGTTAGAGATAGACTTCAGGATCATTTTGGAACTAAAGTTAATTTAAATTCTAATAAGAATAAAGGTAAGATAGAAATAGAATACTATTCAGAAGAAGACTTACAGAGAATACTAGACATTATAAATATTTAAAAATGTTTCACGTGAAACATTTTAAGAACATGAAGGGATGATAAATTACATGGAGAATGTATTAAATATACTAACACAGTATTCAACTTATATAACAATAGGATTAATAGTATTAGTTTTAATCCAATTTATACTATTAATAGTAGCTTTCAGAAGCTTAAGTAAAGTAGAAAAGAAATTTAGAAAAATTATGAGAGGAGTTAACAATAAGAACTTAGAAGAACTTATTAACTCTTATTTAGACAAAGTTGAAGAAGTTGAAAAAGACTCAGCAGAAACAGTAGAAACAAATAAAATGCTAAAAACTCAACTTGAAAAATGTACTCAAAAAGTATCTGTTATAAGATATAAAGCTTTCGAAGATGTTGGAAGTGATTTAAGTTTCTCAGTCGCTTTACTAGATGGAGAAAACAATGGAGTTATTTTAACAGGAATATATGGAAGAGATTATAGCACAACATATGCTAAGCCGATAGATAAAGGAATATCTAGATATGATTTATCAGAAGAAGAATTACATGTTCTAAATGCTGCAATGAATAAATAAATCATAAGTATATATTCACTAAATAAAAATAGGTTATATTAAAACAGCTTGTAAATTTATTAGTTGGTTTTAATATAGCCTATTTTTTATGGGTTAAACAAAATGTTTCACGTGAAACATTTCGCTTTTAAAAAATTATATTTATTAAGGGAGTGTGTAAAATATCTAAATATATATTAGTTTCAGTAGAATAATTCCATTTAAAATATATTTTCTAGAGTAGAATCTATTGTATTCTTTTTAAATCCTACTGATTTTAATATGCAATGATGAATTCCACTGGATATAGCATTAGCTAAAAGCATAACAGTGTATAATCGAGTATTTTGTAATACCATAAACTCTAAGGAGCCAGATATATTAACTATGCCAAGAATACTTAAATCTCCTATTGATGGTAGATTTTTATTTAATGCCATTCCTGGATTAAGAGGTTTTTTTTCAATGAGTACATGCCCAACATTATCAACTGATCCTAGGCATGCATCAATAGCTATAATAAATGGCTTTTTATGTTTTGATTTTATTAATTTTAAGGTTTCTTTTAAATTTTTAGCATGAACAGTTTCTTCTAATGTTCCATAAACAAAAATATTATTTTTTGATAAGAATTTAATTTTTTCACCAATTAAAGGACCAAGAGCATCTCCTGTTGAACGATCAGATCCAATACAAATAAAAACAATAGGTCTATTCTCTTTTATTATTGGACTAAGTTCATTACAAAGATAATCTCTTATTTTAAATGGAGCTTTAGAATCTAAAGAATTTATATAAAAACTTGTACACATGATAACAACCTCCTTGTTTGAAATTATTACCAAAATAAAAGAGTCTATACTTACAATACATTAACTTTTTTAAATATATTAAAAAATATTATAAAGAATATAAAAAATATAATTCCTAAAAATCCGTTAAGTTCTAGTCCTACAAAAATACATATTAAAGTTAATAAAGGATGTATTCCTAATGTGGATGACATAAGTTTAGGTTCTAAAAATTGACGTAATAAGAAAATAGATAAATATAGTATTAGTAAAAAAATAGCTGAAAAAATATTACCTGAACTATATGAAATAAAAATAAGTGGAAAATAAATTAAAGGCATACCTAGTATAGGAATTAAATCTAATAAAGCTGCAAGCACACTAAGTAATAGTGCATACTTAATATTTAAAAAAGAAAATCCTAAAAAGGTTAATATAAAGGAAATAAAAATTAAAAATAAGTATGAAAAACAATAAGTTAAAAACATTTTTTTTATTTCACGTAAAATAGCTAATATTCTATTGCTATAATTAGAATTTAAGTAATTAGATAATATTTTACTGAAGTTAGAAGTATTCAATTCCTTAGATAAAAAATATGTTGATAGCATAGTAAAAATAAGAAGCATGAAAGTATATGGTAAATAGCTTATCAATAGAAAAATTTTTTGAAGTAATTCTGTGCCAAAAGATAAAATAAATACTGTTAATTCTTCAATAGAAGATATTAAAGTATTTTTTATTAAGTTTAGAATAGTATTATCAATAAAATTATTTTCAAGCCAATTTTGAATAGAAATAAAGTAACTATGAAATTCTTTTGAGTTAGTAGATATTATTTCTTGAATGTAGCTTGTTAATGATGATGATTCATATGCTAAAGATGTAATAAATAAGGTTAATAGTACTATTATTATAAAGAAAAAAATAAATGTACTTATAAAAGAAGATATTCCAACATTGAGTTTAAACTTTTTTATTAAAAATTGAGTTGGAGTTTTTAATAGTAATGAAAAAATAAATGCTAGTAGAAAGGGTAATATATATTTTAATGTATTAAAAAATGTAAAAAATATAAGTGTGTATAAAATAAAAAACACACTTATTTTTTCACCTTTGATTATTAAGTTTTTCATAGGTCAGAAGTCTACCTCCTTGAAATTAATTCTTTTATAACCTCAACAAATCTATAGACTTCTTCTAATGTATTAAAGTACCCTAAGCTTATTCTTATACTTCCAGCTGGATATGAGCCAACTGTTTTATGAGCAAGAGGAGTACAATGAATTCCTGTCCTACATGTTATATTAAACTCACTATCTAATAAGAATCCTGTGAATTCAGGATCCATACCTTCTATATTAAAAGATATTGTTGAAGTTTTCTTTTTTGCATCTATAGGACCATAAAGTTTAACTTCAGGAATTTCAGATAATAAATCCATAGCTTTTTGACATAACATTTCTTCTTTTAACTTTATGTTTTCAATGCCCTCTTTCTCTATGAATTTAATACCTGCTAAAAGACCTATTATTCCAGGTGTATTTAAAGTTCCATATTCAAATTTGTCAGGTAATTCTTGAGGATGCTCCATTAAAGAGGAATTACTTCCTGTTCCTCCAGAAAAAATATTTTTACAAATAGAATTTAACTTATCATCTATAATAAAACCGCCAATTCCTTGAGGACCTAAAAGAGATTTATGTCCTGTAAAAGTTAATGCATTTAAGTTTAGTTTGATCATATCAATTGGAACTGCTCCTGCAGTTTGAGCCGAATCTAGAATAAAGAATATATTATTTTCCTTACAAATTTCACCTATTTCTTCAATGGGTTGTATTGTTCCTACTAAATTAGAAGCATGAGATAAAATTATAAGTTTTGTATTATCCTTTATTTTTTCTTTAATTTTTTCAACTGACACAATCCCTTCTTCATTACATTGAACAATGTCTAATTCCACATTAGGAACTTCTTCACTAATTTTTACTAATGGTCTTAGTACAGAATTATGTTCTATAGATGTAGTAATTATATGCCAGTTAGGTTTAATTATTCCTAAAAGTAACATATTTAATGATGTTGTAATATTATTCGTAAAGATAACATTTTCGCTTTTTGGAAAATTAAAAAATTTGGCTAATTCATATCTGCATTCATAAACAGCTCTACTACTTTGTAATGCTGTAGATGATGAACCTCTATTTGCGCTTCCTCCTTCAAAACTCATATAATCAGTCATTGCCTTTATTACAGAGTCTGGTTTAGGAAAAGTAGTGGCTGCATTGTCAAAATATATTCTACTCATAATAAAAACCTCACATGAAAATTTTAAATATTCCGTATATGGTAAAACCTAATCCAAGTAAAACCATAAAATATTTTACTCCAGTATGAGCCTTACCTGTAATCTCTTTCTTTACCAAACCTCCACCTTTGGCAGCCATAAAATTTAATAATATAAACCACCCTAAAGTGGTAATGAACATTGCACTTATAGCTACGGAGAAGAAATGTCTACCTGAAATTTTCCATATACTCATTATTCCTGCACTTACAGCCATCCAAACTGATAAAGTCATAGGATTTACAAAAGTTATTAAGAAACCATTTATAAAACCACTACCAGTTTTATGACTTTCTATAGTTTTAACACATTTCTCATCTAAACTTTTTTGAGAAGCTTTAAAGACTAAATTCACTATTATAAGAACTAATCCTGAAATAATCCAAAAAGCACATTCTACATACCTATTTAAATTTAATAATTGAGCTACTCCGAAGTTTATTAATAATATATACAAATAATCAGCCGCTATTGCACCTAAAGAAACTTCAAAGCCCTTTTTGAAACCTTTATCTAAAGATTGGGTTGCAGCTTCTATAGCAGCTGGGCCAAGTGGTATTGATACTAAAAGGCCAGTTATAACTCCAGACAAAATAGCCTTTAAATAGAAAAAAGACATACTCAAACTCCTTTTATAGTTGTTTTTATAAATTTACATAATTATATTATAGTTCAAAATAAGAAACCTTTCATCATTATTTTGAAAGTGTTAACTTTTATAATATATACTTATAATATATACTAATAGCGTTACGTATTTTAAGAAAGGAAGTTTTTAGTATGAAAGATTTTATAATGGTTTTTAATAATACACATGAGGCTATGGAAGGTGAAAGAATACTTAAAGAAAATGGTATATCATTTATAATAATGCCTACACCAACATACATAACAAAAAGCTGTGGAATAAGTTCAGCTTTTAATAAAGATCAATTAGAAAAGATAGAAAGTTTAGAGATTAAATTTAAAAATATATATTCAATAACAAGCAAAGGTTTTGAAATATATAAATAAAGATTCTATTTTTAGTGAATGTTGATTTTTAGTTAGTACTTTAGATATAGCTGAAAATCATTGATAGCTTAAAATAGAGCCAAATAAAAAGTATATGTAATGAAGTTATAATGGAGGGGTTTGATGTTATTAGATAGCGTGTTAGGAATTAATTTTGATTTTGATTATATTAATCTTGGAGCGATCAAAATACCTTTATCAACAATTGATTTCTTATTAAAGAAATTTATAACCTTAGTGATTATAGTTATATTAATGGCAGTTACTATTAGGATAGGAGACAGGATAATAAATAAAGCTGTTAAAAAGCAAATCGATACAAATTTTAAATTTTCTATAGATGCTAGAAAAGCAAATACTATAGGAACTTTATTAAAGAGTATAGTAAGATATTCTGTATATTTTATAGGCATAACAACAATGTTATCAAGTATATTCGGAAATATATCTTGGGCCTTTGCATCTGTTGGAGGTGTTGCAGTAGGTTTAGGAGCACAAAGCTTTGTCAAAGATGTAATAAATGGTATTTTTATACTTTTTGATGATCAATATAATGTGGGCGACTATGTAACTATTGAAGGTGTAAGTGGGGTTGTTGAAACTATAGGACTTAGAACAACAGAACTTAGAGATTTTGATGGTTCTCTTCATATTATTCCTAATGGGATGATTAGAATAGTAACTAATGATTGTAAAGGGAGTATGAGAGTACAAGTAGATGTTGGGATAGCTTATGAGGAAGACATAGATAATGCTATAAAAGTAATAAATAAGGTTTGTAATAAATACAACAAAGAAAATATGAATATAACAGAGCCTCTAAAGGTTTATGGAGTTACAGCTTTAAATGATTCTAGTGTAAATATTAGAGTATATGGTAAAACTAAAGCAATGGAACAATGGGGAACTGAAGTAGAACTAAGAAAGCGTATTAAAATGGAATTGGATAGACAAGGTATAGAAATACCATATCCAAAGACTGAGATAATAAAGGATTAATTTAAAGGGGGTAATTTATTATGATAAATAAATTTTATCTAGGTGATATAGTTAAAATGAGAAAAGTTCACCCATGTGGCAGTGATGAATGGGAAGTTATAAGAATTGGTGCAGATGTCAAGATAAAGTGTTTAGGGTGTGCAAGAATCGTAATGCTACCTAGATCAAAATTCCAAAAAGGGGTTAAAAAGGTTGTAAAATCTAATGCTCCAGAGGAAGAAATTACTGAATAAAAATTTAAAAAAATAATTTTTAAAAAGTTATGTTTACATTAATAAAGAGGGTTGCAATAACCCTCTTTTAATGTTAGAATATTTAATTGTAATCCCTGCTATGCTAGAGCATAGCCATAGTCCAGAGGGAGGAGGTGTAAATGATGAGAAAATATGAAACTATATTCGTAGCTCACCCATCATTAGACGAGGAAGCAGTTAAAGCTTTAATCGAAAAATTCAAGGGTGTTATAGAAAACGGAAATGGTACAGTTGACAACGTTGATTTCTGGGGTAAGAGAAAATTAGCTTACGAAATCGCTAAAGTTAACGAAGGTTACTATACTTTAATCAACTTCACTGCTAACCCAGAATTACCAAAAGAGTTAGACAGAGTATTTGGAATCACTGACGGAATAATCAGACACATCATCGTTAAAGAAGAGCAATAAGAGGTGATCGTAAATGAATAAAGTAGTTTTAATTGGTAGACTTACTAAAGATCCAGAGCTTAGATTTGCTGCAGGAAGCGGTACAGCAGTTGCGAGATTTACACTAGCTGTAAATAGACAATTCAAAAAAGATGAAGCTGATTTTATTAGTTGCATCGCTTTTGGGAAAACTGGTGAAACCATAGCTCAGTATATAACTAAAGGTAGACAATTAGCTATCTCAGGAAATATCAGAACTGGCAGTTATGAGGCTCAAGACGGAACTAGAAGATATACTACTGATGTAGTTGTTGAAGGTTTTGATTTCATCGATTCAGGAAATGGTGGAGCAAGAGGAAACTCAGGCTTTAATCAAGGAAATGATTTCGGTGGTTCTTTCGGTATGCCAGACAATTCATTTAGTGATTCATCATTCAATAGTAATGATGACATGACACCAATTGATGATGGAGATATTCCATTCTAATTCAGATTTTAGGTAAGGAGGGAAATCGTGATGAGTAACAACGTAAAAAGAGGCGGAAAATTCAGAAGAGCAAGAAAAAAAGTTTGCATATTCTGCGTTGATAAAGCTGAATCAATAGATTACAAAGATGTATCTAAATTAAAGAAATACATCACAGAAAGAGGTAAAATATTACCAAGAAGAATTTCTGGAACTTGTGCTAAGCATCAAAGACAATTAACAGATGCTATCAAGAGATCAAGAAATATCGCATTATTACCATTCACAACTGAGTAATGGTTACAAAACCCCTGATATTTTCAGGGGTTTTTTTATTATATATTAAAATTATGTTATTGAGGTTGATAGAGGCAGCTTTTTGGATTTTTTTTTATTATATAAATTAAATTTTTTTCAGTTTAAAGTGGTGAGTATATTAAAGTGTACAAGTTTCCTTATGTAAGTGTACACTTTAATATAAATTCTGCTAAAAATAAGAGCTAGCTAAAGTAACATCTGAATTAAGTCTTATTTTGCCTTATAGCTATTAATTCTAAAGTCTCAACCTAAAGCTGTCACTAAGAATTGCTATGCGCCTAGGTAAATTCGACTAGAATTGAGGGTTCACAGATAGCTTCTCTGAATTAAGTCTCATTTTATTGCATAAGACTATAAAAATAAATAAAATAAAGGTATATAATAAAGGGTATAATTGGGAGGGGATTATGAAGAAAGATAATTTTAATATCATGGGAGATATAAAGGTTATTGAAGAGATAAAGGCTCAAATTGTCTGTATATTAGGAGAGTTATTTACTCTTTTAACAAAGGGAAGTAATGTAGCGAAAGATGCTATAGTAAATTGCATAGCATCTCTAATGATTTTACTATACATTTTGGCAGATAAATTAGGTCATTCTGCAATAGAAGTAGATGAGACTATGAAAAAAAGTTTAAAAATTGGTATAGTTGAAGAAGATAATTTAGAGAAGCAAGGAGGTAATTTAACTAAATTATTTAATCACTTAAAAGAAAGAAGATAATCTATTTGGAGGAACATATGGAACAAAAGTTTAGGAGTAAATCTATAGTGGAAGCTGGGATTATGTCAGCAATAACATTTGTGTTAATGATGCTTACTAGTTTACCAGGCATAGGTCAAATAATAGCCTTTGCAGTTCCAATTCCTATAGCTTTACTATATTTAAAATATAATCTTAAAACCTCTATTTGTTCTATTGTTATTAGTGGGGCTTTAATTGGATTTTTTATGGGACCAGTATATGGAGTTCAAGCAGTAATAACAAATGGAATTATAGGGTTGGTTTTAGGAACCTGTGTTAAGGAGAAGTTTTCTGGAGTAAAGTCCTTTGTTTATTTAATTTTAGCTAATACAGTTGGTGTAATAGTAGAAATAGGATTAATGTTTTCAGTTTTTACAGGAATTACTTTTAATCAATATATTGATGAAATGGTGAAAGTATTTAATGAAGTTGCTAAGATGAGTGAACAGATGGTAGGGACTACATCAGCTAATGCACAAATGATAGAACTTATGAAATCTGTAGATGCTAATTTTATAATTAATATGCTTCCTATAGCTGTAGTAACGCTTATAATATTAAGAGCATTTTTAAGTTACGTTGTTGGTAAGGCGATTATCAATAGTTTAGGATTTAAGTTAAATAGTCTACCACCATTTTCAAAATGGTTCTTTAATCCACTGCTTATTGCAGTTGTTGTTTTAATAAATATGATAATTATATACTTAGTAAGTAAAGGTGTAATAAGTAATAAGGGAATTTACCTAGTTACTCTTAATTTATTATTTATGATACTTCTTGTTCAGGGATTAGCTGTAATTTCAAATTTATTGAAATATAAATTTAAATTTAGTAATGTTTTAATAGTTTTTATTAGTATATTATTAGTTACTTCAATGCCAACATTATTCGCTTTAGTGGGAATAGTAGATGTTTTAGTCGACATAAGAGGTGTAGATCCAAATAGTTTAGGAAGTTACATGAAGGAGAAACTAAAAAAGAGATTGCAATAACTAATGATTATATTTAGTAAGGAGCTGTTAAAATGAAATCAATATTAGAAGATTATAATAAATTTTTGGCTTACTTTGCATTTATAGTTTTATCATGCTTAGTGCTTTGGAAATTAAATTTGAAAATTGTAGCTTTGGTAATATCTTTTATATACATAGTTTATTTAATTTATAAAATCTCTAACTTTTTAAGAGAAGAAAAAGATGAAGAAAAAAAGATAGATAAATTATATAGAGATATAGATGGGAAGGTTAAAGATAATATTTTTAATTTGATTTTTCCTTTAACCATATTAAATTCTACTGGAGAAATAATATGGTATAATCACAAGTTTAGTAAACTTATAAATAATGATGATTTATTAGAGACAAATTTAGTATCTGTTATAAAAGGAATTGCTTTAGATAAGGTAATTAGAACAGGAAAAGAAAATTCTCAAAATATAAAAATAAAGAGTAATATTTATGAAGTATATAGTGAGAGTTTAAAATTAGATGAATCAGGAGATAAATTTTTCTTAGTTTTCTTTAATGATGTTACTTATCTAAAGAAGGCTACTAAAGAAAGTATAATGCTTCTAGAGGTTGATAACTTTAGTGAGGTTTTAAAGACAATAGATGATGATAAAAAACCATTACTTATAGCAGAGATAGAAAGAACCATAAATAACTATGGAAATTCACTAAATGCTATGATAAAAAAATATGATAGTAGCAAATATATTTTATCTGTAGATGATTCTATTATTGGTAAGGAAATTTCTAAAAAATTTGATATACTAGATACTATAAGAGAAATTAACCTAGGAAATGAAATAGAAGTCACATTGAGTATTGGGGTTGGTAGAGGTGGAGAAACTCCATCACAAAACCAAGATGATGCTACAAAAGCTAAAGAATTAGCTTTAGGAAGAGGTGGAGACCAAGCAGTTATTAAATCAGGTAAAAAAATTGAGTTTTTTGGAGGTAATGCCAAAGAACTTGAGAAGAGAACGAGAGTTAAGGCTAGAGTTGTAGCTCATGTATTGAAAGAACTTGTTTATGAAAGTAGTACTGTTTATATAATGGGACATAAAAATCCTGATATGGATTGTTTTGGAGCTTCATTTGGTTTAGCATCAGTAGTGAAGAAGTTAGGAAAAAATGTTAATATAGTATTAGAAAAAGATACTAATGCTATAGAATTTTTCTTAGATAGAGTTAAAGAAAAAGAAGAATATAGTAAACTATTTATATCTACTGAAGAAGCTAAAAATAATATAGATGACAATACTTTATTAATAATATTAGATGTTAATAGTGCAAACTATGTATTAGACAGAGAGCTCACAGAACTAATTGAGAGAGTAGTTGTAATAGATCATCATAGAAGAAGTCCAGAGGATATTAAAGGTGCATTATTAAATTATATTGAGGTATATGCTTCATCTACATCAGAGCTTATTACTGAGATGGTTCAGTATATGCTAGACAAACCTAAGCTAAATAGAATTGAAGCGGAAGGTCTTTTAGCTGGAATTTATATAGACACTAAGAATTTCTCTTTTAAAACAGGAGTGAGAACCTTTGAGGCAGCTTCATTCTTGAGAAGATTAGGTGCTGACACAGTAGAAATTAAAAAGATATTTAGTAACAACTTAGAAAATTATTTAGCAAAAGCAGAAATAATAAAGTCTGCAAAGGTAGAAAATAAAATTGCAATAGCTATTTGTCCAGATAATATTACAGATACAGTTGTGGCAGCTCAGGCTGCTGATGAGCTTTTAAATATTACTGGAATACAAGCTTCATTTGTTTTAATAAAATTAGGAGAAGATGTTGCTATAAGTGCAAGGTCTTTAGGTGATATTAATGTTCAGGTAGTGCTTGAAGAGTTAGGTGGAGGTGGTCACATGACCATGGCTGGTGCTAAACTTAAGAATACTACAGTTGAAGAGGCTACAGAAAAAATTAAAGAAGCTATTGTAAAGAACTCAAGGGAAGGTGAATAAAATGAAAGTAATATTACTTCAAGACGTTAAAAAATTAGGTAAAAAAGGTGATGTTATAAATGCATCAGATGGATATGCAAGAAACTTTTTATTTCCAAAAAAATTAGCTCAAGAAGCTACAGATAACAATCTTCACATATTAAATAATAAAAAAGAAAATGAAAGAAGACAAAAATTAGCTGAATTAGAAGCTGCTCAGGCTTTAGCTGCTGATTTAAAAGATAAAGTAATAAAAATCGAAGGTAAGGCTGGAGATAATGGAAAATTATTTGGAGCTATAACAAGCAAAGATGTAGCCGGACTTATCAAAAAACAATTTAATGTAGAAGTTGATAAAAAGAAAATAGTTATGGATACAATAAAAGTTGCAGGAACTTATAACATAGAAGTTAAACTATATCCAGAAGTTTCAACAAAAATGAAGGTTATGGTTGTTCCTGTTCAATAAGAGGAGGATTCTATTTTGAAATCAATTAAAGAATTAGAGGTTCTACAAGATGTTATGAATAGCGAATTAGGAGTAGAATCTCAAGTTGAAGCACTAAAAGATATAATAAATAACATATTAGATGAAGGTGCATTTAGAGCAAGAGTTATAAGATTTAAAATACAAAATTATATAAATTCAAGTGATCCTTATGAAAGACTTTATGGATTAAGCAAAATTGTTTCTGAAGGAAAGGGATTAAGTGAAATTCCAACTGAAGAAAATATAAATGAAGCTTTAGAAGATGTTTGTGCTATGATATCAGATGCTATTGCTAGAAGATATGTTCAAAACAAAATAGAAAAAGAAGTTGAACAATTCTTAATGGAAAAGCAAGAAAAGTATGTTGATGAACTTAGAGTAAACATAATGAAAAAGAAAAAAGGGCCTGAAAATGCTAAGACAGAAAAGAAACTTGAGGAACTTGAAGAATTAGATGAAAGAGTTCCGAACAAGAATATAATGTCTTTATTAAGACCTGATTCATTTGAGGAGGTTGTAGGTCAAGAAAGAGCCGTTAAATCACTTCTTTCAAAACTTGCTTCACCGTATCCTCAACATATAATTCTTTATGGTCCTCCAGGGGTTGGTAAAACAACAGCTGCGAGAATCGCTTTAGAAACAGCAAAAAAATTAAAGTCAACTCCATTTGATGATAGATCAAATTTCATAGAAGTTAATGGAACGACTTTAAGATGGGATCCAAGAGAGATTACAAACCCACTTTTAGGTTCAGTTCATGACCCTATATACCAAGGTAGTAAAAGAGATTTAGCAGAAATAGGGGTACCAGAACCAAAACCAGGTTTAGTTACTGAAGCACATGGTGGTATATTATTCATCGACGAGATTGGAGAATTGGATGAAATACTTCAAAATAAACTTTTAAAAGTTTTAGAAGATAAGAGAGTTGAATTCTCATCATCTTATTATGATCCAGATGATGAAAACACACCTAAGTATATAAAATATCTTTTTGATAATGGGGCACCAGCAGATTTTGTTCTAATTGGTGCAACAACAAGAGAACCAGGTGAAATTAATCCTGCTCTACGTTCAAGATGTACAGAGGTTTATTTTGAACCACTATCATCAAAAGATATTGAAAAGATAGTTTTAAATGCAGCTAAGAAACTTAACGTTAAACTTGAAGAAGGTTTAGAAAAGAAAATAGCATCCTACACTATAGAAGGTAGAAGAGCTGTTAATATATTAGCAGATGCTTATGGTCATGCTATTTATGGATTAGAAGGAGAAATTCCAGAAGACTTAGAAATAACTTCAAAAGATTTAAATGAGGTTGTAAGCATTGGAAGATTTACTCCATATGAAATATTAGAAAACTTAGATAATAAAGAAGTAGGTCATGTTTATGGTCTTGGGGTTTCAGGATTCTTAGGTTCAACAATAGAGATTGAAGCTACTGCTTTTAAAGCTAAGAAAAAGGGTGCTGGAAGAATAAGATTCAATGATACAGCTGGTTCTATGGCTAAGGATTCTGTATTTAATGCTGCATCTGTAATAAGAAAGCTTACTGATAAGGATATACATGATTATGATATACATGTTAACGTAATTGGAGGAGGAAAAATTGATGGACCTTCTGCAGGAGCGGCAATAACAATATGTATAATGAGTGCTTTATTAGAAAAGCCAATAAGACAAGATTTGGCTATAACTGGGGAAATTTCTTTAAGAGGAAAAATTAAACCAGTTGGAGGTATATTTGAAAAGATATACGGTGCTAGAAGAAAAGGAATTAAGTTAGTAACTGTTCCTAAAGACAATGAAAATGAAATCCCTAAAGGATTAGAAGATATAGAAGTTAAAGCTATAAGTTCTATTGAAGAGCTTATGGATATAGCATTTAATTAATAAAGAAGCCTAGAGAATTACTCTAGGCTTTTTAAATGTAATTATTAAAAGTATAATAAGCAAAATAACTTTATAGTTTTTTCAATAAATTTAATTTATTATATATATAGATTATTTTAATTTATTTAAATTAAGATAATACATGATTTATATTGTTTTAAATAGGTTAGAATTAAGAAAAAAGCATTATATTAAATTGGATTTATAACATACTTTATGATATAGTATAAATTTAGTGATTATATAAATTTATAAAAGAAATTAAATTAAGAATGTTTTTAGGTTAATTAAATTATCTAAAAACTTTTAATAATATTAGAAATTTTATTTTGAAGGAAAGGAGGAAAACTAGGATTAATGGAAACACCAGTAATGAAGAGTTTACCGCAAAGTATAGAGGCAGAGCAATCTGTTTTAGGTGCAATGATAATAGATAGAACTACCATCGCTCAAGCTGCAGAGGTTTTAAATAAGGATTCCTTTTATAGAGATGCTCATAAAATAATATTTCAAAGCATTATAGAAATGTATCAAAGAGATCAGGCTGTAGACCAGTTAACTCTATTAGAATATTTAAAAGCTACAGATAGACTTGAAAAAGCCGGTGGTATAAGTTATGTAACGGAAATAAGTGCATCTGTGCTTAGTACAGTTAATATAAAATCATACATAAAAATAGTTGACGAAAAGGCTATGCTAAGAAGACTTATAAAATCTTCTACTGAAATTATAGAGAACTGTTATAACAATCAAGATGATGTTGAAAAAGTTATAGATTCAGCAGAAAAGAAGATATTTGATTTATCTGAAAAGAGATCATCAAATGATTTTGAACCATTAAGTGTCGTTCTTGAAAGAGGCTTTGAACAAATAGAAGCTATATTCAATAATGAAGGAGAACTTACAGGTGTTGGTTCTGGGTTTAAAGATTTGGACGAGATGACATCCGGATTCCAAAAAGGTGACATGGTACTTATTGCAGCTAGACCATCTATGGGTAAGACAACATTTGCTCTTAACATAGCAGAACATGCTGCCTTAAGAGAGGGAAAGAGCGTAGTTATATTCTCTCTAGAGATGTCGAAAGAACAGCTTGCATATAAGTTATTATGTTCAGAAGCAAATGTTGATATGTTAAGTCTTAGAACTGGTAAATTAACTCCAGAGGATTGGGACAACATAGCTAGAGCATCAGGACCATTAGCATCAGCTAAAATTTACATAGATGATACTGCTGGGGTTTCAGTAATGGAGATGAGATCTAAATGCAGAAGACTTAAAATGGAATATGGAATAGATCTTATACTTATAGACTATCTTCAACTTATGAGTGGTAGCGGAGAAAGTAGACAACAAGAGGTATCAGAAATCTCAAGAAATATAAAGGCCATAGCAAAGGAAATGGAATGTCCAGTTATAGCTTTATCACAGCTTTCTCGTGCTCCAGAACAAAGAGCGGATCACAGACCTATGTTATCTGACCTTAGAGAGTCAGGGTCAATAGAGCAGGATGCTGACCTTGTTATGTTCTTATATAGAGATGAATATTATAACAAGGAGACAGAAGATAAAAACGTGGGTGAATGTATAATAGCTAAACAGAGAAACGGCCCAGTTGGGACTGTTAAACTTGCATGGCTTGGTCAATACAGTAAATTTGCAGATTATGAAGGTATTCATAAAGATGTTTAATGAAATTAGGACATATCAATATTTATTTGATATGTCCTTTTAATTTTATAGTTGGTAGCCTTATATAAAAGGTATATAATAATTACAATATTATATTTTTAGAGGAGAAGATGATATGCGTAAGAAAATTGGATTCATAGGCTGTGGAAATATGGGAAGTGCTATGGTTGGTGGAATATTAAAATCAGGTATTGTTGCTAAAGAAGATATCATAGCCTCATGTTCAAAAAAAGAAAGTGCTAAAAGAATAAGTGAAAGCTTAGGAATAAACACAACTCTTGATAATAAAGAAGTTTGTTGTAATAGCGACATAATATTTCTTGCTGTTAAACCATATATGTACGAAAAAGTAATAAAAGAAATAAGAGACTGTATAGGTTTAAATAAAGTTATTGTTACTATTGCTGCTGGTATCAATTTAAGTGATGTTGAGAAATGGTTCAATAAAGAAACTAAAATAGTTAAAACTATGCCTAATACACCAGCTTTAGTAGGTGAAGCAATGAGTGCTATTTGCCCTAATGAATTAGTAAGTGAAGAAGAGTTAACAGAAGTTACGAATATATTTAATGCCTTTGGAAAGTGTGAGGTATTAAGCGAAAAAGATTTCCATGGATTTGTAGCTCTTTGCGGATCATCACCAGCATATGTTTATATGTTTATAGAGGCTATGGCAGATGCTGCTGTTAGAGAAGGAATAACTAGAGAGAAAGCTTATAAGCTAGCAGCTCAATCAGTATTAGGTTCAGCTAAAATGATCTTAGAAACAGGAGAGCATCCAGCTAAATTAAAGGACAATGTTTGTTCACCAGGAGGAACAACAATTGAAGCTGTTTTAGAATTAGAAGAAAACGGATTTAGAAGTTCTGTAATGAGTGCAATGAAAAAATGTGCAGAAAAATCTAAAAAAATGTAATGTTTTTATTGACAAAAAATAAAAAAATATATATAATTTAATCATGATAATCATTATCAATTAGAGATTGATTATTATTCATGAACTGGATAAACACAAACAAACATAAACAAACATAACAAATAAACATAATAAAACTCCTACAAAAACTCCTAGAGATTCTAGGAGTTTTTTTATTTTATATTAATTTATATGATGTTACAATGATTTTGATTTTATTACTTTTATTGTAAAAATTATCAATAAAATAACAAAAAATTAAAATAAAATTATATTGAAAACTATTGCATAAAGATATTAAAAGTTTTAAAATGGAAATATAAGGAAATGGTAATAACAACATGAAATACTTACAAAGATGTATTACTAGTTGTCTATTAGCATATATATATATTAAAACAAGAGTAAAGGGGGATTGAAAATGCCAATAGTACATTTTAGAGTTGATGGAAGATTAATTCATGGACAAGTTGCTTTAGCTTGGTCTAAAATGACAAATCCAAATCATATCATAGTTGCTAATGATATGGTAGCAAGTGATCCTAATCAACAAGCAATACTAAAATTAGCTGCTCCAAAGCAGGTAAGATTATCAATGCAACCAGTTGATAAGGTTATTGCATACTTAAATAGAGGACTAGCTCCTAATGAGAGAGTCTTTTTATTGGTTAAGGATGTGATAGATGCTAACAGACTTTATGAGGGTGGATTAAAGCACATGGATTTAAATGTGGGTAACATGACCCATAAACCAAATTCAAAAAAATTAAGTGAAAAGTTATTTGTTACAGAGCCTGAATTTGAAGCATTAAAAAGTTTATTAGCTAAGAATGTTAATTGCTACTTCCAAATGATTCCGACAGATTCAAAACAGGACATTAAACCATTAGTAGAAGTTTTTAATAATTAATTTTAAGGGAATTATACAATTTAATAATTAGGGGGATATGTTTATGCAAGAAATAGGAATTATACAGATATTACTACTCTCTGTGTGGGCTTTCCTAAGTATCAATGAGATGTTAGGTCCTTACTTAGGTTTATGGCATAGACCATTAATCGCTGGTGTTGGAGCAGGTCTTATCTTAGGAGATATAAACACTGGTCTATTCGTTGGTGCTACTTTAGAGATGATGTCTCTAGGTGTTCACTCATACGGTGGAGCTGTTGTTCCAGACTATACTACTGGAGCTATTCTAGGTGTTACTTTTGGACATTTAACAGGAAGTTATGAAAGTGGTATCGCATTAGGAGTTCCGATAGCTTTATTAGGATCATACCTAGATGTATTAGCAAGATTATCTACTGGAATTTGTGCTCATAAAGCAGATGCACATGCTGCAAAAGGAAACTTAAAAGGCATGTGGAGATGGCATTTATTTGGATCAGTTCCATGGGGATTATCAAGAGCAATACCTGTTTTCGTAGGGGCATATTTTGGTTCAGAGGTTGCAACTGCATTCATAGAGAAAGTTCCTGTATGGTTAACTAATGGATTCGCTGCTGCAGGTCATGCAATGCCAGCATTAGGGGTCGCAATATTATTAAACTACTTACCAATAACTAAGCAATGGTACTTTGCTATCATGGGATTTATTTTAGTATGTTTCTTAAACTTACCAATGATCGCAGTTGGTTTAGTAGGTCTTATAACTGCTGTTATTTACGTTGGATTATATTACAAAAATGAAGGTACTAAAGTAGATAATGATGCAGATTTTGATCAGATAGGAGGCGAATTCTAATGGAATCTAAAATAACGAAAAGAGATTTATGGCAGGTCTTTTTAAACCATTTATTATTACAAGTTTCTTGGTCATATGAAAGAATGCAAGCCTTAGGATTTGCTATTTCTATATCACCAATATTAAAGAAAGTTTATAAAGATGATCCAGAGGGCATGAAAAACGCTTTAACTAGACACATGGAGTTCTTTAATACTTGTCCTAACTATGGTGCGACAGTTATCTTGGGTATAGTTGCTGCTTTAGAGGAACAAAAAGCTGATCCAGACCTTATAAGAGGTATCAAAACTGGTATGATGGGACCTTTAGCAGGTATCGGAGATAGTATGATGTTTGCAATCTTAGGACCATTACTAATATCTATACCAGCATCTATGGCTTTAACTGAAGATTTTACCGGTGCTTTAATAGCCCTTGTCATAACACAAGTTATATTCATAGGTTGGAACTTATTTGTTAAATGGAATCTTATAAGATTAGGTTACCAAAAAGGTGCTGACTTAGCTACAAGCTCAGCAGGTATTATGGAAAAAGTTACTTTTGGAGCTGGAATCTTGGGACTAGTAGTTGTTGGTGGTATGGTTGGTTCAATAATCAACATCACAACTCCAATTCAAGCTAACTTTGGAGGATATGAATTTATTCTTCAAGATACTTTAGATAAATTATTCCCTAAACTACTTTCAGTTTTAGCTGTTGTTGGAGTATTCCACTTATTAAGAAATAAGAAATGGAGCCCAGTTAAAATAGTTATATGTATGTTCGTAGTATTCACTGCTTTAGGTGCTTTGGGAATAGTTGCATAATAGTTAAATAAGTATATTTAGTTTAAATTTAAGAGTTTCCATCTAGTTTAGGTGGAAACTCTATTAATAAATAGCGGTTTTTAGGAGGAGAAAAAAATGATAGGGGTATTAGTAGCAACTCATGGAGAAATGGCAAAAGGAATTTTTGATGCAATAGATATGATATGTGGAACTCAAGAAAAGTTTCAAATAGTATCTTTAAAAAGAGGACAAGATGCTGAAAGTTTTGGAGAGGAACTAGGAGAAACAATCACTGAGCTAAATGATGGTGATGGAGTAGTAATTCTTGTAGATTTATTAGGAGCAACTCCAATGAATCAATCAGCTTTAAACTTATATAAGTCAGAGACAGTAGAAGTAATTACAGGTGTTAACCTACCTATGGTTGTCACAGCAACAATGGAAAGAGATTGTGTTGGAAACATAAAAGAGTTAGTTGAAAAGATAAAAAATGATGGAAAAGATAGTGTTTGTAGCGTAAGAGAATTATTAAACGTATAAGAAAGTGGGGAGACCAATGAAAACTTTTATGATTATTTTATTAGTATTAGTAGCAATATTTTTAGTTTGGTATATTGTGAGCTTTAGAGGAGTTAATAAAGATAAAGTCAAAATAATAGAGCAACAAAGCAATTTAAAAGCAGGATCAAATGTCGTTTTAAATAGTGGAATACATGGAAAGGTTTCAAAGGTTAACAAAGAAACTATAGAGGTTGTAATAGATAAAGCAAAGAATGTTACTATAACAGTTGAAAGATATTGTATCTCTAAGGTTCTATAAAATTGAAAATAATAATTTTTTAAATAACTCACAGTATCTTATATGCTGTGAGTTTATGTTTTATAAAGAAAAATATTGAAAAAAAAGAATAAATATGATAACACTATAATAGTATTATTAGAAATTAGGGGTGGAAGAATGTTTAAGAGAAGCAGAGGCATAGCTCTATACCATCAATTAGAGACTGAGCTAATTGATCTTATAAATAGGGGAGAACTTAAGGAAAATGATAAATTGCCATCTGAAAGGGAATTATGTGATCAATATAATGTTAGTAGAACAACAGCTAGACAAGCTATTGGAGAGTTAGAAAGAAAAGAGTATGTATTCAAGGTTCATGGAAAAGGAACCTTTGTATCTCCTAAGGTTTATAAGCAGCAATTATTAAAATTTTATAGTTTTACAGAAGAAATGAGAAAACTTGGTAAGAATCCATCTTCTGAAATATTATCTTTTGATTTAATAAAAGCTGATGAGAAGATTGCGGAGAAGTTAAGGGTAGATGAAAATTCACAGGTATATAAAATATTAAGATTGAGAATAGCTGATGATATTCCAATGATGTTAGAGTTTACTTATTTGCCTGAGTATAGATTTTTAGATTTAAAAGAAAAAATGCTTCAAGAAAAGCCTATGTATGATATATTCAGAGAGGTTTATAATGTTAGCCTAACTAAGGCTAAGGAGAGTTTTAAACCAATACTAATATCAAAGAGTGATTCTAAGATATTAAATGTAGAAGACGGTACAGCTGCAATGAGGATTGAAAGAGTAACATTTGAAAATAATAGGGTTATAGAATATACAGTAAGTGTTTCAAGAGGAGATAAATTTGAATATACTGTAGTATTAGAGGAATATTAATAAAAGAAAGAGCTAAATTATTAAAAAACCACAGAAATATCTCTGTGGTTTTTATTTTAAGATTATATGTGAACTAAATCTTCTTCAAGTGAGTATTGAGTTGCAAAAGTATAGTCATCAATACACTCTTTAACTTTATCCTTTAATAAAGATTCAGCATCATTTTTTAATTGGTTTAATCTTATTTTCTTATATTGAGTAGGCATATATTGACTTATAAGAGCTAGTGGAATTTCAGTTGAATTAAGGTTTGATAACATTTTGTGTAATGAGTAATCAACTTCTGAATTTGGAAGATAGTATCTGCATCTATCAGAGAAGCTATATTTTCTTTCAAATTTAATTTTATTTCCACTACCTTTATAATGATTTTTCCAGTTATCTGGCTCTTTAACCATTATATAATCTAAGATTGTTTTAAAGTTAGAAAGTTCTATATTTTCATCTCTTGAGAATAAATCATCTTCTATACAGCTAAGAGCAAATAATCCTTCTCTTAAAGCAAAGGTTAGAGCAGGTCCAACTTTTAATATTGCAAAGCCATCTTCAACTAATTCTTTTAGAGCATATGGAGTTTGATAGTCTGTTGAGTGAGCTTCAAAAATAAGCGTTGGATATTTTTTTAAAGTTTCAGATAATGTAGATGCCTTTTCTCTATTATATTCCCAAATTGTATCTCCATTAAATTCAACTCCAGGTTGAACAACCACTGCAATTACATCTTCATTAAATACTTTCTCAAGCCCATGATCAGTAAACGCATCTTTAAATGTTTTTATTGTAGTTTCAAGGTCGTTTGGTTTAGTTGCTTGAAGTTCTTCTTCCTCTTCATCTTGTCCACCACCTGGTATAGGAACCTCACTACCTATTACATAAACAGGATGCATGGCATCTTTATCAGATTTAAGTAAAAGATTAAAAGCATCTTCTGCCACTTCGCAAAGTATAGCAGCTCTTTCGGCTATGACTTCATCACCAAACTTGCCAGATTTCATGTCATTCCCAATGTGCATGCTAGTATCTATGTGTATTTTTGTAAATCCTGCTAGAACATACTCCCTTATTAAAAACTTTGAATAATTCATAGCAGTATCTTCATCAAGTGATTTCCAAACTAGAGGACCTAAATGATCTCCACCTAATATTATTTTATCTTTAGGAAAACCAACTTTATCAGCTATTTCAAAAACAAATTCTTTGAAATCTATTGGCTTCATACCAGTATAACCACCAAATTGGTTAACTTGGTTAGCAGTTGCTTCTATAAGTAAGCATTCATTATTTTCTAAAGCACTTTCCATAGCTGATTCAATAACATAATTATTAGAAGAACAAATAGAGTAGATACCAGCTGGTATTCCATTCTTTTGCTTTCTTATTATATCTTTCATTGGGTGTAACACTTTAAAACCTCCTTAAATTAAAGAATTAGGCTTTACCATTGCTACCGCAAAGAAGAATCTTGTGTTTAACTATTTCTTTCATAGCATCCTTACCAGGAGTCATATATTTTCTTGGATCATTAGCTTTTGGATTGTCGTTAAAATATTTTTTTACTGCATCTGAGAATGGAATTTTTAAGTCTGTAGCAACATTAACTTTACATATTCCAAGCTCTATAGCCTTTTTAACTAATTCATCTGGAACATCAGATGCACCATGTAGAACTAGAGGTACAGATACTTTTTCTCTAATTTTAACTAATCTATCGAAATCAAGTTTAGGAGTTCCTTTATATAATCCATGGGCAGTTCCTATTGCTATAGCAAGTGAATCTATACCTGTTCTTTCAACAAAGTCTAAAGCTGCATCAGGATCTGTATAAGCTCCGTCACTTTCATCTACTACTAAGTCATCCTCAACTCCAACAAGTTTACCAAGTTCAGCTTCAACAGTAGCATCATATCTATGAGCAAAGTCCACAACTTTCTTTACTATATTTACATTGTCTTCAAATGAGTGATGAGAAGCATCTATCATGCAAGATTTAAATCCAGTTAATATATGGCTATTTATAAGCTCAGTATCTTCAAAGTGATCAAGATGGATTGCTATTGGAATGTTATATTTTTGTGAGGCTACTTCAGCCATAGCTACTATATAATCTGGACCAGCGTAATCGATAGTTCCAGGAGTACCTGCAATTATAACAGGAGAGTTAAGCTCAGCAGCAGTCTCAACAACTACTTGAAAAGTCTCTAGATTGTGTATGTTAAAAGCAGGAATAGCATATCCTCCTTTTTGCGCTCTTATAAGCATATCCTTAGTAGATTTAATTTTATTCATAAAAAACACCTCTCATAAATTAATTTATTTTAATAGTTAACCACTTTACACCAATTGCTCTTTTAGCACTTATTTCAATTAATTAATCTTTAATAGAATTAAGAGTTAGTGAGAACCTCTTTTGAATTAAGTTTATTCTCATATTCGTGAATTATAACACCTTGAACAACTCTGTTAACAGTTCCATCTGGTCTTGGATTATCAGGAGAAATTCCAAGTCTTAAAGAGTTGAATAAAGAAATCATTTGTCCAAAGATTATATAGTTAAATGCTACAAATGTATCATTTAATTTTGAGCCATTAGCTGATATATAGTTATGAGAAATTTCTTTAAGATTTTCTCTATCTAAATAGCTTAAAACAGCAACCTTTTGAGTTCCTTCATCACTATAAACCTCTTTTATTAGGTCATAATCATAAAGAGCTGTATGATCATTTGTAGAGCATAAGAATATAACTAAAGTATTATCATTTATTATTGATTTAGGACCATGTCTGAATCCTAATATTGATTCACAAACAGTAACTTGTCTACCAGAAGTTAATTCTAAGTTTTTAAGAGCCATTTCATGACAAAGACCTTTTAAAGCACCAGAACCAACATAAACAATTCTTTCAGCACCTAATTCAGAGATTTCTTTTGCCGCTTCCCATTGCTTATCAAGAGAAGCTTGTCCATTAGTAACTAATTCATTGACAATTTCTTTGTTTTTTTCTAGGTTTGCTATATCAAATAAAAGTAGAGTGGCTAATGTCATGCAAGTAAATGAGCTTGTCATAGCGAAACTCTTGTCATTTGATTTTTCTGGCATTAATAAAACTAAGTTTCCTTCTTTTTCTTGAGATTTCTTAGCAAGTTGACCATCTTTATTACAAGTAACAACTATATGTGCTAAGTTTGGAACTTTCTTTTCAAATAAATCATAAGTTCCAACACTTTCTGGACTGTTCCCAGAACGAGCATAAGAAACTAGTATTGTAGCTGAATTTTCATCAATATATTCATCTGGATTTGATACAAAATCTGTTGTAGCAATGGCTTCAACTCTTTTACTTAATTTTTTAGCTAAGTAAAGGTAAATAGTATCTCCAACATAAGCAGAAGTTCCTGCTCCAGTTAAAATTATTCTTAAATTTTTCTTGTTTAAATTTTTATCTAAGAAATCAATAATAGCCTGTTTATTATTTTCAACTATACTTAAAGTTTCTTTCCATAGTTCAGGTTGTTGATATATTTCATTAGCTGTATAGATAGCTTTTAAGCTTTTTAATTCTTCTTGTGTAAAACCGAAAACTTTATTCATAATTCTCACCCCATTCATCATGTTGTCATTACCAGTTGATTAAAATAAAAATCATCATAAGTAATGATGTTATTACAAGTTAATCTTACAATATTATTGTAAGAAATGTCAATAATTTACTTATAGCTTTTAAAATAAAATTTAAAAATATGTTTTACTTTAAATAGAACTGTATTTAAAGTATTTTTTAGAATATTAATTTAAAATAAAAAATGAGCATATAAAAATATATGCTCATAAATAATAATTTATTTATCTTTACCAAAAACTTTTTCTTTTAATTCAAGACCAGTTTTAGTGATAGCTAAGCCACCTAAAGCTGTTTCTCTTAAGGCAGCAGGAAGTGATTTTCCTACTCTATACATGGCTTCAACTGTATCATCAAAAGGTATTTTACTATGAACGCCTGCCATAACTAGGTCTGCGGTAGTTAAAGCACTAACAGCCCCAGCAAAATTTCTCTTGGCACATGGTACTTCTACTAAGCCTGCTACTGGATCACAAACAAGTCCAAGAATATTTTTAAGGACGATGGCACCAGCATCTAGAGCCATTTCTGGAGTACCACCCATCATTTCTACAGTGGCAGCAGCACCCATGGCGGCTGCAGATCCACATTCAGCTTGGCATCCACCTTCAGCACCTGCTAAAGTAGCATTTTGAGCAATAATCATCCCTACGGCAGAAGAAGCTAATAATCCTTGAATAAGCTCTTCATCACTTAATTCTAATCTTTCACCAACAGTTAGGATTACAGCAGGTAATATTCCACAAGAACCAGCTGTTGGACAAGCCACTATTCTTCCCATAGAAGCATTTACTTCAGAGCAAGATAAAGCTCTAGCCATAGCTCCAACCATAACATTACCAGTTAAAGTGTTACCTTTTTCTAAGTATTTTCTTAATTTATAAGCATCTCCACCAATTAATCCACTGACGGAATAAACTTTTTTTTCTTGACCTTCATTAGCCGCCTCTTTCATAACATGAAGAACTTTTTCCATACCTTTAATTACATCTTCTCTAGTACAGTTTTTACTTTCCATTTCATGTTGAATTGCATATTCAGCTAAGGAGAAATTATTCTCTCTACATATTTCTAATAATTCAGCACCATTTCTTGCAAGCATTTATATTTCCTCCTTTACTGGATTTATAACAACTAGGTTTTCAACAGCTTCAACCTTTTTTATTTCATCAATAACGTCCTTAGTAAGAGGATTATCCATTTCAAAGACCATTCTTGCAGCTTTTCCTCTTTCTGTTCTAAATACCTTCATGAAGGCGATGTTAACATTATGCTCATAAACTATAGCTGTTACCTTAGATACAGCTCCAGGAACATCTTTATGTGAAATTATTAATGTTGGATATTCACCAGTAAATTCAACAATACTTCCATTTACTTCAGTGATTTTAATACTTCCACCACCAATTGATGAACCAACTATTTCATGGAAAATACCATCAATATCTTCAATTATAAACTTAACTGTATTAGGGTGTACATCACCTAAGTCAGCTTCTTTAAATTCTATTTCAATATTATTTTCTTCTGCAATTTCTAAAGAGTTTCTAAGTCTTGTATCAGAAGGTTCCATTCCAAGGATACCAGCAACTAAAGCTTTATCTGTACCATGGCCCTTGTAGGTTTTTCCAAAAGAACCATGTAGAAGAAAAGTAACCTTTTTCATTGGTTTACCACAAATTGCTCTAGCTACTTTTCCAAGTCTTGCAGCACCTGCTGTATGAGAGCTAGATGGACCAATCATAATTGGGCCAAGGATATCGAAAACACCATATGTATTCATTTTTATTCTCCTTTGTTATATATAATAAAATAAGATATTTTATTCTCTAATTATGTAAGTATTTTATTAATTATAGTATAACATTTTTTTCTTCTTTAATTGAAAGTTTTAACTTAAATTTAATAGCAATAATTTTATTAGTAGTTTAATCATTTTTCAGCAAATATAAAAATTTATTTACTAAAAAATTAGTTTATTGTTAAGAATAAATAATAAGTGAATTTAATCTTATTAATGAGAAATTTGACGAAGAAATATTATTTAATTAAATAATGTTTAATCAAATTCAATAAACTGAATTTTATTGACAAAAATATGTTAAAATATTCGTTTTTATTGCCTTGACCTAAGAGTTTTACTCTGTTAATATGGTATAGGACAATGAAATTTATAGCAAAAGTACCTATAAATACGAACGTTGTCTACTTGGAAAAAGTTGATTAACCGTTATGGTTTATAAAAAAAGAATGTTAATGTTCTTTTTATAAGGAGGAAATAAAAATGTCAGCATTTGTTGTATTAGGAGCTCAATGGGGAGACGAAGGAAAAGGAAAAATGACAGATTACTTAGCAGAAGAGGCAGAAGTAGTTGTTAGATTCCAAGGAGGAAATAACGCTGGACATACAGTTGAAGTTGAAGATAAACAATATAAGTTACACTTAATACCTTCAGGAATATTACATGACGAGAAATTAAACGTAATAGGAAATGGTGTTGTAGTAGATCCTAAAGCACTATTTACAGAAATAGATTATTTAGAAGGCTTAGGAGTAAAAGTAACTCCAGAGAAATTAATAGTTAGTGATAGAGCACATCTTATAATGCCATACCACATAACTTTAGATAAGTTAAAAGAAAAAGCTAGAGGAAAAAATGATATAGGAACTACTTGCAAAGGAATAGGTCCTTGTTATACAGATAAATATGAAAGATCAGGAATAAGAGTTTGTGACCTTATGCACAAAGATTCTTTTGCTGAAAAATTAAGAATAAACATCGAAATGAAAAATGGATACATCAAATTATTAGGTGGAGAAGAATTAAACTTCGATGAAATATACAATGAATATATGGCATTTGCTGAAAGATTAAGACCATATGTTAAAGATACTTCAGTTGAAATATATAATGCTATCCAAGCTGATAAGAATGTATTATTTGAAGGAGCTCAAGGAATGCTTCTTGATATAGATTATGGAACTTACCCATATGTTACATCATCAAACACAACTTCATGTGGAGTTCCAAGTGGAGCAGGTATAGGTCCAAATATGATAACTAATGCTGTTGGTATAGCTAAAGCTTATACTACAAGAGTTGGTAAAGGACCATTCCCAACAGAGCTTGAAAATGAAACTGGTGAATGGATAAGAGAAAAAGGTCATGAATATGGAGTAACTACAGGAAGATCAAGAAGATGTGGTTGGTTAGACCTTGTTATATTAAAAACTACTACAAGAGTTTGTGGATTAACTTCATTAGTAGTAACTAAAATAGATACATTAGCTGGATTAGATAAAATACAAATGTGTGTTGGATATGAATTAGATGGAAAAGTTATAGACTACTTCCCAGCTAGTTTAGAAGATTTAGCTAGATGTAAACCAATATATGAAGAGTTCGAAGGCTGGGGCGAAGAAGTTGCTGAAGCAAGAAGCTATGATGAATTACCAGAGAACGCTAAAACTTACTTAAGAAGAATAGAAGAGTTCACAGGAACTAAGGTTTCTATAGTTGGTGTTGGACCAAAGAGAAATCAAACTATAAGAGTAAGAGAAGAGCTTTAATAATACTAACAAATAACTAATTAGAAAATGGCTTAAGATTAAATAATTTTAAGCTATTTTTTATTTTTCTTTGAAAAATATTTTCACAGTTTAATATAAAAAGTTAGTATTACCTTAAAATATAGATTTAATTTTAAGGTATAATATTTCTAAACTGATTTAAAATAGAAAAAATATATTTTAAGGTTAAGAGGAGAGTTGTATGGGATATATAATGGATTTAAGAAAAGAGCTTCCTAATCCACATAGGCCGCTTATAATGTGTTCAGCGGGTGTTGTAATAATAGATAAGTTAGGAAGAATATTATTACAAAAAAGAACTGATAATAAGAAATGGGGCCTTCCTGGTGGAAGTTTAGAGTTAGGAGAAAGCTTTCAAGAGGCTGCTATTAGAGAAGCATATGAAGAAGTAGGTCTTAGGATTAAAAGTCTAAATTTATTTAATATTTATTCTGGTGAAAGTTGTTACAATAAATATCCTAATGGAGATGAAATTTATAATGCTTCTTCTATCTTCCTTACAAATGATTATGAAGGAGAGATTATTTTAGATAAAGAGGAAAGTGCAGAGGCTGTATTTTTCTATAAAGACGAATTTCCTAGCTTAGAAAATATAAATCCACCAGATAGAGTAGTGATAAAAGATATAATAGAAAAATTAAATATAGAAAATTATATATAATAAGAGTCTTAATTTTAAAAGGATAATTCAGAGTAAAACACTTGCCTTTGAAATTTGGAGAGAGTATAATTAAAAATATAATTTTTAATTTAAGTTTAGTTAAGAGAGGTGTAGTTAGTTATGATAACTAAAGATATGACTATCGGAGAAATAATAAGAAAAATGCCAACAGCTGCAGAGGTATTAATGAGCTTCGGTATGGGATGTGTTGGATGTCCATCAGCTCAAGCTGAAACATTAGAAGAGGCTGCTATAGTTCACGGAATAAATTTAGATGACTTAGTAGAAGCTATAAATAACATAGAATATTAATTTTAAACTATGTTTAAAATAAGAAGCACTTTCTAAAAGTGCTTCTTATTTTTATAAGGCTTTATTTTAGATTATTGTTGATTTTAATCAGCTCTTAAAATCTAGCATAATTTTGCAAAGTATCGTTCATTAAGAGATCCTTATATTTCTATTTAAAAATTAATTTAAAACATAGTTTTGATAAAAATTTAAAAAAATTAAAAATAACTATTGCTAATTAATAATTATTATTATATAATAATAACATAAGGTTGATAAAGATAAAACATCAACAAGAAATGACTTAATAATAAAGACTTTTAAATTATGATTATAAATTGAAATTAAATAAATGTTTGTTTTGTAGGAGGAATAATATT
>WNVL01000017.1:0-53239 GCA_034421775.1 Clostridium perfringens | reverse complement strand
TAACAATAGTAGGAGAAGATGGTTCCTTCTATAAGATAGAATATAAAGGTTCATATGGATATGTTGCAAAAGAATACATAAAAGATGTTAATGACGAAGGAAATACAACAACTCCAGAGCAACCAAGTAAACCAGAAGAAACTAAAAAAACAGGAATTGTAACGGCATCTAATGGATTAAATGTAAGAAAAGAAGCTAATACCTCATCTCAAATCGTTGGAATTTTAAATAGTGGAGAAAGTGTTGTAATACTAGGAGAAGAAAATGGATTCTACAAAATAAACTACAAGGGACAAGAAGCATATGCATCTAAGAACTATATAAATATTTTTGATGGAAATTCAAATGTCAATCCAGGATTAGATTTGGGAGATGCAGCAAAAACACCATATGGGGTATCTCTTGATGAATACATTAGAATGCAACAGAAAAGTAATCCATCAAATTATTCATATGCTGAATTTGAAAAATATATAAATCCAGCAAAAGCTACTAATAAATTACAATTCTTAAGAATTGATAGATTTAGATCTGTTAATGTAAGTGGATTAAGTAGTAGGTTAAATAATAAAGGTATTTTAACTGGTCAGGGAAAAGCTTTTGTTGATGCTGCTAGAGCATATAATATAGACCCTATATACTTAGTTGCTCAGTGTTTACATGAAACAGGTAATGGAACAAGTAAGCTTGCTAGAGGAGTAACTATTACTGAAATTGCAGATGAAAGTAAGCCTATATACAACAGTTATGGTCAATTAATAGGATATAAAATGATACCTCTATCAAGACCAGTTACAGTTTATAATTTATTTGGAATAGGAGCTAAGGATAATTCTTCAGCATTCCCTAATAGAGCATTAATATTAGGAACAACATATGCTTATAATAGAGGTTGGACAAGTATTGAAAGTGCTATAAAAGGAGCAGCAGCATTTGTTTCTGCAAATTATGTTCATAGTTCAACATATGAACAAAATACACTTTATAAAATGAGGTATAATCAAAATATAGCTAATATGTGGCATCAATATGCAACGACTCCATGGTATGCATCAGGTATAGCTGATATTATGAGTAGTTATGAAGATTTATATTTAGAAAATAACTTTACATTTGAAGTGCCTGTATTTGCAAATTAGAAGAAATAGAAGTTTAAAATTAATTGGTATTTAGAATTTAATCATAGTAGATAAAAGGAGTCTTTTGACTCCTTTTATTTTAATAAATATTTCTGCCATACAATTATTAAAAAATGCTTTTATAAAGGAGGTTAAAGAGATATTTTAAATTAGATAAATCTTTAATAGAAAACATGAAAAACAATAAGTTTAATGGGAAATAATTAAAAAGTTTGAAACAATAAAGTAATAATAACTACTTCTGTTAAGTAATATAATAATGAAAGTATGTTTAGGAGAATGAAAACCTTGGATATTTTAGATTGGAAGTTTATTTTCATAATAATAACATTTGCTTTAATAGGAGTAGTATGCTTATTTAAAAAATCAAAAATTGGATTGACTTCAGCCTCTGTAGGAATTGTAGGAAGTTTAATTTTATGGGGATTTTTTAAGATAAGTATAAAATTTAGAGAATTTTTAACAGGTGTTGGATTAAGCTTTAAGGATATATTAAACTTTATTATTACAGTTATTATGGCTATAGTAGCCTTTTTAGCAATTTTTTTCTTTTTAAAAGTTTTTAATAATTTTGGTAGGAGATTAAAAAAAAGATAAGACAAAAGTGTCTTATCTTTTTTGTTTTACCATTCACCAGGATAGGCAACTATGTGTAATGTAACTTGACGTCTTCCCCAAGATGTACAGTCATCATGAGAGTTCATATAAAGGTCTATTATATTTCCTTTAATAACTCCTCCTGTATCTGATGCTATGGCATAACCATATCCAGGGATGTACACCTTTGAACCTAATGGAATTACACTAGGGTCTACAGCGATTGTGCTTATTCCACCTGGATCTCTTACAGGTTTAAGTCCCATAGCGGTTAATGTTCCGCCAGTATATGCTGTAGCTTCAACGGAAAGTGTTTTTTTATATTTACCATCACTAGGTTGGTTAGAATTATTATTTTCATTATTGTTATTTGAATTAGCTGAAGAATTATTATTACTACTGTTTTTAGCCGCTTCCTCAGCTTTTATAGATTCAATTTTATTTTTTGCAGCTTGTACAGAATTATTTGCTGTATCTTTTACTGAATCAATATTAAGTTGTGGGATTAATTGATTCAATGTGCTTATTGCACTTTCAAGCTCGCTAATTGATGAGGAAGAGTTTATAACGGAAACAGAATGAGAAATTAAAGACATTTCATTTTCTTTAATTATTCCTAAAACAGCTTCCTTTTGATTATTTAACTCAGCAATTTTCTTTTGCTCTTCCGCTTTTTTACTATCTAGTGTTTTAAGAGATTCTTCAGTGGAACTTTTTAATTCCTTAAGCTCAGCCTTATCTCTTTCTAATTTTTTAATATCATTATTGAGAGAATCTTTTTGGGTATCTAGATCGTTTATAAGATTTTTATCTAAGGCTGTAACCCTTGCTAAAGCATCTATTCTTGTTATTAAATCTGATAAGTTTTCAGATTTAAGAAGAAAAACTAGCGGATTCATTGAATCTTTGCTTTTATACATAGCACGCATTCTTTTACCTAAAACAGATTGTTTTTGATCTATTTCGGTCTTTAAAGTGCTTACTTTACTTTCCGTTTCTTTTAAGTTTTCCTCAGTATCTTTCATTTTGGTTTGATTATCTGCTAATTTAGTATTTAACTCTTCAATCTCATTGTTGAGTTTTGATACTTGAGAATTAAGAGACATAACCTCATTATCTAATTGTTCATACTTTACTTTATTTTCTTGTATAGTTGATTTCTTATCACTTACTGTATCAGCAAAAACTACTTGAGTCGTTGAAATACTTATAGTCATTGCTATTAATGCTGATAAAAGTCTTTTTTGCATAAAGTACACTCCTTTTAGTAAACTGTCCACAACTTAAGTGTATTTCATCCTGTATTATTGAATTATAACATAAAAGCCAAATATAAAACAAATTTAACCTTTATCCCCTTAATGTGCTAAGAAAAAATTAACATCTTAATTATACTACAAATACAAAAAAATAAGAAATTTAAAGAATGTAGAAATAATTAAGATTATATATTATAATGAAGAAAAAATAATAATTTAATATTTTTAGGTTTAATTTACTTAATTAAAAGGGAAAGTGGTTAAAAGCCACTACAGCCCCCGCTACTGTAATAGGATACAAGTTTCTAATTACCACTGATTTTTTATTGGGAAGGGAGAAATGAGGATAAGCCTTAAGTCAGGATACCTGCCTAGAAATTATGCACTAAACTTCGGAGGGAAGATGTTAGGACTTATTTGTTCATAATTTTGAGGAATAATTACTTTGATTTTTAAGCATCTGGTTCTTGGTAACACAGATGCTTTTTATTTTTAGTTATGTTTTAGATAGGTGTTTACTTTAGCTAGTCATTAAGAGAGTGTTATAGTTTTATTTAAGACCAATACTACTTTAAAACATAAACTTATTTAAAAAATTTTAGAGGTGAAACATGAAGAAAGCTATATTAGTTGTAAGTTTTGGAACAAGTCATTTAGATGCTTTAAACAATTCTATTAAAAAAATAGAAGATTCAATACAAGAGAGTTTTAAAGAATATGATATTTTTAGAAGTTTTACATCACATATGATAGTAAGAAAGATTAAAGAAAAATATGACATGAATATACTATTTCCAGAAGATGCTTTAAAAAAATTAGCAGAGGATGGATATGAGGAAGTTATTGTTCAACCACTTCATATTATTCCAGGAGAAGAGTTTGATTATATAAAGCATATGGTAAAGGAATATGAATCATGTTTTAAAAAGATAGAGACAGGAAGACCAATATTTTATTATGAAGGCTTTGAATCAGGTCCAGATGATTATTCATACTTTGTAGATACAATGAAAGAGGTAATAGAAAATAATTCTCCATGTGTATTTGTTGGACATGGTAGTGCTCATCCATCAAATGCTGTTTATGGATGTTTACAATCTGTTTTAATAGATAAGGACTATGAAGATGTTTTTGTAGGAACTGTAGAGGGATATCCTAATTTTTCAAATGTCTTAAAGAAAGTTAAGAAGAAAAATATAAAAGAGATAACAATAATTCCTTTAATGGTTGTGGCTGGAGATCATGCTAAAAATGATATGGCTTCAGATGAAGAAGATTCATGGAAGAGCAGATTTGAAAGTGAAGGAATAAAAGCCAATGTTGTCTTAAAAGGATTAGGGGAATACGAAGAGTTTGGAAATTTATACATAGATAGAATTAATGATGTTATTAATGGTACATATAAAGGACTTGGAGAAACTAAAAAGAAGAAACATAGAAGGGAAATGAAATAATGAATTATATGAAAAGCCCTATGGGAATTGAAAAAAGAAGTTTTGAAATTATAGGTTCTGAAATGCATGAACATAATTTTTCAGAAGAGGAATTACAAATAGTAAAAAGAGTTATACATACTACTGCAGACTTTGAATATCAAGATTTAATAGAAATAAGCAAAGGGGCTATAGAAGCAGGAGTTTCTGCATTAAAATCTGGAGCTAAAATATATACTGATACAACAATGGCTTTATCAGGAATGAATAAAAGAGCCTTAAAAGAATTAAACTCATCAGTTGAATGCTATGTTGGATTAGAAGAGGTATTTAAATTAGCTAAGGAAAAAGGAATAACTAGATCAATGGCAGGGGTTGAACTTGCAGCAAAGGAAAATGTAGATATATTTGTTTTCGGAAATGCTCCAACTGCCTTATTTAAGCTAAGAGAACTTATTAAGGAAGGAAAAGCTAATCCAAAACTTATAGTAGCAGTTCCAGTTGGCTTTGTAGGAGCTAGTGAGAGCAAAGAGGATTTAGATGAGCTTGGAATTCCATATATAAGAGTTAAGGGGAGAAAAGGTGGAAGTACAGTAGCAGCGGCTATAATAAATGCATTACTTTATATGAATTATAAAAGAGATATGTAATAAAAGAAGGTAATCTAAATGTTTGAAATGTATATAGAAAGCGGAGGAAAGAAACTTAGATGTGGATACACTACAGGATCTTGTGCAGCAGCAGCGGCTAAAGCCGCCACTTATATGCTTTTTCATAAAAAAGACATAAGTGTTATAGAAATAGATACTCCAAAAAATATAAAACTTAATTTAGAAATACAAGATATAAAGGTTGAAAAGAATTCAATCTCTTGCTCCATAGTAAAAGATGGTGGAGATGACATAGATGCCACTTCAGGCCTTGAAATATTTGCAAAGGCAGAAGAAATTGAAGAAGGCTTTGAACTATGTGGAGGAGAAGGTGTTGGAGTAGTAACTAAAGAGGGTCTTTTTGTAGAAAAAGGACAGCCTGCTATAAATCCAGTACCTAGAGAAATGATAAAGAAAGAAGTCTTAAGTGTTCTTCCTAAGGATAAGGGAGTTAGAATAACAATTTTCGTTCCAAGAGGAAGAGAGATTGCTAAGAAAACATTTAACCCTAGATTAGGCATAGTTGATGGAATATCAATACTTGGTACTACAGGAATAGTTTATCCAATGTCAGAAGAGGCATTAAAGGAATCTATTAGGATTGAAATAAGACAAAAAGCCGTAAATAATAAAGATCTTGTATTTGTATTTGGAAATATGGGAGAAAGATTCTTAAGAGAAAGAGGATACAAAAATGATAATATAGTTGTTATATCTAATTATGTAGGTTTTTCTATAGAGTGTGCTTTAGCTCAAGGAATAAAGGATTTAACCATAGTAGGTCATATAGGAAAGTTAAGCAAGATTGCTTTTGGATGTTTTAATACACATAGTAGAGTTTCAGATGTAAGATTAGAGGTTATAGCTTTAGAGTTAACTTTAATGGGATATGACTTAGAACTAGTTAAAAAAGTTTTAGAAGAAAAGACAAGTGAAGGTGCTGTAAGACTTCTTGGAGATGATTTTCCAATGTTATATGAGAGAATTGGAGAAAAAATATTAAAGAGATTAGATATATATGCTTATGGTGAAGCAGATTTTAATATTCTTATGTATTATGGATCAAAAGAAATGAAATTATTATATGAATCTAAAAATTCAAATTTGTTTGATTAAACTTAAATCAGAAGGGAATGAAGGCTATTGGTTAAGATACTAGGATTAGGGCCAGGCCATGAAGACTATATAATTCCTAAGGTTATTAAAGAATTAGAAAAAAGTGATTATGTAGTTGGGTTTGAAAGAGCAATTTCTAGCTTAAAGTTTTTAAATAGTATAAATTATGAAAGATTTAAAAGTGTAAAAAGTTTAAAAGAAATAATAGAGTTTTTAAATGAAAATAAAGAAAGTGATATTTCAATTGTTGCATCAGGAGACCCTACTTTTTATGGGATTACGAATTACATAGGAAAAAATTATGATGGAGAGATTTCTATTATTCCAGGAATAAGTTCTTTTCAGTATTTGACATGTAAAGTAAATAAATCTTGGAATAATGCATTTGTAGGAAGCATGCATGGAAGAGAAGAAAATTTTATAGAAGTTGTCAAAAAAAACAAACTTTCTATATGGTTAACTGATAAAAAGAATACTCCAAATGAACTAAGTAAAAAGTTAATAGAAAATTCTATAGAGTGTACTATGTATGTTGGAGAAAATCTTTCATATGAAGATGAAAACATAACAATTGGAAGTCCAAGAGAAATTGCTAGAAAAAATTATAAGAATTTATCTGTAATTATAATTGAAAGATAGAATTCTGTATGGAGGATGTATGAAGTTTATAAAGGATTCAGAGTTTATTAGAGGAAAATGTCCTATGACAAAAGAGGATATTAGGATTCTTACTATTAGCAAACTAGATTTAGATACAAATTCTAATTTTTTAGATATAGGAAGTGGAACTGGGAGTATCACAGTACAAGCATCTAAATTCATAGAAGAAGGGAAAGTCTTTTCTATAGAAAGAGATGAGGAAGCTATAAGAGTAACTAAAGAAAACTTAGAAAAGTTTAATTGTAACAATGTTACTTTACTAGAGGGAGATGCTATCTATCACATGGAAACTTTTTCTAAAAGAATAAAAAGCAATGAACTTCCTTATTTTGATTCTATATTTATAGGAGGTTCTGGTGGGGGCCTTGAAAAGATTATAAATATTTCAGATGAAATTATGAAAGAGAATGGAGTTTTAGTTTTAAACTTTATAACTTTAAATAATGCGTATAATGCTATAGAAATCTTAAAGGAATTAGGATATAAAACAGAGATTTCTTTAGTTAACATAAGTAAAAATAGAGAAAATACATATATGATGATTAGCAATAATCCAATTTTTATTGTTAAGGCGTTTAAGGAGGAAAATTAATGGCAATATTATATGGAATAGGTGTAGGACCAGGAGATAGTGAATTGTTAACAGTAAAGGCAGTAAAGGCTATTGAAAATAGTGATGTTATAGTAGCTCCAAGTGCAGAAGAAGGTGGAGAGAGTATAGCATTAATCGCTGCTCAAGAATATATAAAAGAGGGAACAGAAATAGCTGTTAAACATTTTCCAATGGGAAAAAAGAATAGAGATTTAAAAGTTAAAGAGGCTTATGACTTTATTTTAGAAAAACTTAATGAAGGAAAAAACGTAAGTTTCTTAACTATAGGCGATCCTTATGTTTATAGTACATATATACATTTATTAAATTATGTAGAAGATCATGGTTTCCATGTAAAAACTATTCCAGGAATAACATCTTTCTGTGCTGCAGCTAGTATAGTTGATAGAACATTAGTTGTAGGTAATGAACCTTTACTTGTTCTTCCAGCAGCTAGAGTAAAGGATATAAAAGATGAAAAGTTTGTTGTAATAATGAAAGTTTATAAAAAAGAAGAAGAAGTTATAGATGTTCTAGAAGAAAAGGGATTTGACTATGTGCTAGTTAGTAGAGCAGGTAGAGAAGGTGAAAAAATCCTAAGAACTAAAGAAGAAATTGTAAATCATAGAGATTATATGTCTTTAATACTAGCAAGTAGATAAAAGGAGGAATAAAAATGCTTTATTTTATAGGAGCAGGACCAGGTGCTGTTGATTTAATAACTGTTAGAGGAAGAAATCTGTTAGAAAAAGCAGATGTTGTAATATATGCAGGATCTTTAGTAAGTAAGGAACATTTAGATGTTTGTAAAGAGGGAGTTAAAATATATAACTCAGCTTCAATGACTTTAGAAGAGGTAATTGATGTTATAAAAGAAAATGATGGGAAAGAAAAGGTAATAGTAAGACTTCATACTGGTGATCCTTCAATATATGGAGCTATTAAGGAACAAATGGATGAGTTAGACAAGTTTAATATAGAATATGAGGTTGTACCAGGTGTAAGCTCATTTACAGCAGCAGCTTCAGCTATAAAAAAGGAGTTTACTCTTCCATCAGTAACTCAAACTGTTATATTAACTAGAGTTGAAGGAAGAACTCCAGTACCAGAGAAAGAAGATTTAGAAAAATTAGCTTCAATAGGAGCTTCTATGGCATTATTCCTTTCTATATCAATGATTGACAAGGTAGTTGAAAAATTAAAAAGAGGATATGGAAGAGGTGATGTTCCTATAGCTGTAATTTCAAGAGCAACATGGGATGATCAAGAAATCATAGTTGGAACATTAGAGAATATATCAGAAAAGGTTAAGGAAGCTGGTATAAATAAATGTGCTCAAATATTAGTTGGAGATTTCATTGACTGTGATTATGAGAAGAGCCTTCTTTATGATAAACACTTTACTCATATGTTCAGAAAAGGAATTGAATAAATATGATTGGAATAATAAGTGTTACTGAAAAAGGAGACTTTATAGGAGATAAGCTTAAAAATTTTTTTGAAGAGAATAATATTAATTTTAAAAAAATCTATAAAAGTAAATGTGAAGATTTTTCTTTAAAAGGAGCTACAAAAGAAATGTTTGAAGTTTGTAAGAATATTATTTTTATAAGCTCAACAGGGATTGCAGTAAGAGCTATAACCCCTTTTATAGTAAAAAAAGATAAAGATCCAGGAATTGTTGTGGTTGATGTAAACAATAAATTTACTATAAGTTTAGCTGGAGGACATATTGGTGGTGCTAATGAATTAACTTTAGAGATAAGTAAAGTATTGAATAACACTCCAGTTATAACTACAGCTACAGATAATCAAAATAAAGTTGCGCCAGATATGGTGGCTAAAAGTAATAATCTTATTATAGAGGATTTAAAGAAAGCTAAAGATATGGCTTCTAGATTAGTAAATAACAAAAAAGTTTATTTTATGGATGATGATAATTTAATTAAATTACCTTTAGGTTATGAAGGTACATATTCATTAAAAGATAATACTCTTTGGATAACTAACAAAGAAAAAAGTGAAGATGAAAATATTAAGGGAGTTTTAAGGTTAATAAGAAAAAATATATTACTTGGAGTAGGATGTAGAAAAGGTGTTCCATCTGAAGAGTTAATAGATTTTGTGGATTCTTCATTAAAAAAATTAAATATTGATAAGAAGGCTGTCTTTAAAATAGGATCAATAGATTTAAAAAAAGAAGAAAAGGCTATTTTAGATTTAAGTAATTTTTTAAATTGTCCATTTGAAACATTTTCTAGAGAAGAGATTAAAAGTGTTCAAGATGAGTTTAAAGGTAGTGATTTCGTAGAAAAGTCTGTTGGAGTTAGAGCTGTATCTGAGCCAGCGGTTGTTTTAATGAATGGAAATATTATAGTAAATAAACTTAAGAAAAATGGAATGACATTAACTATTGGAGAGCTTAAGCTAAATCATAAGGAGGAATAATAATGGGAAAATTATATGTAATTGGAATTGGACCAGGTGGATTAGATGAAATGACTTTAAGAGCGGTTAGAGCTATTGAAGAATGCGAAATAATAGTTGGTTACACTAAATATATAGAAATGGTTAAAGATTTAATTAAAGATAAGGAAATCTTCAAAACTGGTATGCGTGGGGAAGAAGAAAGATGTAAAGAGGCATTGGCTTTAAGTAAGAATAAAAAGGTTGCACTAATAAGTACTGGAGATTCAGGTATTTATGGTATGGCTGGACTTATATTAGAAATGAGAACAGATGAAGATGTTGAAATAATTCCAGGTATTACAGCATCTAGTGCTGCAGGATCAGTTTTAGGGGCTCCTTTAATGCATGATAATTGTAATATAAGTTTAAGCGATTTAATGACTCCTTATGAAGATATAAAGAAAAGGGTTCGTCTAGCTGCAGAAGGAGATTTTGTAATATCTCTTTATAATCCAAAGAGTAAGGGAAGACCACATTATTTAAGAGAGTGTGTTGATATAATTAAAGAATTCAGAGAAGATACAACTCCTATAGCTGTTGTTAGAAATGCCTTAAGAGAAGGAGAAAGTAAAGAAATATTTACTTTAAAAGATTTTAATGATGAAGTAGTTGATATGTTTTCAATTGTAATCATAGGAAACTCAAAAAGTTATATTAAAGATGGATATTTTATAACTCCAAGAGGATATAAAATAAAAAAATAAAGCTAATGGGGTGAGCATGTGATTGCACTTATATTAGGAACTTCTGAAGGAAGAGAGTTTTTACAAAAGCTTAAGGGGCTAGAGGATAAGATAGTTATATCTACGGCTACAGAATATGGTGGAGAACTTTTAAAAGAATTTAAAGTTGCATTTATGAATACTAAGCCTTTAGATGAGGAAGGGCTTACTAATTTTGCTAAAGAATTTAATTTAAAAGGAATAGTTGATGCTTCTCATCCTTATGCAAAGAATGTTAGTGAAAACACAATAAAGGTATGTAAAAACTTAAATATAGAATACATAAGATATGAAAGAAATGGTGTATTAAAAGAGTTAAATGATCCTAATATTATTAGAATAAGTGGGTTAGACAAGCTTAAAGAATTAGATTCTATTATTGATGGACCTATTTTGAACACTACAGGAAGTAATGGAGTAAAGCAAATATTGGAATCATCTCTTACAAATAGAGTTATTCACAGAGTATTACCTTCAAAAAAGGTTATGAACGATCTTATAGATTTAGGAGTTAGAATAGAAGACATAATTGCCATAAAGGGTCCTATTGGATATGAACTTAATAAGGCTTTTATAGATGAATACAAGGCAAAAGCTCTTTTAACTAAAGATAGTGGTGAGAGAGGTGGCGCTTTAGAAAAAGCTAAGGCTGCATTAGATTCAAATATAAAACTAATAATAGTTGAAAAACCTAAGGTTGATTATGGTAGATGTTTTGCAGATATAGATGAAACAGTAAAATACATTAAAAATATTTTAAAGTAACAGGGGGATAAAATGAGAAGAAAAAGAGTTCTAAGTTTAGCTACTATAGGGTTAGTATTTTCTTTAGCTTTAGTAGGATGTACTGGAAGCTCAAAGGGAAATATAGCTTCACAAAAATCTAGTGAAGAAGGATATCCAGTTACAATAAGTACATATGATCAAAATGGTAAAGAATTTCAAGAGACTTTTGAAAGTAAACCTAAGAGAGTTATTAGTACAAACCAAACAACTACAGAAATAATGCTTGATTTAGATTTACAAGAATATTTAGTAGGAACATCATTTATGGATAGCCCTATACTTCCAAGATTAGAAGAAAAATATAAAAATATTAATGTAATCTCTGAAACATATCCAAGTAAAGAGGCTGTTTTAGCCTTAAATCCAGATTTAATAATGGGATGGAAAAGTGTATTTTCAGAAAAGAACTTAGGTTCTGTAGAGTCATGGAATGAAAAAGGGGTAAAAACTTTTATTCAAAGAAACTCTGGAATTTCAAAGGAACAAACTCTAGATGATGTTTACTATGACATAAATGATATAGGGAAAATATTTAATATAGAAGAAAAATCAACTAAGTATATTGAAGATATGAAATCAAGAATAAATTCTATTTCTGAAAAGATAAAATCTGTTAAAGAACCAATGAAGGTTTTAATACTAGAGGGTGAGGGAGAAAATAAATATAGAGTTTATGGACCAAAGACTTTAGTTTCAGATATGGTTTCTAAGGCGGGTGGAGTTAATATAGCTAAGGATTCTGGTAGTGTTGGAGTTGAAAATATAATAGAGATGAATCCAGATGCTATTGTTCTTATACATTACTTAATGCAAAATAAAGATAACCAAGAGGAGAGTTCTTTATTAGATAATAAAGCATTAAAAAATGTTACAGCAATAAAAGAAAATAGAATAATATATACTCCACTTTCAGAGACATATGCAGGAGGAGTAAGAACTGTAGATGGAATTGAAAGAATAGCAAAAGGGTTATATCCAGACCTAGTAAAATAATAGTTAGTTTTTTCATAATTAAAAATTTTAGAAGCTCTAAGGTTCTCGCTTTAATAAGGTGAAACCTTAGAGCTTAGTAATTATTAGGTGTAAATTAAAATAGAGTTAAAAAGGTTTATTAAACTTCAATAGAGGAGTGTTAAATACAGTTGTTTAAATTAAGTGGGAGAATGAATAAAAAAGTTATAATTGCTGTTTTATTAGTTATACTTTTTATATTATCTATAATATTAGGAATATCCTTTGGGGCTGTAGATATTCCTCCTTATGATGTGTATAGAGTATTTCTATACAAAGTGTTTGGAATTAAAATAGGGAATTTAGGAGACTTATTAAATAGTACAGTTTTCGATATAATATGGGAAGTTAGAATGCCTAGAGTGCTTTTAGGGGCTTTTACAGGAATGTCATTAGCAGTTGTTGGGGTAATTATGCAAGCCACTATACAAAATCCTTTAGGAGATCCATATATATTAGGACTGTCTTCAGGAGCTTCTCTAGGAGCTACATTTTCTATACTTGTAGGGTTTTCTGGAGTACTATCAAGCTTTGGAGTAGGCCTAGGAGCATTTCTAGGAGCTTTAATGGCTTCTATACTAGTTTATTTCTTAGCCAAAATAGGAGGGCGTATAACGCCTTTTAAGATGATATTAGCGGGCATGGTTATAAGTTCTATATGTTCATCCTTAACTAGTCTTATAATTTTTTTATCAAAGGATAATGAGGGGATAAGAACAGTTAACTTCTGGATGATGGGAAGCCTTGCTGGAGCAGAATGGGGTAATATAGTTCTTCCTATAGTTGTATCAATAATTCCGTTAATATATTTCTTTACTCAATATAGAAATTTAAACTTAATGGTATTAGGGGATGAAACATCTATTACCTTAGGGTTAAATGTGGAAAAGCATAGAAAGATATATATGATATTATCTTCTTTAGTAACTGGAGTAATTGTTTCAGTATGTGGAACCATAGGTTTTGTAGGTATTATGATTCCTCATATTGTAAGGCTTATATTTGGTACAGATCATAAAATTTTATTGCCTTTTAGTGCTCTATTAGGTGCTGTATTTCTTATATGGGCAGATGTTATTGCTAGATGTGCAGTTTCTAATATGGAACTTCCTATAGGAATAATTACATCTGTAATAGGTGCTCCATTTTTATTATGGTTAATGATAAAGGGAAATGGAGAAAAGGAGCAGGGATTATGATAAAATTAGAGGATTTAAAGGTTGAATTAGGTAAGAATAAAATTATAAAGGGCATTTCTTTTAATGTTGATAAAGGAGATTTTGTTGGGATTATAGGTCCAAATGGAAGTGGTAAATCAACCTTATTAAAAACTATTTATAAGCTACTAGATAAAAAGAGTGGAGAAATATATATAAATGGTAAGGAGATAAATAGCATAAGTATAAAGTCAATGGCAAGAGAGCTGGCTGTAGTAAGTCAATTTAATCAATATAATTTTAGCTTTAAGGTTAAGGATATTGTACTTATGGGAAGAAATCCCTACAAAAAAACTTTTCAATTAGATAATAAAGAAGATTGTAAAATAGTAAAAGACTCTTTAGAAAAGGTAAATATGCTTGAGTATAAAGATAGAGATTTTTTAAGTTTATCAGGTGGTGAAAAACAAAGAGTTTTATTGGCTAGAGCTCTAGCTCAAAAGACAGACATTCTTTTGCTAGATGAGCCTACAAACCACTTAGATATTAAATATCAAATAGAAATAATGAATATCGTCAAAGAATTAAATATAACTGTTTTAGCAGCCCTACATGACATGAATTTAGTTTCAGCTTATTGTAATAAAGTATATATGATGAATAAGGGAAAGATTGTTTATGGAGGTAAAACAAGAAAGGTTTTAACTCCTAAAAATATAAAGGATGTCTTTGGGGTTGAGTGTGAAATAGGAAAAAATTCAAAAGGAAATATGACGATAAATTTTTTATTTTAATTTTAGGCTCTGCTTTAGATAAATAGTGATTTTTGTTTAAAGCAGGGTATTTTTTTATATTTTAACTAGTTTTATTTTTGAAATATCAAAATATTTGTAAATCAAAGTAAAATAATATAAAATTACAATATGGAAAATAAATTTTGTTAAGGAGTAATTTTATATGAAAAGTATAAGCAGAATTAAGGTAAGATATGCAGAAACAGATGCAATGAAGGTTGTACATCATGCCAACTATTATATATATTTTGAATCAGCAAGAGAAGATTTTATAGAACAGTTTGGAATAAGATATAAGGATATGGAAGATATGGGAGTTATGATGCCCTTAGTTGAGACACAATGTAAATACATAGATGCTGCAAAGTATGGAGATAATATTATAATAGAAACAGAATATGATGAGATAACACCTATTAAAGTAGGATTAAAATATACTGTTAAAAGAGAAAGTGATAATAAGCTTATTGCTACAGGAAAAACACTTCAAACTTTTGTTGATAGTACCACTTTTAGAATAATAAACCTTAAAAAAGCTCATCCAGAAATGTGGGAAAAATTAAGTGAGTGTTAAATTGGTGAATAATTGATTAATGAAATGTTAAAAACTTTTTTGTTTATTGAAAATATATATTAATTAAAATATAATCTAATAAAATAAAATTATTCTTTAATTCAGTCCAGAGAGGCTTAAAAGAATTGATTATTTAGATTATAAATATATTTTATTAGTTTAAAGAATTAACTTCTTGCCTCTAATCTGGCAAGAAGTTTTATTTTTACCTTTTTAAATCAGTCCCGTGAGGCTGGAAAGAGGAGAAACAGAGCTTTCTCCTTAATAAGAATAAGGAGGCTTAAATTTTATGGCACAACAAGTAATTAGTAAAGAAAAAAGCAGTATTAAGACAGAAGGAATTTTATCCTATTTTAAAAATGGTATCCTAGGACTACAGCATTTAGTTGCTATGTTTGGAGCTACAATATTAGTACCTATGGTAACAGGACTTGACCCATCAGTAGCTTTATTTACAGCAGGAATAGGTACTTTAATATTCCATTTATGTACTAAGGGAAAAGTTCCAGTATTCTTAGGATCATCTTTTGCATTTATACCTGTAATCACAGCAGTTGCTAAGGAGTATGGTGATTTGAGATATGCTCAAGGAGGAATATTCTTTGCAGGACTAGTATATGTATTAATTTCTTTTGGAATAAAGAAAATAGGTGTAGAAAGAATAAGAAGATTTTTACCTGCAAGAGTAGTAGGTCCTATGATAATGGTTATAGGTTTAAATCTTATACCTAATGCTTTAGAGATGGCTGGGGTTAAATCTTTAATAGCTGGTGAATCAGGAGCAATTACTTCAGTTATAATAGCAATTACTACATTAGGATTAGCATTATTAATAAGTAAGTTTGGAAAAGGATTTTTCTCACAATTAGCAATAATAACAGCAGTGGCAGTTGGATATACTTTAAGCTTAGTATTAGGACAAGTTGATACGAGTTTAATTCAACAAAGCACTATGGTGGCAGTACCAAACTTTACACTTCCAAAATTTGATTTTGGGGCAATAATGATAACTTTACCAGTAATATTAGCTGTATCAATGGAGCACATAGGGGATATAACTACTAATGGACAGGTGGTAGGTAAAAACTTTATAGAAGATCCAGGCTTAAATAGAACAATATTAGGAGATGGACTAGCAACTTTAGTAGCATCTTTATTAGGAGGACCTGCTAACACTACTTACGGAGAAAATACAGGAGTTTTAGCAATAACTAAAAATTATAATCCATCAATTCTAAGATTAACAGCTGTTTTTGCCATAATACTAAGCTTTATAGCGAAATTTGGAGCAGTTATAAGAACAATTCCTCAATCAGTAATGGGAGGAATCAGTTTAATGTTATTCTCTATGATTGCATTAGTAGGAGTTAAGACAATAAAGAATGAAAAAGTTAAGTTAAATAAAACTAATATAATATTAATGACAACAATAATGTTTGTTGGCCTATCAGGTTTATTTATGGAAAACCCTATAGGAATAAATATAAGTGAGGCTGTAAGTATATCTGGATTAAGTTTAGCTGCTTTAGTAGGAGTTATCTTAAATTTAATAATAACTAAATTTGAATCAGTAAAGAATAGCAAAGAAATAACTGTTTAAAAAGATTGATAACAAGTCATTTTAAAATTAAAATGACTTGTTATTTTTTATATAAAAAAATTAGAAAATTTCATTATAATGTGGTATCATATTAATAATAAATATTAATATTTTGTTAACGCAAATTAATGAGAGGAAGTGTCAAAAATGAATTTAATAAGTAGTAAAATTGATGAAATGAAAGAAGATATAGTTGAGTCAGTACAAAATATTATTAAAATCAAAAGTGTTGAAAGTGAACCTAAAGAGGGTATGCCTTTCGGTGAGGGAGTTGCAAAATCTCTTGAATGTGCCTTAGAAATTTCAAAAAAATTAGGCTTTAAAGTAGTTAATTTAAATGGACATGTAGGATATGCTGAATATGGTGATGGAGAAGAATATGTAGCTGCTTTAGGACATTTAGATGTTGTTCCAGAAGGAGATGATTGGATTTATCCAGCATATGGTGCAGAAATACATGATGGAAAATTGTATGGAAGAGGAACAACTGATGATAAAGGACCAATAATGGCATCACTATATGGTTTAAAGGCTATAAAAGATTTAGGACTGCCTATATCAAAGAGAATAAGAATAATATTTGGTACTAATGAGGAAACTGGAAGTAAAGATATAGAATACTATTTAGAACATGAAAAAGCTCCAGTAGCAGGATTTACTCCAGATGCAGAGTTTCCAATAATAAATGGAGAAAAGGGTATCACTATTTTTGACATTGTTAAAGCTTTTGGAGAAGATTTAGTTCCAGGTAATGTATGTGTTGAAAGTATAAAGGGTGGAATAGCATCAAATGTAGTTGCTAGTCTTTGTGAAACAAAATTAAAAACTAAAGAAGTAGATAAAGTTTGTGAATTAATAGAAAAGGTTGCTAAGGAAAATAATATTAAGTTTGAATTATCACATAGCAATGATGAAATCGAATTAAAAGTATTTGGTGTTTCAGCTCATGGTAGTACACCAGAAAAGGGTATAAATGCTATTATGCAAGCAGTTAAAATATTATCAGAATTAGATTTAGCACAAAAGGATATTAAAGACTTTATTAAATTCTTAAATGATAATATTGGCGAAGATGTATATGGAGAAAAATTCGGTATATTCTTAGAGGATAAAGCTTCAGGAAAATTAAGCTTTAACGTTGGAGTGATTGACTTAAACAATAAAGAAGCTAGAGTTACTCTAAACTTAAGATATCCTGTTACTAATACTTTAGAAGATATGATGAAACCATTTAATGAAAGAATAAGTGGAAAAGGTATAGAAATAGAAAATTTTGAACATCAAAAACCATTATATTTCTCACCAGATCATCCTTTAATAAAGACTTTACAAAAAGTATATAAAGAAGAAACAGGAAAAGAAGGAGAATTAATGTCTATTGGGGGAGGAACATATGCTAAAGAAATGCCTAATACAGTAGCGTTTGGACCAATATTCCCAGGAGAACCAGATGTTATTCATAAACCAAATGAATATATTAAAATAGATGACTTAATTCTAATAAGTAAAATATATGCAAAAGCTTTATATGAATTAGCAAAATAATTTTAGTCATTAATAAAATAAATAAAAGTGTATATTTTTTAGCTAATCTTAACTTTATGAATATAGTTAGTTAAAAAATCGACAACTAAGAAAATAAAAAAAGAGTGGTGAAAATCCACTCTTTTTTTTATTCATGTTTATTCTGACATTCTTCACATATTCCGTAAAAATACATCTTGTTTGAAAGTATTTTATAGTTTGAATGTTTTTGGGCTTCTTCATTTAGATGGTTATAATCTAAATTTTCAAGGTCATCAACTCTACTACAATTTAAACATTGAACATGACAGTGGTCCTTTGCAGTACCATCATATCTAAAGTTTCCTTCACCAACATTAATCTCTTGTATTAATTCAACTTCTACAAGAGTTTTTAATGCTTTATAAACCGTAGCTAATGACATTGTAGGATAATCTTCCTGTAAAGCCTTATAAATAGTCTCAGCAGATGGATGTTCTTTAGTACCTTTTAAGTACTTATAAACAGCAATCCTTTGAGGCGTTAGTTTTAATTTTTTTTCTTTAAAAATAGTAGTTATATTGTCCATTTCCACCATCCCTATCATCTATGAGAATTAAATATATTATATAATAATTATTATTATGTGTCAAAGATTATCTTTTAATACTGTTTAATATTTAGAATATTTTAACTAGTATTAATATTATTTAAGAAAAATTAATAAAAAAAACTTGTAAAAATAGCCTTTTTATGATAAAATTTATTTAAAGGTTGTTAATTAATTAACAAAGTTTTTCCATGTTCATTTCATTTTCCTTTAAGAACAGTTTTCAACTGTTCTTTTTTTTTACAATATAAAAAAGGTATTAAAGATTTTAACTTTAAATACCTCTAAAAATACTTTTATGTCAAACAAATTTTAATTTAAAGATTTTTAAACGCCATTAACTATTTTACTTGTATAAAAAGAGAATTGCAAGTAAAGTAATTACAATTATATATTAATGTGTTACAAAAATGTGATGTTTTTTAATAATTTTTTTATTAATTCAAGAAAAAAATATAAAAATAAAATTTTGAAAAATTAAATTCATTTACTATAAATAATAAGAATAAAATTAGCAAATAATACATTGGTATATAAAGGTATAAGTCTTTACTTAAAGCCAAATGAGTGGTAAACTTTACTATATAAATTAATTACTTAGGAGGTTAATTATGTCAAAATATAAAGTTGGAGACGAATTAATTATTGTTACAGATCCTAATCAGGAAGAGAAAAAATTAAAGGATTTAAGTTTCTTAAAGAAAGATGGAGACTATGCTTCTTTATCATGGGGAATAAAAATAGTTGATGTATTATATGAAAAACCAAATGTTACATTAACTTATAGAAATGTTATGGGCGAAACTAACAAGGTTTTTGCTGTTTGTAATGATGTTGCTAACTTTGATCACGAAAAAGTTTTAGAGAAAGCTTTACTTAAAGCATTCCAAAATGAACTTACAAACATTACAGTTATAAAAAATGCAGGCTTAAAGACTATGTTATAATTAAATTAAGAGGGGATTGAGAGTATAATATGGCATATTGTCCATTTTGGTCAAGTGAGAGGGAAAAATTTAGTTGTTATAAAGAATGTCCAATGAATGAGAAAATTACAGGAGAGGAATGTGTATTTTCTCTTTATTTAGATAAAAACTTTTTACTTGGGGAAGAAGATAAGGAATCAGATTTAGTTTTAACTCAAGTAAATTAATAAGAGACGCTTCTTGGGTATGAAGCGTCTCTTATTTTTATATCTTTATAATAAGAAAAAAGAGTAAGGAATCCTACAAATCTTAATTATTTATATATATTAGAATATCTATGAAGTAAATTATGCTTTAGACTCCACAGTCCATTTGATAAGTCCACATAATAAGTATGAGGATTTTCAAATCTTAAAATTTCTGGCCAAAGCTTTTCACATTCTTTTTTAGCATAATCTCTTATTTCCATAACTGATGGGTTTGTATAGCATACCTTTCCATTTTCAAATATTTTAACAAGTAGGTCCTTAACATAATAATTAGTTAATGTTTTTCTCTTCCATACATGTATAGGATTAAAAATTTCTAGTGGCTTATCAGTATCTATTTTTTCATCATTTAATAATATTAAATCTGCTAAAGCTGTATGAGTTGTATTATCAAATATTCTAATTAATCTCTTGAATCCTGGATTTGTTATCTTTTCTTCATTTTCACTTATTTTTATTCTAGGAATTATGTTACCTTCTTCATCCTCAACTGCAACTAATTTATATACACCGCCAAAAACGGGTTCAGATCTAGCTGTTATAAGTCTTTCTCCAACTCCAAAAGCATCTATTGAAGCTCCTTGGCTTAATACATCTCTTATTATGAATTCATCTAAAGAGTTTGAAACTATTATTTTACAATCTGGATATCCAGCATCATCTAGCATTTTTCTACATTTTTTAGAAAGATAAGTAATATCACCACTATCTATTCTTATTCCTTTTGGTCTCTTTCCTAAAGGTTTTAAAACTTCATCAAAAACTTTAATAGCATTGGGAACACCAGATTTTAAAACATTATAGGTATCTATTAAAAGAGTACAATTATCTGGATATGCAACTGCCCATGCTTTAAATGCTTCATATTCATCTCCAAAAAGTTGAATCCAACTATGAGCCATAGTTCCTATAGCTGGTATATCAAACATTTGGTCAGCTATTGTACATGCTGTAGAATGGCATCCTCCTATAGCAGCAGCTCTTGCACCATAGATTGCTCCATCATATCCTTGGGCTCTTCTAGAACCGAATTCCATAACAGTTTTATCGCCAGCAGCTCTACATATTCTATTAGCTTTAGTAGCTATAAGTGTTTGGTGATTTATCGTAAGAAGTATCATAGTTTCAACAAATTGTGCTTGTATTACAGGTCCCTTTACTATAACTAAAGGTTCATTTGGGAAAACAGGATTACCCTCTGGAATTGCCCAAACATCACAAGTAAATTCAAAATTTATTAAAAATTCTAAGAATTTATCACAAAATATTTCTTTTGATTTTAAATATGCTATATCATCTTCTGAAAAGTGTAGATTTGATAGGTATTCTATTAGTTGTTCAACACCAGCCATTATACAGTAACCACCGCCATCTGGTACCCTTCTAAAATACATATCAAAATAGGCAATTTTATTTTCTATACCATTTTTAAAATAGCCATTTGCCATAGTAAGTTCATAGAAATCAACTAGCATTGTAAGATTTCTAGGGTTTTTTACATCAAACTTATAATCCATATAAAATTTATCTCCTTTTCATAAGTTGTCAATAACTATTGTAACCAGTAGTTAGAATTATTACAATATATATGTTACTAAATATTATGTTTTACTAAGTATTAATTTAGTCAATAATTAAAATAAATTGTATTAAAATTAGGAGAATTATTATGTCAAATTTAGATAAATATCAAAAGGAGGCTGTAAGGGCAAATAGCAAAAGTGTTCTTGTTATAGCACCTCCAGGAGCTGGAAAAACAACTGTAATATTAAATAGAATAAAGTATCTTTTAGAGGAAAAGAAAATTAAAGGAATACATGTTGTGGTAATAACATTTACTAAGGCAGCGGCAGAAAATATGAAAAGTAGATTTAAAGAAATGCATAGCGAAGGTATCATTCCTTTTTTTGGAACATTCCATGGGCTTTTTTATAAGATATTGCTTAGAAATAAGGAAGATATAAGGCTTATAGAGGCAAAGGATGCTTATAATGTCATAAGAAAAGTTTTATCGAATTATATAGAAGAAGTAAGTGATGAAAAAATAAAAGAAGTTTTAAATAATATATCTAGAAAAAAAGTTTCATCTAAAGAATTAGAAATATCAATGACTCAGGATATTTTTGATAAATGCTATGAAGCTTATGAGACTTTTAAAAGTCAAAGAGGACTTTTAGACTTTGATGACTTGCAAATTAAAGCAGTAAATCTTTTAAAAGAAAATTCTCATATATTAGGGTATTATAGAAATTTAATAAGATATATATTGGTTGATGAATTTCAAGATTGTGATGAAATTCAATTAGAGTTTTTAAGACTTATGAATAATGAAGTCTTTTGTGTAGGAGATGAGGACCAAAGTATATATTCTTTTAGAGGAGCAACTCCAAAATGCATGATAAATTTTGGAGAGGATTTTGAGGAAAGTGAAAAAGTTTATTTAAAATACAATTATAGAAGTCTTAAAAATATTGTTGAAGTATCTAAGGATGTTATAAAGCATAATAAAGAAAGGTACCAAAAAGAAATAATAGCTTTTAACGAAAATGAAGGTAATATAGAGCTAAAAAAACCTTTTAATGAATCTGAAGAGGCTAATATGATTATTGGAAGAATAGAGGAGGCTAAAAGGCTAGGAAATAAATATTCTGATAATGCTATCCTTTATAGAACTAATATGGAAAGTAGAAGTTTTATTGATGCCTTTATTAGAAAAAAGATTCCTTTTAAGCTTTTAGATAAAGAGTATAATTTCTTTAACCACTTCATATGTAAGGACTTAATAGCTTACTTAAGACTATCAATAGATCCATTTAATAAAGAAGCCTTCAATAAAATAATAAATAAGCCTTTTAGATATGTTTCTAAAAGTGCTGTTTATGGGGTTATGAATTCTAAAAGACAAGAAAATGTTTTTGATTTACTGATGAGTGCAGAAGGTGTACATCCGTTTCAGATGAGAAAATTTGAGGAGTTAAAAAGTGATATAGCTTATTTAAATAAACTTTCTTTAAATAGTGCTATTGATTTTATATTAAGTGATTTAGAATATAGCCAATATATAAGGGAATATTCTTCTAAATTCAAACAAAATCATGAGGAACTATTAGATATTGTAGAAGAATTTAAGAGTTCAGCCATGGAGTTTAAATCCATAATAAATTTCTTAGCACATATAGAGAGCGTTGAGGAAAATTTAGAAAATATAAATTCAAAAGGGAATATAGATTCTGTCATATTAAGTACAATGCATGGAGTTAAGGGAATGCAATTTAAAGATGTTCATATTGTTAATATTGTTGATGAAATAATACCACATAAAAATAGTATGGAAAATTTAGAAGAGGAGAGAAGACTTTTTTATGTGGGAATTACTAGAGCTATAAATAACCTTTACTTATATGCTCCTAAAAATTTAAGAGGTAAATTTAAAGATCCATCAATTTTTCTAAATAACGCAAATTTGGAAAAAGAATCAAATATAAAGGATTACGGAATAAAAGAAGGAGATGCTATAAGACATAATTATTTTGGGATAGGAGAAATTTATAAATTAGATAAAGATACTGTTGAAATTAAATTTGTTCAAGGAGATAGCAAAAAATTTTCTTTAAGAACTTTAGTTGAAAATAACTTAATAGAAAAAATAGTTTGTGAAGTATAAATAAAAGTAACAAAGAAAATTACATAAAATTTCTAAGTATTTTTCTTTGTTGCTATATTTTTTCTAAATTAACTCTTAAATAATATACTCGTAAATGAGTATAAAATATAATTGAATAAAAAAAAATAGTAATATATAATCAAAAATATATAAAATAAATAAAATATAAAATATATATATTTTATAAACAAAAAGTAGGTGTTAAAAATGAATATAAATTTAATGGAGGAAGCTCAAGAAATAAAAGATTTATTAGTAGCTTTAAGAAGAGATTTTCATGAAAATCCAGAATTAGGATTTGAAGAATGGAGAACTTCAGGTAAAATAAAAGAATTTTTAACTAATGAAGGTATTGAATATATAGAAACTGCCAAAACAGGAGTGTGCGGTGTAATAAAAGGAACATTAAAAGATGATAATAAGAAGGATAGATGTATAGCTTTAAGAGCAGATATAGATGGACTTCCTATGAATGATAAGAAAACTTGTTCATATTCTTCAAAGGTCAAAGGAAAAATGCATGCATGTGGCCATGATGCTCATACAACTATTTTACTTGGAGCTGCAAAGTTATTAAACAGACATAAAGATAAGTTCAGCGGAACTGTTAAGTTATTATTTGAGCCAGCAGAAGAAACAACAGGTGGAGCGCCTATAATGATAGCTGAAGGAGTTTTAGAAAATCCTAAAGTTCAAAAGATAATAGGTCTTCATGTAGAAGAAACTTTAGACGTTGGAAAAATAATGATAAAAAAAGGGGTTGTTAATGCAGCTTCCAATCCATTTACAATAAAGATAAAGGGAAGAGGAGGGCATGGTGCATATCCACACATGGCAGTAGATCCTATAGTTATAGCTTCTCAGGTCGTTTTAGGATTACAAACAATAGTAAGTAGAGAAATAAAGCCAGTAAATCCTGCAGTTGTGACAGTGGGAAGTATAAATGGGGGAACAGCTCAGAATATAATACCAGATGAAGTTATATTAAAAGGTGTTATAAGAACAATGACACTAGAAGATAGAGCATATGCTAAGGAAAGACTTAGAGAAATAGCTACATCAATTTGTACTGCTATGAGAGGCGAGTGTGAAATTGACATAGAAGAGAGTTATCCATGTTTATACAATAATAGTGAAGTCGTAGATTTAGTTTCAGAAGCAGCTAAGGATATAATAGGCCCTGATAATGTTAAAGAACAGGAAGCACCGAAGCTTGGAGTTGAAAGTTTTGCATACTTTGCTCTAGAAAGAGACTCTGCCTTTTACTTCTTAGGAGCTAGAAATGAGGCAAGGAACATTATTTACTCAGCTCATAACAGTAGATTTGATATAGATGAGGATTTATTACCAATTGGAGTTTCAATTCAATGTAAATCTGTGTTAAATTATTTGACAAGGAAGTAATTTAATATTAATCTATAAAATAGTAATTATAAAATGATTTAAATTAGGAGTGAAGCAATTTGAAAATAGAGATAGGTACAAATGAAGCGGGACAGAGATTAGATAAGTTCTTAAGAAAATATTTAAAGGATGTACCTCTAAGTGCTATATTTAAAGCATTAAGAAAAGGAGATATAAGAGTAAACGGAAAGAAGCAAAAAGAAAAGTATTCTCTTTTAGAAGGAGATGTTATAGAAATAAGATATCTTCAAAGCGTAGTAACTAAAGAGAAGAAAAAGCCTAATTTCCAAATGGTTGATTCAGGATCACTTCAAGTAGTATATGAAGATGAAAATATGCTTTTAGTTGAAAAATGGCCAGGAGTATTGGTTCATTCAGACAAAAAAAATGGAGCTCCAACCTTAACTGATTATGTATTATCATACTTATTCAGAAAGGGAGACTATGTTCCAGAAAACGAATTAACTTTTACTCCGGCATCTTGTAACAGATTAGATAGAAATACTTCAGGAATAGTATTTTTCGGTAAGAATTTTGAAGGGTTAAAATTACTTAACGAAATGATAAGAGAAAGAAAAGTTAAGAAGTATTACTGTGCTTTAGTGAAGGGTAAAATACAACCTGGAAAATATGAAGCATACATATCAAAAGATGATGAAGCTAATAAGTCAACAGTTTATGATACTGAAAGACCAGATACAAAGAAAATAAAAATGGATGTTAAAGTTATACAAACTAATGGTGCTTTCTCATTATTAGAAATAGAACTTATAACTGGAAGAAGTCATCAGTTAAGAGCTCATTTAGCTCATTTAGGAAATCCTATAGTTGGAGATTTTAAATATGGTGATAATAAAATGAATTCGTTCTTTGAAAATAAATTTGGATTAACATATCAATTTCTTTATGCGTATAAGGTTACGTTTAAAGAGGTTCCTGAAAAGTTTAGTTATTTAAAAAATAAAACTATAGCTCAGGGATTACCTCCGATGTTTAAAAAGATAAAGAAGGATGTATTTAAATTTAGGATTTAGTTTTTAAGATAGGAGATTTTTATGAAAGAGCAGTCTATAACTAGAGGATTTGCAATACTTTCTATTGCAAGCATAGTTGCTAAATTATTATCTTTAATTTATGTACCTTTTCTTACTAGAATCGTAGGAGAAGTTGGTATGGGGATATATGGTAAAACTTATGATATATTCGTTTTTGTATACGCATTAACAAATGTAGGATTACAGACAGCCATATCAAAGTATGTTTCAGAATTGGATGCGGTTGGAAATTATAAGGATGCATTAAGAGCATTTAAGATTTCAAGATCATTTTTACTTGTAGTTGGAACTTTATTTACTATGGGGTTAATGGTAAGTGCTAAATTTATAGCAACAATAAGTGAAACACCAGAAATGGTTTACCCAATAATATTTTTAGCACCAACAATTATGATAACAACCGTGTTAGTTACTTATAAAGGATATTTTCAAGGAAGGTCTCAAGCTACACCAATAGCAATAGCTACTGTAATCGAGCAAGTTGTAAATGTCGTTTTAAGTTTAGTCTGTGCATACTTACTTATAAAGAAGAGTGTATCTTTAGGTGTTGCTGGAGGAACTATTGGATCATCAGCTGGAGCCCTAATGGCAGTTTTATATTTAATATACATATATAATATATATGGAGTTGAAAAAGAAGCTAAGAGAAAACAGGAACCTGGAGTTAAAAGAATTACAGGTAAAAGAATAGCAAGGACTTTATTTAAATATGGATTACCAATAACTCTTAGTACAGGTCTTCAAAACTTAGGAAATATAATAGATATGCTAACAGTAAGTAATAGACTTGTTGATGCAGCAGGATTTTCTCAAAATCAAGCTAACGCTCTTTATGGATATTTTTCAACAAGATATAAAATCTTATTAAATGTTCCAATGGTATTTATAACTTCTTTGGGATATATGGCATTACCTGCAATATCAAGGGCATATACTTTAAGGGATAAAAGGGAGATAAAAAGTAAGATTAACTTTTCTATGAGGGTTACATATCTTTTATCTATACCGTCGGCTTTTGGATTAGCATTATTAAGTGAAAATATATATAAATATATCTTTGCAGATTCAAATGGATATATGATGATGGTAATAGGTGCTGCTATGATTCCTTTAACGGCAATAGTACTTATGCAGAACGTAATACTTCAGAGTGTAAGTCAGTTTTACTATGTATTATTTACTCTAGCACTTAGTATTGTAGTTAAGTTTACATTGAATATGACTTTAGTTGCAAATCCTAATATAAATATTTACGGAGCTGTAATTTCTGGAATGGTGGCTTTCACAATTTCTCTAGTGCTTAATCACTTTAGAATGAGAAAAACATTAAAGATGAAAATATCAATGTTTAAATATGCAGTAAAACCTGTCTTAGCATCGATATACATGAGCATAGGAATAATGTTGAGCAAATATGTATTATCTTTATTTATAGATTTAAATAAGTTGAGTTTTATATTTGGTATAACTATATTACTTGTAATAATAGCAATAGGTGCATTTATGTATCTTCATGCTATTATAGTCTTAGGTGGTATTAAAAAAGCTGATATAGAAGAAATTTCACCTAAACTTTTAAGAATTATGCCAAAATTCTTAAAGAAGAATATTAGATAAAAAAAGTAGGTTATCTAAAACTTAGATAACCTACTTTTTTGTTATCTTTTTCTAAATAACTTTAAAATTTCATTTATTATGAAAGGAATTAGAGATACCAATATAACTACAATCCAATCATATAAAAGTAAAGGAGTAACCTTAAAGATATTAGCAATAAAAGGAATAGATATTATTATAACTTGAAGAAAGATTCCAAGTAATATTGAATATACTAAATATTTATTTGAGAATATCCCTAATGAAAAGGCTGATTTAGTGTTGCTCCTAAGAGAAAGAGATAAAAATAATTGAGACACACTTAGAACAACAAAAGCCATTGTTTGTGCATGAATTAGGGAACTAGGATAAAGTCTTTCACCTAACTTAAAAGCAAACAAGGTTATTCCGCCTATTAAAATACCATTTATAACTAGTTGTATTTTATCACTTTTAACAAAAATACTTTCCTTAGGATTTCTAGGTGGTTTATCCATAACATCTTCTTTGGTTTTATCTACTCCTAGAGATAAAGCAGGGAAACTATCTGTTATTAAATTAACCCAAAGTATGTGTATTGGTTGAAGTGGAGAATTCCAATTTAGTAGTATAGCTGTAAATAAGGTTAGAATCTCACCTAAGTTACAAGACAGTAAAAATACTATGGATTTTTTTATGTTTAAGTAAATTTTTCTACCTTCTTCTACAGCTGAAACTATTGTTGAAAAATTATCGTCAGTTAGAATCATATCTGAGGCACCTTTAGAAACATCAGTCCCAGTTATACCCATAGCAACACCTATATCAGCAGCTTTTAATGATGGAGCATCATTTACCCCATCTCCGGTCATTGAGACTATATTGCCATGGGATTTAAAGGCTTTAACTATTTTAACTTTGTGCTCAGGAGATACTCTTGCAAAAACTCTATAATTTATTATTTTTTCATTAAATTCTTCTTCCTTAAAAGTATCTATTTCGTGACCTGTGATTGCCTGGGATATATCTTCAGCTATTCCAAGTTCATTAGCAATAGCAAAGGCTGTATTCTTATGGTCACCTGTTATCATAACAGGTGTTATTCCCGCGCTTTTACAAAGTTTAATAGAATCCTTTACTTCTAATCTTGGAGGATCAATCATACCGACCATACCAATAAATATTAAATCTTTTTCTAGAGAATCCAAAACTATATTCTCTTTTGAGGTATCTTTATAAGCAAAAGAAAGAACTCTTAGTGCTTTATCTGACATTACATTAGAGTTTTCTAAAATTTTATTTTTATACTCAGGTGTAAAGTCTAATATGTTTCCATTAATGGATATTTTATTACAAATAGATAATATTGAGTCTAAGGCTCCTTTAGTGAAAACTCTTGCTTTTTCATCTACTAAATTTACTGTGGTCATTAATTTTCTTTCAGAGTCAAAAGGAATTTCATCTATTCTCTTAAATTCTTTTTCAAGATCTTCTTTTACTATATTTAATTTAAAAGAACTTTCTAAAAGTGCAATCTCTGTAGGGTCACCAGTTTTATTTTTTTCAGAATAAGTTGCATCATTACAAAGAACCATACAATCTATTAAAAGCTTAGATTCCTTTTGATTTAAGTTAAAATCATCCTCTTTTATATAAGAATCATTTGTATAGATTGTGGTAACTGTCATTTTGTTTTGAGTAAGTGTACCTGTTTTATCAGAACAGATTATACTAACAGAACCTAAGGTTTCCACAGCGGGAAGTTTTCTTATTATGGCATTCTTTTTAACCATTCTTTGAACTCCTAAGGCTAATACAATAGCAACTATAGCGGGAAGACCTTCAGGAATAGCAGCAACAGCTAAGGAAATGGCTGTTAAAAACATTTCAAGCAAATCTCTTCCTTGGAAGAAAGAAATAACAAATATAAGCACACAAATACCCACTGCTAAAAATCCTAGAATTTTACCTAATTCACTTAGTTTTTTCTGAAGTGGAGTTTCTTCATTTTCTTCTTGTTCTATCATTTTAGCTATTTTACCAATTTCAGTATTCATGCCAGTACCAACAACAACACCGATACCACGTCCATAGGTAGCTAAAGTTGACATAAATGCCATATTGTGTTGATCGCCGATTGGAATGTCCTTATCAGGTAAAAAGGAAGCATCTTTTTCTGAAGGAACAGACTCGCCTGTAAAAGCAGATTCTTCTATTTTTAAATTTGCTGTATCTATTAAGCGAAGATCACCAGGTATATACCTACCAGCATCTATTATGACAATATCTCCTGGAACAACATCCTCAGAAAGAATTTCTTTTAAAGAGCCATCTCTTTTGACAAGAGCTTTGGGAGTTGAAAGTTCTTTTAATGCATCTAAGGCCTTTTCAGCTTTAGATTCTTGAACAACCCCAATAATTGCATTTATTAGTACTACCAACACTATTATTAAAGCATCACTAATTTCTCCTAAAAATGCTGATATGATTGCAGCTATGATAAGAATATAAATCATCACATCTTTAAGTTGAGCTAAAAATTGTTGGAGTACAGTTTTTTTCTTTTTAGTTACAAGTTTATTCTTGCCATAGGTTTCAAGTCTTTTTAAGGCTTCATCAGAAGAGAGACCATTTTTTTCATCAACATTTAATTCTTGTAATATTTCATTTTTTGATTTTTTGTACCACAAAAATAATCACATCCTTTCTATTATATTAGCTTATAGATTTATATAAAAAAAATACAAAAATGAAAGAAATTTTTTGTTGTATATAAAATGTTATGCTCAAAAGAATATAAAAGAGATAATATTTAACAAGATTTAAAATTTTTATAAATTTAAAAGAAATATAACAAAAAAATCGGAAATTTTAGTAAAATGAATTTATATATTTAAATAGCCTATTTTTTATTAATTGTATGATATAAATGGAAAAACTTATTTTAGAAGGGGGATATGGAAATGACCAAGACTACTTTGGTTATAATGGCCGCAGGAATGGGTAGTAGATATGGTGGATTAAAACAACTTGATAAAATTGGTCCTAATGAAGAAACCATAATCGAATATTCAATTTATGATGCTATTAAGGCTGGTGTTAAAAAGGTTGTATTCATAATAAAAAAAGATATTTTTCAAATATTTAAAGAGACTATAGGTTTTAAGATAGAAAATATAGTTGAGACAGAGTATGTTTTTCAAGAAGTTGATAACATAAATAAAGATTTTATAGGAAAATTTGAAAGGGTTAAACCTTGGGGAACTGGACATGCAATTTTATGTTGTAAAGATATTATTGATGGTCCTTTTATAGTAGTAAATGCCGATGATTTTTATGGAAGAGAAACATATAATATCCTTTGTGAAGAACTTAAAAAAAGCAAATTGGATTTTGAATATTTCATGGTTGGATTTAGTGTAGATAAAACCTTAACTGACTTTGGAAGTGTATCTAGAGGAATATGCGAGTTTAGCGAAGATGGAAATTTACTTTCTATAAAGGAAAGAACCAAAATTATAAAAAGGAATAATAAAATATGCTATGAGGAAGAAGGAGTTTTTTATGAAATTCCAAATAATACTTTAGTTTCAATGAACATATGGGGACTAAAGCCTAGTATATTTAAAGAGTTGGAAAATAAGTTTCTAAACTTTCTAACTAATAAAAATATAGATAAATGTAAAGATGAATTTTATCTTCCTATGGTAATGGATGAACTTATAGAGGAAGATAGAGCTAGTATTAAGGTTTTAAAAACAAATGAACAATGGCATGGAGTAACTTATAAGGAGGATAAAGAAAAAGTAAGTAACTCCTTAAAAGAGTTATCAAAAAATATTTATCCAGCTAATTTGTGGGAGGAGTTTAAATAAAATGATTAAGACGTATAATTTTAAGAGCATAGCAGAAAAGTTTGAATTAGAGGGAGAACTTAAGACATCAGATAGTCATATTTGTGGTCATATAAACGATACATTTATTTTAAAGTGTGAAAAAGAAGGTGGAGAAGATATAAAATATGTTCTTCAAAGAGTAAATTCAGACATATTTAAAAATCCAGAAGAGTTAATGGAGAATATTGAGAAAGTTACTTCTCATATAAAAAACAAGGTTATAGAGGAGAATGGAGATCCTTTGAGAGAAACTTTAAACATCGTTAAGACTAAGGATGGTATGAACTATTATAAATGTGAAGAAGGTAATTACTGGAGAATATTTAATTTTATTCATGGTGCTAGCACATATCAAATAGTTGAAAAGCCAGAACATTTATATACTGCAGGTAAGGCTTTAGGAAAATTCCAAAAACAATTAGCTGATTTTAATGTTGAATCACTTCATGAAACTATTCCAGATTTTCATAATACAGAGAAGAGATTTGAAACCTTTATGGAAGCCGTAAAAGAAGATATAAAAGGAAGAGCGGAAAGTGTTCAAGAGGAAATAGACTTTGTTATTAAGCGTGCTGAAGATACTAAAGTTTTAGTAAATATGATTAAAGAGAATAGAATACCTTTAAGAGTTACTCATAATGATACAAAATTTAATAACATAATGATAGATGATGAAACTGGAGATGGAATAGCTGTTATTGATTTAGATACTGTTATGCCTGGATTATCTTTATATGATTTTGGAGATTCAATTCGTTCAGGAGCAACAACAGCTTTAGAGGATGAAGTGGATTTGTCAAAAGTAAATTTTGATTTAAATCTTTATGAGCACTTTGCAAAAGGATTTTTAGAATCAGCAGGAGATACATTTACTAAGGATGAAATTGACTATTTACCTTTTTCAGCTAAGCTTATGACTTTCGAATGTGGTATGAGATTCCTTATGGATTATTTAAATGGAGATACTTATTTTAAAATTCATAGAGAAAATCATAACTTAGATAGAGCTAGAAATCAATTTAAACTTGTTTCAGATATGGAATCACAGATGGATAATATGAAGGAAATCATATATAAATACGTTTAAATAATTATTTTTGATTTATTTAATAAAAATAATTATTTATTATGTCTTTAGAATATCATAGTGTATTAAATAGGTGAATTAAATTATTCACCTATTTAATATAAGGAAAGGAGAGTGCAAAATGAAGCTTTGGGATAGATTGGAGAGAAAAATTGGAAAATTTTACATAAGAAACTTAATGATGTACATAATATTCTTCAATGCACTTATCTATATTATGATGTATACGCCTATTGGAAGAGGTTCTATACTTAATTTAGTATTGGTACCAGATTTAGTTCTAAAGGGAGAAATATGGAGGTTGATAACCTTTATATTTATTCCTCCGATGGCTAGTCCTATATTTATAGCTTTTACTTTGTATTTTTATTATATTGCTGGAAATAGTTTAGAAAGGGAATTAGGTGGCTTTAAATTTAATATATATTATCTTATAGGAGTTTTAAGCACAATAATAATTTCATTTTTAACAAATACACCAGCAACAGCAGCATATATAAATTTATCTTTGTTTTTAGCATTTGCTAAAGTAGACCCTAATCATGAAGTATTATTTTTATTTATAATTCCTGTTAAGGTTAAATATTTGGTTGCATTAAACTGGATTTTGATAATTTGGAACTTAATTACCGTAAATTCTATTGGAGGAAAATTATTAGTTTTAGCACCTATTATAAATTATTTAATTTTCTTTGGAAAGGATATAGTTAATGGAACCGTATCAACTTCTAAAAATCATTATAGAAAAAAGAATTTTGAAAGTAAAATGAAAGCACCTGATTTTAGACACAGATGTGAGGTGTGTGGAATTACAGAAGTGGATGATGCGAATATGGAGTTTAGATATTGTTCTAAATGTTTCGGTAATAAATGTTATTGTATAAATCATATAAAAAATCATGAGCATAAATAAAATTTAATAAAACGGAAGAATGGTGAATAATATGGGCAAAAAGTCAACAGACTTAGGAAAAGATAGCATAGGAAAACTTCTTTTTAAATTAGCTATGCCAGCTATAATAGCTCAGCTTGTTAATGTTCTATACAACATAGTTGATAGAATGTTTATAGGAAGATTACCTGCAGGTGATATGGCTATGGCAGGTGTTGGAGTAGCATTTCCAATTATAATGATAGTATCTGCATTTAGTGCATTAATTGGTATGGGAGGAGCTCCTTTAGCAGCTATCAAGATGGGAGAAAAAAAACAAGAAGATTCAGAGGAAATAATGACAAACAGTTTTTCTGCACTTATAGGATTAGCAGTAATTTTAACTGTAATTTTCTTTATATTTAAGGAACCTATTTTATGGGCTTTCGGAGCTAGTGAAGCAACTATAGGATATGCTATGGATTATTTAGGGATTTATTTAATAGGTACTATATTTGTTGAAATAGCTTTAGGTATGAATCCTTTTATTAATACACAGGGATTTGCTAAAACTGGTATGATAACAGTTATGGTTGGAGCAGTAATAAACATTGTCTTAGATCCTATATTAATTTTTGGTTTAGACATGGGAGTTAAGGGAGCAGCTTTAGCAACTATAATTGGACAAATGGCATCTGCTATATGGGTATTATATTTCTTATTTGGAAAACAAAGTATTCTTAGAATAAGAAAGAAATTCTTAATGCCAAAGTTTAAAATATTATTTTCAATAATGGCTTTAGGTATATCACCTTTTATAATGCAGGCTACAGAAAGTTTAGTAATAATAACTATGAATAATAATCTTTTAAAATACGGTGGTGACTTAGCCGTAGGAGCCATGACTATTATGAGTAGTGTAATGCAAATTATATTACTTCCATTAATGGGACTTTCTCAAGGTGCTCAACCTATAATAAGTTATAATTATGGAGCAAAGCAACTTGATAGAGTGAAAAAGGCTTTTAAATTACTTCTAATTTCTTCCCTAGCATTCAGTATTGCTATGTGCGGAGCTTTAATAACATTCCCAGAAATGTTTGTAAAAATATTTAATAGTAATAACCCTCAACTGATGGAGATGACTTCATGGAGTATTAGAATATACTTCGCTGGTATTGGAATTTTTGGTGCACAGGTTGCATGTCAACAGACTTTCTTAGCTTTAGGACAAGCTAAAATATCCTTAATTTTAGCATTACTTAGAAAGGTAATACTTTTAATACCATTTATATATATACTTCCAATGATTTTTGAAAATAAACTAAAAGGTGTACTTATGGCAGAACCATTTGCAGATATAATAGCATCCGTATCTACTATAATATGCTTTGCTGTATTTTATAAGAAAAAACTTTCAAAAAGCTTAGAAGAAGAAGAGTTAAGAGCAAATTGTTAATATAAAGTTAAAAGGTTAAAAGGATTTAATTCTTTTAGCCTTTTAATTTTGTATTGTTATATGATAGAGTTTATATAGAGACAATGAAAATAGGTGATTTATATGAAAAATGAATTGATAAAGATTTCTATAAGAAATTTAGTAGAATTCGTTCTTAGAAAAGGAAGTATTGATAGCAGAGTAAAGGCATCAGTAAGAGCTTTAGAAGGAATAAAGGGCCATAAGAAAATACAAAATACCTATTCAGAAAAAGATAAAGCAGAGGTGTCTTTAAAAGAGGATGTTGAATTTGAAGGCTTTACATTAAGAGTAGAAGGTAGAGCAGATGGAATATTAGAAGAAAATGATAAGATAATTATTGACGAAATAAAAACTACAACAAGAAATGTTATGGATATAGATTATGACTTTAATGAGTTGCATTGGGCTCAGGCAAAGGTATATGCCTATATATATAGTAAGGAAAAGAATTTAGAATCCATAATTGTTCAATTAACATATTATAATATTGAAGATTTTGGAACAAAGTTTTTAAGGCGTGAATATAGCTTCAATGAATTAGAAGAATTTTTCTATGAATTAATAGAAAAATATAAAGAGTGGATAGTATTAGAAAAGGAATGGATAGATATTAGAAATGATTCTATAGAATTATTACAGTTTCCTTTTGAAAGATATAGAAAAGGGCAAAGAGAATTGGCAGTCAGGGTATATAAAGCTGTTGAAGAAGGAAAAAAATGCTTTGCAGAAGCACCAACAGGAACAGGAAAAACAATGTCTACCTTATTTCCTACTATAAAGGCTTTAGGAAAAGGGGAAACCTCTAAAATCTTTTATATAACGGCTAAAACAACAACAAGAGAGATTGCTAATAATACTCTTCGCATAATGAGAGAAAAAGGATTAAATATAAGAAGTGTAGATATAACAGCAAAAGATAAATGTTGTAAGATGGATGAAAAAAAGTGTATTCCAGAGTATTGTCCTTATGCAAATGGATACTTCGATAGGGTTAATCCTGCCTTAAAAGAGGCTTTAAATAATAAAGGAGAATATAATTTAGAGTATATAAATAAATTGTCTGATGAGTATAAAATTTGTCCCTTTGAATTTTCACTTGAATTAACTAATTTCTGTGATGTGGTAATTTGTGATTATAATTATATATTTGATCCTCAAGCTTCTTTAAAAGGAATTATGGAGGGAAAAGCTAAGGAATACACAGTATTAATTGACGAAGCTCATAACTTACTTGATAGGGGAAGAGATATGTATTCCTCAAGAATACATAAAGAAGATTTTTTAAAACTTAAGAGAGAATTTAAAAAGAAGGATAAAGGAATTTTTAATTCTTTAGATAGAGCCAATAAATATTTAATAGAAAAAAGAAAATTACTAGAAAACTTAGAAACTAAAAGCCTTATTGAAAAAGAAGAGCCTAAAGATTTATATGGAATTTTAAGAGGGTTTTTAGAAAAAACAGATATTTATCAAAGTAAAGTTAATGAGGAAAATTCTAATCTTTTAGAGTTATATTTTAATGTTTATGAATTTTTAAACATAAGTGGTTACTATGGAGAAGAGTTTATAAGCCTATATAAATTAAATGGAAGTGATTTAGAATTAGCTATTAATTGCTTAGATCCATCTAGAATACTTAAAAGCATAATGAATAGATTTAAAGCGGTTATAATATTTTCAGCAACACTAATTCCAATGGAATATTTTAAGGAGCTTTATGGAGCACAGGAGGGTGATTATTCTGTTAACTTAAGTTCTCCTTTTAACCATAAAAATAAGTTAACTATAGTAGGAAAGGAGATATCAACAACTTATTCTAACAGGAAAAGAACTCTTCCTAAAGTAGTTGATTATATTTTAGAGTGTACTAGAGGTAAGATAGGAAATTACCTTGTATTTTTTCCATCATATGAATATATGCTAATGGTTTATGAAGAAATAAAGAAACGAGATATTGATTTTAGCATAAGAGCTCAAAGCAATGATATGAATGAAAAGGAAAAAGAAGAATTTTTAGAGTTGTTTAAGGAAAGAAGAAAAGAAACCCATATTGGTTTAGCTGTTTTAGGAGGACATTTTTCAGAAGGAATTGATTTAACTTTAGATAGACTTATTGGAGTAATAATTATAGGAGTTGGAATGCCAAAAATTTGTTTGGAGAGAGAAACTATAAAAGAATACTATAACTCCATAGGACAAAGTGGATTTGATTATGCATATGTATATCCTGGAATAATTAAAGTACTTCAAGCAGCAGGAAGATGTATTAGAACAGAAGAGGATAAAGGGATAGTACTTCTTTTAGATGATAGATATTTTACAAATAAATATAAAAGTCTTCTTCCAAAAGAATGGTTTTTTAATATTTTAGCAGAGAATGAATTAGGTGTAAGAAGTACTTGTGAAAAATTTTGGAATGAAGTTTAATTTAAAGTTAAAAAACACTCCTTTAGTGTAATGCTAAATGGGTATTTTTTATTAAAAATGGAAAGAATTAATCTACTCTGACTCAATAAATTCATCTACAGTGATAAAAGCTAAAAGAAATTTATTATTTAAAAATTGGGCAATTTAATAAAAGATAATATTACAAGTAAATAAATAACATTAAAAACAGTATAAAATAAAACTTTATTTTATACTGTTTTTAATGTTATAATCATATGAAGATTTATTTTAGCTATGTTGTTTAAATAATCTTAAGAAGAGACAAGTAGGTGAAGAAATGAGTGAAAATAAGTTTTTGCCAATTTGCAAAGATGATATGATAGAAAGAGGATGGGAACAGTGCGATTTTGTATTAGTTACAGCAGATGCATACATAGACCATCATAGTTTTGGGACAGCAATTATATCTAGGGTTTTAGAAAATGCTGGATATAAAGTGGGAATAATAGCTCAACCAGATTGGAAGAGTGTTGATGATTTTAAAAAGTTAGGTAGACCAAGACTAGGATTCCTAGTTAATGGGGGAAATATGGACCCTATGGTCAATCACTATACAGTAAGTAAAAGATTAAGAACAAAAGACCTATATACTCCTAAGGGGGAAATGGGTAAGAGACCTGATAGAGCTACAATTGTTTATTGTAATAAAATAAGAGAAGCCTATAAAGATGTTAATATTGTAATTGGAGGAATTGAGGCTAGTTTAAGAAGATTTGCTCATTATGATTACTGGGAAAATAAGGTGAGAAAATCAATATTAGTTGATAGTGGAGCTGATCTTTTAGTATATGGAATGAGTGAAAAACAAATTGTTGAAGTAGCTGATTTCTTAAATCAAGGTTTTGATGGAAAGTACATAAGACATATACCAGGTACATGTTACATAGCTGATAGTTTAGACGAAATTTATGAAGAAAATATAGTTTTACCATCATTTAAAGAGGTTTCAAGTGACAAGAGAACCTATGCAGAATGTTTCAAAATTCAATATGATGAGCAAGATCCTGTAAGAGGAAGAACTTTAGTTCAAGAACATAATGGGAAATACGTTGTTATAAATAAACCAGAAATGCCTCTTTCAAGAGAAGAGTTAGATAGAGTTTATGCTCTTCCATATCAAAAAACTTACCATCCTATTTATGAGAAAGATGGTGGTATAGCTGCTATTGAAGAGGTAAAATTTAGTTTAGTTAGTTCAAGGGGATGTTCAGGAAACTGCTCATTCTGTGCAATAACATTCCATCAAGGAAGAATTGTAACTAGTAGAAGTGAAGATTCTGTAGTGGAAGAAGCTGAAGAAATAACTAAGTATGATGACTTTAAAGGCTATATACATGATATAGGAGGACCTACAGCTAACTTTAGAAAACCAGCATGTAAAAAGCAGTTAACTTTAGGAGCTTGTAAGCATAAAAGATGTATGTCACCAGGAATATGTAAAAACATGGAAGTAGACCATAGAGAATATCTTCATTTATTAAGAAGAGTTAGAAAGTTACCTGGAATTAAAAAAGTATTTATACGTTCAGGATTAAGATATGATTATATAATGGCAGATAAGGATGATACTTTCTTCAAAGAGTTAGTTGAGCATCATGTAAGTGGTCAATTAAAGGTTGCACCGGAGCATGTATCTCCAAATGTTTTAAAATACATGGGTAAACCAGCTGGAAAAACTTATGATGAGTTTAGAAAAAAATTCTTTAGAATTACAGAAAGATTAGGAAAGAAACAATTTATAATTCCTTATTTAATGTCAAGTCATCCAGGTTGTAAGTTAGAAGATGCAATTATGCTTGCCGAATATCTAAGAGATATAAACTATCAACCAGAGCAAGTACAAGATTTCTACCCAACACCAGGAACATTATCAACTACAATGTTCTATACTGGATTAGATCCATTAACAATGGAAGAGGTATATATTCCTAGAAGTAAAGAAGAAAAAGCTATGCAAAGAGCTTTATTACAATTTAAAAATCCTAAAAACTATAATATAGTTTATGATGCTTTAGTTAAAGCAGGAAGAGAAGATTTAATTGGTAATGGACCAAAGTGCTTAATTAAGGATAAAAATAGTAGAGGAAATGCAAGTCACCATGGTTATAAAAATGGTGGAAGAAAGAACTCTCATGATAACAAGGTCAGAAGGGGAGCATCAGAGGATAAGAGAAGAAGTTCACACAGTAAAAAACAAAGAAGCTCTCATTCAAGAAATTCTGAGCAAAGAGGCTCTACAGGTTCAAAAGGAAAGAAAAGAAGATAGTTAAAGATACAAAAGGTGGTTATTAGGCGAAAATACTTAATAACCACCTTTTATGCATATATTTACAGTTGATAAGTAATCTTTATTTTAGTGAGGATAATAAGTAAATTTATGAAATAAATTTATTTTTTGCTTATTATTAAAACTTTTAATTAGATGATATAATCGTATATTTGTGATATAGTTAATAAAGAGTTAACAGAATATGAATTAAATTATCTAAATTTTATTCATATTTTTAAATAATAATTAATAGAGTATATCAATTATAATAAAGAGGTGAAATTAACTTTGTATTATAAAATAGGGATTGATGCAGGGTCTACAACTTTAAAGTGTATTGTCTTAAATGAAGAAGATAAGATTATTTATTCAAATTATGAAAGACATTATTCTAAAGTAAGAGAAAAATTAATAGAAGAACTAGAACGTATAAAAGGGATAATTGAGAATAAAAAGTTTAAAATAGCCATAACTGGTTCTGCTGGTTATGGAATTTCAAAAGAATATAATCTGCCTTTTGTTCAAGAGGTTTTTGCAACCACATTAGCAATAAAGAGATATTATGATGATGTTGACGTTGCAATAGAACTTGGAGGAGAGGATGCTAAGATAATTTTCTTAACAGGTGGTTTTGAGGAGAGGATGAACTCAAGTTGTGCAGGAGGAACAGGAGCATTCATAGATCAAATGGCGCATCTTATGGGACTTACTGTAGATGAAATGGACAACTTAAGTCTTAAACATGAGAATATATATGAGATTGCTTCAAGATGTGGAGTTTTTGCTAAGACTGATATTCAACCATTATTAAATCAAGGAGCAAGAAAAGAAGATATTTCTGCAAGTGTATTTCAATCAGTTGTAAACCAAACTATAGGTGGATTAGCACAAGGGAGAAGTATTGAAGGTAAAATAATGTTTTTAGGAGGGCCTCTATATTTTTGTAAGGGTTTAAGAGAAAGATTTATAAAAACATTAAAATTACAGGAAAATGATGTTGTTTCTCCTGAAAATGCACAGGTTTTTGTAGCTATTGGAAGTGCTATATATTCTAAGGAAGATAATAGAGAATACGAATATGAAGAATTATTAGAAATAATAAAAGAAAATCGTAATGAAATAGCTACTATAAATATCATTGATCCATTATTTAATGATGAATCTGAATATGAAGAGTTCAAGAAAAGACACAATAGAGCTAAAGTAATAAGCAAGGATATAAATCTTTATAATGGAGAAGCTTACATAGGAATTGATGCTGGAAGTACAACAACTAAGGTTGTTTTAATAGACAAAGAGGATAATATTTTATATGAGTATTATGGCTCAAATAAAGGAAATCCTATTGAGGTTGTAAAAAAGGAATTAAAGCATATTTATAATATATGTGGTGAAAAGATTAAAATAATAGGAAGTGCAGTAACTGGATATGGTGAAGAACTAATAAAAAAAGCTTTTTCAATTGATTTCGGAATAGTAGAGACTGTAGCACATTATATTGCAGCAAGTCATTTTAATCCTAAGGTGGATTTCATTTTAGATATAGGTGGACAAGATATTAAATGCTTTAAAATAAAAAATGGAATTGTAGCAAATATAATGTTAAATGAAGCATGTTCATCTGGATGTGGATCATTTATAGAAAGTTTTGCAAATCAAATGGGATATGATGTAGAAACTTTTTCAAAGCTTGGTTTATTTGCTAAACATGGAGCAGATTTAGGATCAAGATGTACAGTGTTTATGAATTCATCAGTAAAACAAGCTCAAAAAGAGGGAGCGACAGTAGAGGACCTTTCAGCTGGTCTTTCAGTAAGTGTTGTTAAAAATGCTCTTTATAAGGTAATCAGAGCTAAAAGTGTTGAAGAATTAGGTGAAAATATAATTGTTCAAGGTGGAACAATGTATAATGATGCCATACTTAGAGCTTTTGAAAAAGAACTTGGTATGAATGTTATAAGACCTAGTATATCAGGACTTATGGGTGCTTATGGATGTGCTCTTTATGCAAAAAGAAAGAGTCCAACAGAAAGTAAAATAATATCTAAAGAAGATTTAGAAAAATTCACACATAAATCTAAGATAGCTAAATGTGGTTTATGTACTAATAGATGTAATTTAACAATAAACATCTTTAATGATGGGGAAAGATACATTTCAGGAAATAGATGTGAAAGGCCAACAGGTAATAAAAAAGCAGAAAATATTCCTAATATGTATCAATATAAATACAAAAAGTTAAGAGAATATGAGTCATTAGAAGAGGGAACAAGAGGAACTATAGGATTACCAATGGTTTTAAATATGTATGAAAATATTCCTCTATGGGCTACTTTCTTTAAAGAATTAGGATTTAAGGTTGTTTTATCTGATCAATCAAATAAAAAGATGTATTTAAAAGGGCAGCATACAATTCCATCAGATACTGTATGTTACCCAGCAAAATTAGCTCATGGACATATAGAAAACTTACTAAGTAAGAATATAGAGCATATATTCTATCCATGTATGAGCTATAACTTCGATGAAGGTATATCAGATAACTGCTTCAATTGTCCTGTTGTAGCTTATTATCCAGAACTTTTAAAGACAAATGTGAAAGAACTAAATAGTAATAACTTTATGATGGAATATTTAAGCTTAAATAATAAAAAGTTACTAAGTAAAAAGCTTTATGAGATTTTAAATGAAACTTTTGGAGATATAAAACAAAAGGAAGTTAAAAATGCTTTAGAAAAGGCGTATATAGAATATGAGAGATATACTAAGGATATAAAACAAAAGGGTGAAGAATTTATAGAGTATGCTAAAAATAACAATAAGAAGGTTATAGTAATAGCAGGAAGGCCTTATCATATAGATCCAGAGATAAATCATGGAATAGACAAGGTTTTAAGCAGCTTAGGAATTGTTGTTTTAACAGAAGATTCTATTGAATTAAGCCATGAAAAGCCAAAGGTTAATATATTAAATCAATGGACATATCAAGCTAGATTATATAATGCTGCTTATTATGTTGCTAATAATAAAGATGTGGAACTTATACAATTAGTTTCTTTTGGATGTGGAACAGATGCCATAACTTCTGATGAAGTAAAAGACATACTAGAGAGAAATAATAAGATCTATACTCAGTTGAAAATAGATGAAACAAATAATTTAGGCGCAGCTAAGATAAGGATTAGAAGCTTGCTAGAGGCTATAGCACAGGAATAGGTGATAGAATGGAAATAGGAAATAATAAAGAATTTGCAGTATTTACTAAAGAAATGAAAAAGACTCACACTATTTTAGCTCCTACAATGTTGCCAATACACTTTAAACTTTTATCTGGAATAATGAAAAAATACGGTTATAAACTAGAATTCTTTGAAGGTGACACAAGTAGTGCCATTGAAGAAGGATTAAAAAGTGTTCATAATGATATATGTTATCCAGCTATGATTGTAATTGGACAACTTATGGAAGCTTTAAAAAGTGGAAAGTATGATCCAGATAAAACAGCTTTAATAATAAGCCAAACTGGAGGAGGATGTCGTGCATCTAACTATATACATTTATTAAGAAAGGCTTTAAGAGAAAATAATTTAGAGCATGTGCCAGTAATTTCTTTAAATGCAAGTGGACTAGAAAAACATGAAGGCTTTAAAATGTATCCAGGATTATTAATTAAATGTATATATGCTCTTTATTATGGAGATTTACTTATGTACATGTATAATCAATGTAAATCCTATGAAATTAATAAAGGAGAAACTGACAAAGTTTTAGATAAATGGATTAATATTTTAAATGATAGATTTAAAAATTTAAGTTATTTAAAAATAAGAGAACTATATAAAGATATAATTTTAGATTTTTCTAAATTGGAATTAGAAAAAACTGAAAAGGTAAAGGTTGGTATTGTAGGAGAAATATATTTAAAATACTCTCCTTTAGGTAATAATGATTTAGAAAAATTCTTAAGAGAAGATAATGCAGAGGTTGTTATGTCTGGGGTGACAGATTTCTTCATGTATTGCTTATCGAATTCTGAAATAGATTATAAGTTATATGGTATGAAAAAAGTTTCAAGTAAGATTACTAAAATAGGCTGTTCATACCTGGAACATCTACAAAATATTATGATAGATTCAATAAAGAAATACAGTAAGTTTAGAGCGCCAGCTCCATTTAAAGAGTTAAAGAATTCTGTTGAAGAATATATTGGCAGAGGAGTTAAAATGGGTGAAGGATGGCTTATGACTGCTGAAATGCTAGAACTTATAAATAGTGGAGTAAATAATATTGTTTGTGCTCAACCTTTTGGATGCCTTCCTAACCATATAGTAGGAAAGGGAATGATTAGAGGGATAATGGAGAAACATCCAGAAGCTAATATAGTTGTTGTGGATTATGATCCTTCATCAACAAAGGTTAATCAAGAAAATAGAATAAAATTAATGTTAGCAAATGCAAAATTAAGTGAATACTTGTTAAACAATTAATTATAATAAATAATAAGATCCCAAATAAAAATTTAATTTTTTATTTGGGATCTTATTGTTTTAATCTTAAAAGTATCTTAAATAATAAAAATATAAGTTTAGAAAAAGCATATTTTAATATTATAATGTACTTAAGTAATTATTATAGGAGGAACATATGAATATTTTAATAGCTGAGGATGAACAGGATATAAGAAATCTTTTAGAATTACATTTATTAAAGGAAGGATATACGGTTTTTAAGGCTGTAAATGGACTAGAAGCCTTAGAAATATTAAAAAAGGAACATATACACTTAGCATTATTAGATGTTATGATGGATGGAATAGATGGTTTTAATTTATTAAAAATGTTAAGAGAATGGAGTCAAATTCCCGTTATCTTCTTAACTGCAAAAATTGAAGATGATGATAAGATATTAGGATTAGGTTTAGGAGCAGATGACTATGTTATAAAACCATTTAAGCCAGTAGAGCTAATGGCAAGAATAAAATCTAATTTAAGAAGATGCTATAAATACTCTGGAGAAAATGAGCTTATAAAGATTGGAAACTTAGAGCTTGATAAAGAAGGGTGTACTGTGAAGAAAGATGGAGAAATAGTTTCTTTAAATGCAAAAGAGTTTAAAATCTTAGAAATGCTGATGAATAACATAGGAAGAGTATTTACTAAAAAGCAGATATATGAAAATGTATGGCAAGAAGATTATTTAGGAGACGATAATACAATAATGGTTCATATAAGTCATTTAAGAGATAAAATAGAGGAGGATCCTAAAAATCCTTGTAAAATAAAAACTATAAGAGGGATAGGTTATAGATTTGAAAGGATTTAATCTAAGAAAAGATAGATATAGAGTTTCTAATATATTACTTAGAAATTATCTTAAGGTGTTTTTATTAATAAGCATTATTACTGCTGTTATATTTATATTTTCATTTATTATAGGTATTAACATATATTTAAAAAGTGAGCCTTTAGAAAGTGAAACTTCAAGTATAATTTTAGGAGATATAGAAAGTAAAGATTATAATAGCATAAATGAAGAGTATATAACAAAGCATGATGGATGGATTGAAGTTATAGATAGAGATCTAAAGATAGTAAAAACAATTGGTACTCCAAAAGTAAAGAGAGATGGATATTCTAATGAGGAATTTGGAGAAATATTAGTGAATGAAATAAATGCTACTAACATAGAAAATGATTATTTTATTTCTGTTGGATATAGCAAAGAAGGACATTTTTTTGTTATTACTAGAATACCTAAAGAAGACTTTGCTAGTATGTTTATAAAAAGCTCTAAAATAGGATTTAAAGTGTTTGTATACATAATGATAGTGTTATACATTTTTATATTTATAATAAGCTTAATTCTTTATTCTAGACTAACTTCAAAGACATTTACTAAGCCTTTGGATAAACTTATGAATGGGGTCAGAAAATTAGCTTCAGGTGACTATTCAACTAGAATAAATATTGAAAAGAATAATGAATTTAAAGAACTTGGAGATGCTTTTAACAATATGGCTTCTAAAATAGAGGAAGAGAAAAAACTAAAGGAGACATCAGAAAGGCTTAGAAAAGAGTTTGTTAGAAATATAGCTCATGATTTAAAGACTCCTTTATCTAGTATAATAGGTTATTCTAATATAATAAAAAATAATCCTAATATCACTGAGGAAAATTTAAATAAATATATAAGCATAATTGAAAACAATGGAGAAAGAGCAAATGAAATGATAATGGAGCTCTTTGAGTTTTACACATTACAAAGTTCAGAATTTATTCTAGATAAAAGAAAAGGAGATTTAAGTGAGTTCTTGAGAAACTTAATTGCTGATTACATATATCTCTTAGAGGAGAAAGACTTTAATTTTGAGTTTGAAATATATGAGGAGGAGCTTTATTTAGAATTTGATGCTAAGAGGCTTGAACGTGCCATAGGAAACTTAATAATAAATAGTGTTAAATACAATAAGAAGGGAACTGAGTTCTTAGTATCTCTTACAAAAGAAGATAATAAAGCTAAAATAATAGTTAGTGATAGTGGCATAGGACTAAGTGCAGACATTAAAAAATATATATTTAATCCTTTTGTAAGAGGAGAAAAATCAAGAAATTCTAAAAAGGGAGGTTCAGGCCTAGGTTTAACCATAAGTAAGGAAATTGTAGAAAAGCATGGAGGTACAATATATTTAAGTGAAGGACCTTTAAAAGGATGCAACTTCGTAATAGAATTACCAATAAAATAAAAAAAGGACTAGAGATATGCTAGTCCTTTTTTATTATTATGCTGCCTTTCTTGCAGATCTTTTATTTCTACTGTATTTATTACTTGATTTTCTCTTTTTATAGGAGAATTTCTTTTTAAAATAACTATAAATTATATCTGTTATAGTATGAAGTCCAGATCCTAAAAATAAGGCTAAAAGCATATTAGCGAATAAAATCTTATTGCTTAATATAAAACTTGCAACCAATTTTAACATTTCTGGTGTAGATACACTAGTTATAGAAAAGGAATATAATAGTGAAGAGATTGTTATAGGTATAATAGATACATAAAGTATTCTAATTATAGGTCCTAATATAAAACCATGTGTAAATACACTTCTATGTTCAAATAGTTTTTGATACGGAATCCAAATAAACTTTAAATAACCCCATCTTTTAAATTCTCTGCTCTTAATATCTAAATCTCCAGAAAACATATATCCACCAAACATATATATAGATACGCCTAGTATAGTGAAGGCAAGACTACTTCCTAAATCCTCTAAAAAAACCATATTTATAAAGAGGAAAAATGAAGCTACGAAAGGGGTCATAATAACCGTAATTTTGTCATGTGTTTTTCCTGCTGCCAAAATATCACCCCACAAAAAAATATTTATAATAATAATATAACATATTTTGGAGTAATATCATATAATTTATTGAATTAACATATTAAAACTTATATAATGGTATATTTAAATAAAATTGCTAATAATATGGTGTTTTATCTTTAATAGCTTAAAATTTTCACATCTAAATATTAATAAAGGGTTAAATTGATAAAATTAAATTCTTAATCTATTAAAATTTCTAAATTAATATTTACTCTCTAATTAGTTTATGATAATATTAATAAAAACTTAATTTTATAAGTAATTTAATATTTAACAAAAACTAAAATAATTTCGTAGATTGGGGGATTACGTTTGAATAAAAATAAATATGGATTATTTACAACAATCGGAATGATAGTTGGTGTTGTTATAGGGTCAGGAATATTTTTCAAAAGTGACAATATTCTTATAGCAACTGGCGGAAGTATTAGTTTAGGAGTATTAGTTTTCTCTATAGCTGCTCTTGGTATCATATTTGGAAGTCTTACAATTTCAGAATTAGCTTCTCGTAATTCAAAGGCTGGTGGAATTATAACCTATGCAGAGGAATCATATAATAAATCTGTAGCATGTTCATTTGGGTGGTTTCATACATTATTATATTATCCAACACTTATTGCAGTTGTCTCATGGGTTACAGGAATATATACTTGTATGCTTTTTGGAATAGAAGGAACTTTAGAGATACAAATTTTAATTGGACTAGCAGTCATTGGGATATTATTTTTATTTAATGTTTTATCTGCCAAAGCAGGAGGATATTTTCAAAATGCATCTACAATAATAAAGTTAATACCTTTAGTACTTATAGCTTTAGTGGGATTAGTTTATGGAAATCCAACAAGTATAAATCCAGCTGATGTTACTAATATGCAGTCTTTAGGATGGATTTCAGCAATAGCTCCTATTGCCTTTTCATTTGATGGGTGGATTGTTGCAACGTCCATAGGACATGAAATTAAAAATCCTAAGAAGAACTTACCAAAGGCTTTAATAATAGCGCCATTATTTATACTTATTATATACATAGCTTACTTTGTAGGCATAAGTACTTTTGTAGGACCAGATATGGTAATGCAACTTGGAGACGCTCACGTAGACTTAGCAGCTAATAAAATTTTAGGAACTATGGGAGCAAAAATATTTATAATTTTTGTTATTATATCAATTATGGGAACTGTTAATGGTCTTTTAATGGGAATGATAAGATTACCATATTCATTAGCTATAAGAGGGATGTTTCCTAAGTCAGATAAGATTGCTAAAATTAATGATAAATTAGGAATACCAGTTAATTCAGCTATAATATCTTTAACGGTAATTTTATTCTGGGTAGTAATACATTATTTAACTCAAAAGTTTAATGTTCTTCCTAATTCGGATATATCAGAAATCTCTATAACAATAAATTATGTTCTTTACATATTCTTATATATAAAAGTATTTAATATGGGAAGAAGCGGAGAAATCAAAGGAATTTGGAGAGGATTCTTAAATCCACTGCTAGCAATAGTTGGTTCTTTAATAATATTAATTGGAAGTATGAATAATCCATTATTCTGGGTTTACACTGCATTTTGTTTAATATTATTATTATCAGCAGGAGCTTTCTGGAAAATAAAAGAAAGAAGTTTAAGTTTATCATAAATAAAAAAACACTAAGAATGATTGCTCTTAGTGTTTTTTTTATTTTTATTAATTAAATCAGATAAAATACTTTAAATTAATTAATAAAAAAGGGTTGAATTTTCTGATAATATTTAAAAAAAAACAAATTATTAACTATATTTTAATAAAGTGTTACTATGTAGTATGAAAAATATTTAAAATGTTTAAAAAATATGTTAAGATGATATATTATACGTATAAATATACCTATAATCTAACAATTTAACTAAGGAGGAAAAATATGAGCTCAGAACATAAAAGTAAATTGTCTTTAACAGCGCTTATATTAATGATTTTCACATCAGTATATGGTTTCGCTAATATGCCAAAGGCCTTTTATTTAATGGGATATGGTGCTATTCCATGGTACATAATATCAGCATTAGCCTTTTCAATTCCATATGCTTTTATGATGGCAGAATATGGAGCAGCATTTAGAAAGGAAAGAGGGGGAATATACTCATGGATGGCAAAATCTGTAGGGCCTAAATATGCTTTCATAGTTACATTCATGTGGTATTCATCAAACTTAATATGGTTAGTTAGTAACTCATCATCAATATGGATTCCTTTCTCAAATGTTATATATGGAAAAGACACTACAGGTACATGGTCTTTATTAGGATTAAGTGTTCCACAAACTATGGCTATATTAGGATCAATCCTTATAATAGTTATTACTTATGCAGCATCTAAAGGATTAAAGAGCATAACAAAAGTAACTTCAATTGGGGGAACTGTTGTTGCATTATCAAACATAGTACTTATTCTTGGTGCTATAATTGTTTTTGCAGGTAATGGATTTAAGCCAGCAGAGGCTATAAACGCATCAGCCTTTGTTCATGCTCCAAATCAATCTTATCAGTCACCAATTGGTGTATTAGGATTTTTAGTTTTTGCAGTCTTTGCTTATGGTGGCTTAGAAGCTGTTAGTGGATTAGTTGATGAAACTAAAGATGCTAAAAAGAATTTCCCTAAAGGATTAATGATTGCATCTATAATAATAGCTGTTGGATATGCTGTTGGAATACTTTGTGTTGGATTATTTACAAATTGGCAAGAAACATTATCAGGAGATAATGTTAACTTAGCTAACGTAGCTTATGTAGTAATTCAAAACTTAGGTGTTAAATTAGGACAAACTTTCGGCATGAGCACTGGAGCTTCACTTCAATTAGGAGCTTGGTTTGCGAGATACATAGGTCTTTCAATGATGTTAGCATTAATGGGAGCATTCTTCACTTTAAGTTATGCACCTATTAAACAGTTAATAGAAGGAACACCTAAAGAAATATGGCCAGAAAAATGGACAAGATTAAATGAAAATAACATGCCAGTAAACGCTATGTGGATTCAATGTGCGGTTGTTGTTGTATTTATTTTAGTTGCTTCTTTCGGAGGAGAATCAGCAAATAAATTCTTCAGTTATTTAATATTAATGGGCAACGTAGCTATGACAATACCATATATGTTTTTATCAGGTGCTTTCCCAGCATTTAAAAAGAAAAAAGAAATTGAAAAACCATTTGTTATGTATAAATCATATAAGGCTTCAGTAGTATGGTCAGTAATAGTAACTTTTACAATTGGGTTTGCAAATTTATTTACAATAATAAAACCTGTTATTGTAGATAAAGATTACACAGCTATGGCATTCCAAATAACTGGACCAATAGTTTTTGCTATAATTGCTTTTATACTTTATCATAACTATGAAAAGAAAATGAAAAACAAATAATTTAAAAACAACATCTTTTAAGATGTTGTTTTTCTTATTTTTCTTAATATGGATTCTTTTAGAAGTTTTATAGTATAATTATTTTGACAGTAAATAAAATGGAGAGTGTAGCATATGAAGAAAAAAACATTAATTATTTTAGGAATTATTTTAATAGTATTATTAAGTGTAGGCGTTTATTGGTTAAAGAATAGTTCTACTTTTAAAATTACTATTAATAATAAGACCAATAAAGAAATAAGTGACCTACAAATAAGCTATAGTAACAATAGCAAAAGTATAAATGTGCCAAGCATAAATGCTGGAGAATCTACTGAAGTAAAAGTAAAAGCTGATGAAAGTGGTTCATTAGTTATGTATTATACAGATATTTTAGGAGATTCCCATAAAGAAATTTTAGCAGGGTATTTTCAACAAGGGGATTCTGGTAATGTTGTTGTAAATATAACATCAGCAAATGAGCTAGGAATATATGGAATGGAGATAGCATCTCCTGAAGCTGAGAATATATTAAATAATGAATAAAATAAGAAAGGAAGTGAAAGTAAAAAGGAGGTAGTACTCTTTTTTACGATTAAATGGAAAGAGTTATATACAATATCCTATATATAATAATATATAGCTTTTTAGGGTGGGGATGTGAAGTTATATATTGTTATATAATAGACCATAGATTTACTAATAGAGGCTTCTTAAATGGTCCTTTATGTCCTATATATGGATTTGGAGCCTTTTTTGTTTTGACATTCTTAGATAGCTATAAGAATAATATAATATTAGTATTCATTTTAGGAGTTATAATAACATCAATTTTAGAATATATTACATCTTTTGTATTAGAAGCCATATTTCATACAAAGTGGTGGGATTACTCAAAACATAGATTTAATATACACGGTAGAGTATGCTTATTAAATTCAACTCTATTTGGGGTATTGTCAGTGGTTCTAGTTGAAGTTATAAATCCTGCCATAGTTGATTTTGTTAGCAAATTCCCAGAGAAGTTAGTTTTTGCTTTAACAATAATTCTTACAGTTACTATTACGGTAGACTTTGTAGTAACAGTTCATACTATGCTTAAGTTAAATTCAAAATTAAGAGGCTTACATGGACTAGCTAAAGAGTTTGGAGAGCTTGGAGTATCATTTATAGATAAGACAGAAAAAGAATTAGAGTTTACTATGAATAAATTTAAGGGTGAAACTAGCTTAAAAGAAAATATGTTAAATAGAGCAAGAGCTTTAAGAAAAAATAATATTCTTCAAAGAAGACTTTTAAAAGCTTTCCCTAATATGAAACATAAAAAATATGATGAATTACTTCAAAAATTAAGAAAAGAAAATAAATAAAAAATAAAGGAAGTCTATTAATAGACTTCCTTTATTTCTAATTATATTTGTCTTTAGATAACACTTCTTTTTTTACTAAAACTCCGTTTTCGTAAGTTTCCTTATAAGTTGTTGATGATTTAGGACCATGTTGATCAACAGCTATTACTATTTCTTTTCCAGGGTCTTCATCTATCCCCCAAATATTAGCCTTTACTTGTCCAGATGATGTTATATAAGTTTGAACAATAACAGGATTATTCATATTATTTTGGAATTTAAAATCAACAACATCTTTTGCCATAGTTGCATCTCTACCTATAGGAGCATAAGTTACTGGAAGGCTATGAGGAGATCTTTCAACAATTTTTAAGTTAGCATATAGGACTGAGTTGTAAAGTGTTGTAACACCTTGGCATATTCCACCAGCTAAAATATCAACTACCTTATTACCTATATACCCAGGTGCATAAGTATAACCATTACTTTCAGTTCTATCTTCTCCTTCTTTATCAGCAGAGAAAATATCTCCAGGCATTAATACTGTACCATTAAGCTTACTTAAATAAGTACGTATATTTTGAGTACGTCCTCCACTTAAACTTGGTAGAGGAGTAGAATATGAACCTAAAATAACCATATTATTAATTGCTTCTTGAGTTAATTGTGGTTTTATTTCTTCTACTGGTATTTCAATGGTACAATTTTGGCTGTCGTGATTATGGTTATCCAAATCACTTATTATATCAGAAGTAAGCTTGTCTAAATCAAGCTTGTATCCACTTTCTTCTTTTGTTGCTGTCAAAGTATCATTTGAAAATGAAATAGTTGGTTCAACCTTTTCTTTATTAATTTTATTACTTATTTCAGAAAGTTTTTCACTTAATTCCTCAGAATTAGACTGAGGTTTAAAATTAAAGTGCTTTGGATTAGATTTTAAGTTTAATCTTTCAAAGGTGTTACTTAAAATATTGCCTTCCTTTCCAAAAGATAAAACCTCATCTGATATATCATTAACATCAAAGAAGAATCCTAAATCTTTTGCTGAAAAAGTTTCATTGAACATATCTTTATAATTAAATGTTATTTTAAAATTATCTAATAAATTAGAGTAGTGCTCAGTTATTTTTTCTTTTAAGTCTTCTTTAGTTAAGTTTGACATATTCATGTTTTCAACATAAATTCCTTCATAAGTAATATCTTTACTAGAATAGGTTGTAAATAAAATTACTGAAACTAAAACTAAAAATAAAGCTATGATTATTATTAAAATATTTAGTCCTACCTTTTTGGAATTGAATTTTTTTGTTCTCTTACTTCTCACTTTTATTACCTCAACTATAATTAATTAATATTATAAAAATATGTACATATAAATTAACAAACAAATATAAATAAAATGTGGAGAGTTTACATAATTTACTTTATTTAAATAGTTTTAATCCTTATTAAATTTTTGTAATGTTTATTTGATTTTATCTTAATCACTTTTAATTATAATACATAAT
>WNVL01000016.1:0-58425 GCA_034421775.1 Clostridium perfringens | reverse complement strand
CTAATAGATCGAGGGCTTGACCAAATATAGTAAATTAAATATGTGCAATTTTGAAAGAACAAAAACTTTCAAAAAATATGTTGACAAATTGTTTTAGATTTGATAACATATACATGTCATCTGGTGATGATGCTCTTTAGGGTAACACCCGTTTTCCATTCCGAACACGAAGGTTAAGCCTATTGAGGCCGATGGTACTGCACGGGAGACTGTGTGGGAGAGTAGGTGGTTGCCAGGTAATATGGATCTTTAGCTCAGTTGGTTAGAGCAACCGGCTCATAACCGGTAGGTCCGGGGTTCGAGTCCCTGAAGGTCCACCATTTTTGGGGGTATAGCTCAGTTGGGAGAGCACCTGCCTTGCACGCAGGGGGTCAGGAGTTCGAATCTCCTTACCTCCACCAAAGACTCTAAACATTTGTTTAGAGTTTTTTTATTGTCTTAAATATATAAACAATTCTAAAAAATCTATAAGTTTCAAATTAATCTTAAAATTCTTCCACAAAAATTCAAAAAAACTAACAAGTTATCCACATAAAATAGAGAAGTTATATACATATGAACATTTTATTAGTGGATAAATATATTAACGGAAAGATAATATATAATAATTATCTTTATATGTTATAATTTACAATATTAATATTTTTAATAAGAATAGAGGGTGAATACCTAATATGACTTACAGAATAAAGCAATTCTTTTGGGCTATTTCTGCTAACTTTAAAGAGTTAGATTATGCTTATGTAGAAATCTTCTTAAATGATTATGAATTAAGTTTATTTAGAAGGCTAAAAAAGTCAGAACAACTACATTGTATAAAAGTTTCTAAGGATTGTATTAGCTTAGCTAAAGCCAAAGGAGTAGATTCAGAGATACAATTAAAAAAACTTTCTAAATTAGGTTTGTTACATGATATAGGAAAATTATATTATCCATTAAATACAATAACAAAATCTTTTTTAGTTTTAGGGAAAAATTTATCTAATAATAAAATGAGCAAGTTTCAAAATATAAAAGCTATACATATTTATTATAATCATGGAGATAAAGCATTTAATTACCTAAGAGAAAATGATTATGATTTAGATTTTATAGAAGCAATTAAGGGACATCATTCTATGAAGACTGGGAATAACATGTTACTAGATATATTAAAAGAAGCAGATGATATGAATTAATTTAAAGAGATATTTCTTCATAGAATTTATAAATAGAAGTTTATATATAGATTTTATTAAAATTCAGAGCTTATTAAAATATATCTGAATTTTAATAAAGTTTTATTTTAAATATATATATATATGAAATATTAAAAATTTAAGGAGGGGAAATTTTGAAAAATAAGATACTAAATATAGTTCTTATGAGTGTCTTACTTCTAGTTGTAATTTTATTAGTTTCAACTAATTTTATTATTAATGTTCAATGGTTTAAAGAAGTAGGATATTTAAATGTGTTTTTTACTAAATTAGTAGCTATATGTAAATTATTTATACCTATATTTATAGTATATTTTGCTGTTATAGCTATATATCTTTTTACTTTAAGAAAAAGTATAAAGAATTTAGTAGGAGAATCTAAGTTTAAATCAATTAAAAAATATTTAGTGTTATTAAATTTAGGAATATCAGTATTGGGGGCTGGAGCTACTGCAACAACTCAATGGTATAAAATTCTTCAATTTACTAATGCAGTTCCTTTTGGAGAAGTAGATCCTATATTTAATAAAGATATATCTTTTTATGTTTTTAAACTTCCATTAGTGCAATCTATTTTTAATGCTACTATATCATTAATAGTTATATTAGCTCTTATAACAGTTATAATATATTTAGCCTTAGGTATTAAAGATAAATTCTATCAAAACCAAGATAATGTTATAACTATAAATAGTAAGGTTGATGGCATAAGAAAATTTGCAGGAAAACAACTAGCAGTTTTAGCAGCAATATTATCATTACTTATAGCTAGTGGTTACTTATTAAAATCATATAATTTAGTTTATAGCACTAGGGGAGTAACCTATGGAGCAAGCTATACAGATGTTAAGATAACACTATTATTTTATAAGGTTATAGCTGTAGCTTGTGTAATAGCTTCGATAATAGTTTTTGTTTCAATATTAAAAACAAAATTTAGACCTATATTAATATCAATTGCAGCAATTGCTGTACTTATTGTTTTAGAGCCTGTAGTAGCAATTCTTACTCAACAGTTTGTTGTTAAGCCAAATGAAATGGAATTAGAAAAACCTTATATTTCTTATAATATTGATGCTACTAAAAAGGCTTTTAATGTTGATAATATTGAAGTAAAAGAAATGGAACCTAATGAGAATATAACTAGTGAAAAATTAGAAGCTAATAAGGATATAATTGAAAACTTAAAGGTTAATTCAACAGGTCCTCTATTAAGTTTCTATCAACAAGTTCAACTTATAAAAAATTACTATCAATTTAATGATGCTGATACAGATAGATATGATATAAATGGAAAATATACTCAAGTATTTGTTGCCCCAAGAGAAATAAATAGAGAAGCTATGACTACATGGCAAAATAAACATCTTAGATATACTCATGGATATGGAGTAGCTATGAGTAGAGTTAATAGCGTAACAGAAGCTGGACAACCTGATTTTGTTATGAAGGATATACCTACAATCAATAATACAGATATTAATCTTGAGAATCCAAGAATATATTTTGGTGAAGGGGATAATGAATATGTTATTGTGAATACTGAAGGTGGTGAATTTGATTATCCAACAGGAGACACTGAAAATACATTTAATTATAATGGAACTGGTGGAATAAAAATGACACCGTTTAATAGATTATTATTTAGTATTTACGAAAAGAGCCCTAAAATTTTAATGTCCAGTTCTATAACATCAGAAAGTAGAATAATTCTTAATCGTAATATAGTTGATAGAGTTCAAGCTATAGCGCCTTTCTTAACTTATGATAATGATCCATATGTGGTAGTTCATGATGGAAGATTAGTTTGGATGATTGATGCATATACAACAACAGATAAATATCCTTTTTCAGAGCCTTATGAAGGAATAAACTATATAAGAAACTCTGTTAAGGTTGTTGTAGATGCTTTTAATGGAGATGTTAATTTCTATATAGCAGATGAAAATGATCCTATAATTGAGTGTTACTCAAAAATATATAAAGGTTTATTTAAACCTATGTCTGAAATGCCTCAGGATTTAATAGAACATTTCAGATATCCTCAAAACTTATTTGAACTACAAAGTAAGGTTTTAACAAAGTATCATGTAGATGATCCTATTAAATTATTTACTGAAGAAGATTTATGGGATAGATCTTTAGAGATTGTTAAACATGGGGGAGAAAGTTTAACTCAGGAAAATGAAGAAAATGAAAAGTCAATTTTTGATAGTGTGAAAGAATCTAAAAATAATGAAGTTGAAAATGAAGGTCTTTACCTTATGACAAAGTTACCTGGAGAAGAGAATATTGAAATGATGCTTTTAGATTATTTTAATATGAGAGGTAAACAAAGTATGGTAGCTCTTCTTGGGGCAAGAATGGATGGACATAACTATGGTGAATTAGTGATGTACAAGTTCCCTCCTCAAAGAACTATATATAGTCCGATTTTATTTAAGAATAGAATACAACAAGATCCTAATATATCTAAGGAAATAAGTCTTTGGACTGGAAAGGGATCACAGGTTATATATGGTGATATAATTATTGTTCCTATAGATGACTCTTTATTATATTTGAATACAATTTATTTAAAAGCTGATTCAGGAAATGGTATGCCTGAAATGAAGAGAGTTATACTTTCTAATGGAGATAAAATAGTTATAGAGGAAAATATTGAAAAGGCATTACTAAAATTATTTAACTATAGTTCATCAGAAGAGGGAAAAAATTCTGATGAGAATGGAAATATTACTGATGAAACACCAGTAAATAATGGTGGAATAAAAGAGGCTGCTGATTTATTTAATAAGGCTATAGAGGCACAAAAGAATGGTGATTGGGCTTCATATGGCGAATTTATAAATCAATTAGGAGATATTTTAAATAAAATATCACAAGAGTAATAAAATAATTGGAGTGTATTAAATATCTTTTAGAGTTTTATATTAAATTTCTAAGGAGCGTTTAAACACTCCTTTTTATATGTTTATAATTTTACTAATCTTTATAATAGTTTTGGGAATTTATGATATAATTTTTATTAGAATATATCTAAGAGCTAGGAGTGAAACATATGGATTATGATGTGTTGATATTAGGTGGAGGAATCATAGGATGCTCTGTTGCATATGAGTTATCAAAATATAACTTAAACATAGCTCTTATAGAGAAAGATTTTGATATTGCAGATGATGTTTCCTTTGTTAATACAGCAATTGTATATGATGGTTCTGAATGTAAGGATAATTTAATGGGTTATTTAGAGAATATGGGAAACATGATGTTACCTGAAATAACTAAAAAATTAAATGTTCCATTTAAAAGAGTAGGCCATTTAACTATAGCTGAAAATGATGAAACAGTTAGAATAGTTGAAGAAAACTATAGAAGAGCTAAAGCTAGAGGCATAAATAATATTTACTTAGTTGATGAGAAAAGAGCAAGAGAAATAGAACCTAATTATAAGGGTGAAATAAAAAAAGCTATGTACTCAGAAAATATAGCTGTTACAAGTCCATATGATTTGGCAATAGGGTTTGCAGAAATAGCTTATGATAATGGAGTAAGTTTCAGACTAGAGGAAATAGTTTTAGATATCCAGGGTATAGCGAAAGGCTTTAGAGTAACTACAAATAAAAATAAGTTTACTTGTAGATTTGTTATTAACACAACTCCAGGTGAGCATTATACTATAGATCAAGATAAAGATTATGAGCAAAAAAATGCTTTAAAAACTTATTATTTATTATTAAATGATGAAATAAAAGAAAAAACATCAAATATAGTTGTGAAACTAAAAAATGAGGAAGAATTTATAATCCAAAAAAATACTGTTAATGGCGATACTTTAATTGGAATAAATTCAAATCATTCATTAGGTTTTATGAAATCCTTAAAAATAGCCAAAGAAATGATAAATAGCATTAGTAGAAAAAATGTTAAAGATATTTTTTATGATGATCATAGCAAGGATAGAATGATTATAGATGATAGTAGGAAGAATAAAGGATATATAAAGGTTATGGGAAAACATTACGGAGAAGTTACCATAGCTCCTGCTGTATCAAAAATAATATGTGATGAAATAATTGATAAATTAAATTGTAGCTTAAATAAAAACTTTGTAGATAAAAGAAGAGAATTTTATCGTTTTAGAGAATTATCTGCTGAAGAGAGAAATGAGCTTATATCTCTAGATAAGAGGTATGGAAAAATAGTATGTCTTTGCAATGGTATTAGTGAAGGAGAAATAGTAGACTGTATTAGGCGTCCTTTAGGTGCAAGAACCGTTGAAGGCGTAAAAAGAAGAACAGGTGCTACCTTTGGAACTTGCCATGGAGCTTATTGTATAAGTAAAATAATAAATATATTAGCGAGAGAGCTTGATAAAAAGCCAACAGAAATAGTTGAAGATTCTAAAAATTCTAAGGTTTTAGCATCTAGAATTAAAGAGTTTGACAGAGTCTAAAGGGGTGTTTTTAATGCATAAAGATATATTTACTAGTGTTGTTAGAGTCAGAGGGTCTAAAAAATATAATGTAGTGCCTGTGAAAAGTAACAAACCAGTTGAGATGTCTAAATGGATTGATTTTTCAAATGTTTTAAGTAGATTATATGTTGGGGTACCTACTAAAAGTGGAAACGTGGTCTGTAAGAATATAATGAATACAGGAGTAGACATTATATGTACAAAAAATCTACCAAAAGATAGTTAAGAATTGACAAAAGATAAATATTAAAGTATATTCTTTATATATTATGTTTAATTTAATATTAAACCTGTGAGCAGGCTAGTAATGTTATATATTGCTTTCAGAGAGCTAGTGGTTGGTGTGAACTAGTACAGTATTTTCATGAATCCACCTGTGAGGGACTGTGATGAGCAGTACGGAATTAACCGTTAAAGTTTTTAAGAGGATAGAATCTTTTTAGGTTTTATCAATTAGGGTGGCAACGCGGAGTCTTTTCGTCCCTTTTTATAGGGAACGGGGCTCCTTTTTTATATGTTTTTTTAGTTAAGTAAATTTTTAATATAAATAAAGTTCTTGAAAGGAGAATGAGAATGTTAGATTTAAAAAAATTAAGAAGCAATACTGAAGAAGTTAAAAATGCTTTATCTAATAGAGGAGAAGATTTCGATGTAAATGTTATAGACGAAGTCATAGCTTTAGATGAAGAGAGAAGAAAAATATTAGTTGATGTTGAGGCTTTAAAAAAGCAAAGAAATGAAGTATCAGCTGAAATTCCAAAGAGAAAGAAAGCTGGAGAAGACGTTACTGAAGTAATGGCTGAAATGAGAGAAATAGGAGATAAAATCAAAGCTGATGATGCTAGAGTTGCTGAGTTAAACGATAAAATCAACTACATCATGCTAAGAATTCCTAATATACCAAATCCAGCTGTTCCAGAAGGAGAGACTGATGAGGATAATGTTGAAATAAAAAGATGGGGAGAACCTACTAAATTCAACTTTGAACCAAAAGCTCACTGGGATTTAGGAACTGACTTAGATCTTTTAGACTTCGAAAGAGGTGGAAAGGTTGCTGGATCAAGATTCACAGTTTATAAAGGAATGGGTGCTAGATTAGAAAGATCTATAATAAACTACTTCTTAGATAAACACACATTTGAAAATGGATATACTGAAGTATTACCTCCATACATGGTAAATAGAGATAGTATGACAGGTACAGGTCAGCTTCCAAAATTCGAAGAAGATGCTTTCAAAGTAGAAAACAATGGATACTTCTTAATACCAACAGCTGAAGTTCCTGTAACAAACATGTATAGAAATGAAACTTTAGATGGAGATAAACTTCCAATAAAACATGCTGCATATAGTGCTTGTTTTAGAGCAGAAGCTGGTTCAGCAGGAAGAGATACAAGAGGTCTTATAAGACAACACCAATTCAATAAAGTTGAGTTAGTTAAGTTCTGTAAACCAGAAGATAGTTATGAAGAATTAGATAAACTAGTTAAAGATGCTGAATCTGTATTACAAGGTTTAGGATTACCATATAGAATAGTTAGAATATGCAAGGGTGATTTAGGATTCACAGCTGCATTAAAATATGATATAGAAGTTTGGATGCCAAGCTACAATAGATATGTTGAAATTTCAAGTTGTTCAAATTTTGAAGATTTCCAAGCTAGAAGAGCCAACATAAAATTCAAAAACTCTCCAAAAGAAAAACCACAATTCGTTCATACATTAAACGGATCAGGAGTTGCTATTGGAAGAACTGTAGCCGCTATATTAGAAAACTATCAACAAGAAGATGGTTCAGTAGTTATACCAGAAGCTTTAAAAGAATACATGAGATGTGACCTATTAAAATAATGTTTATTATTTAAAAAAATTAAGTAATTTAAATAAATTTATATAAAAACATAATAGATATTACATTATAAGATTTAAATCTATAATATGAAAATTATAAAAACGGTATTTTAAATACCGTTTTTATTTTTATAGTATCAAAAAATTATTGATTAACATATTATAAATTAGGTTTAAATTAAAGTGAGGTGTACTATTATGGATAACTATAGATATAATTATGAAAATGAATACGATAAATATGAACAAGGATATCGCAAATGTAAAGATTGGGAAAAGGAAGACGATAGATGTAAAGAAGACTGGTGTAAATGCAAAAAGTCAAAATGCGAAAAAGAATGCGATAAACGTAAAGAAGAATGTTGCAAATGCTGTGAAAAAAAATGGGATAAATGTAAAGAAGAATGTTGTAAATGCTGCGAAAAAGAATGCGATAAATGTAAAGAAGAATGTCGCAAATGCTGTGAGAAAAAATGGGATAAATGTAAAGACGAGTGTCGCAAATGTAAAGAATCAGAGTGCGAAAAGGAAGACGATAAATGTAAACAAGACTGTGATAAATGTAAATGGTTAGAGAAAAAATCTGAAGAGTTAACTAAAGAAGCTGCTAAACTTAATAGAGCTATTAAAGAGAAAGTTAAAAAAGCAAAAGAAGTTAGAAAAGAAATTGATGAATTAGAGAAAGAATTAAAATGCTTAATGAAGAAAGAAAAAGCTTTATTATGTGAAGTAATGGAATTAGATGAATTATTAGAAAGAAAAGTTTATGAGGCATTTAAGTATTTATATGCTACAATTGATTGTTATAAAGATTGTAAGGATAAAGATAAAGATAAAGATAAAGAGTGTTGTTGTAAATGCTGCTGTAAATGTGAAAAACATTGCGAAGAAAAAGAAAAGGATAAAGAATGTTGCTGCAAATGCAAACGTGAAAGATATTGTGAAGATTAGTTAAATTAAATAAGAGATACTTGATATAGTATCTCTTATTTTTTTTATAAAAAGTATTGACATAAATTTAAACAGTTGATATAATAATTAACGTACCGCGGAGAGATGGTCGAGTTGGTTTAAGGCACCGGTCTTGAAAACCGGCGTGCGTGTGAGCGTACCATGGGTTCGAATCCCATTCTCTCCGCCATTTTTTTTACAAAAAATAAAAATGGGATATTATGGAGAATTACTCAAGTGGCTGAAGAGGCTCCCCTGCTAAGGGAGTAGGTCGGGCAACCGGCGCCCGGGTTCAAATCCCGGATTCTCCGCCAAAGCATCTAGTTTTACTAGGTGCTTTTATTTATGTTTTAAAGTAGTGTTGATTCTTAGATATAGCTACTCACTAAACTAGGTCTGAAAGTCTAGCTAAAAATCAGCATTTATATAAAACATAGTATTATGTATATATAGAAAATACGATATTATTTTAAAATATAATTTACTTTATGCAGAATTTTAGATAAACTTTTTTATGGTAATAAAAGTTTTAGTTTGTACTTTAAGATAAAAAATTATTTAGCAATAACTAAATAATTTTATTATTATAACTATTAAAATTATTTAATATAAAATTTATACATAATATAATTTTATTATCGGTTTAAAATGTATAATTTAAGTATATGAATTTTTATTGGGAGGAGATATTTTGAAAGGATCATCAGGGCCAGTTAGATCTAAAAAACCTAAAAAATCAACAGCATACACACTATCTATATATTTAGGATGGAGTAGTATTTTTGCAGCGTTATATTTTTTTATGCTTGGATTACCTTTTTCAATTCCAGGAATTATTGCTGGGTACATAGCTTTTAAAAAGCATAGTGAAAGTAAGTTTCCTTTAATATTAAATATAATAGGATTTGTATTAACAGTATTCACTTGGGTATTATTTATGAAAATACCTTTACAATAATTAATTATGTAATAAAAAGATACTATAATAATAAAAATAGTATCTTTTTTATAAAAAATAGTTGACATATAAATTAAAAATGATATAATAATAAATGTGTCAAGTATGGAGAGATGGTCGAGTTGGTTTAAGGCACCGGTCTTGAAAACCGGCGTGCGTGTGAGCGTACCATGGGTTCGAATCCCATTCTCTCCGCCATAAGTGGAGAATTACTCAAGTGGCTGAAGAGGCTCCCCTGCTAAGGGAGTAGGTCGGGCAACCGGCGCCCGGGTTCAAATCCCGGATTCTCCGCCAAAGCATCTAGTTTTACTAGATGCTTTTTTTATTTTTACTTAATCTTTATTTCTTTTAGAAAAATCATGTTCTCTAAGACATTCCTTAATTAATAGTTTGAACTTTTCATTATCTTCACTTAACAATTCAAGAAATGCTTCTTTTAAAACTCTTTTAAAGAATACTTTTAATAGAATATAGGAGATACCAATAAAAAATGCTAAGTAAAAAAATGTATCCATATAAATTCCCTCCCTTAATACTTAATATTATACCATAATTTTCTATAGTAGATATTAAAAGGATAATAGAGTCTCTTTGTAATATATTAGATAATAAGTTTTTTTATTTATGATAAATTACTTATTAAGCAATAGGTATCTATTACTTAAATAGAAACATAAGATATATATGAAGTAATATTATATGGAGTTATTAATGAAAGTTGAAAAATTAAATGAATTAAAAAATAATTCTAAAAGAATTGTTTTTAACAATGATTCTAAAATAGTTTTTTTTAGTGACTGTCATAGAGGAGATGGAACATATAAAGATAGCTTAGCTCCTAACATTAACATATATCTAACAGCACTTAGATATTATTATAAAAATAAATTTACTTATATAGAAGTTGGAGATGGAGATGAACTTTGGAAGTTTAAAAATCTGCAAGAAATATATGATATGAATCATGACGTATATGAAGTTCTAGATGATTTCAAAGAAAAAAATAAACTTTATATGATATATGGAAATCATGATAGAGATAAAAGTAAAATAAAATTTTTAAGAAAAAGTAAGAAAAGAAATAGACGAAATCACTCTGCTTGCGATTTTTATAGTACATTACCAATATATGAATCATTAGTTCTAGTACATGAAGAAAGCAAGAAAGATTTCTTTATATTACATGGTCATCAAGTGGACTTTTTAAATAATGAACTAGCTTTTTTATCAAAATTTTTAGTTAGATATGTTTGGGCTATATTAGAGGCTTTTATGGGATTTAAAGATCCTATAAGTCCTGCTAAGAGTGATAATAAAAGAGATAAATTTGATGAAAAAATAATTAATTGGGCTGAAGAAAATAATACAAGAGTTGTTCTTGGTCATACTCATAAGACTTTATTTCCGAGAAGTAAGAGAGATTCAACATATTTTAATATAGGATGTTGTGTATTGCCTAGAACTGTCACAGCTATTGAAGTTGAAAGGGGAGAGATTGCTCTTGTAAAGTGGACAATAAAAGTTGATCAAAAAGGTTCATTGTTTATTGGAAGAGATATTATCGGAGGACCGACTAAAATAGAAAATTATTAAAAAAAACTCTAATGTTATACAAAAAAACATTAGAGTTTTTATATTTTTTGTTGATAATTTTAATTTTTATGTTAATAAGTCCGAATTTTAATTATTTTTTTTACCCTTAGTTTTTATTTTATCATGGTGTGCTTTTCTTTCTTTTTCTTCTCTTTCTTGCTTTTCAAGAAAACATGCCATTGGATTACCAAGGTTAGTTTCAATCTCAGATGTTGTATCCATTAATTTTTTGAAAGTATTGCTTATGTTCATTTAAAACACCCCTCTTAAACCAATAAAAATATTAGTTTATTAATAAAATTTAAATATTTCACCATTATTATATAATGTATTGTAAACTATTTCTATAATAAAATGCGTTATATATTTTTTTTATTATATTGCTATTTAAAAGGCATAAATAAGTATAAAATGTTATTATAAGAGGTAATAATTTGGAAATATATAAATAAATTTCGAGGTGTGAACATGGGATTAAGAATCATATATGGAAGAGCCGGTACTGGTAAAAGTACTTTTTGTATAAATCAAATAAAAAAGAAAATAAATAATTCACCTAATAATAAATTGATTTTAATTGTTCCAGAGCAATTTACGTTTCAGACTGAAAATAGAATGTTAGAGTCCATAGGAGAAAAGTATGTATTAAATGCCGAAGTTCTTAGCTTTAAAAGACTTGCATATAAGGTTTTTAATGAATGTGGAGGAGCAACAAGAAGCATTATGGATGATGCTGGGAAGAGTATGCTTATTTTTAAGGTTTTAGAAGATTTATCTGATGATATGACAGTTTTTAAAAATGCTTCTAGACAAAAAGGTTTTATAGATATAGCTTCAAAAACAATAACAGAATTCAAAAAATACAATGTAAATAATGAAGTTTTGGATTTAACCCTAAATCAATTAGAAGATGAAAATCTTAAAATGAAGATGGAAGAATTAAAAGATATATTTAATGAATTTAATTCAAAATTACATGAAAGCCATATAGACGGAGAAGATCAATTAATACTTTTAAATGAAAAATTAGATGGATGCTCTTTATATGATGGAGCAGAGATTTGGATAGATGAATTTACCACTTTTACTCCTAACCAATTAAGTGTAATAGGAAAGCTTTTAAAGAGAGCAAAGAATGTTAACATAACTTTATCTCTTGATGAAATAAATTCGGCTAAAGGAGAAAGTGATCTTTTTGCAGTTACAAAAAATACAGAAAGAAGATTAATGAACTTAATTCAAGAGGAAGGTATAGCTTTTAGTGGATATATTGATTTAAATGAAGAGGTTCCATACAGATTTAAAGAAAACAAGGAATTACAGCATATAGAGAGACAACTTTATGCATATCCATTTAAGCAATATAGAGGTAAAAATGAGAGTTTAAGACTTTATAGAGCAAACAATAACTATGATGAAGTAGAATTTGTAGCAAGAGATATATTAAGACTTGTTAGAGAAAAGAAATATAGGTTTAAAGATATTTCTATAATATGTAGAGATGTTGATAACTATGAAAAAGTTGTATCAGCCATTTTTACTGAATATGAAATTCCATATTATATAGATAAAAAAATAGACATAGCAAGCAATCCTTTAATTGTTTTTATAAATTCAGCAGCGGATATAATAAATAAAAATTGGACTTATGAAAATGTATTTAAATATCTTAAAACTGGTTTAATAAAAGAGTTTAGAGGAATTGAGGGTGCTGAACTTATTGATGAACTAGAAAACTATGTTTTAGCTTATGGAATAAAGGGTAAAAAGTGGATGGAAGAATGGATTAATTATAGTTCAAGCATTTTAAAAGAGGAAGAGCTTTCCGAGGAAAATAAGCAAGTATTAAGTAGATTAAATGATATTAGAGAAACTATTGTTAATCCTCTAGAAGAGTTTAATAATCAATGTAAAGGAAAGAAAACTTTAAAGGAGTTTGCTGTAAATCTATATGAATTTTTAGATTCTAAACTAGATATTATGGATACAATAGATAGTTATGTTGAGTATTTTAAAGAGAAAGACATGCTAATTAAAGCAAAGGAATATTCAGAGGTAAGGGATATTTTCATAGATGTTTTAGAACAGGCAGTAGATGTTTTAGGACATGAGGTTATGGATTTAAATGAATTTATGAAAGTGTTAAATATTGGATTATCTCAATATGAAATGGGATTGATTCCTGTAGCTTTAGATCAAGTAAATATAGGAGATATAAGTAGGGTAAAGAGTAGAGGTGCAAAGGCCTTATATATTATTGGAGTAAATGATGGGGTACTTCCTTCAGCTAATAAAGAGGAAGGAATATTATCAGATAGTGATAGGGAAATTTTACTTGATAAAGGGGTGGCATTAGCTTCTGATACAAGAACTAAAATATTTGAAGAACAATTTTTAGTTTATACAGCCTTTACTATAGCAGAAGAATATTTAGTTGTAACTTATCCTTTGGCGGATTTTGAAGGCAAATCTCAAAGGCCATCAATAATAATTCATAGGTTAAAAAAGATTCTTCCAAATGTAAAAGAAGAAAGTGAAGGTTTTAAATTAATAAGTGATAAATATGAGAAGGTTTCTGCTAAGATTCCTACTTTAAATGAACTTATGGTAGCTATTAGAAAGAACTATGAAAATATTGAGATAGAAGATTATTGGAAGTATGTTTATGATTGGTATTTAAGTGAACCTAAGTGGAAAGAAAAAATAGATTATGTTAAGAAAGGACTTGAATACACAAATTTACCTAATAATATTTCAAAGGAAAAAGCTAAAAAACTTTATGAAGATAATAATAATAAAATTTCTTTAAGTGTTTCAAGATTAGAGAGATATGCTCAGTGTCCTTTCGCTTATTATATACAATATGGCTTAAAAGCAAAGGATAGAAAGATATATGAATTTACAGCCCCTGATTTAGGTAGTTTTATGCATGAAATATTAGATGAGTTTACTAATGAAGTTAAGGAACAGGGCTTAAAATGGAGTAATTTAAGTCATGAGAACTGTAGAAATATAATAAATTCTTTAGTTGATAATCAAGTTAAAAACAATAAATCATCAATATTAAACAGTTCAAAAAGGTATTCTTACTTCACAGATAGATTTAAGAGAATTCTTACTAAATCAGTTATGGTTATCAGTGAACAAATGAAGAGAAGTGACTTTGAAATTTATAAAAATGAGTTAGCTTTTGGTTTTACTAAGGATGTGAATTCCATAAAGCTTGATCTTCCATCAGGAGAAAGTTTTTATCTAAATGGAAGAATAGATAGAGTTGATAAGCTTGATTTAGAGGGAGAAACATATTTAAGAATTATAGATTATAAAACTGGTTCAAGGAAATTTGACTTAAATCAATTTTATAATGGACTTCAAATGCAGCTTTTAGTTTATTTAGATGCTCTTATAAATAATTCTGAAAGTATAGTTGAAACGCAAGCTATGCCAGGTGCTATACTTTATTTTAAAATAGATGACCCGATCTTAAAGTCTAAAGGAGATTTAACAGAAGAAGAAATAAAAGAAGAAATATTAAAAGAATTGAAGTTAGAAGGTCTTCTATTAGATGATGTAAGAGTTATTAAAGCCATGGATAATACCTTAGAGCCAGGAATGCACTCACTTATAATACCTGCTAATATGAAAAAGGCAGGAGATTTAGGCAAAAATAAAGCCTTAATAACAATGGAACAATTTGAGCTTTTAAGAAAATATGTTAATGAAAAAATGGTTGAGATATGCCAAAACATGATAGACGGTAAAATCGATATAGAACCATGTAAAGAAAATAAAAATATTGTATGTGATTATTGTAATTACTCTCACATATGTCAATTTGATTCTAGCTTAGAGGATAATAGATATAAGGTTATTGCAAAGAAAAAAGAAGATGAAATATGGAAGAGCATAAATGAAAAAGTAGGTGGTGAAGTAAATGGGGACTAAATGGACTAAGGAACAAGAATTAGCTATAAATACGAGAAAATGTAATCTTTTAGTTGCAGCTGCAGCTGGTTCAGGGAAAACGGCTGTACTAGTTGAGAGAATAATAAAAATGATAACAGAAGGCGAAAAGCCTGTTGATATAGATAAATTATTAGTTGTTACATTTACTAATGCTGCTGCTTCTGAAATGAGGGAGAGGATAGGAGATGCTATATCTAAAGCTTTAGAAAAAGATCCTAGTTCCGAAATTCTTCAAAGACAATTGGCATTATTAAATAGAGCAAGTATAACAACTATGCATTCTTTTTGTTTAGAAGTTATAAAAAATAATTTTCATTTAATAGATTTAGATCCTGGTTTCAGGATTGGAGACCAAACTGAATGTGAACTTATAAAGCAAGATATTTTAGCTGATCTTTTTGAAGATATGTACGCTAAGGATGATAAATGTTTTAAGGATTTAGTTGAAGCTTATGGTGGAAGTAAAAGTGATGATAATTTAAACAGTATAATATTAAAATTCTATAATTTCATAATGAGTGGTCCTTGGCCAGAGAAGTGGTTAAATGAAAAAGTAGAGGAATTTAATATAAGCTCAGTAAATGAACTTGAAAATAAAAAGTGGGTAGAAGTTTTAAAGGAAAGTATAAGTTTAGATTTAAATAACGCTTATTCAATGCTTGCTCAGGCTAGAGATATAGCTGAAATTGGGGGAGGCCTTGACCCTTATTTAGCAAACATATATCCAGAAATAATCCAAGTTGAAGAGCTTAAATTAGCATTAAAAGATGGTATAGTACCATTTTATAATAAACTTGTAGGAACAGCTTTTGGAAGATTAAAATCTGTAAGAAAAGCTAGTGTTGATGATGAAAAAGCATTAATAAAAACTAAAAATCTTAGAGATGATAGCAAAAAAATAATAGAAAATTTAAGAGATAAAGTTTTTGAAACTTCTTTAGAGGAAGCTGTTTTAGGAATGCAAAAAATGTATCCTTTAATGAGATGTTTAAGCGATTTAGTAATTGAATTTTCTAATAGATATAGAGATAAAAAAAGAGAAAAGGATATTTTAGACTTTAATGACCTTGAGCATCTTTGTTTAGAAATTTTGATAGATAAAGATGAAGAGGGAAATATAAAGCCTTCTCAAGTTTCACTAGAATTTAGAGAGAAATTTGAAGAAGTTTTAGTTGATGAATACCAAGATAGTAATACAATTCAAGAAACTATTGTAGGAATGGTATCAAGAAGAGATGTGGATAATCCTAATGTATTCATGGTTGGTGATGTTAAACAAAGTATATATAAGTTTAGACAGGCAAACCCAGAGCTTTTCTTAGATAAGTATATTAATTATAGTGAAGAAGAGTCTAAAAATAAAAAAATCATGCTTTATAAAAACTTTAGAAGTAGAGAAGAGGTTATAAATGGAGTAAACTATATATTCCAAACTTTAATGAGTAATACTGTAGGTGAGCTTGAGTATGATGAAAAGGAAGCTTTAAACTTAGGAGCTAGTTATGGTGAAATAAATGAAGAAAATGTGGAAGTTGAGTATATTGAGGAAATAGATAATTTAAATGTCGCAGGGGATATTGAGCTAAATATATTAAATAAAGCAGGAAGTTCAGAAGATAATAAAGAATTTGGTGATGAAGAGAGCCAAGGTGAGGAAGAAGAGGATTTAGATAGCATACAACTAGAAGCTAGAATAGTTGGTAAAAAGATTAAAGAGTTAATGAGTCCTGATGATGGTAGCACTTATATGGTCTTCGATAAGGATTTAGGAAAGTATAGAAGAATTAAATATAAGGATATTGTAATTCTACTTAGAGCCACTAAAAATTGGGCTGAAACTTTCGTAGATGAGTTGGGAACTGAAGGAATTCCTATTTATGCTGATACTGGAACTGGATATTTTCAAACTATCGAGATAAGGACCATAATGGCATTGCTTCACATAATAGATAATCCGATGCAAGATATTTATATATTATCAGCCTTACGTTCACCTATATTTTCATTTACATCTGATGAATTTGCTGATTTAAGATTATTAAATAAGGGTAAATATTTCTTTGAGATTATAAAAGAAGTTGTTGGAGGAAACTATGATGGAGCCATTTCAGAGGAATTAAAGAATAAGTGTAAATATTTCTTGGAATATTTAAATAAATGGAGAGAAAAGGCTGCTTATATGCCGATAGATGAATTTATTTGGTTCTTATATTCTGATACTTCTTATTATGGATATGTAGGAACAATGCCAAACGGAGTTCAACGTCAGGCAAATTTAAGGATATTATTCCAAAGAGCGAAGCAGTATGAATCTACAAGTTTCAAAGGATTGTTCAATTTTATAAACTTCATAAATAAGCTTAAGAGATCCTCTGGAGATATGGGAAGTGCTAAAATTCTTGGTGAAAATGAAGATGTTGTAAGAATAATGAGCATTCACAAGAGTAAAGGGCTAGAATTCCCAGTTGTTATATTAGGGGGAACTGGAAAGCAATTTAATAAAATGGACTTAAGAGAAGATATACTTCTTCATGAAACCTTAGGAATAGGAACAAACTGCATAGATGTTAAAAAGAGAATAAAGTATGATACTCTTCAAAAACATGCTATAAAGAAAAAATGTGAATTAGAAGTTTTATCAGAGGAAATGAGAATTTTATATGTTGCCTTTACAAGGGCTAAGGAAAAGTTAATTATAACTGGTGCTGTGTCAGATTTAGAGAAATCCTGTGAAAAATGGTGTAAAGCAGGAGCTTCATCTGAAACAAATAGAATAAATCCTGGTAATGTCTTAAAAGGAAAGAGTTATTTAGATTGGATTGGTATGGCATTATCTAAGCATAGAGATGGAGATATTATAAGAAATATTGGTGACGGAGATATTATAATAAATTCAGATGATAATTCAAGTTGGAAGTTTAGAAGCTGGGAAAAAAGTGAACTTTTAGGTAGCAATGAGAGTAAGATTGAGAAAAATAATATTGATGCCTTTGAAAGTGGTAGTTGGATTGAATCTAAGAAAGATATAAAAGAAGTTATAGAAATAAGAAATAGATTAGGTTTTAAATATAAATATATAGAATCATGTAATACCCCTTCAAATATTTCAGTAACTGAGTTAAAAAGAGCTCAGCAAGAGGAGCTATTTGATGAAAGCTATAATCTTATGGAAAGTGAAAATAATAAAGAGAAGGAAAAAGAAAAGGTAAAGAGAAATCCAAAGTTTATGGAGGAAAAGAAAGAAGAGTTTACTGCGGCTAAAAAGGGAACTATAACTCACTTTGTAATGCAACATATAGATTTAGATAAGGTAACTTATATAGATGAAATAAAAAAAGAAGTTGAGGGAATGGTTCAAAAGGAACTTTTAACTGAAGAAGAGGGAAAGGTAGTGAATGTATTTAAGATACAAAAATTCTTTAAGAGTGATTTAGGAAAAAGAATGCTACATGCTTATAAGTCAGGGAAAAAAGTTTATAGAGAATTACCTTTTATAACCGAAATACCAAGCACAATTATAGAAAAAAATCTTGATCCTAAAGTTTATAGTAATGAAAAAGTCAGATTACAGGGTATAATAGATGCTTTCTTTGAAGAAGATAACGGATATGTTCTTTTAGATTATAAAACAGATTACGTTAAAGAAGGGGAAGAAGAAAATTTAATAAATAAATATAAAATACAAATAGAATTATACGAAAAAACTTTAAATAAAATTTTAGGAGAAGATGTCAAAGAATCTTATTTATATTCTTTTTATCTTGAAAAAGAATTAAAAATAAAATAATTTTATTTAATAAGCAGAGAAAAATATTCTCTGCTTATTTTATTTTTACACATAAATTGTTAAGAATGTTTAAAAATCAACATATTATTTTAAGTCTTGATACAGCATCTTTTTACTATCTATAAGAAGAAAATTGTTTACTAAGATTTAGTAAGTTTTCTTTTGTATTTAATTCAGGTGTTTCTAGCACATTTTCAAGAAGAAAATTTAATGTAATACCTATATTCTTTCCAGGTTTATAATTAAGCTCGGTAATTAAATCACTACCTGTTATAGCTAAATCTTTGATAAATATAGGCTCCTTTGAAGCTAGTATATCAGAAATTCTATCTTTTAAAATATCTATATACTCAGTATCATATTCATCCATATAAGTTAAATAAGCTTTTATTAACTCTAGTAGATCAAAAATATTCCCAGTTCCTACTGAGTTTATAAGTAACTTAAGTTTTTTTCTTGTCATATTGGATGAAATCTTATTTATATTTTCTACTAGATTACATGTATCATTTATGGTGTTATTATCATATTTAAGTTTCTTTAAAATTGTCCTACATTTATCAACTGCATTTTCAGAATTATAAACTTTATGAAATAAACCTGCTAATCTTACATGAAGTTTTTTAGGAAGTGAATTTAATAATCCATAAGTATCATGAATATCATCATATGCATCATAACAATTTATTAATTTTAAGTCATTAAATTCTTTAACTAATAAATCAGCAAAACCAAGTTTTCTAAGAAGCATAAGTCCTCTGTCAGGATTATTACTTAGGATGATTTTAGTGAATTCACTTTGAATTCTTTCCATGCTTATATTTTTTATTAATTTAAAATTTCTTCTTATTGATTCAGAAGTTTCTTTTTCTATTTTAAAGTTTAATTGACAGCTAAATCTAATAGCCCTAAGCATTCTTAAAGCATCTTCAGAGAAACGTTTATCAGGCTCTCCTACACATTTTATTAATTTCTTTTTCAAATCGCCTTTTCCATCAAAATAATCTTTAAATCCTAAATAGGGACTATATGCCATTGCATTTATAGTAAAATCTCTTCTAGATAAATCTTCTTCTATGTTAGAAACGAACTTTACATCTTTAGGTTTTCTATTGTCTAGGTATTCACCATCGACTCTATATGTAGTTATCTCATAAGGAGTTTTATCTATTAAAACTGTTACGGTTCCATGCTTTATGCCAGTAGGAATTGTTTTATCAAAAAGTTCTTCTATTTTTTCAGGCAATGCATTAGTTGTAATATCATAATCTTGTGGACGTTTATTCAATAATGAATCTCTTACGCAACCACCAACTATAAAGGCTTCAAAATTATTGGTGTTAAACTTATCTAAGATATATTGAACATTATTGGGTAAATTCATTAACTAGCCACCTCCATATAAGTTATTTTATCAATTAATATAAATTTTAGCTATAAATAAGAAGTTTATTTGTTTACAAAATTTAATAATATGCAATAATTAAAATAGAGATTATTAAAATGAAAGAAAGGATAGACTTATGGAAATACCGGTAAAAAAAATAGGTGAATTCGTTAAAGGAGAAAGAGTCGAAGGTTTTTTTCTTTTAAAATCAATTACTTTAAAGACTACTAATTCAGGTGGTAAAAAGTATTTAGATTTAGTTCTAAGTGATAAAACTGGGGATATATTAGGTAAAGTATGGGAGATTAAACCTGAGCATGAAGAGTTAAAATGCAATACTGTTGTTAAGATGCGCGGAACTATAAATAGTTGGCAAGGAACGCTTCAGTTTAAAGTAGAACATGCTAGAGAAGCCAATGAGGAAGATAACATAAATTTAGACGATTATGTTCAATGTGCACCATATACTAGTGATGAAATGATTAACACTATAAAATGTGTTGTTGATAATATGAATGATATAGACATAAAAAATATTCTTAATAGAATTTTAGAAATTAATGAGGATAAGCTTAAGTATTATCCAGCAGCGAAATCTAATCATCATTCAATAAAGGGAGGTCTCTTATATCACATAACAACTATGTTAAAATTAGCTGAAAATATTTGTGGTATATATGATTTCTTAAATAAAGATTTGGTTTATGCAGGGGTAATACTTCATGACATGGCTAAAATAAAGGAAATGTCTTCTAATGAAATGGGAATAGTTGATGAATATACTTTAGAGGGAACTTTACTTGGACATATTACTCAAGGAATAAAAGAAATTGAGGTAATAGGAAAAGAAGTGAATGCAGAGAGCAAAATTATAATGTTACTTCAACATATGGTGCTATCTCATCATTATGAGCCAGAATACGGAAGTCCTGTTAAGCCTCTTATACCAGAAGCAGAAATATTACACTATTTAGATGTAATGGATGCTAGAATGTATGATATGAAGAAGGCAATTAGTGAAACTAAAGTAAATGAATTCTCAGAAAGAATTTGGTCTTTAGATAGCAGAAGAATATATAATCATGGAATAAGTGAAAAAAATAATTAAAAAACAGCTCTAAAAGAGCTGTTTTTTTATTAGTATATTATTATTTTTGAGCCGTTTTTTACATTATCATAAAGCCATTTAGAATCTTCAACAGCTAATCTTATGCATCCGTGAGAGGATGGAACACCTAAAGTTGGATCAGACACTGTTGCTTGGTCTGCATCAAAAGGAATTGAATGGAATAAGTAATTTCCCATGAATTGAACATAATACTTTCCACCCTGACCGTATTTAGGTGAGAAAAACCATGGTGCTCTAGTTTGTACTGTAAATACTCCAACTGGTGTTTCTTTTCCTTCAATACCTGTTGAACAAAGGAAAGATTTTTCTAAAGACCAATTATTTTCTGAACCTTTATATACATAAGTCTTTTGTTCAGCAATATTAACAAAAACTAAATGATCAGTTTTACTACTAATATCAAATTGATTTATTGTATCTGAATTTAATTTTTTATAATATTCCATAACGGGAGCAGTTCTTTCTGTAGCCTTATCTATATTTTCCTGACTATAATTTTCAAGATGCTCTAATCTAAGTTTTTCTAATTCATCTTTTTTTGCTTGTAATGTTGAATCTTCTGGTAAAGTTTCAAGCTGAGAATCTAAATAGTCTATCCCTTTTGAATATTTTTCATTTGAAATATATTCATCTACAGTTTCTAAAATAGGTTTTCTTATTTCATTTAAGCATATATCTTCATAATCTAAAGCTTTAGGCTTTAAATCGGAAAGTTCATTAACACTTTTAAAGTAGTTTAAAGCTTCTAAAGACTTAGATTCATTTAGTTTAGAAACTCCAATATCAAAATATTCTTTTGAGTTCTTAATTATGGGAATTGTATTTTTAAAGTCTGATATTTCTTCATTTAATAAATTAAAAGAAAGTAAGTGATTTAATTGTTCCACTGCTACTTCTTCTGATATGTCTCCAGAAGAGAAATCAGCTTTTATATCTGAGAACTTTTTTATTATTATGTCATCTGATGAATTAAGAAATGATTTTTTTAATAAAATATTTTTTGTTCCCTTATTAAAGTAATTTGAAGCTGTTTCATAGTTATCTGATTCTAAAGCTTCATTAAAATCATTTAAATTATTTTTAAATGATATTGAAAAATAAGTTACAACTAATACTAATAATATTAATAATGTTGAACAGATTGTGATTAAAAGTTTTTGTTTTTTCATTTATGTACCTCTAAAAAAATTAATATTTATATTTTAATAATAGACAATAATTTAAATAATAGACAATAATTTTCATATATGAAAAAAATATTAACAATAATCATTATATTACATTTTTGTCCTTTAAATAAGGACTATTGTATTTTTAATATTAAACAGTCATAATATTAGTATAAAGTGGTGGCTTTAATGAAACGTTAACAATTTATTTTGTAATAAGGTGGTGTTGAGCATGAAAAAAGTTCATGAAAGATTTTTAGAATATGTAAAAGTTGATACTAAATCAGATGAAACAACAGGAGTAACTCCTAGTACAAAAGGGCAATTAGAGCTAGGAAAAATTCTTGCAGAGGAATTAAAAGCAATTGGAGTAGATGAAGTAAGAATAAGTGAAGAAGGATATGTATATGCTTCTTTAAACAGCAATTGTGATAAGGATATTCCTAAAATAGGATTTATTTCACACATGGATACTGCACCTGATATGAGTGGAAAAAACGTAAATCCTAAAATCGTTGAAAACTATGATGGTAAAGATATAGAATTAGGAAATGGGTATGTATTATCACCAAGCTTTTCACCAGAACTTCCAATGTATAAAGGTCAAACTTTAATAACTACTGATGGATCAACTCTTTTAGGAGCCGATGATAAGGCTGGAATAGCTGAAATAATAACTGCTATCGAATACTTAGTGAATAATCCAGAAATAAAACATGGTGATATTAAAATAGCGTTTACTCCAGATGAAGAAATTGGAGAAGGAGCAGATCACTTTGATGTTAAAGGGTTTGGAGCAGATTTTGCTTACACAATGGATGGAGGCAGAATAGGTGAATTAGAGTATGAAAACTTTAATGCTGCAGGAGCTAAGGTTGAAATCATAGGTAAAAACGTTCATCCAGGAAGTGCTAAAGGAAAGATGATTAACTCTATTTTAGTTGCTCATGAGTTTGTTTCTATGCTTCCTTTAGATGAAGTTCCAGAAAAAACTGAAGGATATGAAGGATTCTCATTTTTATTAGATATAAAAGGAGAAGTAGAAGAAACTACATTATCATTCATAATAAGAGATTTTGATAAAGAAGGCTTCAAAAATAGAAAAGCTAAATTTAATGAAATTGCTAGTGAATTAAATAAAAAATATGGTGAAGGTACAGTCACTGTAACTTTAAAAGACCAATACATGAATATGAAGGAAATGATAGAACCTAGAATGCACATTGTTGAAACTGCTGAAAAAGCTATGAAAGAATGTGGAATTGAGCCAATTAAGAATCCTATAAGAGGTGGTACTGATGGTGCTAGATTATCATTTATGGGATTACCAACACCAAACATATTTACTGGGGGAGAAAACTTCCACGGAAGATATGAATATATATCAATAAATTCAATGGAAAAAGCTGTTGAAGTAATACTAAACATAATAAAAATTTATGCAGAAAAATAAATTGAAATAAAAATGAACCTATAAATATATTAAGAGAATTCCTCAAAATATATTTATAGGTTCTGATTTTTTAAGGTTCTTTTGTATCACCTAAGCAGAATAGAGCTAGTGTTCCTATACCAGTATGAGAACCTATAACTATTCCTATATAATCTATAACTATGTCTTTGACAGTATATTTTTCTCTAATCATGTTTGCTAAAGTTTCTGCATCTTCAAGACAATCACTATGAGCAATAAAAATTGTTTGCTCTTCAGGATTTACAATATGCTTTTCAAGCTCTTGGAAAAGCATTTTTAAAGATTTTTTTCTTCCTTTAGCTTTTGCAAAATTATGAAGTTCTCCTGCATCATTTACATATAGCATTGGTTTTATATTTAATAAACTACCAATAGCTGCTGCTGTAGAAGAGATTCTACCACCTCTTTTTAAATGATCTAGGTTATCTACTGTGAAATAGTGACATACTTTATTTTTATTTTCCTCTACCCAAGAGTAAATTTCATCTATAGATTTTCCATCCTTTTTCATTTGAGCAGCATAATAAACTATTAATCCTTGACCTAAGCAAGCAGCTCTAGTGTCAATTATTCTTATATCTGCATCAGGATATTTTTCTAAAAGTTCTTCACGAGCTATAAGTGAACTATTATATGTTCCACTTAAAGCAGATGAAAAAGCTAAATATAGCACTGAGATTCCTTGTTTTATATACTCTTCAAAAGCTTCAACAAATCTAAATGAATTTATTTGACTTGTTGATGGCATGGCACCAGCTCTTAGTTTATTATAAAAATCTTCATGAGTTAATTCTCCATCAAAATTATCAACATATTCTTTATTATCAATATTACATATAAGTCCTAAATAATTAATATCTAAATCTTTGACCATGCTCTTTGGAAGGTCTGCTGCTGAGTCAGCGAATATAACAAAATTTTTCAAAGCACATTTTCACTCCTTTTTTAATATAATATTACTAACTAAGTATAATATTTAATATAAAAAATATCTAGTTAATAGAACAGCGTATTAGACTATTAATAATATATTTAATAAGAAATTAAGCTTTGGGAATAATATGTAATGCCTTGATTTATTAATTAATATATGATATTATAAGTCTGTTAATATGCGGTGGTAGCTCAGCTGGATAGAGTAGTCGGCTACGAACCGATTGGTCGGGGGTTCGAATCCTCTTCGCCGCACCAAAAGCTTGTAACTTTAAGTTACAAGCTTTTTTTTGTCCATTAATATATTATAAAAAGCTTTATAAATATATTGTTTATATTTTAGTTATAATTGGAATTTAGAATAAAAAATTTTTCTTAGGTGAAAATAATTATAAAATTAAGCTTAATTAAGAATTTAAGTCAAAATTATCTAAGTTTAAGGAAAGATAAAATAATATACTAAAGGTGAAGTAGTATGAATTATGATTTTATAATTACGATTTTAGATGAACACAATGAATCCAGTATTTTATTAACTGAAAAATTAAAGCCTAGAGAAATACTTTATTTATATGAAAGTGATGATGAATTAAAAATTTTGAATCCTTTAAGACAATTTTATTCAAATAAATTTCCTAATTGTATTTTTAATGATGAAAAATTAGAAAAAGATAAATTAATTTCTATTGAAGGAGTTATAAAAAAAATTAAGGATAAAAAAGTAGCAGTATGTCTAAATCAGGGGAATAAAAAGGACATCTTAAGGATGTATACTTTAGCTTTAAAGCATAATATAGATGGTTTTTTTATTGATATACCAAAGGAAGAACTTTTAAAATTTAATTTAGAGGATATACAATGTAAAAAATGTAATTTTGTAGACTTAGAGGTTGAGGATATTATAAGTAGTATTGGTGCATCTATTGTTATAGACTCAACAGAAATTTCTGAAATTAATATTATAGAGAGTATGACTAACTATATAGCAGATAATTTATCATTATGGGAAAACTATAAAGGAAGACTTAGTGATAACAGCGTATTTATTCATGATGTTTCAAACCCAAAATGTATAAAGATAGATAAGGAATTATTAAGTAGAGAAGAGACAATACTTTTAGATAAGATACTTGAGTTTTTAGAAAAAAATGGCCAGATAAAAATAAAAAATACAGATCAATGTTTAAAAGTAATGTTTCAAAATGAATTTATAAAAGGATTTATTTTTAAAAGTGGAACTTGGCTTGAAGTTTTAACAAAAAATATTATTGAAGAAATAAAAAGTGTTGATGATATAAAAAGTGGAGTTTTATTTCTTTGGAATGATAAAGAAGCTAGAGTCAAAAATGAGTTAGATGTTGTTGCTATAAAAGATTCAGTTCTTATATGTGTTTCTTGTAAAGACTCAAAAAAATATGATGAAGTTGCTTTAAATGAATTAAATGTTTATTCAGAACAGTTAGGAGGAGAGAATGTAATAAAAATATTAGTAGCTACTAAGCCTCCTATTAAATCATCTACTTCAAAGAGAGCTAAAGAAATGAATATAAATTTAGTAATCTTTGATGGAGATAAAAAATCATTTAAGAAAGAGTTAGAAAAAATAATAAAATAAATTTTATTATTTGGATAAATAAAAAAGATAAGGAGAAAATAAAATTAAATTCTCCTATAATCTTATTTTATAAAAAACAGGAGCTTAATTATTAAAAATAATTAAGCTCCTGTTTAACTATTTATGACCAATAGTTTCACCCATACTAACTTTAGTTTCAAATCCTAACTTTGTTTGCTCAACGATATCTTCATCTATCTTTACCATATCTTTTTTAAAGAATAATATAGTAGTTGAACCACCAAATTTGAAGTAACCTTTTTCTTCTCCTTTAGTAACTCTCTTACCGGGAGTATATGTTTGAAGAATTGTACCAACGCAAGTAGCACCAACTTCTACATGAAGTATTTCACCAAAATTATCAGAGTTGAAAATAGACCATTCTCTTTTATTTTTACAGAAAAGTTCAGATATATTATTAAGTGCTATTGGGTTAACTGAGTAATAAAAACCTGAAATTTTCTTTGTTTCACCACAAGTTCCGTTATCTACAAAATGAAATCTATGATAATCTGTAGGGCATAGTCTTAATATAAGACAAGTTCCACCCTCAAACTCTTTAGCTACTTCAGGATCATCTATTAATTCTTTTAAAGAATATGTGAATCCTTTTATTTGTACAATTTTATCTAGATCTATATTTTCGAATGCAGATAATCTACCATCTCCAGGAGAAATTAAAATATTCTCGCTAAAATCAATAGGTCTAGCTTCCGGAGTTAATGTTCTTGCAAAGAAATCATTGAAATTTTTAAAATCATTTATATCTTTATTGCAAAGAGCCATGTCAATATTGAATTCATCAATAAATGGTTGAATTTTTTTCTTGCTCAAAGAAGAATCACAATAATTTCCGTAAAGTTTAGAAAACATCTTCTTCTTTACTAACAATTCAACGAAGCTTTTTCCTACAGGAGATGAATAAGACCAATTTATATATTTAAGACCAGCTACTTGCTCGATGTCATAAGTTTTAGTTTTCCTATTATAAACTTTTATCATAAATTATATCTCTCCTAAAAAAAATTATGTTAAATATCATATCTTATATTATTATATATATAAAATCAAAATGTAAACAAATAAATTACAAATTTATATATTATTGATTAAACAAAATAAGTGGTATATTATTAAAATTAGTTTATAAATAAATGTTGGAGTGAGTAGTATGAGTAGATCTAAGAAGGCTATTTTTGAAGCAGCTATAAATGTTTTTGCTACTTCAGGGTATAATGGAGCGACAGTCGATGAGATTGCAGCTAAGGCCAATGTCGCTAAAGGAACCCTTTATTATAATTTTGAAAGTAAAGAAGAAATTTTTAATTTTGTAGTAAGAAATGGTTTAGAGATTTGGAATGAGAAATTAACAGAAATAGAAATATCAAAAGATAAGCCTATAGATAAGATAAAGGCGATTTGGAGAATGCAGTTTAAATTACTATATGATAACAGAGCATTTTTTAAGCTTGTAATAAGCCAACTTTGGGGTCAAGAAGCAAGACAAGATGAGTTAAGAAGTAAGATTACAGAATATATAGAGAGAATAGAAAGAATATTAAAAGAAGCTATGATAAAAAAACAAATAAGAGACTGTGATGTTTCGCTATTAGCTCATAGCCTATTTGGAAGCCTTATATCTGCATCATTATATGAACTAAGTATAGATAAAAAAATAGATGTTAATACTGTTATAGAGGAACTGACTGAAAATACTTTAAATGGTGTTGTAATAAAATAAGCTGTATTGACATATATTAGTTAAAGAGTTAAAATTATTATAAAATTTAAATAAGTCTCCATAGTTCAATGGATAGAACAATCCCCTCCTAAGGGATAAATGTAGGTTCGATTCCTACTGGGGATACCACGGTTTTAACTGTGAAGAAAAAAACTCCATATTTATATGGAGTTTTTTAAATATTTATAAAAATATATTTAATATGAAAATTTTGTATAATATAATATTATATAAGGAAAATAAAAAAGAATAAAAATATATAAAATAATAGGAGTGGTTTATTTGGACCAATATACGTTTCAAATTGTGCTCCTTATAGTATTAATAGTACTATCAGGATTTTTCTCAGCATCAGAAACTGCCTTAATGTCTTTAAGTAGAATTAGAATAAGACATATGGTTGATGAAGGGGTAAAGGGAGCTAAATTATTAGAAAAATTATTAGAAGATCCTAACAAATTATTAGGTGGAATATTGATAGGAAATAATATAGTAAACATAGGTGCATCATCATTAGCATCAACACTTGCTTATAGAATTTTTGGTGATGGTGGAGTTGCTTTAGCAACTGGTGTTATGACTATTCTTATTTTAATTTTTGGTGAAATAACACCTAAGTCATTAGCTAAGCAAAATGCAGAAAAAGTTTCTTTATTTGTGGCGCCTATAATAAATATAGTTGTTATAGTCTTTAAACCATTGGTGTGGTTATTCTCTTCAATATCATCAATAATGGTAAAATTACTAGGTGGTGATTTAAATAAAAGTGAGCCATTTATAACAGAAGAAGAATTAAAAACAATGGTTGACGTAAGTGAAGAAGAAGGTGTTCTAGAGGTTGAAGAAAAAGAGATGATATTTAATGTTTTTGAATTTGGAGACCTTCAAGTAAAAGATATAATGGTTCAAAGAGTAAATGTTGTTGCGGTTAATGTAACAGCTACTTATGAAGAGGTATTAAAAGTTATAAAAGAACAACAATTTTCAAGAATACCAGTTTATAATGAATCAATAGATGATATAGTTGGAATATTATATATTAAAGATTTAATTCTTTTAGATAGTGATGAAGAAAACTTTGATGTAACTAAGTACATGAGAGAGCCATTTAGAACATTTGAATTCAAGAAGATAACAGAATTATTCTCAGAAATGAAGACAACTAGAAATCATATATCTGTAGTATTAGATGAATATGGTGGAACAGTAGGTATAGTTACTATTGAGGACTTAATAGAAGAAATCGTAGGAGATATTGAAGATGAATACGATGAGAGAGATAAGGATATAGAAGTTATCAAGGAAAATGAGTTCGTAGTAGATGGTAGCACAAGACTTTCAGATTTAAGTGATATGATAGGCTTTGATATAGAATCTGAAGAATTTGATTCTATTGGAGGTTATGTCATAGGATATTTAGGAAGAATGCCTGAGGTTGGAGAAGAAATAAAAACAAATAATATTAGAATTATTGTTGAAGAATTAGATAGAAATAGAATAAAAAAAGTTAGAGTTTACACATATAAGAGAGAACAAGAGGAGAGTTAATAGTGCTTAGTTTAGCTTTGGAAGAGGCAGAAAAGGCTAGAAAAAAAGGAGAGGTTCCTGTAGGTGTTGTAATCGTCAAAGATGGGAAAGTTATTGCAAAGGCTCATAACTTAAAAGAGAGCTTAAATGATCCAACAGCTCATGCAGAGATCCTTGCTATAAGAGAAGCTTGTAATAAACTTAATAACTGGAGACTTCATGGATGTGAGATGTATGTAACTTTAGAACCTTGTCCTATGTGTGCTGGTGCAATTCTTCAAAGTAGAATTTCTAAAATTTATATAGGAACTTTTGATGATACAACTGGAGCAGCTGGTTCTATAGTTAATATTCTTCAAAATCCTAATTTAAATCATTTTCTTGAAGTTAATTGGGAAAATGATGAGAGTTGTAGTAAAATATTAACAAAATTTTTCAAAGATAGACGTGGGTAAGTAATGATTTACTTACCCTTTTTATGTTATACTGAAAATACAAATATTGGTGGGGGTGCGTTATGAACAAATTAGACATGATGGTGGGATATGAAATAAATTTCTATGAAAAGAAGTTTGATGAAAACGTAAAGAAATTATCTTACTATATGCATAGGTGTTTTAATGAAACTATAGGGGAAAAAGTTGCTGGAATAGCTATAGAAGAAAATCTTTTATATGCTTGGTCATATTATTTTGTTACAATAGCTGATGAAGATCCTAAAATAGGTGACAGAATAATGATGGGACTTATAAATCACTTTAACAAATTATTAGAAGATAAGAATGTAAAAATAAGTGGTAAAGAAGGGGCAAAACTAATGATAGATCCTTCTTTCTGTAGAGTATGGTTTGGTACAAGCTTGAATGTTATGTTAGTTAAAAAATATGGTGAAGAGGATTATAAGGAAGTTTTCGACTACATTAAGGATAATTATTTACAAAAAGAGTGTAAAGTAAGGTCATTAAAGGTTTCATAATAATATTTTTTTAAATCAGTAAGTAAAGCTTTACTTACTGATTTTGTTTATACGATATAATTAATAAACAGTTTTAAAACTTAGAAAATAACAATAGATAAAAGTTAAAGTTTTAAGTAATAATTACATAAAATAATATGAAAGAAGTGTTTTCATGAAAATAAATAAAAAATATCTATTTACATTTTTTATATTACTAATAGTTGAAGTTTTTATTGCACTTTTTATTAAAGATAATTTTATTAGACCTTATATTGGTGATGTTCTAGTTGTAATAGTAATATATACATTCATAAGAGGAATATTAGGAAGAAAAATAAGATTTTTGCCTTTTTATATATTCTTATTTGGTGCTTTAGTTGAAATTCTACAATACTTTAAAATTGTTGAATTATTAAACCTTCAAAATAGCAGGTTTTTCACAATACTTATAGGAACGGCCTTTGATATAAAAGATATTTTATGTTATTTAGTTGGATGCTTAATTTTAGTTTTCTGGGAATTTATAAATAAAAATTAACTATTTAAAGTGAACTCAAATTTTGAGTTCACTTTTTTACATAAATGAATAGCAAGAGGCATATTATTTTAGAGAGAATATTATGTAATTGTATTAGGAGGACTTCTTGTGAATGAAGATCAATTTAGCATAGAGACCTTATTAGTATCGATACTTATAATGTTGACACTTATAAATATTGATGTGATTCATATAACTGAAGCACAAAATATAAATATAGAGATAGAAACAGAAGAAAATGTTCCTATAGTTTCAAATGTTTTTATAACAGCTGACCATGCTAAGAGATGGGCTGAGGGAAAAGGAGCTACTAGTGAGTTTATTGAATTAGCTGATTTATATTGGGAATATTCAGCTGAACATGGCAAGGTAAATCCAGCCTTAGCTTATGTACAAGCCGCTAAAGAAACTGCTTATGGTAATTTTGGTGGAGTTTTAGATGCTTCATATCATAATCCTTGCGGGTTAAAAACTAAGAAGGGTGGAAGTGATAAAGACCCTAATGCTCACATGAAGTTTAAAAGTTGGAGTGAAGGGGTAAAAGCTCATTTAGACCATTTAGCTTTATATGCAGGAGCTGAAGGATATCCAAAGGTTGAGACCAATGATCCTAGACACTTCCCTTCAATACATGGAAAGGCTGAATCAGTAATTGATTTGAGTAAAAGTTGGGCTCCAAGTGAAACTTATGGAGAAGAGATTCTTGCCATGTATAATGAGCTGATTGAAGTTACAGGAAGTCAGGATGTGGAAGTAATTAATATATTTTAAAAAAGAATAAAAATAATGGTCTACTTATATGATTAAATTAAAGTAGACCATTTTTATTGATAGTAAAAATTTTTAAGTTCCGCAGTAAGTTACATAAGGAATATTAGTTTTTTCAGGTAATCTAGTATAATATTCTAAGGTTTCAGAATAGTTATAAGGATTTTTTAATGCCTCTAAAAGATTATTCATAACATCATAATCTCCTTTTCTAGCGCTTTCTAAGGCTTCTTCCACTTTATGGTTTCTAGGAATTATATAAGGATTATTTTTCATCATTAAATCATTTACATCCTTATTTGATTTATTTTCTTCTTTTAATCTATTCTTCCAAAGAGTATACCAAGTTTTAAATTCCTCAGTATTAAAAATTTTTTCATTTTCAATTTTGTTAAGAGTTAAGGATACAAAAGTATTAGTGTAATCAGCACCGTATTTTTGCATTGTACTTAAAAGACCTTCAATTAAGGCTTCATCTTCAGGCTTTTTATTAAATAAACCAAGTTTAGCTCTCATCTTATCAAACCAATACTCTTTATATATTTTAGAAAAGTTTGATACTGATTTTCCCGCAATTTCAATTGCCTCTTCTAAATTATTACTTAAGAGAGGAAGTAAAGTTTCTGAGAATCTAGCTAGATTCCACATAGCTATACCAGGCTGATTTCCATAGGCATATCTTCCAGCGACATCAATAGAACTAAATACTGTATTAGTATTATATGTATCCATAAATGCACATGGACCATAGTCTATAGTTTCGCCAGAAATAGCTACGTTATCAGTATTCATTACTCCATGAATAAATCCAACGCTCTGCCATTGTGATATAAGCTTTGCTTGAAGATTTATTACTTCTTCAAGAAATAATAAATATTTATTTTCACTATTTTCTATGTGAGGAAAATGTCTTCTAATAGTGTAGTCAGCAAGGGCTTTAATATCTTCTGGAGTTCCCCATTGTGCTGCATAAGCAAAGGTACCTACCCTAATATGGCTAGATGCTATTCTAGTTAATATAGCACCAGTTTCAAATTTTTCTCTTATTATTTCTTCACCAGTAGTAACAACAGCAAGGCTCCTAGTAGTAGGAATCCCAAGACCGTACATTCCTTCACTTATGATATACTCTCTAAGCATAGGTGAAAGAGCGGCTTTTCCATCCCCACCTCTTGAATATACAGTTCTTCCTGAACCTTTAAGTTGAATATCAAATCTCTTTCCATCCTTTGATATATGTTCACCTAAGAGAAGGGCTCTTCCATCACCTAACATTGTAAAATGACCAAATTGATGGCCAGCATAGGCTTGAGCAATTGGTGTAATTTCTTCAAAAATTTTATTTCCTGCAAATATACTAAGTCCAAAATCACTATTTAAAACTTCCTCATTAAGTCCAAGTTCCTTTGCAAGAGTGGAATTAAATTTAATAAGTTTTGGATTTTTTGAACCTTTAGGATTTTGTTCACTAAAAAATATATTTGGAAGTGTTGAATAACTATTTTCTAAATTAAATCCTGCTTTTAATTCTAAATTTTTATCATTCATTTTTTTCAAATCCTTTGTTTTATAATTTATTTCAAATTTTATTCCATCCCTTATATTATGTCTAAAATTCTTAAATTAAATTAAAAACAATGTTTAAGTTATTATAACACTATTAAATATAAATTTTTATACTAGGTTTAGCTAAAAAAGAGGGTCTTTCATAAAAGGAATGAATCAATTATTATAAAAATTTGAATTAAATTTAAAATTAATTTAAAAAATATTCAATTTTATAGTGAGTTACTGGTAATTTTATGGTATAATTTCAATACAAGTATTAATCGTTATCAAACAAAGGGGAGATTTAAGCTTAAAACAATGACGGGGGATAAAAATGAAAAGAAAAATTTATAAGATATTTATTTGTGCAACTATAGCAACTAGTCTATGGGCTGTGCGTACAACTAAAGTCTATGCTTGGGATGGAAAGGCTGATGGAACAGGAACTCATGCTATGATTGCAACTCAGGGTGTTACAATCATAGAAAACGATTTATCAAGCAATGAACCAGAAGTTATAAGAAATAATTTAGAGATTTTAAAACAGAACATGCATGATCTTCAACTTGGGTCTACTTATCCTGATTATGATAAGAATGCCTATGACTTATATCAAGATCACTTCTGGGATCCTGATACAGATAATAATTTCACAAAGGATAGTAAGTGGTACTTATCTTATTCCATACCAGATACAGCAGAATCACAAATAAGAAAATTTTCAGCATTAGCTAGATATGAGTGGAAAAGAGGAAATTATAAGCAAGCTACTTTTTATCTTGGAGAAGCAATGCATTATTTTGGAGATGCAGATACTCCATATCATGCTGCTAACGTAACCGCGGTTGATAGTCCAGGACATGTTAAATTTGAAACTTTTGCAGAAGAGAGAAAGGATCAGTATAAGATAAATACAACAGGAAGTAAAACTAATGATGCTTTTTATTCTAATATATTAACTAATAAAGATTTCAATTCATGGTCAAAAGAGTTTGCTAGAAGTTTTGCTAAAACGGCAAAAGATTTATATTATAGTCATGCTAATATGAGTTGCAGTTGGGACGACTGGGATTATGCAGCAAAAGTAGCTTTAGCAAACTCTCAAAAAGGAACATCGGGTTACATATATAGATTTTTACATGATGTATCATATGGAGATGATTCATCAGCTAACAAAAATGTAAATGAATTAGTGGCTTATATAACAACTAGTGGTGAAGAGTATGCTGGAACAGATGACTATATGTATTTTGGAATCAAAACAAAGGATGGACAAACTCAAGAGTGGACAATGGACAACCCTGGAAATGATTTTATGACTGGAAGCCAAGATACTTATACTTTTAAGTTAAAAGATAAAAATTTAAAAATTGATGATATACAAAATATGTGGATTAGAAAAAGTAAATTCACAGAATTTGGAGATGACTATAAACCTGAAAATATAAAGGTAATAGTGAACGGAAATGTTGTAATAAATAAGGATGTAAATGAATGGATTTCAGGAAATTCAACGTTTAATATAAAATAATAATAGGTTTTGGTGGTATTTAAAGAAAAAAAGCTTAAGCAAGATAGAAGTCTTGTTTAGGCTTTTTTCTTTGGCTTTAGCTGAAAACAATAGTAGTTTAAAACATGACCTTTTATTTATATATATTTAAATAGCTTTTATAGGATTATTACTTAAAGTAATAATCTTTTTATTTTAAGAATATAATCAATAAGAATATTGTTGCTATATTGGGAGGATTCAAATGAAAGTAGATATAATTTCTGGATTCCTAGGAGCTGGTAAAACTACTTTAATAAAAAAGATTTTAGATAAATTAGTGAAGAATGAGAAGATAGCTATTGTAGAGAATGAATATGGAGAAGTTGGGATTGACGGAGCATTACTTCAAGATAGAAGAATTGAAGTAAAAGAAATTAACTCAGGTTGTATATGCTGTACAATAAAGGGCGATTTTAAGCAGAATATATTAGATATAATTTCAAATTATAGACCTGACAGAATTATAATAGAGCCTTCTGGAGTAGCTAACTTTTCTCAAGTTATTGAGTCAATAAATGAGGCTGGTATAGAAGGACTAAGAATAAATATGAAAATTACTATGGTTGATGCTCAAAATGTTGATATGTATATGAGAAACTTTGGTGATTTTTATAGAAGTCAGTTAGTTAATGCTAACACCATAATACTAACTAGAGTAGAGAAACTTTCTAATGATGAAATTACTGATTTGTGCAATAAAATAAAAAATATAAATAGTAAGGCTAATATTATAACCACTGAATTAGATAAATTAAGTGCTGAAAGGATAATTCAGGTATCTGAAAGAAAGGTTGAGTCTTTAATAAATAATACAAGTATTAAAAAGCCTAGGGGAATTGGATTAAGGAGAATATCTGCGCCAGAGTTTTTTGAAAATTGGGGAGTGGAAACACCAAAAACTTTTGAGTATTCTGAGTTATTAAAAATTTTAAATGAATTCCAAAATAACAAACATGGTGAGGTTTTAAGAGCAAAGGGAATAATTAAGTCAAAAGATGATAAATGGTTTAAATTTGATTTTGTACCAAATGATATTTCCATAGTTGATTATAAAAGTGATTACACAGGAAGAGTTTGTGTTATAGGAAGAAATTTGAATAAAGATAGCATAGATAAGTTATTTTCATAATAATAAGGGGGAGGGTTTAGGTGAAAAAGTGTTCTGTTGATTTGATTACAGGTTTTTTATCATCAGGTAAAACATCTTTTATAAATCATATTTTAGATGACTTTTCTAAAGAAGAAATATTAATAATACAATGTGAATCAGGAAAAGAAGCTTTATTTACAAATAAAATTAATAGAAATATTAATAAAAAATATTTTTCAAGCATGGATGAAATAAATGAAGAAGACTTAATAAGAAGTATAAAATTTTATGCGCCTAGGAGAATTTTAATTGAATGTAATGGTGCTGGAGAAACAAAAAGATTTATAGATAAAATTAGAAATGGAAAGCTTAAAGAATACTTAAAGATTGGGCTTATAGTTAATTTAATAGATATGACAACTTTTAATATGTTTTTAAAGAACATACCATCAATGATAATACCTAACATATCTTTAAGTAATCTTGTTGTTTTAAATAAATGTAATGAAATAAGTCCAGATTCGTTAAAAGAATATAAAGAAATGATAGGAAGATTTAATCCTAATGCACATATAGTAAATTGTATAGGCAAGGAAGAGAGAAATATGAATTTTAATAAAGATAGACTTATAAATAGGATGATGGGATAAGTATGGAGCTTTTAAATAAATTTTCTATAATTTTTTCTAGTATAGTAATAGAAGCGCTGCCTTTTATACTTATAGGGGCAGTGCTCTCTTCCTTTATGCAAGTTTATATTTCAAATAATATATTTAATAAAATAATATCTAAAAATAAATTGTTAGGTTCAATTCAAGCTGGTGTAATAGGTGTTTTTTTACCTGTTTGTGAGTGTGCAACTGTACCTATAACAAAAGGGTTATTAGGTAAAAATGTTCCTATAAATGTAGCAATAACTTATATGTTAGCTGCACCTATAGTTAATCCTTTAGTTATTTTATCAACATATTATGCCTTTGATGGAAACATAAAAGTAGTATTGTTGAGAGTAGGAATTGGTTTTGGAGTAGCAGTTATAGCTGGATTACTCATGCTTTGTTTAAGTGAAGGAAATAATATTTTAAGAGAAGATAATGTTTTAGATTTAGAGGGTAGATGTCTTTGTGGCTGTTCAGAAATAGATGAGGATTCTAGTAAACCCATAAGACTTTTAAAGCATACCTCCATTGAATTTTATGAAATAGGTAAGTATTTTATAATTGGTGCTACCTTGGCGGCATTATTTCAAACTTTTGTACCAAGAGAGAGTATTTTTTATTTTGAAAATAGTACAGTATTATCAATAATAATATTAATGATATTTTCATTCTTAATTTCCTTATGTTCAGAAGCTGATGCTTTTGTTGCTAGTACTTTTATGAATAGATTTTCTTTAGGGTCAATAACTGGCTTTTTAATTATAGGACCGATGGTAGATTTAAAAAACACAATAATGTTATTTTCAGTATTTAAAAAATCCTTTGTAATTAAGCTTTTATTTGTAGTCTTTTCACTTTGTTTTATAGCTTCAGCTTTGGTGTTTTAAGGGGGAAATTATATGAGAAAGTTTAATTTTAGTGAATTCATATGGTTTCTTATCTTATTTTGTTTCGAATTTATAATTATAAAAATGTTACTCAATGAAAAGATTTTTTTGATTATATCAAGAGATATGAAAGCATATATGGTTTTAGCTACAATAATATTATTTTTACTTTTAATTATTCAGTTTTTTAATATTTTCAAGGCATCTACTAGAAAATTTTTTAAGGCAGGATATATTATATTTATTTTTGCTTTAGTAATTTTAAATATAGCTAATGGACTAAATATTAATCAAGTTTCTTTGAATTTAAAAGGAGTTAAATTATATCATGATAGACATAAGGATTTAAGTCATAATCATAGCCACTCTCATGATGCTGTAAATATTGAAGAAGCTTTAGTTTTTACAGAAGAAAATTTTCATAACTCTGTAGAGGAATTAATAATTCACTTAGATGACTATATAGGAAAAGAAATTTCTATAGAAGGACTTTTATATGTTAGTGATTTATATGAAAAGGGTGAATTTGCAATAACACAAATAGAAATGACCTGTTGTATAGTTGATTCAACTTATTTAGGTGTATTGTGTGAAGGTGATTTACCTGATTTAGCTAATGGAAGTGAAATAAAAGTTAAGGGATTAGTTGAATCTAAAACAATTAAGAATAATGCTGGAGAAGAGATAAAAATACCATTAATAAATATATTCTATACTGACACTTTGCAATAAGAGTTTTCAAATAAAGGTTATGTTTTAAATTAATATTCACATAAAAATATTATAAATAAAATATTTTAGCAGGTTTATTTTATATAAGATCTAAAAAGTAACTAATATTTTAATTACTTTTTAGATTTTTTACTTTAAAAGAGCTTAGGATACATATTTACTTAACAATTTTTCTGTATTATTATGATAAAAACTAAAAGAAATTGGAGGGATTAGATGAATCCAGTGGCATTTTCAATTGGTAGTTTTGAGGTTAGATGGTATGGTATAATAATCGCCTTAGGAATTCTAATAGCAATGACATTAGTAAGTATTAATGCTAAGAAAAAGAATTTAGATTTTGATGTTATACTTGATTTGTTTTTATGGTGTTTTCCTTTTGCTATTATAGGAGCTAGAGCATATTATGTGCTTTTTGAACTTGAAAATTATCATAGCTTTTGGGAAATGATAAACATAAGACAAGGTGGATTAGCTATTCATGGGGGAATAATAGGAGCCTTCTTAACTGCATTTATTTATTGTAAAGTTAAAAAAATAGATTTTTTAGCTTATGCAGACATAGTAGCCCCAGCATTTATACTTGCTCAAGGAATAGGGAGATGGGGAAACTTTTTTAACCAAGAAGCTCATGGAGGATCTGTTAGTAGCGAATTTATAAGTAAGTTTCCGGAGTTTATTCAAAAAGGAATGTACATAAACGGAAATTATTATCATCCTACATTTTTATATGAGAGCATATGGGATATACTTGTTGCTATTATTCTAATGATAATCTTATATAATATTACAAATAAATATAAAGGTGTGGTTATTTCAGCTTATATAGCGTTATATTCATTAGGAAGATTCTTTATTGAAGGGTTAAGAACAGATAGTTTATATTTTATGAATATTAGAGTTGCTCAGCTAATAAGCTTATTAGGAATAATAGTTGGTGTAGGATCTATAATATTTATTATTATAAGAGCAAGGAAGAAAAGAAGAGATATATTTATAAATTAAATTTTAGGATAATATAATATATTAAAAGTAATTTAAAATAAAACTTATAAATATATTCCTATTATTTATAAGTTTTATTATTTTAAGTTTAAATATAAAAAATATTGAAAATTTCATTTATAGTAAAATTAAGTATATAAATGTAATAATTTAATTAAGCTTTCAGTATTGAATTGGATAGACTTATATGTTAGAATGAAAAAGTATTACAAATTAATATTTATTATGGAGAGATGTCCGAGTGGTCGAAGGAGCACGCCTGGAACGCGTGTGTAGGGGAAACTCTACCGAGGGTTCAAATCCCTCTCTCTCCGCCATGCCGTGCTAGATGGGGAGTTAGCGGTGCCCTGTAACCTGCAATCCGCTACAGCAGGATCGAAGTCCTCATGGAGGCTCTAGTTTGTGGAGTCTGCCCTATGTAAGTGGTGTTGAGAGTTGGGCCCCACGCAATGAAAACCTGTGAACCTCGTCAGGTCCGGAAGGAAGCAGCGATAAGCAGTCATTTTCATGTGCCGTGGATCAGTCTGGCTTGAGCTAACTGCATAGGTAACGTCCATAAACTATTGTCGAAGTGAGGTGCACGGTTTTATTATGTATTTAAACTTTTAACTAATTTAGTTAAAAGTTTTTTTTATTTATAAAATTTTGTTTTCCACATGTTTACAAATAATTAATAAATAAGTTTTAGACTTATTGGTATAATTGTATACGTCAACTTATGATAAAAATGTAGTTTTACGGAGGAGTTTATGGGAAAAAAAATTTTGGTGGGAATATTATCAGCGACTTTATCATTATTCATGCTTGGATGTGGAAGTACAGGCGGTGAAAAGAATATGACAAATGGTCCTGTAGAAAAAAGAACCGAAGAGGAAAGATATAAAAGTGAAGAAGAAAAGCATAAAGGTGAAGAAGAATATATAGACAAGCTTTCATCAACTATTGTTAACATAAGTGTAGATGGTTCAATAAAAAATATGAGAACTATATCTGAAACAGGAGAATTAAATGATATCATGATTGAAGAGTTAGATAAATCAAACAATTTTTTTCAATGTCTAATTGATGACTTCACGAATTTAAATGTTCCAGAAGAGGTTGATTTTTACAACGAGGATATATTAAATAATTTAAATAATGCTAAAGCATCTTTAGAAATAATAAAAAGTTCTGAAGATAAAGAAGTTATAAAAAATAATGCAAATAAATTTATCCAATATAACAAAGAAATAGCTAATATAATAGATAAGATTTTATTATATTATGCTGGATGCTAAAAGTGTATATATTAAAATTTAGATAATGAGATTGTATCAAAATATAATAACTAAATTTATAAATGTATTTTTTATCTTATTTATAGATTTTATTAAGTTTTTTTAATATTATATCATTATTCTTTATTGACTTTTTATATTTAAGCAATTAAAATACTATTAATATAATAAATTTAAAAAATGGAGAGTATGGTAATATGAATAATTTAAACTTAACTAGGGCTTTAAAATTAAATACCTTTTACTTTAGCTATTATAGTTAAGTTTGTGTTTATGATATATACGAATCATAGATGCAAACTAAAAGTTTGTATCTATGATGGCTAAGTTTAAAATGCATGTAGAGCCACATAGATAAACACTATGTGGCTTTTTTTTATCCTAGGCAACTAAGGCCACATAGTTTTACACTATGTGGCTTTTTTATATGAAAAATATAAATTAATTAGATTGGGGTTGGACAAAAAACATGAATAAAAAGAAAGATATATTAATAATAGGATTTGCACTATTTTCTATATTCTTTGGAGCAGGAAATTTAATATTCCCTCCATACATAGGATTAACGTCAGGAAATCAGTGGTTAGTAAGTTTCTTAGGATTTATAATATCCGATGTAGGAATAATATTTTTATCAATAATTGCTGTCTCTAAAACAGGATCATTCCAAGGCGTTATAGGAAGAGCTGGTAAAAAGTTTGGCATTACATTAGAAGTTTTAATTATGCTTTGTTTGGGGCCTATACTTGTAGTTCCAAGAACTGCTGCAACAACCTTTGAAGCGAGTATTTCACCATTACTAGGAAATATCAATCCATATGTATTTTCTATAATATTCTTTTTAATAGTAATTATATTAACAATAAAACCTAATAAGGTTATGGACATAATAGGAAAAATTTTAACACCTTTATTATTACTATCATTAGCAGTATTAATAATAAAAGGAATTATGAATCCTATTGGAGAATTAGAAAAAGTTAATTCAGGAGAATTATTTATAAATGGAATTACTCAAGGATATCAGACAATGGATGCCTTAGGTACTGGAGGAATTGTAGCACTTGTTATGGCTTCATTTGCAAGCAAAGGATACAAGGATAAAAAGGAAAATAGAAAGCTTACAATAAAATCTTCTTTAATTGCATGTATTGGACTTGCTTTGGTTTATGGAGGATTAACATACTTAGGGGCTACAGCCTCAACATTATATGATAGTAATATTTCTCAAACTACATTACTTATGAATATAACTAATGCAATTTTAGGTTCTAAAGGAACTATTATGTTAGCAATAGTAATAGGACTTGCTTGCCTTACAACTGCTGTAGGATTAACTTCGGTTACAAGTAAGTATTTTGAGGATGTAACTAATAAAAAAGTAAAATATGAGTACATAGTAATTTTAATATGTATTTTTAGTGCAATAGCTTCTAATTTAGGTGTAGATAAAATAATAGAAATAGCAGTGCCTATATTAAGTTTAATTTATCCAGTTTCTATATTATTAGTAGTAATGAATATATTTGAAAAGTTTTTTACTAATGATTCTACAATAAAGGGAGCAACTTATGCTACTCTTTTAGTAAGTTTACTTACTGTTATTGATAGTTTAGGAATAAATATTGCATTTATTCACAAGTTACCTCTTGCAAGCTTAGGATTTAACTGGGTTATTCCAGCTATAATTGGAGGATTATTAGCAGGTTTAATACTTAAAAAAAGAGAAGTCATAAATTTAGAAGAAGCATGTTAAATAATTAAACAAAAAAATTATATTAAAATAATAAAAACTCCATTAATTAGATATGTTATAAAAATATATCTACTTAATAGGAGTTTTTTATTTTATTAATACTAGAATAATGTATTTTAAGGCAATATTTCATTCTGATTTTTTATAATTAGTACTAAAAATAAAATTAGTAAAATAACAAAAATAGATCTTAATAAAACCTTTTTTTTCTTATTTAATTTATTTATGTTTTTATCACAACTTGAATTGAATTTTTTTATTAAGTCATTATGAATAAGCATTTATAATCACCTTTAAATAAATTAGAACTAAAAACATATGGTGTTTATATTCTTTTATAATTTAAAAATTTAAAAACAATAGTATTCTCTTCATAAATAGAGCTTTCATAAGTTTTTATCCATTTAGAATAATCTACTTGAGGAAAATAAGTATCTCCTTCAAATTCCTTTAAGACTTCAGTTATATATAATTTTGAAGCATATTTTAAAAGTTCAGAATATATTTTTCCTCCACCTATTACAAAGATTTCTTCTTTAATGTCTTTATACTCTTCAATAAGTTCCTTTAAATCATTATAAATAATTACGTCCTTATGGTCATAAGAAAAGTTTTTATTTGTAGTTAAGACTAAATGAGTTCTTCCAGGTAATACACAAGGAAGTGATTCAAAAGTTTTTCTTCCCATTAATATCTTTTTACCCATAGTAAGTTCTTTAAATCTCTTTAAATCAGATGGAATATTCCAAGGCATAGAGTTATTAACTCCAATAATATTATTAATACTTTTGGCAACAATTATAGAAAACATATAAAAATCCTTTCAAAGTTAACTAAATTATATTATTAAGTTAATTATATATTATTTTAAAAAAAGAAAATATTAATCATGATATAATAGTTTAACTAAGAAAAATATAAATTAAGCATGATAGGTATTATGGCTTGTTTTGATGTATAATAATTATATGTTAATACAGGCTTAGAGAGGTGAATTAATTTGGCATATAAAGCTTTGTATAGAGAGTGGAGACCACAAACCTTTAACGATGTTGTAGGTCAAGAACATATAACCACTACACTAAAAAATCAGATAATAAATGAAAGAACAGCTCATGCGTACTTATTTTGTGGTACTAGAGGAACTGGTAAAACCTCTACGGCTAAGGTAATGGCTAAGGCTTTAAACTGTCTAGACTTAAAGGATGGAGAGCCTTGTAATCAGTGTGAGATGTGCAAAAAAATAAATGAAGGATTAGCAATAGATATAACAGAACTTGATGCAGCTTCAAACAACGGGGTAGATAACATAAGAGATATAATTGATGATGTTCAATATCCACCTCAAGAAGCTAGATTTAAGGTTTATATAATGGATGAGGTTCACATGCTTTCTATTGGTGCAGTTAATGCATTTTTAAAAACTTTAGAAGAACCACCAAAGAACGTAGTATTTATACTAGCAACAACAGATCCTCAAAAATTACCTATAACTATACTATCAAGATGTCAAAGGTTTGACTTTAAGAGAATTAGTAGAAAAGATATAACAGGAAGACTTAGAAAAATAGTTACGGAGCAAGGAATATTCTGTGATGATAAAAGTTTAGACCTTGTAGCCAGAGTATCGGATGGAGCTATGAGAGATTCCTTAAGTATCTTAGATCAAGCTATTTCCATAGGGGATGGTAAGGTAGATTATGATGAGCTAGTTTCTATGTTAGGCCTTGTAACTAATGATAATTTATTTAAGATAGTAGACTCTATAATAAAGAGAGAGATAGAGAGTGCTATGGAGATCATAGAGGAATTAGTTCTTACAGGAAAGGATATGACTCTTTTCATAAAAGATTTAATAGTTCATTATAGAAACTTATTGATGATAAAGGTAACTTCAAATCCTGAAGAAGTTTTAGATACTGCAGAAGAGAATATAGAAAAGCTCAAAGTACAAGGTGCTAAGTTAAAGGTTGAAGAAATCATGAGATGCATAAGAATTATGCAAGAATGTGATGAAGATGCTAAGCTTAGCAAGCAGGCTAGAGTTTATTTAGAACTTGCAGTAATAAAAATGTGTAAAATAGAGTATGATACTTCTAAGGAAGTTATGCTTGCTAGAATAAATAAACTAGAACAAATGATAAAAAGCGGTAATATAAAAGTTAATACTAATTTAGAGAATGTTAAATCTGAAGTTTCTAATCAAGATATTAGTAAAAATCCTACTAATAACCTTAGAAAACAAGCTGATTCTCAAAGTTTAAATAATTATGAAGCTGTAAATGAAAATTCGACATTAACTCCTGAATACTTAAGAAAGGTTTGGAAGGATATTCTTGAAACTTTTAAGAGTAGAGGTAAGTATATGGTGTACATAGCTTTAGCAAGAGGAATAAGCAATGTTTCTTGTAACAAAGGTGTTGTTGAGTTTAAATACACTTATGAGTATAGACACAATAAGGAAAGACTTGAAAAACATGATTTCTCTAAAGTTGTAAATGATGTATTTTCAGAAGTTTTAAAAGAGCCTGTAAGAGTTGTTTATAGTGTTGAACAAGGCACAGAACAAGAAAAAGCTGAAGAAGCAGATTTAGAAGCTAGACTTTCAGGAATTATGGGTGATGGGCTAGAAATAGTCGAAGAATAGCACAAAAAAATAGTAACAAAATAGCGCTTAAGCATATAATCTAATAATATAGTAAATTCTTCAAAAATACTATATAATATTAAAGAGTTAATTTTTAAGGAGGATGTAAGTATGGCAAGAGGTGGATTTCCAGGCGGAATGGGAAATATGAATAATTTAATGAAGCAAGCACAAATGCTTCAAAAGCAAATGCAATCAATGCAAGAGGAAATCGAGGCATCAGAATTCGAAGGTTCAGCTGGCGGTGGTGCAGTTGTTGCAAAAGTTAACGGAAAGAAAGAATTAATTGCACTTAATATAGAACCAGAAGTTGTAGATCCAGATGATGTTGAAATGTTAGAAGATCTAGTTTTCTCAGCTGTTAAGCAAGCTTTAGAAAAAGCTTCTGAAGAAACTTCAGAAAAGATGGGTAAATTAACTGGCGGAATGGGAATGCCAGGATTATTCTAATAGAAATACTTATTAAATTTAAAAACTCTGCTGAAACTTCTCAGCGGAGTTTTTTATAAATAGAGAGAGTTTAGTCTAAATAAGAGGAGGAAAAAGGATGGAATTTTATCCAGTAGCCATAGAAAAGTTAATTGAAGAGTTCGCTAAGTTACCTAGTATAGGTAAAAAATCAGCTCAAAGATTAACTTTACATATTTTAAATCTGCCAAAGGATGAGGTAGAGGAGTTTGCAAATGCTTTAATAAAAGCAAGAGGAACTATTAAGTATTGTTCAGTTTGTGGAAACTTTACAGATACAGATCCTTGTGCAATATGTTCAAATCCTAACAGAGAAAAAGATATAATATGTGTAGTTGAACAACCTAAAGATATAATGACGATGGAAAAAGTTAAAGAATTTAATGGTTTATATCATGTCTTACATGGAACGATTTCTCCAATGCAAGGAAGAGGTCCACAAGACATAAGAATAAGAGAGTTAGTAGCAAGAATGAGTGGAGATGTAAAAGAAGTTATAGTAGCAACCAACCCTACTATTGAAGGGGAAGCTACTGCTATGTATATTTCAAAGATATTAAAACCATTAGATGTTAAGGTTACTAGAATTGCGGCTGGAATACCTGTTGGTGGAGATTTAGAGTATGCAGATGAAGTAACTTTATCTAAGGCATTAGAAGGTAGAACAATTATTTAGGTAAAAGTCAAAACTTTTATAACACCGGAATATAACTTGGACATTTTGGATATAATTTCAAAAGAACAAGTTGGAGGTGTTGGTATGGATAAAAAGAAAATTTCTGATTACTTAATAAAAAAAGTAGATTATTCAAATGAGGATCAGGAGATATTAAAAGCTATTGAGCAGACCATATTAGAAATGGAGGTTGCTAGATCAGCTTTTCAAAATGCTTATGATGATAAACTTATAGATTCTTTAATATATAAAGAGCAAGATATTAACGCTAGATATGAATACCTCATAAGAGAAGCTAAAAAAAGAGGTATAAAAGTTAGATTAGAACATATATTTAAGAATGCCAAGATAAGTATAATTTAAAAAGGTGGTATGTTTATGGATATAGGAGCTTTATCGTTAGATGATATAATTCTTCTAATTATAGGTGTGCTTGTTGCAGTATTAATTTTAAAATTAATATTTGGATCAATGAAAAAGATAATAGGATTAGTTATTAATAGTATTTTTGGTGCTATACTGCTTATGATTGTTAATTACTTTGGAGCTTATTTTGGTATAACTATTGGAATAAATTTATTAACAGCTTTAATAGCAGGAATTTTAGGAATACCGGGAGTAATTTTAATGGTATTATTCCAGCTTTTTGTTAGGTAATTGAAAAATAATTTTATGAAAAATTATCTTATAGAAATAAAAAAACAGGTAAAATTACCTGTTTTTTTATTTTTTAGATGGGAGGAAACTTGCAAAGTAAGCAAGGAATGTATTAAGCACTTCTTCCTTTTCTAAGGAGAGGAGTAGTCAAAAAATGAAGAAGCAATTAATCATTCTTTATATCAATATATGTTGTGAAATAAAATTTGCTACTTAAATCAATAAAAAAAATCATAAAAATATCTATTTAGAAGTATAAATATAGAGAATTTATACTTTTGTGAATGGAGATTTATATGAGAGTTTTATTAGATGATTTATTACTAAAGAAATATAGAGTAAGAGGAATTATAGCCCTAATAATTTTAGGAGTTTCTTCTTTCTTTTTAATGGGGAACTATCATATTATAAAATATTTTTCTAAAGCAAGTACAGGGAATATAGATAGCACCATAATAAATAAGTGTTTTTCTATGAGTTATGTAGATAAATTTATATTTTTTTTATTTTTAGTTTGGGTAGTTGGAGTTTTATTTAAAGATAAAGAATATGAAATAAGAGAAAATATTTCTAAGGGAGAAGAGAATATAAAAAAATATTTTGTTTCTAAATCTATATTTATTTATGGAATTTCTTTAATTCCTATATTAATCAACATATTAATAAAAATGATTTGTTATTTTCCTTATAAAAATATCTTTAGTATTAATAGGTTGTTTATAAGTTTATTTTATTTTTTTACTATTAGCATATTATTTATTTCTATAATTTTTGTTATGAACTTAATTGTTAAGGATGAATTATTAGCAGGAGTATTACCAATATTTTTTGCAGAAGGAATGATTATATTTTTTGCTATAAGTAAAATTTTGATTAGTGATAGACTTAGTTGGATAAGAAACTTTTTAAATATGATTGGAGAACAAGTATTATTAGTATTTAATTTATTGCTTTTAGATTTTGAGCCTAGTACATTCTCAGCTTTAAGGCAATTTTTACTTTTGATAATTTTATTATCAATTTCAGCATTATTGATTTATCTTTCATATTTAATTATTAAAATAGTAAATATTCAATCTTTAAAAAGACCATACTTTTTTGAAATACCTAGGTATGTTATATATGTTTTCATGAGCATGTTAGTAGGTTTTACAGTTATGTCTGCTATAGGATATTTCTTTATAATGTTTATTCCAAGTATAAGTTATGTTGATGGAACATTTATAGTTAATATAATTTCTTTTGCTTTTATGATTGGAATATTTGTTTCCTTAGAGTTTTTATATAGGAAAAAAATATTAGCAAAAGAAATAGAGGGATATGTTCAGGAAGAATATAATGAAATACAGCCCTATAGAGAAGAGTTTATTGAGTTTGATGAAACTACAGGACTTTTAGAAAGCACTAAAAATATAAAAGAAAAAGAAATATTCCAAGATGAAGAAGAAAAAAATTCTCATAATAAAAATAAAAGTTTAGAAGAAATAATTGATTTTAATGCAAAGGAAGAGGATATATTAAAGGATGAGTTTAATAAAACCTTTAAGGATATTGAATGTGAGGAAATAGACCATGTTCAGGAAAGAGAAGATTTAAAAGAAGAGTTATATATTGATGATGAAGATGATATGCTAAAAGATTTTGTTTTTAATGAAATAGAAAATAAAATCAATAAAGAATAACACTTAATTTAAATAATAAAATAGCTAAATAACTGGCTTTATATATGAATTTATTAATTGAAAACTTTATTTTAAAGAATTAATTAAAAGTGATATACTTAACTGTATGTAAGAGATAAGCAGGAGGGTTATTATGGCTATTGGAACAAGTATAAACTGTAAGTATTGTATAGATTTTAAGAATAATAGATGTGATGGAACTGAGGAAAATTGTCTTTGTAGACTTTGTCCTAGAAATTTAGGCCAATGTATATGTGTAAAGTATTGTAGAGAAACAGAGTCAGTTTTATTTTGGAATGATGAAGAGGAATAAATTAGTATAAAAAATCTTTCTTAGAAAATACTAAATATATAGTATTGTTCTGAGAAAGGAGAATTTGTATGGCTATTAGTGAAGAATTTATAGATATAGCTGAAAATTGTTTTGATTATTCAGCTAGACATAGAGAAGCTGTGTCTTCAATGAATTCTTGTAAAAGCTGTTTAAATTGCAATAAGTTTCATAGTGGAACTTGCGAAAAAGAAATGGAAAATAAATTCAACATTTTACAGGATATGATTTAAGAATACTTTAAAGAGTTTTATTATTTAAATAATAAAACTCTTTTTTATTTATAAAACTATTTTAAGTAAATGCTGATTTTTAATTAGTCTTTTAAATTCACTTAATTTTATTATCACCAATGAGGAAAATTTGTAATATACTATTAAATAAAATAATCGTTGAATAAACAAAGGGAGGGGATTAGATGCATAAGAAGTTATTTATACCAGGACCTGTTGAGGTAAGAGACGAGGTTCTAGAAAAAATGGCTACTCCTATGATTGGTCATAGAAGTAAGGAAGCATCTCAATTGCAACGAAGAATAAGCGATAATTTAAGAAAATTATTTTTTACTAATAATGAAATATTATTATCAACAAGTTCTGGCAGTGGATTAATGGAGGGAGCCATAAGAAGTTGTACACTAAAAAAAGCAGCAGTTTTTTCTGTGGGTGCTTTTGGGGATAGATGGTATGAAATGGGGATAAGTAATAATGTTCCTGTGGATAAATTTGAAGTTCCTTGGGGAAAAGGACTTGATGCAAGTTTAGTTGATTCAGTTCTTAAAACTGCTGAATATGACTTAATAACTGTAACTCATAATGAAACATCTACAGGAGTGATGAATAACTTAGAGGCAATAAGCGAAGTCCTTAAAAAATATCCGGATGTTATATTATGTGTTGATACAGTTAGTTCCGCAGGTGGAAGTAAGATTGAAGTTGATAAACTTAACATAGATATATGTATTACTTCTTCACAAAAAGCTTTAGGGCTTCCTCCAGGAATGGCAATATGCACATTTTCAGAGAAAGCTAAGGAAAGGGCGGAAAAAGTTAAGTTTAGGGGGACATATTTAGATTTATTATCTTTATATAAATATATTAAAAAGAGAGATTATCAGTATCCATCAACTCCATCTATCTCACATATGTATGCTTTAGATTATCAATTAGATTATATATTAAACGTAGAAGGACTAGAAAATAGATTTAATAGGCATATTGAAATGGCTAAGATAGTTAGAGAATGGGCAGAAAAATATTTTGAAATTTATCCTGAGAAAGGGTACTATTCAAATACCCTTACAACCATAAAAAATAATAGAAATATAGATGTTGGGGCATTAAATAAAGAACTTGGGAAAAGAGGATTTCAAATATCTAATGGGTATGGAAAGCTAAAAGATAAGACATTTAGAATAGCGCATATGGCTGACTGTCAGGTTAAGGATATAAAAGAATTATTGACTAATATAAATGATATTTTAGGATTAAAATAAATTTAAGCCCACACTGGTTAGTGTGGGCTTTTCTAATAAAAAATAACTTACAGGGAGCTGTTTAAGGATGTTAAAAATACTTTTAAATGATGGTTTAAATAAAGAAGCTATCAATAAATTGAAAAGCTTAGGTTATGAAGTTGATACTAATCACTATGATTTAGAAATATTAAAAGAAAAAATAAAAGATGTAGATTGCATAGTAATAAGATCTGCTACAAAAATAAGAAAAGATTTAATAGATGAGGCTATTAAAGGAGGAAAATTAAAATTAATTATAAGAGGTGGCGTTGGAGTTGATAATATAGATGTTAAATATGCTGAAGAAAAAGGGATAGAGGTAAGAAATACGCCTAATGCTAGTTCTTCATCTGTTGCAGAATTAATATTGGCTCATATGTTTTCTCTAGCAAGATTTTTAAATCAATCTAATATAACAATGAAATCAGGTCTTTGGAATAAAAAAGAGTATGTAGGAACTGAATTAGAAGGAAAAACTTTAGGGATAATAGGAATGGGGAGAATCGGAGGAGAGTTAGCAAAAAAATGTACAGCCTTAGGAATGAAAATAATATATTTTGATTTAATAAAGGTTGATTGTTCAAATAAAAACTATAAGCAGGTAGAACTTGATGAACTATTAAAAGAATCAGACTTTATTTCCGTAAATATTTCAGGAGCTAATAGTATAATTGGAAGTGAAGAATTAAAGAAAGTTAAAAAGGGCGTATTTATAATAAATAGTTCTAGGGGTAAGGCACTAGATGAAAAAGCATTACTGGATAATTTGAATAATGGAACTTTAGGTGGAGTTGGATTAGATGTTTTTTGTGAGGAGCCAAGTAAGAATTTTGAATTGATAAATCATCCTAAAGTAAGTGTTACTCCTCATATTGGTGCGTCAACAAAGGAAGCTCAAGAAAAAATAGGAGAAGAAGTCGTTGAAATAATAAAAGAGATTCTAGATAAGTAGAAATTAAAGTATAGGCTCTATTTAAACAATTGTTGATTTTTATGTAGAATTGTAAGCTTGCTGTGATTTCAACATTTATTCAAAATGGAGCTAATGATAAAAGGGAGGGTGAGTAAAATGGTTAATATAAAAGCTTTTAAAGCTTTAAGGCCAAAGAGCGACTTAGTAGAAAAAGTTGCTGCATTACCTTATGATGTTTTAAATAGAGAGGAAGCAAGAGAAATAGTTAAAAACAATGAATTTTCATTTTTAAATATTGATAAGGCTGAAACTTATTTCCCAGGAAATGTTAGTGAGTATTCAGAAGAGGTTTATAAAAAAGCAGGTGAAAATTTAGAAGGCTTTATCAATAATAAGGTATTTATAAGAGAAAAAAGTAACTGTTTATATGTTTATGAATTAAGTTTAAATGGAAAATCTCAAAGAGGGGTTGTTTCATGCCTAGCAGTTGATGATTATTTAAATAAAACCATAAAGAAGCATGAGTTTACAAGAGCTAAAAAAGAAGCGGATAGGATTAAGCATATAAAGGCGTGTAATGCTCAAACTGGACCTATTTTTTTAACTTATAGAGATTCAGAAACAATAAATAATAAAGTTTCGCAAATATGTCTAGCAGAACCTATATATGATTTTATTGCTGATGATGGAGTAACTCATAGGGTTTGGAAGATAGATGAGCAAGAGATGATAAATGAGATAATTAATGATTTTAAAGAGGTTAGCTCAGTATATATAGCAGATGGACATCATAGGTCTGAGGCTGCGGTAAAAGTATGTTTAGAGAAAAGAGAAAAAGGTGAATGTTCACCGGAGGATGAGTGTAATTATTTCTTAGGAGTATTATTTCCTAAAAGTCAACTTGCCATAATGGATTATAACAGAGTAGTTAAAGATTTAAATGGGTTAAGCCAAGAAGAATTCATATCAAAAATAGAAGAAAAATTTCAGGTTACTAAAATTAATGAGAGAGAACATTTTAAACCACAAAATAAAGGTGAGTTTGGAATGTATTTAAATAATCAATGGTTCAAATTAAAGTATCTTGGAGAAGAAACCGATGTTGTTAAGAATTTAGATGTATCAATACTTCAAAATAATCTTTTAGAGCCTATTTTAGGAATAAAGGATGTTAGAAATGATGAAAGAATAGATTTTGTTGGAGGAATAAGAGGAATTAAAGAATTAGAAAAAAGAGTATCTGAAGATATGAAAGTTGCTTTTGCTCTTTATCCAACAAGTTTAGAAGAGGTGATGGCAATTTCAGACCAAGGATTAATAATGCCACCAAAATCAACTTGGTTTGAACCAAAACTAAGAAGTGGTATATTCATTCATGAAATATAATAAAAAATAGTTTAAGAGTTTAAATAAACTCTTAAACTATTTTAAAAATTTAAGCCATTTTTAAAATCATTGATTTTAATATTGAAGTAGAATTTTTAACTCCGATAGCTGTGAACTCAGCAAAGTCCATATGTGCTCCATTATTTGCGTTATCAGATATTGATCTTATAACAACGAATGGAATATTGTTTAAGTAACAAACGTGAGCTATACTTCCACCTTCCATTTCACAAGCAGAAGCTCCGAATTCCTCTTCTAACCATCTAACTTTTTCAACGCTAGCAACGAATTGGTCTCCAGTAACTATTCTTCCAGTGAAGCTCTTTATATCTTCATTTTCTCTACAAGCTTCTTCACAAAGCTCAACTAATTCCTTTGCACATTTGAAATCAAATGTATCTAATCTTGGAATTTGTCCTATAGGATCTCCAAAAGCAGAAGTATCCATATCATATTGTACTAATGAATTAGCTATAACAACATCACCTGGATATATTTCCATTCCTATACCACCAGCAACACCAACATTTATAACTTTATCAACTTTGTATTCACTTATTAATATTTGAGTACAAACGGCAGCGTTAACCTTACCTATACCACATACAACAGCAACAACGTCTTGACCCCAAAGAGTTCCTTGATGGAAAGTCATGTTAGCTTTAGTATCCTTAGATTTTACTTCCATATCTTTTAAAAGAATTTCTAATTCTTCACTCATAGCAGCTATGATTCCTAAAGTCATTTCTAATTCCTCCTTAAAATAAATTCATAAAGTTATTATATATTAAAAAATGGTTATAATTAAATAAATTTTGTATATCCATTGATAAATTAAATAATTCTATGTTAAGATACATGAAAAAACTTTATTTATAATAACTAGAATGGTATATAATATTAATGAATTTGTGTATTAGTAAATAAGCGTTTAAAGAATATTATAGTTTTTTAGATATTTATTTTTAGAATATTATTGGAAGATTAACATAGGGGAAATTTTATTAACTTAAGAAGGAGAGAAGTTTTATGTTACAACATTCATTGTCAAGAACAGAATTACTTATAGGTAAAGATGCTTTAGATAAATTAGCAAATAGCAAAGTTATGGTATTTGGAGTAGGTGGAGTAGGAAGTTTCACTGTAGAGGCATTAGCTAGAGCTGGAGTAGGAAATCTAATATTAGTTGATGACGATACTGTTTGTTTAACAAACTTAAATAGACAAATACATGCTACATATAAGACTGTAAGTAAAAACAAGGTAGAGGTTATGAAAGAAAGAGTTCTTTCAGTAAATAGAAAATGTAATGTGGAGACTATACAAGTTTTTGTTACTCCAGATAACTTAGAAGAAATAATACCTGATGATGTAGATTACGTAGTAGATGCTATTGATACAGTTTCAGCTAAAATAGCTCTTGCTGTTTATTGTGAGCAAAAAGGAATAAAACTTATGAGTTCTATGGGAACAGGAAATAAATTAAATCCTGCTGAGTTTAAGGTTACTGATATATATAACACAAAGGTTTGTCCTTTAGCTAAGGTTATGAGATATGAGCTTAGAAAAAGAGGAGTTAAAAAATTAAAGGTTGTTTATTCAGAAGAGATGCCTAGAAAACCAAAAGTTGAAGATGTAGTTACTTGTAAAACAGGATGTGTTTGCACTGGCGGAACTAAAAAGTGTGCATCAAAGAGACAAATACCAGGAAGTATATCATTTGTACCTCCAGTAGCAGGTATGATAATAGCATCAGAAGTAGTTAAGGATTTAATAAAAGAATATCTTTAATATATAAAATAGAAAAACATCTAAGAAAACTTAGATGTTTTTTTATTTTATATATTTTAAATTAGAAATCTTTTATATTTCACAAAATACAAAGAACTTTTTAATTATTGGTATTATGGGGATATTATTAAGTACTATTTAACTTTTTTGTGGTATAATTTTTATGTTTTTATTTGATAGTTAGCTACTTTAAATCTATATTTTTTAAATTAGGGGAAAGTAGTAATAATATAGATTTGATTAAATTTCAAATTAAGTATGTTAAGCTCAATTTGAATTAAGGTTTAATTTATTTATCGTAAAAAAGAATAAGGAGAAATAATGATGAACAGCAAGAAACAAAATTATGTTGCATTAGCTTTCCTATTTGTAATGATGATATTAGCAGCTATAGTTGAAAATACAAAGGGTATATTCATACCTGTATTTAAACAAGAATTTGGAGTTAACGATAATACTATAAGTAATTTACTTATATCTACTTCAGCTGCGTACATGGTATTAACATTTATAGGTGGAATGCTTTGCGAAAAGTTAGGACAGAAGAAAGTATTTTTAGGTGGATTAATGGTGATATTTTTATCACTTATATTTTTGTCTTTTACAAAAAATTACGCAATGTTATATACAGGAATGGTAACAAGTAGTGCTGGAATAGCCATGGTTGCAATATCATGTAACACTGTTCTTCCTATACTAGCATTAACTGCTCAAAATGTAATAATGAATGTTATGCATGCTTGTTACGGGTTAGGCTCATCTGTTGGGCAAGGTCTTTTCGGTGCATTAACTGCTAGAGGAATCAACTGGAGAACTATGTATTTCTTCGTAGGATTAGTTTATCTAGCAGTATTTATATGTTTTATATTCGTTAAAATACCTAGAACAGAGGTTGTTAAAGAAAAAGATAAAATGACTATAATTGAAGCTTTATCTAATAAATTGATAATTGCATACATGCTTGCATTAGGATTATATGTCTTTACTGAACAAGGTATTTCAAACTGGTTTGTAAACTATATGAAATATGGATATAACATAAATGAGCAAAAAGCAGGAATGTATTTATCACTATTCTTTGCTATATTTACAATAGGAAGATTATTTGGTGGATTTGTAGTAGAAAAAAGAGGATATTTCAATATACTATATAAAACATTAATAATAGGAGCTATACTTTGTGTAGCTGGTTTACTTTTAGGTAGAAATGGTATGGTAATAATATCTTTATCAGGATTATTCTTCTCAATAACATTCCCAACAACTGTTTTAAGTATTAGTAAGGTTTTTGATAAACATGTTGCATACATTACAGGAGTTGTAATAACAGCAGCTAGTTTAGTTGGTATGATTCTTAATAAGGCTATTGGATTGTTAAATGAAAGTATTGGACCAGATAAAGCTTTCTATATAATACCTGCAAGTGCGATTTTATCCGCAGTTTTAATGTTCTACTTATATGTAAACACTAAGAAAAAATTAGTTAAGTAAAAAAATATAAATTGGAGAGTAGAGTATGTCTTTTAATAAGAATGTATTTATAGAAGCTATAAGAGGAAATGAGAGAGAATATGTTGTAAAAGATAAGGTTGGCATAATACTAGGAAGGTTTTTTCTAAAGGAAATAGATAGTAAAAATAAAAAGGCAGATGTTAAATTTAAGTTTTATAAAGAAGATAATTATAAACTTATGCAAGAAACCTTAAAAAAGATTTTAAAAGTTCTATTTGCTGAGAAAGACATATATAAAGTTAATCTTTTTGTTTCAGATATAAATAATTTTAATGCCTACTTAGACTTAGGATTTATGCTCGAGGGAATATTATCAGACAATGTATGCGCTAGTGGTGTTCAAAAGGATGAATACATTATGGGAATAAACATAAATGATTTTACCGATAAGGTTAAGATAGTTCAGTTCCAATTGAATACTACAAGATTAACTCTTAGAAATTTAACTCCAGAGCATACAGAGGAAATGCTTGATTATTATATAAGAAATGAAGAACATTTAAGACAATATGAACCTACTAGAGATAGTAGTTTTTATACTTATGAAGGACAAAAGGAAATTCTAACAGAAAGTTTTAGACAGTTTATAGATGGAACATCAATTGATTTAGGCATATTTAAAGATGATAAGCTTATAGGTAAAATTAAATTATCTAATATAGTTTATGGAATATTAAGAAGTGCCTTTGTTGGATATTCAATAGATAAAGAGTATCAAGGGCATGGATATATGAAAGAGGTGCTTAATGAAGTATGTAGTTATGCTTTTGAAGAAATGGGACTACATAGACTAGAAGCATCCACATTATTGGAAAACAACAGATCTCAAAGTGTTTTAAATGCTTGTGGGTTTAATGAATTAGGTATTAATAAAAAATACTTATACATTAACGGTGAATGGAGAGATCATAAAATATTTTATAAGGTGAACGAGAACTTATAAAGCTTAAGGAGGAACAACATTGTCTTTAAATGCAAAAAATAATCTTTATAGGGAGATATTAGACAAGATAAACAGAGGAGGAAGTTGGGAAATGATAGTTGTAGATGGAGTAGTTGGGGTAGGTAAAAGTACTTTAATGAATATTTTAGCAGAGAGAGGATTAATAGCTTATGAAGAGCCTGTAGTGGACAATCCTATATTAGAGAAGTTCTATTATGATAGAAATAGATATTCATTTCCACTTCAAGTATTCTTTTTAAATAAAAGATTTAAACACATAAAGGAAGCTGGAATTGTAGAAAATTCAGTAATGGACAGAAGTATATATGGAGATGTTATATTCGCTAAAATGCTTTGCGAGAAAGGTGAAATGACAGTAGAAGAGTTTGAGTTATATAAAGAGCTTTTAGAAAACATGTTAGAACATGTTAAACCACCTAAGCTAATGGTATATTTAGAAATATCAGTAGATGAAGCTATGAAGAGAATTCAAAAAAGAGGAAGAGACTATGAGCAAGTAGTTGAAAGAGAATACTGGGAAAAGTTAAATGGTGAGTATAGAGAGTATTTTGAGAACTATGATGTTTCTCCTATATTAAGAATAAATGTAGATGAATTAGATTTTGAGAATGTGCCAGAGCATAGAGAGTATGTACTAAGACTTATAGATGAAAAATTAGCTGAATTAGAAAACAATAAATAGGTTTTATTTATATTGAAGAGGATGTAATTATACATCCTCTTTTATTATGAGATGTTTTTAGTTTATATTAATTTAGAGAAATTTAAATTTAAAATAAGAGTGATGTATTTTTAATTGTATATATAGACTCTATAAAATAAGAATATATAATTAGAAATTTTAGATATATATAATTTTTAGTTATTTAGATATTAGTGAATAGCTTTAATAAAATATGAAATAATAATTAATAGTTGATTAGTTTTAATGGTTTTTAGAGTTATTTTATATAAAAACAACTTTAAAATAGCTATTTTATATCCAATAGTATCCATAAATGAATGGTACTTGAATATATATTCTATAAACTTTTCCTAGTGTATCAATATATGATATATAGAGTAAATAGAAGTATTTAAAAGCTTTTTATAAATATTTTTCCGAAACTATATAAAAAGTTAAATTTAATTAAAGAAATGGTGTTAAGATAATACCTGTCACTGACGAACGGCAACAAAACAAAGAACAACAAGTTGAAAGAAAACAACTTAAAAAGTTTTTTGAAGAAAAATGTTGACAAAGTTCGAAAGTGGTGATAAACTAAAGAAGTCGCTTGAGGGTGACGAAGAAATGGTCTTTGAAAATTAAACAGAAGATATTAACATAAACCAGCAATTCTTTTATAAGTAATATG
>WNVL01000015.1:0-63634 GCA_034421775.1 Clostridium perfringens | reverse complement strand
CTCAATGGTGGAGCACTCGGCTGTTAACCGATAGGTTGGAGGTTCGAGTCCTCTCCGAGGAGCCATTTTTTTTATTCAAAATTAATTTGAAGTAGATAAGTAAGTTATGAATTAATAATTTTATTAGTTTATAACTTTTTTTTGTATTTGAAATAAAAATTTTGTTTAATTTAGTATTTTTAGTGTAAGCTATTTGTAATTAAAGAAAGTCCAATATTGTATATAATAATAAAGGATATGATAATGTATGAGAATATCTATTGGAATTTAAAAAATTGAGATTTTAGATATATTAAATATGATTAAGGTATTGTAAGGAGTTTTAGATATGAAGATTTTACTGGTCGAAGATGAAGAAAGCATAAGAGGTTTTTTAAGAATAAATTTTCAAAGGGAGAAATTTCAAGTTATAGAATGTGAAAGCGGAGAAGAAGGAGTAAGAAAAGCATTAATAGAAAAGCCAGATATAGCTATATTAGATGTTATGTTACCTGGAATGAATGGTTTTGAAGTATGCCAAACCTTAAGAGAAAGTTTTCCTAAAATGGGTATAATAATGTTAACTGCTAAAGGAGAAGATATGGATAAAATAATGGGGCTTCAATTTGGAGCTGATGACTATGTTTTAAAACCATTTAATCCATTAGAAATAACTTTAAGAGTAAAAGCTTTAATAAGAAGATTAGAGGGAGTAAGTGAAGATAATAATAGTGATAGCATAGAAGTCGATAGCTTCAAGTTAGACTTATATTCTCAAAGTTTATATAAAGAAGAGATAGAAATAGATGTTACACCTAAAGAGTTCTTATTGATGAAAATATTTATGCAAAATCCAGGTAAGGCATTTACTAGAGATGAATTATTAAACCTGGTTTGGGGAATTGATTTCTTTGGAGATCCTAAAATAGTTGATGTTAATATAAGAAGATTAAGAGCAAAAATAGAAGATAATTCTTCAAAACCTAAGTACATAGAAACTGTTTGGGGTACAGGCTATAGATGGAAGAGATAATATTTAAGGTTCCCTAATCTCTTAAGGGATATAGCGGTAAAAGATAGGAGTATAGTTTATGAAGAGTATAAAGACTAGGCTAATGAAAAACTTTTTAGTTGTTTTATTATCAACTATTATTATAGTTTCAGCCATGTTCTTGATTTTTATTTCTAGGTATTATTATCAAAATACAGAAGAAATATTATTAAGTCAAATAAACATATCTGTTGATTTTTATAAGAGGTATTTATCAAATGTTAGTTTGGAAGAAAATGTTTATGAAGATGTAGATATATTTTGGAAGCAAACAGATGCTCAAGTTCAAATTTATGATTTAAAAGGTCAATTAATAATGGATTCTATAGGATTAGAGCAAAAAGAATATACTACGCCTATAGATGTAAAACGAGCTTTAGATGGAGATACTGCTAAATGGGTCGGAACAGCTCCAGATTATACTGGTAAGGTAATGGCTATTTCTGCACCATTAAGAAATTCGTCTAATGAAATTGTAGGAGTTATAAGATATATAAGTTCACTTAGAAATGTGGATAATTTTATACTAAACTTCTTCTTAGTATTTGTTGTAATAGGATTAACAGTTTTAGCTATAGGTATAATATTAAGTTATTTTTTAGCTAATAGTATAGTAAATCCAATAACAGAATTAATAAAAGTTTCAGAGCAGATGGCTAAGGGAAATTTAAAAGTAAGAAATAAGATTGTTACCAATGATGAAATTGAAAAATTAGCTGATAGTCTTAATATAATGGCTGAGGAAATTGAAAATAGAGAAAAATTAAAGAATGAATTTATATCTTCAGTTTCTCATGAACTTAGAACACCATTAACATCTATAAAGGGCTGGGCTATAACTTTAAATAATGAGTTTACAGATAGAGAAACCTTAAAAATGGGATTTGACATAATTGAAAAGGAAGCTGATAGACTAAGTAATATGGTTGAAGAGCTTTTAGATTTTTCAAAATTCGTTAGTGGAAAAATTAAATTAAAATATGAAGAAATAAACTTAAAAGATTTTATAGAATACTTAAAGTTATATATGAATCCTAGAGCAGAAAGAGAGCATAAGCAGCTTATCCTAAAAGGAATTGAAAAAGATTTTATAATAGTTGGAGATAAGGATAGGCTAAAGCAGGTATTCATAAATATACTAGATAATGCGTTTAAATTTACTCATGAAAATGAAAGTATAATAATAGATTTCTTATATGCTGAAGAAGGTATATATATTAATATAATTGATACTGGATGTGGAATAAGTAAAGAAGAGTTACCTAGAGTAAAAGAGAAATTTTATAAGGGTAAAAATTCAAAGTCACAAAATGGTATAGGATTATCTATATGTGATGAAATTATAGCCTTACATGAAGGTTCTTTAGAAATATATAGTGAATTAGGTAAGGGAACAAAGGTAACTATATATTTACCTAAGAAGTTAATCAGAAGTGTGGAGGATGAGTTTAATTAGTTAAAAGAGGTGTCTTATGAAAAAATTTTTTATAATCTTCTTTACGATTATTAGTGTTTTTATGACGGGATGTTCTCCAAAGGAATCTTTTGATGTATCTAAAATAACTCCACCAGAGTCAGATAATATAAAGATATTAGGAGAATGGGAAATAGTAAGTAAATTACATGATAATAGTCAAAACAATCTAGAAAGCGCAGATGTAGCTTTTCATTTTGAAAAAGGAGAATTTATTAATATAAGTAAGGATGAGTTAGTAGTAAATGATGTAAGTATAGCAAATCCTAACTTTAAGTTAAAAAGAATAGAAAGAGATGTGTTCTTTAAAGAAATAGATGATTTAGAAATTAAGAAGGAAATAAAGGATACAATAGAAAGTGAATATATAGATGTTACGTCCATATATGATAGCAATAAAACATATTTAAATGTGATTTCAATTAATGAAAATGAGGCATATATATTATTATCTGATAATCTGATTAAATTAAAGAAAGTTTCTGATGCTCCACAGGCATCTACTAAGAATTCAGAAAAAGTAGTTGTAGGGCAAGGAAATATATCGGCTGGAAACAGTATAAGTTCAGAATATTATCAAAAGGATGTAGGAATTTTACTTGGACTTAAAGAGCCAGCTCATGTAGAAGAAAATAATTTTGAGGAAGCTACTTATGAAACATTATGGATATCTGTTATTAATAATGAACTTCAGCCTATAATGCTTTTAGAAGACTCTTTATTATTACCAAGAGTTAATGGATTCTCAAACATAAGTTTATATTCAAATTTTGAAAATGGTATAATGGAAAATAAACTTAAAGTTACAAGTAGAAAAAGGGATCCAAATGATAAAAAAGAAGTAAAAGGTGAGCAAAATAAAAAAGGAATATATGAAGAAATAACTTTTGTAGGAAATGATTATATTGGGTTAGAATCTTATTCAGGAGATGAATTTAAAGGAAGCTATAATGAATATAACATTATACCAATTGATACTATGGATACATATAAAAGCATGGACATAGTTAATCTTTTTGGAAAAGAACAAGAGCAAAGTTATAATAAGAGTGAAGAAAAAGCTATTCAGAAATATAATATAGATGGAAAAGAATATTATGCTAAAAATAAATATTCTAATATAACTCTTCAGAGAAGAAATGGAAATTGGCATTTAGAAGGATTATTAAATGAAAAAGAATCATTTGATGATTCTAAACCATTTGATATAAATATAAATCCAGTACCTATATTGATAAACTATGATACTTTAATGGTTCCTTGGAGTCAAGTTTCATCATTAGGAAGAGACGTTAGAGATGTTGTCACAGCACCAAATGGAAAAATAGCAATAACCTTAGCTAAGGATAAATTGTCAATATATAAGATTACAGATGGACGTTTAGGTGAAAGGTTAGGAGAGGTTAATATAAATAGTGATGAAAAAATTGTTATGGCTGAATGGGCTGTAGGGGATTACGTTAAGTACTGGAATGAAACTGTTGAAAATGTATATGGAGCTAAAAGAATAAACTAATAAAGTAAAGAAAGAGCTGAATTTAAAAGATTAAATTCAGCTCTTTTCTTTAATTATTATTAGGTATCTTATCTTTAAAGTAATTAGCTCTAATCATCTTATCAGATAAATCTAGTGAGTTACCTACTATTTGTTTTTCTTTATCTGTAAGTTCTCCCTTTACAGTTCTATCAGTTAGTACTGCATAGGATCTATTAGTATTTAATAAGTTTCTACCTAAAGCTGTATTTTGATATACATCATTGTTAACACCTAATAGATATAAAAGTGTTGGCATTATATCTATTTGTCCACCATAAACATCATCCTTTACAGGAGTCTTAACACTTGGGTTATAAACAACTAATGGAACTGTATGATTTCCATTGTCTAACCACCAAGATTCTGGATTAGATAATGATTCAATATTACTATTGTAATATTTATGAGGACCAGTATGGTCACCTTCTATTGCAACAACAGTGTTTTCTAAAAGTCCTTCTTTTTCTAATAAGTCTATGAACATACCTATTTGAGCATCAGTGTAATGAACACTTTGGAAGTATCCTCCTAGAACATTATTATCAAGTTCAGGACTAAGTTTTAATTCACGGTAATCTTTTGGTAAATCGAATGGTCCGTGGCTTGTTAAAGTAACTGTAAATGCATAGAATGGTTGTTTCATTTCTTTAAGCATTGGTGCAACTTGTTTGAAGTAGCTTCCGTCACTTATTCCCATTCCAATAACTTCATCGTGATTAAATGAATAGTAATCTACAAACTTATCAAAACCTATGCCAGTTAATCCTTGAGCATAGTTCCAGAAAGAACCTTTATCTGGATGAATAGCAATAGTGCTGTATCCGTCTTTTTCTAAGATATTAGGCATTGAGTTATAAGTTGTAGCTGGATTTCTAAAGAAAGTACTTCCTTGTCTTAATGGAAGCATAGAAGTATTAACCATTAAGTCAGAGTCAGAGCTTGTACCTTCATTAACCTGTTCGAATATGTTAGGGAAGTAAATAGAGTTATTTAATAACTTATTTATATTTGGTGTTATTTCTTGTCCATCTACTTTTTGATTTATAACAAAGTTTTCAAGGGATTCAACTTGTATTACAATTAAGTTCTTTCCTTTGAACATTCCTTTATATTCATTATCAGGTAGATTTTCATTTTTAAAATCATAGTATTCTTTTATTTGTGCTTGATCTTCTGCTGTCATTTCATACGGTTTAGAATTTTTGTAAACATTATATATGTCAAAAATATGATAACCGACTGGTGAAAAATACTCTACTGTATCAGTTGGGTCATAGTTGCTAAATAAGTATGAGTTTTTAACATTTTCTCTTTTTAAAACATTAACGTTAAAAGGAACATAACCTATGTAACAAATTGAGATAATTAAAACAATTAAAGCACCCTTCCAGTTAGACTTACAGTTTTTAAAGCTTTTTCTAAAAATTATGAAAGCTATTATTAAAATAATAAAGTCTACGAAAAATAGTAAGTCATATGGAGTAGCCATGGAAAAAATACTATCTCCAAGATTATCTAAATTAGCAGTTTGCTTTAATAGCATTATTGATGGAACTGTTTGGAATCCTCTAAAATACCAGATATCCATCATTGTAAGTATAGAGATAAACAAGTCTACAATTATTAGTGAGAAAAATTTACCTTTGTTTTTAAATAAGAAACATATACTTATGAATATTGCTGCAAATGCTATGTAATAATTTAAAAAATAACTAGCTTGTCTATATCCTAATCCAAAATTAAGCACACGTGGATCTTGATTTAGAGAGAAACCTAAAAAAAGCGCTCCTTTTAAAACTACGGCTATTAATGTGAATATATAAAAACCTAGTCTTATTAAAGCATTTTTATTAAGAGACTCTTTTAACTTAGCAAGACCGTTATTTACCTTTACTTTTTCTTGCATCAAAACACCCCTTCTTTAATTATTAAAAGCTAGTTAATATTATATCATAAAATAATATGTTAATAGTATGAAGGAATTATTACAAAAAAGGTTAAAAAGAACTTTTTTAGATGAACTTTGATTTTCTCAATTCATAAAAATATGATATCTTTATAGTATAGATTATTTTAAGGGGTGAGATCATGAAAAAAATAGATTGTATAGGTATGGCTTGTCCAATGCCAGTAATAAATACAAAAAAATATTTTGATTCAATAGAAGAAGGTATCGCAGAAGTAATAGTTGATAATGAGGTGGCTAAAAATAATATCTGTAAATATGCTGATGGTTGTGGATATACTTGTAATGCTATAGAAAAAGACGGAAATTATATAATTAATATAGAAAAGAATGGTAAAACTAAAGTTGCAAAGAATGAAGATGATTTTGTAATTGTGGTAAGTACTGATAAATTAGGAGAAGGAAATGATGACTTAGGAACTATCCTTATGAAAGGTTATTTATACACATTATCAGAAAATGATGTTATACCAAAGGAACTTATCTTCTTAAATGGCGGAGTTAAACTTACAGTTAAAGAGTCAGAAGTATTGGAGTCATTAAAAACTTTAGAAAAACGTGGCGTTAAGATTTTAAGCTGCGGAACATGTTTAGATTTTTATGGAATAAAAGAAGACTTAGCTATAGGTCAAATAAGCAACATGTACACTATAGTAGAATCTATGAATACTTCTAGTAAGGTTATAAAATTATAATACTTTTGAGAGGAGAAAACATTTTTGTAATATGGAGAATATTTTATGTGAATATGACGTTGTAGTTGTAGGTGGCGGAATAAGTGGTATGGCTGCAGCTATAAAATCAAAAGAAAATGGCATAGATAGAGTTCTTCTTCTTGAAAGAGAAGATGTTTTAGGCGGAGTTTTAAACCAATGTATTCATTGTGGATTTGGAAAAGAAACTTTAGGAGAAGCAGTTACTGGCATTGAGTTTGTAGAATACTTTGTCACTAAGGTTCGTGAACTTGGTATTCATGTTAAGTTAAACACCACTGTATTAGAGATAACTAAAGAAAAAGAAATAAGTTATGTTAATCCCGATGAAGGTATGAAAAAAATGAAAACTAAAGCAATAGTTTTGGCTACTGGAAGTAGAGAAAAGTTTAAAGGAAATGTAAGTGTTCCTTTAAATAAATTTACAGGAATATATACATCAGGAACAGCACATAGATTTATAAATCTTTATGGATACCTTCCAGGTAAAAATATAGTTATAATAGGTTCACATGATAGTGATATGATTGTTGCTAGAAGACTTATTATAGAAGGTGCTAAAATACAAGCTATTATTGAGAGCAAAGAATATCTTAACTCTTCTCAGTTTATTGTAGAAAATATAATTGAGGAGTTTAATATTCCTGTTAAGCTTGGGTACACAGTAAATGAGGTACTAGGTACTGAAAGAGTTGAGGGAGTAATGATAAGCAAAGGTGGAGAAGAGGAGATATTTATAAAATGTGATTCTCTTTTAATATCTGTTCCATGGATACCAGAAAGTGCTTTAGGTAAAAGAATGGGATTAAGAATATCAAATAGTAGTGAAACTATTTTAGTTAATGAAGACTTTGAAACATCAGAAAATGGTATATTTGCTTGTGGTAATGTATTACATGCTTATGAACTATCTGATGTAGCAGTAAAAGAAGGATATAAAGTTGGAGATGCTGTAAATGAATATTTAAAAATTTAATTTTTAGTATTAACATAGTAGTGCATCTCCTATAGCTAGTAACTCTAAGGTTCTTGTCTTTTCAAACTATAATCAAGAGTTTCTAAGCTTTAGATAAATAAGACTAAAACTCAGAATTTGCATTAAGCTCACTCTGAATTTTAGTCTTATTTTATATACAGTTATCTAAAATTGTCTTTACTAGTTGAGATACTAATATATTTCCTTTTATACTTAGGTGTAATCCATCAGTATAATTTGAGGAATCAAAAGGAAGATTAGTATTTATATCTATAAATACTAAATTATTTTCTCTACAAAATGAATCTAATTTATGAGAGTATTCTTCAAGGCTAGTATTGCATTTAGAATAGTCTATAGAAGAATTCCATCTTTGAAGGGCTAGTTCTTCAAAGATTTTAGGTGGAGATAATATTATTGGCTTTATACTTAAAGAATTGCAATCAGCAATCATTAATTTAATGTTTTCAATTATAGAATCAATTGATTTGTTCATTAAAATATCATTTGAACCACACATTATTAAACAAATATCTGAGTTATTTGACTTTAATATTGGATAAATTCTAGATAAAATTCCTGTGGAAGTATCTCCATTAACCCCTCTATTTAAAAATTTATTATTTTCAGTATTTAAAAGTGAAACCCATGAGTTATCTTGGCCTACACCATAGCCAAAGGTTAAAGAATCACCTATACAAATTACGTTCATATAATCACCTATATTCTTAGTAAACATTTTTTGCAAACTATAGTTGTCCCCTTATTAGCTGTGACGAAATCAGTGCCTACAATGGCTTTATTACAAATAGAGCATATTGTGGTTGAGTTTTCTTTAGTCATAGAAGATTTTTTTTCTTCTTTATTATTATTAGTAATTTTTCTTTTTTTATTAGGTGGTGGTGAATAAAGAATTTTTTCAGTTTCTTTTTTACGTTTGTCTATTTGATAATTAAAACTATATGAACTTTCACCGAAAAGTTCTAATTCAAATCTAGGGTTTTCCTTATCGTAAAACTCCTCTGTTATTATTCTTCTTATTTGCATATCATTTATTATTAAACCGCTTTTTTCAATTCCATCAAATATGCTTTTTGTTATATTACTAGTATCTGGATGTCTTTTGGAACTTTTATAATAAACTTTTAAAACAGCAATTAAAGATTCTTCTAAAACCACATTAGGATTTTGTATTCTAGCCTCATAAGCTATTTGCTCTTCATATAAAGCATATCTATCATGATATTTTCCAGAATTGGATGGTAAAATAGCTCGCCCTTGTGCATTTGATAGTTTAAAATTTGATTTAGTAATAGGTGAGCCTTTTACTATAACTTTTGCATATGAATTCATAGTAAACCTCCAATCATATGATATAATAATATAGATTATATCATAATGTAACATTAGGTATTTACATTTCTTGAATGTATTTAATAGATAAAGTATAATACTCTATGTTTACATGAAAAATTAAAATTAAGAGGGATTAAAATGGATAAAAAAATTATATTGGCAATAGAAAGTAGTTGTGATGAAACAGCAGCTGCTGTTGTAGTTAATGGTAGAGAAGTTTTATCAAACATAATATCTTCTCAAATAGATACACATACAAAATTTGGAGGAGTAGTTCCAGAGGTTGCATCAAGAAAACATATAGAAGCTATAAATGCAGTGGTAGAGGAAGCTTTAGAGGTTGCAGGAGTAACTTTCGATGATATAGATGCAATAGCAGTTACATATGGTCCTGGATTAGTTGGAGCTCTTTTAGTTGGTCTTCAATACGCTAAAGGATTAGCATATTCTTTAGATAAACCTTTAATAGGCGTTAATCACATAGAAGGACATATAAGTGCAAACTTTATAGATCATAAAGATTTAGAACCACCTTTTGTTTGTTTAGTTGTTTCAGGAGGTCATACTTTTGTAGTTCACGTTGAAGATTATGGAAAATTTGAAATAATAGGAGAAACAAGAGATGATGCTGCTGGAGAAGCATTTGATAAGGTAGCAAGAGCTGTAGGATTAGGATATCCAGGTGGACCTAAAATAGATAAATTAGCTAAGGAAGGAAATAGTGATGCTATAAAATTCCCAAAAGCTAATTTCCATGATGATACTTTAGATTTTTCATTTAGTGGAGTTAAATCAGCTGTACTAAATTATTTAAATAAGATGGAAATGAAAAATGAAGAAATCAATAAAGCTGATGTGGTAGCAAGCTTTCAAAAGGCAGTAGTTGAAGTATTAACTGACAATGCTATAAAGACATGTAAGATGAGAAAAGCCGATAAAATAGCAATTGCAGGTGGTGTTGCTTCTAATAGTGCTTTAAGAGAAAATCTTATTAAAGAAGGAGAAAAGAGAGGAATAAAGGTATTATTCCCATCACCAATACTTTGTACAGACAATGCTGCCATGATAGGTAGTGCTGCATATTTTGAACTATTAAAAGGAAATATATCTGAAATGAATCTTAATGCAAAACCTAACCTAAGATTAGGAGAAAGATAGGGGCTGAATTATTAATGAAGTTTATTCCGTACTCAAATGGATTTCATAAATTGAATAAGAACAGACAAATAAAGCCTATGAGTGTAATAAAAAATATATTTTTATTTGTATTAGTTTTAGTATTTATAGGCTTTGCTTATCAAATGATAGTAAATAAGATTGATAGTAGTAAAATAGAACCAGATACTAAGTATGTAAGAATTGATAGTAAGAAAAATTATTTTAACTTTCAGGGTGAAAGTAAACCAACTATAATCATGGATTCAGACCTAGGTTTAGGTATAAGCGAGTGGGAGAAGGTACAAGGTCTTATAGAAAAAGAATATGGATACAGAACCTTTACATATGATAGACCTGGATATGGTTTTTCTGAATCGGTAAAAGGTAAAAGTATTAAGGAGCAGGCTCAACAGCTTAGAATGATTCTTAAAAAAGTTGGAGTTGGTGGACCATATATACTTGTAGGAGAAGGTTATGGAGGGTTAGTTATGTGTAACTTTGCAGAACTTTATCCAGAATTAGTACAGGGAGTTATTCTTATAGATCCAATTAGTGAAGAGGCCTTAAATAATAAAGATTATATGAAGCAGTTTTCAGATCAAAAGTTTAGTAGACTTGTACAAAAATACGGTTCTTATTTTGGTTTAACATCACTAATGAATAAGTTTGGTATGTTAAAAAATCCTACTGGATTAGACTCAAATTTAAGTGAAGAGAGTCTTAAGACATATGATATTTTAAGAACTAAGAGTGACTATAATAGTGCATATTATAGTGAACTTACAAATATTTTAGAACAAAGTAGTAATTCACAAAAATCTGGATTATTAAATGGGAAGCCTTTGAGCATAATAGTAAATGATAATGCTTTTGTAGCTGAACAGGAAAGTTTAAAGAAGCTTACTTCTGAAGGTAAAGTACAAATAATAGATGCCAAAAACAAAACAGATATTATACCTTTAGAAAAACCTGAATTACTTTTAGAAAGTATAAAATTCATTCAGGATAATAGTCCAGAAGAGCAAAAATAAGCTAAAATAAACATATCCTATGACACTAAAATGCCATAAATATGACATTGAAATGACACAAAAAATGGTTATTATAAACTCATGGAATTTGAATATTTAGGAGGGTATGTATTAATGAGTGATTTTAATAAAAAAGATGAAAATTTAAATGACTACTTTGGGTTTGATGATAAAGAAAGTGAAAATTTAGATTCAGATAAAAGGACGGAAAAAGAAGAAAATATAAACTTAAATAATAATACGAAGCAAACAAAAATAGATGAAACACAGCAATTAAATATAGATGATAAGATCGTTTCAGATGAAGAAATTAAAAAAGAAGAGACTCCATTAGATTCTAATGAGAAGAAAAATGAAAATCCTAAGGAATCAAAAGATAATAGTAAAAAGAAAAAAGTAAAGAAAAAGAGCGGATTTAAAAAAGGTCTAGGAATAATAGCAGGGGCAATAATAGTTGCTATGCTAGGTGGAGCAATAGGTGCTGGTGGAGTATATTATGCTTTAAAAAGTAACACTCAAACAAATACTTTAGGAAATAATAATTTTGCATCTAATCCACCATCATTTAAAAATGAAGAAGGAGCTTTAACTGTTCCTGAGGTTGTTGAAAAAGTTACACCAGCCGTTGTTGGAGTATCAACAAAAAGTTTAGTTAGAGACCAATTCTTTAATGTTAAAGAGCAAGAAGGATTAGGATCAGGTTTCATAATAAATGAAGATGGTTATGTTGTTACAAACTATCATGTTATAAATGGAGCTCAAGAAGTTAAAGTAATCTTCTCAGATGGAAAAGAAGTTAATGCTAAGGTTGTAAACTATGATGCAGAGAGAGATATCGCTGTAATCAAAATAACAGATGATGTTAAGATGCCAGGAATTGCCCAATTAGGTGATTCATCAACTGTTAAGTCTGGTGAAGAAGTTATAGCTATAGGAAATCCATTAGGAAAAGAATTTAGCTCAACAGTAACTAAAGGTATAGTAAGTTCACCAAATAGAAAAATTAGTACAGATAACGGAAATGTTTTAGATTATATTCAAACAGATGCAGCTATTAACCCTGGTAATAGTGGTGGTCCATTAATCAACTCTAAGGGTGAAGTTATTGGAATAAATACTGCTAAGAAAGTTGGAGCAGATATAGAGGGAATAGGATTTGCAATTCCTATAAATGAAGTAAAAACAAGATTAGGCTCATTATCAAAACCAATATTAAAGATGGGAATTCAGGCTAGAAATGTTACTTCAGAGATAGCAAAGGAAAACAACTTAGAAGAAGGTGTTTATATCGTTGGAGTACAAGAATTTAGTCCAGCAGAAAAGGCAGGATTAAAAATTGGAGACTTAATAGTTCAGTTTGGTGGAAAGAGAGTAAAAACTGTAGAAGAATTAAATGAAATAAAAGGCCAATACAATGAAGGCGATACAGTACCAGTTCAAATAATTAGAGATGGTAAAAAAATGAACCTAGAAATAAAATTAGTTTCTTAACTAATGATTTATAAGAGAACTCAGATTTCTGAGTTCTTTTTATTTTTAGTAAAGTAAAAATAAATTAAAGATAAAAATAACTGTAAAAAGACAAATAAAATGTAAAATTTTAAATAAATATAAAATATATTACATATAATTAATTGTTAATTATTATTTTTGACTATAAAATAATAATATATAGTTTTTAGGTTTAAAGATAAATAACTATATATTATATACTAAAATACATTAAAAAGTTAAAGAATAGAAACAAATAGGGTATTAATTCATTGGGAGGATTAAGTATGAAAAGAATAGTATTATTATGTACATTGGGGATGTCTACATCTTTATTAGTTTCTAAGATGAGGAAAGCAGCAGAGGAATTAAATGTTGATTGTTCTATAGTTGCTATAGGGGAAAGTGAACTAAAAAAATATGAAAAAGAAGCAGATATAATAATGTTGGGTCCTCAAGTAAAGTATTTGTCTAATAAATTAAAAAAGAGAATTGGTGATAATATACCAATAAGTCTTATAAATAGTGCTGATTATGGAACTATGAATGGCAAGAAGGTTTTAAATCAAGCTTTAGAGTTAATATATAATAAGGAATTAGTAATAAGTAATCTATAAAATCATGATTAAAGAAGGGATTGTATTATTTAAAGTTTTGATACAATTCCTTTTTTTATATTTAATAAATTGAAAATTTAAAGTTATATGTATTGAATTGATTAGGGGAGTAAAATATACTAAAAAATAGAGTTGTAAGGGGGAGAGAGTTTGGAGAAGATTGTTCTTGGGATAATAGGTGTTTTTTTTGTACTTAGTGGAATTGACTACATAAATAATAATAAAATAGGTCTTGGAGAAAAGTTTAAAGAAGGGATGCTTTCCATGGGATCAATAGCGATATCTATGGTAGGAATATATTCACTTTCACCGTTTATTGGAGAAGTTATAGGATTTTTATTAACTCCAATAGGAAATCTTTTAGGTATTGATCCATCTATATTTTCATCAATGTTTTTAGCAATAGATATGGGAGCTCTTGGAATAGCAGAAAGTTTATCTTCTAATATTGAAATGTATTGGATTTCAGGGGTAATAATAGCTTCTACTTTAGGAGCCACAATAAGTTTTTCTATTCCATTAGCTTTGGGGATTATAGATGAAAAACATCTTGAGGATTTAACAACAGGATTATTATATGGGGTAATGACATTACCTATAGCGCCTATAGTTGCAGGAATATTTTTAGGGATGAATTTTAAATTACTATTGTTTAATATTTTACCATTAATAATATTTGCCATTATACTAGCTTTTTGTATGAATAAATTTAAAAATAAGACTGTTAAGATTTTTATAAAACTAGGTAAGATAATACAGTTTGTCAGTATATTAGGACTTTTAATTTTAGGATTTTTATCTATTATAGGAGTAGAACCTATGGGAAGTATTTTACCCATAGATGAGGCTTTAAGTGTTGTTGGAAAAATAGCAATATTTTTAGGCGGAGCATATCCTTTAATTAACTTTATAACAGAGAAGTTTTCAAATGGATTAAGCAAAATTGGAAAGAAGATAAATATAGATGAGTTTTCTATTGCCGCATTTTTAGGCACTCTTGCTTCAAATATAATATTATTTCAAAGCTTTGATAAAATGAGTTCTAAAGGAAGAATTGCTTTAACTGCTTTTAGTGTTAGTGGAGCTTTTGTTATTGGAGGACAATTAGGATTTGTATCTCTTAAGACACCAGAAATTATAAATGTGTATATAGTTTCTAAGTTAATAGCAGGTATAGCTGCTATGGGCGTAGCTTTATTAGTATATAAAAAATCAACTAAACATAGCGATGAAAAAAGAGCTGTGAAGAGATAGCTACTACTTTAGAATCTTAATTTATATAGAGAAAAATCAATGTTTAGCCAAAGCTTTTAATATTTATGATTATAATAAGAATTGCAATGTAGAGAGGTTGTACCAAAACTTAAAATAATAAAACTTATAAATTTTTAGAGTTATCAAGTAATTGTCTAAATATATTTATAAGGTTTATTTTAAGTTGTTTTTGATACAATCTCTTTTTTAATTTACTATTACAAATGAATTATCAAGTAATTTAAAATTATTTTTTAATCCACTTGATATAAAGACTTCCTTTGATTTAGTTACAAATATTCCTTCTATGTTTTCAAGAGACTCTACTAATTCTAATCCATCTGAAACTCCCATGCCAAAAGTTGAAGTTGATAGAGCATCCCCATCTATAGATTTGGAGGAGACTATGGTTACAGAGGCTAAGTTATTATCATAAGGAAATCCTGTTTTAGGATTAAGAAGGTGATGATATTTAATATTGTTAACCTCTAAATAGCGTTCATAAATTCCAGAGGTAACTACTGATTGATTGGATACACTTAAAGTTCCTAATGGAGCTCCTCTATTTTCAAAAGGATTTTGAATTCCTATTGTCCAATTTTCATTTTTACTTTTTTCTCCTAGAGCAAAAATATTACCTCCTAAATCTATTATAGCTTTAGTTACTCCTTCCTCTAGTAACATTTCTGAAATGACATCGGCTATATATCCCTTAGCAATAGCACCTAAATCTAAAATCATATCATTTTCAGTTAAAAATACAGAACTCTCTTCTTTATTTAAAATAATATTTTCATAATTTATTAAATCAAGAGTGTTTAGAATTTCGGTATCATTAGGTACCTTGGCCTCTTCACTTCCTATTCCCCAAAGCTTTACTAAAGATCCTATAGTTATATCAAAGTTTCCATCAGAGAGTTTAGAGTACTCAAGAGATTTTTCTATAACATCAAAGGTAGTAGAACTTACTTTTACCGGTTCTATTCCAGCCATATTGTTTATTTTATTGATTTCAGAGTCATTTATGTTAAGACTAAGTAAAGATTCTATTTCGCTTATTTTATTAAATACCTTATCTAGTATTGTTTCATCAAATTTATCATATAGAGTTATATTTACTAATGTACCAATAAAAAAACTAGATTTACTTATAGGTTCCTTTTTAGTATTACATCCATTTAAGCTAAAAACTAAAAACATAGATAAGAAAAAGCATATATGTCTTAAGTATACCATTTTACCCTCCTAAAATAAGATATTATATTATTTTAATACTCAACTAAAGTTGCTTCTTTCTTTCCTTCCTCAGCATTTTTTAATACTTGTTCAGCCAATTTTTTAAATTGGTTAGAAGAGCTAGTAGCACCTGTAATAGTATCTATGTCAGAAGATTGCTTTTCTATTAAAGCTTTTTCAAGTTCAGGTTCATAATCAGCAGGTCCAATACCTGATACTCCTGTCATTTTTTCATTATAATCTTTATCATCACGTTTTATTGCATTAGTTTCACCATTAAATTCGTTGTATTTTGCTTCTGTTATTTTCCCATCAGTAACCTTAATATTTAGTTTAGCTTTATAACCATGATCATCAGCCTTAGCTGTTTCAACTGAATATTCACCATCCTTAAGTTTAGAACTGTTTGAAGAGCCACAAGCTACAAAATTAGATGCTACTAAAGTCGAGAGTAAGATAGCAAAAATCTTTTTTTTCATAAAAATCCTCCTAGATAATCTTTTTACTATAAATATACTTTTAAAGATAAAAAAAATTCCTTAAAGAGAAATAAAATAATAATTTAAACTTCAAAATCATATATACATAATAAAGAAGTGTTAAATAGGAGAACTATTATGAAAAAATGGGATTGTTTTATAATTATAATTTTAGTAATAATATCTTTAATGCCATTAGGACTTATTATTCCAAGCAATACTGAGGGCGAGCTTAGGAAAGTAATTATAAGTGTTGATGGAACTGAGTATAAAACTTTTGAGTTAAAAGAAGAAACAGATGAAAAAATTAGGATTGAGGAAAACGGAGGTGTTAATGAGATTTATATAAAAGGGGAGAATGTATATATGCATGATACAAACTGTACAGATAGAATTTGTGTTAGGCAAGGAAAGATAAGTAAGATAGGTGAAAGCATCGTATGTTTACCTAATAGAGTGTTTATTGAAATTAAGGGCGAAAAAGAGTCAGAATATATATTATCTTATTAATTAATAAACTTTGTGAAGTTTATGGATTAATGCTAAATAGGAATATAGAAATTAATATTTACTTAAGATTATAGTTCCAGGAAAATTTAAGTGAGTTTTAAGATTAGATATTTTATTATCCATAATATTAAAGGGGGGATAGATATTATGAAGACAAAGAAGATAATTTATATAGGAGTGCTAGTTGCACAAGCTTTAGTTCTATATGTTTTTGAAAGTATGATACCAATGCCTTTTATTACTCCAGGAGCAAAGTTAGGACTAGCTAATCTAATAGTTGTTATAGGGTTATATACTTTAGATAATTATAAGGAATGTTTTTGGTTAGTCTTTTTAAAATTAATTCTATCAACTCTCATTATGGGATCAGTATCTACTTTTATTTTTGGGTTAGGAGGAACAATTTTAAGTTTTTTATCGATGATTCTAATTAAAGAAACTTTGAAAGAAAGAGTTTCTGCTATAGGGGTAAGTACAGTTGGTGGAGTATTCCATAATTTGGGGCAGTTAATAGTTACAGCCATTGTAATTAAGAATATAGAAATATTAAGTTATCTACCATTTTTATCATTAGCTGGTATAGGGACAGGAATTTTTATAGGAATAACAGCAAATTATTTATTAAAGCATATAAGGAGCTTAAGTAACTTAGATTATCATAAAAATATGGTTGGATAGATAGGAGTTTAAAATAAGGCTCTGTTTTAGGTGAATGTTGATTTTTAGCTAGCCCTTCAGACCTAGCTTAATTTCGCAAAGTATTTCTATCATCTACTTCAGAATAATAGCTAAAGCTTTTAAACTCGCTCCTCTCAAACAAAAAAAGCTTCTTAACGCTATTATTCTTATGTATATGATGCAATACTAACTGCTTATTAAGATGGTCTTACAGTTCTATCTAAAAAGCAACATTAGTTTAAAACATAGCCTAAGATATAAATAGGAACTATATAAGAGTAGAAATAAGATAAAACTTCTTATTAATTGGCTCTATATAGTTCCTTATTTTATAAAGGAGAGCTCTATGATTTTATTACAGAATTTTTAGAGGTTTCTATTATCTTTTTATAAGCTTCTAAAGTTTTTTCAGCTGTCTTTTTCCAAGTAAATTCTTTACTTCTTTCAAAACAAAGATTTTCTATGGAGGTCCTGAGTTTTGAATCATTTAGTAGGTTTTCAAGTTTTAGAGCTAATTCTTTTTGGCTATTAGGATTTACTAAAACTTCATTAAATGGAACAACTTCAGGAATAGAAGTTATGTTTGATGTTAAAACTGCTGTTTTACAACTCATAGCTTCTAATGGAGGAAGACCAAATCCTTCATAAAGAGAAGGATAAACAAATAATGTAGTTGCATTATATAAAATTGGTAGATATTCATCTTCAATAAATCCAGTAAAAATAACTTTATCAGCAATTTGAAGACTTTCTGTGTAAGCTTTTAATTTTAAGCCCTCATCTCTTAATCCTCCAACTATCAATAATTTATAATTATCATCTATATTTTTATGAATTGAGTTAAATGCATCAACAAGTCCTCGCACGTTTTTTCTTAAGCTAAAACCACCAATATACATAATAAATGGTCCACTAAAATTAAACCTTTCATTAACATCAAACAGGCATTTTTCCTTGTCTAATGGTTTATAAGTTTCATTAGCTGCAAGTGGTGTCACAAATATATTTTCAGCAGGGAAATGCGGAAAGAATCTTAAGATATCATTTTTAGAGTATTCAGATACTGTGATTATGCCTGTTGAGTTATCAATTATATTAGGCATACTTTGAAGAAATTTTTTAAGGTAACCTTTACCAACTGTCTCAGGTAAAATATATGGGATTAAATCATGTATAGTTACAACCTTAGCAAAATCGCCTTCAGAACTAAGGCCCATTCCGTTTTGAGGAAGATGAAGTAAATCTATTTTTTCTTTCATTCCATAGGTAGGAATATAGTAATCCTCAAAAAATCTTTGGTGTTTTCTTGAAGACATTATTATTTTGGTATTTTCAGCCTCAAATTCAGGAATTTTTTCTCCTGAGCACACTAAATCATAAGATGATTTCTTATCTATTTTTAATATGTTTGTTAATAAGTTATATGTGTATGTTCCTATACCTGTACCTCTATACCAAGTTGCTCCTCTTGCATCTATTAAATTATACATAATAAGATTCCACTCCTTAGAAAAATAATCATCATAATTAATAATATTAATAAAGAATATAAAATGTGCATGTAACAAGAAGAATTTAAAAAACATATACTAATTAAAAAGTGAAAGTAGGAGTAGGTATGGATCATGACTATATAAAGAACAAAATCTTACTTAACTATGGAATAGATAGCAAAGAAGTAATAAAGGTAAAAAACACATATAAGATTATAACTAGTGATGAGGAGTATTGTTTAAAGGTAATAAAATATCAATATCCTCATTTTTATTTTATAGTTTCTGCTCAGAAGCATCTTATGAAAAATGGATTTAATTCAATACCTAAGATAATTGATACCGTTGAGGGAAAGGATTATATCGGATTAGATGGTAAGTTAGCTTACTTAACTCCTTGGGTAAAATGCAGAGAGTGTAATTATAAGAATAAGTTAGATTTAAGGCTAGCAGCTGAAAAGCTTAGTGAACTACATAACTGTAGTGAAGGATTTATTATAAATAGGAGTCTTAAGCCAAGAATAGCTTGGGGGCAGTGGTATAAAGTATTTAAAACAAGAGGTGAAGAAATTCTTGATTTTAGAAAAAGAATATATCAAAAAGCATATAAATCAGAATTTGATAAGCTTTATCTTTCTATTATGGATGAGGAACTACAGAGGGTAGAGACCACTCTTTCTCATATAGAAAGTAGTGGCTATTTTGATTATATGAAGAAAGAGGTTGGAAAACTAGGCTTTTGTCATCATGACTATGCAGATCATAATATACTTTTATTAGAGAATGGAGATGTAAATATAATTGACTTTGATTATTGTATTTTAGACTCTCATTTGCATGATTTAAGTAGTATATGTGTTAGAGCTATGAAAGAAGGATATTGGGATTTAGAAATATTTAAATATATAATTCATAGCTATTCAAAAAATAAAGATGTATTAAATGAAGAGATTCCAATGATAGCAGCTTTTATTGAATTTCCTCAAGCGTATTGGCAATTAGGACTTCAATATTATTGGGAACAGCAGCCTTGGGAAGAGGAACATTTTCTGAGAAAGCTAGGTAATTATAAGAAGGATAGGGAGCTTAGGCAAAGCTTTGTTAATGAGTTGAGTAATTTTACTTTGAGGTGATTTAAAATTGAATCAAGAGTTAGAAGTATTTTTAAGTAAAAATAATATAGAAGTATTACCTAGAAAAGAAATAACTGAGGGTAAAAGAGATATTAAACTTTATGATGCAAGAGAATATATAAATACAATAAATGAACTTCATCATGTTTTTTTGAAGGAAAATAATAAAATCAGATTTAAGTTTAAAAGCGATATATGGAGAATAGTTCAAACTTTTAAGCTTTGGAATAGAAGAACTGAAAGAATAAATATAAATAATAAGCTTTATATCCTAGTAATGGAGGCTTCGAGAAAAAGGCTAAATAGTATTGAGAGCATTGATTATATAAGTCTTATTAAAAGAGCTATGACAAGAGAAGAGGTGTGCACTGGAAGAGTATATTATCAAATAAAAGAGGGGGATAAAAAAGTATTTATAACCAATTTAGATAATATAGAATTTAATATGATAGAGAACGATTATTATAGCTATTTAAAAAAGGTACGTAGCATTTATAAAAATGAATTAGATGATTTAATTAAAGAAGCTATAGAAAAAGAGGAATTAGATTTTAAAAGCTATATTTATATAAAAGCTTTAGTAGAATATCCATACAATTCTATGAAGTACTTACAAAATATCTATATAAAAGGTTTGGAGTTTAAAAATGAAACTTTAGAAGAGTTATTAGTAAGGGATTATTTAATATAAGAGGAGGAGAGGTATATGAATAAAATTAGATATAAGGATGAAAAGTATCTGTGTAAATATGATTTGGATATGAAATTATTTGAGTCATTAGGATTAGATATTTTTGATTTAAGACCAAATAGAAACGTATTCTTATTGGATACTAAACAAGGTAAGAAAATCTTAAAAATGATTAATTATGATGATGAGAGATTAAACTTCATAATTCATTCAACAGAGTACTTAAGAGAGAATTATGATGGAATATTAAATATAAATAAGCTTCCTAACGGAAAGAATAGATTTGAATGGAAGGGAAACAGCTATATTTTATTAGATTATTTTGAAGGAACTGAATTTAATATCGCAAATCCGGTAGAGTTAGAAATAATAACTGAGGCAGTAGCTAATCTTCATAGGGCAGGAATGGGAATTCAAGAGGTAACTTCAAAAGAAATGAGAGAGAAAAATAGTGAACTTTTTAAATTAAAAGAGCATTTTATAAATAGCAAGAAGAATTTGGAAGATTTAAGGGAATTAGCAATGAATTTTAAATATAGAAATGAGTTTGACGAAATTTTCTCAAAAGAAGTGGATTATCATTTAAATGATATAGATAGTTGTATAGAATTATTGGAAAAGAGCAAATACAATGAACTTTGTAGTGATAAGGAAAAAGTAACTCTTTGTCACAATGATTTAGCATATCATAATATACTTTTTAATCAAAATAAAGTGAGCTTTATAGATTTTGATTATTGTAATATAAATTTAAAAATTATAGATTTATGTAATTTTTTGAGTAAAAGTATAAAGCGATTTGGGTTCAGCTTAGAAATGTGTGATTCAATAATAAAGAAGTATGATGAGTTAAACAATCTATCAAAAGAAGAAAAAGAATTAATATATATATATCTAAGATTTCCACATGATTTTTATACAGTATCAATGCAATATTATTATAAATTAAAAGACTGGAAATATGAATCTTTCTTAAATAAGCTTGAGAGAAAATTAGAATATACTAAGGAGAAGGAAATATTACTAGAACACATAAAAACAATATAAAAAATATAAGTAGGGGTTGTATCAAAATTTTAAATAATAAAACTTATAAATATATTCTAAGAATCACTAGAGTTCAATAAGAATTTATAGCAAATATTTCTATGTAATGACTTAAATTCTAAAGTTGATATAGATATTCTATACTATTTATAAGTTTTATTTTAAGTTAATTTGATACAGCCCCTTTAATTTATAAAGAAATATTTTTATAAGCATCAAGAGTGTTATAAGCAGTCTTCTTCCAATTAAATTTACTTGAATGAATTAATCCTTTATAAAGCATAAGTGAGTAGAACTTAGGATGATTTAATAATAATAATATATTGTCTTTTATTTCATCAACATCATGAGGATTAACTAAGATGGCAGCATCTTGGCATATTTCAGGTATAGAGGTTAAATTTGAAGCTATTACTGGAGTACCACATGCCATGCATTCAATAGGAGGTAGTCCAAATCCCTCATAAAAGGAAGGGTACACTAGGGCTTTACTTGCACTATAGAATATTGGCATATCTTCCATTGGAATGAAACCAGGGAAAATAACAGATGAAGTTAGATTTAATTCTTCTACTTTCTTTCTATAAGTTTCATAGGAAGGCCCTTTTTTCCCTATGATTACTAGTTTTAGTCCTCTTTTATAAGTGTTTTTAACCAAGTTAAATGCTTCTATCAATCCATTAATATTCTTTCTAGGACTGAAGCCACCTACATATAATAAAAAGTCAGTATCTATGCTATATTTTTTCTTCAGATATTGAGAGGAGTGATATTTATTTAATGGTTTATAGATTTCCTCAGCAGCTAAATGAGTAACAAAGATTTTTTCTTTGGGGTAAGATAAAGTCTTACTTATATCTTCTTTAGAAAAATTAGAAACAGTAATGATTCCATCTGAGTTATCTAAAATATTTTTTATGTTAGAGTGAAAAATATTTAAGAATGTGTCACTAACTGTTTCTGGCATTTTCATAGGAATTATATCATGTAGTGTAATAACTGTTTTGATATTATCAGGCTTAGATAGGCCTATACCATTTTGAGGAATATGATAAATATCACCTCGAATATTTTCTTGAGGATTAGGGGTATTTATGAATTTCCAAAAGTTTTCTTCCTCATTTGTACTTGAATTTAAATAATTAAAGTTATTTTTATTCGGTAGTTTTAGGGAAGTTGATGGAGGAATAAGTATATTATAGTCATTTAAAAAATCTATTTGATGTAAATTGTTTATTATTTGATAAGTGTAGTTGCCAATTCCAGTACCACGGTACAGAGTAGCAGCCCTGCCATCAATACATATTTTCATAAGTCAAATCCTTTCAGTATAAAGATATATTATTATTATATTTCTATATAGAATAAAATGTTAATAAAACCATATATTGATACATATAAATATGGTAGGGGGTGAATAGATATGATGAGAGAGTTTGAAATAGAAAGACAATTTGATATTAAAATAGAAAAGTTAAAGCCTAATAAGGGTGTGTATTACTTAAAGAGCAATAAGGGAGATAGATGTTTAAAAAGGATAAATTATGGAACTCAAAAACTTCTTTTTGTTTATGGGGCAAAGGAGCACCTAGCTAAAAATGGTTTTGAACATATAGACAGATATTTTTTAAATATTGAAGATGAGCCTTATGCTTTAGTAAATGAAGATTTATATACTCTTTCGAATTGGATAAATGGAAGAGAATGCGATTTTACTAATATAGAAGAAGTTAAATTAGCTGCTAAAAAATTAGCGGAATTGCATGAAGCTAGTAAAGGGTATGATCCACCAGAAAATTCTAAGCTTAAAAGTGATTTAGGAAGATGGCCATATCTTATGGAGAAGAGGGGGAAAGCCTTAGAAAAAATGAGAGGCATGGCTAGAAAAAAGAATTTGAAAAAAGATTTTGATATTCTTTATATAAAAAATGTTGATTTTTATAAAGAGTTGGCAATAAGGGCTACAAAGGTTTTAAATAATTCAAAATATCTAAGTTTATGTGAAGAGGCTGAGACCGAAAAAGTATTTTGTCATCATGATTATACTTATCACAATATAATAATTGGAGAAGATAATGAAGTTTATATAATAGACTTTGATTATTGTAAGAGAGAAATAAGAACATATGACATAGCTAATTTCATGAAAAAGGTTTTAAAAAGAGTTGATTGGAATATTGAATATGCAGAGGCTATAATTGATGCATATAATTTAGTAAGTCAATTAAAAGAAGAGGAATATGAAGTTTTATATGCATACTTATTATTCCCTCAAAGATATTGGAGACTAGCTAACAGATATTATTACAATGAGGTTATATGGGGACAAAATGTGTTTATGAATAAGATGAACAACATAATTAATGAGAAAGAAAGCTATATAAGATTTATTGAAGATTTTAAAGCTAAATATAATCAAGTTGGATAATAGTGCTTTAGGTGCCTAGGTTTAGGCACCATTTTTATTGAAAAAAATTAGTTGCATCACAATTATAAATAAACATTCATATGATGATAATGGGATTATATAAATTAGGAGAGAGCATATGAAAGTTGGAGATTTAGTAGTAAGAAAATCATATAGTAAGGATATAACTTTTAAAATTATAGATATAAAAGATGATGAGGGAAAAATAATTTATATTTTAAAAGGGCTCCATATTAGAATAATAGCTGATTCACAAGAAGAGGATTTAATAAAGGTAGATGATAGTTTTGCTGGTGATAAGGATAAAGCTTTCGATTCAAAGGTGAATGATATCATTAAAAAGGTTTTAATAAATAGAGAGCAACGAAACACTAGAGCTATAATTAAAGATGATGAAAAAAATAATGAGAGTAGTAGAGCTGAAAAGGATAGTGGTTTGGTTTTTGGGAGGCCAGGAAGAATACTGCATATAGATGGAGATCCATCTTACATGGAGACATGTTTGAAGGCATATAAGCAATTAAATTTAAATGCTGTAGGAATGGCAATTGCTGAAAAGGAACAGCCTTTAAAAATTTTATCTCTAGTAAAGACGTATAATCCAGATATAGTTGTGCTAACTGGACATGATGGGGTTCTTAAGGATTCAAAAGGAATGCTTGATTTAAATAATTATAGAAATTCAAAATATTTTATTGATGCTGTAAAAATTTTAAGAAATCACAACTCAAGTTATGATGAACTTGTTATTTTTGCAGGAGCTTGTCAATCTTGTTATGAAAGTATTTTAGAAGCAGGAGCTAATTTTGCAAGTTCGCCTAATAGGGTACTTATACATTGTCTAGATCCAGTTTTAGTTTGTGAGAGAATAGCATATACAAGAATCGATGAAATTGTATCTATAAAAGATGTTATAGAAAATACAATAACTGGGATAAAAGGTATTGGGGGACTACAAACTAGAGGAAAATATAGAGAAGGTTATCCCAAATCTCCGTATATAAATTAATAGAATAAAAGAAAAGGTTTCTGTTAATACTATAGTTGGATGTTTTAGTTTAAATATAGTATATTTTTATTGACAACACATGGCTTTATATAGTAAAATAATTTGTTATTGAAAAAACATCCTTTTTAGTGTATAATGTATAATAGAAAGAGGGTGTTAAAATGAGTACCAGACTTACATTGAATTCCATCAGAAAAAGCATAGAAGATCACGTAGGTGAGAAAGTTAAGCTAAGAGCTAATGGTGGAAGAAAAAAGATTTTGGAAAATGAAGGAATACTAGAAAGTGTTCACCCAAGTATTTTTGTAGTTAGATTACAAAAAGACACCCAAAGGAAAGTGACATACAGTTATTCAGATGTACTTACAAAAACAGTTCAACTAGATTTTGTTGGTTAAATAAAAAAGCTGGCTAATTAATTAGCTAGCTTTTTTATTTTTAATTAATAATTACAAAAAAAAAAAGAAAGATGGTGGGTTTCCATCTTTCAACTATGGTATAAAAGGGTATTGAGAATTTATGAGAGGTTATATGGTCAATAACCATCTTTATAATACGACATTTTTTTCATAGTGTCAACACTTTTTATAAAAAAATGTCGAAAAAAATATTATTTTTTTTAATTTTACTTTAAAAAATATAAACGTTTACAAAAACTGTGAAATGAAATAAAAATAAATAAAGTAATAAGAATAAGAATTATCATAATGGTATTGTCATACATATATATTATAGTAGTAGATTATTTAGGAGGGATACATTTGGTTAATTTAGATATTATTAAAGAAAGTATTGGATTTGAAAAAATTTTAAGTGAAAATTCATTAGATATACCATTTAGAGAAGAATACTTAATACCAGACACTCAACCTGATGTTCATCAAGTGCTTTCAGTAGATACTAATGTATGCATACTTAATAGAGAAGTTCAAAGTGATAGAGTTTTATTAGAGTATCAAGTTGAATGTAATGTTATGTATTTAGCTAGAGAAGAAGAGGGGTTAGGTATAAACAGTGTTATTTACAAAGAAAAGAACTCTAGCTTTATTGATATAGCTGGTGCCGAACATAGTATGATGTGTGATATGGAATGTAATTTAGAACATATCGATGCGAACATAATCAATGAAAGAAAGATAAGGGTAGAGGGAAAACTTAAAACTAAGTATAGGGTTTATAAGGAAGAAAAAATTGATGTTGTAAAAGAGTTAGATGGCTTAGGAGATTTACAGATAAAGAGGAAACCAGAAAGTATAGAAAAAAATATAACTAGCATGGTTTGCTCAATGAGTGGGCAATTACCTATAAATATAGGAATGGATAAGCCTCAAATAGGAAAAATAATAAAGTGCGGATATATGCTTCATAGACAAGAAATTAAGTTAGGAGAAGATAAAGTACAAGCGTCATGTTTGGCTAAAATAAATGTTTTGTATAGAGCATATGATTCTAGAGATGTAATTTCTTTAGAAGAAGATTTATACCTATCAAAAGAAGAAGAAGTTGTGGGTGTAAATTCTGATATGAATTGCAATGGATATTTTGAAATAAAAGATCATGATGCAACAATATCTCAAAATGATTTAGGAGAAAGTAGAGTAATAGATATAAATTTAGCAGTTGATGCTAATGTTAGAGTATCTAAATTAGAATTAACAGAAACTGTTGAAGATTTATATTCTCCAACTCTAAATATAATACCTTTAAAAGAAAATTGTAAAGTTAACATGTTAGTTAGTGAAAATTCAAATGATTCAACAGTAAAAGGTAACATTAATTTAGGAAAAGATGGTGGAGATGCTACTCAAGTAATAGACTATACAGGTAATATTGTCGGCATGGAAAGTTATTTTGCTGATTCTAGAGTGGTTATAAAAGGTAATTTGGCGGTTGATGTAATATATAGAACAACGGATGAGGAAAAAGGACTTAACAAGGTAAGTGGGGAAATACCTTTTGAATTTGCATTAGAGATGCCTAATTCACAATCAGGAATGACCTTTGACACTAAAGCAAATATAGAAGATTTACAATGTAGCATAGAGGCAAATAACATAGCTGTAAAAGCAATGATGTATTTTTATGCTAAATGCTCAGATATGTTTGACAAAGAATATGTAAAAGATATTGAGCAAAATGATGATAAAGTTGAAAAGAGAGCATCTGTAACAATATATATAGTACAAAAAGGTGATACTCTATGGAATTTAGCAAAGAAATATAAAACAACAATAGATGATTTAGTTAAGCTAAATAACATTGAAAATCCGGATATTGTATATGCCGGTGAAAAAATTATGATTCCAGGAAGAGCGATATTATAAAAAAAGAGTTTTATGGTTTTATACCATAAAACTCTTTTTTATTATGAATAAATATAATATTTGTGGCAAAAATAAGAAATGCATGATTTGAGGTGAATAGTTTTGAAAAGTAGTAGCAAAAAGAACTTAATAATAATAGGTGGAGCAGAAGATAAAAAAGGAGAAAAGATTATATTAAATTTTGTAGCAGATAGATTCAAAGAATCTGATGGAATTATGGTAATAGCAACCATAGCTACAGAATCTCCTAGTATAGTCATAGAACAATATAAAAATATATTTTCAAGTATGGGAATAAGAGATATTAAAGAGCTTCGTGTCGTGGAAAGAGAAGGAGCTTTTGATGATCAAAATATTAATTTAGTAAATAATGCTTCTGTTATATTCTTTACAGGTGGTGATCAACTGAGAATAACTAGTTTAATAGGAGGAACACCTCTTTATGATACCTTGCAGAAAAGAAGTAATGAAGGTTGTTATTTTGTTGGAACATCAGCAGGTGCATCAGTTATGAGTGATGTAATGATCGTTGGTGGTGAAGAAGAAGAATCACCTAAAAAGAGCACATTAAATATGTCCGCAGGATTAGGTCTTATAAAAAACACTCTCATAGATCAACATTTTGCTCAAAGAGGAAGAATAGGAAGATTATTATCAGGTGTTTGTCAAAATCCGGAAGTATTAGGGATAGGTATAGATGAAGATACTGCCATAGTAATTAATGATGATGAATTAATGGTTATTGGAAGTGGGGCAGTTTATTTTGTTGATGGAAGGAAAATAGATTATACAAATGTATCTGAAAGACAACAAGATGAAGTTTTTAGTATATTTAATGTTAAGTTACATGTATTAACGTCAGGCAAAAAAATGAATTTATTAACTAGGGTGCCTTTTGAGGAGGAAAGAAATTAAAATGAAGATAAATAATCAACGTATCTTTGAAGGAAGAAACATTTATTCACATAGAAGTTGTATGAGATTAGATGTTGATTTAGAAGGATATTGTGAAACACCTACAAAGGATATTGATGGATTTAATGAAAGACTATTAAATTACGTTCCAGAATTATATACGCATAGATGTGGAATAGATGTAGAAGGAGGTTTTGTAGAACGTTTAAAAGAAGGAACATATTTAGCGCATGTTTGCGAACATACGATAATAGGGCTACATAATAAGCTGGGAATAGATGTAAAGTACGGAAAAGCAAGAGAGATTAAAGATGATTTTTATTATATAATCTTTGAATATAAATTAAAAAAAACAGCTATTTTAATTGCTGAATTAGCAGTAGATTTAATGAACGCTATAATAAACAAGAAAGATATTAATTTTGATGAAAGAATAGAAATAATAAAAAGAGTCATTAGGGAAGAATGTATAGGACCATCAACAAAGGCAATATGTGATGCTGCTAATGATGTTGGTCTTCCTATTATTTCTATAGGAAATGGGAATTTATATCAAATAGGTTATGGAAAAGCTGGAAAAAGATTTAGCGCTACGATTGGTAGCAATACAAAAGGAATAGCTATAGATATAGCTTGTGATAAGATGCTTACAAAAGAAGTATTAGATATTCAAAATTTACCTGTAGCTAAAGGAGAAAAAGTTTTTAGTACATTACAACTTCTTGAAGTGGTAAATAGAATAGGATATCCAGTAGTTTTAAAACCTCAATGGGGAAGTAAGGGAAATGGAGTTTTTGTAAATATAAATAATGAAAAAGAGTTATTAAGAGCATATGCTGAATTAATTAAAGAATGCAAGGAAGTAATGATAGAGGAATATAAAGAGGGAAATGATTATAGAGTTATGCTAGTGGATTACAAGGTGGTAGCGGTATCTTTAAGAAAACCACCTTTCATAACAGGAGATGGTGTAAGAAATATTAGAGATTTAATAGATGCAATGAATGCCAATCCTCTAAGGGGTGAAGGTCATGAAAAGCCTTTGACCAAGGTTAAAATAGACGAAGAATTAATCAATAGATTAGAGGAATTAGGATATTCTTTAAATTCAATTTTAGAATATGGCGAAAAACTTATTTTAAGGGGAAATGCTAATCTTTCTACAGGAGGAAGTGCTGAAGATTACACTGATTTAATATGTAAAGAAAACATTGAAATTTGTGAAAGAGCGGCAAAAGCCATTGGACTTGATATATGTGGTATAGATATTTGTACAAAATCAATATCAGAACCGTTGTATGATACTGATGGAATAATATTAGAAGTGAACGCAGCACCAGGAATAAGAATGCATCATTTTCCTACAGTAGGAGAAGAAAGAAATGTAGGTAAAAAGATTTTAGATAACATGTTTAAGAATGGATATGATAATATTCCTGTTATATCAGTTACAGGAACAAATGGAAAGACGACAACAGTTAGATTGATATCATATATTTTAAAATTAATGGGATTCAATGTGGGATGTACAACAACTTCGGGAGTAAAAATAGGAGATAAATATATACATAAAGGTGATGATACTGGATATGAGAGTGCAAAATCAGTATTATTAAATCCAGAAGTTGAAGTTGCTGTTTTAGAGAGTGCAAGAGGAGGTTTAGTAAGGAGAGGATTAGCCTATAACTTAGCAGATGTAGGAGTAATAACAAACATAAGAGAAGATCATTTGGGAATAGATGGGATAAATGATTTAGAAGATTTAGCTTTTGTGAAATCCTTGGTAGGAGAAGCTGTAAAAGATAATGGCTATTCAGTCATAAATGCGGATGATGAGTGGAGTATAAAAATTTTAGATAGAATAAAGAAACCTAAAATATTATTTTCTATGGATGAAAATAATAAGCATCTTCAAGATAACTTAAAAAATGGAAATCCTATTGTATTTTATAGAGATGAAACCATATATGTGAAGAATAGAGGTAAGGAGTACAAAATAGCTTCTGCTGAAGAAATGAAGTTTACTATGAATGGGAAACTAAAGCATAATATAGAAAATGCGATGGCAGCTTGTGCAGCTTTAGTTGGGATAGAGGTTGATTACTGTATTATCTCAAAAGGATTAAAACAATTTAAGTCTTGTGAAGAAGATAATAGAGGAAGATTTAATATTTTTGATGTTAATGGAGTAAATGTTATTTTAGACTATGGACATAACATAGATGGATATAAGGTTATAATAGAATCACTCAAAAATATTGGATTTAAAAATATAACTGGGATAATAGGAGTTCCTGGGGATAGAGATTTAAATACAATAAAAACCATTGGAAAATTGAGTGGTGAATTTTTTGATTCTATAGTAATAAAAGAAGATAAAGATTTAAGAGGCAGAGCAAAAGGCGAAGTTGCAAATATTATGCTAGAAGGAGTAAAGGAAGCTTCTAGAAAAAATTTAAAAGTTTTAACAATACTATCAGAAGAAGAAGCACTTAGAGAAACTTTAAAAATAGCTAAAAAAGGTGAGACTATAATAATGTTTTTTGAAGATTATGAGCCACTTTATAATATAATAAGTGAATTTAAAAATAGTGGAGTAAAAGGATTAAAAAGTGCTAGTTTATAAAAATGATAGGTTTGCAGGAGAAATCTTCTATTAGCAATTTAGAAGATTTCTCTTTATTTTAATTAACTCTTTATGTTTTTGAAAGAAAATAATATAATTATATTTAGCTTTAATTAATGTAAGAAGGGTGATTATATGAAAATGAAGGCTTATGCAAAAATAAATATAGCCTTAGATGCTATTGGAAAAAGAGAAGATAACTATCATTTACTTAGAATGATAATGCAAACAGTAGATTTATATGATGTTATAGAGATTGAGAAAAGTAATGATAGTAGTATAAGTATTTCTTGTAATAAGCACTATGTCCCTACAGATGAAAGAAATTTAGCTTATAAAGCAGCAGTGTTATTTAGAGAAAATTTTAATATAAAAGATGGAGTAAAGATTAGCATCAAAAAGAATATACCTGTGGCTGCTGGAATGGCAGGGGGAAGTACTAATGCCGCTGCAGTTTTAGTTATAATGAATAAACTTTTTAATGTTAATGCTAGTTTAGAAGAATTAAAAGAATTAGGTCTTAAAATAGGTGCAGATGTTCCTTATTGTATTGAAGGTGGAACTGCTTTATGTGAAGGAATTGGAGAAATTATAACACCTTTAAAACCTTTTGAAAATAAAATTTTAGTTGTACTAAAACCTAACTTTGGGGTTTCTACTAAAGAGGTCTATACAAACTTAGATATAAATAAGATAAGAAAACATGTTAATATAGAAGAGTTAATAGAAGCTATGAAAAATGATGATTTAAACTATGTTGCAAAGAATATGAAAAATGTGTTAGAAAACGTAACTTTAAAAAAACATAGTGTATTAAAAGCAATAAAAGAAGATATGAGAAGAAGTGGTGCTTTAGGAGCTATGATGAGCGGAAGTGGACCTACTGTATTTGCTTTCTTCAATGATATGCTAACAGCTCAAAGAGCCTTTGAATTTTTAAAGGGAAAATATAAATACTCAGATGTATACATAACAAGAACTATAAACAGTAATAATTTTTAAAAAATATCTTTTTATTGTATATAAAAAGTACTCCTTGGTAATAATCAAGGTATCAGGGGGTGTTTATTATGAAAAAAGTATTATCAGTTTTATTTTTAGGAATGTTATCTTTATTTATAGTAGGAAGTTCTTTAAATGATAGACAAGCTTTAGGAGTTACAGAAGAAAATATAGTTGAGGATATAAGTGAAAAATTAATAAGATTTCATGTTTTAGCTAATAGTGATAGTAATATAGATCAAGAATTAAAGCTGGAGGTTAAGGATGAAGTTTTAAAATATATTTCACCTATATTAAGTGAATCAGAAAGTTTAGAAGAATCTAGAGAAATATTAAAAAGAGAAGATAGTAATATTATAAAAATAGCTGAAGACTATATAAAATCACAGGGATTTGATTATACTGTTGAAACAACATTAACAAGAGAAAATTTCCCTGTTAAGGAATATGGTAATATAGTTTTACCACAAGGTGAGTATGAGGCTTATAGAATACTAATTGGTGAAGGTAAAGGACAAAATTGGTGGTGTGTTATGTTTCCACCATTATGCTTCATAGATGTTACCAAGGGACAAGTTTCCTATGATGAAACAGAGAAAAAGATGAAGGATGTTTTATCAGAAGAAGAATTTAAAAATGTTAATAAAAAAGAAAATGATGTAAATTTTGAATTAAAAATATTTGATTTATTTAAATAAAATAATTAACATATGATAATAAAGTGATTTTTAGGAGGAAAAAATATGACTAGAGCATTAGCCATGGTTTCAGGTGGATTAGATAGTATATTAGCTGCAAAGTTAATAAAGGATCAAGGTATAGAGGTAATAGGAATCTGTTTTAGATCTTATTTCTTTAATGAAGAAAACGCAAAAAGAATGTGTAAACAAATAGATATGCCTTTAGAGGTAGTAGATTTCTCAGAAGAACATTTTGAGATGGTAAAAGATCCTAAGCATGGTAGAGGAAAAAATATGAATCCATGTATAGATTGCCATGCTATGATGATGAGATATTCAGGAGAATTATTAAAAAAATTCGATGCTGATTTCATAATAACTGGTGAAGTTTTAAATCAAAGACCAATGTCTCAAAATAGACAAGCATTAAATACTGTTAAAAAAGAATCAGGATTCAGTGAAAAAATCTTAAGACCTTTATGTGCTTTAAATTTAGAGCCTACAGAGATGGAATTAAGTGGATTAGTGGATAGAGAAAGATTATTAAAAATATCAGGTAGAAGCAGAAAGACTCAAATGGAGCTTGCTGAAAAGTGGAATATAGTAGATTATCCATCACCAGCAGGTGGATGTAAGTTAACAGAGCCTGGATATGCAATAAGATTAAGTGATTTACTTGATAATCAAGAAGAAGTAGCTAAAGATGAAATCGGACTTCTTAAATATGGTAGACACATGAGAATTTCACCTAAAAATAAAGCTATAATAGCTAGAAGTGGTGAAGAGTGGAAAGATATAGTTAAGTTTAAAAGAGAAGATGATATTTTAGTAACACCTAAAAACTCTACTGGAGCGCCTGTTATATTAAGAGGAGAATTTAATCAAGAGGATTTAGAGAATGCTGCTAGAATATGCGGAAGATATTGTAAAGAAAAAGATAGCGAAGCTGTTGAAATAAATTATGAGAAAAATAGAATTATTAATACAATAACAATAACTCCATTTAAAGATGAAGAACTTAAAAAGTATATGATAAATCAATAATTGATTTAGTTAGAAAGGATCATTGTTATGAGTAAAAAAGCTATAATATCAATATGTAGTACTCAAGATATCGGAGAGCAAGAAAAAATAGAAGTTGTTACTGTTGGCGAATTTTCTATTGATGGAGACGAATTTATAGCTACTTATGATGAAACTGAAATATCAGGCATGGAAGGGACAAGAACAACTTTAAAAATAAAAGGTGATAAGGTTGTATTACATAGAGAAGGAACAACAAGTACAAAAATGGAGTTTCAAAAAGATAATACAGCAGTAGCGTTATATAACACTCCTTATGGAATGTTGGAGCTTAAGACTGCGACAAAAGAGTTGGATTTAGATGTTAACGAGAATGGAGGAAATATATCTATAAAATATCATCTAATAGCTGGCGGACAAGAGCCTATAAGAACAAACCTTGATATGAAAATAAAAGTAGAAGAGTAGTCTATGAATAGAAATAAGGCTGTACCAAAAGGTACAGCCTTATTTTATATAAAGTATTTATTTTTAAAAATAAAAAAAGCTGAAATTAATTTAAATAAATTTCAACTTGTAAATTCAAATATTAATAATTAATTCTGCTAAAGCTGAGCAAAATATAAATAGTAAACGTTCTATAAATAAAAAAATAAAAAAAACAAAAAAAGTACTAGACTTCTACATTAAGTTTTGATAGAATATCTACTATGTTATTAAAACAAGCAATAAAAAACCCATTCTAAATGAGGTAATTATCATTATAAATGAAATAAAGAACGATGTCAAGCATAAATTTACATTAGGAGGAAAAGATATGAGCAAAAATACTAAGTACGTATTTGTAACAGGTGGAGTTGTTTCTTCATTAGGAAAAGGAATAACAGCTGCTTCATTAGGAAGATTATTAAAAAATAGAGGTTTAAGCGTAAGTATTCAAAAATTTGATCCATACCTAAACATTGACCCAGGTACAATGAGTCCATACCAGCATGGAGAAGTTTTCGTAACTGACGATGGTGCTGAAACAGATCTAGATTTAGGTCACTATGAAAGATTCATAGATGAAAACTTAACTCAAAACTCAAACGTTACTTCAGGTAGAGTTTACTGGTCAGTAATATCAAAAGAGAGAAAAGGTGAATACTTAGGAGGTACTGTACAAGTTATACCTCACATAACTAATGCTATAAAAGATAGAGTACATAGAGTAGGAAAAGAAAGAGATGTAGATGTAGTAATCACTGAGATCGGTGGAACAATAGGTGATATCGAATCATTACCTTTCTTAGAAGCTATAAGACAAATCAAGTATGATGTAGGTCAAGAGAATGTTTGTTTCATACACGTTACATTAGTACCTTACTTAGGAAAAGCTGGTGAGTTAAAAACTAAACCAACTCAACACTCAGTTAAAGAGTTAAGAAGCATAGGTATTCAACCAGATATAATAGTTTGTAGATCAGAAAAAGAATTATCAGAAGATATCAAGAAGAAAATCGGATTATTCTGTAACATAAATGCAAATGAAGTTATTCAAAACTTAGATGCAGAACATTTATATGCTGTTCCTCTAATGCTACATAAAGAAGGATTAGATAGATTAGTTTGTGAAAAATTAGGTCTTGGATGTAGAGACATAGACAATGCTGAATGGATAGACATGGTTCACAGAATAACTCACTTAACTCACACAACTAAGATTGCTTTAGTTGGTAAATATGTTGAGTTACATGATGCATACATATCAGTTGTTGAAGCTTTAAATCACGGCGGATTAAGCAATGATACTAATGTTGAAATAGAGTGGATAAATGCTGAAGATGTAACTAAAGAAAATGTTGATGAATTATTAAAAGGAGTAGATGGAGTTCTAGTTCCAGGTGGATTCGGAGACAGAGGAGTAGAAGGAAAGATTGAAGCTATAAGATGGGCTAGAGAAAACAAAAAACCTTTCTTAGGAATATGCTTAGGAATGCAATGTGCTGTTATAGAGTATGCTAGAAACGTATTAGGCTTAGAGGGAGCTCATTCATCAGAATTAGATCCAGAAACTCCATTCCCAGTAATAGACTTAATGCCAGAACAAAAGGATGTTGAAGATTTAGGTGGAACAATGAGATTAGGATTATATCCATGTAAATTAGAAGATGATACATTCTGCAAAGATGTTTATGCTTCAGATTTAATCTATGAGAGACATAGACATAGATACGAGTTCAACAATGAGTACAGAGCTCAATTAGTAGAATCAGGATTAACTATAGCTGGTACTTCACCAGATGGAAGATTAGTTGAATGTGTAGAAGTTAAGGATCACCCATGGTTTGTAGCAGTTCAATATCATCCAGAATTAAAATCAAGACCAAACAGACCACATCCATTATTCGTAGGATTTGTTGGTGCTGCATTAAACAACAAATAATTAAATTTTAATAAAAGGATATCTAACAAAAGTTAGGTATCCTTTTTTGACTAATTAGTGCTAGAAATAAGTGTTAGAAAAATATACTATATATAGATTAGATTTTATGTGATATGATAATAATATAAATATTTAACATAATTAGTTTATATATTTTAAAAAGAACATTCGAAAGTTTCTATATATTAAAGTCTTAAGGCAATCTAAAACAACTTTTCTTTACCTTATTCCACCAATTTAAAAAGCAGGAGGTGCTTAAATTGAATATAGAACAGTATGAAAATATGACTTTAGTCCAATTAAAAGAAAAGGCTAAAGAATTAGGAATAAAAAATATAAGTAAAAAGAAAAAAAGCGAATTAATTGAAGAATTAAAAGCTGAATTTGATAATCAAAATAGCAATACTAAAGTGATACATAAAGATGGTGTTGTTTTAAGAGAAAAAATATCACAAAAAGAGCAAGGTGGAAGCAAAGAAAATATTTCTAATGAAAGAAATTTTAGAAATAGCAATAATTACAGTAATAATAATTACAACAATAATAATAGCAATGATGAAGGTAAAAAAGAGCAATTAAAGGATATGATAAGTTCATCAGATTCATCTAAAGGAATACTTGAAATACTAGATAATAATAATTTCGGTTTTTTAAGATGTAGAAACTATCTAACAAGTGAAGATGATATATATGTTTCTCCATCACAAATAAGAAGATTTGGATTAAGAACTGGGGATGAAGTCCAAGGTAAGGTTAGAATACCAAAGGAAGGAGAAAAATTTAAGGCACTACTTTATGTGGAGAAGGTAAATGGTGAGAGTCCGGAAAAAGCAGTTGGAAGAAAAAAGTTTGAAGATTTAACACCAATATATCCATCAGAAAGATTAAGACTTGAAACTGATAATGGAAGAGATTTAAGTTCAAGACTTATGGATATAATTTGTCCAATAGGTAAAGGACAAAGGGGAATGATAGTTGCGCCACCTAAAGCAGGAAAAACAACTCTTTTAAAAAGAATAGCTCAAAATATATCAAGAAATAATCCTGAAGTTAAGCTTATAGTACTTTTAATAGATGAGAGACCTGAAGAGGTAACCGATATGAAGAGAAGTATAGATGGGGAAGTAATCTATTCAACTTTTGATGAGGAACCACAAAACCATGCTAAGGTTTCAAGCATAGTATTAGAAAGAGCTAAAAGAATGGTTGAGCAAGGTAGAGATGTAGTTATTTTGATGGATTCTTTAACAAGATTATCTAGAGCATATAACTTAACAGTTACTCCTTCTGGAAGAACCTTATCAGGGGGATTAGATCCAGGAGCACTTATAATGCCTAAAAAATTCTTTGGAGCAGCGAGAAATTTAGAAGAAGGCGGAAGTTTAACTATACTAGCTACTTCATTAGTAGATACAGGAAGTAGAATGGATGATATGATTTTTGAAGAGTTTAAAGGTACTGGAAATATGGAAGTACATTTAGATAGAAAGCTTCAAGAAAGAAGAATATTCCCAGCTATAGACATTTATAAGTCTGGTACTAGAAAAGAAGATTTATTATTTAATGAAGAAGAAAGAGAAGCTTCATATAAAATCAGAAGAGTACTACAAAAAGAAAATAATATAGAAGATGTAGCTGAAAAGCTTATAAACTTACTATCAAAGACAAAGAATAATAAGGAATTTTTACAAGTTGTATTAAAGAGCAATTTGGAATAATTAAATTTTGGTATTTAGAAAGTTTTTAGATTACATCAGATTTTTAATAATTTAGTAAAGAATAATATTGTTATAATTGATACAAAAAATAAAAGAAGATATTAAAGTTTTTAACTTTAATATCTTCTTTTATTATAAGAATCATTTAGCATATTAGTACAAAGTTTAACGGTCTCTTCTGGAGAGTATGAACTTACTACTTTTAAAATACTATTTCTCATGCTAATTAATTTATTACCGTCTTCATTAAATTCATTAATTAAGGTATTTAATTCATCTAAGTGATTAATATGGACTGCACAATTACTTTTTGCTAAGAATTCTCTATTTTCACTTTCTTGACCTGGGATTATGAATGGAATTATCATTGGTAAATGACTTAATAATGATTCTGTTGTAGTTAAACCACCAGGTTTTGTAATGATTAAATCAGAGTTTTTCATTATTTTAGGTATTTCAGTTGTATATCCTAAAATATTTAAAATCTTGTTCCCTTTTAGATGTTCATATTCTTTACATAAATGTTCTTTTAACTCAGAGTTGTTTCCACAAACAATAGTTAAGTCTAAAGGGTTCTCATTTTTCATTAGGGTTTTTAAAACTTTAGATATATTGTCTAAACCCATACCGCCTCCCATTAAAAGGAGTTTTAATGGTGGTTTAGTAATATGCTCTATATGATTATGGTAATCTGTTTCATAAAAATCTTTCTTAGCAGGTATACCAAAAGGTGAGATTCTTTCACTAGGTATTCCTTTTGAAGCAAGATTTTTCTTTGTGTATTCGCAAGCAACTATGTAATGATCAATTTGTTTAGAAACATAAGTGTAATGACATTTAAAATCAGTAACTACAGAAATGACAGGTACTGTTATAATTTTTTTTCTCTTTAAATGAGAAAGTACACTTACTGCTAAAGGGTGAGTTGTTATTATTAAATCCGGATTAAAGTTATAAATAAATTTAGTTAATTTATTTGCAACCGGTAAAAAGAACATACAAGCAAGACTATTTATAATTTTAATATTGCTAATTTTATATAGTAGACCATAAAGAGTTCCAAGAGAACTTGCACATAAATCGTATCCATTTACTATTGACCTATTAAAGAAACGATTCTCCTTAAGAAAATCATGTACAAGAATTTCTGTATCGTCATTCTTTATAAGTTCCATTAAAGAGTTAGCTGCTTGATTATGACCATAACCAGTAGATGTACTTAAAATAAGAACTTTTTTCATCATATTCACTCACTTTTGCTAAAAATATATTTATAAAAATAAACTTTTTTTGAAAAATATGCCTTATAAATAAAAATGGGAAAGATTTGAGTCTTTCCCATAAAGAAATTATTTATTAAGATTAAATCTCTTGTTGAACTTATCAACTCTTCCGCCAACATCAACGATTTTTTGTTTTCCTGTGAAGAATGGGTGGCACTTAGAGCATATTTCAACTTTAAGTTCTGGTTTAACTGAACCAGTTGTGAAAGTGTTTCCACATGCACACTTAACCACTGTATCGTGATGGTATTCTGGATGTATGCCTTGTCTCATGTAATTCACCTCTTTCAAAAATAAAAAATGTTGCTAAACAACTATTTACAAGTATATCATGGGGTTATTTAATCGTCAATAGTTTAAAAGCGTTCTTATTTAAGTTATAATCATATTTAGAATATTATAAGAGGATAAGGAGTTTAAATTTAATATGAGTAAACTATATTTTAGATACGGAGCAATGAATTCAGGTAAATCTACACATCTTATGCAAGTGGCACATAATTATGAAGAAAGAGGCATGGAAGTTATCATAGTTAAGCCATCAACAGATAAAAAAGGTGGGGATAAAGTAGTTTCAAGATTAGGTGTTGAGAGAGTTGTAGATATTTTAATAGATAATAAAGATAATATTATAGAAATGATTGATGAAAGACTTGAGAAGGGGAGAAAAATAGACTGTATAATAGTTGATGAGGTTCAATTCTTAAAAGCTCATCATATCGATGAATTATTTGAGATTGCAGTTGGAAAAGGTATCCCAGTAATTTGTTACGGATTAAGAACAGACTTCCAAATGAATGGCTTTGAAGGAAGTGAAAGACTTTTATTATTAGCACATAGTATTGAAGAAATGAAAACTATATGTAGATGTGGAAGAAAAGCTATATTAAATGGAAGAATGGTAAATGGAAAGTTTACATTTGAGGGAGAACAAGTTGCTATAGATTTAGTTGATAATGTAGAATATCAATCATTGTGTGGACAATGTTATTTCAATTATAAATATGGTAAGAATTCTAATAATTAGTTAGTGAAAGGATAGGGTTTAAATTATGAGAAAATGCCAAGTTGGCGGTCAAGCAGTATTAGAAGGCGTTATGATGAGGGGCGCAAAAGGAACAGCTACAGCAGTTAGAACTCCAGAGGGTGATATAGAGGTTTCTTTTGAAAAGACAATACCATATACAAAGAAAAATAAAATTTTAGGGCTACCTTTTATAAGAGGATTTATAACTCTTGTAGAATCTTTAATTGTAGGTTTAAAATCTTTAAATTATTCAGCAAGTTTTTTTGATGATACAGAACCTTCAAAATTTGAAGATTGGTTAAATAATAAATTTGGTGAAAAAGCTAATAATGTAATAATGACTCTTACAATTATGCTTTCTTTTATATTTGCTATAGTTCTTTTTGTAGCAATACCAACAGGAATTACTTTTTTACTTAAAAAATTTAGTTTCCCAGATTGGACTTTAAGTGCTATTGAAGGGATAATAAGTATTGGTATGCTTTTAGGATATATGTACTTAATGGGAAAATTAGAAGATATAGAAAGGGTGTTTCAATATCATGGAGCGGAGCATAAAACTATATTTTGCTATGAAAATGAAGATGAGCTTACAGTTGAAAATGTAAGGAAATATCCTAGATTTCATCCTAGATGTGGAACAAACTTTTTATTTTTAGTTGCTATTGTAAGTATATTTATATTTTCTTTTACTAATTGGGATTCAGTAGTTCAAAGAACGGCTATAAGAGTAGCGATGTTGCCAGTTGTAGCAGGAATAACATATGAACTTATAAGATGGCTTGGAAAATCACAGGGAAGTTTCGCTAAAATAATAGCAGCACCAGGTTTACAATTACAAAAATTAACTACAAGAGAACCGGATGATTCTCAGATTGAAGTAGCCATAGCTTCTTTAAGGAGGGCTGAAGGATTGAAAGAACCAAATAAAAAAGTTGGAGAATTATTAAATTTAGGAAATGAAACTTTAAAAGAAGTTGGGATTGATACATATATATTAGATACTCAACTATTATTAAGTAAAGTTATTGAAAAAGATAAGATTTGGCTTATTACTAATAAGAATGAAGAAGTTAAAAAATCTGATGAGATACATTTTTTAAATTTATTAGAAAAAAGAAAAGAAAAAATGCCTATGCAATATATTTTAGAAACTTGTGAGTTTATGGGATTAGATTTTTATGTAGAAGAGGGAGTATTAATTCCAAGGGGTGATACTGAAATAATTGTAGAGGAAGTATTAAACAACATAGATGAAGATGTAAATATAAATGTATGTGATTTATGTTGTGGAAGTGGGGCTATAGGACTATCTTTAGCTAATTATAGAAAGAATATAAATGTAGATTTAATAGATATAGATGATATACCAGAAAAGGTTACAAGAAAAAATATAAGAGAGCTAGAATTATCAAAAAGATGTAATTTTATAAAAAGTGATCTTCTAAGTGAAGTTATAAAAAAAGAAAATAAGTACGATATTTTAGTTTCAAATCCACCATATATAAGAACAGAAGTTATAAATACTTTAATGGAGGATGTTAAAGATTATGAACCTCATTTAGCTTTAGATGGGGGAGAGGATGGTTTAATATTTTATAGAAGAATTGTTGACGAGTCTTTACAGGTATTAAAGCAAGATGGTATATTAGCTTTTGAAATTGGACATGATCAAGGAGAAGATGTTAAAAATCTAATGACTAAAAAAGGATACTATGATGTTAAAGTGATTAAAGATTTAGCAGGCTTAGATAGATGTGTTATAGGAAGAGTAAATCTTGAAAGATAATATAATAGTGTGTTATAATTGTAAAATATGAAAATCTGTATACGGAGTGATAATAGATGATACTTGATAGATTAAATTTTATTGAAAATAAATACGATGAACTTTCAGTTAAAATAAGTGATCCTTCAATAATGGCTAACCAAAAGGAATGGAGAAAGCTTTGTAAGGAACATGCGGACTTAGAAATAATCGTTAATAAGTACAAAGAGTACAAGGAAGCAACAGAAGACTTAGAAGCTAACAAAGAGATGCTTTCAGAAGAAAGTGATCAAGAAATGAGAGAAATGATCAACGCAGAAATAAAGGATTTAACAGAGAGAAAGAAAGAATTAGAAGACGAAATACAAATTCTTTTATTACCAAAAGATCCTAACGATGACAAGAACGTATTCGTTGAAATCAGAGGTGGTGCTGGTGGAGATGAAGCAGCACTATTTGCAGCTAACCTTTTCAGAATGTACACTAAGTATGCTGAAAAAAATAGATGGAAAGTTGAACTTATGAGTACAAATGAAACTGATATTGGAGGTTTCAAAGAGGTTGTATTCATGATAAAAGGAGCAGGGGCTTACTCAAAGCTTAAGTATGAAAGTGGAGCACACAGAGTTCAAAGGGTTCCAGATACAGAGAGTTCAGGAAGAATACATACTTCAACTGCTACAGTAGCTGTTTTACCAGAAGTTGATGATGTAGAAATCGAAATAAATGACAAAGATATTAAAATAGACGTATTTAGAGCATCAGGTAATGGTGGTCAGTGCGTTAACACAACTGACTCAGCGGTAAGAATAACTCACTTACCTTCAGGATTAGTTGTTTCATGTCAGGATGAGAAATCACAGCTTAAGAATAAAGAAAAAGCTATGAAAGTATTAAGAGCAAGATTATACGAGCAAGCTGAAGCTGAGAGATTAGCTGGTATTGCTGAAGATAGAAAAAGTCAGGTTGGTACTGGAGATAGAAGTGAAAGAATAAGAACTTATAACTATCCTCAAGGAAGAGTAACTGACCACAGAATAAATATGACTTTATATAAATTAGATAGCTTCTTAGAAGGTGATATAGACGAAATATTAAATGCTCTAATCACTGAAGATCAAGCTCAAAAAATGAAAGCAATGGGTAATACTGAATTTTAATATATAAAGCCTTACATGAATAATGTAAGGCTTTAAAAATACATGGTTTTAATATGTTGATTAAAGAGGAATATACTTATGGATATAGATAAAGCTATAAAAAAACAAAAAAAATCATATAAAAGATTCATGTTTGTTATGGTAATACTTCTAATATTATTACCTCTTTTAGTTTGTTTTTTTGAAGTTTATAAGGATTTTCTAATAGTTTATTTAATCTTTTTAGAAGCTTTTATAGTTATTGTTATGATTAAAAATTTTAATAATATAAGGTTAGAATATACTTGCGAAAATGGAATTTTAAGAATAAAACCTAATGTATTATCTAAATATAAACATATATATTGTGATAGAGTAGCTTTAGTTCATACAGAAAATGAATTAGAGGATATGAAAATAATCATAGTCTTTTCTAACAAAGGAAGAAAAGGTAAGTTTGGAAAGCCTGTAGGAGATTATTTCTGTAAGGCTCATCCAGGGTTAAGCAATGACTATAAAAAGATGATTAGATTAAATAAAGAAACACAATGGTATTACATAATAATAAAAAGAGGGGCTTTAAAGAAATTTAAGCTTTTAGATGATATATATAAAAGTTGTGTTACAGCAACCTATACAAGTGATAGTATTGAAAATATAAAGATTGCTAGAGGTCAGAAGAATTTATAAAAGATGAAGGTGATATTGTTTTATGAAAACAAAAATACAATTCATAAAAGATATAGATAAAGATATAAAACATTTAGAGGAAGCTGCTGAAATTATAAAATCAGGTGGAATAGGTGCTTTCCCAACTGAAACTGTTTATGGCTTAGGTGCAAATGCTTTAGATGGAGAAGCTGTTAAAAAAATTTTTGAGGCGAAAGGAAGACCTCAAGATAATCCTTTAATAATACATATAGCAAAAAAAGAAGATATTGATAAATATGTTGATGAGGTACCAAAGTTTGCCGAAGAGTTAATGGGAAAATATTGGCCTGGCCCTCTAACTATTATTTTAAAGAAAAAAGATATAGTTTCAGATATTACATCAGCAGGGTTAGATACTGTTGGAGTAAGAATGCCAGATAATGATATCGCATTAAAATTAATTGAATTATCAGGAGTGCCTATTGCAGCACCATCAGCTAATATATCAGGAAGACCTAGTCCAACTGATATAGAAAGGTGTGAAGAAGACTTAAATGGAAGAGTTGACTTCATAGTTGGATCTGAAAAAAGTAAAATAGGGGTAGAATCAACAATAGTAGATGCAACAGGAGAACATTTATGTGTTCTAAGACCTGGTGGAATAACTTTAGAAATGCTAAAAGAAATTGATGAGGGGGTATATATAGATAAAGCTATATTAACAACTTTAGATGAAAATACAAAACCTAAAGCCCCTGGAATGAAGTATAAACATTATGCACCAAAGGCTAAAGTTAAGATGGTTCAAGGACCAATAAATAAAATGGTTGAAAAAATCAGAGAAATGGTGCATAATTACATAGATGAAGATTTAAAGGTTGGAATTATGGCAACTGATGAAACAATTTCTATGTATGATGAAGGAATAGTTAAATCACTAGGAACTAGAGAGGATTTAACTTCTGTAACAAAGAACTTGTTTGAAATGCTTAGGTCCTTTGATGATTTAGGAGTAGATGTTATAATAACTGAGGCTTTTGAAGAAAAAGGTTTAGGTGTAGCTATAATGAACAGATTAAAAAAATCCTGTGGGTTTGACATAACAATAGTTTAAGAAAATATATGGAAGGGAGCTGGATAAGGATGATGCTTTTGAAAAAAAGGAATTACTTTGAATTTACATTTTTAAAAAATTCTATATTTGTTTTTTTTGAAAGTTTGATATCTTTATTTAGTGTTCTTCCAATTAATAAAAAAAAGTGCTTTTTTATTTGACTTACTATTTAAATTTTTATTTTAAGTAGTGTTATTAGTCATTGAAAAAGCACTTTTTTTAGAATAATATATTTAAAACAACTATTTATTGGAGGTTAGTGAAATGAAAATAGCAATTGGTTGTGATCATGGTGGATTTAATTTAAAAAACACAGTGATAAAACATTTAAAAGAAAAAGGTATTGAGTTAAAAGATTTTGGTACATATGGCACAGAGTCTTGTGATTATCCAGATATAGCTATACAAGTTGCAGAAGCAGTTGCTTCAAAAGAATTTGATTATGGAATATTAATTTGTGGAACTGGTATAGGAATTTCTATAGCAGCAAACAAAGTTTCAGGAATAAGAGCAGCATTATGTTCTGACACATTTAGTGCACATGCAACAAGACAGCATAATAATGCAAATATTTTAGCTATGGGTGAGAGAGTAATAGGCCCAGGATTAGCTTTAGATATAGTTGATGCTTTCTTAGGTGCAGAATTTGAAGGTGGAAGACATCAAAATAGAATAGACAAAGTAACTGCTATTGAAAAAAAGTATTCAAAATAATTTAGTAAAAATATTTTATATATAGATTTTAGGAGGAAGATACAATGAGTAAAGTAACAGAAATAACACATCCACTTATATTACATAAGTTAGCGTTCATAAGAGATAAAAATACAGGTTCTAAGGATTTTAGAGAATTAGTAAGTGAAGTTTCTATGCTTATGGCTTATGAAGTAACAAGAAATCTTCCGATGGAAGAAATCGACATAGAAACTCCTGTATGTAAAACTAAATGTAAAGTTTTAGCTGGTAAAAAAGTTGCTATAGTTCCAATATTAAGAGCCGGATTAGGTATGGTAGATGGTATGCTACAACTTATACCTGCTGCAAAAGTAGGTCATATTGGACTATATAGAGATGAAGAAACTCTTCAACCAGTAGAGTATTTCTGTAAATTACCACAAGACATAGCAGAAAGAGATATAATCGTTGTTGATCCAATGTTAGCTACAGGTGGTTCAGCAGCGGATGCTATAACTCTTTTAAAGAAAAGAGGAGCTAAACAAATAAGACTTATGTGTTTAATTTCTTCACCAGAAGGAATAGAATTTGTACAAAAAGCTCATCCAGATGTTGATATATATGTTGCATGTATTGATGAAAAATTAAATGATCATGGATATATAGTTCCTGGATTAGGTGATGCAGGAGATAGACTATTTGGCACAAAATAGTTATAATTTAAATAGCTACTTATTTATTAAGTAGCTATTGATTATTTTTGGAGGTAAATGATTCATGGAAAAGATAAAAGTTTTAACTATCTTTGGAACAAGACCGGAAGCTATAAAAATGGCTCCACTAGTAAAAGAATTAGAAAAAAGACCGGAAATAGAATCAAAGGTTTGTGTAACTGCTCAACATAGAGAAATGTTAGACCAAGTTTTAGAACTATTTGATATAAAGCCTGACTTTGATCTAGACATAATGAAAAATCGTCAAACTCTTACTGGAATAACAAATAGAGTTTTAGAAGGATTAGAAAAAGTATTCACTGAGGAAAAACCAGATATGATACTTGTACATGGAGATACAACTACAACTTTTGCTGGTGGATTAGCAGCTTTCTATCAACAAATAAGAGTAGGTCATGTTGAGGCTGGACTTAGAACTTTCGATAAATATTTCCCATTCCCAGAGGAAATGAATAGAAAGTTAACAGGTGCTTTAGCTGATTTACACTTTGCTCCTACTAAAGGATCAAAAGCTAACCTTTTAAGAGAAGGAATAAATGAAAATGATATAAAAATTACAGGTAATACTGTAATTGATGCTATGGAACATACTGTTGAAAATAACTATGTTTTTGAAAATGAAGAATTAAACAACATAGATTTTGAAAACAAAAAAGTTATTATGATAACTGCTCATAGAAGAGAAAATTGGGGAGAAGGTATAGAAAACATCTGTACAGCTTTAAATAAAATAGTTGAAGATAATAAAGATGTTGAATTAGTTTACCTTGTTCACTTAAATCCAGTTGTAAAAGATGTTGTTTACAAAAATCTTGATGGAAAAGAAAGAGTACATCTTTTACCACCATTAGATACAAAAGAAACTCACAACTTAATGAACAAATGCTTTATGGTTATGACTGATTCAGGTGGATTACAAGAAGAAGCTCCTCACTTAGGAAAACCAGTATTAGTTTTAAGAGATGTTACAGAAAGACCAGAAGCTGTTCAATCAGGAACAGTTAAATTAGTTGGTACTGATGTAGAAAAAATATTAGAAGAAGCTAATTCACTTATAAATGATGAAAAAGCTTATGCAGAAATGAGTAAAGCTATAAATCCATACGGAGATGGTAAAGCTTCAGAAAGAATAGTTTCAGCTATATTAAACTATTTTGGAAAAAGTAACGAAGTTGTAGAAGAATTTATAAGCAAATAAAACTTTGTTAAAAAGTTTAATAAATATAATTTGAATAATTGGAATAAATAGACAGATATTTAGAATAATATAGAAATTTTAATAAGATATTTCTATAATGAAGCTAAAATATCTGTCTTTTTTTATAAAAAGCAAAAAAATAATTGAAAAGATTGTTTAAAATTTAACAAAATATATTGAAAGCTAGTAAATTTATGGTTATAATTAAATTAGTTAGAAAAAATATAGATTTTTGATAAATTTTTACCTAAATGGGAGGTTTTTGATATGAGAGAGGTAGTTATTGCAAGTGCAGTAAGAACAGCATTAGGATCATTCGGGGGTTCATTAAAGGATGTTCCAGCTGTAGATTTAGGAGCTTTAGTTATTAAAGAAGCTTTAAATAAAGCAGGGGTAAAACCAGAAAATGTTGATGAAGTTTTAATGGGTAATGTAATCCAAGCTGGATTAGGACAAAATACTGCAAGACAAGCAGCTGTAAAAGCTGGTTTACCAGTTGAAGTTCCTGCGATGACAATAAATAAAGTTTGTGGTTCAGGTTTAAGATGTGTAGCTTTAGCGGCTCAAATGATAAAAGCAGGAGATGCCGATATAATAGTAGCTGGTGGTATGGAAAATATGTCACAAGGACCATACGTTTTAAAAACTGCAAGATTTGGTCAAAGAATGGGCGATGGAAAAATGATAGATACTATGGTTAATGATGCTTTAACAGATGCATTCAATGGATACCATATGGGGATAACTGCTGAAAATATAGCAGAACAATGGGGATTAACTAGAGAAATGCAAGATGAGTTTGCAGCAAACTCTCAAGCAAAAGCAGAAGCTGCCATAAAAGCAGGAAAATTTAAAGATGAAATAGTGCCAGTTGTAATACCACAAAGAAAAGGTGATCCAATAGTATTTGATACTGACGAATTCCCAAGATTTGGAACAACAGCTGAAAAATTAGCTAAATTAAGACCAGCATTCAAAAAAGATGGAACTGTTACAGCTGGTAATGCATCAGGTATTAATGATGGTGCGGCTGCATTAGTTGTTATGAGTGCTGAAAAAGCAAAAGAATTAGGAGTAACTCCAATCTGTAAAATAGTTTCTTATGGTTCAAAAGGATTAGATCCTTCAATAATGGGATATGGACCATTCTATGCTACTAAAAAAGCATTAGAAGGAACTGGATTAAAAGTTTCAGATATTGATTTAATAGAAGCAAACGAAGCTTTCGCAGCTCAAAGCTTAGCAGTAGCTAAAGACTTAGACTTTGACATGAACAAAGTTAACGTAAATGGTGGAGCTATAGCTTTAGGACATCCAGTTGGAGCTTCAGGTGCTAGAATATTAGTTACATTACTTCATGAAATGATGAGAAGAGATGCTAAAACAGGATTAGCAACACTTTGCATAGGTGGAGGAATGGGAACAGCTTTAATCGTAGAAAGATAATAAGTTTACCATTATTATATATATATTTTTTAGATGCTATCAATTTAATGGGATAGCATCTTTTTATTTTTTTAAATTAAAGCAACGTATTAATATATAAGAATATATTCAAAAATATGCACAAAAGTAATAATAAAAATTCATATTATAAAATATATATGTTTTGTTTAGATTTTATATAAAAAGTATGAATAATAGGATGAAGAATAGAAAAAAATAGGGTTAAAGTGCAGAAAAATATTAAAAAAGAAAGATTTTTAAAAAAAAATCAAAAAAAATGTGAATAAATATTAAAAAGGTTATTCAAAACCTTTTAAGTTGTATATTTTATTCTAAATAATGGTTTGAAATTTTTTTTGTGAAAAAGCTACTAAAATATATAATTTTACAGCAAAAACTTTCAAAAAAGGATTTCAAAATCGAAAATAGTAATCGAAATTTAACTCAAGATTACGAGTAATAATTGAAAAATTCAGAAAAACGAAATTTAATATTAAAAATCATTCAAAAATAATTGAAAAAAGAGTAAATGAGAGTTTTTAAGAGTAAAAATGAAGGAAACGCTTAAAATTACTTTAAAATATCAGAATACTAATAAATTCAACCAAAATTTAAATTTTATTAATATTAAATTCAGGAATATAATTAGTAAAGTAACATTGCGGAACTATGGAGGTTATACGTGAACGCTAAAATCAAAGGTTTAGTTTTTTCAGTAATGAAAACTAATATTTTATTGACGATAATAGCAACCCTGGTAATTAGTTTAGTTAATTTTAGATTTGGGGTGGCTTTTTTAGTTGGAAGTATAATTGCGACAATTAATTTCACAGTTAATGCAATTGTAATCCACAAGGTTATAAATAAAAGAAGAGGAGCTTTAAAAATACAGTTAAGCTTCGTATTAAGAATGATTTTGATTCTTTTATTTACAGTAGTCTTTATGAAAGATGTTAAGGAATTAGCATTTTATCTAATAGGATTTATTTCACATCAGATATCAATATTTATTTATACTAGAAAGAATAAGGCCTTATCAAAAAATAAATAAATATTTATATACATATATAAATTAATACTAAGATAGAAAGGGAGTGATTCCGTGGATATCTTTGCACCAATGTTTACAGTTAAGGTTGGTAGTTTGACAATTAGTAGTACAATTATTTTTCAATGGGCAGCAATGCTTGTTATAACAATATTTGCTATAGTTTCAACTAAAAATCTTAAAAATAAACCAGGCAAGTTACAAGTTGTTTTAGAGTCACTTTATCAAACAGTTTATAACTTGGTAAAGAGTAACATGGGGGAAAGTTATATTGGCTTTGTACCTTATATAGGAACATTAGCAATATTCCTACTTGTCTTAAACCTTTATGGATTAATAGGGCTTGCACCTCCAACTCAAGATTTAAGTGTTGCAGTAGCATTAACAATTACTTCCTTTGTTGTTGTTCATGCCAATGCATTATACAGATGTCATCTTGGAGGATATATCAAAGGATATTTCAAGCCATATCCAGTAATGTTACCTTTAAACATAATGGAGAGAATTATTTTCCCAGTATCTCTTGCACTACGTTTATTTGGTAATATGCTAGCAGCCACTCTATTAATAGATTTAATGTATTCAGGTCTAGCTCATATAGGATGGATTGCTCAAATAGGTGTGCCAATACTAGCACATGGTTTCTTCGATGTATTTGATGGAACAATACAAATGATAGTATTTACAATGCTAACAATGGTAAATATTAAAATGTTAGCAGATCACTAAGAAAAATTAAAGGAACAAATCAAAATAACTTTAGTTTGATTTAAAAAAGGAGGAATTTTTAATGGATATGAAGTTATTAGCAGCAGGTATAGCTGTATTAGCAGGTATAGGAGCCGGAATAGGTATAGGAATTGCAACAGCAGGAGCAATAGAAGCAACTGCAAGACAACCAGAAGCATCAGATAAAATTCAAAGTTTATTCATCATGGGAGCTGGTCTTTCAGAAGCAACAGCTATATACGGTTTAGTAATTTCAATAATCTTATTATTCGTTGTTTAATATCAAATTGCGTAACTTTTTATTAAGAACTTGTAGTAATTAATAAATGAAGATAATAGAGTTAATATAATTGACTCCGAAGGGAGGCTGTGATTGATATATGGAATTAAATTTTATGAGAATATTAGCTACAATCATTAACTTTATAATCTTAATTCTTATACTAAAACATTTTTTCTGGGACAAAATCAAGAGAGCCATCGACGCAAGACAAGAGGCTATAGATGAAACAATCTTAAAAGCTGATGAAGATGCAGAAAAAGCAAGAAGATTAAGATTAGATAATGAAAGAATTCTTAAATCTGCGAAAGAAGAAGGCAGAAAGCTTAGAGAAGAACAGAAAAAAGAAGCTGACAGAATTTATAAAGAAATAGTTGATGATGCTCATAGAGAAGCTGAGGCTATATTAAATAGAGCTAATATTGAAATTCAAAGAGAAGAAGAAAAAGCAAGATATGAATTAAAGCAACAAGTAGTTGATATTTCTGTAATGCTTTCAGAGAAAGCACTTGGAGAATCTATCGATGAAGCTAAACATAGAGAATTAATAAATGACTTTATTGAAAAGGTAGGTATCTAATTATGTACGAATATTTAGATCGAAGATATGCCTTAGCTCTATATGAAGTTGCAGAAGAAAAACATAAAGTTGAAGAATATTTAAATGATTTAAGAGAAATTTGTGATATTGTTTATGGAAATAAAGAACTTTATGAAATCATAAAACACCCTCAAATAAGTACTGTAAGAAAGAAAAAAACTTTCAGAAATATATTTGAAGGAAAAATAGATGATGAATTACTTTCATTTTTAATGGTTCTTATAGAAAAAGATAGAATACTTTATCTAAAAGAAAAATTAAAAGAAATGGAAAAAATTCATTTAGAAAGAAACAATACTTTATTAGCTGAAGTAAAAAGTGTTGTTCAACTAACAGAAGATGAAGTTAAAAGACTTGTAGAAAAGTTAGAAAATAAATATTCAAAGAAAATATTATTAAAGCAAGAGATAGATAAGAGTATCATTGGCGGACTTTTTGTTAGAGTTGGCGATGATGTTATAGATGGTACTGTTAAATCTAGACTTGATGATATGAAACTTATAATGCTTAAGAGAGAATAGAGGTGAGTCTATGCATATTAAACCAGAAGAAATAACTTCTATAATCAAGAATGAAATAAAAAACTACGAAAAAGAGTTAGAAACTGTTGATTCTGGTACTATCATACAGATAGGTGACGGAGTTGCTAGAGTTTACGGATTAGAAGAATGTATGGAAGGTGAACTTCTAGAATTCCCTAATCAAGTTTTCGGTATGGCTATTAACTTAGAACAAGATAACGTTGGTTGTGTTCTTTTAGGATCTGAAGAAGGTATAAAAGAAGGAGACATCGTTAAAAGAACTGGAAAAATAGTTGAAGTACCAGTAGGTGAGGACTTAGTAGGTAGAGTTGTTAATTCATTAGGTCAACCTATAGACGGAAAGGGTCCTATAAAAAATGATGGATACAGAGCTATAGAAGTACCAGCACCAGGTATACTTGAAAGAAGTTCTGTTAATGAGCCTCTACAAACAGGTATCAAGGCAATTGACTCAATGATACCAATAGGTAGAGGACAAAGGGAGTTAATTATAGGAGATAGACAAACAGGTAAAACTGCTATAGCTATAGATACTATAATTAACCAAAAAGGTAAAGATGTTATATGTATATATGTTGCTATTGGACAAAAACAATCAACAGTAGCTAATATAGTTAACACTTTAACTGAAGAAGGAGCTATGGACTATTCAATAGTTGTAACAGCATCAGCATCAGAGTCAGCTCCATTACAATACATTGCACCATATTCAGGATGTACAATGGGTGAATACTTCATGAATAAAGGTAAACATGTATTAATAATATACGATGATTTAAGTAAGCACGCAGTTGCTTATAGAACAATGTCACTATTAATTAGAAGACCACCAGGAAGAGAAGCTTATCCAGGGGATGTATTCTACATTCATTCAAGATTACTTGAAAGAGCTGCTAAGTTATCAAAAGAAAATGGTGGAGGCTCATTAACAGCACTTCCAATAATAGAAACATTAGCAGGAGACGTAACAGCATACATTCCAACTAACGTTATATCAATAACAGATGGACAGATATTCTTAGAAACTGAGTTATTCAACGCAGGACAAAGACCAGCTGTTAACCCTGGTATATCAGTTTCAAGGGTTGGAGGAAACGCACAAATAAAAGCAATGAAACAAGTTTCTGGTACATTAAGACTAGAACTTGCTCAATATAGAGAGTTAGCATCATTTGCTCAATTTGGTTCAGACCTTGATAAAGATACTCAAGCAAGACTTGAAAAAGGTAAGAGACTTATCGAGATTTTAAAACAAGACCAATATAAGCCAATGGCAGTTGAAAAACAAATCATGATAATATATGCTGCAGTTAACAATTTCTTATTAGATATTAAAGTTTCAGATATTAAGAGATTTGAGAAAGAATTCTTAGAATTCATGGATACTCATCATAGAGAAATTAGTAAAGCTATATTAGATAAGAAAGTTTTAGATGATGAAATAAAAGCTGCTTTAGAAAGCGCTATAGTAGAATTTAAAAAAATATTCTTAATGTAAAATAAGAGCATAGCTTTTTAACTAAAGCTATGCCCACATTTTTAAGAATGGAGGTGGAGCTTAAATGGCAGGTGCAGGACTTTTAGAAATTAAAAGAAGAATAAAAAGTATCAAAAACACAAGAAAAATAACAAAAGCTATGGGACTTGTTGCCACTTCTAAGTTAAGAAAAGCTAGACAAAAGTTAAGTGAAAATAATCAATATTTTAGTAGTCTAGATGAAATTGCTAGAGAATTAATCGGATCATTAAATAGCAATAATAATCCTTTACTTAAATCCAATGATAACCCTAAAAAGTTAATAATATTATTAGCATCAGATTCAGGATTATGTGGTGGATTTAATGGTAATACTGCCGCTTTTGTAAGAGATGAATATGAAAATAATATTGATAATATAGAAGCAATAGTAGTAGGTAAAAAAGGTATCCATTATGTTAAGAAAAACAAGATTTCTACTTTAGCAGAATATGTTGATTTAGGAGATACACCAAACGTTGGTGATGCATCAACTATAGTAAATAGAGCTGTTAAAGAATTTACTGATGGAAATTTTGGAGAAATAAATTTAGTTTATACTAAATTCTTTTCACCTGTTAGACAAGAGGTCGTTGAAGAGAAATTATTACCACTAGATTTAACTGGAGAAAAAGGTAAGGTTTCTTTTGTAATTGAACCTGATGAGGATGAAATAATAGATTCATTAGTTTCATCATACTTAAAAGGTAAATTCATGAATGCTATGTTTAATTCAAAAGCTAGTGAACAAAGTGCTAGAATGCAGGCAATGGACGGAGCGACTAAAAACGCCGATGATTTATTAAACTCATTAGATGCTAAGTACAATAGAATAAGACAAAGTATCATAACTCAAGAGATATCAGAAATTGTTGGTGGAGCGGAAGCACAAAAATAAGGAGGTACTCAAAATGTCTAATAATATAGGTAAAGTAGTTCAGGTTATTGGACCAGTTGTAGATATAAAGTTTGCAAATGATGAACTTCCTAATATATTTAATGCAATACACATTAAAATGGACGATGGAAAAATCTTAGTTTGTGAGGTAGAGCAACACGTAGGAGATGACATAGTTAGAACTATAGCTATGGAAGCTACTGAAGGATTAAGAAGAGGTGTAGAAGCTGTTGATACAGGAGCACCTATATCAGTACCAGTTGGTGAATGCGTATTAGGAAGAATATTTAACGTATTAGGTAAACCACTAGATAGTGGAGCAGAAGTTAATAATGAAGAAAAATATCCAATTCATAGACCAGCTCCATCATTTGAAGAGCAATCAGTTGTTCCTCAAATGTTTGAAACTGGAATAAAGGTTATAGACCTTTTAGCACCTTACCAAAGAGGAGGTAAGATTGGTCTATTCGGAGGAGCAGGTGTTGGTAAAACAGTTCTTATCCAAGAGCTTATTAACAATATAGCTAAAGAGCACGGTGGACTTTCTGTATTTACAGGGGTTGGAGAAAGATCAAGAGAAGGTAATGACCTTTACTACGAAATGAAGGATTCAGGAGTTATAAAAAATACTGCACTAGTATTTGGACAAATGAATGAACCACCTGGAGCAAGAATGAGAGTTGCGTTAACAGGACTTACAATGGCTGAGTACTTCAGAGATCAAGGTCAAGACGTGTTATTATTCATAGATAATATATTTAGATTCTCACAAGCTGGATCAGAGGTTTCAGCTTTATTAGGAAGAATACCATCAGCTGTTGGTTACCAACCAACACTTGCTACAGAGATGGGTGCTCTTCAAGAGAGAATTACATCAACTACTCATGGATCAATCACATCAGTTCAAGCAGTATACGTACCTGCCGATGACTTAACTGACCCAGCTCCAGCTACAACATTCAACCACCTTGATGCTAAAACAGTTTTATCAAGAGGTATAGCTGAGATTGGTATTTATCCAGCAGTTGATCCACTAGATTCTTCATCAAGAATACTAGATCCAAGAATTGTTGGAGAAGAACACTATGAAGTTGCTTCAAAAGTTAAGCATATATTAGAAAGATATAAAGAACTTCAAGATATAATCGCTATCCTTGGTGTTGATGAACTTGCTGACGAAGATAAACTTATCGTTGCTAGAGCAAGAAGAATACAAAAATTCTTATCACAACCATTCACAGTAGCAGAACAATTCACTGGAATGCAAGGTAGATATGTTCCAATAAAAGAAACTATAAGAGGTTTCAAAGAAATATTAGAAGGTAGACATGATAATGTTCCAGAATCAGCTTTCTTATTCGCTGGATCAATAGATGAAGTACTAGAAAAAGCTAGAGAAATAGCCCAATAAAAGGGGTGAATAAAAATGAATAAATTCAAGTTAACTATAACAACACCAGAAAGAGTTCTTATTTCAGGTGAAGTTACAAGAGTCTTATGTAAAAATGCTCTTGGTGAGTTTGAAATATTAGCTGGTCACCAACCTTATATAACAGCTACTACTCCAACAGTTACAAGAGTAGATGATGAAAATGGTGAAAGTAAGTACTTATTTACTTCAACAGGATTAATAAAGGTTCAAGATAATGAAGTTACATTTTGTGTAGATTCTGCAGAATGGCCAGAAGAAATAGATCAAGCAAGAGCTTTAGAGGCTCAGCAAAGAGCAGAGGAAAGATTAAAAAATAAGACTGATGAGATAGATGTAAAGAGAGCTAAATTAGCTTTAGCGAGAGCTATGTCTAGATTAAAGTTAAAAGAAATGTAGATTATTTAAAGCATACAGGAAACTGTATGCTTTTTTTTGGTGTAATAAATGTTTTTATGTAATTTAATAGAACTTTTTTATATGATTTTAATATATTGATAATATGAAAGGTAATTATTGTATAAAAAAACTATCTCTGACAATAATTAAGAAGAAGGGTGGGGATAGTTATGGATAAAAATATTTTTACAATGGTAATGTTTTGTTTCTCGTTTATTTTTTGTCCAAGCATTAGTAATTTAGAAAATGAGATTTATACTAAAGTATCAGAAGAACTTTGTGATATAGAAGAGTATGGAATGAAAATAGAATATTCAACTAATGAAAATATTAACAAGGAATTAAATAATTTATGTAATTCTATTAAAATTAAAGATTTCACTATTGTAGAAAAAAGTGAAGGTGTTTTATATTTAGAAAATTCCAATGATGAAATTAAATTAAATGTTAGTTTAATAAAAGAAAATAAAGATAATAGAGTTCAAATAGAAATTATTTCTAAATATAGGATTGATTTTAATTATATTAAGGAATATTTTCAAGTTATTCATAATAAAAACATATCAAATATAAAGTATTACACTTATATAAAAGGTGATATTAGAGAAAATAATAATATAGATGAAATTGAAGAAAAACTTATAGAATTAATTAATAATAAATATGTAATAGGAATACAAAAGATAAATTTAGAGAATGGAACTACAGGAATAATTAATCTTAAGAGTGATTATCAGTTTAATTACTCCATTATGACATATGAGGAAGATAGGAAGTTGATTTTAGGAACTCCTATCATATTCACAACATATTAAAATAATTTTAATGGAGGATAATATGGATAAAATAGTAATACAAGGTGGAAAAAAACTAAATGGAGAAGTAAAGATTAGCACAGCTAAAAATTCAGTTTTACCAATAATTGCAGGTTCTATATTAGCTAATGATATTGTAACTATAAATGAATTACCAATGTTAGAAGATGTGTTTACTATTTGTGATGTTATGGAACAATTAGGTTATGAATTAAATATAGATAAGAAAAATAATAAATTAATTGTACCACCGTTGCAAAGAGAACCTTTAATTCCAAATGAGAATTTAGTAAAAAAAATGAGAGCTTCATTTCTTATAATGGGACCAATGATAGCTAAATATGGAGAATTTAAATTAGCTAGACCAGGTGGATGTAATATTGGTTCAAGGCCTATAGAATTGCATTTAAAGGGTCTTAGAGCTTTAGGTGCAGAAGATAAAAACTGTGGTAATGGATTTGTATGTATTCAAGCTAAAAAGTTAATTGGAAATAAAGTGTATTTAGACTTTCCTTCTGTTGGCGCGACAGAGAATATAATGATGGCAGCAACTATGGCTAAAGGAACTACAGTTATTGAAAATGCTGCACAGGAACCAGAAATAATTGACTTAATTAAATTTTTAAATTCTATGGGAGCAAAAATTTATACTGAAAAACCAGGAGAAATAGTAATAGAGGGTGTAGAAGCTTTAAGTTCAACAAAATATACACCGATATATGATAGAATAGAAGCAGGTACATTCATGGTTGCAGCAGCAATAACAGGGTCAAAAATAAAATTAAATGGAGTAAATACAGATCATTGTTCAGCAGTAATTTCTAAATTAAGAGAAGCTGGAGTAGAATTCTTAAAAATTGATAATGAGCCCAATAGCATAATAGTGAAAGGAAATGAAGATATAAGACCAATTAATATTAAAACAATGCCTTATCCTGGATTTCCTACTGATATGCAATCACAAATGATGAGTTTATTAAGTATAGCAAATGGAAGTAGTATTATAACAGAAAGTGTTTTTGAAAATAGATTCATGAATGTTGATGAATTAAGACGTATGGGTGCAAACATACAAGTTGAAGGAAGAACAGCTTTAGTTGATGGTGTAAAAGCACTTACAGGATGTGAAGTTAGAGCAACAGATTTAAGAGCAGGAGCAGCCCTAGTTTTAGCAGGACTTGTAGCTAAAGGTAAAACAATAGTTACAGACATACATCATATAGATAGAGGTTATGTTGAAATAGAAAATAAGTTCAGAGCTTTAGGCGCTGACATAAATAGAGAGTAAGATCAACAGCATTTGCTGTTGATTTTTTTATTTTTAAATAATTTTAATATAAGTTCGAGATTTTAAAGAATTAGCATATATATAGACTGTATTAATAGTTTTTGGAGGAGTTATGGGGATTAAAAGAAATTTAGAGGTAGTAATTTTTATTGGAGTTGTTATATTAAGTATATTTATTATACCTATATTATTTGGGGTCTTATCAAGCTCTAGTATGGATGAAAGTAAGGATACAAATATAGAGAAAAACCAAAAATTAACGGAAATAATTAATAGAAAAGAAGTTGAAGTTTACATATCTAAAGAAAATAAAGTTGAAAAGGTGCCTTTAGAGGATTATGTTTTATCTGTAGTTTCAAGTGAAATGCCTGCTTCTTTTCATGAAGAAGCTTTAAAAGCTCAGGCCGTTTTAGCTAGAACTTTTGTCATAAATAAAATGATTTCTGGATGTAGTAATATTAAGGAAGGAGATATTTGTGATACAACTCATTGTCAGGCGTATTTAGATATTAATAAAAGAAAAGAGTCTTGGGGAGAAAATGGAGATGATTATTTAAAAAAGATACAAAAAGCAGTGAAAAAAACTGAGGGTGAAATTTTATCTTATAATGAAGAATTAGTAAAATATCCACAATATTTTTCTACTAGCTCTGGAAATACTGAAGATGCAATTGCTGTATTCTCAGAAGATGTACCATATTTAAAATCAGTTGAGAGTCTTGGAGAAGAGATATCACCAAAGTATGAAAGTGAAGTTAATATTCAAATAAATGATTTTAAGAATAGAATTAAAGAATCGATTCCTAATAGTAATTTAGGAGATAATATAAAAGAAGAAATAGAAATTTTAAGCAGAAATACAGGAGGAACTGTAGATGACATAAAAATAGGAAAGGCTATAATTAAAGGAAAGGACTTTAGAAAAATATTCTCTTTAAATTCAGCTAATTTTACATTGGAGTTTTCAGAAAATGTAGTAAGTATAAAGTGTTTAGGATATGGTCACGGGGTTGGAATGAGCCAGTGGGGAGCTAATGTAATGGGGAAGAATGGAAAAAAATACGATGAGATATTAGAACACTATTTTAAAGGAAGTAAGATAGAAAAAGTTAATAAGGTTTTTATGTATAATTAATTAAAATCAACAAGCAAATAAATATTTGCTTGTTGATTTTTTTATAAAAAAGATTTTTATATGTGTATTAATTTAGGATAAGTGGACAGAATTAGTAACGGAGGTGTTGAAAATGAATAAAAAAGACCAATTTAAGAGATTTATTAAAAAGGATGGATTTTATGTAGTTTTATTTGTTTGCCTATGCTTAATAGCAACGGTTGGAGTAGTGGCAGCAAATAAGAGTGCGAATAACACAGTAGATGAAGGGATAGCAGAAAATAGTGTAGAAAATACAGAGGATAACAGTGCTAAAACTGGTAATACATTTGATGATGCAGAGCTAGTTGAAGGAAAAACAGAGGATGTGGCTGATTCAGAAGAACATGCATCTAATGAAGAGAATGTAGAAGAAAAAGCTGAAGGAAACAATAAAGATGATTCTGTGGCTACTTCAAACCAAAACCAAAGTTTTATATCACCAGTTAAAGATGGGGTTATAACAAGAGTATATAACTTAGAGCCTAGATTAAATGAAACAGGTCAAAGTGCATCTGTTTATAAAGGTATAGATATTGAAGTTGCTGAAGGAACAGAGGTTTTAGCTATTAGTGATGGTAAGGTTGTAGAAGCTGGAAAAGGAAATTCAAAAGAAGGATGCTTTGTTAAGATAGAGCATCAAAATGGTGTTGTTGGATTTTATGGCAACTTAGATCCTGAAATAAAAGTTAAAGAGGGAGATACTGTTAAAAAAGGAGATTCTATTGGTAAAGTTGGAAGAACTATTCAAAATAGCCCAAGTGATAGAGTTTCTGAAACTTATTTAATGTTCCATATGGAAAATTCTAAAGAACCAGTAGATCCACAAAAATATTTAAAGGATATTCCAGTAAGAGAATAATTTAAGAAATAATCAGCTGCCTCTTAGGCAGCTGATTAAATAATAGTAATATTTTTAAGGAGGTAAGGTTCTTGAAAGATTATATTGAGGAAAGAGTTTTAGAAGTAGCTCAGTACATTATTCATTCAAGAGCTACTATACGGAAAACAGCTAAGGTTTTCGGAGTAAGTAAGAGTACTATACATAAGGATATGACTGAAAGGTTGCCTAAAATAAATCCAGATATAGCTGAAGAAGCAAAAAGTATATTGGATTTAAATAAGGCTGAAAGACATATAAGAGGTGGAAAAGCTACTAAGTTAAAATATAAAATTGTTGAATGATAAAAATATTCCTTATATAATAAAAGTTAGTATTTATGTATAATTTTACGACAAAATAATGATTTTATTATATATTAGGGAGTGTAAGTATGTGGTTTTGGAGAAAAGGTACAGATATGGGCATAGATCTTGGGACAGCAACAGTTCTTGTCTATATGAAAGATAAAGGTATAGTCTTAAAAGAGCCATCAGTGGTAGCAATAGACAAAAATAAAAACAAAGTTTTAGCAGTAGGAGAAGCTGCAAGACAAATGATTGGTAGAACGCCAGGAAATATAGTAGCATTAAGACCTATGAGAAATGGTGTAATATCAGATTATGAAATGACAGAAGCTATGTTAAAATATTTCATTAAAAAAGGTGTTGGAAATAGAAGAATATCAGCGCCAAAGGTTATGGTATGCATACCTTCTCAAGCAACTGAAATAGAGAAAAGAGCGGTTATAGATGCTGCTAAGAATGCAGGAGCTAAAAATGTATATCTTATAGAAGAGCCATTAGCTGCTGCAATAGGAGCTGGATTAGATATATCAAAGGCTAGTGGGCATATGGTTGTTGATATAGGTGGAGGAACGGCAGACATAGCTATAATATCTTTAGGTGGAATTGTTATTAGACAATCTGTAAAGGTCGCTGGTGATAAATTTGATGAAGCTATAATTAAGTTTGTTAGAAATAAATATAGACTTATGATTGGTGAGAGAACTGCCGAAGAACTTAAAATAAATGTTGCAACAGTTGTAAAAGGCAATAGAAATGAAACTATGGAAGTAAAAGGAAGAAATTTAATAACTGGTCTGCCTGGAGTTATAAAGGTAGATAGTGAAGAACTTAGAATAGCATTAAAAGATGAGGTAGGTACAATTGGCGAAGCTGTACATTTTGTTCTTGAAAAAACACCACCAGAATTAGCTGCTGATATAATTGAAGAAGGAATTCTTATGACTGGTGGAGGAGCTTTACTAAATGGTTTAGATAAATTCATTGAGCAAAGAACTGGCGTTAAGGTTAATGTAGCAGAAGATGCTGTAAGATGCGTAGCTGAAGGAACTGGAAAAGTTCTTAAATCTTTTGAAAAAATAAACTTAAGTATGGATGATTTAGAAGTAAAATTAATTGATGAATAAAATTAACCATATATCTCTTAATATTAAGAGATATATGGTTAATTTTTTTTTGTGCTTAAATAATAAGCGTGTATTAAAGCATCAACAATAACTTTAGCCATGTCTAATATGAAGCTTAATCTAATAGGTCTACTAGTAAATAAATCTATATTTTCAGATGAATCAACTATTGCAATAATAGAAGTGTCACCAACGCTTCTAAGAGTTTTTCCAACACCTTTTCCAGGATGTATGGGTTCGTTTCTAGTATGAATTTCTCCAATAGATTTTGAATCTCCTAAACAGGCATCTATAGCTACTATTTTATATTCAGGATAATTTTTTAATATTTCATTTATTTTTTTATCGAGATTAAGTGCATGTATAGGAGATTCAAGTGTTCCAAATACATTTAAGGGAAAGAATTTTTCTTTTAATAGAGTCCCAACTAGAGGTCCTAAACAATCACCTATACATTTATCTGTACCTATACATACTATTAATGTTTTTTCATCTATATGATCTTTTAAAAAATTTGAAATTTCATAATATGCTAAATAATGTTCGTAATAAGTTTTTATTTTTTTCAAGGCTTCACCCCCTGATTAATTATATGAAGGGATAATGAGAAATATTAAAGAGAAGTATAAAAAAGATTTTAGGTGGCAATTATTAAAAGAGGAGGTGAATGTATTAATGAATAGAGGGTTTTTAAGTTTTTCAATACTCTTTTTTACTACAATTACAATGGGTATTATGTTATATTTTGTTAAATTAAATTTTGAACAGAATCAAAAATTTGAAGTTAATAGAATAGAGGAAGAAAACAAGAATTATTTAGATGAAAACAGTAATAAAAATAAAGAGTATAATAAAATTGAAGAAAAAGAAGATAATAATGATAAATTGGATGAAAATAATAATTATGATGCAAAAGAAAAAGATATTTTTGATGAGTATGAACCTGAAATAGAAAAAAAGGAAGAGGCTATAGAAGAAAAAATTGGAGAGTCTGTAAAGGAGATTGAGAAAAATAAAGGTAATAAAGATAAGGATAATTTTAATGTAGAGAGTTCTTTGGAAGAAGAAAGCGAACAGGTTTTTAGAATGGATAAATTCTCAATTCCAAAAAAAATAGCAAAATCGGATAAACTTAAACTAATGTCTATAGCTAAAAATTTATCTATATCAGATTATGGAATATTATTAGAGCACATTAAAAGAAGTGATGAGCTTGATGCCGCGGTTGATATATTTAGAATCTTAAAGGATAAATTGGAAGATAAAGAATACAAGGAAATGAAAGATATATTGAGTCCATATATAAATATTGAATTGATTGAAGAAAATATATAGGTAAAAAGAAGTAAACAAAAGATATATGGAGGAAATTAAAAATAACTTAACATAATTTCTAAAAATGGACTAAAATTGAGCTTGAAATAAAAAGCATAACAATATATACTAAGTCTTGTCGATTGGCGATGAGTCAAAACGACAAAGAAAAACAATAAATGTGCTGGTGTGGCTCAATTGGCAGAGCAGCTGACTTGTAATCAGCAGGTTATCGGTTCAAGTCCGATCATCAGC
>WNVL01000014.1:0-67802 GCA_034421775.1 Clostridium perfringens | reverse complement strand
TAAATTTGAAATAAAAGATTCAAATGGTAAGGTAGTACAAACTGTAGTTACTGATGAGCAAGGTGTTGCAACAGTTTCAGGATTAGGATATGGACAATATACATTCCAAGAGATAGAGGCTCCAAAGGGATATGTGCTTGATTCAGAACCAGTACAATTTACTGTGCAAGAGCATGGAAAAACTTTAGAGTTTACAGCTAAGAATAATATGATACAAGGTGGAATTAAGATAACAAAGGTTGATTCAGAGAATAATAATCCACTAGAAGGAGCAGAGTTTGTAGTTAAAAACTCAGATGGAAAAGTAGTTTCAACAGGAACAACAAATAAAGAAGGTATAGTAGAGTTTAATAACTTACCATATGGAAGTTATACTTACGAAGAAATTAAAGCTCCAGAAGGATATGTATTAGATACAACAGCAGTGAAGTTCAATATAAGTGAAAATAACAAAGTATTAGAATTCGCAGCTAAGAACAACATGATACAAGGTGGAATTAAGATAACAAAGGTTGACTCACAAAATAATAATCCACTAGAAGGAGCAGAGTTTGCTGTTAAGAATTCAGAGGGAAAAGTAATTTCAACAGGAACAACAAATAAAGAAGGTATAGTAGAATTTAACAACTTACCATATGGAAACTATACTTACGAGGAAACAAAAGCTCCAGAAGGATATGTATTAGATTCAACAGCAGTGAAATTTGATATAAATGAAAATAACAAAGTCTTAGAATTCACAGCTAAGAACAATATTATACAGGGTGGAATTAAGATAACAAAGGTTGATTCTGATAGAAATAACCCATTAGAAGGAGCAGAGTTTGTTGTTAAAAACTCTGATGGAAAAGTAGTTCAAACAGGAACAACAAACAAAGACGGTATAGTAGAGTTTAACAACTTACCATATGGAAGCTATACTTACGAAGAAATTAAAGCTCCAGAAGGGTATGTACTAGATTCTACAACAATGAAATTCGATATAAATGAAAATAATAAAGTATTAGAATTCATGGCTAAAAACGATCAAATAGAAGGAAACTTACAAATAACAAAAGTTGATTCAGAGACAGGAAATACTTTACCAGGAGCTAAATTTGAAATAAAAGATTCAAATAGTAAGGTGGTACAGACTGTAGTTACTGATGAGCAAGGTGTTGCAACAATTTCAGGATTAGGATATGGACAATATACATTCCAAGAAATAGAAGCTCCAGAGGGGTATGTGCTTAATTTAGAACCAGTACAATTTAATGTAGAAGAGCATGGAAAAACTTTAGAATTTATAGCTAAGAACAATATGATACAAGGTGGAATTAAGATAACAAAGGTTGATTCAGAGAATAATAATCCACTAGAAGGAGCAGAGTTTGCTGTTAAAAACTCAGATGGAAAAGTAGTTTCAACAGGAACAACAAATAAAGAAGGTATAGTAGAGTTTAACAACTTACCATATGGAAGCTATACTTACGAGGAAACAAAAGCTCCAGAAGGGTATGTATTAGATACGACGGCAGTGAAATTTGATATAAGTGAAAATAACAAAGTCTTAGAATTCACAGCTAAGAATAATATGATACAAGGTGGAATTAAGATAACAAAGGTTGATTCACAAAATAATAATCCGCTAGAGGGAGCAGAGTTTGCTGTTAAGAATTCAGAGGGAAAAGTAATTTCAACAGGAACAACAAACAAAGATGGTATAGTAGAGTTTAACAACTTACCATACGGAAGCTATACTTACGAAGAAACAAAAGCTCCAGAAGGATATGTATTAGATCAAACATCAATTAAGTTTAATATAACTGAGAACAATAAGTTATTAGAGTTTATTGCTAAAAATACTAAAGAAAATAAATCAGAAGATAAAACAAAAATTAATAATGGCAATAACAATAATAGTAATAACAATAACAATAACAATAACAATAATAATCAAAAAGCTAATAATGATAATAAACAAGAAAATGTAAAAGAGATTCCTAAGACTGGTTCATTCATATCTGAAAGAAGCGTGTTAATATTAGGTCTTGGATTAATGATAATTAGCTTAGTAGTAGCTATATTAGTAAATAGAAAGAAAGTAAGATAATATAAAACAAATTCTGTTAAAATGAGTTTAAAATTCATTTATAGCAGGATTTGTTTTTTTTAACGTTAAAATTTATATATATTTAATTTTGAATTCATATAAAGTTCAAACTAAAGTTTCATTATAAAAGTATCATATTAGAAGTAACTAAATTAAAAAAATCTAACTAATTAAAAATAAATTATTGATATATTTTCATATTTATATAATTTAAGGGGAAAATAAATATGTGTAATATCAATATTATATTAATGAGTAGGAGAAATGATATGAATACTGAATTACAAAAGAAAAGATTAGATTACTTAGATATTGCCAAGGGGATTTTAATAATAAGTGTTGTACTATGCCATGCTCCCTTTGAAAAAGCTTCGTATCTTTATTGGTTCCATATGCCCGCATTCTTTATAATAAGTGGAATGCTTTATAAAAGAGGTATATCTATAAAGGAACAGGCAATAAAATTTTTTGTTCCATACGCAATATTCTCATTAATTGATATAAGTTTCAATTATATAATGTACTATCATGGAAACTTTAGTTTTGGTGATTTACTACATGAAATACTTAAATATGTATATGGCGGGAAGGCAACATGGGGAGTATTTTGGTTTATTCCTGTAATGTTTGTTACTAAAGTAATATTTGATCAGCTAAATAAATTCTTAAAACCTAAACGATTATTTATAGTATGTGTTTTAAGTTATGTTTTAGCTCATATATATTCAATGAGTTTTATACCATCAAGTGTAACAGAGATAACTAGTAAGCAGTTTGTTTTCTGGAACTTAGATACTGTTTTAATAACATTACCATATTACGCTCTAGGATATTATATAAGCAAAAAAAATATTCAAAAAATATTTGAATCAGCAATTACATTAATAGCATCTGGAGTAGCTATTATTATACTATTCAGAATGAATACTAATATGGGGATTTATTATTATTTAAATATAAAATACTCATTCTACCAAAATCCAATATTTGATTTACTAATCCCTGTAACTATAACAGTATTTATTTTATCTTTAAGTTATCAAATTAGTAAGTTAAAATATAAAACGTTATTCACTATAATAGGAGCAAATTCTCTTATAATAATGTACTTACATAAACAGATTTCAACTTTATTTATGGATATATTTCATTTTGACTATATAATGTTTACTATAATTGGAGTAAGTGTACCATTACTTATGACAGTACTAATAGATAAGAGCTTAGTTAGCAAGTTTTTATTTAAAGGCGATTTAACATTATATAGACGCTTTAAAAACTTTAATATAATAAAACCTAAGGGCATAATAATTGAAAATAGATAAAATAATTCAAGCATCTAGTTTTTTTGAAACTAGGTGCTTTTTATGTAATATTTAATATTTATTAATAATATAATCTTAAAACAAGAAGTATATAATGGAGGGGTATATATGCTAAGAAGAGAAAAAGCATGTATTAAAGAGTTTTATCTAAACAATAGAAGAGGTTTAGTGGATATTGATGGATGCATATATTTAGATGGAAGATATGCAGGAATTTTAAAACCCAGTGGAATTATATATATAGAAGGAAAAAGAGGATTTATTAAAAGAAATGGAGAAATTTATTTAGATGGTATATTAATTGGAACTTTAAGTAATTATAATATAGTATATTAGCATTTTAAAAGTTATGAAGTATGTAATTATTTCATAACTTTTTTATATTTAAAATATTTTAACCTAAAAATTAAAGGTATATAATAGATAGTATAGTTCACAAAATGTTTATAAAATTGGTGTGGATGGAGGTGTTACCATGATAGATGAAAGAAAAAAATTTAATAACTATAAGGAAATATCTATATTAATAATGTTAATACCTATGTTATTTATTTTAATAGATACTTTAGGAAGAATGAATTCAAAGATAAATAATAAAAATTTATTTGAATTTATATTTGATAAGATTTTTGTATATAGAGAATTAATTGTTAAATTTATATTAGTAATAGCGGTGGTATTTATTATATCTAAGATAAAAATAATAAAAGAGAAATTTATTTTAGGAGATTTTAAAGTTATAATAGGTTATACAATTTTAGGAACAATAAGCTATAAATTTTTTGGTAGTGAATATGGACTTAATAAATCATTAGATGTATATATTATGTGTATAATTTCTATGATTTTAATTTTATCTGGAATAAGTGATATCATAGCATCTGTAGATAATATTAATATTAATGTTGAGGAAAAAAGTAACTTTGAGAAGCTAGTATATACAAGAGTTAAATATTTAGGAATAACATATTTTATAATTTTTGTAATATTAATATCTATAGAAAATATAAATATTATAATGTCCAGTAGTATAGTTGTTAATATGGTTAAGGATTATAATCAGCATTATACTTATATGGCTAGAATAATTTCAGTATTAGGTGTATTTGTAGCAATAACATTGATAATTATGATAAGAAAGTCATTTTACAATTTAAACTTATGTTATGAAGAATATATTTACATAATAAAACATAAAACTTTTATTGAAGAGATTAAAAAGGATATGGATTTTGTTAATCTTAAGGTTGAATCTAATAAAAAATACTTTAATAATAAGTTTAGAAAGCTTGAAGATAAAAAAGCTCAAGTATTCTTAAAAGGTATCTATGAATTATTCAAAGGTAACAAGCATTAATAAAAAAATATATGCTTAGAGGGAAAGGTATGGAAAGTAAAAAAAGTACAAATTTTGATTTTATATTAAAAACAAGCATTGAAGAGTATTATGATTTATTAAAAAATGCTGAGAAAGCATGGGAAACTCATGCAGTTTTAACGTATATAAGTTCGAGAATGGTTATTGAAGACTTACTAGTTAAACTTGAAGAAAGATACGGAGTAAGAAGTAAAGAAAATAAAGAAGTTAATTTTATAAAAACTTTAAATAATCTTAAGGAATATATTCCTAGTTGGGTTATAGAATCAGGGGAGTATCTAAGAATTAAAGGTGATAAAAGTGCAAATAAAGAAATAGATAGTAATCTCGAAGATGAAAGCAGCACATTATTAGCACTAAAAAAGGTACATGAGATTTTAATATGGTACTTAAAGAACATAACAAAAGAAATCAGTATAGATGAAGACTATAATTTCATTACTCCAGAAAGCCTAAAAGAGAGTGAATGTGATTTAGCAATAGATAAAAAAGTACTTGAGAATAAGGAAAAATTTATTATAAGTCTAGAAAAACAAATAAAAACAAATAGTGATGATGAGCAAAAACAAGAGGAGCTTGATGCTTTATTAAAAAGTGTTAAGGAAGAAAAGAGAGAACTTGCAGAGAAATTAGAAAAAAAAGAATTAGAATTAAAAGAGGTATTAAATAATTTGAAAGAACTTCAAGGTAGGATTATGAACTATGTTGAAAAAGATGAATCTATTGAAGGAAGTAATAATAAATATCCTGATTTTTACAAAGGGTTCTTATCTTTACAGGGATATGAACTTAGGGTTGTTTATGCCTTTTTAAAAAGTTTAAGTTTAGGAAGTATTTTTCTAAATAAATCTAGAAGTATATTTTTAAAGTCTCAAAGAAAAGAGTTTATAAAGTTTATTGAGAAAGAAGTTGAAGAGTTAAAAAAATATTCTGATAGTATTTTAAAATTGAAGTTATATTATATTTTGTTAAAACTTACGAATACACCTTCAGCTTCAGTGGCAGAGAGAGCTACTTTTGATAAGTCTTTAGATAGTATAGTTGAAAAAGCTTATTTTATAATTGAAAAGCGTGATGGTTTTAATGGGAAAGTAGATAAATTAGAGGCTATAGTTAATTATTATTTAATTGTTATAATGAATAGCCTTTCATTAGAGATAAGTAAAGATGAGGAAAATAAGGATAAGGTTTCAGATATAATCTATGAAGTCTTAAGAACTATACCTTTAGATGAGAGAAAAGTAATTTTAAACAAAATGAATTTTACTGATATATCTGAGAATGCAATTAAAGAGAATATAAGATTAAATCAGGTTAAATTCTTAAAAGCTGCTTTAGATTGTGGAATAAGTGAAAGTTCTGAATTTGTTATAAGATCAATATTTTCGATTTATGTGACTTTTCAAAAAGACTTTGATTTTTATGAATTTAGAACTAGACATGATATGTTAAGAGCATATATAGGACCTTTGTTATTGGTAATTTTATTAAAGGAATTTAAGATTTCTAGAGAAATTCTAGTGCCTATATTTGTAATGGAAATAAGTATATCAAATAAGATATTAAGAAAAGAAAGAAGAGAAAAAATATATTATAACCAATTAGTTGAGGTTTGGTTAGAAGAAAAAGAAAAGTATGACAAAATACTTTCTGAAAAAAATAACTTAGAAAGAAATCTTAAAGAAGTTAAAGAAGAGAGAGAGTTATTAATTACAAATGAAAGAAAGTTTGTAGCAGAAAAGGATAATACTGAAAATGCTATAAAGGCTCAATGGAATATTTTTAGAGAAAAAGTTTTTGAATCTGAAGAAATAAAAAACTTTGATTCTTATGAGGAATATAGTAGAATTGTTAACCAAAAAAATCTTATAGAGTTGTCAGAGGAACATAGTCTTAAAGATAGAGGATTTATTAAGAACTTCTTCTCACTGGACACTTGGAAATATAAATTAAATAAGTTTGAGATAAATAAAAGTATAAAATTGTTAGAAGATAAACTTATTGAAGAAGCTAAAGAATCTGGAGTCTTTGAAAATGAACTTCTAACTATTAGAGAGCTTGAGGAAATATTAGCTGATAAAGAAAGTGGATTAGAGGACATACGAATAGACCTTAAAGAAAATATGTTAAAAAGTGAAAAATTAGATAAGTTAATAAGAGATAGTAATAAACTTATGGAAAACTTTAAAGAAGATAATTTTGATTTTGCCCAATAAAAAAAGCTGGTATTTTCATACCAGCTTTAAATTTATAAATAATACTAATTTATATATGTATTTATTATTTCGGACAAATAATTTCTACTTTTGTTACAATTCTCATAAGGGTGAAAAAGGATAACTTTATTAGTAGTTGATGTAGTAATTAGCATTATATATAAATTTTACTTAATTATAACATAAGATTAGTTATAAAAACATAACTTTTCATATATAATAAAAAATTACCAAAACAAAGTAGCTGTAGCTAATGATAAAATAAATGGAGGAAAACTATGAATAATGAGAAAACTCTTAAAAGAAAAAGAAGGGGGTTAATTATAGGATTAATTCTAATAATATTAGTTGCTATTTCTTTAGCTTTCAGAAAGAATATAATGTATAGTTATTATGTAATGAGAGGAAATAATTCTAGCATTGAAAGTGAACAATTAGAGTATTACAATAAAGCCTTAGGTTTTAAATACACGAAGGCAGTATTAGATGATATATATGATAGTTTAGAAGGCAATGATAAAGTAAGTAATGAAATTTCAAAAGTAAGCAATCTTAAAGGGAATGATAAAAATAATATAATAATTAAAGTATATCAGGATAAAGCTGAGGAGGCTTTTTCAATGGAAAAATACAATGAATGTGCTTATTATTTGAGACAAGCAGAGAATAATGGATATAATATAAAAGAGTACAAAAATTATAGTAAGTTAAAACAATCTTTAGAAGAAAGTGGACGAGACACTTTAGCTAGCGAATATAGAAGTGGAATTTCTAAAGATGCTTATTTTAAAGATGACTCAAAATATAATCAATTAGTTGGCTATATAATCCCGGATAGTTATAGTAGAAAACTTACTAAAGATGAGTTAGAAAAATATGATTATGATACATTGGGATTAATTAGAGCAGAAATTTTGGCAAGACATGGTTTTGTTTTTACTGATGATAAGTATAAAAATTATTTTGAGAATAAGGATTGGTATTCAAAGGATGTAACATTTAAGGGGACAAATGCTGAAATCAATGAATATGAGAGATATAACATAGAATTAATAAAAGAAATACAGGATGAAAAATTAAAAAATTAAGAGAGATACAATTTAGATAAGTGAGGGATAAAGATGAAAAGGTTCCTTATATCAGGAATAATAGGTGTTTTAGTTACGGGTGTAGCTATAGTGGGAGTAGAAGAGTTTGAACATAAGAAAGTAAAGAAATTAGAATCTAAAGTTTTTGAAGCTAAAACATATATTAATCATGGCGATTTAGGTAATGCTGAAATTGTGGTTAATATAATAAAAAAAGAGAATGATAAGTTAAAAAATAAAAACATTGAATCAGATATAGCAAGTATAGAAAATAGTATTGAAATGAGTAAGAGTTTTAATACATATAATTCTGAACCTAGGAAAAACTTAGAAAATTTAAGTGAAGAACAAAAAAATGTAGATCTACTTAATCTTTATCTAGAGAATAATGAAGTTGATCCAGATGTACGTAGTATTGAAAGTGCGGGAAAAGAGTACTATATACAATTTAGGAAGGCTAAAAAACTGCCCTATGATGAAGATAAAGAATTCAACAATGAAAAAGGATATATTTTAAAACCCATAAGGTCAACAAAAAGATTTTTTGAAGATACATGTTTAATATTTGATGCAGAAAGACCTTATTATATAAATAATAATACTTATTATAAGTTTACTGAGATACCTGTAAGTAGTTATTTTGGTGATGGAGATAAATTAATTTGGTATTTTGCAGATTTAAACTTTAATATAATTAGTAAAGAAAATCTAAAGTTCTATATAGATAATAAAGAGGTTTTAGATAGCAATGATATGGTTTTAAATGAGTATGATTTGACTAACTATATAGAAGATGAATCTTTATATAAATATAATTAAACATACTAAATGTCAATATTTTGAAAATGTATTGACGAAAGTCTTTGAAAACGTTATTATAGAGGTAAGATAATCATTTAAGATTTAGTGTGGTAGGATTGATAAAAGCCTAAATTAAATGCATAGCTCGCTGCATTTAGTTTAGGCTTTTTGTTATTTTTAATAAAACTTAACTTAATAGAAAATATTAAATTTTATTTATTTAGATGTACATCCATTTGAGGATATGGAATACTTATATTTTCTTCATCAAATCTTAACTTAACTTGTTCTAATAAATCAAAATAGATTGTCCAATAATCTTCTTGCTTAGACCAAACTCTAACAGTGAAATCAATAGAGCTTGCAGCATGTTGGCTTATACCAACAAAAGCTTCTGGTGTCTTTAGGATTAAATCATTTTTGTTTATAATATCCCAAAGAACATTTTTTACTTTGATTATATCATCATCATAGCCAACGCTAAACACTAAATCAACTCTTCTAGTATCCTTAGCTGAATAGTTAATAAGACTTCCATTAGCCAGTGTACCATTAGGAATTAATATTTCTTTATTATCTGGAGTTGCTAGATGGGTATAGAAAACAGTTATTTTTTCAACTGTTCCTGAATAACCAACAGCTTCTATAAAATCACCAACTCTAAATGGTCTTAATAAAAGAATTATTACTCCACCAGCGAAGTTAGATAAACTTCCTTGTAGGGCAAGTCCAACTGCTAAACCAGCAGAAGCTATAAGAGCTGCTAAACCAGCTATATCAAATCCAACATAACTCATTAAAGTTATAACTAAAAGAATTTTTAGAGATATATCAGTAAAAGCCTCCATAAATGATGTTAATGTAGCATCTATATTTCTCTGTCTAAGTATGTTAGCTAAAAGTTTAATTACCTTATTGATAAGTTTCCAACCAATGTAAAGTAAGATTAAACTTACTAGTAATTTAAATCCATTAGTTGTAATCCAAGTTAAAAGTTTCTCATACATTTGAGTAATATCAAAATTCATCACTAAACCTCCTATTTATCATTACTTTTTATCAAAGCAAAATATATTATAAATATTATTTTAATAAATAGCAACTAAAAGCAATGTTTATTCATAAAAAGTAAATAGCATTTATGGAAAAAGTTGAAGAGAAGTTTCAATGTTTATATATATGAATTAAATGATAAGTTTAAAAAGCATATAGAAAGTATGATTATAAATTAAAAAATAGGGAAGTATACAAAGTGAAAAGACCTCACAAAGACCGATATTTTACGGGCAAAATCATCGGTAAAATGGCATTACTAGGGGAAGAGCTATGGTTAAACCATAGCTCTAATTATTTATAAAAAAATAAGCTAGATAAATCTAGCTCATTTTGAAGAATTGTTTTGTAGAATATATTAATTAAATGTTTTGCTTTTTTTATTTACTAAAATTGATAAAATCTATTTCGTTAGAAATTGCTATGTTATATACATAAGAATTAGAGACTTCATTTAAGAATCTTTCTTTCATTTGATCATCTAATTCAATATTATTAAGTTTATTATGATAATTCATAACAAAGCCTTTCATTTCTGGACTGTCAGTAAGATTATCATACTTATAGTAATTCAAACCTTCTTCATCGATTTTATATAAATCTTTTATCATTCCATAGATTGTTCTTCCACCAAATAAATCAGCAAGATATCTAGTATAAGCATGAGCAACTAAAAGCTCAGGAGAAGTTTCACCTACTTCATTTATTCTACCTACATAAGCTTTTGTAGAAGCTAAAGGTTGAATAGTATTTAATCTATCTCCTAAGAAGAATTTTAAGTCTTTAAGTATTGCCTCAGCACGATAAATTTCAGGAGTTACAAATTCTTTAACTACCTTATTTTCACTATTTTTTTCTAAATTAATTTCAATTGCTTTATAAACTTCGTAAAGATTATAAAGATATTCAGCATAGCTTTCTATAGAAGCTGTACCTTCTAATAATCTTTTTAAGAAACCTGTTTTTTCAGCTACAGTATGTAAATCATTACTATTATTTTTTATATCAATCATGAATGAATTCATAAAAATCACCTCGTAAATTCTATTTAAGGTTCTATAAGATATTAGATAAAATATATTAATAAGTTGTAGTAACCTTTTCTATGGTTTTAATATACTCTTTAGGGTTAAGGGTATCAAATGTATTATTTTGCGAATTGTGTTCATAAAATAATAATTTTTATATAATTTGATAATAAAATAAGTATTTCTTTAAAATTTATGCTAATAACTATTTAAAAATAATTATTATTAATAAAAATCATATCATTTTAATGAAAAATATAAGTATTAAAATGATATGATTTTTTATTAGAATATAAGTTTTTATAAAAAGTTTATTAAATATAAATTAGGTCTAGTATAATATTTATAAGAATATAAGCTGACGTACTAGAAAAGGGAAAATATAAAATTTAAGAGTGTTAGGAGAGAGTAGGTATGAGAATACTTCACACTGCTGATTGGCATTTAGGAAAGAATTTAGAAGGATTAAGCCGTATGGATGAACAGGAACAATTTCTAGAGGACTTTGTTCATATAGTTAAGGATAATAATATAGATTTAGTTATTATAGCGGGAGATGTATATGATTCTAGTAATCCTCCAGCTAGAGCAGAAAAAATGTTTTATGATACTTTAAAGAAAATTTCAGCTAATGGAGAAAGAATGACATTAGTTATATCAGGAAATCATGATAATCCAGAAAGATTAGTTGCTGCTGGCCCATTAGCTAGAGAACATGGCATTATAATGGTTGGCACACCTAAGAGTGTTGTTGAAGTCGGAGAGTATGGAAATAATAGAGTTTTAAATTCAGGTGAAGGCTTTATTGAATTAGATATAAATGGAGAAAAAACTGTAATATTAACTGTTCCATATCCAAGTGAAAAGAGATTAAATGAGGTCTTATATGGAGCGATGGATGAAACTGAAGAAAGAGTAAAAAGTTATAGTGACAGAATAAAAAAACTGTTTGATTCACTTAAGAAAAACTTTAAAGAAGACACAATAAACTTAGTAGTATCCCATCTTTTTGCAACAGGTGCAGAAAATACTGGCTCAGAGAGAAATATAGAGCTCGGTGGAAGTTTCATAGTTGATAAAGAATGTTTTCCAAAGGAAGCTCAATATGTGGCTTTAGGACATATTCATAAGCCAATGATTTTACCAGGAACTGATAAAAAAATAAGATATGCAGGTTCTCCACTTCAATATAATAAGAAAGAAATAAGCTTTGAGAAAAAGTGTTTTCTTATAGATGTTAAAGCAAGTGAAGATGCTGACATAGATGAAATAAAGTTTAAAGTGTATAAGCCTATAGAGGTTTGGAGATGCAATAGCATTGATGAAGCTATTGAAAAATGTGAAGAAAACAAAGAGAGAGATTGTTGGGTTTATTTAGAAATAAAGACAGATAGGTATATAAGAGAAGATGAAATAAAAACTATGAAGAAACTTAAGGATGATATTATTGAAATAATTCCTAAAATAACATTAGATGAAGAGGAAGTAGATGAAAGAAGCTTCTCAGAAAAGTCTTTTGAAGAGTTATTTACTGATTTTTATGAAAAAGAAAGAGGGGTTAAGCCTCAGGATGATTTAGTAGAGCTATTACTTGGAATAGTTAAAGAGGAGGGGGATCAAGAGGATGAAACCAATTAAGCTTGAAGTTAAAGGATTGAATAGTTTTATAGATAAGCAGGTTGTTGATTTTCAAAAGCTAACTGAAAGAGGGCTTTTTGGTATTTTTGGACCAACTGGAAGTGGTAAATCTACTATTTTAGATGGTATAACTCTTGCTTTATATGGTGATATTGCTAGAAAAAGTTCAAATTATATAAATACTAATTGTGATAGTGTTTATGTAAGTTACGAATTTCAAATAGCAGGTAAAGAGGTCAAAAGATATAGGGTAGATAGAGAATTTAAAAGAGATAACAAAAGTGGAGGAATAAGAAATAGAAGCTCCAAAATAATTGACATAACAGGTGGAGGTGAGGATGTATTAGAAGATAAAGCAAAGGCTGTTACTTCTAAGTGCGAGGAAATCATAGGATTAAAATTAGATGATTTCATGAGAACTGTGGTTTTACCTCAAGGAAAGTTCAGTGAATTTCTTAAGTTAGAGGGAAAAGAAAGAAGAAATATGCTTGAGAGATTATTCAATTTAAGAAAGTATGGAGATGATCTTTCTAGTAAACTTAGCTCAGAAATAAGAAAAGAAAAAGATAAAATGAATGTTTTAGAGGGACAACTAAAAGGATATGAGGGTATTAGTGAAGAATCTCTAAAAGAAAAAGAAGAAGAAATAAATGAAGTTAACATAAGTATTAAAAATAAAGAGGCATTATTAAAGCAAATAAGAAAAGAGTTCGAAGAAGCAGAAAGAGTTTGGAATACTCAAAAAGAACTTCATGATAAGAAAGACGAGGAAGAGAGTCTAGTAAGTAAAAGTGATGAGATAAAGTTTCTTAAAGAAAAGGTTGAGGCTTCAAATAAGGCAGAAAAAGTAATAGTTTTTATAGATAATTTTGAGGAAATCTTAAATGAAATACATAAAGATGAAATTAAATTTAGAGATTTAAATAAGAACTTAGAAGAGTTAGTTAGTGCAAAAGAAGAAAATAAATTGAAATTTGAAGCTATCACTAAAAAAAGAGAAGAAAAATTACCAAACTTAAGGTTGCAAAAGGAAAAATTATTAGAGAGTGAAAAGGAGAGAGAAGTTCTTTTTCAAATAAAATCTGATGGAGTTAAATTAAAAGAAATTTGTAAGAAAATTTTTGATGAGAGAACTAAATGTGATCTTAAATTAAATGATATAGAAGAAAATGAAAAAAATTTAAAACAAGAGTTAAAGGCAAAAGAAGAAAAAAAAGAAGAACTTTTTGTTGATGAAGAAGTTAAAGAAAAAATAAATGGTGGATTATTTATTTTAAATTCTTATGAAAATCTATTTAAACAGTTCAATGAAGTAAAAGATGAAGACGCTGAATTAAAAAAATATATAAATGAACTTACAGAAGATAAAAAGAAAGCAGAACAGGATTTAAAGAGGAAATTAGAATATTTAAATAAAATAAATAGTGAGTTAGATGAACTTTTAAAAGAATCTCCTGGAGATAGCGATTTTATTTTAGAGAAGCAAATAAAGATTGGAGAATATAGAGAAAAGCTTAATAAATATAGAGAAATAAAGAGTTCTTTAGAGGAGTCATTAAAGATTAAAAACAACTTTGAGGAAAAACTTAAAGAATTCGAAAGTCAAAAGTCCTTATTAGAAAAAGAAGTAAAAGATCTTAGAGAGTATATAAATAAGGTTGAAGTTGAAGAATTAGCTCATAAACTTAGGGAAAGTTTAATAGAAGGAGAATGTTGTCCAGTTTGTGGATCAACTCATCATGAATTAGATAATGTTGAAAAAATTAATTTAGATATTTCAAAGGAAAAAAGAACTTTATTAGAAAGTAGTGAAGAAAAATTAAAAGAACTTATTTTAGAATTTTCTAAGATAGAAGCTTCTTTAGAGTATGAAACTAAGAAGAGTAATGAATTAAATGCTGCTATTAAGGAAATAGGAGACGTTAAAGAAGAAAAATTAAAAGATTTAGAAGAAGAGTTCAATAATTTAAAAGTTAAAATAGATGCTTTTAAAACTAAGAAAGAAGATCTTGAAAAAGAATTAGAAAAGATAAAAGAAGAGAGAAATAATTTAGAAAACATATTTAATAAAGCCGAAGTTATTCTATGCGAAAAAATAGTTAGAGAAAAGGAATTAGCTTCAAAAGTAAAAGAATTAGAAAAAGAATTGAAATTAAAAAATTCTGAATTGGATCTCTTAAAGGCTGAGCTTAAGATTGAGGATATTAAGTTAGAAAGTGAGTTAATAGCTAAAAAGGATAAAGAAAAGGTCTTATTAGAGAAAGAGATTAAAAGTTTAAGATTACAATTAGAAGAATTAAATAAATTAAAAGAGGAATTAAGAGGAAAAAGAGATAGGTTAAAAGATAAATATTTAGAGCAAAAGTCATTATTAGATGGTAAGGTACAAGTCTACAGAGAGAAAGAAAGAATGATTAAAGAAGCTTTAAATGGTTTAATTGATTCATCAGTAGCTATTGAAGGAATAGATATTAAAGGGTTATTAAAGAATGTACAGTTAGAAATTGAAGATATAGAGAAATCTTATTTAAGATTAAGCGAAGAAAAAGAAAAATTAGAAAAATTATTTATTAATGTGAGCCAAGAGGTAGCAGTTATTAAAGAAAGATTAAACTCATTAAACTTAAGGAAAGAAAGTGAAGAGAAAAAGGTCAATGCGGCTTTAAATGAAGAGGGATTTAAAACAATAGAAGAGGTTAAAGAGAGCATCCTATCTAAGGAGGAGAAAGAAAAGTTTAAGGTACTTATTGAAGAATATGATAATAACTTAATTAAAGTTAGAGCTAATATAGAACTATTAATTAAGAAATTAGACGGAAAGAGCTTATCAGAGGAAGAATGGAAAGAGGTCTTAGAGAAAAAAGAAGAAAGTGAAAAAGCTTTAAAATCAGTACAGGAGTTAAGAGTTAAGCTTATAACTAAGATGGAATCCATAAAGAAAAAGCTTGAGGAACAAAGGGATATACTTGAAATCAAGGCTAAACAAGAGCATAAATTAGCTCTTTTAAGCGACTTAGAAAAATTATTTAAAGGCAAGAAATTTGTTGAGTTCATAGCAGCAAATCAGCTTAAATATATATCAATAGAGGCATCTAAAAAGCTGAAGGATATAACTAATGGAGTTTATGGATTAGAAGTTGATGAAAATGGTAAGTTTATAATAAGAGATTATAAAAACGGAGGAGCAGAGAGGGATGCTTCAACTCTTTCAGGGGGAGAAACTTTCTTGGCTTCATTAGCTTTAGCATTATCACTTTCATCACAAATACAGTTAAAAGGAACAGCACCTTTAGAATTATTCTTCTTAGATGAGGGATTTGGCACTTTAGATGATAATCTTTTAGATGTAGTTATGACTTCACTAGAAAGACTCCATAATGAAAGATTATCTGTAGGAATAATAAGTCACGTTGAGTCTATAAAAAATAGAGTACCAATTAAACTAATATTAACACCGGCAGAAGCAGGAATAGGTGGAAGTAAGGTTAAAATAGAAAGAAGTTAAAATATAATACTTATGATTAACAATAAATAGATTATTTTATAGTATTTATTAATATGTAGTTTAATATTGTTGGAAATTATAATTTCCAACAATATTTTATGGTTAATGAAAAGCGCTTATTATAGAAGTGTTTTTAAGTTAGTTTTAGCGGTGGAGTAAAAAATATTTTAGTAATTTGGTAATAAAAAAATTTTTAAAAACATTTTGCTAATTACATAAAATTCATATTTTAGATTTATTATATTATTTGATTTAGAATAAGGATTTTACAAAAAAATTTACAATTTTTTTTCGGATTTGTAGTTGAAATCTATTCAATTAAAATATAAAATTTATTGTAAGATTGATATTTAAACGTTTAAATTCATTTGAATTGAAATTAGGAGAAGAATATAAATGAAAATACTTATAATAAATTGCGGAAGTTCATCATTAAAGTATAAATTAATTGATATGATTAATGAAAATGATATCATAAGTGGGATAGTTGAAAGAATAGGACTTGACCAAGCTAGGTTAGTTCAAAAAAATGAAATAGGTGAAAAATACATAATAGAAGAAGAAATAAAAAGTCATAAAGATGCTATAGATATAGTACTAAGCACTTTAACAGATTCAAAGGTTGGAGTTATTAAGTCGATTGATGAAATTACGGCAGTAGGTCATAGAGTGGTTCATGGTGGAGAAAGATACTCTTCTTCAGTAATTGTAGATGAAGAGGTTATAGAGTACTTAAATGAATGTAGTAAATTAGCACCACTGCATAATCCAGCAAATATAATTGGAATAAGAGCATGTCAAAGTCTTATGCCTGATAAGAAAATGGTAGTTGTGTTTGATACAGCTTTTCATGGAACGTTACCAGAGAAAGCATATATCTATGCCATAGATTATGATTTATATAAAAAACATAAAATTAGAAAATATGGATTCCATGGAACTTCACATAAATATGTAGCTCATAGAGTTTCAGAAGTTATGGAAAAAGATATAAAAGATTTAAAAATAATTAGCTGTCACCTAGGAAATGGAGCTAGTATATCAGCAATTAAAGATGGACAATGTATAGATACAACTATGGGATTTACTCCACTTGCAGGAATTCCAATGGGTACTAGATCGGGTAACATAGATCCATCAATAATACCTTTTTTAATTGAGGAATGTGGATATAGTATAGAAGAAGTTTCTGAAGCTTTAAATAAAAACTCAGGAGTTCTAGGAATTTCAGGTGTTAGTTCAGATTTTAGAGATATAGAAAATGCAGCTTTAGAAGGAGATAAGAGAGCACAATTAGCACTAGATATATTCCACTATAGAATAAGAGCTGAAATAGGCTCATTTATAGTAAATATGGGAGGCGTAGATGTAATAGTATTTACTGCTGGTGTAGGTGAAAATTCTCCAGAGACTAGAGAAGAATGTTTGAAAAACTTAGAATTTTTAGGACTAGCTATAGATAGAGAAAAAAATAAAATTAGAGGAAAGCTTGCAGAAATATCAACAGTTGACTCAAAAATTAAAGCATATGTTGTTCCAACTAATGAGGAATTAATGATAGCTAAGGAAACTGTGGAATTAATAAAGGAATAATTTCTATTGATGAAAATGAAAAAAATTTAATATAGAAATGATGATAAATAAATTATCAGATATCAACTAACAAGTACATTATATCTAAATATTTTAAAATGTCATATTGAGATTAAAGGGTTTGTAAACTTTAATAAGAGTTTACAAACCTTTTTTATATAATGAATCTCTATATTTTAAAGGGGTTTGGTTAGTGAATTTTTTAAATACGGTACAATAGTAGCTTTGATTACTGAATCCTACTTTATGTGCTATATCTAAAAGTGATAAATCCAGGTCTTTGAGCAATTCTTTACTTTTTTCAATTCTATAATTATTTAAGAAATTTATAAATGTTTGACCAGTTTCATTTTTAAATATACTACAAAAGTAGGCCTTATTTATTTTAAATTCTGAACAAAGAGAATCTATAGTAAATTCTTTTGAATAGTTCTTTTCTATAAAATCTATGGCTCTACAAATATAAGGAGAGTATGAAACTGTAGCATTAGACTTAAGTTTTTCCTCTAATATTATTTTTAATAATGAATTGTAGTAATTAAGACAAGATTTAGTTTTTAAAGGTATCTTATATAATTCTAAATCATCATTAGAGTTTTTTAAGTCTTCTTTTAGATATAAGGGACCTATTATAAAGATCAAATTTTTATCAATTGATTTATGATTAAACAATGAGTAAAAAGATATATTATTCTCAAATTTAATAAGCAATGAATCATTATGATTATGTTTTAAATACGAACGATCAAATTTACTATTTAAGTTTAGATCATTAAAAATATAATCATAAAAAGATGAATAACCCACTTCGGAGATAATATTCATATTATTATCTACAACTCTTATTGGCACTTCACAACAATTATAAAAATCTACAAGAGCTGATTTTACAAAAATCACAAAAAATCCTCCTTTTTAAAGTTAATATATTAAAAAAAATCCTAATATAGAGAAAAACAATTACAAAAATCTATGATAATATAAGTATATTAACATTATTGATAATCATTTTCAATAGAAAAGGAAAGTAAAAAGGGGGATTAACTTTGGGTAGAAAGAAAATTAACAAAATTTTAGGATATGCACTTGTAACATCTATGTTAGTTGGAGTAGGAGCGGATACTGTTTATGCAGCAACTAACATGAATAGTGGAACTGCAATTGTGCGTTCAGAAGGGCTTAGAGATGGAATATATGAAGCTAATAATATAACTTCATATGTTGAAGAAGGAAATTCTACAGGCGAAAATATGGCAAGAAATGCTATAAAAGAAAAAACAAAGTTTAAGATTGAAAACGGCAAAACATTAATGACTGTTTACTTTAATGGTAGTTTATATGGATTTATGAACAATATTGAGGTTAGTGCTGGAGGAGAAAATTTAAAGGTAGATGAAAATAAAGATGATAAATCAATAACATTTGAAGTACCATCACCTGATACGAAGGTGAAAATAGGATTATTCATAACAATAATGGGAAGAAAGGTTGAACTTTTCTTAGTTAATGATATGAATACTGTTACTTTATTAGATGAAGCACCTACTATAAATAATGCTAAGGATATTAGTGTTACTCAAGGAGATGCTATTGATTTATTATCTGGAGTTATTGGAACTGATAAGGAAGATTCAAATTTAAAAGTTGAAATAATTGGAGATACATCATTTATAAAAGATGGAAAAGCAGAAATTCCTGGGGAATATCCTATAAAATATAGAGTTACAGATTCTGCTGGTCAATTTGATGAAAAAACAATAACAGTTACAGTTAATAAAAAAGCAATTTTAGAAGATGGAAGTTATACTCTTAAAAATACAGTTCAATATGTTGGACAAGGAAATGCAGAAACAGGAAATTCTATGGCTAGAAAAGTGCTATCAGAAGATTCAAGAATTAATATATCAAAAGGGAAAAATACAGTTACATTAACTTTCAATAAGGATTTATATGATTTTCTAAAGAACTTCAATGTAACAGTTGATGGAGAAAAAGTAGATACAGAGATAAATAAGGAAGATAGGACATTAAAGTTTAATATACCTGATTTAAATTCAGATATTATGGTATCTACATTAGTTAGTATGATGGGAAAAGATGTTAGTTTCAAAACTATTTTAAATTATGATACAGCTAAGAAGTTAGAAGATAATTCAGAAGAGAATAATAATTCAGGTAATGAAGAAAATGAGAATATTCCTGGTGAAAATGAGAATAATGGAAATCAAGAAGGTTCAGGAAACAACAATTCTGGCAATAATAATTCAGAAAATAATGGAAGTGTAAATGAAGATAAGGAAAATGAAAGTGAAGGAAATAAAGGGGAAATAGTAGATGCAAATCAATTGAAAAATGGTATCTACAATATTAAAAATGACGTGTCATATATTGGGGATGGAAATCAAGAGATAGGAAATGACATGGCAAGAAAGGCCTTATCTAAAAATAGTAAATTAGAAGTAAAAGATAATAAAAAGATTCTTACACTAAAGTTTAATGAAGAGCAGTTTGGATTCTTTAAGGATTTTAGAATAACTGTAAATGGTAAAGATGTGGTAGCAACACCAAATGAAGCTGATAGAACAATGGCTTTTGAGATACCAAATCTTGATGCAGATATAGTTGTTACAGCTTTTGTAAGCATAATGGGGAGAGATGTAAGCTTTAAAACAATACTTAATAAAGGAACTTTAGAATTAGTTAGTGGAGAAGATAAACCTGCTATAGAAGAAGAGAATAAATCAGAAAGTAATGGTACAGGCTCTTCTAACAATACAAATACAACTAACAAAGAAAATAGTAGTACAGTTACAGAAAATAAAGTTACTAAGGGCAAACTATACACAATAGAAAATAAGGTTGTTCATGAAAGTCAGACTGGTGTTGATATGGCAAGAAAATATTTAAATAAGATATCTGACTTAGAAGAAATTGATGGAAAGAATTATTTAACATTAACATTTACTGGTCAAGAGTTCATGAAAGATCACAAGATAACTGTTAATGGTAAAGATGCTAATTATAAAATTGTATCTAAGAATGGTGATTCAATTAAATTAAGATTTGAAATCCCTAATTTAGATGCAGATATTAGAGTGAGTTTATATGTAATACCAATGGGTAGAAATGTTGATTTTAAAGTTGAGCTTTTAAAAGATACTAAGAAGTTTGTAAAAGACTTTACTGTATCAAAATTACCACAGACTGGTTCAGCAATGGGAGGAAACTCAGTTGCATTATTAGGAATGGCAATGATGGGAGCTTCTATGTTTATTAAAAAAAGAGAAGAATAAAAGTAGTTTAGTTTGAGAGGAGTTCCTCTCAAACTATTTTTAAGCAAATGGAGGGATTTTAAATGAGGCTTTTAAAACCTGTTTTATTAGGTATGTTGACATTGATTATTTCTTTAATAGGAGTTGGAGGAAGTATTAGTGTTTTAGCAAATGAAAATTTAGAAAATGGAATATATGAGGTTAAAAATGATGTTTATCATGATTCAGATATAGGAATGTCAATGGCTAGAAGTTATTTGAATGAGACTATGCAACTTAAAGTTTTAGGGGATGAAACAGAATATACAATAGGTTTTTCTGGAACAGAATATATGGAAAATTTCAGAATCTTAGTAGATGGTAATGATGGAGCTGCTGAGGTTGTTGAGGAAAATAAAGAGAATGGAACAATAAAGCTTAAAGTTAAGGTTCCTAATAAAGATTCAGAGCTAGAAGCAAAAATATATGTAGGACCTATGGAAAGAGATGTTCAATTTAAGGTAATTCCAAAATTCGATACTTTAACTCTTGTTGAAAAGTTAGAAGCGCCTAAAGTAGAAAATAAGGAAAGTGATAATGAAAATGCTTCTGATGCAACTGGAAAAAGTGAAGAGGCTATAAGTACAGCAACAAGTTTGGAAAAGAATAAGAATATTGGCATTTATATTGGTGGCGGAGTTATAATAGTTGCTCTAATAACTGGCTTAGTAATAGCTAAAAGGAAGAAGTAATATGAGAAATAAACTAGCTAAAGGACTATTTATTTTAGGTTTAGTTATAGTTTCTACAGTTCTTATAGGAAAACTTTATAGAAGTAACATTGAGAAAAAAACTTTAGAAGATTTTAAGGAAAAGTTTAATTATTCAGAAGAAGAGAAGAAAAAGACTTTAGAAGAAATAAAAAATGGAGATGGAATAGCTTTAATAGATATAGAGAAAATAGGTGTACATACAGTTATTGCTGAGGGGAGCACCTTAGATGTTTTAGAAAATAATATTGGTCATTTTGAAAATACTGCTATGCCAGGAGAGGTCGGGAATTTTAGTATTGCAGGGCATAGAAATACTATAAATAATGAGGTCTTTAGAAATATAGACAAGCTTCAAGTAGGAGATGAAATAAAAATCACAACTTTAACTGATAGATTTCAGTATGAAATTAATGAGATTTTTGTCACTTCCCCTAATGATATTGATGTTTTGAATCAAAATTTAGATGAGAAAACAATGACCATAGTTACATGTACAAATAGAGGAAAAGATAGATACATAGTTAAGGCAAAATTAATAGGTTAGTGGAGGGAAAATAGTGTTTTTAAAAAAGGGGATAGCTTTAGGTTTAACATGCCTTTTAGGATTTGGAGTTATTGGGTGTTCAAATAACTCTGGAGAATCAAAGGAAAGTTTAAAAAAAGAAAATGGAGAAGAGATTGTTGTAGCAACCTCTGTTGCTGTAACAGAAATATTAGATGAATTAGGAGTAAAGGTAAGTGGAGTTCCAACTAGTTCTTATGATTTGCCTGAAAGTACTAAAGATGCGGTTAAGGTTGGTAATCCCATGAATCCAGATTTAGAAATAATAAAATCTTTAAATCCAGATGTTGTAGTATCTGTAGATACCTTAGGAGAAGATTATAAAAAACTATTTACTGATAACAATATACCTAGTGAATTTATAGATTTAACTACATTAGAAGGATTAAAAACAAGTATATCAACTTTAGGTGAAAGATTTAATAAGACAGAAAAAGCAAATGAAATATTAAATGAACTTAAAGGTAAGGAAGATGAGTTTTCAAATTTATCTGAAGAAGAAAAAAAGGATGTTTTATTAGTATTTGCAGCACCAGGAAGTATGATGATTGCTACTCCTTCATCTTACATAGGAAACTTAGTTGATAAGGTTGGAGCAAACAATATAGTTAAAGATGATAAAAAGCCATTTGTTTCATATAGCAATGAAGAAATAGTAAAGCTAAATCCAGATATGGTATTAGTTATGACTCATGGAATGCCTGAGCAAGCTAAAAAAATGGCTGAAGAAAAATTTGCTTCAGATCCAGCATGGAGCAGAATTGAGGCTGTTAAAGAAGGAAAGGTCCATTACTTAGAAAATGGATACTTTGGTATGAGTGCAAATCTAAAAGTAATAGAATCTTTAGATAAGTTAGGTGAAATAATATATGGTGAAAAATAATAAATTAAAAAGCTTATATATAGGGTTATCAATATTAATAGTTTTAATATTAATGATAATTTCCTTGAAACTAGGAAGTATTGATATAAGTTTTGGTGAATTAATAAAAGGACTTTTAAGTGGAAGTAATGAAGGAAATATAGGAATAATAAAAGATTTAAGGATGCCTAGGGTAATTATAGCTGCTTTAGTTGGAGGAAATCTTGCTTTGGCAGGGGTATTACTTCAAGCAGTAATAAGAAATCCTTTGGCTGATCCCCAAGTAACGGGAATATCTTCTGGAGCATGTTTAGTATCATTAATATTTATAATATTTATGCCAGCTTCAGGATTATTAAGACCAATAGTAGGTTTCTTTGGAGGACTTGTTTCTTGTATAGTCGTGTATTTAATGGCTTATAAAAAAGAGTTAGATACTATGAGAATTGTCCTTGCAGGAGCTGCTATAAATGCTCTTTTAGGAGGACTATCACAAATATTAACTATAGGGAGTGGCCCAAGTGCAGGTAATATACAATCTTGGATAAGTGGAAGCTTAGCTGCCACTTCATGGAATGAAGTTAAAATTTTATTTTTATATTCAATAATAGGAATGGGTTTTGCATTAATTTTAGCTAAATCATGTAATGTTATAGTTTTAGGAAATAAAAATGCAAAAAGTTTAGGTTTTAATTCAGATTTACAAATGATTCTGATAACAGTGGTAGCTGTATTTTTAGGGAGTGTATCAACAGCTATTGTAGGTATTATTTCCTTTGTTGGATTAGTTGTACCACATATTTGTAGAATATTAATTGGCTCTGATCATAGATATTTGATTCCTTTTTCAATATTTGTTGGAGGAGCATTAGTCTTACTTGCAGATACAATAGGAAGAATGCTAGTAAAGCCATATGAAATACCAGCAGGAATAATTATGGCAGTTATTGGAGCACCGTTCTTCTTATATCTACTAAGAAGGAGTGATATGTAGATGATTAGAGGAGAAAAATTATCATTCAATTACAGGGGAGAAAAAAATATCATCAATGATTTAAATATAGATATAAAAGAGGGAGAGATAACCACTATTATTGGGCCAAATGGAAGTGGAAAGTCAACTTTGTTAAGTTTATTATGTGCTTTGAATAAAAGTAAAACTGGACATGTTTATCTTGGGGATATAAATATGAACAATCTTAAATATAAGGATATAGCAAGGGTTTTAGCAACTGTCCATCAACAAAATAGTGTGCCAAAGGATATAAAGGTTGAGGAGCTTGTTGCCTATGGTAGATATCCTCACAAAGGATACTTTAAAAGTAACAATAACGAAGATAAAAACATAATTCAATGGGCTTTAGAATGTACAGGACTTAATGATTTAAAGCATAAGGGAGTTATGAATTTATCGGGAGGAGAAAGACAAAGAGCTTTTATATCAATGGCTTTAGCTCAAAAGCCTAAAATACTATTTTTAGATGAGCCAACAACTTATTTAGATATTTTTCATCAAATAGAAATATTAGAGATTGTAAGAAAGTTAAATAAGGATAATGGGTTAACTGTTGTTATGGTTTTACATGACATAAATCAAGCAATTAAATATAGTCATAATATTGTTGTCATGAAAGACGGAAAAATTGTGAAAGAGGGAAAATCAGAGAATGTAATAGATGAAAAATTATTAAAGGAAGTTTATAAGGTTAATGGTGTTATTAATAAGTGTAATGAAACTGGAGAGGTTTATTTTATACCGAAAACTATTTGTTAGATGAACTTTATAAACTTCAGAAAGATGGTGTAGGAATTATGATGATAGACAAGAGGCTTTTAAACTTGTGTAAGGAATCTAAGAAATACATAGGTTTAACTGTTTTAATGAATTGGATTTCTGTAATTTGTAATCTGATGACAATAATAGTTATTGGATTTAGTATTCAGGAACTTTTTAGCTTAGGAAATATTGAAAACTTAAACAAGAAAATATTAATTTTAATTGGCCTTTTAGGAATAAGATTTTGTGTGAATTTATTAAGTGGGCACTTCTCATATAAATCTTCAGAGATGGTTAAGATTACTCTTAGAGATAAGATATATGAGAAACTTTTAAAGCTTGGAATGAGATATGATAAGGTGGATTCAACATCATCAATTGTTCAAATGGCTGTTGAAGGGGTAGAGGCCTTGGAGGTTTATTTTAGTAAGTACTTACCTCAGTTAATATATTCTATTTTAGCTCCTTTAACTTTATTTTGTGCTTTAGCATTTATTTCATTTAAAGCAGCTTTAGTATTTATACTTTGTCTGCCTTTAATACCAATATCAATAATATTAATAATGAAAATAGCAAAGAAAATATTAAAGGAATATTGGGGACAGTATTCAGATTTAGGAAACACATTCTTAGAAAACCTTCAAGGTCTTACAACATTAAAGGTTTTTGATGTGGATAATGAAAGACATGAACTTATGAATGAAGAGGCTGAAAGCTTTAGAAAGATAACTATGAAAGTTTTAAGTATGCAATTAAACTCAATAAATGTTATGGATTTAATTGCTTTTGGAGGAGCTGCCCTTGGAAGTATAGTGGCCTTATTACAATTTAGAGCTGGAACAGTAAGTCTTGGAGGAATGATAGTAATTCTATTAATATCAGCAGAGTTTTTCATACCTCTTAGATTATTAGGATCATATTTCCATATTGCTATGAATGGAATAGCTGCTGCAGATAGAATTTTCAAGGTTTTAGAAGCTGATGAAAGTAAAGTTTCTTTAAATAATAATCTTAATGAAATATCAAATATATCTCTTGAGAATGTAAGTTTTTCTTATGATGGAAAAAGAGAAGTTTTAAAGGATATATCTTTATCAATAAATAAAGGAGAATATGTAGCAATAGTTGGTGAAAGTGGAAGTGGAAAAAGTACTATAGCTTCATTGATTTTAAATAACTATAAGGCTTCAAAAGGAAAGATAACTTTAAACGGAGCGGACATAAATAATATCGATTTTTCAAAGCTTTATAATAGAGTATCCATAATATCAACTAACAGTTATATATTTAATGGAACAGTGAAGGATAATTTATTAATAGCTAAGAAGGATGCAACTTTAGAAGAAATAAATTATGCCTTAGCAAAAGCTAACCTTTTAGATTTTGTGAATTCTAAAAAGGAAAAATTAGATTTAGAAGTTGGTGAAGGTGGATCAAAGCTTTCAGGAGGACAAAAGCAAAGACTTGCTTTAGCTAGAACTATATTAGCAAATAGAGAAGTAATAATCTTTGATGAAGCAACTTCAAATATTGATGTTGAAAGTGAAAATATGATTTGGAAATCTATAAATGAAATAGCAAAAGAGAAAACAGTAATAGTTATCTCTCATAGACTAGCTAACGTTAAAAATGCAGATAGAATTTATATGCTAGATAAAGGAATTCTAGTTGAAGAGGGAAGTCATAAAGATCTTATGGAAAGAAAAAATAAATATTATAGTATGGTAAATTATCAAAATGAATTAGAAATAGGAGGTGTTATATAAATGAGAAAATCAGGTTTTTCAATAATGAAAAGGCTTATAGTAGAGCTTAAACCTCTTGCAACTGTAATGTTTATAACAGTATTTATGGGAGTTTTAGGATTTTTAGCAGCTATAGGAATAACTGTCTTTGGAAGCGTAGCAATATCAAGTTTAATAGATAGCACTATAAGCTTTTCATTTAAAACAGCTCTTATTTTAATGATAGTACTTGGAATATTAAGGGGCCCTTTAAGATATGGAGAACAATTAAGTGGTCACTATATAGCTTTTAAAATATTAGTTATATTAAGAGATAAAGTATTTTCTGCTCTTAGGAAACTGGCACCAGCTAAGCTGGAAAGTATGGAGAAAGGAAATCTAATCTCAATGATAACTTCTGATATTGAGCTTTTAGAAGTGTTTTATGCTCACACTATAGCGCCAATCAGTATAGCAATTATAACTAACTCTATAATGGGATTAATACTATTAAGTATAAATGTAAAAGTGGGTATAGTTGGAATAATTGGTTATATACTAATAGGTTTTGGTGTTCCTTATATTAGTAGTAGCTTTGGTAAAGAAGCTGGTGTTCAATATAGAGAAGCCTTCGGAAAAACAAATTCTTATATTTTAGATTCTCTTAGAGGAATTAAAGAGGTTTTAATTTTCAATAATGGTAATGAAAGAAGAGGGAATATAAAAAAATTCTCTGAAGAATTAAATGAGAAGCAAAAGGTTATAAAAAAACATGAGGGAATAATAAGAGCCTTTAGTGATTTAATCATAATGTTAACAATACTTATAGCTTTATATGTTGCTTATTTAGAGGTTTTAAAAGGAACTATGACAATAGGAGAATTAATAATTGTTGTTACTTTAATAGCATCTTCTTTTGGACCTGTTGTAGCCTTAAGTAATCTATCTAACAATCTTCTTTTAACTTTTGCTTCAGCTCAAAGAATTTTTAATATCTTAGATGAAAAGCCTTCTGTAGAAGAAGTTTTAGGAGAAGGAATGAAAGTTGGAAACAAAATAGAGTATAAGGATGTTTCTTTTGCATATAAGGGAAAAGAAGATGTATTAAAAGATGTAAACATAGATATAAACTTAGGTGATAAGATTGCTGTAATTGGAGAAAGTGGAACTGGAAAGAGTACTTTTGTAAAATTACTTATGAGATTCTGGGATGTTACAAAGGGTGAAATTAGTCTAGAAAATAAGAATGTAAAAGAGATTCAGACAAAAGAGTTAAGAAAGAAAATGGCCTTAATGGGACAAGAAACAAGTCTATTTAATATGAGTATTGAAGACAATATTAAAATAGGAAAGCTAGGTGCAACTTTAGATGAAGTAAAAGAAGCAGCAAAGAAAGCAGGAATACATGAGTTCATAGAGACCTTAGAGGATGGATATAAAACTAGAGTAGGAGAATTAGGAGGAAACTTATCTTCAGGAGAAAAACAAAGAATTGGACTAGCTAGAGTTTTCTTAAGAGAAAGTGAAATAGTAATTTTAGATGAACCTACAAGTAATTTAGATACCTTAAATGAAGGAATAATACTTAAGTCTATAAGAACATACTTAAAAGATAAAACTCTTATCCTTATAACTCACAGAAAGTCTACAACTAGGGTATGTGAAAAGATATTTAGAATTAACAAGGGTAATTTAATTCAGTGTGAAGAGGTGAAACATGAACTTGTTTAAAATTTTTTATGTTATTTTAGGTTTTCTCTCATTAGGGTTAGGGATAGTAGGAATAATATTACCTATATTGCCTACTACACCATTTTTATTATTAACAGCATTCTGTTTTGTTAAAGGATCAGACAAGTTTGATAAATGGTTCAAAGGGACAAAGATATATAAAAAGCATTTAGAAAGTTTTGAAAAAAATAGGTCTATGACTTTAAAAACAAAGTTAACTATATTACTTACAGCTGATATTATGTTATTATTTCCGTTGATACTATCAAATAGTATTCATCTAAAAATATTTATAGTAATACTAATGATGTTTAAGTTCTATTATTTTATATTTAGGATTAAAACTGTAAAAGTAGGTGAGGTTTTTGAACAGAATAGATAAGGAAAAAGAAATAATAACATTGATGATAAAGCTTTATTGTAAGAAAAAGCATGGAAATTCAAATGGAAATCTTTGTGATGAGTGTAGAGAGTTAGAAGAATATGCTCATAAAAGATTAAGTTATTGTAAGTTTGGCAATGAAAAAAGTTCTTGTAAAAAGTGTCCTATTCATTGTTATAAAAAAGACATGAGAGAAAAAGTTAAAGAGGTAATGAAATTTTCAGGGCCTAGAATACTTATATATAATCCAAAAGAATATATAAGACACATATTTAAATAAATTCATAAAAAGCTATGCAGAGGTTAAAATATTTGCATAGCTTTTTTGTTAGGCTTTGTTTAAGGTGAATATTGATTATTAGCTAGTTCTTGAAGGCTAGCTAATAATCAACATTAGTTTAAAACACAGCCTTTTAGTATTACTAATTTATTTAATAAGGGAAATTTATGTGGTAAGCTAAAAATAGATTTTAAGTCAAGGAGATGTTTAATTTGAGTAATATAGATAATGATAAAATTGTATGTAGATGTAAAAAAGTATCTGAGAGAACAATAATAGAAGCCATAAAAAATGGAGCAGATACTTATGAAAAAGTGAAAAAGGAGACAGAGGCTAATACTTATGGGTGCTTTGCTTGTAGATTAGAAATAAAAAAATTATTAGAAGAAAATAAATAATACTAATTAAAAAGTTCTCAAATCAATAAGATTATTTTGAGAACTTTTTTACTTTAAATTTATTATATTAAGTAAGTTAATTTGTATATTCTTATTTTAGGATATATTTTAATTGAGTGTTGATTTTGCCTAGAGATTTAGACCTAATTTAATTTCGAAGAAAGTTTATATCTAAAATCAGCACTTGTTTAAAACATAGCCTTATTTAAAGATTACTTAAGCTATTTTATAAGTTCATTTTACTTATATATAAGTATTTAAAAATAGTAAATAAATATGTAAAAATAGACAATCTACATAAGCTCATGAAAAGTTTATAATATATTTAAATAGGTATAATTAAGAGGAAAAATGGGGGAAGTAAATATGAGGCCAAATATTGTTTTAATGATGGTTGACCAAATGAGAGGAGACTGTTTAGGGGTTAATGGTAATGAGTTTATAGAAACTCCTAATCTTGATATGATGGCGACTCAAGGATATAACTTTGAAAATGCATATACAGCAGTTCCAAGTTGTATTGCAGCTAGAGCAGCAATCTTAACAGGTATGAGTCAAAAATCACATGGAAGAGTTGGATATGAAGATGGCGTTGAATGGAACTATGAAAATACCATAGCTTCAGAATTTTCAAATGCTGGTTATCACACTCAATGTATTGGAAAGATGCACGTTTATCCAGAGAGAAATCTTTGTGGATTTCATAATATTATGTTACATGATGGTTATTTACACTTTGCTAGAAATAAAGATGGAAAGGCAGCTACCCAAATAGAGCAGTGTGATGATTATTTAAAATGGTTTAGAGAAAATAAAGGACATAATGCTGACTTAATAGATATAGGGCTTGATTGTAATTCATGGGTATCTAGACCGTGGGGATATGAGGAAAACTTACACCCTACTAATTGGGTAGTTAATGAATCAATAGATTTCTTAAGAAGAAGAGATCCAAGGAAACCATTCTTTTTGAAAATGTCATTTGTTAGACCACACTCACCACTAGATCCACCAAAGTTTTATTTTGATATGTATAAGGATGAAAATTTACCGGAACCTTTAATGGGAGACTGGGCTGTTAAAATAGATGAGGATAATAGAGGAAAAGATATAAATTGTATAAAGGGAATAATAAATAAAAAAGCATTAAAAAGAGCAAAGGCAGCATACTATGGATCAATAACGCATATTGATCATCAAATAGGAAGATTTTTAATAGCTTTATCAGAATACGGAGAATTAAACAATACAATATTCCTATTTGTTTCTGACCATGGTGATATGATGGGAGATCATAATTGGTTTAGAAAGGCTATTCCTTATGAAGGAAGTGCTAGAGTGCCATTTTTCATTTATGATCCAGGCAATCTTTTAAAGGGAGAAAAAGGTAAAGTATTTGATGAAGTTTTAGAACTTAGAGATATCATGCCAACATTATTAGATTTTGCGGATATTGAAATTCCTGATTCAGTAGAAGGATTAAGCTTAAAGGATTTAGTAGAAGGTGAAGATAAAACTTGGAGAGAATATATCCATGGTGAGCATTCCTTTGGAGATGATTCTAATCATTACATTGTAACTAAGAAGGATAAATTTTTATGGTTTTCTCAAAGAGGTGAGGAGCAATATTTTGACTTAGAAAAGGATCCTAATGAACTTACTAATCTTATAGACTCTGAAGAATATAAGGATAGAGTAAATTATTTAAGAAAAATACTAATTAAAGAATTAGAAGGTAGAGAAGAAGGTTATACAGATGGCAATAAACTATTAAGGGGAAATCCAGTAAGTACTTTAAACTATTTGTATAAAAGCAATCAGTTATAGAAATTACATTATAACTAATTTGAATTTGTTTGAATTTAAAATGAGTTATAAATAAGGGGGAGTGGTTGTGCTTAAAAAAATTATTGCTTCGTTTATTTTAATTTTAGTTTTAGTTATTGGATTAGTTGGAATTAAATATTCTAAGTATAATAAATCCTATGGATGGACTTATTTAAAATATAATGATACTTTATATGTTTTAAATATTGATTCATCAGAGGATAATGAAGAAAAAATAAATAATTTGGAGTTTGTTGGTGTTGTTAAGAAAAAGATACCTAAATTATTTGAACCTATTGCCAATAATAGTTCAAATGGAATACCAAAAGGAGTTAAATTTTTTAAAGATAAAAATTTTGTAGATGATAATATTTATATATTAGTTAAAGGCAAATACTATTCACTGCCTAATATTGAAACTGCTGAGGGATGGGGAAATGGTATAAAAGCTAATTTTAAAGAATTAAGAGTATAGATTCACTTAAAAAGGAAACTAGAAGGGGGAGCCATCTAGTTTCCTTTATTTGATTTATATATGTATATATTTATTTATATGTGATTAAATATTAAGCTACTTTATTTTCTTCTTTTACATTTTTTTTAATTTTTAAAGTTAAAGATAAAAGAATTAATGCTATGAATGCACCTACTATGATAAATATGAATGCACCGTTCCATCCAAAATTATCAACTATCATACCTAAAACGAAGTCAGCCATGAATTCACCAAGAAGGTATCCGCAAAGTCCTGAGAAACCAGTAGCAGAACCAACAGCAAAGTTAGGTACAACGTCTATTAAGTTCATTCCTATTAATAATTGAGGTCCATATATGAAGCAACCTATGAATGCAACAGCAATCATTGTTATTAATGTACTATTTGTTTGCCAATAAGCTATTGTAGCAAATATAACACCAATCATGCATAAAATACTAAGTGGAGCACGTTTTCCTTTGAAGACAACGTCTGAAAGCCATCCAAGTAATATTGATGCTGGTATTGCAGCATATTCAAATAAGAACATTGCCCAGTTAGCGTTAGCTGCTGAGAATCCTTTTGATTCTTGTAAATATATAGGAATCCAGTTAACAACCCCTTGTCTTATTAAATAAACGAAGATATTAGCCATTGCTAAGTACCAAACATATTTATTTTTAAGAACGTATTTAACCATTATTTCTTTTGAAGATAAAGTTGTTGGATTAACATCTGCTTTAACTTCAGGATAATCATTTCTATATTCTTCAACTGGAGGTAAACCAACAGATGCTGGAGTATCAGCTCCAATTACGTAGCAGAATAAAGCTATTAGTGTACATATTATTGCTGGAACAAAAAATATTGATTGGAAATGGTTTTGTCCAAATACTAATAAACATAAAGTTGCAATAGGTGCTATTAAACCTCCACCTATATTATGAGAAGTATTCCAAATTCCCATCTTAAGTCCTCTTTCTTTTTGAGAGAACCATTTACCTAATACTATTGAACATGGGGGAGCTCCCATACCTTGGAAGAATCCGTTAAATACCATAAGTATTAAGAAGATTGGAACTGTACGAGCGAATCCCATTAGAACACTCATTACAGATGATGCAATAAGTCCAAAACATATAAATTTCTTTACGTTTGATTTGTCTGATAAATTTCCTAAAATGAACTTGCTTAAACCGTAAGATACAGCAAGTCCCATACTTATAAGTCCTATTTGTGTTTTTGAAAATCCATAGTTATTAATTAAATATGGTGATGCTACAGCAAAGTTTTTTCTAACTAAGTAGTAACCTGTATATCCAATAAATATCATAAGAAACATACGAATACGATAAGCTTTGTATGCTGATGATACTTTATCTTTTGGAAGTCTAGGTATTGCTGGAGCTGGGCTAAAAAATCCAAACATTCTATAATCCTCCTATTATTTGTGTTAATGTTTTCAAGAAATAGTTTACTCATTAATAATAAGATAAGAATTAAACAAGAAAATCTCTTAAATGTTTCATAAATGTAACATTTAAGAGATTTTAATTAATTTTTGTTGGTATAAAGTATTTTCATAATTTTATTTCTATCTTCAGCCGCTAGGTAGAAGTTATATTTATCATATATTTTAAATTGATTTGTGTCAAAGTTTTTAGTTGAAATAGCCTTAGAAAATTTAGAAAGATTTTTTGAGGTTTCATTTGATAATACAAAGTCTATAAATTTTTTCGCTATTTTCTTATGCTTAGAATTTTTTATTAAGGCTATAGAATCTACATTCCATCCTGCATTTTCTGGAACTATGCTAATAATATTATTTGAAGATTTATTTTCTATAAGTTGATCACTTAGAAAATTAACAGTTAATAAGTACTCTCCAGAGGCAACTCTTTGAATTGAATTAAACCCACTTATAGTTGAGGAAGCAACATTATTGTTAAGTTTTTTTATGAAATCCTCAAATTTAGCGCTTCCTAATTCTTGATAAAGGGATGCCATTAAAGTGTATCCTGTACCAGAAGTTTGTGGATTAGGAAGTATTATTTTATTTTTAAATTGGGGGTTTAGTAAATCCTCAATTTTAGTAGGATAAGGAACAGAATCTCCAAAAATTTTTTTCCATAGTGATTCATTTATACCTATTGCAAGAGGAGTTATTTGAAAGCCAGTCCAATATCCATTTAAATCTTTGTATTTTGTAGGAATATTATTAGCTGATGGTGATTTATAATCTCCTAAGGCATTATTTTTCTTAAGAATTTCATAAGCATCACAGCTTCCGCCTATAAAAATATCTCCTTGGGGATTATCCTTTGTATCTAATATTCTTTGTACTGCTTCTTCTGTTGGAAGTTTTATATATTCATAGGTACAATCATACTCACTTTTAAACTTCTCAAGAAGGTATTTTCCTTCCTCTTCTCTTAAGGAGCCATAAACAACTATGTGGTTCATATCTGAAGTACTTAGAGCTTTTTCCTTTTTTAAAATATGTAAATGTGCTAGTAAAAAAATAATAATAATTATGAATAGTAAGGTAATTTTTTTATTTAAAAATTTCTTCATTTAAATTCCCCTTTAAATAAATAGTTTTACCATTTTCATCACCTAGATATTGTATAATTACGTAGTCTTTATAAACATCTATATAAAAAGTATTATTAGATACATCTCCTTCTTTAGCATATCGGTATAGAGTTAAATGGTACTTTGGAAGTTCGCTTAAATCAGTTTTTAAGAAATCCTTATTATCATTCATAATTCTTAATGTTTTAAAATCTTCTAATAAAAATTTTTTAGAATCATTTGAAAGATTTTTGACAACACCATCTTTTTTGTAGGTAATTAAGTTATCAGGGCTTGATAATATAGACTCAAAGTTGCTAACTGTATAGAAGGCATCCTTCAAATCATTTCTTAGCATATTTATTAAATAGGAATTGTTTGAGAAACTTTCTCCATTTAATTTTAATGTGTTTGATATTTCAAATGGTGTTTTATCACCATTTAAATAAAAAATTTCACCTGATATAGATAATGTATTTTTTAAAGGAAGCGTATTTTCATTATTTGAATTAGTTACACATATCTTATTAAAATACTGAAGTAATTCATTAAGTTCAGATTTATTTGAAATTATGGCAGTACCTAAATATGGGTTTGAAATTGTTATTTTATCAGGTATCTTAATATTTAAATCAATTTTATTTTCTTTAGAACTTTTAACTACAGTCAAAGAATTATATATATCATTAGAATAATAAATATATGTAGCAAGTATGATTATTATAAAAAATAAGTAAATAACAAGAGTGTTTTTAAAGTTCTTACTCATAAGGATCTGTAGCCTCCTTATTCTTATTTTTTTTACGAATAAAGAAGGAAAGTGTAACTTTAGTTCCTGCATCTAGTTCACTTTCTATATTGAAGCCATAACTTTGGCTTTGCATTATATCTTTACAAATCTTTATTCCAAGTCCATTACCTTTAGGATTTATGTACTCATCCTTAATTAAGAAGCCTGTTCCATCGTCCTCTATAATGACATCTATTTTATTGGTAGATTTCGTAGTAAAGATTTTGAGAGTTTCACATCCACTATATTTTATGGCATTATCTATTATATTTATAAAGACTTGCTTAGTTTTATCATAATCTCCATATATAAAGAATGATTCATAATTTCTCTCAACTTTAATGTCATAATTATCAAGTTTTATTTTTAAGATTTTTAAACAGTCATCTATTAGAGATTTAGCATCAATATATGTATACTCAATTTCAAAAGTATCTTTATTACTTTTAGCAAGTAAAAGTATTTCTTCAACTAAGTTTAAAAGTCTTTTACCTTCTTTTTCTATAATAGAGGAGCTTTGAATAATTTTTTCTTTATCATTTAATTTTGGAATTATTTCTGAAAATCCAATTATTGCAGTTAATGGTGTTTTAAATTCATGAGATACATTATCAAAAAATTTCTTTTGATGCAGTTTAGCAGATTTTATTTCATTTATGTGTTTATCAAGGTTTTCACTCATTATGTTAAAAGTATTAGCTAAATCTTCAACCTCATCACCACTTGTTATGTGAAGTTCTTCTTTAAAGTTACCTTCAGAAATGTTTTTAGATTTTTGTTTTAAAATAACTAAAGGACTAACTAATTCCTTGGCAAAGGTATTTATTAAAAATATCGCAATCACTATTGCAAGTAATCCGCTAATAATAAATATTGTTAATGTATTTCTTAATATCTCATAAGCTTCTGTGTTTATTAAAATCAATCTTATGGCACCATATTCTTTTCCTTCATAAAATATTGGGCTAGAAAGAAATATAGTAGGAGTATTGTCTATTTTTTCTACTATATAGGCTGTTTGTCCTTTTAAAGCTTCATTTATATCAGAACCAAATAAAGATACCTCATCTGATGATGAGTCATATATTATTTGGGCCGAATTACTTATTATTTGAATTCTTACATTATATTTTTCACTAAGTGTTGAAGCTATGAATGGTGCATTATCTCTAATGATATCTTCTTTATTTTCAGAATCATTTGATGAAAATAAATTAAGTATGTAAGATTCTGTTGTTCTACTTTTATCAAGTAGGTATTCTATTGAATTGTTTATTAAGTTTTTATTCAAAGCATTATAAGTTATTATGAATATAAAAATTATTATAGGTGTTAATATTAATAAGTTAGTTAAAATGATTTTTTGCTTTAAATTTAATTTTAATTTCATTTTATTATTCTTCATCTAACTTATAACCAGCCTTATATAGGGTTTTTATGTAGTTTTGACATGGACCTAATTTTTTTCTAAGTCTTTGAATTAGGATATCTACAGCTCTAGTTGTTCCCTCAAAGTCATATCCCCAAACTTTGTTTAGTAGTTCTTCTCTAGAAAAAACTCTATTCTTATTTTGACAAAGGCATTTTAAAACTTCGAATTCTTTAAATGTTAAATTTATGTATTCGGAATTAATAAGGACTTTTCTTTCATCTAATAATAGAGTAAGATCTCCAACTATTAAATCCTTTACTTTTTTCTCACAAGAGCTTGAAATATGTTTGCTAACTATGTTTATTCTTAACATTAATTCAGTGCTATTAAAGGGTTTAGTTATATAATCTTCAGCACCTAGTTGAAGACCTAAAAGTTTATCATTTATATCACTTTTAGCTGTTAACATAATTATGGGTATATCATCTATATTTTTTATTTTGGGTATTAGATTAAAGCCACTTATATCTGGTAACATAGCATCTAGAATTATTATGTCGGGCCTTTCTTTTATTACTAATTCTAATGCATCCAATGCATTTTCAGCTGTTATAGGAATGTGACCTTCTATTTCTAAGTTCATTTTGATAAGTTGTAATATGCTCACTTCATCATCTACAACTAAAATTTTCATAAATATTGATCCCCCTTTGTTAGAATATAGCGGCAATTTTAATTTTAGCATAAATTTTACTTCTTAATTGGACTATTTTAATTTTCTTTAATAAAAAGAAAGTAAATTTAATTTAATAAGAATATATATTATTGTGTACTCTTTATAGTTAAAAACTAAAGGAGGTAATAAGTTAATAGTAGGAATAAATAGAGCGTTGTTTGAACAGATTAATTAAATTTAAAATTACAAAATATTGAAATAATTAGAAATTAAAACTATAATTGGAAGTAATGCATATTTTAAAATAGGGAGGGGTTTATAGTGTTATCTTACGAATTTTTATTTGATCTGGCACTTATTCTTATTAGTACTAAGCTTTTTGGGCTAATAACTAAAAGGGTTAGAATGCCTCAAGTTGTTGGAGCTTTGCTTGCTGGTGTTATTTTAGGGCCAGCAGTTTTAAATGTTTTATCAGAAACAGAATTTATACAACAACTTGCAGAGCTAGGGGTAATAGTTTTAATGTTTACCGCAGGATTAGAAACTGATATTAATCAATTAAAGAAAACAGGTAAAGCATCATTTATAATAGCTGTACTTGGAGTAATAATCCCACTTATAGGTGGATTTTTTATTGCGAGTATATTTAATAAGGGAGCTGATCCTAACATTGTTCTACAAAATGTCTTTATTGGAATAATATTAACAGCAACTTCAGTTAGTATTACAGTAGAAACATTAAAAGAGATGGGAAAATTAAGTACAAGAGCAGGGAATGCCATACTAGGAGCTGCTATAATTGATGATATCTTAGGTATTGTGGCTTTAACCTTAACAACAAGTTTAGCAGATCCATCAATTAATGTAGTATTAGTTTTAGGCAAAATAGTAATGTTCTTTATATTTGCAGGATTATCAGGATACCTATTCCATTGGGCATTCATAAAACTAGATGAAAGGTATCAAAAAGATTTAAGAAGATTTGTAATTATAGCCTTTGTATTTTGCTTATTGTTGTCTTTCGTAGCAGAGGAATTCTTTGGAGTAGCAGATATAACTGGAGCATTTATAGCAGGGTTAGTAATATCTGATTCAAATAGAACGAAATATCTAAATTCTAGATTCGAAACATTATCATATATGTTATTATCACCTATATTCTTCGCTAGTATAGGGATAAAGGTAGAGTTAACAACTATGACTAAATCCATTTTTATATTTGCGATATTATTACTTTTGATAGCTATAATTAGTAAGATAATAGGATGTGGTCTAGGAGCTAAGTTATGCCACTATAGTAATAGTGAAGCTATTCAAATAGGAACAGGAATGGTATCTAGGGGAGAGGTAGCTCTTATAATTGCAAATAAGGGAATTGCAATGGGGTTAATGCTACCAGAATTTTTAGCACCAGTAGTAATCGTTGTTGTTGTTACGACAATAGTAACACCTATTTTATTAAAGTTAGCCTTTAATGTTAAATCTAAAAATGCAAGTGTTAATGTGTAGAGTTTAAAAGTAATTAAAAAAAACGATTACTATTAAAATATTTTAAGTTTAGCTACTAAAAAATAGGAAAAATAATTTTTTTTTATAATTAAAGTAAAAATATTAATAACTAGTGATTGGAATCCTTTTAAAGAATAGAGCTTAGTATTAATATAATTAATAAATAATTATATAAATACTAAGGCTTGAGTGTAGAGGCATTCTACATTGAAACTATAGTATTTGTATTTATCTTAGGAGGTAATACAAATGAGTAAAGAAGTAATAGATATTGAAGTAGAAGAATTTATACCATTTAATGATGCAGCGGATATGAAAGAATTTAGAAAATTTCTTAGACAATATGGAATAGAAGATGCCTTAGAAGATACTACATTAGAGTACACTAAGAAAAAATTAGAAATGCTAGTTGCTCTAGCTGATGAGGGAGAAGATCCTGAACTTGCTAAACACAAAAATATTTTAAAAAGATTATTAAATAATTTAAAAGATAAAAAAGAAAAAAGAGAAGCTATGAAAGCTTTATTAGAAGTTTTCAGAGAATATGAAGATTTACTAGATGAAGATTGTGGGAAATTAATTGATACTAAAGAATTAGATAAGAAAATAAAAGAAGCTTTAAAGGAATATAAAAAATACGAACACTTTAAAGTTCATGAAGAACAAATAGCTCAAAAATGGATTAGAGAATTAAATAAAGAAGCTATAGAATATAAAAAAGAATATAAAGAATTAAAAAAAGACATTAGAAGAGATTTAAAAAGATTAGAAAAATAGAAACATACTAAGCTATATCAAAACAACTTGTTTTGATATAGCTATTTTCTTTTAGGCTCTGTAAAAAATAAGAAAAAGCTTATTAATGCTATTATTCTTACGTAGATAATGCAATACTAACTGCTCATTAAGATGGTCTTACAGTTCTATCTAAAAATCAACAATAGTTTAAAACATAGTCTTATTTAAAACTAAATATTCAATTTAAATAAAAAATTAAATAAAAAAAGGTTCTGTTTTACAGAACCTTTTTTGTGGTTGCGGGAGCAGGACTTGAACCTACGACCTTCGGGTTATGAGCCCGACGAGCTACCAGCTGCTCCATCCCGCGTCATTAAATTGTATTTACTACCCTTTAACTATACGTTAACATATCAATAAAGTCAAGTAATTTAAATATTTATTTTAAATTCTATAAAGGCTTAGAACTTTTACTTTTGTGATATATAATAAATATATAGGGGACGTATATAGTTTTAATTTGTAGTTCAGGAGGAGAAATGTTTACCAAAGGTTTTGACGAAGCATATAGTAGGGCTTTAGAACTTCAAGAATTATTTTCTAGTAAAAAAGAAAAATATTATGAAGAATTAAAAAATGAAAACAGAGATATAAAGCATTTAGTTAACAAAATAAACGAAGAAAAAATATATATATTAGAAACACTAGTACCTAAATATGCTAAAAATATGAGTATTTTAGAAAGAAAAGCTATAAAAGCTACTTTAGGAGAAGAAGTCAGTAGTGAATATGTAATAAATGATTATGATATACGACCTATTAAAGAACTTTTAATGATAGATTGTAATGAAAAGTCTATTATAAAGAATATAAAGAGTCCTTTCATTAAGGTCTTTAAGATAAACAAAATAAATAAAAATTTAGATGAAGAAATGATGGAGATACAAGCAGCAAGAGATGAAATGAAGAAGCTCTTAGAACACGCAAAAGATGATAAAAATAAATTAATAGGAATTTACAAGTTATTATGTTCTGCTACTAATTTAGGTGAGGCTATAGAGCAAAGATTTAGAGATTTCATTCCTATGATACAGAGCAGTAGGCTTATATATGGAGATACCAATATAGAAAAGAGAAGTTATAGAATAGGAAATGTTCTGAGGTGTTATGAAGGCATAACAGTATTTTTAGTAAAGGTATGTGAAACTAGATATAGAAATACAGACGGAAAAAAGGTTAAATATATAAAAGATTCCTTAATTGATGAACATCTAGAAGAGTTGAATTTTTGGAAAGAAAACTTTAATGAAATATAAATTATGTGTATAAAAAGTAGTTTGTATTTACAAAAATATATAAAAATATCCAATTAATTCATGTTAAAATGTAATAAAGTGTAAGTTTAACTTTGATTTGCAAGTTTATAAAGGAGCACTAAATATGGTATAAAGGGTGGAGAAAAATGGCTATATTAGTAACAGGAGGGCTTGGTTATATAGGAAGCCATACATGTGTTGAATTAATAAATGAGGGACATGAGGTTGTAGTTGTAGACAACCTATCCAACAGTAAGGAATTAGTTAAAGATAGAATAAAAGAAATCACAGGAAGTAATATAAGATTTTATAAAATGGATTTGCTTGATAGTGATGGGTTAGAAAAAGTATTTTCGGAAAATGATATAGATTCAGTAATTCATTTTGCAGCATTAAAGGCTGTTGGAGAATCTACAGTAATACCATTAGAGTATTATAAAAATAATTTAGTTAGCACATTAGTTTTATTAGAAACTATGAAAAAATATAATGTTAAAAAATTTGTGTTTAGTTCGTCAGCTACTGTTTATGGAGATTGTAAGATTGTTCCGTGTCATGAGGAATGTCCGTTATCAGTTACTAATCCATATGGAAGAACTAAACTTATGATAGAAGAAATTTTAGGTGACTTATATGAGTCAGATAATACTTGGGATATATGCATTTTAAGATATTTTAATCCTGTAGGTGCACACAAAAGTGGACTAATAGGGGAAGAGCCAAATGGAATTCCAAATAATTTAATGCCATATATAACTAAAGTCGCTATTGGAGAACTTGAAGAACTAAGTGTTTTTGGAAATGACTATGATACACACGATGGTACGGGAGTTAGGGATTATATTCATGTAGTTGATCTAGCAATTGGACATCTTAAGGCATTAGAAAAATTAAAAACAAACCCTGGTCTTGTTATTTATAACTTAGGAACAGGAAGAGGTTATAGTGTTTTAGATTTAGTAAATTCTTTTTCAAAGGTAAGTGGAAGAGAGATTGCATATAAGATAATAGAAAGAAGACCTGGTGATGTGGCAGAATGTTATGCTGATCCGACTAAAGCCAACAATGAGTTAGGTTGGAAAGCTAAGTATGAAATAGAAGAAATGTGTGAGGATTCTTGGAGATGGCAAACTCAAAATTCTCAAGTATATAATTCTTAGTACTATAAAATTGATTAATATGGCTATTTTTGTCGTTTAAAACAATATTAAAGTAAATTTATTCAATAAATTGATAAAAATTTTTAAAGAATAGAGAAAAATATGTAGATTTTATTGAATTTTTAACCAGAATGTGATACTGTCTACATATAGTAAATACTTATAGCGTGTTAGTATTTATTTTGGAATTGGTTGAAGAAAATTTTCTTCAGCCTTTATTTTTTATATAGATAATTTAAATTTTCGAATATCCTATTTAATAGGATATTTTTTTATTTGACTCTGTTTAGGTGAGTGTTGATTTTTAGCTAGCCCTTCAGACATACTTAATTTCGCAAAGTATTGCTATTATCTACTCCATAATAATAGCTAAAGCTTTTAAACTCGCTCCGCTCAAACAGAAAAAGCTTCTTAACGCTATTATTCTTACGTAGATAATGCAATACTAACTGCTCATTAAGATGGTCTTACAGTTCTATCTAAAAATCAACACTGATTTAAAACAGAGCCTTTTACTTATTTAAATTAGGATTAATTTTATTATGGAAAGTCATTATAAAAATACTTTTACCATCATATATTTCATATAAAGATTAATAATTTTAGGAGGAGTATTTTTATAATGGAGATTATAAGAAATATCTTACAATCATTTTTAACTCAAAATATTTTGGGTTATGTTGGTGTTGGATTAATTTTAATAGTTATATCTTTGGGGGTTATTTATAACATAAGAGTTAAAGGTAAATATGAAAGACTCTTAAAGGATTTTCAAGAAAGTGAATGGGTAAATGTACCCAATAAAGATAATCAAAAAGAACTTAAATTCTTTAATAGTGAATTGAAGTCAATGGCAGATGAATTTAGAAAGAGTGCAACTAAAGGAACTGATAATATAAATACAGAGGTTATAATTCAAAAGAATATAGATAGAAAAATATTAAAAGAAGAAAGCATTGCTAATATATTACCAGCTATTTCGATAGCTCTAGGTCTTATAGGAACTTTTTTAGGGCTGACAATTGCTATTATGGCTACAACCGAAATTTTATCTAATGGAACTCAAAGTATGGCTGATTTTTCAAGAAGTATGAATATGCCTTTAGCTAGTATGTCTAGTGCTTTTTGGACTAGTATTGTAGGGGTTATAGGTTCAGTTGTATTAAACTGTCTGAATATTAATCTAAAGAGAGCTAAAGAAGATTTTTATGATGTTTTTGAAGATTACTTAGATAACATACTTTTTTCTATTTATATGAAATCAGAGAAAGATATGATTTCTGATTTTATGAATGGCGTTTTAGGAGAACTTTCGGTAAAATTGGATGATTTATTTAATAGGGGAATAAATAATTTAGTTCAAGGAATAAATAGAAATACATTAGATATGACAAGCACTTTTAATGGAATGAATAAGCATATGAAAGACTTAGATAATATTGTAGCTGATTTTAGAATATCTGTAATGGGAATAAAAACGCCTATAAAGAGTTTTGGAGAAAATTTAGAAAAGTTTAGTAGAATAAGTACAGAATTTTGCAATTCTGTAAGTAGTACAAATAACAAATTTTCTAATAAGGCTATTAAACTTGAAGAAAGCTTTAACGAGCTATCTAAGTCTATAAATGATAACAAGAGGGAAATAAGTAAGCTTTGTATGAGATTAGAAGTTCAAAGTAATGAGGTTAGGAGAGGATACAATACTTTTAATGATGCATTTAAAGTCATAAAGGAAGAACAAAATAAGAATAATCAAGTTGTATCTAATCAAATTTCAAGATTAAATGAAGGTTATAAAGAGTTTGAGAGGGGAATAAATAAGTTTTCAGATAATGTTTCAAATATGAAAAATGAAGTAGCAAATGGAATATATTATGCTCTTCAAAGAGAAACACAGGAACTTTCATCTAGTATAGTTGATAAATTAAATGTTCCTTTAAGAGATATAAGCTTAGCTACTGAAGAGCTAAGTAGAAGTACAAATAGAAAAAGGGAGATGGGAAAAGTAAGCTCAGAGTGGCAAAAAGATGGTAAAGAGATCGGTAGGTGTTAAAAATGAAGGTTAGGAGAAGAAAATATAAAACTGAACAAGAAGTTCCTTCTTATTGGCCTTCCTTTGTTGATATAATGACCACTGTTACCTTAGTTTTTTTCTTCATATTAATTACTTCTATTGGGGTTTCTAGTATTTTTGTAGATAATATCGCTGCTGAAAGAGAAACAATTTATGATAAAGTTCAAGGAGAATTAAATCAGTATGCTGTTGATGAGGAAGTAATGAATTTTAACAGAGAAGAAGGTAAAATTGATATAAAAACGGAAACATTTTTTGATAGTGATAGTGCTGTTTTAAAGGAAGATGGAAAGAAATTAGCAGCTGAACTAGGAGACATATTTTACAAGCTTTTATCTAATGAAGATATAAAAGATAAAATAGAATATATAGAGATTGTAGGACATACAGATTTTGCTGGAGGAACAATCCATGGAAGAAAGTTATCTACTGAAAGAGCAATTAGCTTTTTAAATGAAATGATGCCTGAAGATAGTAAACTTGAAAATCTTCATGGGGAGAAATTTAAAGCATCAGGTATGTCAGAGTTCGAAAATTATTCTTCTAAAGAAGAAAGAGATAGAGGATATGATGAATATGACTTAGAAGAAACCAAGAAAGATAGACGTATAGAAGTACGTATGGTATTTAGTAATGAAGATTTAGAAGAGGCAATAAGAGATAGAAATGAGTAAAAGAAAGCTAGTTTTTATAGCAAAAAATGTAGTTATAATCATAGATAGATAAAAAATAAAGCATTATATAGTTTTGTATAAAAACTATATAATGCTTTTTATATAAGTAATTATTAATTTTATTTATCAGGATTGATATCTTTATCAATTTTAACAACAAGATTTAATTTTGTAGAATTTATATATTCTATAAATTCATCCCTATTTAACGGTTTAGAAAAATAATATCCTTGAACAACATCAAATCCTAATCCACTAAATAATTTGAAATCTTCATATGTTTCTACACCTTCTATAACTGAAGTAACATTTAATTTTTTAGCCAATATAGATATGGTTTCAATAACGGCTATTTTATTAGGTGTTCTTGCATTAATAACAAATTCTCTAGGGATTTTTAATTCATCAAAATATAAATTTGATATTTGGCTAAGAGAAGAATATCCTGTTCCAAAGTCATCTATTGAAATACAAATTCCATTTGCCCTAAGTAGATTTATATATGATATTGTTCTAGTATTATTATTTAATGAAACATTTTCTAAAATTTCAGCTGTTATTGAATTTCTTGGAATATCATACTCTCTATAAATATGTAGTATATCGCAAATTTTATCATAAGATTTTAATGTGTTTAAAGAAAGATTAACACTACACTTGAGTTTAATGTTTTGTTTTATTAGACTTCTTTGAAATTCACAAGCTTTTTTAAATACATACAAATCAAGAGATGATATTTCTCCTAAATTTTCTGCAATAGGAACGAATTTAGCAGGAGATATATATCCTAAAGTATCATGTTTCCATCTTAGTAAGGTTTCAAAACCAACAACTTTTAAGGTTTTTACAGAAATTTTAGGTTGAAAGACTAAATGGAATTTATCTGATAGAAGATCATCCTTAAAATCCTTCTTTAGTATGTTTGTATGCTCTAAATCTGTTTTAAGATTATCATCATACATAAGTATTGCATTGTTAGGTACTTTAAGCTTTTTTGCTCTCATTAATGCATAATCTGTTTCTTGAATTAATAAGTCTAAATTGATATTAGATTCATTTAGTGAATAACCAACATTAAAATTAATATGTATAATATCCGCATTATGCTTTACAGTTATGTCTTCAAATTTATCAAATAAGTTTAAAATAGAATCAACTTGGTCAATTCTGGACATTAACGCGAAGCCATTTCCACTATATCTACAATATAAAATATCTTTTCCTAACAAGAGTCTAAGTTTTTTTAATTCGTTAGAAACTTCAATTAAAACTTTATCTCCAGCGACATGTCCAAAAATATTGTTTATATCTTTAAAACTCTTTATATCTATAAAAAATAGAGCATAGTTATTATGCTTAGATTCAAGTTGCTTTAAAAAATAGTTTCTACTATACATATTAGTTAAAAAATCAATTTCATTTGCTTTTTTAACGCTTTCAATTAACTTTAAATTATCTCTTCTTAAGATTATATCTCTAAATAATAATAAGATCATAATAAGTAGTAATATGATTAGACTTTCAAGACCATTTAAATCTTCGTTTATTATTGATGATGAAACTATATATATTGCAGCGAAGCTTACAGGGAAAATACCTATGGTAACACTTATCCATGAATTATTTATATTAGTATAAGAATCATCTGTTAAGACTATATTAAAATTATTTTCTTTTTCAACTGTTGAGTAGTAGATGCTGAGCATTACTAGTATTGAGCAGAAGAAATCTATACCAGCCCCTTGATATATATAATGATAATAAAAAAATTTATTATTAAAATATGAGATTATATAATAATTAAGGTTTGAAACATAAAAGTATATAAGCAAGAGGAAACTACTTTTTTTATCATTTTTTAAATAGATTGTTTTTACAAAAATTAATATTGTAAGAAATCCTTCTAGAAAAATAAGTAAACTAGTTAAGTTCAACAAAAACAAACTATAAATTGAATCATCTAAAAAGTAAGTAGATGATAGAAAGTAATTAGAGTTTTCATAAATAATAAATGCAAAGGGTATAAAAATAAAAAATGAATCTCTAATTATGTAGTCTTTTAAAATATTACATTTAAACATATCTTTTATAAGAATATAAATCATTAAAAGTAAAATTACTGATAATATAACTAACTTTATATTTTTTAGTAAAATAATTTCGTGAATTGGAAGTTTTAAAATATCTGATAGATTAACAATTAAGGTTATTAAAAATTGAACACTCTCAATGAATATAAAGCATAATTTTATGGTGTTAAGAAGGCTTTTAGAGCGTCTATATTTAAAAGAAAAAAATACTCCAATTACGCATTGAAAAACCCAAAATGCAAATGCAATTGCCCACAACAAGTAATCAGGCAATATTGGTGATTTAGAAAATACACAAAATAATGTGATTCCTAGTACCAAGAAACTTAAAATTATTTGAACCTTAAAAAAAAGTTTTATCTTATATATAGGGCTTTCCGCCATAGAAACCTCCAAAGACTCATCAAACTATATTTTTAAATTATTAATTAATCTTATTAAATAATTCATTAACATTTTATTAATAGAAATAATTTATGTCAAATAAGGAAAGTTTAAATAAAAGTGAAAATATAATCATAATCAATAGCATACTAAGTTTTATAAATAAATTAAGCTTACCAATGAATATTATTAAAGTTACTGAAATAAAGTTATGGTATACAGATATATTACTTATTTAATAAGGGTAGGAGGGTATGTATGATCGATTATTTTAAAGAGTTAAATGTTGAGATAGATGCCTCTGACAATGAAGTAAAAAATGCTTATTTCAATATGACTAAAAAGTATCCACCAGAGAAGTTCCCAGATAAATATAGAATTATAAGAGATGCTTATGAAACTTTAATAGATAAATCAAAAAGAGAGGTATATATTTTAGAGGTATTTGATTTTGAAGTTAAGAAAATTCTTAATGAAGGAATTGATTTAGCTAAAGATAAAAAATATGATTTAGCAGTTTTAAATTTTGAAAAAGTTTTGCAGAAGTACCCAGATAACAGGAAGGTTAAAAAGGATTTAGCCTTATGTTTAATGAAGGGACAAAATTATAATAAGAGTTCTAAAATTTTAAAAGAATTAGTTATAAGAGAACCTAATAATATAGAATACTATAAACTTTTAATAAATGCTTATATAGAAAGTCATGATTTGAAAAATTTAGAATGTGTTTTGAAAAAGAGTTTGAAATTAAAAAATGCAGAGGTGGATTTTTATTTAAAGCTATTTGAAATTTACAATGAAAGTGAATTGAGAAATTATACCAAGGCTATTAAAATCTTAAAGGATGGATTGGAAAATAAAAATATAGACTCTCAAAAATATAAGTTGTATTTAAAGCTTATAGATGTGTCTGATAAGCTAGATTGTAAAAATGATTTTAATGAGACATGTTCTTTGTTAAGTGAGATTGCTTTAAAAGATAATTATGATGAGGTCAAAACATCAATATTAAATTTATTATATAGAATATTAAAAGAATTTCATTTTAAAAATGGTATCAAGCTTACAGCAACAGCTCTAGTCTTAGTTGATGAAGAGAAAGATATCAAAACATTAACTGAGATAATGAATTTAAGAAAATTATTTTTAGATTTATATAAACTTTCAGAAGATAAAGAAATAAACAATGAATTTAAAAAGATTATTTATTATAAGGTTATAGATAAATTTTTGGTTGATGATTTTAAATTTAGTGAAGAGTTTGAAAGATTAAATAGTGAATTCTTTAATAATTTTAACTTTGAAAATAATGAATTAATAAAATCTATAGGTAAGTTAAAGGAAGAGCATAGAAACGTATATTTAGAAACTAGAAAAATTTGCAATGATGCTTTAGGTATATATAGTAAAATACAAAAAACAAGTAGAAAAATTGAGGTGCCTATAGAGCCTTATTCTAAAAGAAAAGAAGTTAGTAATTTTAAAAATCTATTTAGAAAAGTAATAAATAGTTTTAAGGAAAAATAGAATAGGGGGTACTGATTTGAATTATGAAGAGGAATTAAGATGTATTTGCGAAGAAAAAAGACATAAGGGTTTATTCATAGAAGATAAAGGATTAAAAGAAATAAAAAATTCAATAAAAAAAATAGCAATACAAAATGAAAATATAAATCAGGATTATATTGAAGAAATTTATAGAATAGCTAATAGGCTTGAAGGAATTACAAGCTATATAAATCAAAAGTGTGAGGAGGAAGAGTTAAGGAGCAAAAGGATAAATAAAGAGTTAGAAATAAGGGAGAAAAGATTTGTTAAGAGCTTAATTAATGTTATAGACAACATAAAATATATTTACGACTTTAGTTTGAAATCTAATAATGATATGTTAGTTGAAGCTATGAATAGTTTATTCAACATAGTAAAAAAAATAATGATAAATGTGGATATTCTTATTATTGATGGAAAAGAAACTTTTTTTGATGAAAGCTTACATGAATGTGTTAGCACTATTTGGGATAACAATAGAGAAGACTATGAGATAACAGAAGTTTTAAAATTAGGATACATATATAAGGGAAAAGTTGAGAGGGTAGCTCAAGTAGTAGTAGTTAAAAATAAGGAGGATATATAATGGGAAAAATAATAGGAATTGATTTAGGGACAACCACTTCAGAAATAGCTTATGTTAAGGATGGTAAGCCATGTATTATAAGGAATGTTGAAGAGGGCGATGAACATGTTATTCCATCAATAGTATCCATAGATGGAGATGAAATAAAAGTTGGTAAGAAAGCTAAGAATCAACTTTTACTAAAGCCAGAGTTAACAGTTTCAGAAGTAAAAAGAATTATGGGAACAGATGAAATTATAAGAATTCAAGATAAAGAATATAGACCAGAAGAGATTTCAGCTTTAATTTTAAAAAAGTTGAAAGAAGTAGCTGAATACTTTTTAGGGGAAGAGGTAGAGGAAGCTGTTATTACTGTTCCTGCTAATTTTAACGATATTCAAAGAAAAGCAACTAAAAATGCAGGGGAAATAGCTGGATTTAAGGTGGAAAGAATAATAAATGAACCTACTGCAGCAGCTATGGCTTATGGAGTAGATAATGTAGATAAAAACGGAAATATATTAGTTTATGATTTTGGTGGCGGAACTTTTGATGTAACTATACTAGAAATGTTTGATGGAGTTTTAGATGTTAAGGTAAGTAGAGGTAATAATTACTTAGGTGGAAAGGATATTGATAATAAGTTAATAGACTATGTAGTAAGCGAATTTGAAAAATCAACAGGAATCAAGTTAGATGCATCAGATAGTAGAACTCTAGCTAGGCTTAAAGAGGGAGTTGAGGAAGCTAAAAAGACTTTATCAAGTTCTAAGATGGCAGAGATAGTATTACCTTACATTGGAGCTGACAAGGATAATAATCCAATAAATTTAGAAATGGTATTAACTAGAGAAGAGTTTGAAAATAATGTTAAAGAGATAATAGATTCCACTGAAGATATAGTAAATGAAGCCTTAGAAGATGCTAATATCACAGATGCTGAAATAGACATAGTTTTACTAGTTGGTGGTTCAAGTAGAATACCATATGTAAGAAATATGCTTGAAAAAAGATTTAAAGGAAAAATAGCAAGAGGGGTAAACCCAGATGAAGCAGTAGCTTTAGGAGCATCAGTACAAGCTGCTATAAAGAATGATATTCCAGTTGGAGATTCAGGAACAATAATAGTTACAGACACTTGTAATTATACTTTAGGAGTAGCACTAAAGGGTGGAATATTTGATCCTATAATTGATAGGGACTCAAAATTACCTTCAAATGTAACAAAAAGATATTGTACAGTTATGGACAACCAAACAGAGGTGTTAGTAAGTGTTTATGAGGGAGAAAGTAGATATGTTAGTGATAATACATTAATAGATGAGTTTATATTATCAGGAATTCCTAAAGCTGAGACTGGAAAGGAAAAGATTGATATAACTTTTGAGTATGATTTAAATGGTATTTTAAATGTTTCAGCAGAAATTCTTTCTACAGGAGATGAAATTTCAAAGATAATGTCTACAAAAGGCCTTTCAAAAGAAGAAGTTGAAGATCTCAAAAAAGTAGTTTCTAACAATGATAATAAGGCAGACTTAGTTCCTTGGAGAGCAGATAACTTATTTAGATTAGTAGAGCCTAATTTTAGATTAGCAGAGAGAAAGATTCCAATGTTACCGAGTGCAGATAGAGAAAAACTTCAAGAGATTATGAGTGATATGAAAGAAGCTATAATAGATAATGATAAAATGGCACTTATGAAGTTAGATGAAGAGCTTACAGATTTCTTGTTTGATTTTGTTAATTAAAATTAGGAGCATTTTATATGAATAATAGTGAAGAAGCTTTAGAAGTTATTTATGACAAGGCTTTAGATTTAGTTGCAAATAAAAGATTAAAAGATGGTGAAGAGTTATTAGAAAAAATTCATAAGGCAGGGAATGTAAATATAGATATCTTAAATATTTTAGGAATAATAAATTATCTATATTGTAATTTTGAAGAGGCTAAAAAGTATTGGAATGAAAGTTTAGAAATTTCACATGAAAATAATAAAGCATTAGAATTTATTAATGATATAAATGGGGAAGAATTTAGTTTGATAAAGGATGGATATATAAAGTCGTTAATATTAATAGAGAACAAAAATTATTTAGAAGCAATAAATTTATTAGAAGATATAGGCAGCAAAAGAAAAGAATTAATAGAAGTAAAAGAGATATTATGTTTACTTTATATGATTATAAATAATAATGCCAAAGCTTTTGAGAATATAAGTAATGCCTTAGAATGTGATAACTCAAATTACAAAATAAAATCAATATATTATTCGGTAAAAAAAGATTTAGAAGAAATAAAAAGTACAGGAAAAGAAAATATTTCATTGATAGAGTTTACTTCTTCAGAAGTTCTACTAAATTTAATCATGATTTTAAACTATAAAATAAATTCTTTCTATGAAGAAGAGTTAGATTATAAGAAGGATGAGATAAATAAACTTGTTAAAAAATTAGAACACAGTAATTTAGAAATTGAAAATTTAAAAAAAGATAATAAAGAAGAGATTGAGTAAATACTAAATAGTAAATAGCTGCATCAAATAAAATTTGATGCAGCTTATTTATTTCATTTAACATACTGTTTCCAAATTTGTAAAAATGAGTTTAGAGATTTTTTATAAAATATAACAATGAAGGGGTGAAAAGATGAGTAAGAGAAAAATAATAAAAATAACTCTTATAACAATATTTTTCTTGTTTTTAGGTATTGTAGGTTTAGGAATGTGGGGTGCTTCTAACTTTATAGGAAAGATGGAAAAGATAGAGTTAGATGAAAAGAATTTAGGTGCCAATGAAGACGTTAATAAAAAAATAGTTAATATAGCCTTATTGGGTATAGATGATGAAGGAGGACAAGGGCGTTCTGATTCCATAATGATTTTAACAATAGATGAATTGCATAAAAAATTAAAGTTAACATCAATTATGAGAGATTCTTATGTTGAAATTCCTGGTAGAGAAGGTAAAGATAAAATAAATCATGCTTATGCTTTTGGAGGAGCAGAGTTAGCTATAAAGACATTAAATCAAAATTTTGCACTTAATATAAAGGATTTTATGGCTGTAAAAATGGAATCATTACCTGTGATAATTGATAAATTAGGTGGAGTTGATATAAACATACAGGAAGATGAAGTGGATTTTATTAATGGGGTTGATTCTCCTGGTGTATATAATTTAACTGGAGATCAAGCTTTAGCCTATGCAAGAATAAGATATACAGATGGAGGAGATGCTAGGAGAACTGAGAGACAAAGAAATATATTAAACTCTATATTTGAGAAGTTAAAGTTAACTCCAATGGAAGAGTATCCAAGTATAATAAGTGATTTTTTACCTTATATACAGACTAGTTTAGATACTGGGGGAGTAATTTCAACAGCAACTACCTTTGCAACACTTATACCTAATGGATTAGAGCAGGCTAGATTTCCAAGGGATAAGGATATAGAAAACATAGAAGTTGATGGAATTTATTATTTAGATTTTAATAATGAAGTTGTAAGAGATGAAATTAAAAACTATATTTTTGAAGATAAGTTGGATTAGATAGGAAGTTATTTTTATAACTTCCTATTTTATTTTAGTATGAATATTTGCTATAAAAAATATTAAAATAACATAAGTATTATTTGGGTTTGTATTATGGTAAAATATTCATGTAAAAATGAAAGCTAAGGATGAGTTCAATGAATGTGTTAATATTAAATGGACAAGATTCTAAAGAAAAATAGTTTACCATTAAGGTATTGTTTTTAAGGAGGAAAATAATGATAGACATACATTCACATATAATACCTAATATAGATGATGGATCTAAGAGTTATGAGATGTCTTTAGAAATGTTAAAAAGAGCTGAGGAGTCAGGAACTAAAAAAATAATTGCAACTCCTCATTTTTTTAAGGGGTATTGGACAGAAAGCTATAGTGATATAAAAAATAATGTTAAAGAGTTAAATAAATTGGCTAAAGAAAATAATTTAAATATTGAAATTTATCCTGGACAAGAAGTATTTTTCAATAATTATATATTAGAGGATTATAAACTTAATGAGATTGGAACATTAGCAGAATCAAGATATATGCTTATAGAGTTTCCTATGGATAAAATATACTTTCAAAAGGTTATAGATACAATATATGAATTTAAGATAAAAGGAATAACACCGGTAATTGCTCATCCAGAGAGATATATAGATTTTATAAATAATCCAGAAAGTATAAATCAATTTATTGATGAGGGATACTTGTTCCAATTAAATGGGGGGAGCATTACAGGCTTATTTGGAAAAGAAGTAAAGAAAACAGCAGAGGTTTTCTTGGAAAATAATATATATAGTTTTATTGGGTCTGATGCTCATAGCAATGGAAATAGAAATACGAGTTTAAGAGAAGCTTGTGAAATAGTTAATGGAATAAGCAGAGGAGCAAGTAGAAGATTTGAAGCTAATGGACTTGCTTTGATAAACAATGAAAAAATAGAATTTCAAGGCAAAAAAGTTAAGAAAAAGAAAAGAGGATTTTTTTCATTTTTTAAAAAATAATTAGTAATAAAGAGTAACATCATTAAATAATTTTAAAAATTAATTGATGTTACTCTTTTATATTTGCCTTTGTTTTAGGTGGATGTCGATTTTTAAGTGTATTTTTATATTTAGTTATTTTTGTCACACAAGAAAGTATTGCTATCTTCCATAAGCATAGAAAATTGTGTTTTTTTAATCCAGCCATTACAATTTATTTTCGATTCTGTATTAAGTAGAGAATAGTACCAGATTTCATTGTTAATTTCAGCCTCATCTATAATTTTAACCTGGGATTTTTCTTTTAATCTATTTATTGTTAAAGAATCTGTAGATGGTGCTATAAAAATTGATGTATATGGAAGTGTAATTCCGTATTTAAATTCAGGTTGATTAAAATTTATTATTAAGTTTTTTTTATTTCCATTACTTGTTTTATTATAGGTTGTTGATTTATATTTTGAAATTTGATTGTTTAAGGTTAAAATTTGTCTTTTATACTCAGTAAATTTAATATTGCATTGATATAATACAAAGCCTAATGCACCTAGAGCTACTAGGATTATAAGAAAACAAAAAAGAACAAGCATTAAAATCTCCTTAAAAGTAGTGTTTAATATAATATATTTTAAGAATATAGGATTAATTACATAAATTTTTAAGAAAACCAAAAGACATTTGTTGTAAAAAAATATAAAGATTAAAAGGAATAAAAATTAAAAAACAGCTTAAAATAATAAGGAAAATTGACACGTTAGGAGGGATATTTATGGCTAATCTAAACGAATTAGAATTACAAAATCTTCGCCATCTAATCGGAGCTCATTCTACAATTGAGAAAAAGCTTGAATGTTATTCAGAACAATGTACTGATCCAACATTAAAGAACATGTTAAAAAAAGATGCTCAAGATGCAAAAAACAGTAAAGAAAAATTAATGTCATTTTTAGGATAGGAGGAGTTTCACATGCAAGAAAAAGAAATGATAAGTGATTATCTTGCTGGAATAAATGCAAGTTTAGCAGGATATGGAAGCGTAATTTCTCAATGTGAGAATCAACAATTAAGAGAAACAATACAAAACATGAGAAATCAAGATGAAGTACGTCAATATGCTCTTTTCAAAGTTGCAAAAGAAAAAGGATATTATATTCCTGCTCAACCAGCAACTCCAGAAGAGATTGCAACTGTAAAACAACAAGTTTCTCAAGGATAAAATTAAAAAAATATTTAACTGAGAATAATACATAGGAATTAGTTAAATAAATGTAAAAGGGACTATTAGTTTGATAATAGTCCCTTTTTATTATATAAGTAAATTCGTTGCTAAAATAACTAGATTAAGAATAAACATAATTATTATTGGTAATATAGAACGTGAAAGTCTAAGTTCAGTTCTAAGATAGTTATATAAAGCAATCAAAGAACCTACTAGTGGTGTAAAAAGTATAAAAAATAATTTTGGAATATGATTAGCTAATTCCCCATCTGATGTTATTTGCAAAGCAATATTATCAGGTAAGCTCTTAAAGAAAATAAGATTGATAGCTAAACATAATATTAAAAAGAATATATTGATTTTTAAAGTTTTCTTGTGACTTAAAATTCTTTCAGTAATCATATATAATCCGCAACCCCTTAACATAGCTCAATTAGGATTTATTCAAAACCGTCTTTAATAAAGCTTTTTTTATTAAGTATATATTAAAGAATAAACTTTGAGGGGATTTTAATAAAAAGTTTATAGGATAATGAAAATTAATCAATAACTTTCTCTAAAACTTTGCCTATGGAGTCATTTATAACTAAGTTTGCTTTAGAATCGGCTGAAGTAGAACTTTTGTTTATTAAAATTAAGTTTTTACCTTTAAAATAATTAATAAGTCCTGCTGCAGGGTAAACCACTAAAGAGGTACCTCCTATTATAAGGGTATCTGCCTTAGAAATAGCATCAACAGCACCTCTAATAACATTATCATCTAAAGATTCTTCATAAAGAACTATATCAGGTTTAACTATTCCTCCACATTTAGTACAAGTAGGAATTCCTTTTGAATCTAGTATAAATTTTTCATCATAAAAAGCATGACAATCCATGCAGTAGTTTCTAAGAACTGATCCGTGAAGCTCAAATACATTTTTACTTCCTGCCATTTGATGAAGTCCGTCTATGTTTTGAGTAACTATAGCCTTTAATTTTCCCATTTCTTCAAGTTTAGCTAAGGCAATATGAGCTCCGTTAGGCTTAGCATCTGGATATATAAGTTTAGCTTTATAAAAATTAAAAAACTCTTCAGGATATCTTTTAAAAAAGCTATGTGAAACTAACTGTTCAGGAGTAAAAGTTATATTTAACTTTTCATTAAATAATCCATTAGCACTTCTAAAGTCAGGTATTCCAGACTCTGTTGATACTCCAGCTCCTCCAAAGAAAACTATATTATTACTATTTTTAATTATTTCTTTTAATTCTTTTATCTTATCATCCATGAAATCATCTCCAAATATTTGTTTATAGTTTAATTATAGATTATTTACAATAATATACAACATTTATGAGATTAAATATTGACAAGTTTACTTGGCTAGGAATAGAATATAAATGACAATAAAACTTTGCAAAAAAACAAATAAACTTGTTAAAAGGAGATGAGTATATGGATAAAAATGATATTTTAGCAAAAAGTCGTAACTCAAGAAGAGATGAAGGAATGGAGTATGTTGAGAATAAAGGACGTAAGATAGGTTTCGTTATTTTTAGTTTTATATTTGTTTTCATAATAGTATTTAATTTATTCTTTTCAAAAGGCAATAATTCAGTTTTTTATGCAGCATCATCTATGTTTTGGGTATTCATTTCAGCAGAAGCATTCCAAAAATTTAAGTTTACACAAAAAAAGGTAGATTTAGTTACAGGTATTGCAGGAGCGATTGCAACAGTTTGTTGGCTTGCAAATTTTATTATAATTACTTTAAAATAAACGTATTAGATAAATATAAAGGAATTAATATAGATATGAAAGAAGAACTAGTTTTAAAAAATAGATTAAAAGTTGCAAGAGCAGAGAGAGGATTATCACAACAAGCTTTAGCTGATTTGGTTGGAGTTTCACGTAATACAATTAGCTCTATTGAAACAGGACAATTTAATCCAACAGCTAAGCTTGCGTTAATATTATGTATTGCTTTAGATAAAAAATTCGAAGAATTATTTTATTTTGATTAATAAAGAATTTTATTATTGGAATTTAATTAGAAGTAACTAATATAGTTACTTCTAATTTTTTATATTATAAGGTATATGCTTATATTGTATTTTTATGTAAAATCTATCTTAAGAGATTTATATAAAAATATATTAATAGGAAAAGGGAAAGAGAACTATGGATTTAAAAGAAATAAAAGAAAGAATGTATGGTCAAAAACTTTATTATTGTAATGATGAGTCATTAATGAATGAACAGATGAAATGTTTAGAGTTACTTTATGACTTTAATCAAACACGTCCTTCTGAACAGGATAAAAGAAATGAAATGTTAAAGAGTATGTTAGCTGAAATAGGAGAAAACTGTTATATAGAACCACCTTTTCATGCTAATTGGGGTGGAAGAAACGTACATTTTGGTAATGGAGTTTATGCTAATTTTAATTTAACAATGGTTGATGATTGTGATATATTTGTTGGAAATAATGTATTGTTCGGTCCAAATGTTACAGTATCAGCAGGGACACACCCTATACATCCAGAATTAAGAAGTAAACAAGCTCAGTATAATGTTTCTATTCATATAGGAAATAATGTTTGGGTTGGTGCAAGTTCTGTAATACTTCCAGGCGTTCATATTGGTGATAATTCAGTAATTGGTGCAGGAAGTGTGGTTACAAAGGATATTCCTGCTAATGTGGTTGCTGTGGGAAATCCATGTAGAGTATTAAGAGAAATCAATGAAAATGACATGAAGTATTACTATAAAAATATGAAAATTGATATTGAATAAGGTAGTTTATATATAAAAATACTTAAATAAAAATATTTCCATACATTATAAATTCTTAATGTGGTAAAATAGAATTATACAGCGTGTAGTTTTAATGACGTAATTCTAGTTGTTAAAACTACTTTTTTTTTATTTTAGAAAAGTATAATGCTAACTGCTTGAGTTAAAAGTGCAGTGTTTTAATGATGAGAGCAAAATTTTAATTTAAAGAGGGTGAGATTTTATTGTTTAAAATTAATGATTATATAATGTATGGAACTGTGGGAGTTTGTAAGGTTATAGATATTACTAAAGAAGCTATTATGAATAGCGCAAAAATAGAATATTACGTATTAAATCCTATTTATTCTAAGTATTCTAAAAATACAATAATTAAAATTCCGGTTGATAATAAGAAAATTTCTATGAGAAAGATCCTTTCTAAGGATGATGTGAATTCACTTATAAATGATATACCTAATAAGGAAACATTATGGATAGATGATGATAAGCAAAGAAATGATCAGTTTAAGTCAATTCTTAAAGGCGGAAGTTGTGATGATTTAATTACATTAATAAGAAGTATATATTTAGATAAAAAGAAGAGAAAATTGGATGGGAAAAAGGTATGTAAGGGCGATGAAGAGATTATGCAGACTGCAGAAAAGTTATTGAATGAGGAATTTGCAACTATTCTTCATATTCGTCTAGAAGAGGTAAAATCATATATAAAAAGTCATGTGCCTCAATAAAATATAGGTGAAGATAATCAAGAAGTTAGTGAATACTTTACTGAAATAGTGAGAATAGAGATTAATATATAAAAGTGAGGTATTATAATATCTCACTTTTATTTTTTTAGCCTTTATTAGGCTAGGTAATGGATAATGTAAATTTAGAAAAAATACTTGCATATAGGTTAAAGTAATTTAAATATACAATACTTAGAAGCACATATAAAATACTTAAATAGTACTTGGGTAGCTCTATTTTATAACAGTTAACTTCTAAATATGGTTATGGGGAGAGGAGATAATTATGAAACACAAAAAAATAATTGTAATTGGGTGTGGGGGAAGTGGTAAAAGTACTCTTTCAAAAGAATTAAGTAAAAAACTAAATATTTCAGTGACGCATTTAGATAAATTATATTGGCGTGATAATTGGAAACATGTTTCAAGTCAAGAATTTGATTCTATGCTATTAGAAGTTCTAGAAAAAAATATTTGGATTATTGATGGGAATTTTAGTAGAACCTTGCCTTTGAGATTAAAAAAATGTGATACAGTAATTTATTTAGATTTTTCAAGAACTACATGTTTATATGGTGCTTTTAAAAGAGTACTTTGTAATTATGGAAGAACAAGAGATGATATGGGTGGAAATTGTCCAGAAAGATTTGATTTTGAATTCTTTAAATGGATTTGGAATTTTAATAAGAAGAATAGAAATAGATATATAGATATGTTAAGTAATTTAGAGGAGAAAGATGTTTATATATTAAGGAGTAGAAAAGAAGTAAGAGAATTTTTAGAAAGTTTTAATTAAATTATCTCTAAATAAATTTCTAAAAATTAACCATAGTTTGAAACACAATCTAGTATTTAAATAAGTTATTTAAAAGAGTAAAAATAAAATAGTTATTTAGGGAAAAGATAAAAATAGATAATATCTTTTTCAGAGGTGAACTATGAATGAACTAGATAGGCTTTTTGAAAGACTAACGCTTATTAATATAAATGAACTTATTATAATCATTGTTATTATGTTAATTGTTTTAATAACAAATAAAATATTAGTAACTAATTTATTTAAAATACTTAGAAAAGTAACTAGGAAGACTAAAAATTATTTTGATAACAATATAGTTAGAGCTTTAGAAAAACCATTAAAACTCTTTATTTCCTTTATAGGAATATATGCAATGCTAAAGGTTATTAATATTGACGCTTTAAGTTTAGAGACATTGTCTACATATAAGATTATAAAGGTTGGAATGATAGCATCATTTATTTATTTTGTATATAACTTAACACTAGAAAATTCTTTACTTTATTCTAAATTACATAAAAATGATGGTGGAAATACTATAGTATTTCCTTTTGTATCAATAGTTATAAGGCTAGTAATTCTTTTGATAGGGATAATTATAATAGCCAATGAGTTTGGGTTAACTGGCTTTATTGCAGGGTTGGGAGTAAGTGGTGTTGCATTTGCTTTAGCTGCACAGGATACATTTTCTAATTTATTTGGAGGAATGGTTATAGTTTTAGACAGACCATTTTCTATTGGAGATTGGATACAAGCTGGAGACGTTGAAGGTGTCGTAGAAGAAATTACATTTAGAAGTACAAAAATAAGAACATTTTCCATGGCTTTGGCTACTGTTCCAAATTCAAAGCTGGCAAATAGTAACATAATAAATTGGACTCAAAGAAGGTTAAGAAGAATACATTTTAAGTTTACTATAGATTGTAAAACACCAATAGAAAGTATAAAAAATTCTGTTAATAAAATAGAGAATATGCTAAGAGAACATGATAAAATAGATAAAAATTTAATAATAGTAAGCTTTAATGAACTTTCAACTTATGGCTTTGGAATTTTTATATATTTCTATACAGATCAATTTGAATATTTAAAATATGAAAAGCTTAAAGAAGAAATAAATATAAAGATCTTAGAAATATTAAGGGAGGAAAATGTAGACTTAATGTTTTTAAACTTTGATTTTAAAGGCTTTGAGAGAAGAGGCGGAAATTTTAATTTTGAAAGTACTGAGTTGGAATCAATAAAGAATATTACTGAGGAGGAGAGAGGATTATGACAATATTATTAGAAGCATGTGTTGGAAGTTATACAGAAGGGAAGAGAGCAGAGGAGCTGGGAGCAAATAGAATAGAACTTTGTGATAACTTATCTCAAGGGGGAACGACTCCAAGTTATGGAACAATACTTCAATGTAAGAATGATATGAAAATAGACATTAATGTGATAATTCGTCCAAGAGGAGGAAACTTTGTTTATTCTAAAGAAGAATTAAATATAATGAAAAATGATATAGAGCTTTGCAAAAAGATAGGAATAACTGGAGTTGTATTTGGTTTTTTAAATAAGGATAATACATTGGATTTTGAAACTACTAAAGAGTTTGTTAAATTAGCAAAGCCATTAAGTATAACATTTCATATGGCCTTTGATGATATTGAAGACAAATTTGATGCAATAGACAAAATAGCATCATTAGGAATAGATAGGATTTTAACAAAAGGTGGAGAAGATAATGCATTTAAAAATAAAGATTATTTAAAGAAGTTAGTTGAATATGCTGGAGAAAGAATAATAATACTTCCAGGAGGAGGCGTTACTAAAGAGAACTTTTTAGAGCTTAAAAAATATACTAATGCAAATGAGTTTCATGGAAGTAAGATTGTAGGAAACTTATAAAAATAATTAAAGCAATTAGTAATAACTCATTAGATATATATTTAATCTTTTAAAACGGTAAAAAATAACTCTTTACAAAGTAAGGTAAATGTCTTAATATTATATATAACAACACTAAATTCTAACAAAAGATACAAATTTGATTTATAAAAGTAACTAATGCTTAAATTCAATGTAAATAATTTGTAATAAGTAGTTTGTATAATTAAATTAAAGGATTATTTGTTAGGAGTGATAAGAGTGTTAGATAAAATGATATTAAGTGATAAAGAATGTGAATATCTTACTAAAAGTATAGCTGGCGGGGTTGGAATTGGTTTAGCTTTAGGAGCTATAATGAATAATCCTCAGTTTGGATTTGCTTTAGGTGGAGTAGTAGGAATAGTATCTTCACTTATTTATACTTTAATAAAGAGAAGTAATAGCAAAACTGATAAAAAGGTTATAAGCTAGCATAAATATTGTTTTTTTGGGTTTATAGTACAAAATTAACATAGTGTTAATTTCCCCCTACTTAAACTATAAATCCCTTTTAATATAAAATTATATATGTAAAAAAGAAGCAGATTAATCTGCTTCTTTTTTTATTCCTAAACTAATAGGTGGATTTTTAAAAGAACTTTTTATGTTATTTCTTGTATTGGTAATTTGAAGGGATTCTATAACAGGAACAATAATTGCAGCAACAAAGCCGCCTGCTAATCCATTATTATATAAATTTAATCCTCCGTGTAATTGCCCAATATTGAAAACCATGAATATGTGCAAAAATCCAGCTATTATCCCATAAGGCCAACCATAATATCCTGAAATAGGGGCTAAACCTGTACTAAATAAGATGCAAACCACTGTAACTGGAGAATTTATATCGGAGATACTAATAATAGAGGCTAGTGATGCACCTATAATAAGTGGAATAGAATTGGCTAAGTTCTTTCCATAACATCCGAAACCAGCCATTGAAAAAATTGCCCCTATTGTGGGACCGTTTAAATCTCCATTTATAAGTAATACAAAAAGTGTTGAGAATATACAAAGAACCCCCATATTAAAATAACAACTACTTCCATAAACTGAAAAGAAGTCACTAGGAAATATACCATGTTCTTTATTAATTCCTATTTGATCTTCTAATACTCTTTTTTTCGATTTATTTAAAATAAAACTACAAATTATAAAGTATGCACTTATAGAAAATAAGAATATCATATATAAATTATTATCGCCCTTATGCCAAATTGAGTTTGTTTCAAAGTCATGACCAAGTGCTCTCATTAAAGACATTACTGCTATTGCAATAATACCTCCAGCAAATCCAACATTGTAAAGAGAAAATCCAGAATGAATTTTTGAAGCATTTTGTGCAATTGGAGGAAGAATAAAGCCTACTATCATACCAACTAATGTTCCTATAATTGCTCCGGATATAGGATGAACTCCTGGGAAAAATGAAAATTGGCTAACTGTAGGGGCTAGAGCAGTCCCAAGAGAAGCTACAACTAAATAGTCTTTGAAAGGTTTTCTTTTCACTTTAGAATATATCCAAGTTCCTAAAATTATAGGCCATATATTTACTATATTTTTTCCGAACATACCGAAACCAGTCAAAAACCACAAAGACATTATACTTCTTCCGGTAGATTTAGTATCATTTATATAAAATAAAAATATAAATATTATGCCTAATAGTGCACTATTAATTAAGGTTGCTCCAGAACCACCTATACTTATATAATCTGTTATTAATATGTCTGAATTTAAAACTATGTTATAAAGTCCAGTTGCTAGTTCTTTTGGGCTTTGTAAAAAAAAGGCAAGTATAATAAAAGAAATATATAAAATTAAATGTATAAGGTATTCTTGTGGTAACCTTTTCAGCAAAAACAACACCCCTTTAAAAATATATTTTAAGATTAATTGGTATCAACTATTAAAGTAATACTAACTTAAGTAAATTATATAATAGAATCTTTTAAAAGAATAGCTGATTGCGATAATAGTAATAAAATAGAAACAAATAAAGCTACTAGTAGTATATAAGTTTTAAGAACATACTAATAGTAGCTTGCTATATTTAGTATTTATATACTAAATATAGATTAACCTAATAACTCTGATTTCTTTTTCACTGTTATCGGAGTTTTTACCATCATGTTATTTTTAGGAAACATTTGATGTACATAATAATTACTATAACAAGATTTTGATTGCATCATACCAGGATTACACATCATCATATTAGGGTTATGCATCATACAATGCATACACATCATACCAGGATTACACATCATCATATTAGGATTACACATCATCATATTAGGATTATGCATCATCATCATATTAGGGTTATGCATCATACAATGCATACACATCATACTAGGATTATGCATCATCATATTAGGATTACACATCATCATACTAGGATTATGCATCATACCAGGTTTACACATCATACTATGTTTATGCATCATATCATGATCATGCATCATACCAGGTTTATGCATCATATCATGATCATGCATTTTACAGTCTGCTTTAGTTTGTTTAGACTTATGATCCATAGGCATAAAAGCACAGTCCTGCTTGCTTTTCATATTCATAGTAACAAATTTTAAATCATCATCATCTCTATAATTTATCATAAAAATAACTCCTAATTAAATTAATGCTCATAATAGATTATATTAAGTTAGGGCCATAAAGTTTCCTTAAATAATTTAATTTATAATTAATTTAAATATTAGGTATTTGCCAGTCTATAGGTGCTTTGTTTATTGAAACTAGAAAGTCATTTGTTTTAGAAAATGGTTTTGAACCGAAAAATCCACGATTTGCAGATAGTGGGCTTGGATGTACTGATTTAATTATTTTATGTATTGGGTTAGTTATTATAGCTTCCTTTGAAATTGCATTTTTTCCCCAAAGAATAAAAACTATAGGTTCATCTCTTTTATTTAATAATTCAATTACTTTATCAGTGAATATTTCCCAACCTTTACCCTTATGAGAATTAGCCTGACCTTCTCTAACAGTTAAAACAGTATTTAATAAAAGAACACCTTGCTTTGCCCAAGATTCTAGAAAACCATTATTAGGTATATAGCAACCAAGATCAGAGTTTAATTCCTTAAACATATTTCTAAGTGAAGGCGGAGTTTGCACTCCAGGTTTTACAGAAAAGCTAAATCCATGAGCTTGATTTGGACCATGATATGGATCCTGTCCTAAAATAACAACTTTTACTTCATTATATGGTGTAAATTTTAATGCATTAAATATATCATACATACTAGGATGTATGATTTGTGTTTTATATTCATTTATTAAAAACTCTCTAAGTTTTAAATAATAATCTTTGTTAAACTCATCTTTTAATAGATTATCCCAATCATTATTAAATTCAGCAGACATTAAATTACCTCCGTTTATTAAAATAAATTCTACTAAAGTATAATTAAATTCTATACTTAATAATTTTTTATAACAAGGGTGTTAAATATATTAAGTTCTAAAATAATATTGTTAGTAGTTTAATATATGAAAGCTATTAGACTTATCTAGCGGAAAAGATTTGATTAAATAACTTTAGTAAAGAACCTCTTAGCTTTTATTAATAATTATATTAAAAGCTTAGTATACATATACTAGGGGATAATGTTCTTATATGGGTATAATTGTTAGTTTGGAGGAGAGTTTATGTTATTAAAGAAGATAGCTGCAATACTAATGGCAGCTTCAATAGTTATGACTACATTTTTAAGTAATAATAAAGATGTTATGGCAGTGGATTCAAATGTTAGAGCTAAAGAAATAGTTTCTAATATGACTTTGGAAGAAAAACTTGGACAGATGATAATGCCGGATTTTAGAATGTGGCAAGAGGAAGGCGCTACATCACAATCTGATTTAACAAAAATTAATAATGAAATTGCTGAGGTAATAGATAGGTATGATTTAGGGGGTGTAATACTTTTTGCTGAAAATGTTAAGGAGGTAGTTCAAACAACTACTTTAATACATGATTTACAAGAGGTGGCCATAAATGATAAAGATGGTAATTTGCCATTGCTTATAACCTTAGATCAAGAGGGGGGAATAGTAACTAGACTTGGAGAAGGAACCAACTTACCAGGAAATATGGCATTAGGAGCTACTAGAAGTGAAAAAGCTTCATATGATGCAGGGCATGTGATCGGAAGAGAATTAAATGCTTTGGGAGTAAACGTTAATTTTGGACCTGTTTTAGATACAAATAATAATCCTGAAAATCCAGTTATAGGTGTAAGGTCTATTTCTAGCAATCCAGCTCTTGTAGGTAACTTAGGGACAAATATTGCAAAAGGTATCCAAGACCAAGGTGTTGCGGCAACGGCAAAGCACTTCCCAGGACATGGAGATACTGCAACTGACTCACATTATGGATTACCGGTAGTAGATAAGTCTATTGAAGAGTTGAGAAAAACAGAGCTTAAGCCATTTAAAATAGCTGTAGAAAATGGAATAGATATGATAATGACAGCTCATATACAATTTCCTCAGGTAGAGAAGGATACTGTTACATCTAAAAAAGATGGAAGCCAAATAGGAGTTCCAGCTACCTTATCAGATGATATTATAACTGGCGTTTTAAGAGAAGAAATGGGCTATGATGGAGTTGTAATAACTGATGCTATGAATATGAAGGCCATAGCAGATAATTTTGGAGAATTAGAATCAACAAAAATCGCTATAAATGCAGGTATAGATATTATTCTTATGCCTACTATATTAAGAAGTAAATCTGATGTTGAAAAATTAGATTATATAATAAGTGGAGTTTTGGAGGCTGTTAAAAGTGGAGAAATTAAAGAAGAAGAAATAAATGATTCGGCAGAAAGAATAGTTAAACTTAAAATAGATAGAGGAATAATTAATTTAAAAGATGGTGATATATCTTTAGAAGAAAAGCTTGAAAAAGCTAAGGATGTTGTTGGCTCTGTTGAAAATAGGATTATAGAGAGAAGAATTTCAGAAGAAGCTATTACTGTTACTAAGAATGAAAATAACATACTTCCATTAAATCCTAAAGAGGGAGAAAAAGTTTTATTAATAGCACCAAATGATAGTCAGCTTTATAGCATGAAATTTGGAATAAACAGACTTATACATGAGAATAGTTTAAATAATATACAATTAGATACCTATGCGTACAATAATATAGGAGTTATAGATGAAATTTTAAAAGAAAAAATTAAGGATGCTGATTATATAATAGTGGCTTCTCTAGCAAGTAATGCTAGTCATTTAAAACCGGGCAATTGGAGTAGGGATTTACCTAGAGCTGTAATAGATTATGGAAATGAGTTAAATAAAGATACTGTACTTATAAGTTTAAGAAATCCATATGATGTGGCAGCTTATGATAATGCAAAAGCACAAGTTATAGCATATGGATTTAAGGGTATGGATCCAACTGAAGGTGATACATTGTTACCAACTAAATCTTCAGGGCCTAATATACCAGCAGCTATTGGAGTTATTTTTGGAGATGCAGAGGCAAAAGGAAAATTACCAGTAGATATTCCAAGTTTAAATGATGATGGAACTATGAATACAGAGGTTAATTATTATAATTATGACTATGGAATTACTAATTTAAATAACTTAGGAAAGATTCAAATAAGTATTGATGAAGAAATAAAGTCAAAGGAAAATTTTGAAGTAGAATTTAAATTAGATGATTTTAATGAAATAATGGCAAAAGAATACAGAGTTAAGATTAAATTTAATGAGAATGATTTAGAATTTGTTTCAGGTAAACTTGACGAAGCGGGAGAATTGCAGACTAACATTATAGATAATAATACTTTAGAGATAATAATAAATATGGAAAATAATAATTTAAAAGCTAATGACTTAAATTTTAAGTTGGAATTTAAAGCACTTGATAAAACAGAATCAAGCAGTATAGAAGTTATAAGTTCAGAGTTAATAGATATAAAGGATAGAAAGTTTAATCAAAAAGAAGTTAGTATAGAGTTTGATATACAAGAGAATGAAAATGAAGAAGATAAACCGACAAATCCAGATGAAGATGATAATAATGAAGAAGACGAAGATAAAAATGAAGGTGAATTACCACAAACAGGATCTATGGTTAGCAGAGAATTTATTTTTGGATTAGGTTCAATTTCTTTTTTAGCAGGATTAGGATTAAAAAGTAAAAGATTTAAAAGAAAAGAATAATTAAAATAGTATAAAGTTGAAGAAGAGGAATACTTGTTTTTACAGTATTCCCCTTAATTTTACATATAAACATGTCTTTTATTATGAAAACTTATCCAAGTGTATCAGTATGTGAATCATGCTGAATAATGAAGGAAATTAAAGAATTATAGGAATAATATTCAAAATACTACATGTTATAAATATAGATATAGCAATATACATGGTAAGATAAATCTCGTCGCTGAGAGACATACAAACAACTGAACAAAATAAATTAAAAGTTTTGAAAAAAGTTGTTGACAGAGTTCCAAAGTGATGTTAAACTAAGAAAGTCGCTTGAGGGCGACGAAGAAATGGTCTTTGAAAATTAAACAGAAGATATTAACATAAACCAGCAATTCTTTTATAAGTAATATGAGT
>WNVL01000013.1:0-88189 GCA_034421775.1 Clostridium perfringens | reverse complement strand
CACGACGGTTAAGCCTTTAGAAGCCGATGGTACTGCACGGGAGACTGTGTGGGAGAGTAGGTGGTCGCCAGGTCAGTTTGGCCCCTTGGTCAAGCGGTTAAGACACCACCCTTTCACGGTGGTAACAGGGGTTCGATTCCCCTAGGGGTCACCATTAACTCGATAAGCTAAGCTTATCGAGTTTTTTTGCTTTAATGAAAATTATCTGCCATATGGATGGCAATAAAATTTTTATAGTACTTAATATTTTTTGAAGATGTTAAAAAGTTTTAAAAATATATAGATGCGTTTTTTGATAATAATTATATATTTTTTTAGGCTTATAGCTTTAGTATAGTCTATACATTTTACTGGTGATTATAACTAAAATTAAAACTTATTAAATATTTAAGAAATTAGATTTTTAAAGTTATCTATGTTTATATAGGGGGAAGGCTAACTTGTTAATAAAAGAGTTTTTATGTAGAATATAATAACAAGGAATATAAAAAATAAATATTTTTAAAAATTAAAAGTCTAATAAAGATAAAGAGGTTACTATATATGAATTATAATAGTATTATTAGAAAAGCTATTTTTTTAAGAAGACCAAATAGATTTCAAGCTTATGTAGTTTTAGATGGAGAAGAGTTATTAGTTCATGTTCCTAATACAGGAAGATGTAGAGAAATATTAAAAGAAGGATGTACTGTGCTTTTAAGAAAGGGAACCACTCCAAATAGAAAAACTCCCTATGATTTAATAGCAGCATATAAAGGAGAAATTTTAATAAATATAGATTCTCAGATTCCTAATAAGGTTGTGGAAGAAGCACTTAGAAATAAGAAAATAAAAGAATTAAGAGAATTTAATAATATAAGTAGAGAAAAAACTTTTGGAAAATCTAGATTTGATTTTAAGTTACAAGATGAAAATGAGAATACATATTTTTTAGAAGTTAAAGGTGTAACATTAGAAGAAAATGAGGAGACTAGATTTCCAGATGCGCCAACTGAAAGAGGAAGAAAACATATATTAGAGTTAATTGAAGTAAAAAAATTAGGTATGGGAGCAGGAATAATTTTTTTAATTCAAATAGAAAATGTTTCTAAGTTTTCTCCTAATGATGATACTGACCCAAAATTCGGAGAGGCGCTTAGGTTGGCGAAGGCTAAAGGGGTAGATATATTTGCCTATAATTGTAAAGTTACAGAAGAAGAAATAGAGTTACTTAATCCAATTGAAATAATATTATAAATTACAGGGAATATAGTTTGTTTTAATTATTCTAAATAAATAATAGTAGAATTCATAAGATATAGATTAGAAATATAATAAAGAATATAAATGAGTATTTGAGATTATGAAAGGTGGTGAACTTTAGTTAGCTTAATTTTATATATTACCATTTTAATATTAAATAATGAAAATTAATAAATTTTATATTGTAATATATTAAACTAGCGTCACTAAAGATATTAATTATGAAGTTTAAATATTGTCCATTATGTGGTGAAAAATTAGAACTTAAGGATAGTTGGGATGAGGGAATGATACCTTATTGTAGCAAACATGATATGATGTTTTTTGATTTACCTAAACCATGTATTGTTGTTGCCGTAATAAAAGGTAATGAAATAATTTTATTAAAACAAAGTTATATATATAAAAACTCTAAAGTACTAATATCTGGTTATGTTGGAGTAGATGAATGTGCTGAGGAAACTGTTTATAGAGAAGTAAAAGAAGAAACAGGCATATTAGTAAAGGATATAAAATATTTAGGTAGTGACTTTGTAAAAGGCAAAGAATTACTTATGTTAACTTACCTAGCATATTATGAATCAGGTGAAATAAAAAAATCCAATGAAGTGGAAGGAGCAGCTTGGTACAACATAGAGGATGCTCTTTGCGAGTTAAATGAAGATGGAATTGGAAAAAGAGTAGTAAGAAAAGTTTTAAAAGAAATTGGCTATGAAGGTACTATGGCTTTTAGATGTGAAGGAAATGATTGTAATGTATAAGAATTTTTATTAATAAGATTTATTTAGAGTATTGCATTAATTAGAATTTTTTAGTAACATTATAAACAATTATTAAATATAATAAAAATATAAATAAATTAATAATAGGACCAAAGTAGAGGTGCTGTAATTAAGAGTAATCATAAGTAGCTGACGAGTGATGAGGTATGATGAAAGGGGTTATGGCCGAAGGAGAGTTGATGGTAATTAAATTTCCTGGGTATATGTAAAATATGCATATAACTGTCACTTTGAAAAAAGTGGAGTGCTACAAGGTACGCTAAGTTGCGCTTAAAGCAGCAAAGGTGTTCCTTTGCTGTTTTATTTATTGGAATTAAATGCTAAAATTTCGGTGGCTTTGCATACTTTTATACTCTACCACTAAAAAATTAATTGTGTGGAGGGAAAAGATATGAAATTATTTGGATCAATGAAAGTAGAAGAAAATGAATTGTATGTGGGAGGAATAAAAGCAAGTACTTTAAGTAAAGAGTATGGAACTCCTTTATATGTAGTTGATGAAGAGTTAGTTAGAAGCAATTGTAGAAGATACTATAATGCTATGAAATGCAAAGAAAGAGGAAACAGAGTTACCTATGCAGGTAAGGCATTTATAAACATGTCAATGTGCAATTTAGTTAATGAGGAGAATTTATATTTAGATGTGGTTTCAGGTGGAGAACTTTATACAGCATATAAAGCGGGATTTCCATTAGAAAGAATATATTTTCATGGAAATAACAAATCCAATTATGAAATAGATTTAGGCGTTAGGTTAGGAATAGGAAGGTTTGTAGTAGATAATTTGCATGAATTAGAAGTTTTAAATTCAATAGCTCAAGAATATGGAAGAGTTCAAAAAGTTTATTTAAGAATAACTCCAGGGGTAGAAGCTCATACTCATGAATATATAAAGACAGGACAGTTAGATTCAAAGTTTGGGTTCCCTGTGATTGGTGATACTGTATATGATGTGGTTAAAAGAGCTATAGAACTAGAGTATATAGAATTAAGTGGATTACATTGTCATATAGGATCACAAATATTTGATTTAGAACCTTTTGAAGATACAACAGAAATAATGCTAAATCTTATAAATGATATAAGAAATAAAATAGGATATGAAATAAAAGAACTAGATTTAGGCGGGGGATTCGGTATATATTATACTGAAGGAGATAAGCCTAAAGAAATAGAAGAGTATTGTTCAGTTATAATAAATAAGGCTGAGGAAGTTTGTAAAAATTTAAAAATGAATATTCCTATATTAAGTATAGAACCAGGAAGAAGTATTGTAGGAAACGCTGGAGTAACCCTTTATACCGTTGGAGCTATAAAAGAAGTCCCTAATATAAGAAAATATGTTAGTGTAGATGGTGGAATGAGTGATAATATAAGACCAGCATTATATAGTGCAAATTATGAGTCATTAATAGCTAATAGAGTTTACGATAACTCTAAAGAAGTAGTAACTATAGCAGGAAAATGCTGTGAATCAGGGGATGTACTTTTAAATTCTATAGAAATGCCAAAAATGGAAACTGGAGATATATTAGCAATAATGTCTACTGGAGCTTACGGTCATTCAATGGCTAATAACTATAATAGAATACCTAAAGCTGCTGTGGTTAGTGTAAATAATGGAAGTTCAAGATTGATGTGTAAAAGAGAAACTTATGAAGACCTACTTAGAAACGAATGTTTTTAATTTATAATATAAGGTTGCATGGTAAAAACTATGCAACTTTTTTTATTAAAAGTATTTAGAATACCTCATTAAAGTATATAATAAAAGAGGATGTAGTAAATAAAATAATAAACCTGAATTTAATAAGAATTCATATATGCTTATATCAAATTTTTAGTTAAAATTGAGTGAAAAATATTTAATAAAAAAAGACACAAAAAAGACACAATAGATTGATAAAATTATAGTAAAATATTTTTTAAACTTGAGGGAAAAACTATGAATTAAAGTTTACAAAGTTATGGTAATTTATGATATACTTATATTTGATACTTTAAAATTTTGAAAAGTAAAAAATTCTAAAATTAATGAGGAGTAGTTTAAAATAATTTTTTAATATTTCTCATATTAATATTCGGAGCAAGGAGTATAAAATGAAAAAATTAATAGTTGATAGAATAGAAGGACATTTTATTGTATGTGAAGATGAAAATGAAAAGATTTTAGAATTAAATAAGGATGACGTAATAGGACATATAAAAGAGGGGGATGTTTTAGTAAAAGGTAAGGATGGAAAGTTTCTTTCTGATAAAGCGCTTACAATGAAAAGAAAAAAAGAAATAGAAGACTTAATGAAAGGTATGTGGGAATAGGAATGGGCACTAGTAATTCAAAAAAGACATCATTCTTTTTAGATTGGATTGTACCAATCTTAGCAGCTTTACTCTTAGCTTTTTTGATTCATAAATTTTTATTGTTTAAAATAAAAGTTCCTACAGGGTCAATGATGCCGACAGTAGAGATTGGAGATCAATTATTTGTTACTAGAATATACAATACTTCCAATATTAAAAGAGGAGATATAGTTGTATTCAATTCAGATGAATTTAGTGAACCGCTTCTTAAACGTGTTATAGGATTACCAGGTGATCACGTTGAAATAAAAAGTGATGGTTCAGTCTATGTAAATGGAAATAAACTTGAAGAAGATTATGTTAAATATCCAGGTGGAAAAACTGATATGTCTTTTAATGTGCCTGAAGGAAAATTTTTAATGTTAGGCGACAATAGAAATAACAGTGATGATGCTAGATATTGGAATGATCCATATGTAGATGGAAAAGACATAGAAGCAAAAGCACAGATAACAGTATATCCTTTTAATAGAATAGGATTTGTAAAATAAACGTTAGAAAAGGAGGAATGAGAGATGTTTAAAGATAAAAAAATGCTTAAATATATTCTCATATATGGTATTATAGCATTTGGTATAGTACTAACCTTTAACATGGTTAAAGATGAAATGCTATATGAAAAAGTAGATTATAGTACTTTTATGCAAATGGTAGAGAAAAAAGAAGTTAAAGCGGTGAATTTTTCAGGAAATCAAATTGAAATAACACCTTCAGATAACAGTGAATTAAAAGGAAAAATATTATATACAACTAACCCAGCAGTAGCAGGTCTTACACAACCAAATTTAATAAAAGACTTAACTGCAGCAGGGGTAGAATTTAATGTTACTAAACCTGAAAATTATCAATTTTTAGGATTCTTAATGTCATGGATATTCCCATTATTACTTATATTCTTTTTAGGAAGAATGATGTTCTCTAAAATGAATAATAAAATGGGTGGAGGAGTAATGTCATTTGGAAAAAATAATGCTAAGCTTTATGCTGAAAATGAAACTGGAATAACATTTAAAGATGTTGCTGGTCAAGAAGAAGCTAAAGAATCATTAGTAGAAATAGTTGATTTCTTACATGATACTAGTAAATATGTTGCAATTGGGGCTAAGCTTCCAAAGGGTGCGTTATTAGTAGGGCCTCCAGGAACAGGTAAAACTTTACTTGCTAAAGCTGTTGCAGGAGAAGCAAAAGTACCATTTTTCTCAATGTCAGGTTCTGACTTCGTAGAAATGTTTGTTGGTATGGGTGCAGCAAGAGTAAGAGACTTATTTAAGCAAGCTGAAGAAAAAGCCCCTTGTATAGTATTTATAGATGAAATTGATGCTATTGGTAAAAGTAGAGAAGGTTCTATTCAGGGTAATGATGAAAGAGAACAAACTCTTAACCAATTATTAACTGAAATGGATGGTTTCGATTCTTCTAAGGGAGTTGTTATATTAGCAGCTACTAATAGACCAGAGGTTTTAGATAAAGCTTTATTAAGACCAGGTAGATTTGATAGAAGAATAATTGTTGATAGACCAGATTTAATAGGTAGAGAAGAAATACTAAAAGTTCACTCTAGAGATGTTAAATTATCAGATGATGTATCATTAGAAGAAGTAGCAAAATCTACTCCAGGTGCTGTTGGAGCAGACTTAGCTAATATAGTTAACGAAGCTGCCTTAAGAGCTGTAAAGCATGGTAGAAAGTTCGTAATTCAAGAGGACTTAGATGAAGCTGTTGAGGTTATAATAGCTGGTCAAGAGAAAAAAGATAGAATACTTTCACCAAAAGAAAAGAAAATTGTTGCATACCACGAAGTTGGGCATGCATTAGTTGCGGCTTTATTAAATCATACAGATCCAGTTCATAAGATAACTATAGTTCCAAGAACAATGGGAGCTTTAGGATATACAATGCAACTTCCAGAGGAAGAAAAATACTTAGTTTCTAAGGATGAAATGATAGACCAAATATCAGTTATGCTAGGTGGTAGAGCTGCTGAAGAAGTAGTGTTTAATACAATAACTACTGGGGCTTCAAATGACATAGAAAGAGCTACTCAATCAGCTAGAAATATGATAACTATATATGGTATGAGCGAAAGATTTGATATGATGGCTTTAGAAGCTATGAGCAGTAGATACTTAGATGGTAGACCAGTTAGAAATTGTTCAGAAACTACGGCTGCCGTAGCTGATGAAGAAGTTTTATCAGTAATTAAAAAGGCTCACAAAAAATCAATTAAACTTTTAATTGAAAATAGAGAGTTATTAGATGAAATAACAGGTGTTCTTTTAGATAAAGAAACTATCATGGGTGATGAATTCATGGAAATAGTTTATAGTAAGTATCCTGAAAAGAGAGAAGCCGATGAAAAAGCTAAACAGGAAATTCAAAGCTTAAGAGAACAAGCTTTAGCTAAGAGAAAAGAAAAAGAAGAAGCAATTAAAAAAGCTAAAGAAGAAGCTTTAAAATTAGAAGAAGAGGAAAGAAAACAAGCTGAGTTAAAGGCTATGATTGAAGCTCAAGAGGAAGCAGCAAGATTAGCAAGAGCTAATAATGAAGAATTAGATTTATCTAAGGAACCTCAATCTACTAATGCTGAGGCTGAAAAGAAAGATGACAACGCTACAAATAAGGTTGATGGTGAATAAATCTTAAATAATATTTAGAGAAAAAGTTTTAAAATTTGGCTGTGTTTTAAACTTGTGTTGATTTTTTATAGAACCGTAAGTTAGGTTTGAAGGAATGGTTAAAATCAACATCTATTTAAACAAAGTTTGATTTTATATGACAATAAAATGTGCATGAAGTTAAAAATGCTTCATGCACTTTTTGACTTTTCATTTATACTTTTGTTTAAAGGAAATCTTAATGCTATAATTGGTTATAATGTAATAGAGAAAGTAGGAAAGGAAGATTCTAATGACTGATAAAAAAGATATAGAATTTTTAGTTGAAGAGAAAAAATTAGAGGAAGTTTCTAATATATTAAATGAGGAAATGCTTTCATATATAAATAAAAGAAAATTTGTAACACAATACATATTAGATTATAGAAAAAATGCAGTTGATGAATATAAGGATGATGAAGATAAATTAATAGAATACTTTGATCATGAGAGATATGTAAAGGAACAGGCATTTACTACAATAGATAGAAGGTTAAAGGAATTAACAATATTAAAAAATTCTCCTTATTTTGGAAGAGTTACATTTAATGATTTAGAATTTGATCAGAAAGATACCTTATATGTTGGTAGATTTGGAGTAACTCCAGAAGGTAGTTATGAACCGGTTATTGTTGACTGGAGAGCACCTGTTGCATCACTTTTCTATCATGGAAGCTTAGGAGAGGCTACGTATAATTCACCAGATGGACCTATAAAATGTGATATAGAAGGAAGAAGACAGATTATAGTTAAAAAAGGAGAATTAAAGGGTGTATTTGACTCTGCCATAGACGTAAAAGATGATATCTTACAAATGGTTTTAAGCAACAATAGTTCTGATAAGCTTAAAGATGTAATAATGACAATACAAAAAGAACAAGATGAAATAATAAGAAAAGATAGAACATCTAATATAATTGTAAATGGGGTAGCAGGTAGTGGTAAAACAACAATTGCCCTTCATAGAGTTGCATATCTTTTATACAACTATAGAAAAGAATTAGAAGATAAGGTTCTTATTTTAGGACCAAATAGTATATTCATGGAATACATTTCACAAGTATTACCTAGTCTTGGTGAAGTTGGAGTTAACCAAGAAACTTTTGCTAGTTTTGCTTTAAAAGAAATGGATGATGAATTATATATAATGAGTTTTGATAAGTATTTAGAGAAAATACTTTCAAATGACAAAGAGTTTATAGAAGATGCAGCATATAAGAATTCATATGAAATAATTAAAGATTTAGATAATCTAGTTAAAGATATGGATAAGAGCTACTTTAATGTTGAAGATGTAAAATATTTTGACGAAGTAGTTATTTCTAAAGAAGAGATAGAAGAAATGTTTACTAAACATTATGAATATATGCCTTTATTCAGAAGAAGTGACAAAATTAAGAGAATAATATTATCTAAAATAAAAGATAAGAGAGATGAAAAAGTTTGGGAACTTAATGAAGAATTAAGAAAAGAAAGAGAAAAGCTAACTGCTGAAGAACTTTTAGTTGAGGAAAATAACTTAGAATTTAGAAGAAAATTAAGAATAAGAGAGATTGTTAAAGCGGTAATGGACTCAAGAGTCCAATTAGACAGTTGGATTTCTAGAGAAAGTATTACAGATGTATATGATAGATTTAATGGCGATAAAAAAGAATATACAATAAATGACCTAGCACCAATGCTTTATTTAGCAATAAAGTTAGAAGGAAAAAAAGCTTCTAAAGAGTATAGACACGTTGTTATAGATGAGGCACAAGATTATTCACCACTTCAATTTAAAGTTGTGAGAGAGTTAACTGGAACTAAATATTTCACTATTGTCGGAGATGTCAATCAAAGACTTGTTAAATATTTAGATGTAGCACCAATGATGGAATTAGAAAAAATATTTGATGATATAAATCCAGAAATTTATAACTTGAATAAAAGTTATAGAAGTACTTATGAAATAATGGAATATGCAAATAAATATCTTAATGAAGATAGAATAATACCACTTGTTAGACATGGTAAACCTGTAGAAGAATTAGAATTTAATAACACTGAAGAATTTGGTGATGCAGTTATTGATTCTTTAAGAGAGTTTTCTAATGACGGATTAGAAAGTATAGCCATAATAACAAGAGATAAAGAAGAGTTAGATAGGGTTTATAATTTAATTAGTGATAAAGTTCATTTAGTTAAGTTTGACAATGAGGATGTGCTATATAAAGGTGGAAATGTTATAATACCATCATACTTTGCAAAAGGATTAGAATTTGATGGGGTTATAATCGTTGATAGTAGAGAAAATGAAGAGAATGAGGATTTAATAAAATACATAATGAGTACTAGAGCTCTTCATGTATTAAAAGAAATAAAAATTAAATAAATTATCAAAAAGCTCTAAATAGATTACGAAAAGTATTGTGTTTCGTTACTAGTTCTATTTAGAGCTTTTTTTAAGTTATAGATATAAGAATAATAAATTTACTTTAACATAATAATAAAATGTATAAAAACGCATAAAATATGCAAAAATGCTTATAATGAATTTATAAAAAATATGCATTAAAATTAATTAAATAATCATAGAAAACCTTTTAAAATAAAACATATTAATAAAATATATGCTATAAAAATAATTTAATATCAAAAAAGGTGAAAAGTAATATGTTTATATTAAAAAATATATTGCACTTTTATTCATAAATAACGTATAATTATACAAAAGAAAGCGATAAGCGAATGAGTATTAGGGGGAATATATATATGAAAAAGAATTTGTTTAAAAAAATATTATCAATGGCTGTAATCGGAGGGTTAACTTTAAGCTTAGTAGGGTGTGGGGCAAATGCTGCTAAGGGAGAAAATGATTCTAATGGAAAAATAGCTGAAATAAAAGAAAATGGAAAACTAGTCGTTGGATTAAGTGCAGACTATGCGCCTTATGAATTTCATATAATGAAAGATGGAAAAGACCAAATAGTTGGATTTGATATAGACATAGCAAAGGAAATTGCAAATGATATGGGCGTTGATTTAGAAATTAAAGAAATGGACTTTGGGGCTATAGTCCAATCAGTTAAAAGTGGAGCTATTGATCTCGGAATTTCAGGGTTAACTCCTGATGAAAAAAGAAAAGAAGCTGTAGATTTTTCAGATATTTATTATGAAGCAGAACAAGGAATTTTAATAAATAAAAACAATAAGGATTCTATAAAAAGCATTGAAGATTTAAAAGGCAAAAAAGTTGGAGCTCAAATAGGATCTATACAGGCTGAAATAGCAAATGGAATAGATGGAGCAGATGTTAAACTTTTAGATAATGTAAATACTTTAATTTTAGAATTAAAAACAGGAAAACTTGATGCTTTAATAGTAGAATTACCAGTTTCAAAAATAGCTACTGAAGTTAATGAAGAGTTAGCTGTTGCAGATAATGTCATAAAAAATTCTGAGGGAGGATCAGCTATAGCAATACAAAAAGGAAATAAGGATTTAGTTGACCAAGTAAATGCTACAATTAAAAAATTAAAAGACGGTGGTAAAATGGATCAGATTGTAAATGATGCTATTGAATTAGTTCCATATCAAAAGAAAGAGTAGTAATAAAAGTTTTAATAATTAGGGGGCAATATACATGGGGAGTTTAGACTTTAGTTTTTTAAAAGAGTATTTTCCAGTATTTTTGGAAGGTGCTGAGGGGACATTAATAATTTCAGCAATAACAGTAGTTTTGGGAGCTTTATTAGGAACAATTTTATGCTTTATGAAGCGTTCTAAATTTTCAATATTTAAAGTTAGAATATTAAATGTAATTTCTAGCGTTTATGTAGAATTAATAAGAGGAACACCTCTTTTATTACAAATATATATAGTTTATTTTGGATTACCTTCATTTGGGATACAATTAGGAGTGCTAACTTCATGTATTATTGCTATTTCATTAAACTCAGCAGCTTATGTTTCAGAAATAATAAGAGCAGGAATAGATGCTATTGATAAAGGGCAATTAGAAGCGGCAAGAAGTTTAGGAATGACAGAAGGAATGGCTATGAGGCTTGTAATACTTCCTCAAGCTATAAAAAATATACTTCCAGCCATAGGAAATGAATTCGTTGCTATAATTAAGGAATCATCTATGGCATCTACAATAGGTGTGGCAGAACTTATGTATTCATCAAAGATAGTCACAGGGGCTACCTATAAAGGGTTTGAGCCACTTATTGTTATCGCTATGTTCTATTTTGTTATGACGTTTAGTTTAGGAAGAGCTATGTCTTATGTAGAAAGGAAGTTGAGTAAAGCATGATAAATGTTAGTAATTTATATAAAAATTTTGGGAAAAATGAAGTGTTAAAAGATATAAGTGAAACAATAGAAAAGGGAGAGGTTGTTGTTATAATTGGTCCTTCAGGATCAGGTAAAAGTACATTTTTGAGATGTTTAAATTTATTAGAGGAACCAACTTCAGGGACAATTAACTTCGAAGGGAAAGATATAACAAATAAGAATGTTGATATAAATAAAATAAGAGAGAAGATGGGGATGGTTTTTCAGCAATTTAATCTTTTCCCACATAAAACAGTTATGGAGAATTTGACTATAGGACCGACTAAAATAAAAAAGGTTTCTAGTGAGGATGCTATAAAAAAAGGAAACGAGTTATTAGAAAAAGTAGGTCTTTTAGATAAAAAGGATGCTTATCCAAATTCACTTTCAGGGGGACAAAAGCAAAGAATAGCTATAGCAAGAGCTTTAGCTATGGAACCAGATGTTATGCTTTTTGATGAGCCAACATCAGCTTTAGATCCTGAAATGGTAGGTGAAGTTTTAAATGTTATGAAGTCTTTAGCTAAAGATGGAATGACCATGGTTGTAGTAACCCATGAAATGGGCTTTGCAAAAGAAGTTGGAGATAGAATATTGTTCATGGATGAAGGAAAAATAATTGAAGAAGGTACTCCAGAGGAGATATTTGAGAATCCTAAAAATCCAAGAACACAAGACTTTTTATCAAAAGTTTTATAATAGCCTTTAGAAGATTAAATTTTAATAGATTTAATCTTTTAAATAAATTAATTAGTACAAAAAGAGGACATAAAGATTTAAATCTTTATGTTCTCTTTTGTATTTTTAAGAAAAAAATTAAGTTCTTAGGGAAACATTAAGTATTTTTTTGATGAAAAATTTACTGTAAATGTTATAATAATGAGAGTAAAGATTAAAATAATAAAGATAGTGAGGAAAAATTTTATGAAGGAAAAAGTAAAAAGCTTTTTTAAGTGTAACTGGGTTTTTATTTTCCTAGTGATAACACTTCAAATAAAATCAATGTTACTTTTATCAATGCTTAGAACACCAGGATCTACGAGTATTAATTTATCTTCAATGTATTTTACTCCTCCAGCTTGGTGGGGACATATAGCAATAGTAACATTAATAGCAAGTTTTGTTTACTTGTTTAAAGGTAAAGGAAGAATGTGGTCAGCTATAGTAATTGATATCTTAGTAACATTACTATTTATAGCTGATATTTGGTACTACAGAGTAAATGGTACTTTCTTATCAATAAGACACATAATTGCGCCAGGAATTTTTAATCCTGTAGGAAAGAGCTTATTTAATTTTGCTCCTGTAGATTTAGTGTTTATAGTAGATTTTATATTATTATTTTTAGTTTATAACTTTACAGGTTTAAAAAATGTAAAGTATAAGAGTAATATAAAAACTAGATTGATTGCATTTATATGCATCTTTGGAATAAGTGCAACAGTAATAGGAGTATCACACTATTACATAGATATTGAAAGGAAATCTGATAAAAGTTTCCTTAGTATATCATGGGCGCCATTCCAAACAATTAGTGATATGAGTCCTTTAGGATATCATGGATATGATATTTATTATTATTCAAATAGAGAACAAACTTTAAGCGATGCTCAGAAAAATGAGATTAAAGAATGGTTTAATGAAAACAAAGAGGACTTACCAGATAATAAGTATAAAGGAATGTTTGAAGGGAAGAACCTTATAGCTCTACAGGTTGAATCTCTTGAAAACTTTGTTATAGGTCAAAAAGTGTATGGTCAGGAGATTACTCCAAATATAAATAAGCTTTTAAAGAATAGTTTGTATTTTGACAATATAAAGGAACAAAATAACTCAGGAACAAGTTCAGATGCTGATTTAATGGTTAATACATCAATACTTCCAGTTAGACAAGGAACTACATTCTTTGGTTACCCATGGACTGAATATAATACTTTACAAGATTTATTAGAAAGTAAAGGATATACAACAATTTCAACACATCCAGAGGTTCCGGGAAATTGGAACTGGGCTGAAGTTCATAAAGCATTTAATGCAGATGAAATATGGGATGCATCTCAGTTTGATCAAAGTGAAATAATAGGACTTGGAATGTCAGATGAATCTTACTTAAGACAGGTTGGAGATAAGCTAAAAGATCAAAAACAACCATTCTTTACATTCTTAGTAACATTAACAAGTCATGGACCTTTTGATATGCCTAAGGATAAGCAGTATTTAGATTTGCCTGAGGATTTAAATAACAATATGTTGGGAGCATATTTCCAAAGTATAAGATATACAGATCAAGCAATTGGAGACTTCTTAAACCAATTAAAAGAAGAAGGACTTCTAGATAATACTGTAATAATGCTTTACGGAGATCATGGCGGAGTTCATAAATTTTATGAAGATCAAATAAAGGATGCACCATTAGCTGGTGATTGGTGGAAAGATGATCATAAAGAAATTCCTTTCTTAGTATATAACCCAAGCATTAAAGGGGAAACTATATCAAAAGAAGGTGGTCAAATAGACTTCTTACCAACTATAGCATATCTTTTAGGATTTAATAGAGATGCCTTTGATAGCACATCAATGGGTAGAGTTTTAGTAAATACAAATAGAAATGCAACAATACTAAATGATGGAACAATAGTGGGAACACCAACTCTTGAAGAGAAGGCACATTTAGAAAAATCATTTAATATTGCAGATATGGTTATACAAGGTAATTATTTTAAGAATAATTAATGAAATTTAAAGCTATTAGTTAGATTTTGAAAATAATCTAACTAATAGCTTTTAAATATGTATTTTTTTAGTAAAAAACTAAACTATAAACAAAATAAGTATGATATAATATTAGTCGTTGTAAAACTTGGAAAAACAAGTGTTTTATAAATGGAGGCTGTTAATGGAATTTAAAGAAAAAAATAATCATAAAGAGATAAATATTAAACGAGAGAGTTTCTGGGTAAATTTATTTAAGTTAATGAGACCTAAGCAATGGATAAAAAACTTTTTTGTATTTGGAGCTTTAATCTTTTCATATAGTTTCCTTGATTTAAATAAAGATATTCATGCTATTATAGCTTTTATACTTTTTTGTTTAATATCATCTACTGTCTATATTATGAATGATATTTTAGATGTAGAGAAAGATAGGATACATCCTAAAAAAAGATTTAGACCTATTGCAAGCGGGGCCATATCAATAAAAGAGGCAGAGATAGCTTTAGTTATTTTGCTAGCATTTAGTATGATATGTGCTTTTCTTATTAATAGAAAGTTATTTTTTATACTAGTAATATATTTTATAAACAATATTCTTTATTCATTTAAGGTAAAAAATATAGTAATATTAGATGTTATTTCAATTGCCTTTGGATTTATATTAAGAGTCATTGCTGGTGGAGTAGCTATTGATGTTTCATTATCTGGATGGATATTGTTATGTACTTTCTTTATAGCACTATTCTTAGGGTTTGAAAAAAGAAGAAATGAGATAATTAAATTAGAAGGAAAGGCTACTGAGCATAGAAAAATATTAGATGATTATTCTGATGAACTATTAAAGCAGTTTTCAGATATTACATTAACTTGCACTGTAATAGCTTATGCTATGTATACATTTGTAGCATACAGTACTTCTTACATGATGATAACAAATGTTTTTGTTGTTTATGGACTTTTCAGATATAAATATTTAAGTATGAAAAAAGGACAGGGGGGAAGTCCTACTGAAACCATATTAACAGATAAAAGTATAATAATTGATGTAATATTATGGGCAATTGCAAGTGTAATAATACTTTTATGGATAGTTTAATAGTTTAAATTCACTTAGGTATATACCATTTTTATGATATATAAAGTTAATTGTGTATTTATTTAAGAAATGAGGTAGAAGGATGAAATCTATAAAGATTGCTTTGTTTGATATTGATAAGACCTTAATAAAGGGAGATTCTATGTTTAAGCTATTAAAGTATACTATAAATAAGTATCCAAAAGCTAAATGGAAGTTACCAAAACTTTTCTTTATGATGGTTGCATATAAATTAAAGTTTATTGATACTAAAAAAGCAAAAGAAAATATGTTTTACACACTAAATTATTTAAGTAATGAAGATTTCGAACAGTTTTATAATTGTGTGATAAAAACTACAGTTTATAGTGATGCTATAGAAGAAATCAAAAAATTAAGAAAAATGGGTTATTACATATTATTAGTATCAGCTTCTCCTGAATGTTATTTAAAGTTCTTTGAAATAGAGGATTATGTAGATGGAGTAATAGGAACGAAGTTATATTTAGAAAATGATAGATACATAAATAGGATAGAGGGAGAGAACTGTAAAGGAGAGGAAAAGGTAAGGAGAATAACTTCATACTTAAAGGAAAGAGATTTCTGTATAGATAAGCCTAATTCTTTAGCATATTCAGATTCTCTTTCAGATTTGCCTATGTTTAATTTAGTGGGAAAGGCATATTTAATAAATTATAATAAGAAAAATTTAGATTATGAAATACTAAGATGGAAGTAGGAGAAGAGTTTGAAAGAAAATAAGCTTTGGAAAGGAATATTGTTAATAGTTATATCAGCTCTATGTACTTCGTTTGGGCAACTTTTTTGGAAAGTTGGAGTAAGTAAGAGTATATGGCTTATATTATTAGGGTTTATTCTTTATGGTGTTGGAGCATTAACAATGATAATAGCATTTAAATTTGGGGAATTATCAATTTTACATCCACTTATGTGCATAGGATATATTTTTGCTCTAATAAATGGATTTTTATTTTTGAAAGAAAGAATATCTCTTCTACAATTTGTAGGAATAGTTGTAATAATTATAGGAATTGTATTCATAGCAAGGGGGGATGAGGGTGAATAATATATATTTTTTATTCCCTATAATGACTCTTTTAGGAGCATTAGGTGGATACTTTTTTAAAAAGGGAGCAGATAATTTAAATGGGTTATTATCTCTTATTTTAAATTGGAGAGTTTATGTCGGAGGAATATTTTATGTGAGTGCAGCTCTACTAAATATAGTAGCACTTAAGTTCTTACCATATAGTATTGTTTTACCTTTAACTGCTATGACGTATATATGGACAATGATAATATCGAAAATTGCTCTAGGAGAGAAAATAACTAGAAATAAGATAATAGGAACTATTTTAATAATAATAGGTTCTGTTTTTATAGCTATGTAGTTAAATAGTATATAAATTTGTACTTGGTTATTTATAGAAAAAATGTAATAATAATATGGTGTTTTAAAATTTATATATTAATAAAAAATTATACTTTATAACTAGCTTTAATATCTTTTATCAACTTAAGATTTGTTTTAGTTAAGTTAAAATAGATATAAATTATATTTAAAAATAAAAAAGGAGGATATTTTATGGAAAAAAGTAAGGGTCTTTTAAGTAAAATAGGTAGTTTTTTTAAGAAATTTCCTTTAGAAATACTATTCTATCTTTTACTTGTATTTAAAATTACTGTGTTTTGTACAATGCTAAAGAGTAATAGCGGAATGGAACTAAATTTAGGTTTTGTATATGGATTAATAGATTATAAATTAATATATCTTTTATTTCCACTAATATTCATAAGCTTTGGGTTCTTATTTAAAAGATGGGGGAAATTTATATATTTATATATTGTAGATTTAGGAATTTCAGCACTTTTAATTTTTGATTTACTTTATTATAGACTTTACGGAACTTTCCCATCAATAAAATTTTTAATTTATCCGGATTTATTTAATCCTTTAAATAAGGACTTGCTATTCTTTAGAAGTAGAATGCTTTTATTTGTAATAGATTTAGTATTATTACCTATACTTTACATATTATTTAAAAAGTATACTAAGAACTGGTATTTTGGAAAAGTTAAATATAGAGTTATAGCATTTCTATTAACATTCTTAGTTCCTAGTGGATGTATATTAGGAAAATATTATTTATATGATGTAAAAGATATAACTAATGGGGAAAAGGGATTCTTAAGAGTTGCCTGGACACCTACAAGTGGACTTTTTAGAGCTACTCCTTTAGGATATCATTTCTTTGATGTTTATAAGACGTTAGTTCTTGATAAGGATATAAAATTAAGCGATCAAGAAAAGCAAGAAGTACAAAATTGGCTTGATGCAAACTACGAAAATTTACCTGATAATCAGTATAAAGGAGAGTTAAAGGGTAAAAATTTAGTAGTTATACAAGTTGAATCTTTAGAAGACTTTGTTATAAACAAGAAAGTAGATGGACAAGAAATAACTCCTACACTAAATTCGATGTTAAAGAATTCATATTATTTCCCTAATATTTATGAGGAAAATTTAACTGGATTTAGTTCAGATGCTGATTTAATGGTTAATACAGGTATGCTACCAGTAACTAATGCTGCAACATCATTTGCATATCCAAGTAGAACATTAACAACACTTCCATCCTTATTAGAAAAAGCTGGATATACTACAGTTTCAGCTCATCCTGAGGTTGCTGGAAGTTGGAACTGGGGAGAAGTTCATCATAGCCTATTAAAATTCCAAAATTCATATACTTTATATGATTTTAATGAGGATGAAATAATTGGATTAGGAATATCTGATAAGAGTTATTTATCACAATTAGCAACTAAAGCAGGAAGCTTAAAACAACCATTTTATCTATTTACAGTTACTTTAACAAATCATGGTCCTTTTGAAATTGATGATGCGCATACAACAATAAAAGTACCAAGTGAAATACAAGGAACTCTTCTAGGACAATACTTTAAAACTGTAAGATATACAGATGAAGCTATTAAGATGTTCATGGATAAATTAAAGGCTGAAGGTAGATTTGATGATACAGTATTTGTTATATATGGAGACCATGCAGGTCCTAATAAATACTATAAAGATCAATTAAAAGATGTAAATTTTGACGGTAACTATTGGAAGCTTGATGAAAAGAAAGTACCTCTTATAATTTACAATCCATCAATACAAGGAAAGACAATAGAAACTAAAGGTGGTCTTATAGATGTTATGCCAACAGTTTCATATTTATTAGGTGTTAATGATGGAAGTTTAAGAAATATAATCGGAAGAAATCTTTTAAATACAAATAGAAATGTAGCACCACTTCCAGGTGGAGAAGTAGCTGGAGAGGCTAAATCACAAGATGAGTTAAATCATGTTAAACAATCTTATGATATATCAACTAAGATAATAAGATCAGATTACTTTAAAAATAATTAATACTCATGCCTCATTAATAGGAGGAGATTAGTTAACTAAAAATTTATTTAAAACAGAATTAAAAAGAGTAGAAATGAGAGTTCTCATTTCTACTCTTTTTTAGCAAGTAAAATCTCTATCTATAGTTATTATGCAGTTATATTGTGGATGAGTCTCTTTAACAGCATTTATTATACTTTTCTTTAACTCACTTTCAGACATAACTTTTTTTAGCTTTTCTGGGTTTACAACCACATCAAATATAAGATTTTTCTTTTCACCATGACCAACGATTCTAAAATCATGCATTGATTCTATTAATGGATTATATTTTATTATTTTATCTATTTCTTCTTTAGCTTGTTTTATTTCATCATCTTCTAAACAGATAGGATCCATATGAATTACTAAGTAAATTTTTAGCTTTTTAGAAATTTCTCTTTCAGCCATATCTATAATATCATGTATTTTCATAACATTTATATCAGATGGTATTTCAGCATGAATTGAAGCCATACATTTACCTACACCATAGTTATGAATTATAAGATCGTGAACTCCTATAATATGATCATATGATAAAACCATATCTCTAATATTTTTTGCAAGTTCTGGGTCGGGAGCTTCTCCTAATAGTGGATTTATAGTTTCTTTTATTAAAGTGAATCCAGCGTATAATATAGCTAGTGAAACAAGAACTCCTATATATCCATCAATAGGGAAGGTAGTGAACTTAGCAGCTAAGAATGATATAGCAACACATGTTGATGTGAATACATCACCTAAAGCATCAACGGAGGTAGCCTTAAGAGCTGAAGAATTTATTCTTTCACCTGTAAGCTTATTAAATCTACTTAACCAAAATTTGAAGAATATTGAGATTACAAGTAGAATAAAAGGAATTAGTTCAAAATTGACAGGTGTGGGATTGATAATTCTTTCAATTGATGATTTTGTAAATTGAAAACCTACTAGCATTACCATGAAAGCAACTATTAGAGCTGAAAGATATTCAATTCTACCATGACCAAATGGATGTTCCTTATCGGCTGGCATTTTGGCTAGTTTGAAACCAATCATTGTTATTACAGAAGAACCGGCATCAGAAAGGTTATTAAAGGCATCAGCTGTTATGGCTATACTTGCTGAAATTAATCCAACAGAAAATTTGATTAGAAATAAAAGTATATTAACAATTATTCCAATTATACTGGCCAGATACCCATATGCACTTCTGACATCTTCATTCTCTGTATTTCTATAATCCTTAATGAATATTTTTATTATAAAATTTGAAAACATAAGTATCATCTCTCCATTTTTATATTGAATTTTGAATCTAATACTAGTAATTATACTGTTTAAAGCATGTATAAAATAAAATGCCCAATAATAGATTGACTAAAATAAAGTCCAGAAGTTTAAAAAATTACTCTGAACTAAATCTCATTTTATTATATCATAATATTTTATATTGAAAAATATTGAAATAGAATATAAAATAATAAGACGATTATAAAAAAATTCAATACGAAGAAAATTATGCTATATGGGAGAAGATTAGGTATGAATAGAGGGAAAATAAGTGCTTTAATACTGTCGTGTGTTTTGGCTACAAATATTTCAAGCTTTAATGAAGTGGTTTTAGCAAATGAAAATAAGGGAGAGGAAAGTCATAGTGAAAGCCACAAGGAGAGTAATTGTATAGCTGGTGATTATCATGAAGTTAGTGAGGAAAATTTAAAAAATTCAAAGAATACACCAGTTATAAATGGAATAAAGGTAAATAAGCAATTAATAGATATAAACTATTCTCAGGGTGTTACTATAAAGCCTAAATACATAGTTATACATGATACTGATAATAGAAAAGCTGGAGCTAATGCTATGGCTAATAGAAATTATTTTGCAAATCATCCAAATGCTAAAGCATCAGCTCATTATATAATTGATGAAGGAAATATTGTTCAAGCTTTAGAGGATAATTGGAAGGGGTGGCATGTTGGAGATGGAAATAATCCAAATATAAATAATTCTACAACTATAGCCATAGAACTTTGTGTAAATAAGGGAAATAATTTTGATAAAACTTTAGAAAATGGAGTTGAATTAACTAAGTATTTAATGGAAAAACATAACATACCTGCAGAAAACGTTGTGATGCATAGAGATGCAAGTGGAAAAACATGTTCAAGAATGATGATTGAAGATAGACCAAGCTTATGGTCTTATTTTAAGAATAAAATTTCTGGTGGAGATGGAAGTGTAGAAGATGATGGATTGAAGCCTAAAATGCAAGGGAAGGTCGTCAATGCCTCTGTTCTTAATGTAAGAGAGAGTCCAAGTACTTCGGGGAGAATAGTTCATAAGTTAAATAGAAATCAAGTTGTAGGAATATATGAAGATTTAAATGGATGGTATAAAATTGATTATATAGATGGATTAAAAAAGAAATATGGATATGCAAGTAAAGATTACATATCAGTAATTAGTGAAAATCCTGAAGGTGGAGAAAATAATGAGGGTAGTGAAAGTACTACAATAAATAAAAAAGGAAAAGTTGTTGGGATATCGACAAACTTAAATGTAAGAAAAGGTCCAGGTACCTCTTATAGCGTTGTAGGATATCTTTTAAACAATGAAGAGGTAAAGGTTAATTATGAAAAGGATGGCTGGTATAATATAACTTTTAGTGGAAATAAAGAAGGTTATGTAAGTAAAAAATATATTTCTTTGGAAAGTTATAGTACACCAGAAAATTCTGAAAAACCACCAGTAGAGCCAGAAGAGCCACCAGTTTCAGTAAATAAGCAAGGAATAGTTAAGGTTAACAGCACATTAAATATGAGAAGTGGCCCAGGAAGTAATTATGGAGTCATAGGAACTTTACTTAATAATGATAAAGTAGAAATAATAAGAGAAGTAAATGGATGGTATGAAATAAAGTTTAATGGTAAGAGTGGATATGTATCAAGTCAATATATAACAGTATTAGATAATGGATCAAATGAAGAAAAACCAGTAGAGCCAGAAAAGCCTCCAGTTTCAGTGAATAAACAAGGAATAGTTAAGGTTAATAGCACATTAAATATGAGAAGTGGTCCCGGAAGTAATTATGGAGTCATAGGAACTTTACGCAATAATGATAAAGTAGAAATAATAAGAGAAGTAAATGGATGGTATGAAATAAAGTTTAATGGTAAGAGTGGATATGTATCAAGTCAATATATAACAGTATTGGATAATGGATCAAATGAAGAAAAACCAGTAGAGCCAGAAAAGCCACCGGTTTCAGTAAACAAACAAGGAATAGTTAAGGTTAATAGCACTCTAAATATGAGAAGTGGCCCAGGAAGTAGTTATGGAGTAATAGGTACTTTACGTAATAATGATAAGGTAGAAATACTTAAAGAAGTAGATGGTTGGTATGAAATAAAATTCAATGGTAAGAGTGGATACGCTTCAAAATCATATATAACTATAGTTAATGAAGGATCGAATAATGGAAGTAGTAATGAAAATAAAGAAGGAACTGTTTATGGCGTAAGTACAAATTTAAATGTAAGAACAGGCCCTGGAACTAATTATCAAGTAGTAGGTTATCTATTATCAGGAGATAAGGTTAAGATTTTAGGGGAAGAAAATGATTGGTATAAGGTTCAGTTTACTACTGGTAGTGGAAGTAAGATTGGATATGCAAGCAAAAAATATATTAGGGTATAATTATATGTAATCTATTTAAAAATCAATAAATTTTGAATAAAAATAAGGTTTTTCATAGTGTTTTAATGTTTTGTTAATCATGAATTTTGTGGTAAAGTATAATTAAAAGTATCTATTTAGATAGAAAGGTGAGATACAGATGGAAAAAGTTGTCGCAAATGAACTAATTAATTTTTTATATGAAAGTCCAACAGCTTTTCATGCTGTAAAGAATGTAAAAGACACTTTAGAGTTTGAAGGATTTAAAGAATTAAAAGAGACAGATAGATGGGATTTAGAAGTTGAAGGTAAATATTTTGTTACTAAAAATGATTCAGCTTTAATTGCTTTCAGAGTTGGTAAAGGTGACATTGCAGAGCATGGATTTAAAATAATAGGTGCTCATACTGATTCACCAGGATTTAGAATAAAACCAAACCCAGAGATAACAGTTGAAAATACTTACGTTAAGTTAAATACTGAGGTTTATGGTGGACCAATATTAAATACTTGGTTTGATAGACCATTAGCTTTAGCAGGAAGAGTATCATTAGTAAGTAAAAATCCATTAAAACCACTTAATAAAATAGTTAATATAAATAGACCAATACTTATAATTCCAAACTTAGCTATTCACATGAATAGAGAAGTTAATGATGGATATAAAATAAACAGACAAAAAGATACATTACCTTTATTATCACTTGTTAACGAGAATTTAGAAAAAGGAAATTATCTAATTGAGCTTTTAGCAAAAGAATTACATTGTGAAAAAGAGGATATTCTTGATTTTGAATTATATCCATACGAATATGAAAAAGGTTGTTTAATGGGATTAAACGAAGAATTCATATCTTCAGGAAGATTAGATGACTTATCAATGGTTCATGCAGGTATTAAAGCATTAATGGATGCTGAGGTATCACAAGCTACTAATGTAATGGTATGTTTTGATAATGAAGAAGTTGGAAGTGCAACTAAACAAGGTGGAGATTCAGATTTCTTAAAAACAATATTAGAAAGAATTGTACTAGCTTTAGGCAAAGATAGAGAAGATTTCTTAAGATCTTTATCAGAATCATTTATGATTTCAGCAGATTTAGCTCATGCAGTTCATCCAAATTTAGGAGAAAAACATGACCCTGTAGTTAGACCAGTTTTAGGAAAAGGCCCTGTAATAAAAATAGCAGCATCACAAAGCTATACTAGTGATAGTGATTCAGCAGCTGTTTATGAAATGGTATGTAGAAAAGCAGGCGTTAATGTTCAAAAATTTGTAAATAGATCTGATATGAGAGGTGGTTCAACAATAGGACCAATATCTTCAACTCATCTACCAATAAGATCAGTTGATATTGGAACTCCAATATTAGCAATGCATTCAATAAGAGAGTTCGGTGCTGTGAAAGATCACTTTGATTGTATAAAATCATTCACTGAATTCTTTAGAATTTAGTCTATTAATAATTTTCAATATATTAGTTAATATAATTTCTATTAGTTATAAGAATAAAAAAGTGTATCAAATAATGATACACTTTTTATTTTTTATATATTTATATATTTATATATTTATATATCATCGTCATCAAAAATATCTTCTGTATAATCAAATTCATTGTATGCTATATTATTACAAACTATATCATCTTTAACTGGACTAGGTAGTTTTGAATAAGTTTTTCCTGTTTTTGAATAAGAAACTAGATCATGTCCCTCAGGACTATAAAATGTCCTATCTTTAGGAGTATATAATTTGCTTTCATTTTTTTTGCTCATTTTTTATTTCTCCTTTCAATTTTAAATTATATAAACTTGACTATAATTTAGAGTAGATTAATTTTCTTTAAATTAAGTCTAATTTTAGTTTCTCCAAAATGATTTAAGTTATTTAAAATAGAGTTTAAGTTTATTTGGTAATTATTAAGGTTTGTAGTAAATCTATGAGTTGGATTGTTAAATCTATTATTATTAAGTTTTATATAGGTTATATTTACGTAAAGTCTGATTAATAAAGTTGAAAAAACAAATACTATATTTTAGGATAGGATATAAGAAGAAAAAATAGTTGATATATGATTGGTAAATTGAAGGGAGAATTTAAGTATGGCATATAAATTAATATGTATAGATATGGATGGAACATTATTAAATAATAAGCATGAAATCAGTGAAAGAAATAAAGAAGCCATAAAAAGAGCTACAGAAAAAGGAGTAAAGGTAGCTGTAACAACTGGTAGATTATTTGCTTCAGCAAAATATTATGCAAGTCTTATTGGAGTTGAGACACCTATAATATCATGTAATGGAGCTTTTGTAAGAGAGAAGGATGAAGATAAAGTTATATATGAATCTGTTTTAAATGAGGAACAAATAGAAAGAATATATGATGTTATAAAGAAGTATGATATTCAAATGGCATATTTTAATACACCTGACACTGTTATATCTGAGAAGATAGTTCCAGAAGAACATGGATATAAAGTTATGAATAAAATGATGGGAGAATCAGATGAAAAAGTCAAATTTTCAGAAGGAATAGATTTTAGAGAGTCTTTTAAAACTCATGGAGAACATATACTTAAAGCTATTTGTATAGAAAATGATAATAATAAATTAGATGAATTATTTAAGGCAAAAGAAGAGTTAAAAAAATATGATGATTTTGAAGTAGTAAGTTCATCACCCAATAATTTTGAAGTTATGAATAATGGAACTTCAAAGGGAAATGCAGTAAAAGTTTTAGCAGATATGCTTCATATAAATAGAGAGGAGATTATTTGTCTAGGTGATAGTGAAAATGATCTTAGTATGATAGAATTTGCTGGACTTGGAATTGCTATGGGAAATGCTGAAGAGCTTTTAAAAGAAAAAGCTAATTATATAACAGATACAAATGAAAATGATGGGGTAGCTAAAGCTATAGAAAAATTTGTATTAGATTAGTTTATAAAGAGACTTTATTAATTAACATGTTTTTTAGTGTAGCATAATTTAAAAAGTAAAGTATACTTAAAAAGAACTTATAAAGTATGTAGAGAGTGAAAGCTCTTTCTGTATTTTATAAGTTCTTTTATTTTTATGTTTTATATAAATTTTTATTTTTGAGTGGTGGTTATTTTCGATTCTTTCTTTGTAGTAGTAGAAGTTCCTTTACTTGTGGTTGTTGTAGTGGTAGTAGTTGTAACTACTGTTGTAACAATTGTAGTTGAATCATCTAAATTTGAATCTTCCTTTGAGATAGCTGGCTTAAATGGCCACCAGTTTGCTTTACCAAATATTTTTACCATTGCTGGTATGAATAAAGGAAGAACAAACACAACATATAAAAGAATACCTGTTAAAACTACCATAGAAATTTCAATTAATGATAGTACTCCAGATGGAAGTAATGCTGCAAAGGTACCACTAAGGATTATTACAGCAGAAATTATAACTCCACCCATACTTTTCATTGTTCTAATTATACGATCTTTTATAGTTCCATCAACATCCTGGTTAAATCTTGTCATTATAAATATTGAGTAATCTATTCCTAAGGCCATTAATACAACAAAGCCAAAGAATGATGTTATCCATGATATACCTGGATAGCCCATGATTTTAGTGACAATAAATTGTATCACGCTTATTGAAGTAAAATAAGTTAATAATAAAGAAATCATTAAGTATATTGGCATTGTTAATGATCTTAATATAATAATTAAGGTAATAAATACTCCAACTATTACAAAGATTAAAGCTTTATCATAATCAGAATCTGCCATTTTTTTAGTTTCATATGTTGTGCTGGCCATTCCACCAATACCAATATTAGCATTTTCCAGTTTAGTTCCTTTAACACTCTCTTGAACAATAGACTTTAATTCTGGAATTTCATTAATAGCTTCATTAGAATAAGGATTTTTAGTAGTAACTACATTTATAACAGCAAGTTTTCCATCTGGACTTATATATTGGTTTAGTGATTGTTTAAATTCACTATTATCGAATACTTGTATTGGAACACAAATTCCTGAGAGATTATAAGAAAGGTTTGCCCAGTCATTTATGAAACCATTAGCATATTTAAGACCATTTTGAACCTCAGTTATTCCATTAGAACCTGCTTCAAGTCCATTAGATAATTCATTTATTTGTCCTGAAAACTCCTTAAATCCGTTTTGGATTTGAGATTGGCCATTAGCAATTTGACTTAATGCATTTGAAATTTCAGGTACATTAGAAGAAATTTCTTCTCCTCCTGCTAGAGATTTTCCAAGTCCACTGTCTAAGGCATTTAATCCATTTTCAATTTCAGAAATTCCAGAGTTAAATTTGCCCAAATCGTTTATTACAGTATCTTTTTTCTCATTTAAATTATTTATTAGAACCTTTAATGCTCCTATGCTTTCATTTATTGCTTGAATTTCTGGACTATTATTAAGGGTTCCTTTTAAATTGTTGGAATTATTGTTTAAATTATTAACATCCTGAGTGAACTTTTTAAAGTTTTCATCATTAGCAATCTCAGGATGGTCCTTTGAATACTGACTTAAATGAGAATTTAATGATGAAAGAGATTCTTTAAGTTTACTAGTATTTACATTAACTACATTTGGGTTACCTGTTAATGAACCGATTTTATTTAAGTTATTAAGAACATCGTTAGCTGAATTAACTATGTTAGTATAATCTTCTTCAAGTTGAGATTTACTTAGTTTTAAAGCATTAACTTTATCTAAAGCTCCGTCTATAGAAGTTTTTAATTCTGTGGCTCCATTATGTTCTTGACGTATGCTTTCAACAAGTTCATTAAGGGCGCTTTGAAGCTCTGAAACGCCTGCTTCAGTTTTCTTAGTACCTTCTTGAAGTTTTGCAGTTCCTTCTTCTGCACCTTTTAATTGGCTTTTAGAAGAATCTATTTTTTTACTGGCATCAGCTAAGCCACTGTTTATTTCACTTAATCCACTATTGGCTTTATCTATACCTTGGTGGACTTGACCAGCTTGATCATTTACATAAATATCATCAATACGAGTACCTGTAGGTCTAGTAACACTTAAAACAGATTTTATGTCGTTACTAGAGTTTTGTAAATCATTAGAAAGTTTTTCTATAAGAGCCACATATTCTGGTTTTTTCATATCATCATCATTTTCTATGTATATGGAAACTGGAGAAGCTTGTCCTATTCCAAAATCATCTGCTATTATATTAAATCCTTCCTTCGCAGAATATGAATCACCTATTTCATTTAGATTATTAAAGGATTGGTCAAAATTGTTAAATAAAATAGGTATTAAAAGTATAGCTAATATAATTCCTAATATAGGTATAGGTTTGTTGAAAGCTTTATTAGCTAGTTTAGCCCAAAGTTTATTTTCTTCAGCTTTAAAAGTCCCTTTAACAGGCCAAAAAATATTTTTGCCTAATATAATCATTACAGCAGGGAAAATTGTAAATAATGCTGTGATTAAAAATAATATACCAATTGCTACGGCAACAGCACTTCTATATAAATTAAATTCTATAAAATTAAGAGAAGCAAAAACCACGAAAACTGGAGTAGCACTAGATAAGACCGTCTTACCAGCGGTCTTAAAAGTAGTTTTTACAGCATTGAATCCTTCATTTCCATTTACCAATTCTTCTTTAAATCTATTTAATAAAAGAATTGAATAATCAGTTCCTATACCAAACATAATACATATCATAAATATCTGAGTATAGTTTGAAAGTGGAAAATTAAATTTATCTGCTAAAATAGCTACAACTGATTGAGCTCCTAAATAACTTATTCCTACAGTAAGTAAAGGAATAAATGGAGTAACCACTGACTTAAATAATAATATAAGTACTATAAATATAAATATAACCGTTATAGTTTGAGTTTTATTTAATCCTTTTTGTGCAGCTACGTTAACATCATTTTCTATAAGACTCTGACCTGTTACATAGGTTTCAACACCTGGAGTTTTTAGTTTATCATTTAAGATCTTTTCAATTGTGCTTACAGAAGCTCTTTTGGGATTGATTGTCATTAAAGCCATGATAGTTTCACCATTCGGTGAATTAAGTTGATTTTTTAGCTCGGGAGTGTCAAAACTATCATTTATGCTCTGAATATAATCATTATTTTTTTCGGATTTTAACCTATCAATTGTATCTTTTATATTTTTTAAATTCTCATCTGTTAATTTACTATTAGAATGAAAAACAGCTATATAGCTATCATTATTGTTAAATTGATTATTTTCTTGGAGTATTTCTGAAATTTTAGAAGAATAATCATTAGGTAATTGAATTCCCCCCTTTTCACTAACTAGTTTTGATAGGGAAGGAGCAGTAAAAAATAAAAGTGCTACAACCGCACACCATAATACTAAAATAAAAAAGCTAAGTGGTTTATTTAGTTTGAAATTCTTTAATAAATTTTTTTCCATATAGTCCCTTCTTTCTTTTACCACTTTAAGTTATAAATAGTTAATAAAAAATTAATGATTGATTAAATAATAAAGTAGTGTTATATTAAAAACTAACTTTTTCTTGAGTTTTCGCAAATTAGTTAAAGTGCTTATACTTTAATAGTACCATATATTTTATATAAATATGAACTAATTGTTAATAGAATAAAAGAAAAAAACACATGATTTATTAAGAAATTTCTTAAAAATCATGTGTTTTCTTTAAAATAATGTATTAGTCGTTAGATTTACCAACACCTGAAAGAATTATTCCAGGGTTGTGGTCTATAGCCCATGATATACCCCAGTCATTTTGGAATATAAGTAGATTTCTATCTTTAAAGTCTTTAACTTTTTTAGTATCAGAAGTTAAGTTTAATGAATCTACATCTATGTCAGTATTTTCAATCCATCTAACATATCTAAATGGAAGTCTTTCCATTTTTATATCAACGTTATATTCATTTTTTAATCTGTATTCTAAAACTTCAAATTGAAGAACACCAACAACACCAACTATGATTTCTTCCATACCTATGTGTAATTCTTTAAATACCTGAATAGCACCTTCTTGAGCTATTTGAGTAACACCTTTTATGAATTGTTTTCTCTTCATAGTATCTACAGGTTTAACTCTAGCAAAGTGCTCAGGAGCGAATGTAGGAATTCCTTCAAATTTGAATTTTTTAGGATTTAAGCATAAAGTATCTCCGATTGAGAATATACCTGGGTCAAATACCCCAATTATATCTCCAGCATATGCTTCTTCAACAACCTCTCTATCTTGAGCTAAGAATTGTTGAGGTTGAGCAAGTTTAACTTTTTTACCACCTTGAACATGGAAAACATCTTTTCCTTTTTCAAATTTACCAGAACATATTCTCATGAAAGCAAGTCTATCTCTATGAGCTTTATTCATGTTAGCTTGTATTTTAAATACGAAAGCTGAGAATGGCTCTTTCATAGGATCGATTTCTCCTATTGATGAATTTCTTGGTAGTGGAGAAGTAGTAAGTTTTAAGAAGTCATTTAAGAATGGTTCAACTCCGAAGTTTGTAAGAGCTGATCCAAAGAATACAGGAGTTAATTCTCCTCTTCTAACCTTCTCTAAATCAAATTCATCACCAGCAATATCTAATAATTCAACATCTTCCATTAGTTTGCTGTGTAAATCGTCTCCTAAAAGTTCTTTGAATTTAGGGTCTTCTAAATCTCCAGTTATAGTTGTAACCTCACTTTGACCATGGTTTCCGCCGTCAAACATGTGAATTGTGTTTGTAGCTCTATCGTAAACTCCTTTAAAGTTGTTTCCGCATCCTATTGGCCAGTTCATTGGATAAGATTTTATTCCAAGTTCACTTTCGATATCTTCTAAAAGTTGGAATGGATCTCTAGTTTCTCTATCCATTTTGTTTACAAAAGTGAATATTGGAATTTCTCTTAATGAAGCAACTTGGAATAGTTTTCTTGTTTGATCCTCGACCCCTTTAGCTCCATCAATAACCATAACAGCTGAGTCAGCGGCCATAAGTGTTCTATATGTATCTTCTGAGAAATCTTGGTGACCAGGAGTATCAAGTATGTTTATGCAGTATCCGCCATAGTTAAATTGCATAACAGATGAAGTAACAGAGATACCTCTTTGCTTTTCTATTTCCATCCAGTCAGAAACTGCATGTGTAGCAGCTTTTCTAGCCTTTACAGAACCAGCCATTCTAATAGCTCCTCCATAAAGTAAGAATTTTTCAGTAAGAGTAGTTTTACCAGCATCAGGGTGAGAGATGATGGCAAAGGTTCTTCTTTTCTCTATTTCCTTAATTAAATCGCTCAATCTAATTTCCTCCTTGATTTTTTATGTATATTAAAATATTAACTATTTTCCTTCATTATATATGTAAAGATGAAAGATTAAGAAAATAATTTAGTTTACCTCTTAAATAGCCTAAACTATTATAACATAAAATAACTGTCAAATTAATAAATAGTTTTAATATAAAAAATAGGTCATATTATTTTATATTAATATGACCTATTTTTATATTTTTACTTAGTATTTTTCTTTTTAAGTTCTTTCATAGTAGGCAATGCTTCTTTATTATCTAATCCTACGATAGAAAGTATTTGGCTAGCTCTCTCTTTAGTTGAACCTTCTATTGTTGTATATTTAACATTTTCACTATCTAAGAATTGCTTTAGTGCATTATCAACAGCAGAAGCAGTTGATTCATCTTGCCATCTAACACCATCTTGAGTATAACCAAATTCTCTAGGAACAAAGAATATGTAGTCATACTTTGGAAGGTCCTTAAGAGCTAAGTGGTAAAGATCTTTTAATATTTCAATTTCTTTTTCAGATCTTTTTTTATCTCCTAGCATAAATCTTCCATATATATATGGTACAAAAGTTGCATAATCAGTTAGAGCATATTCAAATTGATTTAAAGATTCTTCTAAACGAAGTTGTCCTAAATAAATACCATATTGTTCTGAAATAGTTTCTATCATACCTTTTTCTTTAAGATACTCTGTACTATATTCAGTTGCTGCACCAACATCTAAGCCTCTAATTTTAAACTCAACATAAAGTTGTTGGATTAAAGTTGTTTTCCCACATCTTGGACCACCAAGAATTGCAATTCTAATTGGCATATTAAACCCCCATTAAAGTGTGTATTTATAATAAGTTAAAAATTTTTTTGAAACTATTTTTGTTTGAGTAGAATTTTTGATAAAACTTACAATTTTTCATTTTAATTCAACTCAAATATCTAAATAAATGACAAATTTCATTATAGCAATTTAGGTGTTTTATTTCAATATTTAGTGAAGAAGATAATATTATAAAAAGTTTAAAAAAATATAATAAGAAAAGACAAATTGTCACAATTTAATTGTTGTATTTTAAAAAAATGCAAGTGTATGGTATAATCTTAAGTAAATATGCCAAAAAATGATGAAATAGCAAAGGAGTTTTGCTATAATCATTTCATATTTATTTATAATGATTACGAAATATAGAAAAGTTTTGTTTTAATATATTTAAGAGGTGGATTTTATGTATAAATTAGTAGCAATAGATATGGATGGAACTTTATTAAGAGAGGATAAAACTATATCTAATAAAACAAAGGAGGTAATAAAAAGAGCTAGAGAAAAAAATGTTAAAGTTGTTTTAGCAACAGGAAGACCAGTTGACGGAGTAAAAAGATATTTAGAAGAATTAGATTTATACCATAATGATGAATATGTTTTAACTTTTAATGGTGCCATAGTAAAGGAAGTTGGGCCAGATAGAGTAATTTGTAGAGATACTCTAAAGGGAAGCGATTTATTATATTTATATGAAGTAAGTAAAAATGCAGGAATAAATATACATGGATTTTCTAAAGACGGATGTGTAACTCCAAAAATGAATGAGTACACAGAATTAGAAGGAAGAATAAATGGAATAGATGTATATGAAATTGATTACAAAAATATTGATCCAGAAGAAGAAATAATCAAAATAATGATGATTGATAAACCTGAAGTTTTAGAAGAAGGTATTAAAAAGTTACCAAAAGAAGTTTATGAAAAGTATACTGTAGTAAGAAGTGCACCGTATTTCCTAGAGTTCTTAAGTAAAACATGCAATAAAGGTGAAGGGGTTAAATCACTTGCTGAAAGCTTAGGAATAAAGAGAGAAGAAGTAATAGCAATAGGTGATGCTGGAAATGATCTTCATATGATAGAATACGCTGGACTTGGAGTTGCTATGGGAAATGCTTTTGATGAAGTAAAAGAAAAAGCAAATTTTGTAACTAAAAGTAATGAAGAAGATGGAGTAGCTTTTGTTTTTGAAAAATTCATTCTTTAGTTTTAATAGTAAAAAATAAAATTTGAGGAGAGTGCTAGTTTTGGTTGAAGAAAAAATTTTTGCCAAAGATGAATTAGAGGATAAAGTTAAAGATAATAAAGTAGTTTATTTGTTTATAAAAAGACTTATAGATATATTAGCATCATCTTTAGGTCTAATAGTATTAAGCCCCATATTACTATTAACAGCTATATTGATAAAATTGGATTCTAAAGGACCAGTCTTTTTTTCTCAAGAAAGAATTGGCTTTAGAGGTAAACCGTTTAATATGTACAAGTTTAGATCAATGGTAGTCAATGCTGAGGAAATTAAGGAAAAGCTAAAGGAGCATAATGAGATGTCAGGGCCTATGTTTAAAATGAAGAATGATCCTAGAATAACTAAAATAGGAAAATTTATAAGAAAGACAAGCATAGATGAGCTTCCTCAGTTAATAAATGTTTTAAAGGGAGAAATGACTTTAGTTGGACCAAGACCAAGTTTGCCAAAGGAAGTAGCTCAATTTGAGCCTTGGATGATGGAAAGACTTACAGTTAAGCCAGGTTTAACATGTTACTGGCAAGTTATGGGTAGAAATTCAATTGAATTTGAAGATTGGATGAAGCTAGACGTTAAATATGTACATGAAAGATGCTTAACTTTAGATATAAAGCTTATATTTAAAACATTTTTTGTACTATTTGGAGATGAGAATGCCAGTTAATTTTTAAGGAGAGTAATTGATGGTTAAGGTTTTTGAACTAGATTTTTATGATAAGACTTTAGGTGAAATAGCTGCTGAGTTAGAAAAAGATATTGATGAGAATAACAAAGTTAGAATATATACTCCTAATGTAGATCACATAATTAATATAAAAGCAAGTAAAAGTGTTTTTGATAAATATAGCAAGGCTGAATATATAATTGCAGATGGTTGGCCAGTGGTTGCTACTGCAAAGGCTAAAAAAACACCAATATATAAAATAACTGGTGTTGACTTAATGGATGAATTGTTAAAGTTAGCTGATAAGAAGAATCTAAATGTATTCTTTTTAGGAGCTACAGATGAAACATTGACAAAGCTAACAGATAATATTAAAAGAGATTTTAATGGCATAAAATCTATAAGTTATAATAATGGTTATTTCAGTGAAGAAGATAATGATGAAATAGTAAAAAAAATAAATGAAACAAATTCTAATATACTTTTTGTTGGTATGGGATCACCTAAGCAAGAAATGTGGATTACTGAAAATATAGAAAAACTTAATATAAATATTGCAATAGCTATTGGAGGAGCATTAAAGATATATTCAGAAGAAATAGAAAGAGCTCCTGAAATAGTTCAAAAGATAGGAATGGAATGGTTTTATAGATTTATGAAAGAGCCTAAAAGATTATTCTCAAGATATTTTATTAAGTACCCTAAATTTATAAAGCATTTTATGGATGAAATAAAGAGGTAATTAATGGTAAATGTTTTAACGATTGATTTAGGTAGAGATTATGGTGGTGCTGAAAAAGTAATAGAGAATTTGTTTTTTTATAATTATTCAGATATAAATATGCATTTAGTAGCTTTAAAAGATACTAAATTTTTTGAGGTAATAAAGTCTAAAGATAAAAATAAAAATTTTATGTTTATTGAAAATGATAAGAAGAAGATATTAAAAAGTTTATTTGAAGTAAAGAAGTATATTGAAAATAACAATATAGATATAATTCATGCTCATGGAGTTACAGCTGAAATCTTTGGAGTGTTATTATCTAAAATGACTAAGTGTAAGTTAGTTACAACTATTCATAGTAGAGCTGATTTTGATACTATAAATGAAATAAAAGGGAAAATATACTGTTTTCTTCAAAAAGTCTTATTAAAATATAATAATAAATATATAGTTGTTTCTGATGCTTTAAACGACTTTTTTATTAATGAAATGAAAGTAGATTCAAAAAAGATTGATACTATTATAAATGGAATAAAGTCTTTAGAAAAAAGAAGAAAAAATTTAAATGATGTTTTTACAATAAGTACAATAGGTAGACTAACTCCAGTAAAAGCACATAAAAAATTAATAGATGCTTTAATAGAATTAAAAAAAGAAAATGTTAAGTTTAAGTGTGTAATAGCAGGAAATGGAGAATTAGAAAAAGAATTAAAAGAATTTGTAAATGAAAATGATATGACAAATGAAATAAAGTTTTATGGTTTTATAGATGATGTTAGGGATGTTTTAGATGAAAGTAACTGTTTAATAATACATTCTGATATGGAAGGGTTACCTATAACACTATTAGAGACTATGAGTTATGATGTTCCTATAATTGCTCACCAAATAGGAGGAATTGCTGGAGTCATTAATGAAAAAAATGGAATACCAATGAAGAGAAATGATGCTAATGAAATTAAAAATAAAATTAAATTCTGTATGCAAAATGAAGAGGAAATTAAATTAAGAGCAAAACAAGCAGAAATAGATTTTATTAACAAATATGAAATTAGCAAGTTTATAAATTCTTATTGTAAATTATATAAAAGTTTACAATAGTGGAGGATGTTTATATGAATTTGAAAAATGAAAAATACAATATAATACCTATAATAGTATTATATTTATTCGCTTTAGTTTTAATAAAAGTAATTGTTCTAGATAATTTTAATTATTTTTATTTTGTAACACTTATTTCAGGATTATTTGTACTTTATAGAATAAGAATATTAGGGAGTATAAGAGGATTCTTAGATAAAAATAGAGATTTGAAGCCTTTTTATTACATAACTGCTATATATGTGATATATGTTTTAGTACTTACTTTAGTAAAAATGCCTAATGGAATAGTTTATTCTGTAAATATAGTTATTCCATTTATAACTATGTTATTTTTAATTTATGATTTTGTTAATAGTGATTACATAATAGAGAAATTAAATAAATTTATTTTTTATATATTTTTAATAACAGCAATAGCAGCAATTGTTATGGTTATTTTAGGATACAGTAAAATAGATTTATCTTTTGAATATGGAATATATTTAACACCAACAAAGACATACATGCTATCTGATAATGAAGTTAGATTAGCTTGGTTAACATCACATAAAAGTAGATATGCATTATATTGTTTAATAGGAATATTTTTCGTGAATTTTAATAAATTTGTAAATAAAAGAATGAAGATTTTAACAATAGTATTACTTTACATAAATTTATTACTTACAAGCTCTATAACCTCTATAGGTATAGGTGCTTTAGCATTAATATTTATACTAAAAGATAGAATATTAGACTTGCTTAATAGATTTAAGTTACTTAAGATTTTAACTATAATAATAGTTCCAATAGTTGGAGTTGTTGGGACTTGGATTGTAAGTATGAAAAGAAATATATTTACATTAGGTTCTAGGTTATATATATGGCAGAGTGCTGTACAACAGATAAAATCTGAGCCTATGGGAAAAGTTGCTATGGGAAGTGATTTCCTTATGTCAAATCCTAATTTAAATTTCCAATTTACAAATGGGCATAATATCTTTTTAAATGAAATGATTGAAAGAGGTATTGTTGGAGGAATTTTATTTATATTAATTATATTAATTATGTTAGTTATATATTATAAAAATAGAAAGATAGAATATTTAATTGCTAATATTTTATTTATTGCTGGAGCCTGTATAGACTATACAATAGCAGCTGAAATGACTTATATTTTTTGGTTTATAAATGCAATTTGGATTTCGGAATCTATAGCAAGTAATGGTAAGAGTTCTGGATACATATTTTATAAATAGGAGGAACAAGTAAGTGAATTCAGATAAGATTTCAGTAATAATGGGTGTTTATAATGAGGAAGAAATTTGGGTTCGTGAAAGTATTGAATCTATACTAAATCAAACATATAAGAATCTAGAATTTATAATCATCTTAGATAATCCAGAAAATATTAAATTAAAAGAAATAATAAAAGAATATTCTAAAAATGATGAAAGAATAAGATTTTATATTAATGAAAAAAATTTAGGTTTAATAGACACTTTAAATAAAGCAATAAATTTATCTAAAGGTAAATATATTGCAAGAATGGATTCGGATGATATAGCAGTTAGAAATAGACTTGAGGAGCAAATGAAATTTATTTCTAATAATCCTGAATATGAACTGGTTGGAACTAAAGTAGAATATATAGATGAATTTGGAAATGAAATTCCTTTAAGTGATAAAAGAGTATGTGAATATAGAGAAATAAAAAAATACTTAAAGTTTGACAATCCATTTGCTCATCCTACAATTTTATATAAAACTGATACTGTTAAAAATCTAGGGGGATACGATAAAGCTTTATATGCAGAAGATTATGAGTTAATAATGAAATTTGTTGTTAATGGTAAAAAGGTATGTAATATAGATAAGAAGCTCTTAAAATATAGATTAAGAGATAGTGGAATTTCTATTAGTAAAAAAGATTATCAAGTTACTACTACTCAGTATCTGCAAAAAGTATATAAAAAGCATATAAAAAGTAATACTTCTTATGATATGGATGTTAATACTTTAAATAACTTATTGATGAAAGATGATTCAAATTGGAATAAGAAAATTTATTCACTACATAAAAAAGCTTTAGAACTAGGAGAAAATAATAAAAAAATTTCTAAGTGTATATATGTAATTTTAATAAGTTTAATTTCTCCTAAATACTTTACATGGTACAAAAATAAAATTGCCAGTAAAATATTATTTAAATAATTTTAGAGAAGAGGAGAATTAAATATATGGATAATAAGCGTAAGTTGATTACATGTGCAAGTTATGGTGGAACTGGTTCTTCAGCTATAACAGATTTGCTGAAAGAATTTAAAAATATAAAATCAATGGGAGATTTTGAGTTTTGTTTTCTTCATGAAGTAGATGGAGTATCAGATTTACAGCATTATATAGTTGACGATTTTCATAGACTAAAGACTGATGAAGGATTTTATAGATTTTTAAAGTTATCATATAATTTAAATTTTAATTTTGGTTACTCTAAATTTTTTAAAGATAATTCTTTTTATGAAATTTCTAGAGAATACATAGATGAACTACAAGAGGTTTCATGGGAAGGATATTGGCATCAGCATAGAAATAGATATAATAAATTTCAACGTATAAAAAACTTTGGTATAGATGAATTAAAGCTAAGATTATTTAGACAAGTTTTAGGAAAGTTTAATCCTAAATTTAGTGAATTTACTCCTCGTTTTAAAACAAGTACTATGACATTAAGCAATATATCTTACGATGATTTTATAAATTGTACAAGAAAGTATACTGATAGGTTTATTAATCTTTTTGATAAAAATAATGAATATGAGTTTATTGCTTTGGATCAAATGATTCCACCGACAAATCTAAATAGATATATTAATTATTTTAATAATATAAAAGTAATTGTTGTAGATAGAGATCCTAGAGATTTATACATATTAAATAAGGTATATTGGAAGGAAGGATGGATACCTACAGAAAATCTTACAACTTATATAGAATGGTTTAAAGCACTTAGAAAAAATAACGAAGAAAATAAAAATGCTTTAAAAATAAATTTTGAAGACTTAATTTATAAGTATGATGAAACTTTAAAAGAAATATTAAGTTTCTTAGATATAGATGAGAAAAATCATATTTATAAGAAAAAATATCTTAATCCAGAAGTATCAATAAAAAATACTAAACTTTGGGAAAAACATAAGGATTTAGATGGTGACATAAAGAGAATCGAAAATGAATTAAAAGAATTTTGTTATAGTATAGAGGATAATTAATGAAGAATTTAATTGATAGTTTAAAAAATAATAGGTTCTTAAACAACTTTATTGTTTTATTAACAGGTGAAGGGGTAGTATCATTAATTGGAATGGTTAGTATGATGATTATCATAAAAGCTATTGGTTTGGAATTTAATGGAATGATATTATCAATTCAAACATATTGTTTGCTGTTAAATAACATATTTGGGTTTAAATCATTTCAAGCATTAATAAAGTATATATCATTATCTTTTGAGCATAATGATAATAATAAAGTTAAAGATTATATATTCCAATCATATGTATTAGATATAATAGCGGTAATACTTGCAACTATATTTAGTTTTGTATTTTTAAATCTTTATGGACGTTTTATGGACTGGAATAGTCAAATGATTTTTTACGCTAAAATATTTATTTGGGCATCAATATTCCAAATACAAGGTACTCCTATAGGGATTCTAAGAACTTTTAATAAATTTAATTATATAACATATAGTAATGTTTTAGTGGCAGTTATTAGATTAGTGTTATATTTATTAGGAATTATATTTGGACTTGAATTTAATTATTATTTTTATATAGAAGTTTTATTATTTATATTACCTAATATACAAATAAATTATTTAGCGTATAAGACGTTGAAAGAGAAAAAATTAAATGATTTTTATAAAAGAAAGTTAAAAATTGAAAAAGGATTTTTCATGTTTAACTTTTATAGTAATATTTCATCAACAATAGATATACCAGTAGGAACTTTAACAACAGTAATAATAAATAAATATTTAGGATATTCACAAATTTCAATTTATAAGGTTTTTGAAAAAATAGGATCAATAATAGGAAAATTAGGTTCGCCACTAAGCCAAATAATTTATCCAGAGATGAATGAGAGAATTGCTAAAAAGAATTATAAGAGTGCTAAAAGGATGAATGACAAACTTATGTATTCAATTTTTACTTTAGGAATAGTAATAACTGTAATAGCATATTTTACTCATGAACTTTGGTTAGGATTGTTTATTCCTAATTATGAGGAATATGTATTTTCATTAATGTTCTATTTGATTTTTGTTGTATTCGTAAATGGAACTGTTGGAGTTCACAGCTTATTTATGGCATTAAACTATATAAAATACAATATTCCTATCTTATTAGGTGTAAATAGTATATATTTAGTAGTAATTTATTTCTTAGTAATATACTGGGGTCTAAATGGTGTAATATTAGCATTAACTTTACAGGCTTTTGTTGTTGTTTTAATAAAGCTTATAATAATGAGAAAAAATAATTATACTGAAAAATTATAAAAAAAGCTATTAGTAGTTTTACTACTAATAGCTTTTTAATATTTAGTTCTTAAATAAAGATGAAATAAGAGAATTAACCTCTTTTGCTTGATTATCTAATGAATATTTATATATATAGTCTTTACAATTAGCTTTCATCTCACTTAGGTAACTTTCATTAGTTAAAATAGATTCTAAAGTATTTGTTAATTCATTTGGATTAGATATTACTTTGCCACATTGTTGATTATTGCTTAACTCATTAACACCACCTACATTAGTTGAGACAAAAGGACAATCCAATGCCATGGCTTCAACTATAACTGTTGGGAATCCTTCACTTTTGGATGTTAAAACTAATATTGATGAAGCTTTTAAATAAGGATATGGGTTAGATATGTAACCAAGTAATTCTATATTATTTTCAAGAGAGTTTTCAACTATAAGTGTATTTAGTAATTCATATTGATTACCTTCACCTAGAATTTTTATTTTTAAGTTAGGTATTTTTTTTATTAATTCTTTTGCTGAATCTATAAGCATTTTAAAATTTTTATTTTCATCTAATCTTCCAATAGCTATTATATCAATAGGGTCGACTGAAAAAGCATTAGACTGTTCAGTGATTATACTAAAATCATATCCATTACTAATCTTTACTAGTTTATCAGATACTTCAGGATATAAATGTCTTATAGATAATTCCGTTTCGTTAGAAATTGCAACTACATAATCAGCTTTTTGTAAGGCTCTTTTTTGCTTTTTATATAGTGATTTTATTTTCATTTTTTCACGTCCATTTAAATTGGAATAATCTAAGTTTTCTATTGAACCATGAAACCACATAATTTTATTTTCTTTAAATGTAGATGCTAAAAAACTAGGATATAAATAATTAAATGAGATTACTATATCAAAATCTTCTTTTATGTAAAGATTTTTTATTATTGATGTAAAATTTTCTAATAGCAAAATTAAAAGTTTTCTTTTTATTTTATAAAATATAGAATTCTCTAAGATAGGATTTTTAAATATAAATCCTAAATATTTAAAAATATTAGAATTAGTATTAAAATTATGATGGCCTTTTTCAACTTCTAATAAACTTATGTCAAAATTAAGTTTTTTTAGAGAGGTCATTAAATTTAAAAGAATTTTTTCTGAACCACCTCCATTACTAAATGTCCAGGGTATAAATAAAATTTTCATTTTAATCTCCTTAAATAAAATATTTTCACAATATTTATTATACTATGATATAAGGGGTTTAAAAATATGAATTTTTTTTGAAAATTAAGAACAAATATGGTAAAATTATTTGGAATATATTAGACCAAAAGAATAAAATTTAGTAATAAAGAGGTACGTTATGAAAAGAATAGCATTAATTGCAATGATAACTTTAAGCACTAGTTTGGCTATTAGTGTTAGTGTACAAGCTAGTGAAATAAGTGAGCAAAAAAATAATGTAGTTGTTGAAAAAAGTATTGATACTGAAAATAGTAAGGGAATTACTAGTAATGATTTAGAAAATGAAAAAGATTATAGTTTAAATGATGCTTCAAAATCTAAAGAAGAAGCAAATATAAAGGTGGATAATAATAAAATCGAAGCAAGTGAAAATGAAGTAAAAACGAGTAATGAAGAGCAAACAAAGAATGAATATATATTAAATGAAAACAAGAGTAATGAAAGTATAGATAAATTATTAGAGGAAAAAAATAGTGATAATAAGATCGATAAAATAGATAAAAATGAGCCTAATAAAAGTCAAGAAGAAAAAGAAGTTAAAAATGGCTGGATAAATGAAAATGGGAATTGGTATTATTATGAAAATAATAAAAAGTCTGTAGGTTTAAAAGTTATAGATGGTTATAAATATATTTTTAATAATGAAGGAATAAGACAGAGTGGAGTAGTAGAGCAAGATAATACAAAATATTTTTTGGATAAAGATGGAAAATTAAAGTCATATTTAAAAAATGACAATGGAGTATTAACAGAGTATAATGCAGATGATTCTTTAAAAGAAGGCTTAAGTATTATTGCTGGGAATACATATTACTTTGTTAAAGGAATAATGCAAAAAAAATGGGCTAATATAAAAGGTAGTTGGTATTATTTTGGAAATGAAGGAAAAATGTCTAAAGGATGGACTAATCTAGATGGAAATAGATATTATTTTGATAATAATGGAAAAATGTCAGTTGGATTTAAAACTATAGATGGAAATAAGTATTACTTTGATGCAAGTGGAGTAATGCAAAAAGGTTTTTATGATATCGATGGAAAAAAATATTGCTCTGATGAAAATGGCATAATTCAAATAAAGAAATGGACAACTTTAAATGATAAAAAGTATTACATAAATGATTCAGGAGAAGTACAAAAGTATTGGAAAGCAATTAATAATAAATGGTATTATTTTGGAAGTGATGGAGAGATGAGTGTAAGGTGGGCTCAAATGGATGGAAACTGGTACTTCTTTGATGATAGTGGTGAAATGACAACAGGATGGAAAGTGTTAGACAACAATAAATATTATTTTGATGCAAGTGGTGTTATGGCTTTAGGTCAAAAAGAGATAGGTGAAAAACATTATTACTTCGATGGAAGTGGAGTAATGAAAACTGGTTGGGTAGATGTTGATGAAAAAAATTATTATTATGATAAAGAAGGTAGTATGCAAACAGGTTGGCTATCTTTAAAAGGTAAGAAATATTATTTAAATAATAATGGTGTTATGCAAAAGTATTGGAAGAGGATGAATAAAAATTGGTATTATTTTAAGAATAATGGAGAAATGGCAACATGGTGGACGCTATTAGAAGATAATAATTGGTATTTCTTTAATTGTGATGGAGAAATGCATAGTGGATGGCTTAATTTAAATAATAACAGATATTTTATAGATGAAAGTGGAGTAATGCAAAAGGGATGGAAAAATATAAATAACAGAAATTATTATTTTAAAGAAAATAGTGGAGAAATGGCAACGTGGTGGACTAAGATAAATAACAATTGGTACTTCTTTGAAAGTGATGGATCTATATTTAAAGGCTGGATTGACCTAAATGGTAGCACATATTTCTTAAATGAAGATGGTACTATGCAGACTGGGTGGAAAGATGCGAATAGTAAAAAATATTACTTTAAAGAGAACAGTGGAGAAATGGTAACTTGGTGGTATCAAATAGGTGGCGATTGGTATTTCTTTGAAAATGATGGAACACTTTGTCAACCAGGATGGCTTGAACTAAAAGGAATAAAGTATTTTATAAACACTAATGGAGTTATGCAAACCGGGTGGAGAGATAACTATTATTTTGGTTCTAATGGTAATATGAGAACGGAATGGCAAGATATTGATGGTAAAAGATATTACTTCGGAAATGATGGTATATTACAAAGAAGTAGAGTTGTTGGAGAATATTATTTAGATGCGAATGGAATCGGTAATTTAATTGTAGATCAAGGTGTTTATGGAGAGAGTGGAAGAGGAAGAAATCTAGAGTATTATAGAATAGGACATGGTAAAAAAGTTCTTTTATCAATATTCGGAGTACATGGTTTTGAGGATGCTTGGGATAGAGATTCTCAAGAATTACAAATCATAGCAGAGAAAACTATTAATGCTTTGAGAAAACAATATAATGACGAGGGAAGAGCTTTAGATTTAAGTGAATGGAGCATTTATATTATACCTTCAGCAAATCCAGACGGTAGACTTGATGGATGGACAAACTATGGTCCAGGAAGAACTACAATTACTACAGGAGACGATATAAACAGATCATTTCCAATAGGATTTAGACCATATTATGGTGATAGAAATTACACTGGAAGTTCTTACTTGGGTTCTCCAGAGGCTAAAAATTTATATAATTTCATAAATAGAGTTATGGATGGTGCTAGTGAAAAAGTTCTTTTAGATGTTCATGGATGGGAAGATAAAACAATAGGTGATTATAGCATTGCGAAATATTTTGATAGAGAATTTGGGTTTAAAAATATTCCAAAATATCCAGGTGGATTTATTATAACTTATGGAAAGGCTATTGGAGCTAAATCAGTATTATTAGAATTTCCAATGCCAAGTTCTCACAATGATATATTAAGCAGAGATTTTTCAGGTAAGTTTATAAATGGATTAACCAATATACTTTTAAATAACTAATATTGGATTTTGAATATTAGAAGAGAGTTGAATTTTCAACTCTCTTTTATTATTTTTAAAATATTATTATACTATTCTGTGAATTTTTAAAAAAATATTTAAATAATAAAATTTAAGTGTTAAAAAAACATAAGATTTTTTGAATATTAAGATATTATATGGTAATATTAATTTGTAATATTGATGAAATAATAGATTATTTGTTATAGAAAGGGATAATATGAAGAAAATAGCGTTAGTTGTTGCAATAGCTTTAAGCACTAGTATGTTTGGGAGTTTTAGTGTACAAGCTAGTGAGATGAATTTAAAACAAGGTACAGAAAATAATATAAACGTAAACGGTTCCGATAAGAAAGACGACTCGATAAAAGATAAAGAAGATGAAACTTCACAAGAAAATAAGGAGACTACATCTAATGTAGATGATATATCTCAAAATAAATCTGATGAAGATAAAAAAGTAAATGAAAATTCTAATTATGATAAGTTAGAAACTGATTCAAATAAAGGTGTAATGCTTTTTGCTACAAATATAGAGAATGTTGATATAATATCACAGACACTGGTAACTGAGGAAATTGCTAAAGAGTGGGCTAAGGAAAAGGGTGCTACTGAAGAGTTTATTAATTTAGCTGACTTATATTGGAAATATGCATCAGGAAGAGGAAATGTGAATCCAGCCATAGCTTATGCTCAAGCAGCTAAAGAAACTGGCTATGGACATTTTGGTGGTGTCATAGATGCATCATATCATAATCCTTGTGGATTAAAGACTAGTCAAGGAGGATCTGATGATGATCAAAATGCTCACTATAGATTTAATAACTGGGATGAAGGTGTACAAGCTCATTTAGATCATTTAGCATTATATGCTGGTGCTAATGGATATCCTAGAAAAGATACTTTTGATCCAAGACATTTTGAAAGCATTTTTGGAAAAGCAAAAACCGTAAAAGATTTAGGGGGTGCATGGGCTCCAAGTGAATCTTATGGATTAGAAATCCTACCTTTATACAATGAAATGCTATCTAAAGTTGAAGTTAAAAATGGTTGGATTCAAGAAAATAATAAATGGTATTATTATGAAAATAATAATAAAGTTACAGGACTAAAAACTATAAATGGGTATAAATATTATTTTAATTCAGAGGGTGTAAGACAAAGTGGTGCTGTTAATGAGGGAAATATTAAATATTTCTTAGCTGAAGATGGTAAATTAACTTCTTACTTTAAAGAGGAAAATGGAGTAATAACTGCATATAATTCTGATGATACTGTTAAAACTGGATTAAATGATATTGATGGAAAAACTTATTATTTTAATGAAAATGGAGTAATGCAAAAGAGATGGATTAACATAAAAGATGTTTGGTATTTCTTTGATGAGGATGGAACCATGGTCAAAGGATGGAAAACATTAGATGATCATAAATATTATTTTGATGATAACGGTGCTATGGCAACCGGAATTAAAGAAATTAATAATAACAAATATTGTTTTGATGGTAGTGGAGTAATGAAAACATCTTGGTTTACTATAGATGGTAAAAAGTATTATTTCGATAAAGATGGAATAATGCAAGTTGGTTGGATAACTTTAGATGGAAGTAAATATTATTTAAATGATGATGGAATAATGCAAACTTATTGGAAGCAGATAGATGGTAAGTGGTATTATTTTGGTGATAATGGAATAATGCAAACAAGATGGGTTATGTTAGATGGAAATTGGTATTTCTTTAATGACAATGGAGAGATGGCTAGTGGTTGGACAGTTCTTGACAACAACAAGTATTATTTTGATGCTAGTGGAGTAATGGCTTCAGGCAAACAAGAGATTGATGGAGATAAATATTATTTTGATGCTAGTGGAGTAATGCAAACATCTTGGATTGATGTAGACGGAAAAAGATATTACCATGATGAAGAGGGGAAAATGCAAACTGGCTGGATAACTTTAGATGGTAAGAGATATTATTTAAATGATGATGGAACAATGCAAACTCACTGGAGTCAAATGGATGGAAAATGGTATTACTTTGATGATAAAAATGGGGATATGACAACTTGGTGGAAACAACTAGATGGGAATTGGTATTTCTTCCATAGTGATGGAGAAATGCATAGTGGATGGCTAGACTTAGGTGGTAATAAATACTTCATAGATGCCAGTGGAGTAATGCAAACTGGTTGGCAAAAAATTGGTGGAAGTGAATATTATTTCTATCCTAATAGTGGAATAATGGCTAGAGATACCATAATAGATGGTAAGCAAATTGATAGTGAAGGAGTAGCTATTGAAATTGCTAAAAAATTAATAGTAGTTGATCCGGGTCATAACTATGGTGGAGACTATGGAGCAGAGTCAACTATTGATGGAGTAACATATAGTGAGACTGAACTTGATATGTATGTAGCTATGAAAGTAAAAGATGAACTTGAAAAAGAAGGCTATAATGTTGTATTAACAAGACAACCATTTGAAAGACCAAAAGATTCTTTAAATGAAAGTATAAGTAAAAGAGTAGATTTAGCAAATAATTTAAATGCAGATGCTTTTATAAGCATACATCATGATTCTTCATCAACAGTTATGGCACGTGGAGCAACAACATTCTATAGCAGTTGGAAATCTGGATTAGATAATACTGATATAGTACCAGGTAAAGATCCTAATGGATATGATTGGTATGATTTGAAAGTTGATTTAACTCCAACGAAGGAAGCTATTAAAGGTAAAGATTTGTCAAAAGTAATTGTAGATAATTTATCATCAGATGTAAATTATTCTAATAGAAAAGAACATGATAGGAATTTAGGGGTAGTTAAGAGAACAAATATGCCTGCTGTTTTAGTTGAATGTGGATTTATAACAAATCCAGAGGAAGCTAAAAAAGCTGCAGATCCTAATAATCAACAAAAAATTGGTAAGGCAATAGCAGAGTCAGTTAAAGAAGTAATAAAATAATTGAAAAACTAGCATCAGTTAGATGCTAGTTTTTTTATTGTAATAAGGAAAAAAATGTGATATTATTATAGTGTTCAAAAAATGAACGGAAAGGGAAGAGCGATGTTAGGTTATGATATTGAAATACTAAAAATTTTAAATGATGAGGATAGTATAAGTCAGAGGAAATTAGCTGAAAAGTTAGCAATTTCTGTTGGTAAAATAAATTCTTTACTTAAAGAATTATTAAAGAGGGAATATATAACAAAGATTGATATAGATAAGAGAAATGTTAAATATGAAGTAACAGAAGCAGGTATTGCTTTACTAGAAAATTCATTGGATAAAATAAAAAATACAAAATTAGCTATACATAAAGATAAATTCTATAAAGTGAAGCAAGCTGTAATTTTAGGTGCTGGTGGTAAAGGAAGTTTTGGAAAGCCAGTAGGATTCTTAGAAATTGAAGAATTTAAAATTATTGATAGAATAATTGAGTCCTTAAAATCAAATGGAATAGAAAAGATTGTTATAGTAACTGGTTATAAGAAAGAGTATTATGAGAATCTAGCAGAAAAAGACTCATCAATTGTTTGTGTAACAAATTCTAACTATAAATGGACAGGTACTATGAGTTCTTTAGAGTTAGCTAAGGAACATATAAATGATGACTTTATATTAGTAGAAAATGATCTTGTTTTTGAAAGTAGAGCTGTAGAGCAAATTATTAAAAATGAAAATAGAGATTGTATTTTAATTACTAATGAAAGTGGATCGGGTGATGAAGCTTTTGTTGAAATAAGAGATGGTTATCTTTTTAAAATGTCAAAGGACATACATCAGTTTAATAAGATAGATGGTGAAATGATAGGTATAAGTAAAATATCATATAAACTATTTAAAATGATGTTAGAAGAATTTAAATATAACATAAATCCATATATGAATTACGAATACACTATGCTAGATGTAGCTAGAAATTATAAGGTTGGATATGAAAAAATAAATGATCTTGTGTGGGGAGAAATTGATAATGAGGAGCAATATGAGAAGGTTAAGAAACATATTATTCCTATGATAAGAAGAAGAGAAATGCAGTATAAGATAGAGCAAGTTAAGAATGCTATAATTGAAGGTTTAGGAATTGATGAAAAGGATATAAAAGAGATACTTCCTGTTGGTGGTATGACTAATAAAAACTATAAAGCCTTTGTAAATAACAAAGCTTACATAGTTAGAATACCTGGCGCTGGTACAAGTTCTATGATAAATAGAAAAGATGAAATGATAAATTCTAAGTTAGCAGCTGAAGAGGGAATAGATGCTAAGATACTTTTCTTTGATGAGGGATCAGGAGTTAAAATAGCAGAACTTATAGAAGGGGCAGAAACTCTTAATCCAGCAACAGCTAAAAAGAAAGAAAATATGGAGTTAGTTGTAGGTGCCTTAAGAACTTTACATAATTCTAATTTAAAGATGAAAAATAGATTTAATGTTTTTGAGAAAATAGAGGATTATGAGAATATTGTTAAGAAGGTTAATGGTACTCTTTTTAAAGATTACTATGAAATTAAAGAAAGGGTATTAAAATTAGAAAAAACTTTGGATAAATACGGAATGGAAATAAAGCCATGTCATAATGATACTGTTCCAGAGAATTTTGTTAAAGATATTAACGAAAGAATGTTCTTAATAGATTGGGAATATAGTGGATTAAATGATCCTATGTGGGATTTAGCAGCACATTCAATAGAGTGTGATTTTTCAGAGGATGATGAGGAGTTATTCTTAAATTTATACTTTAATAATTCAACTGAAGAAAAACATAAGATAAGAATTCTTATTTATAAAATATGTCAGGATTTTTTATGGAGTATATGGACTGTACTTAAAGAGGCTCAAGGAGACGACTTTGGAACTTATGGAATAGACAGATATAATAGAGGAAAGAAAAATTTAGAGGTATTAGATAAAGTTTTAATGGGGCAATAATTAAATTTATTAGTTTTAAGGAGAGGTCATATGTTTAAAAGTAATTATAAAGGCTATGGAAGCGGAGTTATGTCTGCTATAGCTTGGGGGCTGGATACTGTTTTAGTTGGAGTTATATTATCAATGGCTCCATTCATAAATACAGAGGTAGCTATAGTGTTAGCACCTTTTGTTAGTACATTTTTACATGATTTATTTTCAACTTTATGGATGTTTCTTTATATGGTTTGTACAAGACAAGTTGGAAAACTTTTTAAGGCATTAAAGACACCAAGTACAAAATATGTTGTTTTAGCATCTATACTTGGAGGTCCAATAGGAATGACAGGATATTTGCTTTCTGTTAAATATATAGGACCTTCATATGCAGCTACCATATCATCAATATATCCAGCTGTTGGAGCTGTTTTAGCTGCTATATTCTTAAAAGAGAGAATTAGCAAAAAAGGTTATGTTGGATTAATAATAAGCATATTAGGAATAGCACTTTTAGGATTTAGCAATAATGGCGGCGAGGCAAATATAATAGGATTTTTATTCGCTGGACTAAGCGTTCTAGGATGGGGAGCAGAGTCTGTAATATGTTCTTATGGAATGAAAGATGAAGAAATAAATCCTAAACAAGCTTTGCAGATTCGTCAATTTATATCAGCGGTTTGTTCAGGTCTAATAATTCTTCCTTTGTTAAAGGCTTATCCATTAGTATTTCAGGCTTTAAAGGGAAATATCCTTTGGGTCATAATAATAACAGCCTTAATGGGAACTATTTCTTATGTATGTTATTATACGGCCATACATAAGTTAGGGCCAACAAGAGCAATGGGGCTTAATATAACTTATGTTGTTTGGGCTATGGTCTTTGATAAATTCTTATTAGGACACGATATAACTATTAAGATGGTTATATGTGCTTTAATGGTTATGATAGGTTCGTTTGTAGTTGCAACTCAACCAGCTCATGAAGAGGAATTAACTAATGTTACTAATTCTGTAGCATAGTTATTAAATAATTAAAATTATATCTTGAAATAAGCAATAATAGCTTATAAGTTAAGAAATTATTATATATTTTAGAATTAATATTATTTAAAATAGAGTATTTAATGAGAAGAATAAGTATAAATTAAGTTTGTAGCGAATAATAAAGGAGATTTAAAAAATGAGAGCAATATTACTAGCAGCAGGAATGGGAACTAGGTTAAGACCATTAACTTTAGATACACCTAAGTCACTTATACAAGTCAATGGGAAACCTCTTTTAGAAAGACAGATAGAGTTTTTAAAAGAAAAAGGTGTAGAAGAAATTATTGTAGTTACAGGTTATCTTGCAGAAAAATTTGAGTATTTAAAAGATAAATATGGAGTAAAATTAGTTCATAATGATAAATATGATATTTATAATAATATATACACTATGTATTTAGTAAGAGAATATTTAGAAGATACATATGTTGTAGATGCTGATGTTTATATAGCAGAAAACTTCTTACTACAAAATCCTGAAACATCAATGTATTTTTCTGCTAATAAAAAAGGATTTAAAGGAGAATGGAAACTTCACTTTGATGAAAATTTAAAGGTTAATGATATAGAGGTTGGAGATGATGAAGGGTATATATTATGTGGAGTATCTTACTGGGATAAAAAAGATACTGATATAATAGTTAAAGAGCTTGAAGATATGGTCGAAAATGGCGATTTTAGCAACTTATATTGGGATGATATTGTGAAAAATAATATTTCTAAGCTAGATATCCATATTAAAAAGATTTCAGAAGATAGTATTTATGAAATTGATAATTTAGAAGAATTAGATTATGTTAAATCAATAGTCGAAAATAAGTTTTTAAATTGTTAAAAGATTGATTAATTAATAAATCTCTTATATATAAATAATTAAAGCAACGTATTATAAAACGTTGCTTTAATTATTTGTTAGCTTTTTATATCTTCAAAGATATAATCATGTATTTGCTTAACTGTAGCATCTTTGTCAAAAGTTAAGTAATAAACACCTTTTATCATTTCACCTTTTGAGTAAGTATCCTTAGGGAATCTTTCTTGTTCTAATCCAGAACCACCCATAGATGCAACTGTTGTTGCAAGGCTTAAAATATCACTAGAAGAAAGACTAGTAGTCACCATAGGCATAAGTTCATTTAATATTGATGGGTATTTACTTGGAGAAACTTGAGTGAATTTTTCAAATAGTTTACTTAAAACTATTCTTTGTCTTTCAGTTCTTTCTCCATCACCGCCAGAAGTATATCTTATTCTACAGTAAGCTAAGGCTTGAGTTCCATTAACATGTTGAACACCTGTGGATGTTATATTAAGTGCATTTGTTTTATTTAAAGTATTAAGTTCATTTATATAATTATTTATATATTGAAGTTCGTCAGATCTTATATCCAATTCTATTCCACCAACAGAATCTATTATCTTAGGTAATGATGAAAAGTTAACTGTTGCAAAATCTTTAATATTTAAATCAAAATTTTCATTTAAAGTTTTTAAAGCTAGCTCATGTCCACCAAAAGCATAAGCATGGTTTATTTTATCTTTTCCATGTCCTTGAATTTCTACATAAGAGTCTCTCATTATTGAAGTTAATTTAAGCTTTTTATGTACCTTATCAATTGTAGCAATCATTATAGCATCAGATCTACCAGTATTACCCTCAGTTGCATCAATTCCAAATAAAGCTATGTTAGTTATACCATCATATTTTGAAAGCTTTTCATCAACATCTTTATTTATTCCAAGATCCTCCTCATTTAAATCAACTTTATTCATTTTGTTAAGCATTGTTAGTCCATAGGTAGCAACTCCACCTACTAAACCTACTATTAAAAGTCCTATAACTGAAAGCGTTATTATTAACTTACGATTTTTAGCAGTTTTTTTCGACTTTCCTTTTTTATTTTTGTTATTTGCCAATGTAAACATCCTTCCCTTTTTAAAATTACAGAATAATTGTAGCATTGTATTGTATAAGTTGTAAAGTTTTGGATACAAATGTTAAATTCTCAACCAAGTAGTTTAATTATTAAGAAATACATTAAAAATTATATATATATTTTAGTTTAAAAAATATATATAAAGAAATATGTTTTTAGCATTTTAAATTGTGAAATTAAAAATAGCTTGCAAGTAGAAGGAACAAAGAATTTTAAAAAATCTCTTGTTTTCTATTGCAAGCTAATATTTTCTAAGCTGTAGCAGTTTTTCTACTAGGAATAATGCTAGGTATTATAAATCCTACTAATGCAGGTAATAACCAACCAAATCCCTTAGAGTATAGTGGAAGTAGAGAAACAAAGTTTTCTAATCCAGGCATGAAACCAGCTAATGTTATTAAAATACTAAATACTAAAGTAACATACACAGTAACTTTATGAGTAAGTGGATTAGTTATTTGCTTATGGAATAGATTTAATAATATAAGAACTATTGTTACTGGATATATAATACCAAGTAGAGTACCTGATAAAGATATTATTTTATCTAATCCCATGCTAGCAACCGATATACTTGTTATAGTCATTAAAATAACATTGAATTTATAAGGTAGTTTACCATTAGAAACTCTTTCAAAGAAGCTTCCACCAGCAGAAAGTAATCCTATTGATGTTGTTAAGCAAGCTAATGCCATTGATATTCCTATTAATATTGCACCAGCATGTCCTAGAATGCTTTCAGCAATAAAAAGTAATAGTTGAGATTTTGATAAATCTAAAGCTTGATTCCCAGTATGAGCACCTAAGAATATTAATCCACCATAAATTATTGCTAACCCACCAATTGCTATAACTGCAGATTTTATAAGTATTTTAAAGCTAGCTTTTCCAGTGTAGCCTTTAGATTTTATTGAACCTAATATTATTGAAGAGAATATTACAGCTGCAATAGCATCCATTGTTTGATATCCTTCAAGTAATGATACTGGAAGTGCATCTGGAGTGTATGATGTAGTTAAAACATCTATAGGGTTAAGTACACCTTTAGCTATTAAGAAAAATAATATAGCTAATAATACAGGTGTTAAAAATTTACCTAGAACATCTATAACTTTTGATGGTTTTAATACAAATATTAAGTTTATTAAGAAGTAAGCAACTATTATTGTAAAATAATTTATGTTAGGAAAGTTAGGAGCAAAAGCTAATTCATATGTAGTAGCTGCTGTTCTTGGTATAGCTAATAATGGTCCTATAAGTATAAACAATGCTATTGAATATATTAATGAGAACTTCTTACCAACTTTATCTCCGAATAATTCAAATTTTCCGTTAACTCTCATTGAAGATAGTATTCCAAGTAGAGGAACACCAACACCAGTTATTATAAATCCTATAATACCTAAGTAGTAGTCAGGTCCTAAATTTCTTCCTAAAAAAGGAGGGAAAATAAGATTACCTGCACCTAAAAACATTGAAAATAATGCAAAGCCGATTACTAAAAAGTCTGATCTTTTGTTATTCATAATACACCTCATCTTTCTGAAATAATCAAATCAAAATCTATATCTAGCGCCTTTAATTAAATTAGCTAGATAAATAATTAAGATGCATCTGCTAAAATTAGATTTTAAATCTTTTTATTATTTAGATAACATTTTAATTTGATTTTGTAACAATTTTCTATAATATTTCATTATTATTCTTTGAGTAATTTTTTATTTTATTTATAAAAGTTATAATACTATATTATCATAATGTTAAATAAAATCAATAAAAAAATTTTATAAACGAAATAATAAGAATATAAAATTGATAAAATGATAAAAAAATAAAGGAAACATTGATTTAATGTTAATATGAATGTTTGGCATATATATATAATTTATAACTTATCAATAATTTAAGAAAGTAAATATTCTTGACTAAAGGTAAAAAAATGATAAAATAACATTAAAGTTAATATAAAATATCTATGAAAAGAATTAGTAGGCTTAAAACCAGACTTACAGAGAGTCATGTGTTGCTGAGAGTATGATAGTTATGATTAAGTTGAATGGATCTTTGAGATGTTTAGAGGAATTTTTAGTATTCTAAATCGTAATCCTTACGTTACAAGGTAGAGATGCAAAGAGTTTATCTTTGTAATATTAGGTGGTACCGCGATATATTCGTCCTATAAGTTTTAATGACTTATAGGACTTTTTTATTTCTTAATTAATAAATGAAATGAGATGTTTAAAGTTTTTAAATAGCTTGGATTAAATTAAGAGCTTTACTCAAGAAAAATAAGTTAAATTTTTATATAGTAATTAAAATAAGGGAGGTGTATCTGTCTCTTTATATAATTTTATGTTTTAGTATAGGGACAGAGGAGTAATGGAAGATAAGAAAAAAGTTATTTTTAGTGGAATAAAACCATCAGGTGATTTAACATTAGGAAATTACTTAGGAGCCATAAAGAACTGGACTAAATTACAAGAAGAATATGATTGTTATTTCTGTGTTGTTGATTTACATGCAATAACAGTAAAGCAATTACCAGCTGATTTAAGAAGAAGGACTTTAGAAGTTTTAGCTATATACATAGCATCAGGAATAAAACCAGAAGAAAATACTTTATTTATCCAATCACATGTACCAGCCCATTCAGAGGCTTCATGGCTTTTAACATGTAATTCATATATGGGTGAATTAAGTAGAATGACTCAATATAAAGATAAATCAAAGAAAATGGGAGATTCAATAGGAGCAGGATTATTTAATTACCCAGTTCTTATGGCAGCAGACATACTTTTATACAATGCTGATCTTGTACCAGTAGGAAAAGATCAAATGCAACATTTAGAGCTTGCAAGAGATATAGCTACTAGATTTAATAATACTTATAGTCCAACATTTACTATACCAGATGGATATGTTCCAAAAGAAGGAGCAAAAATAATGGACTTACAAGATCCAAGCAAAAAGATGTCCAAATCAGATGCTAATCCAAATGGTTTCATATTAATAATGGATGAGCCAAATGTTATAAGAAAGAAAATTTCAAGAGCAGTAACAGATAGCATTGGGGTTGTAAACTATACTGATGAGCAGCCAGGAGTAAAGAATTTAATCAATATTCTTTGTGCAATAAAAGGATATACTCCAGAAGAAGTTGTTGAAATGTATAATGGAAAAGGATATGCTGACTTCAAAAAGGATGTTGGAGATGCAATAGTTGAGGAATTAGCACCAGTTCAAGAAAAAGTTAAGGCTTTATTAAGTGATAAAAAAGCTTTAGAAGAAATATATAAGAGGGGTGCAGAAAAAGCAAATTATGCTGCAATGAAAACATTAAGAAAAATGCAAAAGAAAATAGGATTAATCCCAAGATAGGAATTAAAAACTCTATAATTTAAAAATTCATCATATATAGCGCAAAGATTATTTAAATTCGCATATATATGATGAATTTTTTTATAGAGTTTATTATTGAATAATATATAAAAAGTAGTTAGTTTGCTAAGTATATTTTGAAAAAAGTTACAATTAATAGATTTAGAGAGGGCATACCTATTATTAGAGTGATTTTGTTGATTTTAATATTAGGTAGTTTAATTATATATAGAAATAATAAATTAAAAATCATTAAGTTAGATTTATTTTTAGTATAAATTTTATATTGAAAATAAAGGTTATGCTTTATGGATACAGAATTTAATAAGTAGTAAAAGTATAGGGAAAAGTGAGTTCTGTGTGTTTATAAAAGTTGTTAAGCATTATGTTATAAAGTTTATAGTGAATAAAAAATATAAAGAAAAATTACTTTTATTAAAAGAAATACATAAAGTTTATTATTATAATAGGAAAGTATTAAGAGGGGGAATTGGGATGCCACCGTTAAGTTTGCTTATAAAACCAGCTTCTAGTGGATGTAATTTAAAATGTACTTATTGTTTTTATCATTCTTTAAGTGATAGTAGAGAAGTTAAGAGTTATGGAGTTATGAGAGAAGAAATTTTAGAGAATATGGTTAAAAGAGTTTTAAGTGAAGCTGATGGACATTGTAGTTTTGCCTTTCAAGGTGGAGAACCTACTTTAGCTGGATTAGAATTCTTTGAGAAGTTAATTAAATTCCAAAAAAAATATAATCATAAGAATTTAGAGATATATAATAGTATTCAAACTAATGGTATATTAATAGATGAAAAATGGGCAAAGTTTCTAGAAGAAAACAATTTTCTTGTTGGATTATCTATGGATGGTCCAAAAGAAATTCATAACTTAAATAGAAAAGATTGTGCTGGAATGGATACATTTAATAAAGTAGAAAAAACAGCAGAGTTATTTAAAAGGTATAATGTTGAATTTAATATATTGTGTGTTGTTACTTCAAATACAGCAAGACATATAAAAAAAATATATAAATATTTTAAGGAAAAAGATTTTAAGTTCCTTCAGTTTATAAATTGTTTAGATCCTCTTTATGAAGAAAGAGGTAGCTATAAATATTCATTAAGACCAAAGGATTATATTAAGTTTTTAAAAGAGTTGTTTGATGAATGGTATAATGATTTCATTAATGGAAATAGAGTTAGCATTAGATTTTTTGATAGTTTATTAGAAATTATATTGTTTAATAGATCTTCATCTTGTGGTATGAATGGTACATGCTCTTGTCAGTTCGTAGTTGAAAGTGATGGAGGAGTATATCCTTGTGATTTTTATGTATTAGATAAATGGAAACTTGGGAATATACAAGAAATGACTATGAAAGAACTTTTTGAAACAAAAACAAATCATGATTTCATAAAGTCATCATTTAAAATAGATGATGAATGTAAAAAATGCAGATGGTTTAAACTTTGTAAAGGTGGATGTAGAAGGTGTAGAGACTCAAAAGAGGATTCAGAGCTAGGCTTAAACTATTATTGTAAGAGCTACAAAGAATTTTTTGAATATGCGATGCCTAGATTATTAAATATGGCTAATTCAATAAAATAGATTAATATTATTTAAAATTCAATTTACTTTTAAGAATTTTTAGATTTATATTAATTTTAATAAGTATAGCGATAAGAATGATGATCAGGAATCAAAGATGTAATATTTAAGAATAATATAAAGAAAATATTTAAATGTGATTTATATTAAAATAATTATAGGGACAGCTTTATAGGCTTTATGTTGAGTTTATATAGTTATAAGAGGCTAAAATAGATTTTGGTTCCATTTTAGCCTTTGTTTTTTTATTAACATGGACTTAACTTTAGCATAATTTCCTTTTAACATTGAAAAGCTAGTATAAGAGTGTACTCAATATTAACTGAGATTTTGGAGGGAAATTAAATATGTTTAAAAAGAGATTAATAGCAATCATAGGTACTGTATTCATAGGAGCAACAGCAATGGTAGGATGTAATTCTTCAGGTGGTGGAACAACTAAAACTTCAAATGTAGTAAGCGTATCAGGATCAACTTCTGTAGGGCCAGTTATGGAAGCTGAGGCTGAAGCATTTAAAACTAAAAAGCCTGATGTTGCTATAGAAATAAATCAGATAGGTTCATCAGCAGGAATTAAGAATGCTATGGATGGAGTTTCTGAAATAGGAATGGCATCTCGTGATCTTAAGCCAGAAGAAAAACAAGCAGGATTAAAAGAAATAGAAATAGCTTATGATGGAATAGCTTTAATAACTAATAAAAATAACCAAGTTAAGGATTTGACATTAGCTCAAATAAAAGATATATATACTGGAAAAATAACAAATTGGAAAGAAGTAGGTGGAAAAGATGCTCCTATAGTAGTTGTTTCAAGAGAAGATGGATCTGGAACAAGAGATGCTTTCCAAGAGATAGTAGGATTTAAAGCTGAAGAACTAACTGTTAATTCTCAAATATCAGATGGTTCTGGAAATATAAAATCATTAGTTGAAGGTAATGAAAATGCAATAGGATACATATCATTCAGTTATGTTGATGATAGTGTAAGTGCTGTAAAAGTTGATGGAGTAGAAGCAACACCAGAAAATGTTTTAAACAAATCTTACAAAGTTTCAAGACCTTTCTTAGCAGTTTATAAGGAAGATGTTTTAACAGAGACAGGTAAGAGTTTCATAGATTTCATATTAAGTGAAGAAGGGCAAGATATAGTTGCTAAGGAACACTTAATAAAAGTAAAATAGTTCGCTTATATATTTAATATACATTTATCCTAACAATAATATTAAGTTATTGTTAGGATTTTTTTCTATTTTTTTTACATAGATTTAACATAGAAATAATATTAACTTAACTTAAAAGAAATATCATTGATCTTGTAAGCGAAATAAAAATATAAAATAAAAAAATAAATTATTAGATTTTAAATGTATATTAAATTGATATAAGCGGAGGATAAAAAAATGAATAGGAGAAAAGTTGTAATTGCATTAAGTAGTATTTTAGCAATGGGCTTTTTATTAACAGGATGTGGTGAAGGGGCAAGAGCCAACATAATAAAAATATCAGGTTCAAGCTCAGTTGGTCCAGTGATAGAGGCTGAGGCTGAGGCTTTTAAAAAAGACATGCCAGACCTTACTGTAGAGGTAAATCAATTAGGATCATCAGCAGGAATTAAAGATGCTATAAATGGTACTGTAGAAATAGGGATTTCATCAAGAGACTTAAAAGAGAAAGAATTAGAAGAGGGAGTTAAAGAAAAACCTATTGCGTATGATGGAATGTCAGTAATAATCAACAATGAAAATCCAGTTCAAAATCTTACAATTGAACAAATAAAGGATATCTATACAGGAAAGATAACTAACTGGAAAGAAGTTGGAGGAGAAGATACTCCAATAGTATTAGTTTCAAGAGAGGATGGATCTGGAACAAGAGATGCTTTCCAAGAAATTGTTGGATTTAACTCAGAAGAAATAAGTCAGCAAGCACAAATATCAGATGGATCTGGAAGCATTAAAACAATGGTAGCAGGAAATAAAAATGCAATTGGATATATATCATTTAGTTATGTAGATAATTCAGTTCATGCAGTTAGCGTGGATGGAGTAAAACCTACAGCTGAAAATGTAAAAAATAAAACGTACAAGCTATCAAGACCATTTTTATTAGTATATAAAGAAGATGGATTAAATGAAAATTCAAAGAAATTTATAGATTTTATTATGAGTAAGGATGGACAAGAGATAGTTCAAGAGGATGGATTAATAAGTGTAAGTTAAGACTTATTAATTAAGAAGAATTAATTTGAAAAAAATGCGAAAGATATATTTATTGAAGATTATTTTAAGGTGGAGGTAAACATGGAAGCTAAAAATCAAAACAATAAGAGTAAATACTTCATAGAAGGCTTAACTGAAAAGATATTTTTAATTAGTGCTTCGGTAGCTGTAATAAGTTTACTTTTAATAATAGGATTTGTTTTTTATAAAGGATTAAGACCATTCATAGTAGAAGGATACTCTTTCTGGGATTTCATATTTGGAACACAGTGGATACCAAGTGCAAATAAATATGGAATTTTACCTATGATTATAGCTTCTTTAGGTGCTACTATAGGAGCCTTACTAATAGGGGTTCCAGTAGGAATATTAACATCAATATTCATAGCTGAGATAGCACCAAAGAAAATAGCAAAGATTATGTCAGGAGCAGTAGAACTTTTAGCTGGAATACCATCAGTTTTGTATGGGGTATTCGGTTTAGCAGTAATAGTTCCTACAATACAAAATATATTTAACTTACCAAAAGGACAAAGTTTATTAGCTGTAATAATAGTGTTAGCAATAATGATGTTACCAACAGTTATAACAGTATCAGAGACTGCTATAAGAGCTGTACCTAATGCATATAAGGAAGGATCTTTAGCTTTAGGAGCATCAAAAACTGAAACAATATTTAAGGTTGTTATACCAGCCGCTAAGTCAGGAATAATGACAGGAGTAGTATTAGGAATTGGTAGAGCAATAGGAGAAACAATGGCAGTTATACTAGTAGCAGGTAATACGCCAGTAATTCCAGGATCTATAATGGATAGTGTAAGACCGCTTACAACTAACATAGCTTTAGAGATGGGATATGCTTTTGGTACTCATCAAGAAATGTTATTTGCAACAGGAGTAGTATTATTTACATTTATATTAATACTAAACTTAGTGCTTAGTAAACTTTCTAATAAGGGTGGTAAATAAATATGAGAAAAGTAAAAGATAATATATTAAATGGATTAGTTTGGTTATCAGCAGTTTTTACAATAGGAATTCTAGTAGTAATTTTAGGATTTATATTTGTAAAAGGTATTGGAAAAATAAATTTAACATTCTTAACAAGTAATTATTCAGCTAGCGGCGGTGGTGGAATATTACCGATGATAGTGACAACACTATGGACTGTTTTACTTTCATTAGCAGTAGCTACACCAATAGGAGTTTTAGCAGCTGTTTACTTACAAGAATATGCTAAACAAGGAAAAATGGTTAAGTTTATAAGGTTTGCTACTGAGAGTTTAGCTGGAATACCTTCAATAGTTTATGGATTATTCGGTGGTATATTCTTTGTAGTAGCTTTAAAGATGGGATATTCAATTTTAGCAGGTTCATTAACAGTATCAATAATAATCTTACCTGTAATAATCAGAACAACAGAAGAGGCATTAAAAACAGTGCCTGAATCATATAGAGAAGCTTCTTTAGGATTAGGAGCTACAAAGTTTCAAACATTATATAAAGTAATATTACCAAGTGCGATGCCTGGAATACTTTCAGGAGTAATATTATCAATTGGACGTATAATTGGAGAATCAGCAGCTATATTACTTACTGCTGGAACTGTTGCACAAATGCCAAAGGGAATTTTCTCAAGTGCAAGAACACTTACAGTTCAAGCTTATCTTGTAACAAAAGAAGAGGGAGACATAGAAACAGCGGCTGCAGTTGGAATAGTGCTTATAGCAATAATATTGGCATTAAATATTTCAGCTAAGTTAATAGCTAAAAAATTCAATAAGGCAAACTATTAATTTAAGGTGGTATTAAGATGAGTGATAAGAAAACAAAAATTCAAGTAAGAGATTTAGATTTATTTTACGCAAGTAATCATGCTTTAAAGAAAATTAATATAGATATAAAAGAAAATGAAGTTACAGCATTAATTGGACCTTCAGGATGTGGTAAATCAACTTTCCTTCGTACTTTAAATAGAATGAATGATTTAATTCCTATAGTCAGAATTGAGGGTGAAATACAAGTTGATGGAAAAGATATATATAAAGATGATGATGTTATAGCACTTCGTACTAAAGTAGGAATGGTATTTCAAAAGCCTAATCTTTTTCCAATGAGTATATATGATAATGTTGCTTATGGACCAAGAGTACATGGAATAAAAGATAAGAAGGTTTTAGATAAAATTGTTGAAGATAGTTTAAGAGATGCAGCTATTTGGGATGAAGTTAAAAATAGACTTAAATCATCTGCATTAGGACTTTCCGGAGGTCAGCAACAAAGAATTTGTATAGCTAGGGCAATAGCTATGAATCCAGAAATAATTCTTATGGATGAACCAACATCAGCTCTAGATCCAATATCAACATTAAAGGTAGAAGAACTTATAAGAAAGCTTGAAGATAAATATACTATAGTAATAGTAACACACAACATGCAACAAGCAGCACGTATATCAGATAAGACAGCATTCTTCTTAAATGGAGAACTTGTAGAGTTTGATGATACTAATACCATATTTACAAACCCAAGAGATAAGAGAACAGAGGATTATATAACTGGTAGATTCGGCTAAAATTATAAAAGGGGTGATTATACAAAAATGAGTATAGATGATTTAAGAATGAGTATAAAAGAATTAAAGGTTGAAACTAAGCAAATGATGGAACTATGTGAAATAGCTATAGAGAAATCAGTAGATTCAATAGTTAATAAAGACTTAAGTCTTGCAAGAGAAGTCATAAAAATGGATGATGAAATAGATGATTTAAGAAATAAAATTGTTGAAAAAACAATAGAACTTACAGCTTTAAAACAACCTATGGCTAAGGATTTAAGAAATATTTATGCTTTATCAACAATATCTACTGATCTTGAAAGAATAGGAGACTATTCAGTTAATATAGCTATGGAAACAATTAAGATAGATAATGAAGATCATATTACAGGAATGGTTGGAATACCTAAAATGAAATCAGTTTGTTTAAACATGTTAAAAGATGCTAAGAATGCCTTAGATAGTAATGAAACAAAGTTAGCTTATGATGCAGCCTTAGAAGATAATATTGTTGATGATTTATATAATGATGTTTATGTAAATTTATTAGCGGCAATGCACAAAGATTCTAATAATATAAATCAAGGAGTTAAGTTAATATTTGTTGCTAGATATTTAGAGAGAATAGGGGATCACATAACAAATGTTTGTGAGAACATAGTTTACGCCATAAAAGGTGATATGACTGAACTAGGATAATAATCTAAAGATATATCATGTAATGGTATATCTTTTTTTGTTGTTAATATTATGATAAGCTATAAAATAGAGTAGTGTTTTGGGTAAAGGAGGGACAGAATATGACCAGTAAAAAAGTCCTAATAGTAGATGACGAGGAACATATTAGAGAACTTATAAAATTTAACTTAAAAAAAGAAGGGTATGATACAGCAGTAGCTGTTAATGGAACTGAAGCACTAAATATTATAAAGGAAACCAAATTTGATTTAATACTTTTAGATTTAATGCTACCAGAAGTTGATGGATTAGAAGTTTGTAAGGAAATAAGAAGAAATGAAGAAACTTCAGACATTCCAGTAATGATGATTACAGCAAAAGGTGAAGAATTTGATAAAGTATTAGGATTAGAACTTGGAGCAGATGATTATATAACAAAGCCATTTTCAATTAGAGAGCTTATGGCTAGAATAAAGGCTTTACTTAGAAGAAGTAATGTTAAGAAGGAAGAGAATATAATTAAATTTGGAGATGTTGTGGTTAACTTCCAAACAAGAGAAGTAACAAAAGGAACAAAGAATGTGGAGTTAACTTTAAAAGAGTTTGAACTTTTAAAGCTTCTTATAAAAAATAAAGGTAATATATTAACAAGAGAGCTTTTATTAGATAAAATATGGGGGTATGAGTATATAGGAGAGACAAGAACAGTTGATGTTCACATTAGACACTTACGTAAAAAAATTGAAAGTGATGACAAAAACCCTCAGTATATTCAAACCATAAGAGGGGTAGGATACAAGTTTACAAGCAATGAATAATAGATTTATTGTTCATTTAGGATTATTATGATTAATTTTCAAGATAATATATAATAGATTTTTTAAAAACTTCAAGATAAATTTTAAATATATACTATTTTTAAAATTTAGGTTATGTTTTAAAATAGTATTGATTATTAGATAGAATTGTAAGACTATCTTAATAAGCAATACTTTGCGAAATTAAGATAGGTATGAAGAGCTAGCTAATCTGGCTAATAATTAACATTCACTTAAAATAGAGCTAAAATTAAAAATAAAACCACTCAGATAATGGCAGAAATCTGAGTGGTTTTTTAGCAATGAGAGTTAAATGTTAAATTTATATACATTATTCATCAAGTTATAAACTTCTTTTAAATCTTTACCTGCAAGTAAATGATTCATTACAATTTCTTTTGAACTATCATAAAGTTCAAAAATCCTTTGAGCTTTTTTTTCTTCTTCGTATACTTTCCAATAACCACAAATTAAGCATTTACTTTCAGAGCATTCCATGAAACATTTTACATCTTCAACAGGAATACCTAAAAATATTCCTAATTCATGTGGACAATGAAAAGTAGAGTATCTATTAATTAAATGATTTAAAATATCATCTAAATTCATTTCTAAATTATAGTCGAGTTTCTCTAGAAAATCCATTGAAGACTTTCTATATATTGTATTCATTAAGTTTATCTCATCATAGATAAGAATAACTTTTGCATTGGTAGTTTCTCTAAGTAAAACATATTTTAGTTGAAGATCATTTAAGAAATCTTCACCATACATGTTCCAAAGTTTAAATAAATTATGACCTTGTTTTGAAAGAGTAATGGTGGAAGAAGGCTTAATCCCTGTTATTACAGGAGAAATTAAATATGATATAAAAGATCTCATGTATTTTTCGTTGTTAAGAGTTTCTAAGAGATTAATAAATTTATTATTCATTTACTTACTTCCACCTTTCTTTTAAATAAGTCTAATTTAATTAAAGTGCCTTACCAGCATCTTTACATTTATCTATATCTTGCCCTTCAGGATTATTATTAACAATTAGTGTATTAATTATACTTGCACCGTAATCTTCCATTCTATCTTTCCAAGTATCCATCCATTCACCAGTTCCCCAGTCATATGAACCGAATAAAAGAGTAGGTTTTCCAGATACAAGTCCTGAAATTTCTTCAACAAATGGATCCATTTCTCCTTCTTCTATTACTTCACATCCCATAGCTGGTGACCCTAAAGCTAATACATCACATTCTTCAACATCAAGAGTAGATGCATCTGAAACATTTAGAAGTTTTACCTCTAAACTATTTTCTTTAGCACCTTCTGCTATAAGATTAGCCATAGTTTCTGTGTTACCAGTTCCTGACCAATAAATAATGCTTAATTTTTTCATATATATCACCTCATAAATTTAATATTTATAATTAAAAATGAAAATCAATTTCAATTAGTTTATGTCATTATAGTACAATAAGAATATAAAGATGTCAATAGTAAATGATAATAATTTTCAATAAACTTTTTGATTTAATAAATTTAATTATTTAAAGAGTAGAATTGTAATGTATTAAGAATTAGATAAATTTCACTAAAATTTAGAGTCTGTTTAAATTATTTCAAAATTAAATTTGATTTTATATGCATAAGAATAATAAATAGAGTTAAGAAGCTTTTTCTTATTTTTATAAAGAATACAATCTAACTATGTTTAGTTGTATAATTTAGATTGCTAAATTAAAAGTTGAGGTTTTTGCTTAAAATTAAGTTAAACCTGAAAGTTTAGCTAAGAATCAACATTCATTTAAAATATAACTAAAAATTAAAATAACTGAGCAAAGTTTAATACTTTAACTCAGTTAATAATAATTAATCAGCTTTTTTTGTGCTACGTTCAATATTTTCTTTTCTTCTTTTAAGTTCCTCATTTAATCCTTGAACAAAGTATTGGAATCTCATCCTAATACTTTTTTTGTATAAAAATTTATGCATAATGTTATTTAGCATACCAAATATTCCTGACACGGTTTGTTCTTCTCTTAGTGTAAGTTGACAGCTAGAGTCATCTATTTTTTTAAATATGTAAGTAGAAGAGTATTCTCCAGTATCTGTTACTGTTTTAATAGCATAAACTTCATTTTCTTTAAAATCAGTTATTGTTATTGTAGCCTCTGCTTTTTTCTTTGAATAATTACCTATCTCTCTTTTAGTTGTTGTTCCTATTGGATTTTTAGAATTAAATTTCGGAAAATCCCTTTTAGCAGTTTTTATAAATATTGCAAATACCTCTTCAATTGGGTAATCAATTACAGTTTTATTTACAAATTCAAGCATAATTACCTCCTAGAATTTATATATGTATTATATAAATATGTACTTAATTTTTTAATAATTCTACATATTATAATTATAAAATAATTTAATAGAAAATAATAGAAATTTAAAGGTTTTATATTATGTAGTATTAATAAGTAATAAAAAAGACCACATTTATGTGGCCTTCTTATTATTTTAATTTAAATGAACTCTTTAATGAAACTATTCTGTTGAATACTAAGTTATCATCGCTAGTAAACTTAGGGTCAACATTGAAATAACCATGTCTAAATAATTGATATTTATCTTGAACTTTAGCAACTTTAGCACTTGGTTCAATGAATCCATTACATACAGTTAATGAGTTAGGATTTATTTGCTCAAGGAAGTGCTTTCCTTCATTTTCTTCACAATCATCTAAGATTAATGGTTCATATAATCTGAATTCAGCTGGAATACAGTTATTAGCATCAACCCAGTGAATAGTTCCTTTAACTTTTCTTCCAGTAAATCCAGTTCCACTCTTAGTTTCTGGGTCATAAGTACAGTGTATTTCTGTCACTTCACCATTTTCATCTTTTATAACTTCATTACACTTAACAAAATAAGCACCTTTTAATCTTACTTCGTTTCCAGGGAATAATCTGAAATATTTCTTTGGAGGATTTTCCATGAAATCTTCTTTTTCTATATAAAGTTCTCTTGAGAATGTAACAGCTCTTTTTCCTGCTGATTCATCTTTAGGATTATTTTCTATTTCAAGAACTTCTGATTCTCCTTCAGGGTAGTTTGTTATAACTAATTTAAGTGGGTTTATAACAGCCATAGCTCTTGGAGCAGTTTCTTGAAGGTCTTCTCTTATGAAATGCTCAAGCATTTGAGAATCAACTGTAGAATCTGCTTTAGCAACACCTATAGCCTTACAAAAGTTTCTTATTGACTTAGGAGTATAACCTCTTCTTCTAAGTCCGGCAACAGTAGGCATTCTTGGATCATCCCATCCATCAACTATACCTTCATCAACTAATTGCTTTAATTTTCTCTTACTCATAACAGTGTTTGTGATATTAAGTCTTGCAAACTCGATTTGTCTTGGAACACTTTCCATTTCACATTCTTCAACGAACCAATCATATAATGGTCTGTGATCAGCAAACTCTAAAGTACAAATAGAGTGAGTTATTCCTTCTATAGCATCTTCTAATGGATGAGCGAAGTCATACATAGGGTAGATGCACCATTTATCACCAGTATTATGGTGGCTAGCGTGAGCTATTCTATAGATTATAGGATCTCTGAAGTTTATGTTTGGTGAACTCATATCTATTTTAGCTCTTAAAACTTTAGAACCATCTTCAAATTCACCTTTTCTCATTCTTTCGAATAAATCTAAGTTTTCTTCAACAGATCTATTTCTATATGGACTTTCTTTACCTGGCTCGGTAAGAGTTCCTCTATATTCCTTTATCTCTTCTGGAGTTAAGTCACAAACATAAGCTTTTCCTTTTTTAATTAAAAGTATAGCTCTTTTATACATTTCATCAAAGTAGTTTGATGCAAAGTGAAGTTCACTCCAATTATATCCTAACCAATTAACATCGTCTTTAATTGATTCAACGTATTCAGTATCCTCTTTAGTAGGGTTAGTATCGTCAAATCTTAGGTTAGTTCTTCCATTGAACTCTTTTCCTAATTCAAAGTTTAAAACTATAGACTTTGCATGACCTATATGTAAATATCCATTAGGCTCAGGTGGAAAACGAGTTATTATTGTATCATGTTTTTTGCTATCTAAATCATCTATTATTATGTTTCTTATAAAATTTGATGAGTGTTCAGCATTTGACATTGTTTATCATCCCTTTTCTCTCATTTTTATATACTCATAAATATACCATAAAAAGCTAAATCTATCTATAATATATTAAAATTTTGAGCATATAGTTTAAAATAAAATATATATAATTAAATTAAAAACTTTAAGATTTATAAAATAAAGTAAAAATATGTATCCTATGGAGTTTTTGATACTAAATTAAAGAAATTTTTAGTTTAGTTAAGGTTATCTTATTTATTAAATCTAATTATGAAAAGATACTTCCATACTGAAGTAGAGAAGTGCTTAAAAGTATTATAATAAGTGGCTATGTAAATCATAAGTTAGATTGCTTTATATAATATTTCTAAATAAGATTAATTTTATCAAATAGAAATAAAAAAAGTTCTGCAGAATACAGAACTTTTTAATTTATGAATAAACTTGCGTTAATTATCAATTATCTATTCATTTTTTGAGCTTTTCTTGCTTTTCTGCAAGCTGGGCATCTAACTGGATCGTTTTCGAATCCTTTTTCTTTGAAGAACTCTTGCTCTCCTACAGTGAATACGAATTCTTTTCCACAATCTTTACAAACTAAATTCTTATCTTCCATTTCTTTTACCTCCTGTAAAATTTACTAGGTACGTTTGAAATCTATACTATAAAACTAAATTTTACAGGACAGAAATAAAGTACATATCTACTAAATTTTATTTTATATATAAATTATAACATATAGAAAAAAGAATACAATACTTTTTTATTTCAAATATTTAAATTTCTTGCGCTTAAAATTAGCCATTGTATATATGAGAATTGGGCATATAAAGAACACCACTAAAAGTATGTATTGATAGTATTTTAATAGTATAAATAGAATGTATATATTCTTAGCTATAAAGTAAGAAAATGCATATACTATTACAGAAATTAGTGCTATAAAATTACGCTTATATTTTACTCTATCTTTCCAAATTGTATATAAAGAAAATATGGTTATTAGATATTTAACAACCCAGGATAATATAGAAGAAATCATAACAAAAACATTACCATTCTCTACAAAACCTCCAAAATAAATTCTTTGAGCTTGAACGAACTGAGGATAGAATATATTTGATGCTCTCAAAGAACCAAATGTTGATATAAGCATTACGACAAACAAAGCACAAGCAGCACATGTTAAAAATATTGCATTCATTGAAACCTTTTTTAGATTCTCTTTATCGTCTATTCTTGGAATAATAGGGAGTACTATAGCTAAACTTGATAAAGAGCCTAATTGAGTTAAGGCACAAAGTGTATATTCTGAAATCCTTCTATCTTTAAATATAGGAAGAAGTAGTGTGTAGTTTACATATTGAATGTTTAGTAATGCTAACATTAGATTTATTGCTATTACGATACTAATTGAGACTATACATATTATAAGTATGCTATTAAATCTGTTTTTCCCTATTAGAAACACGGTAATTATAAAGAATAATAAACAATACCATGTTGGTGTTTCAAGAAAAATATTTACGTTTATAGAAGTCGAGCTAACAGAAGCTGATTCTATACATACCAATATTAGAGTTAAAGAAAATATTAATATATATATGTTGCCAAAGGTTTTGCCAAGAACAATGTAGCAAGTCTCCTTAAAATCATAGTAGTTTATTTTAGATATTATATTAAAGATATAGAAAGCTACAAAGAAGAAAACAACTCCAGATACTATAGTGAAAATCCAAGAATCTCTTCCCCCTAGTTTTATAAATAGTGATGTGTAGTTCACTAAAGATGTACTTATTGCGGCAACAATAAAAAATATAAAATGCCTTGTAGTTAGCTTTTCCAAAGACATCACCTCGTTTCTTTTATAATTTCAAAGTTTAGTATTCTCAAAATAATGAATATTAAACATAATACTAGCGGATAATATTTTTGGGTGATAAATAAAATGCAAAAACAATTAGAATTTCTAAAAGAAAAATTAAAAGATAGCTTTGATGTTAAATACAGGGAGGTGGATACTGCTTTAGGACCAGCCACAATTGTTTTTATGGATGTTTTGTGTTCTACTCAATTTATTAGTGAATACATAGTAAAACCATTAACCTTAGTAAAAGATGGCATAAATAATGAGTATGATGTTATGACTAAGGTTATAGACATAAACATAACAAACTGGTCTAAGGATAAAAATGATACATTACTACATGTCTTGTCTGGAGATGTAGTAATAATATTTAAAAATTACGATAAGGTAATATATTGTGAAACAAAGGGATATACGAGAAGAAGTGTTGGAATCCCAATAACAGAGGCAGTAATAAAAGGACCAAGAGAAGGATTTAATGAAGCCTTTGTTGATAATGTTACCTTATTAAGAAGGAGAATAAAAAATCATAATTTGAAATTTGAGCCTTTATATGTGGGAGAAGATACTCAAACTGTAGTATGTATATCTTATATAAAAAATAAGGCTCCAAAAGAGTTAGTCGATGAAATAAGAGAAAAGGTAAAAAATTTAGATTATAATTTTATATTGGATACAAACTATATTGAGGCTAAACTTAGAGAAGATAGGACTTTATTTGATACAGTCGGATATACAGAAAAAGCAGATGAGGTTGCGGCGAAGTTACTAGAAGGAAGAGTGGCCATAATAGTAGATGGTACACCTTTTGTTCTTACTGTACCATTCTTTTTTATAGAAAACTTTCAAACACCAGATGATTATTATTTAAATAGGTATTTTACTAGTTTTACTAGAATTTTAAGATGGATGGCTTTTTTTATTGCTATGTTTTTACCTGGAATTTATGTTGCATTAGTTACGCATCATTTTTCTATATTACCTAGTTTATTTGTTTTTAGATTGGCTGTTGCTAGGGCAGGAGTTCCATTTCCTATAGTAGCAGAAGTCATAATAATGATGCTATTATTTCAAATAATAAAAGAAGCAGGATTAAGATTACCTCAACCTATAGGAACTTCCATGAGTTTAGTTTCAGGATTAATTTTAGGAGATGCTGCTGTAGGAGCAGGTATTGCTTCAAGAATAACAATTGTAGTTGTTGCATTAAGTGCAGTTTGTTATTTCTTAATTCCAAAGCTTTATGGTGCAGTTTCTGTATGGAGTATAGGAATAGTAATTGTAGCTGCACTTTTTGGAATTCCAGGTGTTGTCTTAATAAGCATTGTATTATTATCCCATTTAGCACACTTAAGAAGTTGCAGGTATCAATACTTATTCCCTCTAGGGACCTTAAATAGTTATAAGTTTAAAGATATTATTACTAGAGGAAAATTAGATGAAATATCAAAAGATATAGTTAGCAAGGATGGTAAAAATGAACCTAAAGAAAGTTATAGCTAGTTTACTAAGCATAATAATTATGTCAACCATGTTTATTGGTTGTTATAATTATAAAGATATAAATAAGGTTACCTTTGTAACGAGTATTGTATTTGATGAAAATGAAATAGGAAACATAGATATATATTTAGATTGTGTAAAACCTTATAGAAGTTCAAATGAAAGTTCAGAAAAGGGTAGAAGAGTTCTATATAAAGGTTCTGGAAAAACAGTTTTAGAAGCTATGAAAGGGATAAATATGTATTCTAGTAGTAAGTTGGATTTTACTCAGTGTAAGGGATATATATTTACAGAAAAAGCAGCCAAAAATGGTATAAGAAAATACATAGATATTATAAATAAGAATCAAGAATTTATGATTAGACCATATATGTTTGTATTATTTGGTTCTCCAGAAGAGCTTTTAAATGATGTTACTGTAGATGAAGAGTATTTAGGCGTTTTTATTGATGAGTTAGTTCAAAAATCCAACAGGAGTTCTAGAGTTATAGCTATTGATGCTAATGATTATTTAGAAACTAGGACCAATTACGGAAATTTAATGGTTTTAGGTGCCTTAAGTATAAGAGATGATATAAAGGAGAAAAAATTAGAATTAAGTGGAGGTGCTTTGCTAAAAAATGAGGTTTTAGTAAGACGAATAACTGCTGAAGAAGGAATGAGCTATAACATTTTGATAGGAGAATTAAAAGATGGAACTTTAGAAGTTATGAATCCACAAGATCCAAATACATTTGTAACATTAGAGGTATCTAATGCTCGTACTAAAACATCTTTAAGTTATGATGGAGAAAATATAGTTCTGCATAAAGATGTAAAAATTAAATGTTCAATTGGTGAGTCACAGTCAAGACTTATTGTTAATGAGAAGGTAATAAATATCTTAGAGTTAGAAGAAGCAGCTACAATAAAACAATACTTAGAAATTCTGTTTGATAATTTTAAAGAAAGTGGAATAGATATTGTCAATGTTGGAAACTTATTTTATAGAAAATATCCTGATGAAGTTTTATTAAAAGACCCTATAACTATCACTAATATAGAGGTTAATGTTAATGTTGAAATTGATGGAACAACAATTACTGGAAATACACTCTAAAATATAAGGAATTAAAATGAACCCATGGAATATAATGTTCTATGGGTTTTAAATTTATGCTATATTTTATTTAAAGCATTAGGTCGTAAATAGAGCTTATTAAAAAAGAGGATTATTATGGATAAAAATAAGTTGAGAAATTTGATAAAGAAAAATGAATATGAGAAGTTAGACTTTAAGCTGAAAATAGAGCTTTTCACAGAAAGCACCAAAAGGGAGTTAGCTAAGGATATATGCGCCATAGCAAACTCTAGAGGGGGGAGAGGCTATATAATAATTGGGGTTGAAGATAAAACAAAAAGGATTGTTGGAGTTGACGCTGATTATATTTCAGAGGAAAGAGTTCAACAAGTAGTAGCATCAAGAATTGAACCGCCAGTGCCTGTTAGTTTAGAGGAGTGTTTTTTAGATGGTAAAAGGTTACTAGTAATAGTAATCTTTAATAGCTATCAAAAGCCATATCAAATTAGGGAAAATGGAGCTTTTTATATAAGAAGGGGATCCACTACTGATATTATGAGAAAACAAGAGCTTCTTTCTGAGTTTCAAAAAGGAATAAACTTTAATTTAGAAACCTGTCCAATTATTAATAGCAATATAGAATTTTTAAATGAAGAACTTGTAAATAGATATTTTCACTTAAAGGGTATTAAGATTTCAAAGGAAAATAGAGAATTTTTATTAAGTAGTAGTAATATAATTTATAAAAATAGTATTTCTGGAAAATCAATGTGTACATTAGGAGGATTATTAGTATTTTCTGATGTAAATAATCTATATGTGCCACATAATATGATAAAGATAAGAAGTTCATTAGGTAATGGACAAACTTTTATAGTAAGAGGAAATATTTTAGATATGATGAAGAATGCTGAGAAAAAAATAAGAGAGGTAGTACCTAATGAATATCCTGTGTCTTTAATAGTTGACACCATAAGGAATATTATGATTTATAGAGATTATTCTCAATATAATAAGATAGTTGAAGTTGTACTAGGAAATAAGGACTTAACCATATACTGCCCAGGTGAAATTGTAAAAAGATATAAAGATGGTCGTTTAGGATATGTAAAAAGGAATATGTGGATATATGAAAAAATAATAAGTTTAGATAGCAGAGATGGGGAAATGAGCTATAATTTAGGAGGAAAAGAAATAAAAGAGGGCTTTACTAACAATGTAAAAGTTATAGAGATTAATGAAGAAAATACAACTAAGTTTATATTTAATAAACATAGCACAATAGGTTAATAATTTCAGAAAGCTCTGAATATTATATATAAAGGAAGTTTTTACCTGATTAAAATTATTATTAAGGGGTGGTAAAGATGATTCAATTATTCTTTAACCAGAGAGGTGCTGGAAAAAGCAAAAATTTAGTTAAGCTAGCTAATGAGGAGATTGAAAAGTCAAAAGGAAGCATTATATTTATTGATAATGATAATAAAAGAATGCTTCAATTAAATAAAAAGGTTAGACTTATACCTATGGACAATTACTGTATAAATAGCTATGATCAATTTTATGGTTTTTTGCAAGGAATAGTTTCTAGAGATTATGATGTTGAGAGTATATATATTGATAGCATAGCGAATATTTTAGAGGATATAAAATTAGAAGAATTAGAAAGTTATTTAGAGAAAATAGAACTTATGAGTAGAGAATTGAATGTAAACGTATTTGTAACTGTTCATGGTGATATAGAAAGAATATCTGAAAATATAAAAAAATATGTGGCGTAAAGTTTAGCTAGTTTAGAAAATAATTGGTTTATATAGATTAGTGTAGTATTTATCAAATATTTAATACTATAAGTAGAATAAGAACTATAATTGAAAATTATAGTTCTTATTTTTTTTATAAATCAATTGAGAATTACTATAATAAAGGATATACTATATACTATATGATATGCTAAATATAGCACCAGCAAGTGAGCTGGATGAAAATTTTTTGGAGGGATAAACAAATGGCTAATGTATTAGATACGTTAATGGAACGTGGGTACATAAAACAGTTTACTCATGAAGCTGAAACAAGAGAACTTTTAGAAAAGGAAAAAGTTACTTTTTATATAGGATTTGACCCAACAGCTGACAGTTTACATGTAGGACACTTCATAGCAATGATGTTCATGGCTCATATGCAAAAAGCTGGTCATAGACCAATAGCTTTAATTGGTGGTGGTACAGCTACAATTGGAGATCCAAGTGGTAAAACTGACATGAGAAAAATGATGACTAACGAGACTATAGCACATAATGTCGCTTGTATTAAAAAGCAAATGGAGAAATTTATAGATTTTTCAGATGACAAAGCTATACTTGTTAATAATGCTGACTGGTTATTAAATCAAAACTATGTTGAATTTTTAAGAGAGGTTGGAGTTCATTTCTCAGTTAATAGAATGCTTGCAGCAGAGTGCTTTAAGCAAAGACTTGAAAGAGGACTTTCATTCTTAGAATTTAACTATATGTTAATGCAAGGATACGATTTCTACGTTTTAAATAAAGAGTACAACTGTAAAATGGAGCTAGGTGGAGATGACCAATGGTCAAACATGATAGCTGGTGTTGAACTTGTAAGAAAGAAATCACAAGAAAGTGCATATGCTATGACTTGTACATTATTAACTAACTCAGAAGGACAAAAAATGGGTAAAACAGTTAATGGTGCATTATGGTTAGATCCAGAAAAAACTTCTCCTTATGAGTTCTACCAATACTGGAGAAATGTTAATGATGCAGATGTTGAAAAATGCTTAAAATTATTAACATTTGTTCCAATGGATGAGGTAAGAAGACTTTCAAGCTTAGAAGGAGCTCAAATAAACGAAGCTAAGAAAGTTTTAGCTTTTGAAGTAACTAAGCTTATACATGGTGAAGAAGAAGCTACAAAAGCTCAACAAGCTGCTGAAGCTTTATTCGGACAAGGTGGAGATATGAGTAATGTTCCAACTTATGAAATGGGAAAAGATAAGTTAGGAAGTGAACTTTTAGATATCTTAGTTGAAGCTGAAATAGTTCCATCAAAAGCAGAAGGAAAGAGACTTGTTAAGCAAGGTGGATTATCACTAAACGGAGAAAAGGTTGCTGATTTCAAAAAGACATTAGAAGAAGCTGACTTCGAAAATGGTGAAGCTTTAATTAAAAGAGGTAAGAAAAACTACAATAAAATAGTTTTAGCATAATACTTTTTTTGAGGAGTGTATTAGAATATATTAGCTAAGCGTTATTAAAGCGAGTATATTCTATGTACACTCTTTTTTATTTTTAGGCTATGTTTAGCAAGTACTGATTTTTAAAATTAATAATCGATAAAAGATGATAGATTTATAAGAGAATTGATTTACTTAATTGCTTTATTATATTACTTTGAAACTTGTATATATAATTAATAAAAGTGTATAATAAATTACTGACAAAATATAGATTAGTTTAGATAATTTATTTTAGTGTGTTAAAGAAAATATTTTCTTTAATAATTACATATAAGATTAAATAGAATATGAAAGGTGATGAAATATGGCGTTATATGCTATCTCAGATTTGCATTTAGCACTTAATACAGATAAACCAATGGATATCTTTGGTGAGAAGTGGCGTAATCATCATGAGAAGATAAAAGAAAATTGGAAAAATAAAATTACTGAGGAAGATACCGTTTTAATAGCAGGTGACATTTCTTGGTCAATGAAGGCTGATGAGAGTAAGGATGATTTAGACTGGATAGATTCACTTCCAGGAAAAAAAATAATAATTAAAGGAAATCATGATTATTGGTGGGGAAGTATTTCAAAGTTAAATAAAATGTATGAAAATACAAAATTTATACAAAATAATTTTTTTACATATAAAGATTGGGCTATATGTGGAAGTAGAGGATGGATTTGTGAGGGATCTGATAAATTTACTCAAAAAGATAAAAAGATTTTTGATAGAGAACAAATAAGATTAAGATTATCTCTAGAGGAAGCTAAAAAAGCAGGATATGAAAATATAATATGTATGATACATTATCCTCCTACAAATGAAAAATTTGAAGATTCAGCTTTTATGGAGATATTTAAAGAGTTTGGCGTAGATAAGGTTATATATGGACATCTTCATGGTATGGCTCTTAAGGGCAAGATATTAAATGAAGAGAGAGATGGAGTGGAGTATAAGCTTACAAGTTGTGATTTTATAGATTTTGATCCTATAAAAATATTAGATTAGAAACTTAATTTTTTTATTAATTAACAAAACTTATCCAGCGATAATTTATGGATTTTATATAAATTAAAGCTTCGAAATATTTAGTTTTAATACTTTTTTTGGTATAATGAGCGAGGAGAGTTAAATAATCTCTCTAAGAGAGTTAGGAAATAGGTGGTTCTATGGCTATACAAAATTGGAAAGACTTTTTAACTCCTTATGATCAAGCAGTAAGTGAATTAAAGGTAAAGTTAAGAAGTATTAGAAAAGAATTTAGAAGAAAAAATGAGTATTCTCCAATAGAATTTGTAACTGGAAGGGTAAAAGAAGTATCTAGTATATTAGAGAAGGCAAATAAGTATAATATTCCTGTAGATAGAATTCAATATGAGATGGAGGATATTGCAGGTATAAGAATAATGTGCCAGTTTGTTGACGATATAGATACTGTTGTCAATATTATAAGGAAGAGAAGAGATATGCAGGTTCTTTATGAAAAAGACTATGTTAGCAATGTAAAACCAAGTGGCTATAGAAGCTATCATGTGGTTATAAGATATCCAATAAATATGGCAGAAGGGCAAAAAGATATACTTGCTGAGTTTCAAATAAGGACTTTAGCTATGAATTTCTGGGCTACAATTGAACATTCTTTAAATTATAAATACAAAAAGAATCTACCAAAAGATATACAGTTAAAGTTAAAGCGTGCAGCAGATGCAGCATTCACTTTAGATGAAGAAATGCTTGAAATAAAAGATGAGATAAAGGATGCTCAAACTTTGTTTGAGGTTAAATCAGATATTATAACAAATATAATGAATAGTATTTTAAACCTTATTTCAATAGGAAAAGTAGCAGAAGCTTCTAGATATCAAATAAGCTTAAATAAACTTATTGAAGAGGGAGAAGTTTGGGAGCTTAATAAATTATTACAAGCTGTTCAAAGAGATATAGATAAGTATAATATTTAAATTAAAATAATTAAAAATACCTCCTTAGCTTTAAGGTGGTATTTTTATGTATAGAGGGTCTTTATATTTAATAATAATTATTATATAATAAAATATATTAAATAAAATATTGAAAGTATTGAGATTTTATTAAGATAGATAAAATAAACTTGAGGATGTGTGTTTATGAATACTATGGATAATTTAGAATTAAAAAAGGTTAAGGAAAATCCTTTATATATAAGAGAGATAAAAAATCCTTCTGAAGAGATTCAATTAGAAGCTATTAAGAAGAATCCATTTACAATTCAATATATTGAAAATCAATGTGAAAAATGTAAAGAGGAAGCCATAAGAAGAAATCCAACTACTATAGAATATGTAAAAGAACCATCAGAGGAATTATGCATATTAGCAGTTAAATCTTTATGGAATGCTTTAAAACTTATTAGTAATCCATCAGAAAAAGTAATAGAAGAATCTGTAAAAACAAAAGGATGGGCTATACAGTTTGTAAAAGATCCTTCAGAAAAGTTACAGCAAATAGCTGTTTCAAGGGATTATGATGCTATAAAATATATTGAGGATCCTTCATCAGAAGTACAACTTATAGCAGTTAAAAATCATTGGTCAGCAATTAAATTTATAAAAAATCCTACTTTAGAGGCTATGAGGGCTGCTGTTAAAGAGGATGCAGAGGCAATAAATTTCTTACCTAATTATACTTATGAAGATTTAGAGACATTTATAGGAGATAATATAAATGTTGTTAAATATCTTTATGAAAGTATAGATATTGATATGGTTGTTGAAATTCTTATGAAAAAAGTTGCTGAAGAAGATTTAGATGAAAAATATCTTTTAGATTTTATAGATTTAGAAGTTTTAGAAATGAATAAGGTAGAATTTATTAAAGAGTATGGAAGTAAAAGAGCAAAAATAATATTAGTAGATAGTATGTTATCTATCTAAAAATCAACACTAACTTAAAACATAGCTAAAGTGAAAAAATTAAAGTGGTATTATTAAGAAATTTTGAAAAATATATTAAAATTTTATACGAGGTTAGAAGGTAAGTTTTTACGGATATATTAGGAGAAAGAAGGGACGACTAAGGTGGATTTTAAAGAAGCATTAAGTACAGTTAATTTAGTTCTTATGACAGGAGAGGTACCTCTTTTAATTGGAGAAAGTGGTATAGGTAAAACTTCTTTAGCAAAAGAGCTTAGTAGAGTAAATAATTATCATTTAGTTACTATAGATGGAAATCTTCTTAAAGAAGGAGAGATTGGTGGTCTTCCAATGGTTGAGAAGAAGGAGACTGTCTTCGAGGGAGAAATAGTAAAAAGAAGTGTAACAAGATATGCTACACATGTTAAACTTATGGAAATAGATGATTACATTGAAAAAGGAAAGAAAGTTCTTTTATTTATTGATGAATTAAATAGATGTGAGCATGCAGTTCAGCAAGAGCTTATGAATCTTATATTAAATAGAGAAATAAATGGATATAAATTAAATGAAGATGTGTACATATTAGCAGCTATGAACCCATCAAACAAATATGATAATTACGAGGATAGTGATTATCAAGTTGTTGAGATGGATCCAGCTCAAGAAGACAGATTTGTTTGGATTGATATTAGCTCAAACCTTAAAGAATGGATGAGTTGGGCTATGGGTGAAGGAAATATACATGAGCATATAATAGAGTTTTTATCAACATTTCCAGAGTATTTCCACACACCTAATTCTTTAGAGACTATAAAAGCCACTCCAAGAAGCTGGGAAAGGGTTTCTAAGGCTTATAGAGTTTATTTAGCAAATAAGAAGAGTTTCTCTAAGGAAATACTTTATAGTGCTTTAAAAGGAAATGTAGGCTCAACTATAGCACAAGAGTTCATATCATATATAAGTAATCTTAATAAGCCTATTATTTCAAATGAAGAGATATTTGAAAGTGATGTTTTAGGCTTTAATGTTAGAGAAAGAATAATGAGTGAAAATCACTCAAGAATGTATATTATAGCTAAGAGTGCTTTATACTATCTTGAAGGATTAAAAGAGTATGATAAAGAATTAGAAGTATTCTCTGATTTATTATCTTGTTATCCAAAAGACTTAAGACTTGGAATAATGAAAGAAATAAAAAGTGACCATTCAAAAGATTTATACGATAAATTATTAAATGAGGATAAGTTCTTAGAAGCATTTTTTGATATATATAGCTAGGTGGTGAAATCTTATGGATTTTGAAAGAACTAGAAGAAAGCTTCTTAATATAGTTATAGAAGCTGAGGAGGAAAATAAACCCTTAACAGAAGATTTTAAAAGAGAATTTTGGGAGCTAATAGAAAAAGTTATAATATCTCTTTATGACAAAGAAAACTCATTTTTTGGTCAATTCTTAATCCATGTTAAAAGGGAAATAAGAACAGATATAAAATGGCCTATAGCTACTAAGCCTGAGATGGGACACTTTACAATGGCGTTTAACCCAAGAATAATATTAGAATGTGATTTAAAAGAGATTCAGGCACTTTTAAAGCATGAGGTTTATCACATAATGATGTCTCATTATGCTAGAGAAAAGTCTTTAAGTAGAAAATACTCAAAATTAGCTGTTAGTATAGCTATGGATATAGCTATAAATCAATATATAAAGAATTTACCTCCATATAGTAAGAGGTTAGATTATGTAAATCTAGAATATAATATAGATTTAAAACCGGATATGCCTATGGAAAAATATGCTGAAGAGATTCAAAAAGCTATAGAGAGAAGAAAAAAATATAGTATTATTGATAAAGATGGAAAAGCAGGAGATTTAGTAGATCAAGAAGGATCTCATGAAGTATGGGAAGAGGTCTCAGTAAGTTTAGATAGTCTAGAGGGAATAACTAAAAAGACTGCCATAAATGCTTATAAGGGAAAGGCTCCTAAGGATTTAGAAAAGATAATTCTTTTAATGAAAGAGAAGCCTGAAATCAAATGGAGTGAATTTTTAAAAAATATACTTCCTACAACTAGAGGAAATTATAGAAAGACAATAACTAGAAAAGATAGACGCCTTCCAGAAAGGTTAGACTTAAGAGGAAAATTACCTAATTCCATCCCAAAAATATTAATAGCCATAGATGTTTCAGCATCAATTTCTGATAAAGAATTTGAGAATATAATAATTGAAGTTTTGTGTATAGTTAAGAATAAAAGTGCTGAAATAAAAATAATTGAATGTGATGATGAAATAAGAAGAGTTTATGACTTAAAAGGAATAAAGGATATAAAACCAAGAAGTAAGAAAAATGGTTCAACTAAATTTTCACCTGTCTTTAGATATATAAAAGAAAATAATATGAGAAATCATATACTTGTATATTTCACAGATGGTGTTGGAGAAAAAGATTTAGAGGTTAAACCTATAAATTATAGAACTCTTTGGGTTTTAACAGGTAAGAAAGAATTAAGTCTTAATAGAGCTTTCGGAACTGTTAAACATTTAGAAAAAGAAAAAGGTGAAAAATATACAATTATGGATGGATTACAAGAAATGAAGGATAATCTGCATGATTGGGCGAGATAAATATAGCACATATTGATTTAATTGGAAATCAATATGTGCTATATTAGTTTTTAGATGAGTAAATAATTATATTATCTATGATTTTATAAAATAAAGTTTAGTTAATTAAAATTTTATTTTAATTATATGGGATATATTTATCTAATTATACAATGAGTATTAAATTTTTTTATATAAGAGTCTATTTGAGTTAAGTGATTGTTGGTTGGATAGATTTATAAAGGAGGTATTAGGTGAAAGAAAATATTAAAAATGTACTTTTGGTATTATTAATAGTTTTAGTAGTTTCTTTAATGGTTGTAGCTTTCAAAATATTAAGGTTTAGAGAAAATGCTATAACTAATATAAAAGTAAATGAGAATAAAATAACCTTTGATTGTAAAACTAAAAGAGAAGATAAAAAATATTCAACCGTAGGAGGTGAAAAAAATAGGCCTGTAAGTGAAGTAAAAGGCTTAAAACTCTTTTTAAATAATAATTTAATGGTTTTTGGGGACAAGATATATGAAAAGAACTTAAGGTATTATATTTCAATAGATGATATAGTGGAAGACGGAACAGTACATGCAGAGGAAAATAAAATATTAAGCAAAAAAAATAATGATTATATAGACTTAGATAAAAAAGAAATTTTAAAGGGAAATGAAGCTTTAGGGCTTAGAGGAGAAGTTTTAGAGATAAATAATAAAAAATACATATCTATAAATGATTTTAAAGAGCTTCTTAATTTTAGAGATGATTGGTATGAAAATAAAAATTCAATATACTTTTTTGAAGGAGAAAATCCTAATATAGATTCAAGTTATAAAGTTGAGAAAGGAAAGGCTGCTGTAATAAGAATAGAGGATGTAGCTGCAGGTGGTGTGTTTTCTCAAGATAATAACATGGAAAAAATGAAATATTTAGGGGATTATTTTAAAGCTAATGATATAGTTTTTCATATAGCATGGATACCTAGATATATAAATCCTAAAGAAGGTATTGATAATGATCTTCTTAAGAATAATAACTTTGAGAATGTCCACTTTATAAATATGTTAGATCATTTAATAAATAGAGGAGCAGTAATAGGACTTCACGGATATACCCATCAACATAATAAAGAAATTAGTGGAATTGGAGTGGAATTAAAGTGGAATGTTAATAATAGAAATGGTGATGTTTTAAATGTTGTAGAGTCGTCTTTAAGAACAGCTAATACATTAAATATACCAATAGGCTTCTTTGAAAGTCCTCATTATAAAGCAAATAGAAGTCAACAAAAAATAATAGAAGAATATTTTCCTATTATGTTTGAACCTTATGCAGGTTATTGGAACTTAAATCCATTAATTAGTCTTAGTAATAAATCAACATTATATGTACCAGCTCCTTTAGGATATGTAAAAGATGATGGACAAGCTGTAGCAAAAAGAATTAGAACTTGGGGAGATGATATTTTTACAGGTTTTTTTATACATCCATATAAATTTTTAGGAAGTATAAAAGATAAAAATGATACTGCAAATAATGATGAAATCTATAGTTTTGATGAGGATTCAATGATACTAAAAATAATATCTGCATTAAAAGAAAGAGGTTGTAAGACTATAACTGTAGATAAACTTAACAGTCAGGTTAAATAATTAAAGCTTCTTTGTTCAATGAATAGAATTTCATTGAATAAAGGAGCTTTAATTTTAAATTATTGGTTAAATAAAACTTGTTAGTGATTATATATTATTTAGATGATTGTACACGCTTACACAAAGAGGTATACTAAATTTATATACATATTTTACAGGAGGGGAAGAGATGGAAAGAGTATTAGAAATACTAAAAGATAAGTCATTAACATATCACCAACAAATTAAAAACTTAGCTGCTTATGCAGAAAATACAATTGAGGTTTTAAAAGTTGATGAAGAAACAAAAAAATTAATAGATGAAGGATGCATATGTACGCTTTTTGAGGGGAATGCACCATTTAGACCTAGATATATAATTCCAGATTATTCTTTATTAATGGAAAAAGGATGTGAGTTTTTAAAACTTTCAGCTCCAGAAGATATATGGGAGGCTATAAATAATCTATTGATTTTTTATAAGCATGTACCTTCAATAACTACATTTCCAGTTTATCTTGGAAATTTAGATGAGCTTTTAGACCCATTTATAGAAGATGAGAAAGAAGCTAAAAAAGCTATTAAGCTATTTTTACAACATATAGATAGAACATTAACGGATTCTTTTGTACATGCCAATATAGGGCCAAGAGAAACAGTAGCAGGAAGATTAATATTAGAAGTTATGGATGAACTTCAATGTGCAGTTCCAAACTTAACTATGAAGTATGATGTGGAAAATACTCCAGAAGATTTTATAAATCTTTGTGCTAAGGTTGCTTTAAGTACAGCTAAGCCAAGTTTTGCGAATCATAAAATGGATGTAAAAAGCTTTGCAACAGATAGATATGCCATAGCAAGTTGTTATAATGGATTTCATATTGGTGGGGGTGGATATACCCTTGTAAGAATAAAATTAAATGAGGTAGCTAAAAAGGCTAGTTCAGTAGAGGACTTTTTAGATAATGTATTACCTTATGTGAGTACTAAAATGATTCAGTATATTGATGAGAGAATAAGATTTTTGGTTGAGGAAACTCAGTTCTTTACTTCTAATTTCTTAGTAAAAGAAGGTTTTATTCAGAAAAAATTATTTACAGGAATGTTTGGAGTAGTAGGATTAGCAGAGGCTGTAAATAGCTTGCTAGGAGCAGAGAAACAAAGTGATAGATTTGGATATTCAGAAAAAGCTAATAAGCTTGGATTAAGAATAATAGAGAAATTAAATAAAATAGTATCACAGCATGAAGCAAAGTATGTAAATTGTTTTGGAGGACACTTTGTTCTTCATGCACAAGTAGGAATAGATTTAGATCAAAAGGTATCACCAGGATGTAGAATACCGGTTGGAGAAGAACCAGAGTTATTTAATCATATAATGCAATCAGCACCATTTCATAAGTATTTTTGCAATGGAATAGGAGACATATTTGTATTTGAAGATACTTATAATGAACATCCTGAAGCTTTAGTTGATATTATAAAAGGAGCATTTAGTTCAGGAATAAGATATATGTCTGTTTATGGTAGTGGAGCAGATGTAATAAGAGTTACAGGATATTTAGCAAAGCGTTCAGAGGTTGAAAAGCTTGAAAGAGGAGAGGCTGTTCTTAATAATACAGATGTCTTTGCCATGGGGGCTAAGAACAATTGCCATGCCTTTGAAAGAAAACTTAGAAAGTAAGTGATATTATGGCTTTAATAAATAAGATAATTCCTTTTTCCTGTGTTGATGGACCAGGAAATAGGATGGTTATATTTTTTCAGGAATGCAATTTTCAATGTTTATATTGTCACAATCCTGAGACTATAAATAAATGTATATCTTGTGGGAGATGTGTTGAAAATTGTGAAGTATGTGCTTTATCAATTATTGATGGAAAAGTTATTTGGGATGAGGAAGAATGTATTTCTTGTGATAAATGTATAAAGCTATGTGAACATATGTCTTCTCCTAAAACTAAGGAATATTCAGTAGAAGAACTTATAAAAAAGATAGAGAAGGACAGTTTTTTTATAAGAGGAATAACCGTTAGTGGAGGCGAATGTACTCTAAACTCAGATTTTTTAATAAAACTCTTTAAAGAAGTTAAAAAGATGGGATTAACATGTTTCGTTGATACTAATGGAAATACTAAATTAGATGATGAGCTTATAGAATTGACAGATAAGTTTATGCTTGATGTTAAGTCAATTGATGAAAAAGAAAGTATATGGCTAATTAAATCATCAAATAAATTGGTTTTAGAAAATTTGAAAAGAATATTAGATTTAGGCAAGATGTATGAAGTTAGAACTGTTATAGCACCAGGACTAAATAGTGAAAAAACAGTGGATGAAGTATCTAAAATCATTGGCGATAAATGTAGATATAAACTTATAAAATACAGACCATTTGGAGTTAGAGATGAAGGGATAGAAGTTCATGGCATGACAAGTCCAAAGGATAGTTACATGAAGGAATTAAAAGAAAAATCTATATCCAATGGATGTATTGACACAATAATAACTTAATATTTTACACTAGAAAGGCTATGTTTTAAAATAGTATTGATTTTCAGAGTTCTCTGCAAATCAACTATTATTTAAAACATAGCCTTATTTATTGTAAAGACTAAAACATAGTTTGACAATAATATTTTTTATTAAACTATAGTTTAGATTTTTTTAAGAAATTTTCAACTCTGCTATTGTAGCTCTTATTTGATCTTTAGTAAGAGCTGAAAGATAAGATTCTCTTTTGGTTAATGCTTTATCGAAAGATTCTAAAGCTCCTTTAGTATCTCCTTCATCTCTTAGGATTAAGCCATAATAATAATATGGTTCTGGTATTCCAGGATCTTGTTCTAAAAGTTTAGTATATAATTCCGTAGCTTTTTCTATATTTCCAGTGAAATAATAAGATTGAGCTAAGTTATCCATTATAACCTTATTATCTTGATCATATTCATAAGCTAAAAGGTTATATTCTAAGGCTTCTTCATATCTTTTATCTAATATTAAAAAATAACCTAAAGTCTCATAAACTGTTGTATGTTCATATTGTGTATGAAGACTTTTTAAGTTTTCAATAGCTTTTTTTAAATCACCATTTTTCCAAGTTATAAGAGAATCTGTCATTGTATAAGAAGCTCTTAATCTTTCTGGTAATTTATCATAATCAACAGCATTTAGAAGTTTAGTGGCTTCTTCCAAATTACCTAAGTAAAGAGTAAGATATGCATATTGAAGTCTTATGCTATCACTAGCATTTTTATATGTACAAGCTTTTTTATAAAGTTCTAGAGCTTTTTCTCTTTCACCATTTCTAAAGGCAACATTACCTTTGTAAGCTAAAATATAAGGCTTTTTCTTATTATATTTGTATAAAGCATAGATTACTACAACAAGTAATGCAAAAATATATTGTTTCATCATTACTAATACAAATGCTAATATTAAAGCAATTATAAAGTCATAAGCTGTATTCATTTTTTACGCCTCCAGTAAATACAAAATATTGCAATTATACTATAAGAATAATTTTAATGGAATTTTATTCTTAATACAACTTTACTTAATTATATTTACAAAAAAATTATTTTAATTTAACAGTAAAATAAAAGAGAGTTGTGCCAAAACAAAGATTAAATAAAACTTATAGAAAATATAAAGAGAATATATTTATAAGTTTTAAATATAAGTTTTGATACAACTCTTTTCTTTAAAAAGTATAAAACTCTATTAAGAGCAATTTTAACGCTTTACTTACTACATTTATTTTCGTATTTTATAGAACATTATTTATTAAAATTATCCCAAATATGCACCAATATGATTAATCATAGGTGGATTTTTATATTTAGTAAATGAAATTTTAATTTTATCAGTCTTGATATTATTAAGTTTTGCTATATGTCTATATCCTATAGAAGAGCCATTATAAAGTTCAAACCAACCATTATTATAAGCATAAACTTTAAATTCTTCTACATTTTGACCTTCAGCAATCCATTCTCTTATTTCTAAAATATTAAATTCAGTAACGGATTTAAAATCTATTTCTATATAAGGGTTAACAGCATTTTCGTTAGCTATCCAATAAGATTTCTTATAGTCATCAATTAAATTATAGCTATCGCTAGAGGATGAATTTGTAGCTAATATAGAGGAACCCTTAATAAGGTTATTAGAAAAAGTTTCTTTTATATACTTAGAAAAATCAGAAAGTACACTTAATTCATTATCATTTAATAATCCATCTGTATTAGGAGATAAAACTAATACTAAATTTGAGTTTCTTCCTAATGAATTATTGTAAACATGTTTTAGCTTTGATAATGAATCTTTATTATGGTTTAAACAGTCAGATAGAGAGTAAATACTTTCACCGACCATCCAAGTATCTCCATAAATATTTCCTTTTTTAATCTCTTCGTTGTTAAAATCTTCTTTTAAAAGATCTAAATTTACAGAAGAATAGAAATAGTTTTTAGATGACTCTATATTAGAATAATATGTCCAACGAACATCAGGTCCAATAGGACTAGATATCATACATTTAGGATTTATTTCTTTAATAATCTTAAAGTATCTTTCAAAATCAAGTGATTCATAATATTCATCTAAAGATGTCATATCCATAATAACTTCACTTACATGTGAATAATTAGTCATAAGTTCTTTTAATTGAGCTACATAGTAATTATCATATTCTTCAGGAGTTAAGTTTAAAGTGAGATAATCTTTTAAAGTAAGATGAATACCAAATTTAAGTCCAAACTTTTTACAAGATTTACTAACTTTTTTTACCAAATCATCATAATTATTTTCCAAAGAAAAAGTATTTATATTAACTTTTGAACAATTGCTTTGCCATAAACAAATACCATTATTAAGCTTAGCAGTTAAAATAACTTTCTTAAATCCAAATTTAAATAAGTTTTCTATCCATCTATCTGTGTTAAATGAAGTTTCTTTTTTTAATAAAGAAGGAGCTTCATCATTATTTTCAGAATTAGCTGTAAATGTATTCATTTGAAGGTCTAAAAAAGCTATTAGTTCATCTTCTTGGTATTTTCTTTGTTCTTTAGTTGGAGTTAGGTTTACTAGAGTTGTATTCATTATCTCTCCTCCTTAAAAATAAAGCGTTTATTAAATTATAATACTAAAATTAAACATAAACAACCATATTAGTAAAAATATTGAAATTCCTTTAATTTAAAAAATTAAAGAATAAAATTTATTTTTAGTAGAGTTTTGATTTAGGATTAATTTAAGAGAGGATAAAAAATAGAGATGGAATGAAATCCATCTCTATATGTAAAATTAATGACAGCTTGAGCAAGAAGAGCATCCGCCTTCGCTTTCTTTAACTGGTTTTAATGATAATCCTCTACCACCATTTTCATCTGAAGAAAGCAGAGTGAATCCTTCAAAATCTTTAACAAGTTCTTTATCAACGAAGAATGTTATATCCTCGATTTTAACAACTTCATCATTATCTGATTGTTCATCCAGAACAATATTAAATACTGGGCCGCCTCAGCCAACTCCTGCTAGATTTATTCTTATGTCAAATTTTTCTACGCCGTTTTCTTGTAGAAAAGATTTGAACTCAGTATAAGCTTCATTGCTCATTTTAACAACTGACATATCTATTTCCTCCTAAATTTTAATTTAAAGCAAAATTGCCTTATATAGTTTATTATTAATTATATTTTAAAATAATATCACACTAAAATAGAAATATTATAATTAGTGACAGCTACCACAGCTACCACAATTTCCACTACAACTGCCACCTTCATAATCGCTCATTAATGGATCAAGAGTTAATCCTTCACCAAAATTTTCTTCATCAGAAAGTATTGAAAAACCTAAAAATACATCAATTAAAGAAGAATTAATAACAAAAGTTAAGTCTTTTATTACTTCAACTTCATCACCTTCATTTTTTTCTCCAGCAGTTACATAAAACATAGGGCCCATAGGTCCGTTCCCACCAAAGTTTATTCTAATAACATCACTATCTATATCATTGGCTTTTAGGAACTCTTTAAATTCAATATAAGCATCATCGCTCATTGCTACCTTTTTCATTTGATCACCTACTTAATTTCAATTAATTAATAATTAATATTAATTGATTAAATTATATAATTTTAAACAAAATAAATCAAGACTATTTTAGTAGGAATTTAAATAGGGAGTTTTTATTTTATATCTAAATAGTAAAAAATAGAAAATAACTATAATGTTTTTGTAATAATATAAAAATTTTTATAAAAAATATGTTGAGAAGTTTATTAC
>WNVL01000012.1:0-89048 GCA_034421775.1 Clostridium perfringens | reverse complement strand
TATAATTAGTTGTTAAAGCTAAAATATTATCATCTTTAGTATCAAAAAATCTCTTCTTTAACCAATGCTTTTCGCTCCATGGGTTGAAGCTTAATGTTATTTGTTTAAAATATCCCACTGGCAACTCACCCCTTATAGACATATCAACTTTATTAAAATCATCTTCATTCATAACTTGGAATGCTTCCTCAAACCAAGCCCAACATAAATAACCTATTTCTACAGTAATAGATGTTATACTCATAGGATCATCTAATCCCCTAAACAATATCTTTTGTCCAGTAGGCTTATATGTAATCTCTAAAGGTGATTTACTAAAATGCCATAAATGTGATACACCTAAATTATTAGCTGCCCATTTTAATTGGGTATATGTAGAATCCTTATGAGTATTAAAAACACGCCTTAAAACTAATGTATTTGCTAGAGGATACTTCATCATATTATAAATAATCCACATAGCTGTAGTAGTTGATTTCTTACTACCTCTACCACCTTTAACAACTCTATATCTTCCTTTAAATCTCCAAAAGGTGCCATACCCTCTACCTATCTTACTAGGTAAATGTATTCTTAAGTTATTATTAATCTTCAAGGTCATCCTCTCCCTCAAAAACTACATTTTGATTAACATCAGCTTCTATTTTATCAGTAAATAGTCTGTATCTCTTACCTAATAACTCTGCTGCCTTTGTTCTATCCTGTAATGATGCATCTAATCCAAATTGGTCTTTTTCTTTACCTCTCATAACCTTTGTTAAGTATTCGAGGACTTCTTCCCCTTTGGCTATTCTCGTTTCATCTAAAGCATTTATTCTTTCATCTATATATGATTTAATACTAAGTTTTTCTAAGTTCTGACTTCCTTGTACATTAGGCTTTTTATATCCTGCTCTTCTTGCTGCTTCTGTTGCATTACCTAACTCAATATAGTAATCTGCAAACGCTTTTTGTTTTGGTGTAAGCTTTTTATTATCCATCAGCTCCACCTACTTCTTTATATACCTCAACTAATTTTAAAAGTATATCTTGTTGCTTAAAACTACTTAGCACTTCAGCTTTTACCTTAGAATATTTTTTAGGATCTTTTTTATCATCTGGATACATATCGTTATATTCTTCAACATCCATTAAGTGAAACAATTTATATACAGTACACACATTACCAGTTTTATTACTTACAAATTGTTCTCTATTCACTAAGTATATATATCCATAAATATTTAATCCTTTTATTAATTTATTTATCTTTCCTTGTATATTCATTATTTCACCTTCTTTCTACAAAAAATAAAAAGAACCCTCACCTGAGAGTTCTTAAGATCTACTTGTTATTTATAGTTTTTTCTAAAAGCTCTTTAATTTCACTTTCGTTTAACCTTTCGTTTAAATTGTATAATTCTTTAATTATTGTACAATCATTATAAAAATGAATAAAAAAAACTTTATTAATGTATTTTATCACAAATTCATTTGACACATCCAACTCTTCTTTTTGTTTTTTGTTTAAAATTTCGATTTCACCTTTGTCTATTAACACCTTTAATGCTTCAATTACATCTTCTCGTGTATAACCATTTAACTCAACCATAATCTAAAACCTCCATATATTTTATTATTAATATAAATATATGCAAGCTATAATCAAATAAAGAACCTAGCCTAAACTAGATTCTAAACACATCATCCTTTGTAATCCCTTCCAAAGGAATATTAAATTTTAATTGGCGGAAAGTAAGAGATTTGAACTCTTGCTAGACATAAAGCCTACTAACAGATTAGCAATCTGCCCTCTTAACCAACTTGAGTAACTTTCCATGTGCAAGGCTTTTACACCTTGCTTTCCGTTAGTTAAGTTTTAATTTACATCCAGGAGGATTATCAATGAACGCTTTACCCTATCCACAATTACATAATAACATATAAAAGTGGGTATATGGTGGGTATTAAACGGGTATAAATAGGGGGTATATTTATATAATAAACCTTTCTTGAACTCCTGGATTATAGAATACAAAATCTGCAATTTGCTTTATAACCTTAGGTCTTAATTCCTTCCTGCAATAATCCTTATTATATTTTAAATGTCTAGCAACTGTTCCCCAACTAACTTTAGGTTGATTTATATATCTTAATCTAATTAAATCCTTCTCCTCTTTTGTTCTAAGAGTTTGTATAGCTAAATCTATTCTTCTCTTTAATCTGACCTTATAATCTAAATCTCTCTTAAGATAGAATAAATCTTTTTCTTTCCTTATTACTTCATCTTCAACCATGCTGCTAAACTTATTTGTTGGTCCACTTTTTTCATTATAACCTATAGCTCCACAACCAGTATAAGATTCTTGAATATCTTTAATTTCTGCTTCTATTAACTTAATTTCCGTTTCTAATGTATTGTAATTTCTAAGTAAATTTTCTGTCTTTTTAAATAATGTCTTATCCATAGCTACTCCTTATAAATATCTCTTCACATATTCAAAGTTCTTAGTTACTCTGCATTTATCTCTATCTTTCTTATCATAAAAATGTATTCTATACACTTCACCAAACTTGACAATCTCATATTCTTCTGTTTGTTTGATTACCCTGTTTTGAAGTATATCAAATGCACTAATTTGACCTTCTAACACTTCCAATTAATTCACCTTCTATCTACATAGCATCAAAAAAATTAATTTGATTCATAACATCAATTAATCTCTTATTGGCCAGATGGAACATATTCTTATCTTTTTCAAATCCTAAGAACTCATAACCCATTTCATAACAAGCAACTAAACTCGATGCACTTCCAACATGAGTATCTAAAATTTTATCTCCTTGTTTGGCATAATTAAGTAATATCCACTTATATAGATTTACAGGCTTTTGAGTAGGATGTATTCTTACCTCATTTCTAGATTTATCTCCCTGCATTATATGTCCTTCACTTATTGACTTTCCTTGCATCATTCCGTTCCACATATACCTAAACATTTTAGTTTTATTATGCATACTGCAGTAAGCCACTTCACAATCACTAAATGTACTTTCTCCATTAACCTTATCCCAAATTATCAATCCTGGTCCTAAATAATAATCAAAATAATTAATTCCCCAAACAATCTGATTTTTAGAAACTCTTTTTAGCTCTTCAAAATATTCTTTACTTGGAATATCCCACGATTCTATTGGCTCATAATTTTTTCTTCTAATTTTTAGCTTATTTATATTTCTTCCATAAAACTTTCTTTTATTTGGGCCAGTAAAATATGGTGGATCTACTATAGCTAAATCAAAATATTTATCTGGAATTAACTTCATGCCTTCCATACAATCTATATTGTAAAGTTTGTTTAACTCAAACATATTTAACACCTCTCCGTATCTTTCTTATAAACGCCATAGAACGTTTTATCTATTAAGATAATGCAATAGTTCTCTCTTTCTAAGAAAACCTCCCACACGCTATTTTTAGTTAATAGAGGATGGAACCTTGTCCAATCCTCCAGCAACTTTATTTTAGGTTTATCAAAGAAATTTATTTGATTATTTATAAAATTCATCACAATATCTCCTCAATTTTCATATATTATTTTTAATAAATTTAAATAAAACTTAGGAGAATAAAAGTATGAAATTAAAAGAATTATTTTTATTAGAAATACTTCTTTGTTTGACACCTAACGGTGATGATACTATTTTTGATAAAATATTAAAATTACTCATTATTGTAATTATATTTATAATTATCATCACCTAAGTTTTTCAGGATAGGTCAAGGCCTATCTGTGAAAAAATCAAATATAATTAAAAATAATTCTTAAAATTCTCCTTTTATAATAGAGAGCTGTTTAGAAGAACGGCTCTCTTTCTAACTTTAGAGCAAATATAATTAAAAATAACTATTTTAAACTTAATCTTTTCCTTCTCTTAAGCTCTCTTTCTAAATCCTTAGTTGTAAGTTTTTCTAAAGATTTTAGCTTATCAATATATTCCTTAGGCTTTCTATCCTCTTTCAACCTTCTAATATTTATATCTTCTGGAGTTAAATCAAAGAACTCAAAATCAGCTACATTAGTTACTTCTGTATCATTTAAAATAACCCACCACATATTATTTATATTGTGATAAACCTTTCCTCTTTGTAACCTTCCTGTATAACGATCCCTAAAGTATTTAATATCACCATTATAAATTACTTTTCCATCTCTATCTTTATTGTTAGTGTTATACTCACAAGTTGTACCATCTAACTCACTAAGATTAAAATTCATATCTTTTTGTGGTTTATGACAACTTTCAACGTAATCATTCTTAATAAAATCTATAGCTAATTTATTATCTTCTTTTGTATTATTTTTAACTCCTGGAACTATTGATTCTATAAATTCAGCTATCTTTTTAGTTTCATCAATCCACATCAACTTTATTAAATATGGAGCTTTTTCAAATTTATGAAAATCATATTCTCCACCACATCTATTTTCAAAGCTGATATTTTGGAAAAATTTAATTTCAAATCCTCTTGGATATCTTCTAGCTTTAAATTCTAAATCTCCTTTTCTTCCATACCAATGTTCTTTATTTAAACATCTATAATGTTCTAATACCTCAGGATCCCTTCCTACTTCAAATCCCCTATCCTTCATAAAGTTTAAAACTCTATGTAAAATAGGATAATGTGACCACTTGTTTCTATCATCCCAACTATGTCTTTCATCATTATTATCATTAATAAATACAAAACTAAACGAACCTTTATTTATTCTGTAAATATATTCTTGCATTTTAAACCCTCCTATTTAATCTCACTTAATTCAAATTCAACTCTCTCAAGTTCTTCCGTATATTCTTTTATAACTCTGAAATCCGCTACATAAGCATCATCTTTATAAGCAATACCAATCATCTTTATAAGCAATACCATTCAAGCTATCTAATATAATCTTTCCTATGTTATCCGCATCTGGTTTCTTTCTTAGCTTTTCTAATCCGTCCCTTATAGCCTGTACACGCTTTTTACTATAAGACTTAGGTATTTTATAGTAAGCAACTATTAAAGCTTTTATAGAGCCTTCTAGGTATCTTCCATCTTGCTCCTTATAACAATCTCTTACTAACTTTTCATATTGAACCGTATCTTTAGGGGTAAAGGCATGACCTCTACACACTCTAGGTCTAGCCTTCCCTCTTATCTTTCCTGTAACTACTACCTTCATAAACTATTTATCCTTTGAATTTATTACTCTTTCAGCATATCTAAACTGCTGCTTTATATAATCATCTTCATATGATCCACCACTCACTATCCAATCACCTATTCTGTGTTGAATATCTAAAACAACCTCTTCTGGTAGTTTATCTGAGTGCTTTGTTAATTCCCTTATTGAATTTATCTTTACCATCTGTATCCTCCAACCTTTACACTCCATCTTTTTCTAAGTCCAATATCTCTACACTTAAGATAAGCGTAAACTTCTTTATCTTTCTTTTCTCTCTTAGCTGCTATATCATTGTAGGTCTTTAATGCTAGTTCATGTACTGAATAAACTTCTAGTAAATTAACCTTCAATTAAACCACCTCTATTTTTAATCTAAGATTTTTTAATCTATAGTTATAGTCATCTCCACAGAATATCACCATATTATTTTCTGTTCTTTCCATAATTCTGCCTGCTAATGCTCCATCTAATTGTTCTAACATTTCTGGAGTACATTCAGTTGATACTATGGTAATTAAATCATTGTAATATCTATAATTAAGAAGCGGATATATATGTTTCATATCTATTTCTGTCATATCAGCTATTATATTTCCATTTCTAACTTTATCTTTGAATAGATCATCAATCACTAGGACCTCTGCATTTTTATATTTTTCTAATAATGCAGTATATTTTTCAAAGTCTTTAGCATTACCTTTCAAGCCCATAATAGCTTCTGTATAAGGCATATATATAACCTTCTTATGCTTTTCTTTAAATAAAGCTACTCCAATTCCTATAGCTAAATGACTTTTACCTGCTCCAGGTTGTCCCATTAAAAGAAACCAATTATTTTCTTTCTTATTTTCAAAATTTAAAATATAATCTACAGATTTTTTCTTAGCATTTTCGGTTAATTTATCATAAGGTTTATATTCTGATATTCTTTTAGCTTGGCTAGGCTTAACCCCAAACTCACTCCAAGCTCTTTCTATATCTCTATTGACCTTACAAGAACATTCCTTAGCAAGTGGTTGTAAATGCTCTCTATATTCCAAAATAAAGCCTGTATCCTTGCATAAAGGACATTTATATTCCATTGATCTTGTTGTAGTCATATTTTTGCTCTGTTGTCTTGCTTTTGCTATTATCCTGTCTAAAGCTTCCATCGTTAGCACCTCCATTAGCTTTGCTATAGTTGCCTTCTAATACTTTAGGAAAGTTGTTAGGCTTAATAAACCAATCAAATGTTATTTCAAAGTCTTTAACCTTCCCCATTAGAAAATCACTTTTAGGTATTTCATTGATAGCATTAAAAACTACCTCTTCTGAATATTGTTTAATTCTAGCTTTTAACATTTTATATCTATTAGTACCTGGAGTTATTGTTTTTAAGGTAGTAGATAATCCTAAAGAGTTCCACTTCTCTATTAATCGTTGCACTGTAGTGCTACATAATATATCTTTAGATATATTATTATCTATACTATCCTTACCTAACCTAACCTCACCTGGGTTTCCATTTGGTATGTCACTTGGTATACCATTGGTATCCATTTGGTATCCATTTGGTATACCAACATTGTTTTTACTAGAATCTGTATCTATTAAAGGCACACTATTACTTAATTCATACATATTATTTTCTTCTAATAACAGTTGTCCTTTTTCCTCCTGGTACATTGTAGGCTTATATCTATCGTTTCTAATATAATTGTGTATTCTCCAATGCTTTATAACACATATACCACTCTCAAATGGTATTATGAATTGTTTAGCTATTAGTAGCTTTATATCATCATCACCACAGCCTACCATTCTTTGTATCTTTCTTGGATTATTTACAAATCCATCATCATCCGCTCTCATACTTAAGTGAAAGTATAGAGCTTGGGTGGATAGTGGCATATCTAAAAATATGTCACTATCTATTATTGTTTTTGAAAACATTCTTCTTTCTGCCAAACTCCTCAGCTCCTTACATCTGTCTTAACTCATAAGCTTCATTTATCTTTTCTCTTAGCTCATTAAAAGAAGCTTCATCCATTGGTACTATAATGTCATCCCTATCCTTTATGCTTAATACAACTCTTTCAGTATCTCTTATATCTATAAAGAAGTTCTCCTCTTTTCCGTACTTCTTAACTTCCTCTAGTTTTATCTCCATCCTAAATACCCCCTAGGCTTTCTTTTGACAATCCATGCATAATACTTTTCCTAACTTCTTATATGAAAACTCTGCGACTTTGTAAGGTACTTCTTTACCACAGCCAGTACACTTATAGCTCTTGTCCTTATTATCACTTTGAGTATTAGGACCATTATTTATATCTTTGTTACTTGCAGTATTTAATGATGGATAAGCTTGTCTATTTAAATTGTTATTCCAAATAACTAATTTCTTTATAACTTTATCCTCATATACTATTTCCTTAACTTTAAACCTATCCATACAAGTAAATTTACCGTTTCCTTTAGGTTTTATATTGCAATCTTTAGCAGCAATCCATATAAAAGGTGATGTATATAGTTCCCTTCCTATTCCCCAGTTAAAGCAGGCTCTTTTAAAACTATCACTTGCTTGTCCTTTTTCTTTTTCTGTAAAGCTCTCTGTTCCTGTATCCTCTTTACTTATCCATTGTTTTTTATCCTCGTCCCATATGCTTACAATGCAATTTGCATTATCTCTAGTATGACTTCTTTGCCAATTCATAGGTCCTACTGCTTCATCAAGAATATTCATGTCACAACGAGCATCTTTATAAAGTAATAGTGATACTCCCTTTTCTGTTACTGTTGCCACTCTTACATCTATTTCACTTTCTTTTAAAGTTCTAAATTTTAATTCCATGGCTACCTCCTACTTTATTTGTAATGTTTTATTTTCAACTAACTCTGCACCTTCAATTATTTCTCCACTCTTAAGTGCCTTACCTAAATCAGTCTTAGATATACTTTCAGTTGTTTTAACCTTTATAAACTCTTTAGGTATCTTAGTTTCATCCAATACCTTAACTACCTTAGATTTTCTAAATGAAATTTTGAATAGCTTTCCTTCAACCTTATTTAACCCTATTCCATTCATTTCAAACTCAACATACTCTTTTAGTTTTTTTACTGCATTTTCTTTTTGCTTCTTTAAAGCTGATAATCTTTTTATCTCTTCATCTATTCCTATAGAATCAGCTTCTATTTCTTTTATAACCTTGCAAGTATTTTCTATCTTAGTGTTTATATCATCTTCAACTTGTCCTAATGCTCCATGGATCATTTCAACAGTTAATCCTTCTTGCTCTCCTAAGTTATCTAATAAACTTTCTAAGTTTCTATAATTCTGTGTTAATTCATATAGTTTCATATTTATCCTCCTTAAAAATTTAATACTGATTCTAAACTGCTATTCCAGTATTCTTCTGTTATATCCTTAAATTCTTTTTCTAAAATAAGAGAACTTAATACTACTGGTTCTTTATTCCATATAGAATTTAAAGTTATTTCTCCTAAGTTATCAGTTACTACATATAATCCATCATATCCATCATTTGATTGAACTATTTTCCCAATATGTTCAGTTTTTAATAATTCAACTGCTTTATATTGCATTGTCATAGCTCCTTTACTGTTTCTCCAGTTTCAATATCATAAATTTCACCATTGTCTAAATCCATTCCTGGTGGTAAGATATGATTAAGTTTAAATTCTTGAGTACATTGGTTACTTTGGTCGGTGCCAATGCACTCTCTTTTTATTTCTTCCTCTATTAAAACGTTTAGAGGTTTGTCTATTGTTAGTTTACTTAGTCTTTCTTGTACATTTTTTGTAATCTTCTTAGCAAGTTCTAACATAAGACTAACCACCCTAGCATATTGTAAACTACATAATAGATAATGCCCCAGATTACAATTAGTACAATTAAAATTACCAAGCACCCTGTATTAACTTTTTTCATACAATCCTCCTAAATACACATTCTGTTGAGCTAATAAGTGTTTTAAATTGTTCATTTGTAATACGCTTATCAAATCTAAGCTTATTAAATTTTAAATCTTGATCTAAAGCTAGTAAGATGTCTTCAAATACCTCTTTGCTATGTCTAGCTTTTAAATCTCTTATATGTTTATAATTCATAACAACAATCCTATAAACTAAATATTTTTAAGTTCTTCTATTAAATTTTCAAGTTTTTCTATATTTACATTGGTCTTTTTCATAGAAATTACTATCACAGAAAAATCATCTATAATTCTTATAATTTCTCTTTCACTAAACTCACTTGTTCTAGCCTTCTCTAAAATACTTGGTCCTAACTCTATTAGAAACTCTACTGCTTGATTCAAGAAATTTTCTATTATGTTTAAATTCATAATCAAAACACTCCTTTTAAATCACATTTGTTGCAAATATTAAAGCTAACATATTACATGCACTTAGTATTAAATATTTAAAGCTTTTTCTAGGCTCTTTTTCATCTAAACATCTAATCATAAAGTAAAGACTTAAATATAGAGCTGTAACTATTGATATTATCCCTAAAATTATTCTTCCGTTTGGAGTTAACATATAATAACCTCCTACATCTTTTTTATATTGTTTAAGTCGCTTAAATCCATAAATTCATACTTTCTAAAAAATTCTTCTATCGCATATTCTGGCACTTTAAGTGATTTAAGCTTTAACGCTACTAACATTTTCTTTTCAATCAGTTTGTATACAACATCAAAGCTAGTTTTTAATATTTTAGTTGTTTCTTCAACTGAATAAACTTTCATATCTCTTTCTCCTAATTTAAAAATTTATTTATGAAATATTGTTGACCTTTCCCAGTTATCTTGGGTGTCTTAGTAATTCTGATACTACCATCTGGATTATTTATTGTTCTTTCCTTAATTTCTATTATCTTAAGTTCTAAGCTCTTTTGAGTTGGCATATTATAATCTGTCCCTTTACGTTTTATAAGGTACCCATTATCTCTAAGCCACTTAAACAACCTCTTTTCTCCAGTATCTATTCCATTTTGTTTCATTAACTTAGCTAGCTCTCCAACAAGTATTGATGTATGACTTGTACTAACTGCATCAGCAAAAATAATTTTTGGAGCATTACGTTCTTTTTCTTCTTCAAGTAATCTTCTCTTTTCTTGTTCCTCTTTTAAGTTTGTTGCTAATTGAATTAAGAAATCTGGACTTGTTAATGCTTTTTCTAGAGTATTTTCAGTCATATATGCTCCATGCTTTCTTATTGAAGGTAATACATCATCAGTTACCCAATCTTGAAATTTTTCAGCCTCTTTCTTTTTAGATTTAAAGATTAATTTGTAAACTCCACTTTCTGTTAAGAATTTTTCTCCTCTATTTGCTAATTTTCTAATGTCCGTATTAAGGACTTTTGAATTTGTTAGTACTATTGATTGTTTTTCATTCATCTCTGCTAAATAATTTCTTATTGAACTCTTTTCCAATCCTAAACAATCCCCACAATCATATGGATTAAACAAAACTTGTCCATTCCATTCAAATACCTCTACTGGTTTGTTTTCAAAAGTCATTAAATTTTTCATTACTATTCCTCCTTATTTACAAGATTATCTATAGGTACATCTAATACAGCAGCTAATTTTTTTAATACTTTCATACTAGGATTTTTTCTTTTTCCTTTAGCTAGCATTTGGACATATGCTGCTGAATAACCTATTTTATTTGCAACCTCTGAATACGATATATTTTTTTCTTTTATAACTACTTCAATTGCTGTCATTTTTTTCACCCCCAATCAAACTGTAAGTTAATTTTAAATTAAACTATTAGTTTAATCAATTTTTATTTAAACTTACAGTTTATCATTTTTGGTTATATTTTTAAACCACCTGTTTAATACTTTGTTTTTCTTAATATTTCATTGACTTTCTTTAACTGTGAGTTTATAATTAAACCAACAGTTAAAGGAGGATAGTTATGCTTGGAGATAATATAAAAAGAGAAATGAAAAATAAAAATATAATAGCTAAAGATTTAGCCACTTCAGTAGGCATCACGCCAACTTACCTAAGTTATATACTTAATAACAAAAGGAAAAATCCTTCTATGGAATTACTTAATAAAATAGCTTCTGCCTTGGATGTTACTGTTGATGCATTCTTTGATAATGATTCAAAACATAATGAATCAAAAGAAAAAGATTACTCTTTAACAATAAAAGAACAAGAAAATATTGATAAAGAAGCTCAAAAAATACTAGATGATATGACTTTATCATTCTCTAAAAATAAAGATATTCTTACAGAGGAAGACTACTTTGCAATAGAAATGGCTTTAAAAAGTTCTCTTGAAGCTATAAAGATAAAAAATAAGAAAAAATTTACTCCCAAAAAGTTTAGGTAACTTACATATTAGATAATAAAATGATTAACAAACAATAAATTTATAAAAAGTACACAGGAAAATAATTAATAGAGATGTACGAACGAACGGGAGGGAATTGCTTTGAATTGTGTGGAATGCATTAAGTTTGAAGCTGATAAACAAATAAAAAGGTATATTAATGAATTAGGTTACTTAGACCCTATGCTTATTGTAAAAAATCTAAAAAGAGTTCATTTTTCTATAGAGCCATTAACTGACTCTATTAATGGATTCTATAATTATATATCACCCAATAAACAAATGATTGTTATAAACTCAAATTTACCTGAAGAAGAATTCCAATTTACTTTATTTCATGAACTTGGACACTATTTTTTAGGTCATAAAGATAAGCTTCTTTTGAATTCATCTTTTACTATGAATTTAAAAGAAGAATATCAAGCTGATCTATTTGCTACTTACATGTATGTAAATTATAAAAATATAGATTATTTAGATAACAAAACTCTATTGCCCAAAAGAGTTTCAGAACTTAAAGAAAAAATATCTAATACGCTTTAACCAGTTGTTTTTACAGCTGCTTATTTTATAAATTTAAAAGAACATATATTCGCATTTTAAAGGAGGAATTTTAATGCAAGGAAGTATAAGAAAAAGGGGTAATACCTGGTATTATTCTTTTGACTTAGGTAAAGTGGATGGTAAAAGAAAACGAAAGGAGAAAGGAGGTTTCAAAACTAAAACAGAAGCTCAAAAAGCTTTAAGAGAAGCCATTAATAATTATGAAAACTGTGGAACAATAGTAAATGATACTAATATAACCTTTTCTGATTATCTTGATTACTGGTTTAAAGAATACGTAACAATAAATTGTAAGTTCAACACTCAAAAATATTATTTAGGAATTATACAAAATCATTTAAAGCCGATACTTGGATCATACAAACTCAAATCACTTTCTCCAAATGTATTACAAGAATTTTTAAATAAAAAATATATTTCTGGATTAAGTAAAAGCTCTTTAAGTAACTTTTATGGTGTTTTATCAGGCTCTTTAAAAATGGCTGTATACCCATATAAGTTTATAAAAGGAAACCCAATGCAATATGTAAAAATTCCAAAGAATAGTAATACCAAGGTTACTCAAGAAAAAATTAAAGTTTTAACTTTAGATGAATTTAAAACAATTTTAAATAGATTCCCTTTTGGAAGTAATTTTTATATTCCTTTACAAATTGCTTTCAATACTGGTTTAAGAGGTGGAGAAGTATGTGCATTAACATGGGATAATATAGACTTTGATAGTAAAACATTAACAGTAGAACATACTTTAATAGAAAAAGGAAAAGGAATTTTTGAATTAGGAACCCCTAAAACTAAAAGCTCTTTTAGAACCATTGCACTTGGTAATACTTTAATAAATATTCTAAAAAAACATAAGACTTTTCAAAAAGAAAATAAATTAAAATATGGAGAATATTATTCAAATTCAAATTACATTTGTACTAAAGAAAATGGCCAATTAATTACTACATCATCTTTAAAATACTTAAGTAGAGTTGTAAATTATGAGTTGCTTATTGACTTCAACTTTCATTCCTTAAGACATACTCATGCAACGATGTTGTTAGAAGGTGGGGCTAACTTTAAAGATATTCAAAAAAGATTAGGACACTCAAAACTATCCACAACTATGGACACTTATTCACATGTAACTAACAAAATAACCACTGATACTGTTAATATATTAGAAAAAATTATTGCCGACAATTAACCTTTATGTAGGCAAATTGTCGGCAAACTATTCACTAAGCAATTTTTATTTAGCTTTAAACAGCTTATTTTCTATTTAATTTTACAACTGTCTCAACGTGTGGAGTATTTGGGAACATATCCATAAGTAAAGTTTTCTCTATTTCATATCCTTTAGCTTCTAAAACTTTTAAGTCAGTTACTAAAGTTTTAGGGTTACATGAAACATATATTATTTGTGGTGCATCAAACTTTATAACGTAGTCTAAAGCCTTTGGATGTACTCCACTTCTTGGTGGATCTAGAATTATTATTTCTGGCTTATCCTTAATTGTTTTTATAACCTCAGCTACATCTCCTGCTATGAAATTACAGTTATTTAATCCATTTAATTTAGCATTCTCATTGGCTGCTACAACAGCTTCTTCTATAAGCTCAATTCCAATAACCTTTGAAGCCTTTCCAGCAGCTATTTGACCTATTGTTCCTGTTCCACAATAAAGGTCAAATACAACCTTATTGTCAGCACTTCCCATGAAGTCTCTTACTATGCTGTATAACTTCTCAGCTCCTAATGAGTTTGTTTGGAAGAATGAGAATGGTGATATTTTAAAGTTTAAGCCTAAAAGGTTCTCTGTTATAAAATCATCTCCATATAGAATGTTTACTTTTTCCGGTATAACAGCCTCTGATAAAGCATCACTTTCTGTATGTATTATTGATTTTAATTTTCCTTTTAAATCTAATCCTTTGATAAGTTCAGTAAACTCTGTTAAATCAAAATCTATTTGAGTTGTTGTAACTAAGTTTACAAGAATCTCTTCTGTCTTAACACTTTTTCTTACTACTAAGTATCTTAAATATCCTGTTCTAGGCATTATTTTATAGAAAGGTAATCCTTTTTCTCTAAAATATTTAACAGTTGTGTCTAGTATTTTTCTAAAATCTTCATCAACTAATACACATTCATCAACATTTACTATTCCAAAAGATTTTCCCTTCATATGCATTCCAAGAGTAAGAGGACCACCTTTTTCCTCGTCTCCAAAAGTGTACTCCATTTTATTTCTGTACTCCCATTGAGTTGGACTAGTTTCTATTCCTAAAAACTCTCCAGTCGGAACTTCAGCTTCTCTGAATAATTCCTTAACTTGCTCAACCTTAAGTTCTAATTGTTTCTCATAAGGAATTGTTTGTGAAGAACATCCTCCACAAACTCCAAAGTGAGAACATTTTTGATTCTCTTCATAACTAGCTTTTTCTCTAACTTCAGAAACTCTTATTTCTGCATACTCTTTTCTTTTCTTAGTTACTCTTCCAAAAACTTTTTGTCCTGGGAAAGTATTTTTAGCATAAACTTTTAAACCATCTACAAATCCAAATCCTTTAGCAGGGAATTCTATCCCCTCTATTACTAATTCTATTTCATTACCTTTTCTCATTAGTTGTCTCCCTTACTAATAATTATTTATTTTCTAAATACTTTTTCTCCTAATGTTAATTTGAACTTTCTACCTTCCATTATAGCTCTGTAAAGTATGTTCATAATAACAAATATTATAAAATAAAAAGGAATTCTTCCTTCTGCTGATATCTTATAACCAAAAGGTCTCATTATTAAATCTACTATGAAAAATGCTGCTAAAGATAATAATAATACTACTGTTTGATCTATAACTCCTTCAAGTATTCTCTTGAAGAAAGAGCTTTTTTTCTCCCCTTGTTCACCAATATCTTTTTTGTCTTTCTCTTTTTTATCCATAAATTCTTCATTATCAATAGCTATAGTGTTAGTATCTAAAGATACTGTCTCTAGTATTGCTGCTTCTTTTTCATATGAGTCCATTTTTTCATTTTCATTTGTTGTTGATGTTTCATCACTTTTTAAAGCATCATCTTGCTCTTTAGCGAATTTGTTATCGTCCATAATATCCTCCTAAAAGCATTAAATATTATTCTGAAATACATTAATTAAATATACTATATTTATTATCTTATGTAAATCAAATCTATTTAATTATAGTGTATTATTATGGCAAAACTATTACATTTTCATTATTAATATAATAAAAGAGAAGCTTTTAAATTTAAAGCTTCTCTTTCTTATATTAACCTTAATTTAATGCTCTATTTGAAATAAAATTTAATTCATAAGAATCAACTTTTCCATCAAAATTTATATCAGCTTTTACGTTTAATTGATCCTCTTCATTAAATTTATTGTAGTAACGAGAAGCTATTGATAAATCACCAATATTGATCTTACCATCTCCATTAATGTCACCAGTGCTCTCATTTATTAAGCATTTATCAAACAATACTATTTGTGCCTTTAAATATTCTATGATATCTATTACCTCTTCAGTAGCGGCATCTTTATTATCATATATCTCTTTAGCCTTATTTTTGGCCTCTTCTAATCTTAATTTGCTTCCTAAATGATACTGTCCATTTTTTATTCCTTCTTCAGCCTCACTTAATTTATCTTCTGCTAAATCTAATTCAACCTTTAAATCACTTTTTATATCACTATTATTTGGAGATATTCTGTAAACCTTTGCTCCATGTGCAGGAATATTTTCTCCTAAGATTTCATTCGTAATAGTATTTTCAGTATTATCCCATAATTCTTTTAAATTATAGCTTTCTGCTTCTTCAAATGAATCCTCATTTACTATATCTATTCCTTTTATAATTTCATTTATATCTGTGCTTATATTGCTATTATCTTCACTTCTATTAAAAAGTAATAAGCCAACATCACCATTCCCTAATGGTTTCGCTAAAACCTCAAAATCACCATCATCACGAATTCTAACAGCTTGCTTTCCTAAGGTATCCTGATTTAAGGCAATTATTTCTTTATTAGTTATTATATTTAACACATCATCGCTAATATTTCTAATATCATTTCCTAACATAAGAGGTGCTGCCATCATAGCCCATAAACTAAAATGCGATTTATTTTCCTCATAGTTAATTCCATCTAGCCCTACAACCAGCATATCAGGATCGTTCCATCCATTTGGTCCTGCATACTCTGCTAAAACAACATTCTCATCATATATTTGCATTATTTTTGACCAGGATGCCTCTCCTGCCGAACTTGTAATATCATATGTTGTTCTCCATAAATGCCCTAAATCACCTGCCCATAACCATGGATTATTACTTCCCCATTCACAAATGCTAAATACAACATCCCTATCATATTTAAGAAACTCATCAGTCATAGCCTTATAACTTTTATATGCCATTTGCATATTATATTCTTCATCATTTCCAGGGTTATAAATTCTGATTTTATTAACTCCATTTTTCAAATTAAGAGTTATATTTTTTTCTTTAGCATCATTAACTCCCCATCCATTTGTTCTAGAAAAACTATATATATCTCCTTCAACTCCATTAACATCTATCTTGGCTTTTCTATCTCCATCAGCTCCAATATACTTAACAGCTAAATTATATTCTCCATCCTCAGGCACATCTAAAGTTAATATAAGTTCTCCTTCATTGTTTCCTATCCAACCAACAAAGCCATTATTTACTTTAGCTTTTCCTATTAATTCTCCTGATTCAGCTTCAATTTCTTTTTTAAAGTTATTTCTACTTAATATTACCTTATCTATATCAGGAGCATATGCCATATTAGTTCCTACAAGTGGATTATTACAAAAATCATATTTAAAATAATCTACTCCCCATTCAACAAATTGTTTGGCATCCTTCTCTTCCCTTCCAAAACTACCTGGTAATCCCATACAAGTTCCTGTTCCTGCTGAATTATACATTCCAAATTTCAATCCTAATTCATGAATGTAATCTGATATTCCTTTAAATCCATTAGGAAATTTAGTTTTATGAGGAACTAAATTCCCCTCTTCATCTCTTCTAGGTTCTATATACCCATCGTCTAATACTAAATATTCATATCCTGCATCCAATAGGCCTTTTTCTACCATTGCATCAGCAGTCTCTTTTATAACTTTTTCATTAGGATTTCCCATAAACGTATTCCAGCTATTCCACCCCATCGGAGGTGTTGGTGCTAAATCTTTTTTATTCTTCATCTCAATATTTTTTTATTTTCAGTCGCTTTAGCTTCATAAGTATTTAAAGGTGATATTATTCCAAGTGAAAAAGCTCCAATTAAAAGCAATGCTATTTTAATCCTTCCTCTTTTCATTTATAATACTACTCCTTTTAAAACTAAAGAACTTTTCTTAATTCTTTTACTTTATAGTCTTTAATTACTCTCTCCTTAGATTCAGTAACAACAATTATATTTACTACTCCATCTTTACAATTTAAAACCTTACCCTTAACTTTGCTTCCAATTACATTTACTGATGTACTCTTCTTTATAGGCTTAATATTTTTTGAACCACAGAACTCACACTCTTTACTTTCTAAAAACAGTCTTCTACATTCTAAGCAATAATCTAAATTTTGCATAAAAAAATCCTCCCACCAAAATTATTGGAGTTAACTCCTAATAAATTTGTATGAGAAGATTGCTAAAATAATACTAATTATTATGGTTTATTATATTATTGATTTTTAAAGTTAATTTAATATCTACTTTAAATTTTTTATCTTTATTCTATAGTTTTTTAAACTAAATCTTCTTTATTAAGAACTCTTTTATCTTCTACTCTTTTGGTTACTTTCTCTTGGTCTAAATACTCTAAAATTGCAACTAAGTATTTTCTTGAAACACCTAAAATCTCTTTAGATTCCCCTAAAGTAATAGAACCATTTTTATTTAGCCACTCTATTATTTTATTTTTTACAGAGTCTATTACTTCTTTATGCATAACCACATCTTCTGGAAGTTTAACCAAAGTTCCTTCTTCAATTAGAAGGTTGTATATTTTAAGATATTCCTTCTCTAGTTTTTTATCATCTATTATATCTTTTATTTTTGGAGAAGTTATTCCACTTTCTAAATAAGTCTTTAATATCTTTTCTTTTATACCCCTTTGAGCTTTTGTTAACTTTATCTCGAATTCCTTTAAGGCAACTATATTAGTTCCCTCTTTTATAATTTCTTTTTCCTTCATAAGCTCTAAGAAGTTTTGGAATATCTTTTGTTTAACCTTATTAGAAAAACTCTTACTTCTAAGTTCTTCTTTATTCATTCCTACTTTTAAAGGATTTTCCTCATGGAATCTCTTTAAGATTTCGTATATTTCTTCACTCTTCTTAGTAAAAAATTTATTGTGTATAAAAAACTTAGATTTTCCATTCTCTATTCTTATTATCTTCTTATTTTCATAAAGCTTCTCTAATATGTAATCAATATTCTCTACATTTCTTCCTAAACCTTTTATTATTTCTTGTGAATTAGGAAAACTATCACTTAAAGATAGGACCACATTTTCAACAACTTCTTCTATGCTTCCCTTTTCCATAAGCTTTAATTCATTTAAATAATCTTCCTTAAATCTTTTAGCTTTTCTAGCTACAGGATTTATAACCTTGCCACCACCTAAAGTTATCATAGGCGAATAATTTCTTATAACTAAGTTATCGCCTTTTTGAGCACATATTTCACTTTCTAGTCTTAATTGTATATATGCGCTTTCACCCGGCTCTACTTCTTCCTTATCAAGTATTACTATTCTTCCTAATATTTCTGAAGTACCATGATATACTCTTACTCTTTGTCTATTAATTAAATTCTTTTCATTAGATTTTAAGTATTTAAATTTACAATCTATCATATAAGATGGCTCTATGGTATCTACTGTACATACCACAGTTCCTCTAGCTACCTCATCCTTAGTAACTCCTGCTAAATTCAAGGCACATCTTTGACCAGCTTCTCCAATTTCAACATTTTCATCATGAACTTGAATATTTCTTACTCTAGCTTCTATTCCACTTGGATTAATTTGAACCATATCTCCATTTTTTACACTTCCACTTAATATAGTTCCTGTTGCTACAGTTCCAAATCCACTTACCGAAAAGCTTCTATCAACAGCTAATCTAAAGTGACCTTCCTTATCCTTTTGTTCTATTTCTTCTACAGATTTATCTATTTCTTCTATTAATTCATTAATTCCCTCTTTTGTTTTAGAAGAAACCTCTATCATAGTTGCATCTTTAAAACTAGTTGATTTTAAATAGTTCTTTATTTCTTCCTTTATCATTTCCGCCCATTCTTCATCAACTAAATCCTTTTTAGTTAGAGCAACTATGCATTTTTTAACCTCTAAAAGCTCTAATATTTCTAAATGTTCCTTTGTTTGAGGCATTATTCCTTCATCTAGGGCAATAATTAGAAGAACTACATCTAATGATGTAGCTCCTGCTAACATGTTTTTGATGAATTTTTCATGCCCTGGAACATCTATTATACCAGCTCTTTTTCCTGATGGTAAATCAAAGAATGTAAATCCTAAATTAATAGATATTCCTCTCTTCTTTTCCTCATCAAGCTTATCAGTTTCTCTACCTGTTAAAGCTTTTATAAGAGTGGTTTTACCATGATCTATATGTCCTGACGTTCCTATAATCACATGTTTCATCTATTTTCACCTATTTCCTTTAAAGCATTGAATATAACTTCATAATCACTTTCTAAAATAGTTCTAAGGTCTATATAAACTGCTCCTTTATAAACTCTAGTTATTATAGGAATTTTATATTCCCTTAAAGCTCTTTCTAAACTAACTTCATTTATATTCTCTGAACTTATTTTAAGTAGATAAGTAGCTAATTTGCTATCTGGCATTGAACCTCCACCAACTGTTGATTCACCCTCTTCTATAGAAAACTTATAAAATTCATTTAAATTTTCTAATTCATTATAAAGCCTATTAGCCCTTTCTCTTATTTCATTTAAATCTAAAGTCATCATATGAAGAGTTGGTATTTTTTGAATTGCCTCTTTTTCATTTAAATAATGTTTTAAAGTAATTTCTAAAGCAGCTAAAGTAAATTTATCAACTCTTAAAGCTCTAGTTAATTGATTCTTTTTTATTTTATCTATGAATTTCTTTTTACCCACAATAATTCCAGCTTGTGCTCCACCAAGCATTTTATCCCCAGAGAATGTTACAACATCAACTCCAGCTTCCAAACTTTCTATTACTGTTGGCTCTTTTTCTAGTCCATATTTACTTAAATCAATTAAAACACCACTACCAATATCCTCTATTACAGGTATATCTCTTTCCTTTGCTAAATTACATAGTTCAAGAGCACTTACACTCTTAGTAAACCCTACTATTTTAAAATTTGAACTATGAACTTTTAAAAACGCTCCAGTTTCTTCAGTTATGGCATCCTCGTAATCATATAAATGTGTTCTATTGGTTGTTCCTACCTCCACAAGCTTAGCTCTTGAAAAATTCATTACTTCTGGAATTCTAAAAGAACCGCCTATTTCAACAAGTTGCCCTCTTGAAACAATTACTTCTTTATTTTCACAAAGAGAATTTAATACAAGCATTATGGCTGCCGCATTATTATTTACAACTAAAGCAGCCTCAGCTCCTGTAATATCTTTTATGATATTTTCTATAAGGGAGTATCTTGATCCTCTTTCTCCCTTTTCTAAATCATACTCTAGATTGCTATAGCTTGAAGCTGCTAAAGCAACTGCTTCAGTAGCTTCCTCACTTAACAAAGATCTTCCTAGATTAGTATGAATAACAACACCTGTTCCATTAATAACCCTTTTTAAATTTCTTTCTCTTTTTTTCAATAATCTATCTTCACATTTAATCTTGACTTCTTCCTTCGTTAAAGCATAATTTGCTTCTCCATTTAGAATAGCCATTCGATTTTCATTGATTATATCCCTTAAAGTACTTACAACTATTTCTCTCCCGTTTTTATTTAAAAAGTCCTCATTAAAAATACCAAGTATCTCATCTATCTTAGGCAAAGCTCTAAGAAGTTCTTTTGTCATGTTATCCTCCTAAAAACTACTCTACTACTATATATGCATCATTGAAATCTTCGACACGTCCTATAACAGCACTTTCTACCTCTAATTTTTCTAATCTAGTTAGTATATCTATATAGTCATCCTCTTTACAACTGATTAATAATCCACCTGATGTTTGGGGGTCAAATAATATATCTTCCATCCAACTTTCAACATTCTTTAAAAGATATTTTCCTTCTAAATATCTTTTATTCTCATAGCATCCAGCAGGTACTAATCCCATATTAGCATATTCTTTAGCCTCTTTAATAAACGGAATTGCATCCTTAAAGATTCTAAATGTTTTTTTAGATGGTTCTGCCATTTCATATGCATGACCTATTAACGAAAATCCTGTTATATCAGTACATGATGTTATATCATAGTCAGTTATTATTTCGCCAGCATATTTATTTAAATATGCCATTACTTTTACTGCTTTTTCATAAGCTTCCTTAGAAGCTATTCCAGCTTTAATAGCTGTGTTTACTATTCCTAATCCAATAGGCTTAGTTAGAATTAAGATATCACCTGTTAATGCACCATAATTCTTAAGAACTTTATCTGGATGTACAATTCCTGTAACAGATAAACCATATTTAGGTTCATCATCTTGAACTGTATGACCTCCTACTATTACAGCTCCTGCTTCTAAAACTTTATCTGCTCCCCCTTTTAATATTTCACCTAAAATATTCATATTTAGGCAATTTGGAAAACAAACTATGTTTAATGCCACTATTGGCTTTCCTCCCATAGCATAAACATCACTTAGGGAGTTTGCAGCTGCTATCTGTCCAAAAGTGTATGGATCATCTACTATTGGAGTAAAGAAATCCAATGTTTGTATTGTAGCCATTTCATCATTTAATTTATATACTGCCGCATCATCAGATGTATCTATTCCAACAATTAAATTTTCATCATTCATTTTTGGTAATTTGCTTAAAATTTCTGAAAGAGCCCCCGGCCCTATTTTAGCTGCTCAGCCAGAAGTCTTTGATAGTTCTGTTAATCTTTTTTCTATCATAAACTCCACCTCATTTCTAAATAATAATATTCATTATATCATATTACTTTATAGAAATTTTATCTTTTATCTTTTCTAAAGTTTTTTCTCCTATTCCACTTATATTTGTAATATCATCAATGCTTTTAAATCCTCCTATTTCTTCTCTATAATCTATTATCGCTTGTGCCTTACTCTCTCCTATACCATTTAAAGTCATAAGTGTTTCTTTAGATGCAGTGTTTATATTAATAGTTGAATTTTCTTCACTACTTTCTCCTTTTTCTCCTAAAGAATTCATAACTGTTTCAATACTATCACCATTTAAACTTTCTTCTAAACTTCCGGTTTCTCCTTCTTTCGCATCATTCATATTCCTAACAACTATGCACTGTCCATCACTTAAATATAAAGCTCTGTTAATATTACTTAAATCAGCTTCCTCTGTTGGTCCTCCTGCCTTCTCTATAAGCTCATAAATTCTACTTCCATTTTCTAATACATAAACATTTGGATTTTTTACTTCTCCTTTAATTTCTACAACTATTTTTTCTATGTTACTATTACTACTTTCTTTTTCATTGCTTTCATTGATATTCTCTTTCTCATTTTCTTCAATATCATCATTCTTTTTAGATTTCTTTAAAGTTGATTCACTTTCATCATCTTCTTTTTCCGCATTTAAAAATAATCTTTCCATATCATCTTCACTTATTTTTTTATCATTTGTCTTTGAATAACCAACAAATAAAAAACCTATAGCTACTACGGCTATTATTAAACTCCCTATAACTTTTTCTTTTTTCTTCATGATGCCTCCCAACATAGATTTCATTGTAAATTTATTTAAGAATTAGAGTATAAAAATTATAAATTCTCAAATTTATTTAATATTATTGACATTTCCAATATTTTTAAGTACCAATTTAATACAATTCCATAGAAAATATGCTATTTTATTGTTATAATTATTATTGCGACCAAAATTAAAAAATTGGAGGCTTTATGAATATAAATTGTAAGAATTTAAGAGAAAAATTTAAACTTATAATATCAATAGCTTTTCTATTTATCTTAGTTTTAAATGTAAATGTTTTTGCTGAAACTACAGCTCCTGAGATTCATGGTGAAGGAATGGTACTTATGGATGGCACTACTGGAGAGGTATTAGCTGAAAAAAATACTAATGTCAAAATGGCCCCAGCATCTACTACCAAAACTATGACAGCCTTACTTACAGTAGAAAAAGCTAAGCTAAATGATGTCGTCACTATAGGAAAAAATCCTCCTTTAGCTGAAGGTACCCGTGTTGGACTTCAAGAAGGAGATAAATATACAGTAGAAGAATTGCTTAATGCATTATTAATACAATCTGCTAATGATGCCGCTGTGGCTTTAGCAGAGCATATATCTGGATCAGAAGAAGAATTTGCTAAACTTATGAATGAGCGTGCCATAGAACTTGGTGCTAAAAATACTCACTTTGTTAATGCCAGTGGACTTTTTGAAGAAGATCATTTAACCACACCTTATGATTTAGCTTTAATAATGAACTATGCTTCAAAAAATCCTATTATCTGTGAAATAACAGAAAAAGTAGCTCATGAAATGCCTAAAAGTGTTGTAAGCGGAGAACCTATATGGGCAAATAATAATAACCAACTTATTCATACAACAAGTCCATATTATTGTGAAGATATATTCTGCAATAAGACAGGATATACAACTAAATCTAAACATACCTTTGCATGTGCAGCTAAAAAAGGTGATAGAAAATTAGTTCTTACTCTTTTTGGATATGATACTAAGGAACAATATTATGAAGATACTAAGGCACTTTTAAATTACGGCTTTGATAATTTCGCCTTAGTAAAAATATATTCCAAAGGTGATATTGCAAAAGAATATTATATAGATGATAAAAATACACTATCTCTAGTTGTTCCAGAGGATGTCTACAAGACATTTAAAAATTCTGAAATAGAAAATTTATCTATAGATGCTATAAAGAAAAACTTAAATATAGATTTTTCAGTTAACTCTGCTACTCCAATATCTAGAGGTACGGATATACTAAAAAACAATACTCATTTTGTTGGAACAATTATGATTGGAAATACACCTTATAAAAGCGTAGATCTTTTAAATGGCAATGATATAACCTACACAAATTTCGAAAAACTTATTATAAAATTTAAAAGTTTTAGCGGTTTTTATGTTGCTTTAACCATTATAGGATTTATATTTGCTGTTATTTTAATTTTGTTTATTATAAGAGTTATTTCATCCATAAAGAGAATAAGAAATAGGAAAAAGCGTAATTCATATTTGTATAAATAAAAGGCTCTATTTTAAATCATTATTAATTTTTAGATAAGTCTGGAGATTTAGCTGAAAATCAACATTCAGTTAAAACAAAGCTAAATAATAAAATAAGTAGTTTTAAGCATTTGCTTAAAACTACTTATTTTTTAATTTGTTTATTAAAATTTTCATATCTTCTGGAAGATCTGCTCTTAAGCTTAAAGGCTCTTTAGTCTTAGGACTATAAAAATCTAACCCATAAGCATGTAATGCCTGTCTTGAAATATCTTCGGCATCCTCAGTTCCATAAAGTGCATCACCGAATATAGGATGACCTAAGCTACTTAAATGAACTCTTATCTGATGTGTTCTACCTGTTTCTAGTAAACACTCAACTAAGTCAGCTCCATCATAACTTTCTATAACCTTATAATGAGTTATACTTTCCTGTCCTCTTTCGTCAACAACTCTTTTTATGGTATCTTCTGCCGGTCTATAAATAGGTCTATTTATAGTTCCCTCTTTTTCTTCTAAATTTCCATGAACTATAGCTAAATACCTTTTTTGAAATTTATCTGTTTTCATTTCATTAGATAAAACCATATGAGCATACTGATTTTTTCCTATGATTATAAGACCTGAAGTATTCATATCCAATCTACTAACTAACCTAACTATACAATCCTGATTACTTTCTTTGAAGTAATATAATATACCATTAGCTAAAGTTCCATTAGGATGACTTCTTGTAGGATGTACAACCATGAAAGGTTTTTTATTTAAAACTAATATATCACTATCTTCATAAACTATCTCTAAATCCATTTTTTCTGGTTCAATATTTTGAGATTCTTTCTTTGAAAGTTCAATTTTAATCTCTTCCCCAGTTTTAACTATATAGTTCATTTTAACTGCAACACCATCTACTTTAATTCTCTTGTCTATGGCAGCACTTCTTATCAATCTTGAAGATAGCCCTAACTCTTCTTTTAAGAACTCTCTTATCTTTCTTTTATCATATTCTTTAGTTATTTTACTTTCTAAAATACTCATTGCATCTCTCCGAAATTTTTAAAATCTTTTCCTAATAAGATTACTACATCATAATTTCCACTACTATCATACTTAGATGGTATTCCCTTTTTAATATCTTTTATCTTTAAGTCATTTTCCATAAAAGCTCTTGAACTTTCATTTTTTATTAGGATTTGAGAACTCTCTCTTGGCTCGCCATTTCCAACATCAACCTTATCATAACCATTTTCATTTAATTGTTTTTGTACATTGGCAGCTAATCCATTTATCTTTGTGCAGTTTAAAACTTTTATAGAAAGTTCTTCTCTAGCAAGACTAGGGATAACATTCTTTCTTCCACTTAAATTACTACTATTTAATTGACTTTTTAATTCTTTAGTAGCCTTTTCATCTGCAATATAATAAGAAACATTTCCAACATACTTACCCTCACCTGGTAAAGTAGTCATCTGTATATTATTCTTATCAGTTTCTAAAGCTTTAAGTCCATATGCAACTGTAACATCTAAAGGAAGATTAGTTTCTATATTCTGATTTAGAACCTCTGCTATACCATCTATTTTTGTTATAGTAGATACTGATAATACTTTATCTATTACAGCATTCATAAGCTTTTGTTGATTTTTTATTCTGTCAACATCACCATTAGCTAATCCCGTACCATCATTATTCTTTCTCCATCTAAAGAATTCTTCTGCCATTTGACCATCTAGATGTACAGTTTCTCCCTTGTTAAAGTGTATGTGTAGGTCCTGCCCTGGATCATCATAGTTCATATCTTGCTCTATATACATATCAACTCCGCCGATAGCATCTATTATGCCTCTAAAGCCCTCATAATCAACTTTAATAACATAATCAACTTTAACACCTAAAATATTACTTACTAGCTCTTTAACAAGCTTTTCTCCTCCAATAGGATAAGCTGCATTTATCTTCTGTGACTTACCACCTATATTAACTCTAGTATCTCTAGGGATAGATATTAACTTTGCTTCTTTTGTTATGGGATCAAAATTAGCTAATATTATTGTGTCTGTTCTTTTTGCATCCTTGTTTGAAACATCATTTGTATCACCAATATCCATTCCTAATAAAAGAACATTTATTGGCTCCTCAACTTTTATTACATCCTGTTTTACATCCTTAACTATGTCAAAAACTTGCCCTAAAAAACTACCATACTTAAAATATATATATCCAAAAACACTTACTGAAAAAATAAGAATAAATGCTAAAGTTAAAAGAATTATTCTTTTAATTAAACTCTTTTTCTTTTTCTTCTCTTTATCCGTTCTTTTTTCAATTTTATTTTCTTCATTCCCCATATAATCCCCCCAAATTATTTAACTAAGCATTTTTTTGCATTACTAAGAAATTTCTTGCCTCTATAGTTAAAGGATGTATTAGATTACCTTGTTTTATAACAAATAAAATAGTATTTTCTAAGCCCTTCAATACACCTTCATCTAAGTTTTCTCTTGTTATTTCTCTTAATTCTTGAACTCCAGGGAAATCCCTTCCTGGCTCAATGTAATCAGCTATATATATTATTTTCTCTAGGTTACTCATATTTTTTTTTGCTAAAGTATGATATTTTACCGCATCTAGAATCTCTTCGTCTTCTATTCCAAACTTTTCTTTTGCTATTATTGCACCAACAAATCCATGTAAAACTTGAGGAGAGTTTAGAGTTATTTCATCTAACTCATAGCCTTTATCCTCTAATATTTTTATTTGCTCCTCTACAGGAACATATTTTGCTACATCATGAATTAATGCTGCTAACTCTGCCTTTTTTACATTCTCGCCATTTATCTTGGCAAGTTCCTTAGCAGTTTCAACTACACCTAAAGTATGTGAGTATCTACTTCCCTTAAGAGTCTCTTTAATATATTTATTTATTTCTTCTAATGACCACATAGCTACTCTCTCCTATATAAATTGTTCTTATTTATTATATCCATCACACCTGGTGGTAAAAAGAAGTTTACCTCTAGAGAATCTGCTACTCTTTCCCTTATAAGGGTAGAACTTATCTCTATATTGAGTAAATCTAAGTATACTATATTAGTACAATATTCTTTCTCAAACTCTTTTTTCCTCTTTAATAAATCATTTTTATTAAATCCAGGTCTATTAAAAACAACTAAATTGCTAAATTTAAAAATTTCATTTATATTTTTCCACGAATTTAGATTTACAAGACAATCTGCTCCAGTTATGAAATAGAGCTCTACTTCTCCAAAACTTTCATTTAAATATCTTAAAGTTTCATAAGTAAAGCTCAATCCCTGTTTCTCTATTTCATAGTTACTTATGGAAAAAAAGCTATATGGATTTATAGCTTTTTTAACCATTTCATATCTAATTATTTCATCTGTTATATTCTTATTCCTCTTATGAGGTGGATTGCCAGCCGGCATGAATATAACTTCATCTAATTCTAATTCTTTATAGGCTTCATAGGCTATATAAATATGACCTATGTGTATTGGGTCAAAGGTTCCCCCAATTACTCCTATTTTTTTCATATTATTTCCCTTTTTTAGGTAATTCTATCTTAGGATTATTTTTTGATGCTCTGTAAAGAACTATCTTGTTTCCTATAGATTGAACTCCTTCACAGTTTAATCTTTCGCAGATGAAATTTGAAGCTTCTCTTGTGTCTAATCCACTGTTTTCAAGAACGTTTATCTTTAAAATTTCTCTTGCTTCTAAAGCATCATCAACTTGCTTTAAGAAGTTCTCTTCTATTCCGTTTTTTCCTATTTGGAATATAGGAGTTAATTTAGCACCTAATCCTCTTAAATATGCTCTTTGTTTTGTTGTTATCATTATTTATCCTCCATTAATTATAGTAAGTATTCAAACTCGAAGTCATTTAATCTTACCATATCTCCATCTTCTATTCCCATTTCTCTTAACTCTTGGAATATTCCCTTATTATTAAGAACCTTATGGAAGTATCTTAATGAATCTGGATCATTTACATTAACAGCTAATAATAATCTGTCTACAAATGAACCTTCTACTACATAAACTCTTAATCCATCTTCTTCTATTGGATTTATAGTATATGTAAACTTCTTCTCTTCTGGGATGAATCTTTCATCTTCTGGAATTTCTAAATCAGTTACAGGAATATCTTTAAGCATTCTAGCTGCTTCTTTGATTACTTCCTCCACTCCTTGTGAAGTAGCTGCTGACATTTTAAATACTTTATCAAAGCCCATTTTATTAACTTCAGCTTTAAAGTTCTCAAAAACTTCTTCATCAAATAGCATATCGCATTTGTTTGCAACAACTATTTGAGGTCTATCCCAAAGTTTAACGCTATAGTTTTTTAATTCTTCATTTATTCTCTTGAAGTCTTCTATAGCATCTCTACCTTCAATACCTGATATATCAACAACATGTATTAAAAGTCTTGTTCTTTCTATATGTCTTAAGAAGTCTAATCCAAGTCCAACTCCCTCAGAAGCTCCCTCTATAATACCTGGTATATCTGCCATAACGAATGGCTCTATTCCTGGTACTGCAACAACACCTAAGTTAGGTTTTAAAGTTGTGAAGTGATAGTTAGCTATCTTTGGTTTAGCCTTTGTTACTACTGAAAGGAAAGTTGATTTACCAACGTTAGGGAATCCTAAAAGACCAACATCAGCTAAAAGTTTTAATTCTAATGCAACCCATCTTTCTTCTCCTGGCATTCCTGGCTCAGCAAAAGTTGGTGCCTGTCTTGTTGGTGTACAGAATTTGCAGTTACCTTTACCACCTTTACCACCTCTACAGATAGTAAATTCGTCATCTCTATGAGAAAGGTCTGCCATTACTTTATTAGTTTCAACATCTCTTACAATTGTTCCCATTGGAACTTCTACTATTAAATTTTCTCCATCTCTTCCGTAACATTTAGAACCTTGACCGTCTTCTCCTCTTCCTGCTACGAATTTTCTCTTATATTTGAAATCTAAAAGAGTTGTCATTCCAGGGTTAACTTTAAATGTTACATTTCCCCCTTTACCACCATCTCCACCGTCTGGTCCACCAAGTGGAACATACTTTTCTCTTCTAAAAGAAACAGAACCGTGACCACCATCTCCAGATTTCACAAATATCTTGGCCGTATCTATAAACATGTTTTCTCACCTTGCTTTCTCTATAAAATATACCTTTTTAGTATATTATAACCTTAGTTTAATATAAAAACACAGCTTTTTTAAATGCTATGCTCTCATGTAATAAAAAAATTTTTATACTTAATCAAAAAGCACCCTCAGTAAGGGTGCTTTTATAAAACTAAATATATTATTCAGCTATAACTTCTTCTACGTTTACTGGGTAAACAGAAGCTTTTTTCTTGTCTCTTCCAAGTCTCTCGTATCTAACAACACCATCGATTTTAGCGAATAAAGTATCGTCTCCACCTTTACCTACGTTAGCGCCTGGATGAATCTTAGTTCCTCTTTGTCTTACTAATATGTTTCCAGCAAGAACGAATTGTCCATCTGCACATTTAACACCAAGTCTTTTACTCTCAGAATCTCTACCGTTCTTTGAGCTACCAACCCCTTTTTTATGTGCAAATAATTGAAGGTTCATTATTAACATAGTCTACACCTCCTCTTTTATTATCTCTATATATTTACAACGCGTTTTCTTTCCTAAACTGCTATCCAGCCCTAGGACTAGACTCGCTAAGCTCATTTCAAAAGTTTTAAGTAAAACTTGAGCTTCAACTATCTCCTCCTGAGTAAACCCATTTAGATCTAGTTTTAAATATCCATCACTCATTTCATAGTTTACATTAAGCTTTAACACTTCATCTAAACCAATGATTGCGCTTTGAGATAATACTGATACGGAATTACATATCATATCGTACGCCTCTCCAGCTAGAACCGCATCTCTGCATTGCATCGCGTGTCCTTTTATAGTGAAGGAAATTATGTTATCTTCTCTTGATTGAAATTTAACTTTAATCATATCAAAAAATTAAGCTTCGATCTTTTCGATAACGATCTTAGTGTAAGGTTGTCTGTGACCATTTTTTCTTCTGTAGTCTTTCTTTCTCTTGTATTTGAATACAACAACTTTCTTAGCTTTTCCTTGAGCTAATACTTTTGCTACAACCTTAGCACCCTCAACTACTGGTGCACCAACTTTGATTTCTCCGTCTTTAGCGACTGCAAGAACCTCTGTTAATTCAACTGTTGAGTCAACTTCAGCGTTAAGTTTTTCAACGAATAATACGTCTCCTTCTTGAACTCTGTATTGTTTTCCTCCTGTAGTTAATACTGCGTACATTAAAACACCTCCTCATAACGGTCTCGCCACTTAAGGTATAACTTAAAAAGTTATTTTCGGAACCTATTCGTGAGCGGTTTACAAAAGCCATTCTATCACAGCCACCATCTTTTGTAAAGCTAAATTTAATATTTTTCGATATTCTTCACCAAATACTCACTTACGCTTTCTATTTGATTTTTAAAGATCAATGGTTCTACTTTATAAAAATCTTTAGATTCTTGAAAAGTTAAGTATATATTCAAGTTTAATGCTCCAATTTCTTTCAAAAACTCAAAAATATTTCCTCTAATATCTTTTTCATAAATAGAGTTTATTTCTAGATGAAAATCTTTTATCTTTCCTTCCCCATTTTTCTTTAAAATCTCATTTCTTAAAAGAAGATTTATGTAAGATAACTTTAACCTTTTACCATGACCATTACATGCTGGACAATTTTCTTCTATATATTCATAAATGCTTTTCCCTTTTCTATATCTAGTTATTTGTACTAAACCAAGCTCTGTAAAAGGGAATATCTTAGCTCTTTGACTATCACTTTTAAATTCTTCTTTTAAAAGCTCTAAGATTCTTCTTTTGTTTTCTTGTGAATACATATCTATAAAATCAACTAATATTATTCCACCTAAATTTCTAATTTTAATTTGTCTAGCAATTTCTTTTGCTGCATTTTTATTAGTTTCATAAGCTGTTTTTTCTTTATTTCTATGATTTGTATTCTTTCCTGAGTTTACATCTATAACATACATAGCCTCAGTCTTTTCAATAACTATATCTCCACCACAGCTTAAATTAACTCTATTGTTTCTAAGGCTAAGAATCTCTTTTTCTATTCCATAATAATCAAAAAGACTTCTTACCTCATCATATAAAATTACCTTTAAATATTCTGAGTTAGAAATACTATCTTTTATTCTTTCATAGTCTTCTAATGAATCAACAATTATTGAAGATGTATCAGCATCAATATCATCTCTAATTATCTTGTTTATAAGGTCACCTTTTCCAAATAATCTTTTTGGGTTTAATGAAAACTTTCCTTCTCTTATGACATCTTTATAGACTCTATATAACTCTTCAATTTCATCTTGAATTTCACCTAAAGTAGAAAATTGAGCTTTAGTTCTAACTGTAACTCCTACTTCACTTGGTTTTAATAATGAATTTTCAAGTTCCTTTTTAAACTCTAAATCCTCTATTTTTCTTGAAACTGAAATATCATTTCTTGAAGTCTCTAAAACGCAATATCTTCCTGCCAAAGAAATTTTTGAAGTAACCTTAGCTCCCTTATTACCAAGCTGTTCTTTCAACACTTCAACAATTACTCCGTCACCTTGCTTTAAGTCTTCACCATCTTCTCCAATCACCATATAAGCTTGTTTATTATAACCTATATCTATAAAGGCACTTTTTATTCCTGGAACTACTCTCTTAACTATGCCCTTATATATTTCTCCTGGAACAGGCTCTAAACTCTCTTCTTCTATATAGCACTCACTTAAAAGATTATTTTTCTTTATAGCAACTCTTAATAAATTTTCTCTTCTTTCTACGTATATATCTCTCATGAATTCACTTCCTAATTTTTAGATGTATTTATATAGAGGAACTAAGGTATCCCCTTTGTATGCATACATCTCAACTCTTTTTGTTTCTACGAAAGCTTCCTCATTAACATTTGAAGTGTTTTGTTTTATAACATTAGCTAAAAGATCTGCTGAAAGATTTTCTCTACTTCCACAACTTATAGTTGTATTAACAACTAAATAATCATCTTTAGTCCAACATTTAAATTCTTTTATAAATGGTTTTATATCAGCTTCTTTTTCACCTTTTTTAGTTTTCTTTATTGTGATTATTTCTTTTTTAGCCATTAAATCATTAACTTCTTCTTCAGCTTTAGAAACATCATTATATTTTATTTTTATAGTATAGTTAGCCGCATCTAAAAGTGCCATAGCTGCAGGTAATCTCTTAACATTATGGATAACTGGACTCTTTGAAACTTCTAAGAATCTAATTCCTCTTGCTGAGAATTCATTTAATTGTTCTCTTACTGCCTCTTCATTCATATCCTCTTCTAGATTTAAGTCTAAATAATCTCCCTCAGAATAAACCCCAACTGATAAAGGTTGTGCTATTGCTAAGGCCATATGAGGATTGAATCCCTTTGAATATTCAACTGGAAGACCAGCTCTTCTTACTATTCTTTGAATTGTTCTCATTAAATCTAAGTGAGAAATAAACTTTATATCTGCATCTTTAGTAAATTTAATTAAGTATCGCACCTTCAAAACACTCCCCATCTTTAAAGTTTACATTTACTCCACAACCTGTACAGCCTTTTCTACAGTTTTGAGTAAGTTCCGCAGTTTTTGCCTTTTCATTCTCTCTTTCAAGATATTTTCTTGTAACTCCAATATCTATGAAATCCCAAGGTAAAACTTCGTCGTAGCTTCTTTCTCTATAAGCATAGAAATCTCCATCTACATTACATTCAGCCATAGCTTCTTGCCATAATTCAAAGTTGAAGTATTCTGACCATCCATCAAACTTAGCACCTTTTTCATAAGCTTTTATTAATACATCACAAAGTCTTCTGTCTCCTCTAGCTAAAACAGCTTCCATGTATGATGTTTTTTGCTCATGATAGTTGTAAACTATACTTCTTGATTTTATAGCGCCTTTAACAGCTTTTATCTTTTCAGTTACAACATCCATTTTCTCCATTGGAGCCCATTGGAATGGTGTAAATGGCTTTGGCACTAATATAGAAGTACTTACTGTAATTCTAAGTCCTTTATTTCTTATATGTTTAGGTACAGCAAAGTATTGATCAGCTATTTTTTCAGCTAATAATCCTACTTCTGCAGCATCCTCAACTGTTTCGTAAGGAACTCCAAGTATGAAGTATAATTTTAATGTACTCCATCCTGATTCAAAAGCATTTTTAGCTGCTTCTAATATTCTTTCTTCTGTTAAACCTTTGTTTATAACATCTCTCATTCTTTGAGAACCTGCTTCTGGAGCAAAAGTTAAACCTGTTTTTCTAACCTTTTGAATTTCTTTTAAAAGATCAACTGAGAAAGCATCAACTCTTATTGAAGGTAAAGCAACACTTACATTATTCTTTCCGTGCTCTTCTATAAGATCTGTTACTAATCCTTGTATATCTGAGTAGTCACAAGTACTTAATGAAACTAGTGAAACCTCATCATATCCTGTAGCCTTAAGCATCTTTCTAGCCTGATCAACTAAAGTCTTTCTACTCTTTTCTCTAACTGGTCTATATATCATACCAGCTTGACAGAATCTACATCCATTAGTACATCCTCTAAATAATTCTAAAACAACTCTATCATGAACTATTTCACTGTAAGGTACTATTAAGCTATCTGGGAATTCAACTTTATCAAAATTATTAACTATTCTCTTTTTAACTTTTTTAGGAACATCATCATATTTAGGTGAAAACTCTTTTATTGTTCCATCTTCGTTGTATGTAACATCATATAATGAAGGAACATAAACACCTTGAATATGACTTGCTTCTCTTAAATAAACCTCTCTATCAAAGTTATCTTTGTGTTTTTGATAAAGGTCTAAAAGATCATTTATTGCCTCTTCTCCCTCTCCTAATTGAACTATATCAACTATATCGTATATTGGCTCTGGATTGTATGCACAAGGTCCTCCAACAACTACTATAGGGTCATTACCTTTTCTTTCTGATGCTCTTAATGGTACTCCCCCCATGTTTAACATATTTAATATATTTGTATAACTCATTTCGTATTGAAGAGTAAATCCTAAAAATTGAAACTCACTTATAGGATCTTTAGTTTCTAGAGCATATAATGGTACATTATTTTCTCTCATAAGTTTTTCCATATCTGGCCATGGAGCATATACTCTTTCACAATATGTATCTTTTCTTTCATTTAAAACATGATATAAAATTCTTGAACCTAAGTGAGACATTCCTACTTCGTAAACATCTGGGAAACAGAATCCAAATCTTATGTCAACTTCTTTTGGGTCTTTTATCACTTCGTTAAGTTCTCCACCTACATATCTAGATGGTTTCTCAACTTTATATAAAATATCATCAGTTATTCTTACCATTTAGTTTCCTCCTACATTTCTAATAAAAATATTAAAGCTAATATCTATAATAAAAAGAGAAGTATACTTACTATACTTCTCTCATATTAACAACTTATATTCTATCACAAAGAATAATTATAACCAATACATTTATTCTTTTCTATACTTAGTGTAATATTCTCTTAAATTCATATTTCCAATGGTCTTTAATATCTCTATTATTTCATTCTCTTTCAAGATATAAAGTATATTCATCTCCTCATCTAAAATATAAAATATATTAAATCTATTTTTATCAATAATTTTAAGAAGATTAACCATATCTTGTTCACAATATACAGAAGTGATTCTACTGTCTATGTATTTTTTATTAATTAATCGTTCCTTCTTTTTCGTTATATCACTCATAATTATATACATTACCTTTCTTCTTTCACTATAACTTAAATAGATTATAAATACGCCTGCTAATATACTTGTTATATTAAATTTACCTAAAATGAAAATTCCTAAGATAGAAAGTAAGATAAAGGCTATACCAAATAAATAGCTTATCTTAATCAATACCTCATTAACATCTTTAAATATCATTTTTTCTTCTAAAATTGCACCTAATATTTTTCCCCCATCTAAAGGATATGTAGGAAGCAAATTAAAAATAAATAAAACTAAATTTATTTCATAAGAAGAATAAATATATTCACTTTTAAAAAAGAACTTATAAATACAAAAGAAAACAATAGCCGCAACACAATTTAAAATTGGTCCAGCCATGCATATTATTAATTTTTCTCTAGAACTTAAATCTTCATAGTCTTTAATTTCTAATCTAGCACCTAAAACATGAAGCTTAAATTTTTCAGATTCTATATTTAGTTTTAACACAACAAAATAATGAGTTAACTCGTGTATTATAATCCAAAAAAAGGCTAGGGATAAATCAAATATAAATCCTAAAGCAAAAAATATTATTAGTTGAGCCACTATTTTTTTATTTATTGTCACTGCTTTGAACTCCTAGAAAACCTAAGTTTTCCTCTGGATTAACATACTTACTTTCTAATAATACCTGAAGTATTAATCCTTCCGCTTTTTTATTTTCAGAAGAACTTCCTATTACTTCATCCCCTTCTATACTATCCCCTTCTTTTTTAATTACATCATCAAGATTATGATATAAAATTTCTAATCCCTCTCCATGATTCACTTTAACACTATATGTTTCATCCACTTTTTTTACTTCACTTATGGTTCCTTTTAATAAACTTTTTACTTCTCCTTTTTTACCATTTAAATATAATTTTTCTCCTTCTAAATCAGAACTGTCCAAATTTTTAACACTTCCTTTGAAAGGAACAATCTTACTCTCTCTTAAAAAATCCATAGAATTTTTTTCAATAACTTCAAAATTATCAAATCCAACTATATCCTTGTTATTTTCTGTATTAGATTCTTTAGTTTTTTCCTCTTGAAAATTACTTAATCCACTTTCTCCATTTACTTTCTTTAAATTGCCACTATCACCAACACTTTTACTGATAGCAGACACTATTTTACTTTCATCTAATGCTACTTCTTTATAATATCCATCTGTTGATATAACCTCTTTAAATTTATTGCATAATCCTCCTAAAAACTCATTTTCTACTTGATTCATTATAAAAAAGCTAAAAAAAATAAAACAACTAAAAATTGATGAAAATAAAACATCTTTAACTATATATCTTCCTAAGTTTTCTTTCTTTTTTTCTCTGTGATTTCTATCATTATTCAATTTCATTTCATAATTAGGAGAAGTCTTGTTAATTTTGTTTATTTTTCTATAATACTTCTCATATTCTCTGTTATAATTCCCCATATTCTTCTCCTTTCTTTAATCCACAATGATACTTAATATATATTTTTTATATGCATTTTATAGAACTACTTGATATAAACTGAAAGACAATTCAAAGAATTTTTTTTACTAATATTAAACAAGCTATTTGAAGTACTACTATACAATAAAAAAATAAAAGCACGGAAACCTAAGTTTGATTTCCATGCTTTTATTTTTATTTAGAATTTTAACTTTTTCTTTCTCATTGATATATTTAAAACTAACCCCACACTCATTACTGTTGTCAAAAGAGAACTACCTCCGTAACTTACTAATGGCAAGGTTATTCCAGTTATAGGCATTATACCAATTGTCATCCCTATATTTTGTAGTATCGCGAATATGAAATAGGAGGCAAATCCTACACATATTATAGAACCAAATATGTCCTTAGAGGTCTTCGCTGTCATTATTATTCTATATATCATTATGGCATACAATATTAAAAGGAATATACCTCCTAAAGTACCCCAATGCTCTCCTATTACAGCAAATATAAAGTCTGTTTGTCTTTCTGGAACGAATTCTGAAGAATATCCTCCAGCCTCTCCTTTTAAGTCTAGTCCTGTTCCAAAAAATCCTCCTGATCCAATTCCTATTTTAGATTGAGTTAATTGAAGATTTATACCTAATTCATCACCATCAGGATTTAAAAACCCAACAAGTCTTTGCTTTTGGTAATCCTTTATAATCCCTGAATTCCAAACTAAGGCTATTGCCACTACTATTGATAAAAGTCCTGCACCTATTACTTTCATATCTAATCCAGCTGCAAAGAATATACCAAGTGCTATGAAAAATGAAACCATAGTCATACCCATATCAGGTTGTACAACTATAAATATCATTGGTATTATTGCATACATTGCAACTTTAAGAAAATTTCTCAAGTCATTTATTCTTAAATCAATTTCATCCATCTTTTTTGCGAGCATAAGTATCATAGCTATTTTGGCTATTTCCGAAGGCTGAATACTTACTGGCCCTAATACAATCCATCCTCTAGCACCATTTATTACACTACCTGCAAACCTAGTTATTATAAGTAATACTATTGATCCCCAATAGAATATCTCAACATAATTGTAAATTATGTTATAATCCCACAAAAGTAATATGTACAAAACACACATTGATATTATAAACCATATGAATTGTTTCTTAGCAAAAAATACTCCATATTGAGATTTTGTTCCTAAATATATGTTCAATATTCCAAAGAGTATTATTATTACCATAGATACTAAAAGCTTATAATCAATTTCTCTTCTTAGTTTACTATCTAGTTTTAGTCTACTAAGCATTATAGTACCTCCATAAACTTTATTTATTTAACATGACTATTTATATAATACTTTATTTTTACCTATTTTGAATTACAAAATTCTGAACTTTTTAAAAGATTAAGAAAAAGCTATCTCAATAAACTTGAAATAGCTTATATCCTTTTACCTTATCTAGCTTTTCCTTTTATATTCTTTATAGGAATATTTGCTACTAAAGATGGTGATTCACCTTCTATTGGATTTGACTTTGTAACAGTTATATCAACATCCTCATTTTCAATTTCAACATACTTAGAAAGAACTTCTAATATCTCTAATCTTATTTTATCTAAAACTTCATCTGATAGTTCTCCCCTATCATGTATTAAGATAACCTTTAGTCTATCTTTAGCAACTTGTTTTGGTGTAGGTTTGCTAGAAAAAACATTTAAAAAACTCATTTTTTCTCACCTACCCTCTTCTAAATAATTTTAATATTGAACTAAATATACCTTGATGTTCTGTGTTTAAATCCATTATTGGAACATCTTCTCCTGTTATTCTTCTTCCTATATTTCTAAACGCTTGTCCAGCACTTGCTTTTTCATCTAAAACTATAGGTTCTCCCTTATTAGTAGAAACTGTTATATTCCTATCATCTGGTACAACTCCTAAAAGTTTTACTGAAAGAGTTTCTATAATATCTGAAATATCTAACATATCACCTTTTTTAGTCATTTCATAATTTAATCTATTTACTATAACCTCATGGTTTTCTAATCCCTTAGCATCAAGCTTTCCAATAACTCTATCTGCGTCTCTTACAGAAGTTATTTCTGGGTTAACAACAACTATAGCTCTATCTGCTCCAACTATGGCATTTTCAAATCCTTGCTCTATACCAGCTGGGCAATCTAATATTACATAATCAAACTCTTCTTTTAATTCATTAACTAATCTTAGCATTTGCTCAGGGCTTATATCATTCTTGTCCTTAGTTTGAGCTGTTGGTAATAAGAATAAGTTATTAAATCTTTTATCTCTTATTAGTGCTTGTTTAGTTCTACATCTATTTTCAATTACATCAATTACTGTATAAACAATTCTATTTTCTAATCCCATTAGTACATCTAAGTTTCTTAAACCTGTATCTCCATCAACAACGACAACTTTCTTGCCTTGTGCTGCTAATGCTGTCCCAATGTTTGCTGTAGTAGTTGTTTTTCCAACTCCACCTTTTCCTGATGTTATTACTATCGATACTCCCATTACTTTCCCTCCATTAAATATGTAATCTTAATAAGAATATTTATCCGGCAAATACGGCTCTACTATTATATTATTTTCATTCAATCTAGCAACCTCTGGATATCCAGTTCTTTCAAAATCATCTGGTGATATTGTTATTTTACCTGATATAGAAATAAGCTCTGGTTCTAAAGAATAGGCAGCAATAATAGCATTTTCATTTCCATTATCTCCTGCAAAAACCTTTCCTTTTAAATCACCTAAGACAATTACATTTCCATGTGCTCTAACTTCTCCACCATTATTAACATCACCAATTATTATTAGATTCCCTGCATAATTCAAACATTGACCACTTCTAACAGTCTTTCTTATAAACTTTGTTCTTCCTTCATGAACCCCAGAAAAAACATTACTTTGCTTTTCTAATCGTTCTTCAAATATACAATCCTTTATAAGAATTTCATCAAAAAGTACATCTTTTAACTTTGATATCTGTCTCTCATTTATATAATTTAAATCAGTAGTTACAGTTAAAGTAGCTCCTTTATAAAATTTCTTTCCTCTACTTAACTTTTCAACTAAAGAATCAAGCATTTCATCAAAATTCCCAAATTTATCCATATTAATTATGGCATTTATTCCTTGTTTGTTTCCTTTTATAAAAATTCTATCATCACGCATAGTAAATTACTATCCTCCAAGCATCCAACCCCTTTTATTTTTAAGGTAAACTATATACAATAATTTAATTCTCACTTTATATTATATAAATTATTTTTAATTTATAAAAGAACTTTATGAAATAATGTAGTAAAATTTTGAAAAAAACAACCATATTTTCAAAACTTGATGATAATATGTTTAATTATTAGCTTTAATTATAATAAAATTCATATAAAAAAGCCTACAGAAGTAATTTCTATAGGCTTTTATTCACATTAATCAACTATATTTTGATTACCTTGTGTTGCATTATTTTGAGTTTTATTTTCTTGTTTATTTTCAGAATTAGTGTTTGGTGTTTCTCCAACAGGTTTTCCTGTTGAATCTAACTCTGCATTTTCAACCTTACTATTTATATTTCCATCCTTTATATTTTCTAAAGGTGGATTTAAAGAATAATCATATGGATTACCATCTAGATCAGTAGGCTTATATCCTTGTGCTTTTAGTTGATCTCTATAATAAGTTTCATAAATAGCTCTTGCTATAGCCGCACCATAGTAACCATGACCACCATCATAAAGAACTGTTGCAACGGCAATTTTAGGATTATCTAAAGGAGCAAATGATATATATACTCCATAGTCTGTTCTACCATAATCTGATTGGTCATTTCTAAAGGTTGCTGTACCAGTTTTACCAGCAGTAGCTATTGGGAAAGTTCCCATAACGCCTGATGCTGTACCAGTTGCTTCAACTCTTCTCATTCCTTCTTTAATAGCATCTAAAGTAGCTTTAGACATATTAACTTTATTTAAAACTTCTGGTTTAAACTCATCTACTAAATTACCTTCAGCATCTGTTATCTTATCAACTAAATGAGTTTTATATCTTGTTCCCCCATTTGCTAAAGTTGCAACATAACTTGCAAGCTGTACAGGAGTGAAGTTACTTATACTCTGTCCGATGGCAGAGTCAGTAAGGTTTCTTGGTGAAACTATTTGATAAGCAATATCTCCAACAACCCAAGCAACTGTTTTTTGAACAGTTAAGGTTATTGCCTTATCAACTTTTTCATCTTCATCCTTAGCCTTTATTCCACTAAAGTTTTTAATACTTTCTTGATATGTAGGATCTATACTGTATAAAGTTTTGAAATCCTTTGTTAAAGCTTCTGTTAATGCTTTTTCATCAATAGTATTTCCATCACCTATTTTATTTAAAGAATCTTCTATATCCTTCTTTATAGACTCCTTAGCTGCTGCTAACTCCTTAGAATCCCTATCATTAACCCCTATATTTGCAGGTGGAAAATCAGGGGAAGAAGAATTTACAAATGTACCCTTCTGAAGAGAATCAACTAAAGTAAATCTCATAAGTGATATTGTTTGTTTTTTAAATGATTCAAAATTATAAACTTGCCCAAAGTTTTCAGAAATTTCAATCCCTGTAGAAGCCTTTTGATCTGAATTAGGATCAACTCCTAATCCAAACTGCCATGCATATTTTGCAATAGAGTCTAAGGCCTCTATACTGCTCTTCTTATACCTTCCATCCCCATATGGATCTCCTCCATTTTTATAATACATCTTTACAGCTGAATCAAAGAAATATGAGTTTGATGACTTCATTAAAGCTATATATAAATCTGCTGTTCCTCCATAGTTTTTATCTCTTGGAAAATTAGCAGGATTAGTCCCAAATATTTCAGGGTACTTAGCTCCAAAATTATAACCATTTGCAGTAACAGTTGAATTTGGAGTTATAACGCCCTCTTCTAATGCTGCTGTTGCTGTAACTGGTTTAAAAGTAGACCCTGGTGCAACCATACCTAAAGTAGCATAGTTATAGAATCTCTTTGGATAAAGATCATATACATCTTCTCTAACTCCAGTTTTTGAATTCTTAGGAAATAAATCATCTACTGTTTTATTTAAAGCATTCCTAGCTATAAACTGCTTAGCAAAGGCCTCATAATCTGGTTGGAAGTATTCCTTAGCTACAGATGGATCAAGTTCCCCCTTAGCAAACTCATTTGGATTAAATCCTGGATAACTTACTAAAGCTAAGACTCTACCTGTATCTACTTCTATAGCTACAGCTGCACCCCTTGTAGCATTTTTCGTATTTACATCTGAATCAGGATTTCTATTTTGCAGACGATCTAAAACACTCTTCATCATAGTTTCTGCTGAATATTGAATATCTTTATCTATAGTTAAATGAACATTATTTCCTGGGTAAGATTCTAAGTCATAAAGTTCCTCTGTTTTTCTACCAGATGAGTTTACCTTAACTGTAGTACCTCCCTTAACTCCCTTTAACTCATTTTCAAAAGCCGCTTCTATACCAGCTTTTCCTATTAAGTCAGTAGAGGCATCATATCCTCTTGCCTCATATTTAGCTTTTTGATCTCCGTTTATAGAAGCCACATATCCTAAGAATGAAGAGCCTAATTCATCATATGGATAGTATCTCATAGGTTCAATGGATACATCTATACCTGGTAAATCATTAAGCCTTTGATAGAATATAAATGCAGTATCCTTATTTATATCCTTGGCTATTGTAACTGGTTTATATCCAGAGAAACTTTGCATTTTTATAGCATCTTTAACAACCATGTATCCTCTTATATCTTGTAGAGAATATTTCTTTAAAATAATATCAGTTATTTCTTCTGGTTTCATTTTTGCATATGCTTTTGCTTCTTCTTCACTTGGATTTAACACATCATATAATTTGTACTCCTTAACTAAATAGTCAAAAGCTTGTTCTGGAGTAATCTTTAGAAGTTCTTGGTCTATTTTATCTTCTTCTTCTGCTGTTAAATCTCCCTCTTTATTTTTATAAAGAGTATTTTTAACCTCATCACCAAGTCCTCTATCTTTTAAAAATCTTAATTTTTCTGCATCTCCTGAAACATCAAAATAAAGTTTTCCATTTTCATCAATTCTAAGTTTGAAGTTATCAAGTATAGCTTGATTATTCTGTTTTAAAATATCATAAACTTTATCTATTGTAGTGTAAAAATTCTTCTTTGACTCATCTGTTTCAGTAAAAGTTAATGTATATGTTTGTCTATTGGTAGCTAAAATGTCCCCGTTTGAATCATAAATTTTACCTCTTGGAGCCTGCTCTGATAGAAATCTCATAGATCTAGTATCAGCTCTCTGCTTATATTCGTCATAATTGAATACTTGAAGATAAACTAACCTTATTACTATAGATACAAATACTATTATCATTATTCCTATGAGAACTTTATATCTATCTATGGGCGCTCTTCCATTCTTCATACTTCTCATGCAACCACCTATTTTTTACTTATTTTCCAATCTCTCTTCATAAGATCTCTATTACATAACTTATAAACCCAATTATACATAAAGAATCCTATAACTATGTTGTAAAGTGCCATAATCCAAAAGCTTAATAAGTTTATTCTTATATTTATAACTCTTAATATAAGAGCTACAGCAAAAAACTTTATTATGGTAAGTAGACCTACTGACAATATTGGAATCATCTTCTTATGTTTAAATACGCTTTCACCAATATAAGCTGCTATTAAACATATTAACATATTTACTAACATATTTACTCCAAAGACATTTACAAAATAAATATCTTGAAGAAAACCAGATAATACTCCTATAAACACCGCTTCCCAATAACCACTCATAAGAGCATATAGAACAGCAAAGGTGAATAATAAACTAGGATAAACACCTTTTATTGCAAAGAAGGGCATTAGGGTATTATCTATTATAAATAATAACAGACATATTAATATTAGTATTAATCTCTTCAATTTATTCCCTCTTTTCTAATACTGAACTATACCATCTCTTTCTGCTGGTGGTACAACTACAAATAATTCTTGTAAATTATTAAAATCAACATATGTTTTTAATGTAGCAGTCTTCATAACTTTAACATCATCTGATTTTACTGATGTTACTTCACCTATTCTTATTCCCTTTGGATAATATCCACCAAGGCCTGATGTAACAACCACATCTCCATCTTTTATTGGGGAATTCATAGGTAAGTTAGTTATTTCAACTTGCATTTCATTTCCGCTTCTATATCCTTTAACTATTCCATCACCAGAGTTAGCTTCCCCTTCTACTGTAGATGCAACAGCCACATTTTCATTTAATAATGTTTGTATTTTTGACCAGCTTGAGTGAACTTCTGTAACCACTCCAACTAGCCCTTCTGGAGATATTACTATGTAGTCCTTCTTAATTCCTTGATCTGAACCTTTATCAATTGTATATCCTTGAACAAAGCTATCTCCACTTTTTCCTATTATGTTTGTACCAATATACTTATATTGATTATTTTCTTTAGAAAAATCAACTATTCCTTTTAAAACCTCATTTTGACGTTTTAACTCATTATACTCAACTAATTTATTTTCTAATTCTAAATTTTTCTTTTTTAAATCAGTATTTTCATTCTTAACATTAGAAAAATTATAAAAGAAATCAAAGACATCATGAACTTTATCACTTATAGTGTAAACCACTTTCTGAACAGGGTTTAAAACAGTACCAACTCCGCCTGAAATTGGGTTTTTAGAATCACTCTTAACAGTAAACATAATTATTCCTAAAAAGGCAACTGACAGTACTATAACAGTTACTGCCAGTTTATTCTTGAAGAATTTCATATTCTATCCTCTTTGTTGTTTAACTATTAAATCAAACTTATCTAAAGCTTTTCCTGTACCTAAGGCAACACAGTCAAGAGGTGATTCTGCTATATGAACAGGCATTCCTGTTTCTTTATATATAAGTTCGTCTAGTCCTTTTAGGAAAGCTCCGCCTCCAGCAAGCATTATTCCTTTATCCATGATATCAGCCGCTAATTCTGGTGGTGTTTTTTCTAATGTAGTCTTGATTGATTCTATTATTGATGAAACTGGCTCTTTTAACGCATTTCTTATTTGACCTGCATCAACAACAACAACTTTAGGAAGTCCTGATATTAAATCTCTTCCTTTTATATCCATTGTTGCTTCTTCTTCGTTTTCATCAACTTTATAAGCTGATCCAATTTCCATTTTTATTTGTTCAGCTGTTCTTTCACCTATCATTAAGTTAAATTCTCTCTTAATGTAGTTTATTATTGATTGATCTAATTCATCTCCAGCAACTCTTAATGATTTGCTAGTAACTATTCCACCTAATGATATAATAGCAACCTCAGTAGTACCTCCACCGATATCAACTATCATGCTTCCTGTAGGCTCATCAACTGGAAGACCTGCTCCTATTGCGGCAGCCATTGGCTCTTCCATTAATATTACGTCTCTTGCTCCTGCTTGTTTAGTCGCTTCTTCGATTGCTCTTCTTTCAACCTCAGTTACTCCTGAAGGGAAGCATACTATTATTCTTGGGCTTGTGAATGCACTCTTATTAGTTATCTTCTCGATAAATCTTTTAAGCATTGTTTGAGTAACGTCGAAATCTGCAATAACTCCATCTTTTAATGGTCTTATAGCGACGATATTTCCAGGTGTTCTACCTATCATTTGTTTAGCTTCAGTACCAACAGCTAAAGATTTTTTTGTTAAGTTGTTTATAGCAACAACTGAAGGTTCTCTTAAAACGATCCCCTTTCCTTTAACGAACACTAGAGTATTTGCAGTTCCTAAATCTATACCCATGTCTTTTGTCATTCCAAAATTAAATAAACCCATTTTTAATCCCCTTTCCTAATCACAATATGTCTTTTTCTTTAAGACTTATGAATCTGTTATCTCCTATTATTAAATGATCTAAAAGCTCAATACCCATCATTTTCCCACACTCTTTGAGTCTTGTTGTTATGTTTATATCATCTCTACTCGGTGTTGGGTCGCCAGAGGGATGATTATGACATATAATTATAGATGCTGCACTGTCTTTCACAGCTTCTCTAAATATCTCTCTCGGATGTACTAAAGATGAATTTAATCCACCCCTGAATATCTCTTTTTTAGATATTACTTTATTTTTGGTATCAAGAGTTAAGAGTATCAACACTTCCTGCTGTAGCATTCTTAATTCATCTAAAACCAATTCAGCTACATCTGAAGGTTTTGAAATTTTAACTTGTATAAATTCAGAAGCTTTAAATCTCCTATATAACTCACACATTGCTAAAATCTGAGTTGCCTTAGCCTCTTTCACACCTTTAACTTTCATGAGCTCCTTAGCAGAAGCTTTAAAAAGTCCTTTTAGTCCACCAACACTATGTATTATTCTATAAGACAATTCAACTACATTTGAATCCTTATTTCCAGTTCTAAGTATTATTGCTAAAAGCTCCTCATTAGATAAAAATTGTGCTCCATAAAAAAGCAATTTTTCTCTCGGTCTTTCACATGATGGAATTTCATTAATTTTTAGGTTTTTAGACATATTACAACTCCTTGTTTAGAAATTAACATGCCCATTGAAAATAATTCTAAAGTATTGTTATGTCGTATTTTTCTAATGCTTTATATAATTTATTCAAGGGCAATCCCATGACATTGTAATAACATCCATTTATACCCTCTACAAAAGCACCACCTAAGCCTTGAATTCCATAAGCTCCTGCTTTATCCATAGGCTCACCAGAATTTATGTAATTTCTTATTTGTCTATCAGTTAATTCTGAAAACCTTACTTCTGTACAGTCGTAATCAGTCATTACAGTATCATCCGCAGTATTTATTAAACAAATACCTGAATATACCTTATGAGTATTACCACTTAATGAAGATAACATACTATAAGCAGCTTCTTCATTCTTAGGCTTTTCCAAAACTTTTCCATCTTGAAAAACAACTGTATCCGCAGCAATAACTATAGATGGTTCATTAATCCTTCTTGAGACCTCTATAGCTTTATTTTTAGACAAATCTTTAACATACTTTTCAACGTCTCCATTAAAGTCTATAGTATTTTCATCAAACTTTGATTCAACAACACTAAATTCTTTAACTAATTTTTCAAGAATTTCAACTCTTCTTGGAGATTTTGACGCTAAAATAATTTTCATATTTCCACCTTACCTTATCATATAAAAGCTTCTAAATAATCTTATTTTTTCCTAAAATAAGGCCTTGTATTCTTATCCTATATAGTTTATCATTTATTATTTTTATAAACAAGTGTAAATATACATATAGCGCAAATTATAAAGAAAAAAATGAAAGAGAATTAAGCTCTTTCATTTTTATTATAATTTAAAAATATATTAATATAAATTAAAAATAAATTACAATTATTTGTTTACTTTAAATTTATTTAAAGTATTGAATACTATTTGGTAACTTTCTTCTATATTTTCTTTAGTTATCTCTTCAGGAATTTCATTAACCCCATCCTTTAACTCCTTGAAAATTGGAAAATATTCAGAATCACTATCTTCTTCTAATCCATTAACCCATGTCTTAAACTCAGTTGTTTTAACACCCTTAACAGAATCCTCTTTTAATTTATTTATTATATTTACATACCCATTAACTATTTCTATAATTTCATTACTACATGTATCAGCCTTTGGAATAAAAAATCTTCCCTTAGTATTGCTTACACCTTTTTCTGTCAATTCATTAGAAAGTTTATTAGCCTCTTCCTCATTTCCAATATGAACTATTACCCTATAGTTTTCTGCTTCACTTAAAGAAACTGCTATATAATCCTCTTTCAAATCTTCTTTTACACTATTAGCATTTTCTTTATTTGAATAGAAGCCACATTGAACCATTACATATTCTTGCCCTTCTGTACTCTCAGAAACAACTTTATTATCCTTTGGTTTTTCTTCTCCACCAGGACTTTCATTATTTCCTTCTGGTTTTCTTTCTCCTTCAGTAGTAGTTGCTTCTATCTGCTCCTTACTTGCTGTCTTTTTGCCTTCTGGCCATATAAATTTAGACATTATAGTTGATATTACAAGAGCTACAACAATAACTCCAATAAAAAGCAATATAAAGTTTTTCCCATCATTATTATTGTTATTACCACTACTCCTTTTTTTATTTTTCACATCAATTCTAGTGTACTTCACCCTTCCCCCAACCTTTCTTTGATTTTAACTTTACTTAATATATTTATTTTACATATTTTGTAAAATTCCTTCTTATAATTTTATTTTCCCTAAATTTAACATTTTAATAACAAATAAAAAGCTTTATTAAAACCTGCTTTATAAATCTAATATAATTAGATTTCTTAAAGATTGGGCTCTAATAAAGCTAATATAAAACTTTATTTATCAAGTAAATCTCTTCTTGTATAAAACTCTGGAGTTCCTAAACTTCTTTTAGAAATTAAACCTCCATGATAATCAGATCCACCTGTTATTATCAAATTGTTTTTTTCACAATAATCTACTAAGTATTTTATTGTCTCTTCATCGTGATGAGGATGGTAACATTCTACTCCTTGTACTCCCCATTCCTTGAATAATTCTAGCATTTCATCTAACTCAAACTGTGATTTCCCATACTTAGGATGAGCTAAAACAACAATTCCTCCAGCTTTTTTTATTGTTTTTATGACCTCTTTTGGATGAGGAAAATCTGGATATTTTAAAGCTCTTTCTCCCACAAATATTTTATTAAAAAACTCATCTATGTTCTTACATATTCCTCTATCAATTAAAAAATTAAGAGTTTTCCATCCTCCCTTTGAAGGATCATGTTCATAAGCTAAATAATCTTCAAAGTCTATATCATATCCAGCATCAATTAATTGTTTTATAGAGTCATCATCCTTCTTTTGAAGTAATCTATCATTATTATCTATTAAACTAATTAGTTCTTTATTATTTTTATCAAAGTTATAAGCTAATATATGAAATTGCTCTCCATTTATTATGCTTGAGACCTCTACTCCGGGTATAAATTTAACATCCATTTCCTTAGTCATTTCCTGCATTTCATCTAGACTTCCTATGGAATCATGATCTGTTACTGAAAATAATTTTATATCTTTTTCAACTATTTCTTTCAATAGTTCTTTTGGCATAAGTGTTCCATCAGAAGCTCTAGTATGCATATGTAAATCTGCTCTTACTAAATCCACGTCTATCTCCTCCTAAAGTCTATTATGTTTATTTTTATTATTTACTAATAAATCTAATAAAATAATAGGTTAAGTACACTAAATACTTAACCTATTATTATTTTTATTATTTTATAGCTTTTAATATTTCAACTAGGAAATCCCAAACATTTTTTACTGAAGATATGCTAACATGCTCATTTGGAGTATGTACATCATACATATTAGGACCAAATGAAATCATATCTAATCCTTCTATTTTTTCTCCTAATAATCCACACTCTAATCCAGCATGAATAGCTACTATTTCAGGTTCTTCCCCTGTCATATTCTTGTAAACTTCACTACAAAGCTCTCTTATTTTTGAATCTGGATTGTATTGCCAAGCTGGGTATGGTGCTTGTATTTCAAATTGTGCTCCTAAAACCTCTGCAATATCAGATATCTCTGTAAGAAGTTTAGTTTTTAAAGTTTCAACTGAACTTCTTGTTGAACTAGCAAAGACTATTTTATCAGCTTCTGTAGTAACAACACCTAAGTTTGTTGAACTTTGAACTAATCCCTTCATTTCTATGCTATAAGTATCAACACCATCAGGAATTAAATTCATTATTTTTATTGCTTTAAATGTAGTATCTTTAGAGAATACTTTGTGATTTTCATCCTTCTTAACTATAGTTACATTAACACCATTATCATTAGCATGGTATTCATCCTTTAATATTAAATCCCACTTTTGAACTAATTCTTCTACTTTCTTAGCATCTTCTTTTTTAATAGCTAATAAAGTATCACATTCTCTTGGGATAGCATTAACTTTAGATCCACCATTAATTGATATTAATCTAATATCACAGTTAGTATTAATATCGTTTAATATTCTTCCCATTAACTTATTAGAATTTCCTCTTTGCTTATCTATTTCCATTCCAGAGTGCCCACCTTTTAGCCCTCTTAACATAATTTCATAGATATCAAAATCTTTTCCCATTTCTTCAAAGTTTATTTGTAAAGTAATTTCACTTCTAGCTCCACCTGCACAGCTTACTAAAAGTTTTCCTTCTTCTTCTGAATCTATATTTAAAAGATACTTACCTTTTAATAGAGTTCCATCTAAAGCGATTGCTCCACCCATTCCAACTTCTTCATCTGTTGTCACTAAAAGCTCTATAGCTGGATGTGCTATATCATTTGAAGCTAAAACAGCCATTCCATAAGCTACTGCAATACCATTATCAGCTCCTAAAGTAGTGCCAGTTGCATATATATAATCACCATCTATTCTTAATTCAATAGGATCTTTTTCAAAATCATGTATAGTATCTTTATTTTTTTCACATACCATATCCATATGACCTTGTATTATTACACCTGGTGCATTTTCATAACCTGGAGTTGCAGGCTTTCTTATTATTACATTTAAAGCTTCATCTTGTATTGTTTCAAGGCCTAAGCTCTTTCCGAAATTAACTAAGAAATCACTAATTCCTTTTTCATTTCCTGAACCTCTAGGGATTTGTGATATCTCTTCAAAATATTTAAAAACACTTTGTGGTTGTAAGTTTTTTAATATATTCATTTTTACTCATCCTTTCCTATTATTGTGGTAAAATGTAATTAATTTAATAATTTATTCTATTATATCAAACTTTTAAAACAATCACTAAACTATTTTAGTTTAAACAAAATGAGGTGGTTTTTATGCAAAAAACAAAAATGATATTTACAATCGGTCCTGCAAGTGATTCAGAAGAAGTTCTAAGACAATTTATTAGAATAGGTATGAACGCTGCGAGATTAAACTTTTCTCACGGAGACCATGAAAGTCATAAAGAAAAAATAGAACTTATTAAGAGACTTAGAAAAGAAGAAAAATCAGCTACAGCTATTTTACTTGATATAAAAGGTCCTAAAATAAGAACTCATAAGTTTAAAAATGGTGAAGCTGAACTTAAAAATGGTGATGAATTCATATTCTCTTGCGGAGATGAAATATTAGGTGATAACACTAAATGTTCAATCTCTTATACAGAACTATATGAAGACATAAAACCTGGTGGATCAATACTTGTTGATGATGGACTTTTAGAATTTAAAGTAAAAGAAGTCCGTGGAACTGATATAATATGTGAAGTTATTGAAGGCGGTACAATAAAAGATCATAAAGGTGTTAATGTACCTAATGTGAAAATTAAGCTTCCTGCTGTAACAGAGAAAGATAAATCTGATTTAATTTTTGGTTGTGAAATGGGAGTTGACTTTGTTGCTGCTTCTTTCATAAGAAAACCAGAGGATGTACTTGAAGTTAGAGAAATCTTAGATTCTCATGATGGAAAAGACATAAAAATAATATCAAAAATAGAAAATCAAGAAGGCGTAGATAACATAGATAAAATTATAGAAGTTACTGATGGTGTAATGGTAGCCAGAGGAGATATGGGGGTTGAAATTCCTATTGAAAATGTACCTGTAATACAAAAAGATATAATAAAGAAATGTAATCAAGCAGGTAAAATAGTTATAACAGCCACTCAAATGTTAGACTCTATGATAAGAAATCCAAGACCAACTAGAGCTGAAGCTTCTGATGTATGTAATGCAATATTTGATGGTACGGATGCTGTAATGCTTAGTGGCGAAAGTGCTTCTGGTAGCTTCCCTATTGAGGCTGCAATGACAATGTCTAAAATAGCTAAAAAAGCAGAAGCTAACTTAGATTATAATTATCTTTTAAGAAGATTAAAAGATCCAAATCCAAACCCAGATGCCTTTGCAGATGCAATAAGCTACTCAGCATCAAAAACAGCTAGTAAATTCCCTACAAAAGCTATTGTAGCCGCTACTCAGACTGGTGCAACTGCTAAGATATTATCAAAATATAAACCTAGCTGTCCAATAATAGCTATTACTCCATATGAAAAAGTTAGAAGAAGTCTTGCTTTAAACTTCGGAATAATTTCTAAGAAATGTGCTTACTTCAATAGTACAGATGAAATTATACAAGAAGCTAGAAAAGTGGCAAAAGAATTCGAAATAGCTGAAGCTGGAGATAATATCATGGTAGCCGCTGGATTCCCAACATCAATAACTGGTGGAACAAACATGCTAAAAATCGAAAAAATCTAATACTTAAACATATGAAAAAGGCTAGTATATTAATTTACTAGCCTTTTTTATATATAAAACTTTTAGTAAAAAACTCTTATAATTTTAATCCTTTGAATAGATCAGCTAGTGAGTAGCCTTCTTCTTCATCGTTGTATTGCATGTATTCATTTGAAGTTTCTACAGCATCTTTTATACTTAAGCTCATTTTCTTATTTTCATCATCTATATTTAAAATTTTAACTTTAACATCTTGACCTAGTGATAATACATCTGATGGCTTAGCTATATTTTCATCACTGATTTCTGAAATGTGAACTAATCCTTCAATGCCAGGTAAAACTTCAACAAAAGCTCCAACTTTTATAAAGTTAGTTACTTTACCATTAACAACATCTCCAACTTTTAAACCTTCTAATGCTTCCCATGGATTTTTAACAACATCTTTTAATGAAAGTGCTATTCTTTCTCTTTCCATATTAACTTCAGAAACAAAAACTTCTACTTCATCACCAACAGCAACAACCTCTTCTGGCTTATGTACTCTTGACCATGACATATCACTTAAGTGAACTAATCCTTCTACTCCACCAATATCAACAAAAGCTCCAAATTTAGCTAATCTAGTTACTTTTCCTGTTCTTTTTTCTCCTTCTTTAATTGAAGACCAAAGAGCTTTCTTTTCATTATTTCTTATTTCTTCGTCTATTACTCTTCTTGAAACAACGACTTTTCTATTTTCCTTGTTGAATTCTATAATTCTAACCTCTAAAGTTTTTCCTACTAATTCTTCTAAGTTTTCTATTCTTCTTCCTGCACATTGAGAAGCTGGCATAAATACTCTAAGACCATTAAAGTCTCCTACTATTCCACCTTTAACAACTTCTTTTAAAGAAACTTTTATTGTTTTTTCACTTTCAAAAGCTTCTTTTAAGTCATCCCAGACCTTTATTGCATCTGCTCTTTTTTTAGATAAAAGGACATTTCCATCTCCATCATCACCACTTAAGACCATTACAAATATTTCATCATCTAAATTTATTGAATTTATATCAAAATCCTTGTCATTTGAAATTTCATTTCTTGGTATTACGCCATCTGCAAAATGACCAATATTAACTATTATCTCATCATTCTTTACACTTATAACTTTTCCTTTAACTATTTCACCTTTATGAAAATGCTTTAATTCAAAGCTATCCATTAAATCTGACATTGTAAGATTTTCACTCATTTTTACATCTCCTTCATATATTCCGTAAACTAACTCACGAAACAACTTTTTTAAGGTTTACTTTATAAAATATTTTACATAAGTATATAAAAGAAAACAAGTAATACTTATAATTTATTACATTATTAACCAAATAAAAATTACCTAATAATATTCTATTATTAGGTAATTACATCACTTAATCTTCAATTGAAACTAATTCATAACCAACTTCTTCTAAAGCATCTCTTAAAGTGTCTTCATCAACTTCAGTATCAACTACAGCTCTACCAACTTCCACTTCTAAAACATCTACCCCATCAACATCTAATAAAGCCGCTTCAACGTGTCTAATACAATTTGAACATGACATTCCATCGATTTCTAAAATAAGTTTACTCATAAAAAAATCTCTCCTTAAAACTTTAGTTTATTTATATAATATACTTTAATTTTATATAATAATTCATAAATATTATTCCTTATTTTTTAATATCTATGATTTTTAACTAACCTCTAGTAAATACCCATGTATCTCCTTCTGAAAGCCTCTTGTTAAATTCATATCCATCCAAATCAAACTTTTTTAAATCCTCTGATTTAGTTATACTATTTTGAGTTATATATCTTACCATTTCTCCTCTTGCCTTCTTTGCATATACGGTAACCACCTTATATTCAAACCCCTTTCTTTCCTTGAACACAGGAGTTATAACTCTAACCTTTTTCTCAATTTTCTTTACAGACTTATAGTATTCATTAGAAGCTAAATTTATAATAACCTTTTCATCATGATTTTCTAAATCATCTAAAATAGCTTCCATTATTTTATCTCCCCAAAAGTCATAAAGATTTTTACTTCTATTTATTGAAATTTTTGTTCCCATTTCTAATCTATATGCCTTTGTTCCGTCTAGTGGTTTTAAAACACCATAAAGACCTGATAATATCCTTAGAGATTCATTACAAAACTCTAATTCTTCCTTGGTAAAATCATCTGCATTTAATCCTCTATAGGCTTCCCCTTTAAATGATAATACGAAAGGCTTTTCATCACCATAATAAATTGTATTCCAATCTTGAGTTTTGGTGAATGTATGGACACCTAAATCTTCGCTTATTTTCATTAATGAGCATAAATCATGAACCTCTAACTCTTTTAAATCATGCATTATAGTTTCGGCCTCATTAATAAACCTCGGCTTACTTGTTTCTATATCTAATTTTACCTTAGTTAAATCTAAAGTTTTTGCAGGCGATAATAAAGCTAGCATAAGTATCACCTCTTTCTCGTTAATTTGATTAAAAATATTATATAATAAAATAATTTTATTTGAAAATATCCTAAACATATTATTATAAAATTATTTAAATATAATTAATATTAATACTTTCAGAAGATTCAATCAATATTTTTTCTATTAAAAAGCAAAAAAATTTAAGGTCCTTTGACCTTAAATTAATTTTTATATAGACTATTATAACAGTGATTTATTATATCACTTCTTTTTATTATCCCTATAAATATGCCATTATCATCAACGACTGGTACAAAGTTTTGAGAAATGGCTAATGATATTAAGCTTTCCATATCTTCATTAATGCAAACACTTTTATGCTTTACTCTTCTTGGTATCTCTCTTACACTAACAGTATTAGTATTCTTAAAATTAAGCTCTGGATTTCTCTTTAATGTCCAAAGCAAATCCCCCTCTGTTAAAGTGCCTACGTATTTTCCTGTTTTATCTATAAGTGGAATAGCTGTATATCCATGATGCTCCATTCTCTCAATAACTTGTCTCATTGTTGCATCTGTATATTCATAAGCTACCTCACTTTTTGGTGTTAGAAAAAAAGCAATATTCATAATATATCAGTTCCCCTAATTTTTTTATAATAATTGTTCTACTTTCATTTTACCATACATATGTTTTTTTTAGTGACAATATGTTGTCATTTAGCTAATTTTTTAAATTTATAATCAAGATCAATATATTCTGTATCATTTATTAAAGAGTTTGTAGATTCATAAACTAAGTTTCCAGACAGAGTCTTTTTCAAAACTACCTCCTGTCTCACATTTCTATTACATTTTGGACATTTTCCTATAGATACAAATCTCCAACTAAATAGTCTAAAAGGATGCTCCATTTCTACTTTCACATTGCACTTTGGACATTTAAACTCTACATCTTCATACTCTAAATTATAATTTTTTAAATCCTTTACCCTAATAGATGGCATATTATATACATCTTCTACTATATACTCTTTTACTTTTTTAACATTATAAAGTCTTTTAAAAACCTCAGCTGTATAAACGGCATCATTTAATGCATCATGTAGCTTACTTGTATCCATCTTTATTTTTAACTCTTCTAAGGCATGCTTTAAACTTAAAGATTTTTTATGAGCTAAAATTTTAGTACAATATTTTTGTATATCAATATATTTTTTTATCCAACTTATATTGTTATAGCAATGATACTTTGCATTATTAACTATATGAACAATATCATCAGTTGCCCAAGAACAAAGTATATCATCTTCTCCAATAAAATCTTTAAGATTGTCCATAGCATCCTCGAATTTAATTCCATCTTTTAAATTCTCTTCAGTTATTCCTGTTATATCAATTATCTTAGGATTTAAAACTTTAAACACTGATGGCTTAATATATGTTTTAAACTCATCTACTTTCTGCATAAATTTATTTAATTTTATAGCCCCAATTTCTATTATTTCATTATAGGAATCTAATTCCTTTAATTCCTTGTGCTCATTATAAATATTAGGATAAAATTTTGTAATATTTTGCATATTATTAAATTCTAGGTCTATTATTACATACCCCATTCTCTACATCCTCTCACTATCTATATCCATATATAATTATGCCATGAAATTTTAATTTTTTCATTAAAATCAAATTATTATTATTTTTTAACTAAAATTCTCAACACAAAACCCCATTTTATCTTATCTCATAACTTTTATTTTATTGAGTTATATTACAATTTTCAATAGACAAAATTAAACTTTTATTTAAATAAAAAGCACTGAACCTTTTTCTTGTTCAGTGCTTAACAAATTTTAGAATTTAGTCCAAAGTTCTAATGATCTTTCCACTAAATCTTCATGTCTATCTTTTAATGAATCCATATTCCAGTCTGATAATTCTAAAACTTCCTTAGTTACAGCAAAATCACTCTTTTTACTTAAGTATTGTTCAACTTTTTCAGCAAAAGGCTTATTATTAGCTCTTGTATTCTTAGCTCCTGATATTATAACTAGGTTTCCAAATCTATTAGCCCAGTTTCTTCTTTGCTCTGCTGTAAAGTTTTCCTTCCAGTAAGCTTCTTTAGCATTTCTAGGAAGAACATGCTCTATCATAATTTTATCACTATAATCTAATGTTTCATTTGGTCTCTTTTCCATATCAAGTCTTACGAAAATATATTTAGGTATCATCATTCTACCTTTGCTATAGAAGTCTATATCATTTAAAGCATTTTCAAAGTATGCTGTTGTTCTCTCTAAATCATATAAGAATACTGGTGCTTCTTTTATCTCTTCTAAAGAATCTTTTTCTTCTATAATTTCTAAAATTTCATAAACTCTATTTAATCTATCTGCAAATGAATTTCCATTTACCCAATCAATAACAAGTCTTTTCTCTAGAACTTTAACAAAGTCTAAAACTAATTTATCATCATTAAACTTCTCAGCGAATTTAATAACTGCTGCCATCCATTCATCATATGGTAGGAATTCTCTCATTATATTTATTAAATTCTTATAGTAGATCTTGTCCCCTTCTGATACTCCTTCAAGAGTTCCATCTACTATGTACTTATCATATAAAGCCTTTATAGCTGTTAAGTGGTTTACAAAATTAACTCCTAAATATTCAGGCTCAGCTCTAAATATCTTCTTACTAAATTCTTCATATACACTTTCTTCAGCCTTACTTTTAAGCTTCATTGTTCTCATGAATCCTATTATTTGGTCAAGTTTTTCTTTACCTAAATCTTGTTCATGATTTTCCCAAATGTCAGTATATTCTTTTCTTATTTCAGGATTTATAACTCTTAAGTTTTCACTCTTTAAAAGATCTGAATCTGTTAAAGGTAATCCTCTTGCGTTTATTACATTGAATAATCTAAATGCTGAAGTAAATGATTCAGTTGTTATTACAACAAGTACAACTTTTTGAAGTAAGTAAACTATAAACTCATTTAACTTTTCTTCTAAAAGCTCTCCTTCTTCATTAAAGAAACTAGCTCTAAATACTTCTATTGCATTAACCATATTTTGTTTAGCTTCTGAAAGTTCTGTTATGTCTAAGTCTTTAACTAAATCAGTTCCTCCATCAGTTAATATGTACTTTTTGAAGAATTCTTCTTCTTTTCCTCTAGCTTTAACTCTTATACTTTCTTTAATTCCCATAAGAACATTTGGCTTTTGATATATTAAACCAGATAATACTTTTTTATACTCTTCATTATCTACTAAATCTCTTATAGTAGCGATTAACATTATGATTGATGTAAGTCTTTGTTGTCCATCTATTACATCATATATACCACATCCATCATCTTTGTATTCTTTAGAACATAAAACAATACTACCTAAGAAATATGGCTCATATTGATCGAACTCTTTACTACCTCTGCTTTTATTTAATTCTACTGATTCCCAAATATCATCAACTAGTTGCTTTAAATTTTCTTTAGTCCAAGAATACGCTCTTTGATAATCTGGAATTTCAAATAAGAACTTATTACTTAATAAATCCTTTATGTAATATTCTTTTGCTTTTACCTTTTCTGTAAACAAAATATACATGCCTCCTAATTTTTTTTGCTATTTATTTAAAGTCCTCTTTTACTTAATAACTCTACTCATGAAAAAAAGCCATTTAAGGCTTTTTTTCATAAAATATATCATTATTTTATTATAACAAAATTAATTTAATTTGTCTAAAATTAAGTTATATTGCTATTTTTATATACATAAATAGCAATTTTTTCTTTTATTTAATATCTATTCCGGCCATTTTCATTAAATATCTAGCATTTCTTGTTTGTGAAACACCTTTTCTTAAAATATAATCAAACTTTAGCTTATTATCTTCATAATATTCTCTAAAGTTATAATTTTGAATAGTTGGATCTTCACTTTCCATATCACAAAGCTCAAAATCATGAGTTGATACTAATCCTAATGTATTTCCTTCTAAAAGTTGATTTATTAAGATTTCAGCTCCCTCATGTCTATCTAAAGAGTTAGTACCTTTGAATATCTCATCTAATAAGAATAAAATCTTTTCTTTTCTTTTTACACCCTCAACAATAATCTTTATTCTAAGTATTTCAGCATAGAATGATGATATACTTTCTTCAAGATTGTCTCCTGTTCTCATACATGTATATACTTCTAATATTGGCGTCTCAAAACTTTCTCCTTTTACAGGTAAACCTAAATAAGCTAATATACAATTAAATCCTACTGTTCTTAAGAATGTACTCTTACCAGACATGTTAGACCCTGTAATTAAAATAACTCGCTTATCTTTGGTTATTTCAAAGCTATTTCCTACTCCTTTATCCCCTAACATAGGATGACTAAGATTTTTTCCCTTAAGAGTATATTCATTGTTTATTTCAGGCATAGCCCACCCATTATTATTATAAGTAAATCCAGCTAGAGAAACTAAAGCCTCAAAATCACCTAATGAGGTCATCCAATCTTCAAATTTATCCTTATTATTCTTCTTCCAAGTTTCAAGCCTTGATAAAATTTGATAATCCCAAAGTAAATAACAATTTAATAGTACATAAAAAGCATTTCCTCTATCATAAAGCCATCCAGTTATTTTTTCTAGTTGCTCTAACTCTCTACTTGCACTTTTATTATTGTCATTTAAATTATTTTTTATCTTCTTAAGGATATTAGATTCAAAAGTTTCTTTTTCTATTAACGCTAAAGCATCTACATATGTTTTTATTCTATACTTTAAATCTTCAAAAATATTTAGCCCCTTAATAACTTCTTTATTGCCACTCTTTAAAATTAAATAACTTATTAAAAGAGAAATCAATAAGATTTGCCAAGTAACCATATTCATACCTACTAAAATTGTAATTCCAATGTTTATTAAGGGCATTACTATTCGTAAAATATTTATTAACGGGGATATACTCTTATGATTATCTTTTAACCAATCTCCTAAATACTTTTCCTTCTTCCCTTTTTTATCTTTTAGAGATGCTATAAATTCATGTCTAAAGTCAACCTTTTTAGAAAGTTCCTTTAAGGCCTCTTGCCTAAGTAAAATTTCATCCTTACTTGGAAGTTCCTCTAATCTTAATAAATCACTTAACTTTTTTCTTCCGTAAACAGTGCCAGTTTCATTTATCCACTGGAATAAAGAATTCTTACCAAATATATCTAAGTCATTTATAAATGGATGTTTATTATCTAAATATTCTTCACCAAAATCTTCAAACTCTCTCCATTTACCTTCTAATCTTAAAATTTCTTTTTTATTTATATCTATAAGCGCTTCTTTTTTATTTATTTTATTAAGTATTCCTTCATGAACCTTCGCTAAATATAAAAATAATGCTGAATTAAGCAAAAATAATATGATCCCAAAGGATATGGAGCTTATACTATATGCATAGTATATACAAAATAAAATACTTAAAGAAACTAACAATCTCAATGCACTTATTATATTATAATCTCTTCTTAATCTACCTAAACTAGTTGAATATTCTTTTATTCTTTTCTCATAAACACTTTTCCTATTATCCATATTTACCCTCTCAAACTACTTTTTTAATATTATACCATAGTTAACATATTTTAATGCAAAAAGACCCTGTATAAATAATACAGAGTCTTTTCTTTTACTTTTTGTGTATTTCTAAAAGCTTATCTCCAATATTTACCTTCATCTCATTCTTAAAGAAAATAAATTCATCTTCTTTTAAATCCGTAAATATTATAGGAGTAGTCTTTAGTATATTATTTTCTTCTAAGCAGTTTAAATCAAAGAGGATAAGTTTTTCTCCACTTTTAACCACATCCCCAGCATTAACTAGAGACTTAAATCCTAGTCCTTCTAATGAAACTGTATCAATACCAATGTGTATTAAAATCTCTCTTCCTAAATCACTTTCTATTTTAATAGAATGTTTAGTTTTAGAAATCCATGTTACTTTTCCATTAACAGGAGAACAAAGTACTCCTTCTGAAGGTTCTATGGCTAAACCATCTCCCATAAGCTTACAAGAGAATATTTCATCATCAACCTCTTCTAAGTCAATTATCTTTCCACTCATAGGAGATAATACTATGTCATTCAAAGCTTTGCCTTTTTTTATCTTTTTCTTCTTTGATTTTACTACTTTCCCCCCATACCACTCATAATTTCTTTAATTTGAGTTTTTAGTATGTCTGATTTTCCACCGAATATAGCTTGAATATTTTCTCCAACTTGCATTACACCAGCTGCTCCAAGCTCTTTTAATCTTTCTTTATCAACTTTGCTTGAATCATTAACTGTTACTCTTAATCTAGTTATACAAGCATCTAATTTACTTATGTTACCTGCACCACCTAAAGCTATTAAGATTTCAGCCGCTAAATCGTCATTTGCAGTGGTATGTTCATTATCTATATCATCAAATACATCATCATCTTCTCTACCTGGAGTCTTAAGATCGAACTTTCTAATAAAGAATCTAAATAAGAAATAGTAAACCACCGCGAAGCATAATCCTACAATTATTACTAACCACCATCTAGTTCTGTTTGGTATTACACCAAATAACATAAAGTCAATAAGACCACCTGAGAAAGTCATACCTACCTTAACATTTAATAATTGCATTATCATAAATGAAAGACCTGCTAATACACAGTGTATTGCAAATAATACTGGAGCAACGAATAAGAATGCGAATTCTAATGGCTCAGTAATACCTGTTAAGAATGAAGTTAATGCTGCTGAGAATAAGATACCAGCTGCTATTTTCTTCTTACCCGGTTTAGCTTCATGATACATTGCTAAAGCTGCTGCTGGTAATCCAAACATCATGAATGGGAACTTACCAGTTGTAAATGTACCTGCTGTAAATGGAACTCCGTCTCTTAATTGTGCAAAGAATATTTGTTGATCTCCCATTACTAATTGACCAGCTTTGTTTGTATATTCTCCAAATTGATACCAGAATGGATTATACCAAATATGGTGTAGTCCAAATGGAATTAATGCTCTTTCTATAACTCCAAATAAGAAAGCTGCTATTGTTGGATTAGCATCTATCATATTTCTTGAGAATGATAATAAAGCTCCTTGTATTGGTGGCCATACGAATACCATGATTCCACCTATAACTAATGCTGCTAAAGCTGTTACTATTGGAACGAATCTTTTTCCTGCAAAGAATCCTAAGTATGAAGGTAATTCTATTTTATAGAATTTCTTAAATAAAGCTGAGGCTACAACCCCGATTATGATTCCCCCAAATACTCCAGTTTGAAGTGTTGGTATTCCAAGAACTGTTGCATACATACCAGTTTTAACATTGGCAACTACATCAGCAGTTACTCCAGCACCGATTCCCATTGTTACGTTAAGTATTAAAAAACCAACGATTGCTGCAAGACCTGCAACACCGTCTCCTTCAGCTAATCCTACAGCAACACCTACTGCGAAGATTAGAGGTAAGTTAGCAAATATTATATCTCCAGCGCTAGTCATTATTGTAGCTATTAATTGGAACCAATCTGCATTTAATGCTGGTACAAGGTTTAAGAAATCTGGGTTTTGGAACATTGTACCAAATCCAAGTAATAAACCTGCCGCTGGTAGTAAAGCAACTGGTAACATTAAGGCTTTACCAATTCTCTGTAAAACTCCAAAAGCTTTCTTCATCTTAATCTCTCCTTTTTTAAATGATTTCTTTCTTTATAATTCCTTAAAATATATAAAAAATAAAGACTTAAATTTATTATTCCTATAAAACACCTATTTTATGATTTAATAGATATTAAAATAATAAATCCAAGTCTTGCCTGCTAATTCAGTAACAATCCTAACTATTCTCTTTTATTACAGATATAACTCTGTGAATATGCATTGTTAAATATAATATTTCGTCATCATTAACTTTATAATTGTACTTTGTGTCCATATAATCTTTTACTTTTACGGCACACTCATATGCATCCTTGTAATTAACCTTAATTACTTCTAAAAATGAATTTTCTTTACTTTCGCTTTGAGTATCTGTCATAACCCTTTTTGCAAAATATTTCAAATGCGTAAGTAGCCTATCATAACTTATATCGTCATCATCAAATTCAACGGAAAAATTGTATCTTATGATATTTAAAATTCCTTTTACTATGTTAGTCATTTTTGTTGATTGACTTGCTGTTTCTTGATAGGTAGCATTTATTATATGTAATGCTATAAATCCAGCCTCATCAATAGGTAGTGATATCTTTAATTTTGAATTAATATGATTCACCGCCCAAAGTCCAATTTCGAATTCTTCTTTATGAATTCTTTTTATTTCATGTAAGAACTCATTTTTAATTTTAATGTTTTTTTGATATCTTTTAATTGAAAAAGCAATATGATCTGCTAAAGAAATATATACCTGCTTATCAAGCTTTCTATCCAGAGTTTTTTCAGCATGTATTATTATCTCATGAGCTAACTGAAAAATTCCATCTGGAATTTGATTAATAAGTCTTTTTATCTTATCACCAACTCCACGCTTATCAACAGTGAATACTTTTTCTATCTTACTTTCTTCAACCTCTTGACCTACTTTTTTATTAAAAGCTATTCCACATCCCATTAAAATAACTTCTTTTTTAGTCTTTGGGTCTATTGATACTACTACATTATTATTAAGAATTTTCTCTATGATCATAGATTTCTCAACTCCTTGGTCTTGAGAAAATAAAAAACCTAAATTAAGAAAATAGTGCACCCTTTCTTAATTTAGGTATTGCCTGCTTTACAGTAACAATCCTGTTTCTTTAATTACACTATGATTATAGCATCAGATTTTTCTCCTGTAAAGCTTTTATTCTCTTTTTTTTGCACATTTCGACTTTATTTTTGTGCCTCTAATGCACTATATATTTTTTCTAGGTTTTCCCTCATAGCCTCTAAGTAACTTATACCATCTTCATTACTTTCTAGGGTATATATTTTCTCAATCTTTCCTCCAACCTCATTTGCTAATGTTTGTGATATTTTCTCACTAGCTAATTCAGGCATAAAGATTGTTTTTATATTATTCTCTTTACAGAACTCAACTATTTCCTGCATTTTTTGAGGAGTTATTTCACCTTCTCCAAATAGATTTTCAACACTCACTTGTTTTAAACCAAATTCTCTACATAAATATCCAAAAGCTGCATGGCCAGTAACAAAATCTTTGTTAGTTAACCCATCAAACTTTCCTTTATAATCACTTGCTAAAGAGTCGGCTTGCTCTGCAAACTTTTTATAGTTTTCTTCATAATAAGCTTTATTTTCTGGATCTACTTCAACTAAAGCATTTTTTATATTTAATGCTTCTACTTTTGCTCCATTTAAGCTTAACCAAAGATGAGGATCTACTTTATCCCCTTCTTTTAATACATCTGCACCTTCAGATGCATTTACTATTTTCATATCTTTATTTTCTACTGTATTAAGAACTTTATCTATCCAATGTTCCATACCTAATCCATTATAAACAAAAACTTTGGCTTTATTTAATTCAAGTAAATCTTGAGTTTTAGGTTCAAAATCATGTGGTTCTACTCCATTAGGAACCATTGCTTTTACATTCACTTTATCTCCACCAATTATTTCAGTGAACTCCCTTAAAGGCTCAATACTCACAAGCACATCTACTTTCCCATTATCCTTGTTATTTTCTGCAGTTTTAGCACTTTGACACCCTACAAAAAAAGTAGCCATAATTATTCCTAAAAAAATTGTAATTAACTTCTTTCCCATATTTCCTCCAACTTGCAAATGATTTGCATTATTATAATATAAACTTTATATTACTTTTCTATTATTGTCAATATTTATAAAAAAACTATCATGAAAAAATAAAAAAATTAAGACTTTATCAAAGATTCCTTTGATAAAGTCTTATACTCTTTAACCTATTAAAGCTCTATTATATTTATATTCTCTCTTTCCTTCAAAAGATTGATTTCTCTCTTTTGACAAGTAAATAAAATCACTTGATTTTTTTCTACCCTTCTATATATTATTTCTAACATAGTCTTTAATCTTTTATCGTCATATTGAGTAAAACTTTCATCCAGTATTATTGGAACCTTTTTGTTTTCAAATATTATATCAATTATGCCTAATCTAAGAGCTAAATATATTTGATTATAAGTTCCACTACTAAGATAAGCAGTATCCATAATAGCATTATTTTTTGTATTTTTAACAACTAAATTATAGTCCTCTGATACCTTTAGATCTTTATATTCTCCATTAGTAACCTCTGTAAAAATCTCTTCCACCTTTTTATTTATTACAGGGCCAAAGCTTTTTTGAAGTTCCTTAAAGGCTTTTTCCATATAATTTGCTGCGATTTCTATACCTTTTAATCTTTTCTCTAACAATTTAATTTTTTCTTTTACCTCTGCTAGATCTTCATCTATTATAAATAAACTTCTACAAGTTAATTCCTTACTACTTATTAGATACTCTACATCTTTTATTTCCTTCTCAACATCCAATAATTCATTATTTTTACTCTTTATTTCACTTGAAATTTCTTCTTCATCCCTATAATTTTCATCTATTTCCTTAGTCAACTCATTCTCAAGCCCATTTTTAACTTCAGCTACATCTCTTCCTTTAAGCAATAACTTACAACTTTCCTCTATCCCACTTAGTTTATTTTCTAAATCTTCCTTATATTCTACCTTTTTTAATATATCTTCCAAACTAAGATCTACTTCTTTTAATTCTCTGCTTTGTAAGGATGTATTACTTAAATAATCTCTAATTCTACTTTCTAGATTTAAAATTTTATCATTTAACTCACTTAATCCCTCTTCTACTTCTTTTAGTTCCGATTTTTTTCTATCCAATAAATCTTCTTGCTTCTTTTTCTCTCTTGAAAGTTCTAGTATTTCATCTAAAGAACTTGTTCCAGTAACCTTTAATAGTTTTTCTATAAAAGCTTGATTATTTGCTAATGTCTCCTTAGTTTCCTCTTCCTTTAATAGAACTAAACTTTTTTCTTTTTCTTTAATTTCAATTGAAAGAATATCTAGTTCTCTTTTAATGAATCTATAGTCTTCTAATGTTTCCTTAATAGCATAATCATTTTTTACATTAAGAAATTTTTTATATTCATTAATCTTACTTTCTAATAAATTTAATTCTTCTTTTTCCTTTATAGAATTATCTATTTCACTAATTCTCTCATTTGTATTACTCTTTTCTTTTTTATAAGAACTACTTTTTGCCAACAAAAATATAAATGTTAGCATACCAACTATTGCTAAGACTAACTTCACTATATTGTCACTCTTTAAATAATTAAAAAAGAAGAAAAGAAATATTCCTCCACTTATAATTTCTCCTACTCTGCATAAAAGAATCTTTGTTGAAAAGCTATTATTTTTTTCTTGAATTTCTTCCAAATCATCTTTAAAATCATTTTTATCTAAATTATTTATCTTATCTGAATCATATTTTTCTAAATCATTTTCTATTTGCATAACTAAGTTATCATTTAGTCTTAAAGCATTTAAATGACTTAAAAAATCATCTTTCTTCTCATTCAGTAAATACAGCCCATTCTTAATTTCTTTTATAATCTCATAATTTTCCTTTAGTCTACTTTCCTCAACTCTTAACTCTATTAATTTAGTTTCTAAGTTATTTGATAACTCATTTAAAATTCCGTATTTTTTTAATTTTTCATTATATTCATTTATGGAAGCTTTTAATTTACTTATTTTTTCTTCTTTTTCCTTCATAGAATTTTTTAGAACTTCATAATTTCTAAATTCTTCTTTTAATTCATTAATCTTCTTTAGGTCACATATAGCTTGTACATCTTTTAATTCTTCTAATAAAACTCTTAATTTATTTTCTAACTCTTCTTTTTTGTTTAAGTATTCATTTATATTTTCATACTCATTTTTTAGTTCTGATTTTTTTAAATTTTCCTTTGATTGTTCTAACTCTTTAATCTTATTATTTAAATTCTCTTTTTTAACTTTCAACTTATTTAAGTATATTTCATTATCTATATTTTCTTCATGAATCATTACTCTTTTATATCGTTCTTCTAAGAGATTACTCTCCTTGACTTTTAATAAATCTAACTTTCCTGTTTTCCTTGAATTAGTTAATTGCTTTTTGTTTTCTTCCAAATTATTTTTTATCTTTTTATAAGAAATTTCATCTGCACCACATTCTAAAATATTTATAATTTTATTTAACACATCGTCCTGTTTAGAACTTTCTACATTACACCCCATTTGACTTATAAATAGAGTGTTTTTAAATCCCTCTCCAGATATATTTAATATATCTTTTCCAGGCTCTTGCCAAGAGTATTGGTTTATTTTTTCTCCTGTTATATTGTTAAAAATATTTCCTTCATCGTATTTCTTAGTCTTTCCAAAACTTCTATCTATTAAAAGTTCTTCATTTTCTACTTCTATAAGTAATTCTCCTGAAAACGTACTTTTTCCTATTGGAGTGTATTTAGCTCTATCCGCTAAAGATTTTTTACCTTTTCTGTTATCAACCCCATATAACATAACCTTTATGAAAGATTGTAAAGTACTTTTACCACTTTCATTTTCACCATAAATTATATTGAATCCTTCTTTTAATTCTATTTCTTTATTTTCTAGTTTTCCAAAGGATTTCACATTTATTTTTTTAATTATCATTTAAATTCACTTCTCCATTTAAAAGACTTTCCATACCAACTCTAAAAGCTATATCAAGTACTTCCTCATCCTCTTTTCCAGCTTCAAAAGCATCTTTCATTAAAGAACAAAAAATACCTTTAATTGAATATTCATTACTAAGCTCATCCATATCTATTTTAATTCTAGTAGAGTTTTCAATTTTACAATAAAAAAACTTTTCTCTAATTAAATTTTCTAATAAATCAGTATCAATTTTAAAATGCTCATCTATATTTCCTTTTAATATAACTTTGAATAGATTTTTCATTCTCGATTCCTTCGAGAAAGCATTTAATATTCTTTCAATTATTTCTTCCTTAGTCTCACATCCAGATACATCAACTTCTTTTACAAAATATTCTCTTTTATTCATTTTTACAAAATTTAAATCTACTGCTCCTAAAGTTATATTCCCTAATATTATTCCTTTATCTCCTGATTCATCAAATCCTCTTCCCTCTGGACAACCTGGATATGCATAATAAGTTTTGCCGATTTTCTTTATTCCTGAAAACTTATGAATATGACCTAAGGCTATATAATCCATATTACTAGATTCTATTTCTTTAAATAATAAAGGATTATATTCTCCATCTTCATTATTCCCTAACTCCCCATGTAGAAGCATAATTTTTATTAAATTCTTGTCCTCTTCCTGAACTTTAAAATTTTTAAGTTGTGATTCTCTAATATATTTATCATTAAATGATGCCCCATATATTACTGTATCTAGTTCTGGTATTTCTACTCTTTCTACTTGGTTATTAAATATATAAACATTTTCTCCCCAATTAATCATATTATAAAAAGATTTTTTATTATATGGATCATGGTTTCCGGCAGCAATAAACACTTTTATATTGTGTCTATTAAGTTTATCCATCTGATCTTTTATAAAAATAAGAGTACTCTTTTCCAAAGTATCATTGTCAAAAAGGTCTCCAGCTAAAAGAATTAAATCAACTTTTTCATCGATTCCTTTATTTGTTATTTTACTAAAACTTTCTCTTAATTCCGCTCTTCTCATTACACCTATTTCTTTTGGTAATTCCTTAAAAGCAGTATCAAAATGAATATCACTACAATGTAATATTTTTACCCTTTTCAACAGCATGACACCTCACTTATTCCAATTTATTCTAATTTTATCATAGAGAATGTCAAAAAAAAAGACTACATAGAGGATATAATATCCTCTATGTAGCTTTTTTGCGGTAGAAGTTTAAGCTTCATGTTTTGGTGGTTTACCTTCCATAACACTTCCTCCTGCTATATCTTCAGAATCACTATGTAGGTTTTCTTCAATGGTCGTTTCTGCGGTTGTTTCTGCAATGCCCATATTTATTACCTCTTACTTTCCAATGAATCTTTGGTTTAGTTCAGTACTAGCGAAAGGGTTATTATTTTAACTGACTTTCATAAGCTTCTACCATTCTTTTTACCATTTCGCCGCCTACGGAACCACATTGTCTTGAACTTAGGTCTCCATTATAATCTGAGAATGGTACACCTAACTCTCTAGCTACCTCAGTCTTGAATTTACTTAATCCATTTTTTGCTTCTGGAACTAATGTTTTTGACATTTCTAATTCCTCCTTTGGCTTTGGTAATTTGTAAGCTTGAAATTTGTTTATCTCTTGCTTACACTATTATATTAACCAGAATACAGATTATAAACCTATGAAATCTAAGGATTTTTTTCCATAAAATTCTTACAAAAATAAATTTAATCATAATAGAGACATAGTTATACTGTACTTTATTAAAATTAATTTTAAGCAAAAAAAAATCAGTAAATTAATTTACTGATTTTCTGGCAGGGGCAGTAGGACTTGAACCCACAACCAATGGTTTTGGAGACCACTACTCTACCAATTGAGCCATACCCCTATAATATTATGTTATAATTTGTGTTAATTGGCAGGGGCAGTAGGACTCGAACCCACAACCAATGGTTTTGGAGACCACTACTCTACCAATTGAGCCATACCCCTGAACACAGAATTTATTATATATTAAAATTAAACTTAACGCAAGAGTTTTTTATGTAATTTTTTATTTTTAATAAAAAATACATGTTAATACATTAATAAAATAGCCTTCTATTCAATCATAAAAGTAAAGTATATTCTATTTTAAATCTCATAAACAAATATATACTAAGACCCTTCTAAAATATACTTTACTCTCTATTTTCAACTATTTTATTATGCTAATTTAAATCCTGCATCTTTTAATTTCTTCTTGATATTTTCAATGTCTCCATTCTTAATTCTAACTATAACTTCTTTAACCTCAGTTAAACTTTTTGTATCTACGATAACTACACTTAATATATCTCCTTCTTCTTGAGATATTATTTTAGTCATTTTTGATAATTGTCCTGGAACATCATATGTTCTTATAACTATTCTTTCTCCTTTATTAAGTCCAAAAGCATTGTTAAACTCTTTAAAAACTGCCTTATGAGTTAATATTCCCTTAAAATTATCAAATTCATCTACAACAGCAACAAAAGAAATTCTCATTTTTTCTAACATAGCTACGGCCTTTTCTATATGCTCTTCCTTACTTATTATAGGAATTTCTGTTTTAAAAATTTCTCCCACAGTAACATTATTTAATAATTCTTCTTTGCTTAAATTATTTTTAAAGTAATGCTCATATATGCAGCTTTTAGAAACTGCCCCCCTAAATTTATTGCCATCTACTACAGGAATTGATAAAAAATTATTATCATCCATAATTTTTAATGCATCTTTAAGTATAGTTTTAGAAGTAACTAAATCAAGATTGTTCTTCTTTGTCATAACAGCTTTTACTAACATACAAATCCCCCCAATTCCTAAATTCACATACTTTATAATAATATTATACTATTATCCTATTCCTTAGTTATCTAATTGCATTAAATTTACTAAAGTATTAATTAAAGAGTCTTTTGCCCTTTAAAGGTTAATATTATAATAAATTTATAGATGTATATTTTATTAAATCTCATAGAAAATTTGACTTATTTAGACTACATAATAAAACTTAAAATATCTTATTAAATCTAGCATCTCTTTTCTTTTTCTTTAAATTTGGATAGAATGATTACAGAGTGTTAATTTGAAAGGAGTTCTTTATGGAATTTATAGTAGATAGTGTAGATAAAACTATGCATATTGGAAGACAACTCGGTTCTCTTGTAAATAAAAGGGATATTCTTTGTTTAACTGGAGACTTAGGAACTGGAAAAACTCATATAAGCAAAGGAATTGCAGAAGGATTAGGAATTGACGAACACATAACTAGTCCAACTTTTAATATAGTTAATGAATATCACAGCGGAAGACTAACTCTTTACCATTTTGATGTTTATAGAGTTAATGATCCTGATGAAATTGAAGCAATAGGTTTTGATGAGTATATATTTGGTGATGGTGTAAGCTTAATCGAATGGGCTAACTATATAGAAGAACTTATACCAGAAGAATATATACATATTAAAATTGAAAAATTACCTGGTATGGGTGAGAACTTTAGAAAAATAACTATTGACGGTTATGGAAATAGATATAATTACATAAAGGAGATAAAAGAATGTTAGTATTAGCCATTGACTCTTCTTCTAGCACTGCTACATGTGCCTTAGTAAATGAAAAGGGAGTTCTAGGAGAAATAAACTTAAATGATAAAAAACAGCACTCCGTTTTATTAATGGATTTAATAGATGATTTACTTAAATATAACAACTTAAAAATCAAAGATTTAGATGGATTTGCTATTAGCGAAGGACCTGGTTCATTTACTGGTCTTAGAATAGGAATGGCAACTGTTAAAGGGTTGAGCTTTGGAAGTAAAAAGCCTTCTGTTTGTATTTCTTCACTTGATGCCTTAGCTTATAACATATCAGGCTTTAAAGGAATAATCTGTCCAATTATAGATGCCCTTAGAGGAAATGTATATGCTTCTCTTTACAAAAAAGAGGGAGATGAACTTATTTCTCTTAGTGAAAAAGAATGTATCTCTTTAAATGATTTAGTTGAAAAAATCAAAGAAAGAAATGAAGATGTTATCTTTGTTGGGGACGGAATAACTAAACACAAAGATTTCTTAAAAGAAGCTCTTCCTAACTGCTCTTTCGCACCAAATCATTCAGCTTACCCAAGAGCGGCGTCAGTTGGTGAGTTAGGATTAAAATTATTAGAAAATGGAATTTCTCATGATTTAAATACATATGCTCCAGTTTATTTAAGAAAATCTCAGGCTGAAAGAGAATATGAAGAAAGAATGAGATTAAAATAATGAGTTCATATAAAATAGAACCTATGAATTCTTCTCATGTAGAAGGTATTTTTGAAGTAAGTAAACTTAGCCTTCCTGAAGCTTGGAATATAGAATCTATAGAAAAAGAACTTTCAAATAAGCTAGCAAAATATCTTGTTGCTTTAGATGGTAACAAGGTTATTGGCTTTGTTGGAATGTGGATTGTATTTGATGAGGGTGATATAACAAATATAGCTGTTCATCCTGACTATAGAAAACAAGGAGTTGGAAACCTATTAATGGATAGTCTGATTGCTTTATGTAAAGAAAGTAATATTACTTCTCTTACTTTAGAAGTACGAGAATCAAACCATCCAGCTCAAAACCTTTATAAAAAACATGGCTTCCAAGAAGAAGGAGTAAGAAAAAACTTCTATGATAACCCAAAAGAGAATGCAATTATAATGTGGAAACATAATATTTAGCAAATTTTTCTTATATACTATAAAAAAGAAAAGCTATAAACACAAAAAGAGCTCTAAATAGAGCTCTTTTTTACTATCCTAAATTTTCTTTCATAGGTTTGTCTAGCATAGGTTCAACTTTAAACACTGATACAGACATCTTTTTATATAGTACATATGTTATTCCACATACTAAAATCGCTTTTATTCCATTAAATGGAATCAATCCAACTGTTACATACTGCATTAATTCTGCCTTTGACATAGCCATACCGTAAGCTGGAAGTAATAAATATACATTAGCTAGTATTCCTACTATCTCTATAGCTAATATTCCTACTACCATTCCTAATATAGCAGTCTTTTTAGTTTTGTTTCTCTTATAAATCATAGCTGCAGGCCATACTAATGCTACTCCAACTAAGAAATTAGCAAGTTCTCCAACAAAGGCCGTTCCAGTTCCTTTTACTATTAAAATTAATAAGTTTTTCATAAGTTCTATTATTACTCCTGATAATGGACCAAAAGCAAATGCTCCCATAAGTGCAGGCACATCACTTAAATCGATCTTTAACCATGGAAATATAGGTATTACTGGAAAATCAATGTACATAAGTACCACTGCAATAGCAGATAAAAGTGATAATTTAATAAATTTGTTTGTGTTTAAAGTTTTGGTTTTCATTTTGTCCCCTCCCAAAAGTTAATTCCTCTGGGGCTATTAAGTCTTTAATGACTTTATTCAAGAATAAAAAGCCCTGATACGTAGTTATATCAGGGCACATAGATTCAGAATTTAAATCATTAAACACTTATCTTCTTTCATCCAGACTATACTGTCGGCCTCGGAATTTCACCGAATCATGCTAAAAATTAGCTCGCGGGCTTTACCGCCGGTGGGGACTTACACCCCGCCCTGAAGACTTTTTTATTTTATTTGTTATAATTTTAACTCTTTTCTCTTAAAAATTCAATATATTAATATTTAAACTTTTTTAGTTAACTTTTATCTTAACTCTCTTTTTTCATTGAAAGAGAAATTCTTTTTCTTTTTAAATCAACATCTAAAATTCTAACTTCAACTATATCTCCAACTTTTACTATATCTAATGGATGTTTAACAAATCTATCTGCCATTTGGCTTTTATGCACTAATCCATCTTGATGTACGCCAATATCTACAAAGGTACCAAAGTCTGAAACATTTCTAACTGTTCCCATTAAAATCATTCCAGGTTTTAAATCTTTCATATCTATTACTCCAGACTTAAATATTGGTTTAGGTAATTCTTCTCTTGGGTCTCTTCCAGGCTTTTTGATTTCTTTTATAATATCATTTAAAGTAGGCTCTCCAACTTCTAATTCATTTGCTAAATTACTTACTCCTTTAAGTTTTACCCTTTCATCAATATCTCCTAAATTTCCATTTTTTAAATCTGAGTCTTTGTAACCTAATGTCTTTATAAGCTCTTTTGCTACACCATATGATTCTGGATGAACAGAAGTATTATCTAAAAGCTCTTTACTTTCCATAACTCTTAAGAAACCAGCACACTGTTCATAAGCTTTTTGCCCTAATCTTTTAACTTTTAATAACTCTTTTCTACTTTTAAACTTACCATTTTCTTCTCTATAATCAACTATATTCTTAGCTATTGTAGCATTTATTCCTGATATATAACTCAATAAAGATGGAGTGGCTATGTTTAAATCTACTCCAACATTATTAACACAATCCTCAACTATTCCTGCTAAAGATTCATCTAATTTCTTTTGAGTTACATCATGTTGATATTGTCCAACACCTATAGCCTTTGGATCAATTTTTACAAGTTCAGCTAATGGGTCTTGAAGTCTTCTTCCAATAGATATTGCTCCTCTTACTGTTACATCTAAATCAGGATATTCCTTGTTAGCAAGCTCTGATGCAGAGTAAACAGATGCTCCAGCCTCTGATACTATAACATAAAATAATTCTTTTCCTGTTTCATCTTTTATTTCTTTAAGCATTTTAGCTATAACTTCTTCTGATTCTCTTGAAGCTGTTCCATTTCCTAAGGATATAACATCTACGCCATGTTTCTTAATAAGATTTTTTAATGTATTTATTGTTTCTTCAATTCTATTTTGAGGAGCTGTTGGATAAACTGTTGTGTTTTCAACAAATTTTCCTGTTTCATCTAAAATTGCAACCTTACATCCAGTTCTAAATCCAGGGTCAAATCCCATTACAACCTTTCCCTTTATAGGAGCTTGCATTAATAAAGCCTTTAAATTTGCTTTAAATATATCAATAGCACCCTCTTCTCCTTTTGATGTTAACTCACTTCTAATCTCTCTTTCTATTGATGGGTAAATAAGTCTCTTTAAAGAATCTTTTATGCTTTCTTCTAAGTACTTATCAGTAATATTATTATTTTTTAGAATTTTTCTATTTAAAAAGTCTATAATAACCTCTTCATTGCATGTTATCTTAACAGAAAGAATCTTTTCTTTTTCTCCCCTATTAACTGCCAATATTCTATGTGATGGAATTGTTCTTACTGGTTCTTTATAGTCATAATACATCTCATAAGGTGTTTGTTCCTCACTTCCCCCCTTAACTTCTAAAATTCCATCTCTTTGTACAAAACTTCTTATCCATTTTCTATAATCAGCATTATCAGATATTATTTCACTTATTATATCCATTGCTCCTTGAAGAGCGTCTTCTACGCTTTTAACTTCTTTATCTTCGTTTATGTATTTATTAGCTTCAGCAATTATATCGCCCTTAAAATCGCCTGATAATATAAGTTCTGCTAAAGGTTTTAACCCTCTTTCAACAGCCATAGTTGCTCTTGTTCTCTTTTTAGGTTTAAAAGGTCTATATATGTCCTCAACCTCTGTAAGTGTAGTTGCTTTTTCAATTTTTAACTTTAATTCTGGTGTTAAATTATCCTGTTCTTCAATGATTCTTAAAACGTCTTCTTTTCTGCTCTCTAAATTTCTTAGATAAGTTAATCTCTCATTAAACTTTCTTAAGACCTCATCTGATAATCCACCTGTTCTCTCTTTTCTATATCTAGCTATAAAAGGTACTGTATTACCTTCATCTAACATCTCTATAACACTTGCTACTTGCTTCAAAGAAATACCAAGTTCTTTTGATAAAATCTCATTTATATTATTCATAATGACCTCCTATACTCTACACGCTTATTCTCTTTTTTAATAAACCTCATTTTATTATTATATTACTTCCAATTATTAATTCAAGATTAATGGTAATTTTTTGAATAAACATAATTTCTATTTCATACCTTTAATTATAACCTAATCTTTATGGAGGCAAATATGAAAAAATTATATATAACAATTATAAATGTACTTCTTTGCACACTTATTCTTATGATAAATTTCTCTTTAGTTTACAGAAATAAATTTAATCCCTTTGAAAGAAAAGAAGTTTTAAATAATATAGAATATTTAACTTCTGATGAACTGGAAGGAAGACTTTGTGGAAATAAAGGGAATTATTTAGCTCAAGATTTTATTGAAAAATCTTTTATTAAGTCCAATATACAAGAATTTAATTCTACTTATCTTCAAGATTTTAAGGTAAAAGCTCCTATACTAGTTGAAGGTGATCCTTATCTTAAAGTTTATGATAAAAACAACAATTTAATAGTTTCTTATAAGTACGGAGTAGATTTTAAAGAAGCATTTATAAATTTTAGAGTAAATAATATAAGCTTTGATAACACCAATGAATTTAAAGTAATTCCTTCTGCAATAAAGGGAACCTCATCTTCTAATAACAGTGTGGTTTTTCTTTCATCACCAATAGATTCCTTTAATTTTAGAAGCTCTTTTATTGAAAATACACCTTGTGATTTATATGTATTGGTTGCTCCAGATCTTATAAAAGAATTAGAACTCTATTTAAATAAAGGATACAAAATTGACTGTTTTCTTCCTTATAAGGTTGAAGAAAAAGAAGTGAATAATGTTGCTGGAGTTATAAAAGGTAAAAATCCATTTTTACCACCTTTAGTCCTAACAGCTCACTTTGATCATATGGGTAAAGGTATTTCCGGGGAAATCTATAGAGGAGCTTTAGATAACGCCTCTGGTGCTTCATTCTTATTAGAATTAGGCTCTTTCCTAGCTTCATTGCCTCAGCCATCAAGAGATATTATTATCGTCTCATTAAATGCAGAGGAATTTGGATTATTAGGTTCTAAAAGCTTTGCTGAAGAAAATAAATCTTCATTAAAAGGGGCAACAGTTATCAATTTCGACATGATAGGTAGCGATAAAAACGTCCCTCTTACTTTTATGAGTGGTGAAGACAATTGTGTTCATAGTCCTCTTCTAGATAGGCTTTGTGAAATTTGTAATCAAAAAAAAATAACTAACATAATAGAAAATAAAGATTCTTCTGATCACGCTAGTTTTATTAAGGAAGGCTTTGATTCAATAACAATGAATGATGGAGATATTACAAGAATTCATACTCCTGAGGATACCATTGAATATATAAGTCCTACAGCTATAGATAGAAGTTTCTCTGTAGTATGGAGTGAAATCTTTTCCTCATCATATTCATCAGCAGGATTATTTTTATTAGACTCAAAAATTCTTATACTTTTAATATTATCAACTCTAATTTGTATAGTACTAAAACTTAAAATTTAGCTTCAAGATAAAGACTCTATTTTATAGAAATGTAATACTAACAGCTCATTAATATGGTGCTACAGTTTTATATAAAAATCAGTAATAGCTTAAAACAGAGCCAAATTAAAAAGAACTAAAAGCTTTTATAAAACTATGTTAGCTTTTAGTTCTTTTTAATTCTATTATGAATTTAAGTATGCAATTATAAAGTTATCTATATCTCCATCCATAACAGCATTTACGTTTGATGTTTCAACGTTAGTTCTATGATCCTTAACCATTGAATATGGATGGAAAACATAACTTCTTATCTGACTACCCCATCCCATATCTTTAAGTTCGCCTGTTAAATCTTCTATTTTTTCCTTATGTGCTCTCTCTTTAAGCTCTATAAGCTTAGATTTTAACATTGCCATGGCAGTATCTCTATTTGAAAACTGACTTCTTTCATTTTGACATTGAACTACTATCCCGGTTGGAATATGAGTAATTCTTACTGCAGACTCTGTTTTATTTACGTGCTGTCCTCCAGCACCACCTGCTCTATAAGTATCAATTCTTAAATCAACTGGATTTATTTCAATATCTTGATCTGATGTTAATTCTGGTAAAACCTCTACTGAAGCAAAGGAAGTTTGTCTTTTTCCATTAGCATTAAAAGGGGATATTCTAACTAATCTATGTATTCCTTTTTCTGCTTTTAAATAACCATAAGCAAACTCACCTTTAACTTTTAAAGTAACACTTTTAACACCTGCTTCATCTCCTGGAAGGTAGTCAATAGTTTCTAATGAATATCCTTTCTTTTCGCACCATCTTGTGTACATTCTAAGAAGCATTTCAGTCCAATCATTAGCATCACTTCCACCGACACCAGTATGTAAAGTTAGTATGGCGTCATTTCTGTCATATTCACCTGATAATATAGTTTCTATTTTTAATGTATCTATCTCTTTACTTAAAGCTTTAACTTCACTTATTATTTCTTGAGCTGTTTCCTCATCATTTTCTTCCATAAGTTCTTTTAAAACTTCTACATCATCTATTCTCTCATTTAAACTTTTAAACTTATCTATTTTATCCTTTACTCTTTTTGCTTCTTGGGTTACTTCTTGAGCCTTTTGGACATCATCCCAAAATCCCGTCTCTTGCATCTTTAACTCAAGTTCTTCACTCTTCTTCTCTAAAGATGCTAAGTCAAAGTGAAGCCCCCATTTCCTTTAAATTATTTTTTAGTTCATGCAACTTTGATAATTGACTTTCAAGTTCCATAATCATAAAAACTTCACCTCTATCTTTAATTATTTTTCATATTATAGAGTATATCATTTTATTGTTCTTTAAAACAATAAAATGATATTTGTTTTAAAATAGTTTTACCTTCTAAATTTCAATCCAATTTATCTAGTATACTAGTAATTTTTTTAATTTTAGCTCTATTTTAGGTGAATGTTGATTTTGTATTATTAAAATTTAACTTTGTCCTTTATAATGTTTATAAAATAATATATAACTCTAAACAAAAAGCCTTCACACTAATTGCAAAGGCTTTTTATATATTAAACTACTTCTCTTCCACAACATGATTTATATTTCTTACCACTTCCACATGGACATAAATCATTTCTACCTACTTTAGGTTCTTTTTTAATTGGTTTTTTCTTAACCTCAGATGAGTCTCCACCATGACTTGCTCCTGTTTCTTGAGCAACTCTTTCTCTTTGTGGCTTCTCGGCTTCAACTTTTACATGGAATAAGTATCTTACTGTGTCTATTTTAATGTTATTTATCATTTCATCAAACATAGCACTACCTTCCATTTGATATGCTTGAGTTGGATCTTGTTGCTTATAAGCCCTTAAACCAATACCTTGTTTTAAATGATCCATATCATCTATGTGATCCATCCATTTAGTATCAACAACTCTTAATATTATAACTCTTTCGATTTCTCTCATTTGTTCTGCACCAACGAAGTCTTCTTTTTCTTTATAAACTTCCCTAGCACATTCAATGAATTTTCTAGTTATTTCTTCATCTGATGAAGTTTTTAAATCTTCTACAGTAAATCTACCATGTGGTAACATGATATCTTCTAAATACTTGATTAAGTCACCAAGTTCTTTTTCAAATTCCATCTCATCTACATTTGCTAAGTGAGATTGAACTGCACTAGTTATAACATCCTCAATCATAGCCTGAACGCTATCTTCTAAGTTTTCACCTTCTAAAACTTGAGATCTTTGTTTGTAGATAACTTCTCTTTGCTTATTCATAACATCATCATATCCTAATAATGTCTTTCTTATATCAAAGTTATTACCTTCTACTTTCTTTTGAGCATTTTCTATTGATTTAGTAACCATTTTACTTTCAATAGCTTCTGATTCTTCTAATCCTAATCTATCAACAACAGATTGAAGTTTTTCTGAACCAAATATTCTCATTAAATCATCTTCTAAAGAGATGTAGAATCTTGAATGACCTTTGTCTCCTTGACGACCAGAACGTCCTCTTAACTGGTTATCTATTCTTCTTGACTCATGTCTTTCAGTTCCTATGATTTTTAAACCACCAACTTCTAAAACACCTTCTCCAAGCTTAATATCAGTACCTCTACCTGCCATATTAGTTGCAATTGTTATGTTGCCTAATTCACCTGCACGAGATACAATTTCAGCCTCTTGCTCATGGTATCTAGCATTTAAGACTTTATGTGGAACACCTTTTCTTTTTAATAAAGCAGAAAGATACTCTGATTTTTCTATACTTGTTGTACCAACAAGTACTGGCTGACCAGTTTTATGAGTTTCTATAATTTCTTCTACTATAGCATCATATTTTCCTTTAGCAGTTTTAAATACTAAATCTGAATGGTCTTCTCTTTGAATTGGTCTATGAGTTGGAATAACAACAACGTCTAATCCATATATTTCTCTAAATTCAGTTTCTTCTGTAAGAGCTGTACCTGTCATACCTGCTAATTTAGTATACATTCTGAAGTAATTTTGGAAAGTTATAGTTGCTAAAGTTTTAGATTCTCTTTGAACCTTAACACCTTCTTTAGCCTCAATAGCTTGGTGAAGACCATCTGAATATCTTCTACCCTCCATAAGTCTTCCTGTAAATTCATCAACTATAGCTATTTCATCATCTTTAACCATGTAATCTTTGTCTCTTTTCATTACATAGTTGGCTTTTAATGCTTGAGTAATATGATGTTGTAATTCCATATTATTAGCATCCGCATAGTTCTCTATTCCAAAAGCTTTTTCTGCTTCTGCAACCCCTTTATCAGTAAGCATTGCAGCATGTGCTTTTTCATCTATTGTATAATCTTCTTCCTCTCTTAATTTCTTAACGAAGAAATCAGCTATCTTATAAAGTTCTGTTGATTTACTTCCTGCTCCTGAAATTATAAGAGGTGTTCTTGCTTCATCTATAAGAATTGAGTCAACCTCATCCACTATACAGTAGTGTAATGGTCTTTGAACTCTTTCTTCTTTATAAATAACCATGTTATCTCTTAAATAATCGAATCCAAACTCGTTGTTTGTTCCATAAGTTATATCTGCATTATATGATTCTCTTCTTTGATCATTAGTTAATCCATGAACTATAACTCCAGTAGTTAATCCTAAGAATTCATATAATTGACCCATCCACTCTTTATCTCTTGTTGCTAAGTAGTCATTGACTGTGATTACATGAACACCTTTGCCAGCTAAAGCATTTAAATAAACAGGTAAAGTAGCAACTAATGTTTTACCTTCACCAGTTTTCATCTCAGCTATTCTTCCTTGGTGTAATACTGTACCACCAATTAATTGCTCTCTATAGTGTTTCATTCCTAAAACTCTTGTTGATGCCTCTCTACAAACAGCAAAAGCTTCTGGAAGCATATCATCTAAGCTTTCTCCTTTAGCATATCTATCTTTAAACTCAAATGTTTTTTGTTTTAATTCTTCATCAGATAGTTTTTCCATTTCAGGTCCAAGCGAATCTATTTTGTCTACAATAGGTGTTATTCTTTTAACTTCTCTATCGCTATAACTTCCAAATATTTTATCAAATAATCCCATTATACTATCCCTCAATTCTACTTTCTTATATGCTTAATATTCTAATAATTATTTAATTATAACATATATATACAATATTCTAACTTTTCCTAAGAAAATATTTAAAATAATTCTTATTCGATTATAACATTTATGGTAACCAATTTTCAATAAATGTAATAATCTATATAAAAATTTTACATAAAAGTAAAAAGATGCAGGCAAAAACCTACATCTTTTCTTATATTAATATTTAATCTTCTCCTAATCCTGGTTCAATTAAACCATAATTACCATCTTTTCTTTTATAAACTACATTTAGTTGATTTGTCTCTGGATCTTGGAATACAAAGAAGTCATGTCCTATAAGTTCCATTTGTAAAACTGCTTCTTCAGCTCCCATTGGCTTAACATCAAATCTCTTAGTTTTTACTATTTTTGCTTCTTTTTCTTCTTTCATATCCTCTATTGGATCTATATGAGCAAATCTTAATGAATCATATCTATTTTTCTTTGATAATCTAGTTTTTTGTTTTCTTATTTGTCTTTCGATTTTTTCTTCAACTAAGTCTATTGACTTATACATATCGTCTGTAGATTCTTCACCTCTTAATAATATTCCATTAAAAGGAATCATAACTTCTATGATTTGTTTATTTTTCTCTACGCTTAAAGTGGCCTTTGCTTCAACTCCTGGTTCAAAATACTTGCTTAACTTGGATATTTTCTTTTCTACACAATCCTTTAAAGCATTTGTTAACTCTATATTTTTAGCATGTACTGTTACTTTCATATCGTCAGCCCCTTTCAAAAAAACAAGTAACCTTATCAATGTAAAGGTTTAAATATTATACTATAATTGTACTCTGTTAAAGCTTTTTATACAAGCTTTAATTATCTTAATTAATTGAAATTTTTATAATATAGATTATAACTGTCTAATTAAATCTTCCCTTTACTTAATTTATTTATGACAAATGTAACTTGACAAAAAATAAAAAAGGACCATGAAAATCATAGTCCCTTTTTATAGCTAGTTGACCTGGTCTTTGACCCCACACTCGCCTACTGGAGCTTTCGCTACCCGGAGTTAACCTCTCACTACTAACCCTCTCAGCCTTTATTGGCTGGTAGGTCTTACTTCTAAGCCGCACCATGCTCATTAAAACTTTGTTTAACTTACGTGGATCGTTTCGCCTGCGACTGGCATCGACTTTCAACCACAAACCTAGCTACATTACTATTATATATTACTTTTAGCAATAGTCAATAAAAAAATTTTAATATCTTTTATTTTTTTCAACTCTCTTACACAAGACTTCAATGTTGCACCAGTAGTCATAACATCATCTAGAAGTATAATACTCTTACCTTCTAAACCTTTATAATTTTTAAGTTTAAAAGCATTCTGTACATTTTTTTCTCTTTCTTCTTTAGATAATGATTTTTGTTCTTTGACTTTATTTTTCTTTTTTAAGGTTTCTATAGCTTTAATTCCCAACTTCTTAGCTAACGCTTTTGACAGATACTCACATTGGTTAAATTCCTTCTTTTTAAGAGAATCCTTTGCCACTGGAACATATGTTATGAAATCAACATCTAAATTTGCTTTTCTTATTCTTTCCTCAAGCAACAATACTAATATTTCACCAGCATGAAAATCTCCTTTATATTTAAGTCTTAATATTAAATCCTTAACTATAAAAGAATAATAGGAGCAAACCATCATTGTGCATCCTTCAATAATTAATATATCCTTAGCCTTTGGTATTTCTCCTCTACATTTATTACAAATTATTTTCTTACTTTCTTTATTGCATATGTAGCATTTCTCTTCTGTTGGATAAATAGCTTCTAATAAGCATTGAAAGAAATAGTTCACCTTATTTTTGCATGTCTCCATAAAGTTTCATTAAAGCTTCTTGCTAACCTCCTAGCAGTTTCTATATTTTCATTTTCATCATTACTTAATAATATTATTTCTTTTCCTATACACTTATTTTTACATAAAGCACCACATGCAAATATTATTTTTTTGTAATCAATAAATTCTTTTTCAAAAGAATAAATAATTAAATCACAATTAGGAATAGAATCAAAATATTCATGTAACGAATCTGTTATAAAAATAATTCCCTCTTTTTTAAATATACTTTCATTTATTACTTGTAAAAGGGAATTCTTTTTATCCTCTTTTACTATTTTAACCTTATTTTCTAAATTTAAATCCTCTGTGTAATATTCATATATTTTATTTAAATTAACTTCATTTGGCACATACACAACTAAAACTCTTTTTTCTCTTATAAACCATTCAATATAACTATATAAGGCATAAGGCATTGAATTTATTAAGTTTAATCTAGTTGTTATTAATCTCGGCTCTAAAAAATGAGTTTTTCTTTCTTGGTTTAATATCTCTATATGATTTATATTATTAAAAACCTTATCCACTGAACATATTATTATCTTTTTGGATAAACGCTTTAAATATATTAAGTCCTCGCTACATTCTATACTACTTTTATTTGAGTAAGAACTTACATCATCATATATTATTAAATCAAACTTTTTTTTAATATTAAAAATATTATTAAATGATTCAAACTCAAAATTGATTGAATTTACTTCTTCACTAATATAGATTTTTCTGCTTTTCCCTACGTATAATACTTTTTCACTATTTCTTAAACATTCACTAACCAAATCATATATAAAATTTAAATTTTGATATGGTTCACATATCAAATTTATAAATCTTTCATCACTTTTCACATACCACTTTTTCAATGTATTGCCATATCTATTCTCAATTCTGAAATTATTACCATATAAACTCACATTAAAATCCCCCTAATTTAATCTTGTTCAAAAACATCATTTGATATTACTTCTTTTATTCTCCAATTTAAAGAAGAATAACGTTCCATACTCCTTGTGTTATCAACCATATATTTTAATGCTTTTGGTATTCCAACAACTACTACCATTTCTTTCGCTCTTGTTATTCCTGTATATAATAAATTTCTATTCATAAGTAATGGTGCTCCCATATAAGCAGGTATTATTACTACCGGGAACTCGCTTCCTTGACTTTTATGTATGGTAATTGCGTATGCTAAATCTAATTCATCTAAATACATAAAATCATAAATTACTTTTCTTTCATCATCAAAGATTATAGATAATTTTTTTCCCTCTAAATCTATACTTTCTATAAATCCCATATCTCCATTAAATACTCCAGCACCTTCATGTTCCCCGTTTCCAGCTATTCTAGTCCACTTTAGAGAGTAGTTATTTTTTATTTGCATAACCTTGTCTCCCTCTCTAAATATCATACTTCTAAACTCTTTTTCCTTTTTATATGGAGCTTTTGGATTTAAGACACTTTGTATTTTTTCATTTAAATTTGTAACTCCTAAAACACCTTTTTTCATAGGAACTAAAACCTGAATACTTTTTAACTTATCCCAATTCGAATTAAACTTAGGTAATCTAGTGTTTATTAAATCTATTATTGTATTTAATATTCCTTCCTGAATATCATTTTTTATAAAAAAGAAATCAGTCCCTTTTTCATTTAATTTAGGCATTTCTCCCCTATTTATTTTATGTGCATTCACAACAATCATACTTTCTTTTCCCTGTCTGAAAATTTCTTTTAAACGTACAACCTTAGTAAATCCACTCTCTATAAAGTCATTTAAAACATTTCCAGCTCCTACTGATGGAAGCTGATCAACATCACCAACTATTATAAGTCTAGTTCCAACCTTAATAGATTTAAGTAAAGCATTCATAAGTGTTATATCAATCATGGATGCCTCATCTATTATTACTACATCAGCTTCTAATGAATGTTCTTCTGTATTAGTGACAAAAACACTTTCTTCTTTTTCAAAAACTCCCATATCAAGCATTCTATGTATTGTCGTTGCTTCTTTTCCTGTAGATTCACTCATTCTCTTTGCAGCTCTTCCAGTAGGTGCTCCCAAAAGAACTTTTAATCCACAAGTTTCAAAAATTTCAATTATACACTTTATTATAGTAGTTTTTCCTGTTCCTGGTCCCCCAGTTATTATCTCTATTCCATTTTGAAAAGCACTTATTATAGCATCTTTCTGAGATTCTGCAAAAGTTATATTATTTTTATTTTCAAACTGAGCTATTAAATGATCTACATCTACATTTATATTTTGAAAATTGCTTATAGCTAAGGTTAAAATCCTATTAGTTATTCCAAGTTCACAATAATAATTAGGTATTGTGAAAACACCTTCTTTATTGTTAACCATCTCTAACTTTATTTTTCTATCTAAAGCTGCATTCTTTATATTTTCTTCTACTATATCTCCACTTACAGTTAACACATTGCTTGCTTCTTTTATAAGTTCATCCTTAGGCATGAAAGTATGCCCATTTGCACAAAATTCATTTATTACATATCTTATACCACTTTGAACTCTAAAAGGAGAATCAATTTCTACTCCTAAACTTCTAGCTATTTTATCAGATGTTTTAAATCCTATTCCTGAAATTTCATCACAAAGTACGTAAGGATTATTCTTAACTGTCTCGACTGAACTAGAACCGTATTTTTTATAAATCTTTAAGCATTGATTTACGCTTAATCCGTGAGTTTGTAAAAAGATAGTTATATTTTTTAGTTCTCTCTGTTCTTGATAGGATTCAATTATTGTCTCTAACTTTTTCTTACCAATTCCCTCTATTTCTTTTAATCTTTCTATACTATTATCTAAAATATTAAGTGTATCTTCTCCAAATGTATTTACTATCTTTTTAGCTGTAACTGGACCTATTCCTTGTATTATTCCAGAAGATAAATACTTCTCTATTCCATCCCTCGAAGTCGGCAATATCTCTTCACATTCTTCCACCTTAAACTGCTTTCCAAACTGAGAATGATTAACCCAACTTCCTGAAAGTTTTAAGTTTTGTCCTTCTCTCACATGTGGTAATACACCAACTGCCGTATGAATATTATTATTTTCTCTAAACTTTATAACTGTATACCCTGTATCAGAGCTTTTAAATACTATACTTTCAACTATTCCATTTAATGCTTCCATATTACCTCCTAAAAGGTTTCTCTTAAATTATTATTACTATTAATTATATCACAATTATTTATTTTAAATCATGAAGCTCATTTTGTTGACTTACTCAAATTTAAATCTTAAGATTATTATGAGGAAGGTGATTCGTATGTTAATAAAAAATTGTAACATAGTATATTTAGATAGAATTGAACCTGGAAATATACTATTAGAAAATGGAAAAATCAAAGCTATAAACCCAAAAGAAGAAACTAATTGTGAAATACTAGATGGACAAGGACTTTATTTATCTCCTGGATTTATAGATGTTCATATACATGGAGCTGGCGGACACGATACTATGGATGGTACTTATGAAGCTATTAATGAAATTTCAAAAGTTATAGTTAAACATGGTACTACTTCATTCTTACCAACAACAATGACAGTAGCTGCTGAAGATGTATGCAAATCAATGGAAGCTATCCATAAAGCAAAAACTGAAGGAACAGATGGAGCTAATGTTTTAGGTGCTCACCTAGAAGGACCGTTCATAAGCCCAAGTGCTATTGGAGCTCAAAATCCGGACTTCTTAATACCTCCAACAAAAGAAAATTTCTATAAGTTAGTTGGAGAGAATGAAGATGACGTTGTTTCAATAACTCTTGCTCCAGAAGTAGATGGTGCTAAAGAACTTACTAAATTCTTAAGTGAAAAAGGTATCGTTGTTTCAATGGGACACACTAAAGCTACCTATGAAGAAGCTATGGAAGGAATAAAATGTGGATGTTCTCACGCTACTCACTTATTTAATGCCATGACACCATTCACTCATAGAGAACCTGGTGTTGTAGGTGCTGTTTTTGATAGCGAAATAACTACAGAAACAATCTCAGATGGTATTCATATATCATACCCAAGTTTAAGAGTTGCATACAAACAAAAAGGAACAGATAAAGTTTTATTAATAACTGATGCCATGATGGCTTGCTGTATGCCTGATGGAATGTATTCTTTAGGTGGTCAAGATGTTGAAGTTAAAGATGGAGCTGCAAGACTATTAAGTGGATCTTTAGCAGGATCAATATTAACTCTAGATGTGGCAGTTAAAAATATATTCAATAATACTAACTACCCACTTAATGAAGTTATAAAAATGGCTACTTTCAATGGTGCTAAGCATTGTAAAGTTGCTGATAGAAAAGGACTAATTAAAGAAGGTTACGATGCTGACTTAATCCTTTTTGATGAAAACATAGATATAAAATATGTAATAGTTAATGGAAAATTAGTTCACAAAGCTTAATAAAAAAAACACTTTGGGAGACCAAAGTGTTTTTTTATTTCTTAATTTTAACTATTTAAGTATATTATAAAATAAATTTTATAAAAATTAAAAAGCTTAGGAAGAGTATCCTAAGCTTTTATTTATATTAAAGGTGTTTTTTTATTTCTTCAACTTTATCTAATTTTTCCCATGGAAGATCTAAGTCTGTTCTTCCAAAATGTCCATAAGCAGCTGTTTGCTTATAGATAGGTCTTCTTAAGTCTAGGTCTCTTATTATAGCACCTGGTCTTAAATCAAATACTTTATTTATTATATTAACTATTTCTTCATCTGATATTTTTCCAGTTCCGAAAGTATCTACTATAATTGATACCGGTCTAGCAACACCAATAGCATAAGCAACTTGAATTTCTAATTTATCTGCCACGCCTGCAGCAACTAAGTTTTTAGCTACCCATCTAGCAGCGTATGCAGCTGATCTATCAACCTTAGTTGGATCTTTTCCTGAGAAAGCACCGCCACCGTGTCTTCCATATCCGCCATAAGTATCAACTATAATTTTTCTTCCTGTTAATCCTGAATCTCCTTGAGGTCCACCAATAACAAATCTTCCTGTTGGATTTATGTAGTATTTAGTATTTTCATCTAATAATTCTGCTGGTATAACAGCTTTTATAACATGTTCCATTAAATCAGCTTGAATTTGCTCTTGAGATACGTCTGGACCATGTTGTGTTGAAATTACTATAGCATCTATTCTAACTGGTTTATCATTTTCATATTCAACAGTAACTTGTGTTTTTCCATCTGGTCTTAAGTAAGGTAAAGTTCCGTTTTTTCTTACTTCTGTTAATCTTCTTGATAATCTATGAGCCATAGCTATTGGTGCTGGCATATATTCTTCAGTTTCATTAGTAGCAAAACCAAACATCATTCCTTGGTCTCCTGCACCTACTGCGTCTATATCTATTTTTTCACCAGCTCTTGATTCTAGAGCTTCATCAACCCCCATAGCTATATCTGATGATTGCTCATCTATTGTAGTCATAACTGAACAAGTTTCACAGTCGAAACCATACTTGGCTCTATCATATCCTATATTTTTTATAGTTTCTCTAGCTATTTTAGGAATATCAACATAACAGTTAGTTGTTATTTCTCCCATTACCATTACTAACCCTGTAGTAACAGCTGTTTCACAAGCAACTCTTGCATTTGGATCTTTTTCAAATATAGCATCTAAAACTGCATCTGAAATTTGGTCACATATTTTATCTGGATGTCCTTCAGTAACTGATTCTGATGTAAATAATCTTCTCATGGCTATAACGCTATCTTACTATTTTAAATAAGATAACCGATTCACCCCTTTCACTTTTTATTTATTTCAACCCTAAATTTTTTAATTATTCATTAAATTATTCTTTCCAACTATCTAAAATAATATCTTTAATTTTTTATTTTAAAAGTTATATATCTTAATGCGCGCTTTTAAGATATATTTTATTAACAAAAAAATCTCTTCTAAATCTTTAAAAGATTTAAGAAGAGATTCTAGTTATACACTAAATTTATCTTCTCTCATCTTGTAAAGAAAATTCTTTACCGGAATTGGCACCGTAGCGATTTCTCACTGGTTGCCGGGTTTCATAGGGCCTTTTTCCCTCCACCTCTCTGGATAAGAGTATATAAATACTAAATATTCTATTTTATTGAGATATTATTTTAAACAAAGAGACACTATTCTAAAGTGTCTCTTGCTGGTGGTGGAAGAAGGATTCGAACCTTCGAAGTCGTCCGACAACAGATTTACAGTCTGCCCCCTTTGGCCACT
>WNVL01000011.1:0-101810 GCA_034421775.1 Clostridium perfringens | reverse complement strand
TTTTATTTTATATAAATACATCTTTTGTAGATATAAGAAACATATGGTAAAATATATTTGATTTTTATACGAATGGAGATGAAATTATTAATGGGACTTTTTAGTAAGGGGAAACAAAGTTGTGATATTTGCGGAAAGACTATTGGATTTGGAAAAGTAAAGTGTTTAGATGGAATTATTTGTGGAGATTGCCAACTTAAACAGCATAAAGTTTCAAAAATTGTAGGCAGTAATAAACTTACTCTAGATGAAATTAAAAGTTATATATGTTTAGGAAATGAAAATATTAGAAAATTAAATGAATTCGTTGCAACTAGAAAAGTTGGTAAGTTTTTAGAAATAGATGAAAAAAAACAACAATGGTTAATTCCAGATGGGCCTTTAGGAAGTAAAAAAAATCCTAAAATATATAATTTTAGTGATATATCTTCATATGAATTAATAGAGGATAATGATACTATAATAAGAGATTGTTTTGGGAGTTTCAATGCAAAAGTAGCAAAGAAAAATGTAAGTAAACTTTATGTAAAAATAACGGTTAAGGATTTTAATAATCCAGTTGTAATGATAAAAATAGTAAACTCTCCTATAAAGAAGAATTCTTTGGCTTATTCATCTGCATTTAAGTCGGCACAAGAAATAATGAGCTTATTAGAACTTATTAATACAGAATGTAATAATGTAGATAAAGTTGAGAAAGTTTCAGGGACGGTTATTTATTGCAGAAAGTGTGGAAATAAAATGACTATAGATTCAGTTTTTTGTAGTAAATGTGGTGAAAAATTATAGAAAGTATATAGAATATAAATATAGGACTACTTATAATAGTATAGATTAAAATTAAATAAACTTTAATTAATAAAAAGGTTAGATAGATTAATTTCTATTTAACTTTTTTTTGTTTTTTTAGATAATTTTACAATAAATATTGACTTATTATAGTACATGTACTATAATATAATTGTAGGGAGGAGGTAATGAAATGAAAAAAAAGAAGAAATCTAATAAGGAACTAAAAGTTAAATTAGTGATTGCAAGACTGGCATTCTTCACAGCACTAATTAAACTAATCCAAACAATATTAGAAATATTGTTTAAATAACTTAAGGAGGCGAAAGCCTCCGTCCTTAAAAAATTTCTTCTTTAACATTATATCATAATAAAAGTGAGGTGTTAAATATGAAACAAGAAAAAGAATTAAAACTATGGATTATAGGAACTATAATTTTAATTGTGCTAACAATACTTTTAAAAATATTTTTCTAGTAGGAAAGTATTTTTAGCTTAAAAGGAGATATAATTATGGAAAAAAATAAAGGTATGTCTGAAGCTCAAAAAAGAGCAGATGAAAATTGGAGAAAAAATAATAAAGAACATGCAAATTATTTAAGAGCTAGAAGTGCTGCAAGAAGTTTCATAAAGAATAAGGCAACATTAGAAGATATTAAAGAATTACTAGAGTTAATTGAAATAAGAAAAAATGAATTGTAGTAAAAGAAGGCTAGTTAGGTTAGTTTCTATCTAGCCTTTATTTTTTTCATAAAAAAGGCTGCATCTAAGCAGCTAAAAATAAGTGGAATGAAAACATAAAAAGTATCACTTTATCATTTAAATTATAGACAAACTTTCTGAATTTATACATTTATAGTGATATTATTGAAATTAAATTACAATAATTGGTATTAAAGTGCAATGTAAAATTCATGAATCTAATTAATATTTTAACTATTTTTAAATAAAATTTTAAAACAAGTCATTAATTATTAATATTTAATTAATTTTTAGTTTGTTTTTTAACCAGTTTTGCATAGAAAATGACCTGTTATGCAAAGGATATTGAACTCATTTCATATGTAAATATAATGAAATTAAAAAACATATGAAATGGGAGGAATAACAATGAAGAAAAAATTAATATCAAAATTAACTGTATTAGCGACTACAGGTACTTTATGTACAAGCATTTTTGCACCTTCTGTAACAACTTTAGCAAATGAAATTAAACCTATAACTATTGTTTCAAAAACTAGTACAAGCAGTACGCTTGATAACATTCTTAGAAAAGAAAATATTGATATGAATGAGTGGAGCAATTTCGCAAATTCAGTCAAAAAAAATTCCGTTAGCGATGTAAATTCTCCACAAGAAAGAGGTGCTGTATCTGCAATTCCTAATCTTGTTAAAAAGGCAATTAAATATTTAATAAAACATGTAAATATTATTCCATCTAAAACAATAAGAGATGCAATAAAGAAATATGGTGGTAAAATAATAAGTGCAATAGATACTGTTGAAACTTGGACTTGGTATGGTATTTGCAAGGCCTTAACGGCAGTTGGAATACCTTATAATGTTGCCGATGCTATTGCAGACTTTATTGTTACTTGGATATTATAAAATGCTTTCTTTAATTTTAACTTTTGGCGGCTTGTATTTTATGCAAGCAATAATATTTGTTTTAATAATTTTGTCCATAGGAATATTGATAAAAATATTAAATTTAAATAAAAATGAAGATTTTTATAATAATATTTTTTCTAACAAATTTAAACTATATAGTATATTAATTATCTTATTTTTATTTAGTTTAATAGCAGCAATAGCTTTAGTATATAAATTAACATTAATATTGAATTATAATATTTCAATAAATCTTTTTATTATTTATGCATTAATTAGATCTTTATTCTTTATTTATAAAAGAAATGAGATAATAAAGACATTTGAAAAATATTTTTAAATCTATATTGTTGATTAATAGTTTTATGGTATTACGTAGAGTATATATATTCTACCTTAACTATTAGAAAATTAGTAAGAGAGCTAGTTGAATTTTATATATCTAGCTCTCTTTTTTTAGTTTAAATAAGTATAAAAGCGTAAGTGATTTTACACACCTTTATCAACGCTTAAATTATTTAACTACAATCCATTTACTAATATATTCAGATTTATAAATCATATTCATAAAATACAGAAACTTTTTTGTATATTCAGATTATATATTTAAATTGTTTTATTGTATAATAATAAATAGTTTGATTTTAAGAGGTGAAAATTATGGCAAAAGATAAGAAACTTAAGACAAATGCTATGAGAATATTGGATTCTAAAAAGGTTCCTTATGAAATGTTAAGCTATGAAAGCGAAGATGGAAAAATAGATGGGATTTCAGTAGCTCATAAAATTGGAGTAGATAAGAAAAATGTATTTAAAACATTAGTGGCTCAAGGGACAAGTAAAGAGCTTTATGTTTTTGTTATACCAGTTGCAGAAGAATTAGATTTAAAGAATGCTGCTAAGATAGCTGGAGAAAAGAAAGTTGAAATGATAGCAGTTAAGGACATATTAAAATACACCGGCTACATTCGTGGTGGATGTTCCCCTATAGGTTTAAAACGTGATTATAGAACCTTTATACATGAAAGTGCCAAAGTCTTAGATTTTATGATAGTAAGTGCAGGGAAGATAGGGCATCAGATAAAATTAAATCCTAAGGATTTAATAGAAGTAGTATCTGGAAATTTTGAAAATCTAATAAAATAGTTTTGTCTAAATAAACACAGGTGGATGTTCCCATATAGGTTTAAAACGTGATTATAGAATATTTATACATGAGAGTGCTAAAGGGTTAGATTTCATGATAGTAAGTGCAGGAAAGATAGGATATCAGATAAGATTAAATACTAAGGATTTAGTAGAAGTATTAGAAGGTGAATTTAAATTTTAATAAAGTAAGTTAAAGTTTTAAGAGTAATTAAAATGTAAATTTAAGTTTAAGGTTTAATTTTACAATATTTTAATGAAAAAAAATATATTAAATGCTATAATTAAAATGTAATATACATAATTTGGTTTTAGTGACATTAAATCATAGCATTTATAGGAGGAATTAAATATGACTACAAAAGAGTTTTTTTGTTTATTTAAAAATTTATATTTAGAGAAAAAAATTAAAATTTTATGGAAAAATAATTCATATGGTATTTCTATAAAAGATAACGATTATTTAAATGAAGAAAATATGACTGATTTTAGAACTTTTATAGATAAATTAGTTAATTATTTTATATCAAATGGGAAGGCTTATGAAGAATTTAAAGAGTATATTAATGAATTAGAGAAAGAAATTCCTAGTTTTATAGAGGATATATATGTTAAGTTTAATAGTAATTTAAACAATATAACTACTATTAGTGGCAGATGTTTATCATCAAAAAATAATAATAATATTGAAATAAAAAGTGCTTTAATAAATATAAATTATTTAGAATCTGTTGAAAATGTAGATGTAGAAAGAAGTTTAGTTTTAGAGTTATCAAAACAAGATATTGATGAATTAATAGCAGTTCTTAAAGAGTTAAATATAAATTAAAAATAGGATATTACAAATATGAATCAAGAAATTATTGAGTTGAGAGAGTATAGAGAAAAAAAGATGAATGAACAAAATTATAGTTTAACAGATAAAAAATATAGTGTAGATTATCAAAAAAATGAATATTCCTTAGATAAAAGTAGTATACTTAAATATAATGAAAATAATTTAATAAGAGATAAATATGTAGGTGATAATATGGATGAAAATAAACTTCTAGAAAAATACTTAGATAAAGTAGATCAAGATAGAAGAGATCAAGAACAAAGATTATCTAAACATGTTGAAGAGTCAGAAAAAAGAATTTACAATGAAAGAGTAGAATTAGAAAAAAGATTATTTGAAGATAGAAAAGCTAGTGAAGAAAGAATGGAAAATAGGTTTAATCAAATTATAAGTACAATTAACGATTCTACTAAAGAAATGAATTCTAAAATAAATGATCTTGAAAATGAAATTAAAAGTACTAATAAGTGGATAACAGGGATTTGTATAACTACAATCGCATCGATAGTTGGTGTTTGTGTGGCTGTTGCAGCTTTAATAATAACTATTATATTAAAATAAAATACAAAATAGAGGTTTGTAATTATATGAGCCTCTATTTTAATTTATCTAGATAAACATATAGAATATAATTATAAATATATATCTATGAAATTGCTTAGGAATTATACTTTATGATAGTAAGTGCTTGGGAAATAGAACATCAAATAAAATTAAAGCCTATTTAATAAAATAATTTTTGTCTAAATAAACATAGGTGTATGTTCTCCTATAGGAATGAAAAAACATTATAAAACATTTATAAATGAAAGTGCAAAAGATTTAGACTTTATGATCATTAGTGCAGGAAAAATAGGTCACCAAATAAAGATTAATCCAAATGATTTATTGGATGTAGTAGAAGGAAAATTTGAGTTTTTAATAAAATAATAAAAAGCCACATAATCTTATGTGGCTTTTTATTTTAAAGCATATTTTTAGCAAATTTCATTAAGGTTGGAGCGGTTGTTAAAAATCTTTTTTGTGGCTTTGAGTTCATTTTCTTTATTGCGCAAGTCATACCTATTATACCTGCAGCAGCACCAATGCAGGAAATAATAAGCATTTTCTTGTTTATCTCAATTTCTTTGTCTAATAGACAAGATTTTATTTTACAACTATTATCATTTGATTGAACACAATCTTTCATATCTTCTATAGCATTAAAAAATGAGTAATCATTAATATTGTCATTATACTCATCATAATCATTACAGCTACAGTAATCATAATTATTAGATGGACAATTATCTTTATAGTAAGATGGTGGAACAAAACGTTTAGTTCTTTTTCTTAAAGCTCTATATTCTTTATCCATGTTTACACCAATTCCTTTGTACATAAAATCACCTCAAATTTATTATTTACAAAATTAATTTATATAGTCATAAATTTAAAAAGATTTAGAAAAAAATTATTTATATGTATAAGAAAAAACTTATAGATTAATATCTTATATTAAGTAACTTTAATATGTTATAGTGAATAAAATGTAATAAATGGAATATATGGAATATATTCCGAAACTATTATTAAAGGCGTGAGTTTATATGAATACAAATGATTTAAATAAAATTGAAGAAGGATACTATGGAAATAAAGAGGATTATTATGATAAGCAAGGGCATTGTTATACTAGCTTTTTTATAAGTGATATTATTATAAATAATAATAAAAAAGGTAGTGTTACAATAAACAATAATTTTGATATTTCAAAAGAAAAAAAAGATTTTCTAAAAAAAGAACTTTTAAAATATTTTGAACTTGAAAAAAACGAAAATTTAGAAGATGAAGAAGTAGATAAGCTTATAAAATTTTTTGTGGAAAATTTAGGTGCTCAATTTTATATTCAAGGTGTTATAGATTCTTACAAATATATTGTAGATAAGTCAGATGATTTATTGAGCATTGAAAGGTGATAGAACATAGAAGTTGTCAAAATTTAATGTAGACAACTTCTTTTTGTTGTTTTTGATATTTTTTTGTAACTATTTTATTGATAAATTTCCTTAAAAAATATATTATATAAGTTGGAAGATAATTTTAAGTAGGGGGTTATATAACTACTAGGGAGGATTTTGTATGAATAGGAATAAGATAGCAGCTTTGATTTTCGCTGTGTCAACAGTATGTATTGTTTCAGCGCATAGTGAAAAAGCTTATGCAACTGAACATAAGAATTCGAATCAATTAGAAGAAAATAATCAGACAAAAACGGTGAAAAAAGGACAAGTTATAAACGTAAGTACTAACTTGAGAATTAGAAAAAGTCCTAATACAAGTAGTGAAGTTATTGGTTATTTAACTAATGGAGAAGTATTTAATATAGATGGAAAAGATGGGGCATGGTATAAAATAAATGCCAATGGTAGAGTTGGATATATACACGAAGACTATGTAAAGGAACTAAATGGTGGTGCTAATAGTGGACAAGGTAGTAACTCTAACTTAGATACATCATTAGCAGGAAAAACTGGTAAGGTTGTAAATGTAAGTAGTTCTTTAAGGGTTAGGCAATCACCAAGTACAAGTAGTGCAGTTATAGGTAGCTTAAGTAGTGGGCAAACATTCCAGATAAAAGGGAAGCAAGGCTCTTGGTACTATATAAGTGCGAATGGGGTTACAGGATACATTCACGGAGATTATGTACAAGTAGGTGAAGGTGGTTCAGGAAATGGTGGATCATCTGAAAGTGGATCAGGATTAGATACATCATTAGCAGGAAAAACTGGTAAGGTTGTAAATGTAAGTAGCTCTTTAAGAGTTAGACAATCACCAAGCACAAGCAGTTCAGTTATAGGAAGCTTAAGTAGTGGACAAACATTCCAGATAAAAGGTAAAAGTGGAGATTGGTATTATATAAGTGCAAATGGAGTTACAGGATACATTCACGGAGATTATGTACAAGTAGGTGGAAGTAGCTCAGGAAATGGTGGCGGTGGATCATCAGAAAATGGATCAGGATTAGATACTTCATTAGCAGGAAAAACAGGTAAGGTTGTAAATGTAAGTAGTTCTTTAAGAATTAGACAAGATGCTAGTACAAGTAGTTCAGTTGTTGGCTCATTAAGCTCAGGACAAACTTTTAAAATAAAAGGGCAAAAAGGGTCTTGGTATCATATTGAAGCACAAGGAACAACAGGATATGTCCATGGAGATTATGTTCAGGTAGTAAGTGGAAATGAAAGCTCTGGCGGTAATCAAGGTGGAAGCTCAAATAACGGTTTAGATGAATCTTATAATGGAAAAACTGGAAAGGTTGTAAATGTAACAACTAATTTAAGACTTAGAAGTCAGCCTAATACTAGTAGTTCTGTTTTAGCATATTTATTACCTAATGAAAGATTTACATTAAAGGGTAAAACATCTTCAGGATGGTTTAAGGTAAACTATAATGGTAAAATAGGTTATTTAAATGAAGAGTATGTTAAAATAGTATCTTCAGATGAAGGTTCAAGTGAAGGTTCAGGCGGTGGACAAGTTAACCAAAGTAAATATGAGAAAGTATTAAGTGTTATGAAAGCACAAATTGGTTCACCTTATATATGGGGAGGTTCAGGAGAAGTTTTAACACAAAGTCTTTTAAATAGCTTAAGGAAATCTTTTCCAGATCATGCTGCAAGAGGGTTTTATGATATACCATCAAGCTATTTAAATGGAAATTATAGAGCTTTTGATTGCTCAGGGTTAATGCAATGGAGCTTTAGACAAGCCGGTGTTAGTATAGGAAGAACAACATGGGATCAAATAAACAATGGTTATGAAGTTTCTCCAAGTAATGCTCAGCCGGGAGATTTATTATTCTTTAGTAATTTAGGGCATGTAGGTATGTATATAGGAAATGGACAGTGGATAGAGGCACCAAATAAGGGGAAATTCGTATCTATTGCACCAGTTCCATGGAGCAAAATAGGAAGAGCAAGAAGAGTATTATAAAATTAACATAATAAAAATATTATAAAGCAAGTTATGCTTAGTTGAAATTTGACTAAGTATAACTTGTTTTTTGTTTTTAAAGAAATTGATATACAAAATATGTAAAATATATTATAATTTAATTGTAAAATAATGGGAGGTAGATTTATGAGAGAGGTTTTACTTGTTATAGGAAGTTATGAAGGAAGTGAGAGTAATTCCTATTGTATAGCAAATTATATAGAAGATAATTTAGGTGGAAGAGCAAAATGTTCAAAAGTTTTATTAAGTGAATATTATCTTAAAAATATAAATGATGATTTAAAGATTTATGATAATATTGTTTTAATTTCATCATTAAGAAAAGATAAGTTTAATGATTTATCAGAAAGATTTTTGAATTTAATTAGTAATGAAAATAAGGATATTAATAAAAATATTTATTTTTCAGTAATTTTAAATGGTGATTTAGAAGTTTTAAAAGGTACAGAGGAGTTAGAATTGCTTTTAGAAAATTGTATGAAAATATGTAAGAAGAAATTCATTGTATGGCAAAAGGGGATTGGTGTATTGGCTAATTTAAATCTTTGGAAAAATGGGTTAGAAGATAATGGTTTAGAGTATGAGCAATTATTAATAGAATTAGAAATGTTTTGTGAAGACATAATAAACTGTAAAACATATCATCATAATAGTTTTGCTTTGCCAAGAAAGGGAAGTGGATTTTTTAAATTTATAAATAAAAGGATAAAACACTTTACTTAGAAGTATAAAGTAAATGATTTTTATATTATATTTTATGAATAAAAAATATGCTATATAGAAAACTATATAACATATTTAAATTCGATAATCCTTTTTTATTAGAATCTGCAGAAATGCCTTTATCTTTCAAAATTTCATAAATAGTTTTAGATGTTGTATCTTCCATTGTATAGCCTAAATCTATTAGTATTTCATTAAGCTTTTCTTCAGATGATGTTTCTATTTCTATATATGGAAATGGACAAAATGAGGGATCATTAATATCTATTTCAATTAGAGAATCTTTATATTCATAGCTTTCTCTATATTTTTTTATTGTTTCAAATAAATCTAATCCTAAAGATTTAAAAATATTTTTACCTACAGCACCGTCAGCTATAATTGTTTCATTTTCTTCCATTACTTTAAATTTATCTTGACTAAGCATTTTTTTTGTTGTCATAAAATACACTGTTTTGTTATTGATAAGATCTTCAACAGTTCTTATTCTTGCATACCCTTTTTTATCTAATAATTTTCTATCTGGAAAATCAAAAATATCATTTGTTTGATTTTCACGTTTAACATTTTTAGCACCAAGTTTATTTAATGTATCTCTTAGTTTTTCAACATCTATGTCTATAACACGTGTTTCAAGTTCTTTCATAATTAAGTTACCTCCAAAGTTCTTATAATATTATTATAAACAAATTATTAATGATATGAAAGAAGATGAATGATGATTTTTTATTTGTATTTTGATAAAATATAAGATGTGTCAAAAATACATGGAAATTTGTATGGAGGTTTAAGAATGGAATACGTAAATGATATAAATATAATGGAAGCTGTTATACATATATTAGATAGTAATAGTGATGAACCTATATTAAATGAATATAAAATAGATTTAACAGATGATGTATATAAATTTATATATAAACATGTTGAAAAAGGATTAAAGAGTGAAGACTTAAAATATGCTATTTTCAATCCTGAAAGACATGTAGTCAAGGAAGTATCTCAAGAGTATTTAAATGGAGTTAATAGAGATATTGTTGAGGTTTCTCAAGAACTAGCAAGACAAATGTTTTATATTATGAAGGGAAATAATAATATACCTAGTTGTGATTTGATTACAGTATCAATATCAACGGATCAGGGACCTATGTTAGGAATATTAAAAATGGATTATATAAAGAACTTTACTCATAAGGTTGACTTTGTTGACGATAAAATCGGAATAGGAATAGTAGAGCAGTCAGCGGGATTGCCAGCATCAGGACAAAAGGTTCAAAAGTGTGCTTTTATAAAGCCTATAAGAGATGATCAGGATATAAACCTTATGGTAATAGATAAACAGAGGAAATCATCAGAAGATGATGAGTATGGAGCAAATTACTTTATAAATAATTACTTAGGATGTACAGTTATTCAAAATGAAAGGGATATGACAAAGACATTTGTTAAGGCAACTGAGACTTGGACAAGAAATAACATTATTGAAGATGCGGAAAAAGCTGAAAATATTAGAACCAAAATAAAAGGTAAGCTAAAAGAAGAAGAAGTTATAAATATAGAAGAATTATCTCGTGAATTATTTAATGAAGAACCTATGATGAAAGAGAATTTCACAACCTTTGTAAGAGGACAAGGTTTAGAGGAAGATATTGAAATAGATAAGCTTTGGGTTGAGAAAAAAATGAAAAGAACTAGACTTAAAATAGATAAAGAAATAGATTTATATATTGATGATGAGGCTTATCATGATGAATCTAAGTTTGAAATAATAAGAAATGGTGATGGAAGTATAAATATGGTTATTAAAAATATTAAAAATTATATAGAAAAATAAAAAAAGAGATTAGAAAATCTAATCTCTTTTTTTATTTAAGATTATTAAGCTCTGTTTACTGAACCGAATAATTCCATTTTTTCTTTAACTGTAGCTTTTATAGCTTCGAATCCAGGATTTAATAATTTTCTTGGGTCAAATCCTTTTCCTTCTAAGTCTTTACCAGCTTCTATATACTTACGAGTAGCTTCAGCAAATGATAATTGACACTCAGTGTTAACATTTATTTTTGATACTCCTAATGATATAGCTTCTGCGATCATATCTGAAGGGATTCCAGTACCACCGTGTAATACTAAAGGCATATCTCCAGTAGCAGCTTTGATGTTAGCTAAAGCTTCGAAGTTTAATCCAGCCCAGTTTGCTGGGTATTTTCCGTGAATATTTCCGATACCAGCAGCTAACATAGTAACTCCTAAATCAGCGATTTGTTTACATTCAGCAGGATCTGCGATTTCTCCAGCTCCAACAACTCCGTCTTCTTCTCCACCGATTGATCCAACTTCAGCTTCAACTGATACGTTTTTAGCAGCAGCTAAATCGATTATTTCTTTAGTTTTAACTATGTTTTCTTCGATTGAGTAGTGTGATCCATCGAACATTACTGATGAGAATCCAGCAGCCATAGCATCTATAGCTCCTTGGTAGCTACCGTGATCTAAGTGTAATGCTACAGGAACAGTTATTTTTAATTCTTCTAACATTCCATTAACCATTCCAACTATTGTTTTGAATCCACACATGTATTTAGCAGCACCTTCTGATACTCCTAATATAACTGGTGAGTTGTTTTCTTGAGCAGTTAATAATATAGCTTTTGTCCATTCTAAGTTGTTTATGTTGAATTGACCAACAGCGTATTTTCCTTCTCTTGCTTTATTTAACATTTCTTTTGCGTTAACTAATGCCATTTTGTTTACCACCTTTCAAAATCTTACATTAACTTTATTAAAATTATGTATAGGGACATAAAAAGTCCATGTGGGACTTGCCCCTTACAATAACATTATAAACTAAAATTAGTATAAATTCCACAATAAAATATATTTTTTAAGTTAGAAATTAAAATATTTCCTATGTTAACCTTTTGAATTTCTTCTATATGATTTGTATAATCTTTAATTATATGTACGGAAGCTAAACTGTTTGAAAGATCTTCTCCTTTAATATATTGAGTTAAACTAATTATCTCTTTACTTAAATTATCTAATTGCTCATGATTTACATAAAGAGATATAGATAGATAATTTTCTTCTAACATATCTAGTAAATTAATAGATTCTTTGTAAGATTCATTCCAATTCTCTTCATTTAAATAATACTCTATTTTTTCACTAGAGTCAGTCACTTTATCACAGAAATCTGTTAATTTTACATTGAAAAACAAAACAGTCCCAAGAACGAAAAAAAATATTAGTGCTGAAATTAAAGTATTCTTCATAATACAATATCCTCTTTATCTTTTTGATTTTTCCTTTGAACAAATAATTTCCCATCAGAATCTAGCATGATTAAAAATAATTTGTTTCTAGGGGGATAGTTCATGGCCTTTAATTTGTCATCTAACCATTTTACATCCTTGTGTAGTGCTTGAAGTGACTTTTTCTTTAAACGTCCGTTCTCTAATAAAACAATGGGAATTTTGGGTTCGCTTTCTTTTATTTTTAAATCTTTTCTTTTAACATTTTCACAGTCACTTTTAGGAATAATAGATATAGTTCCATTGGTTTCTATGATTGCATATTGAATATCATTTATATCCAAATAACCTGCACTTCGTAACTCCTCTAGTATATCATTCATTGTTAATCTTTGCTTTTTCATCATATCTAAATTAATTTCGCCGTTGCTTATTATTATGGAAGGAGTACCATCTAGTAGTTTTTCAAAAAAGCGGCTATGTTGTTGAATTTCAGATATCAATGCTTTTATAAACAAAAGAGTAATTATTGGTATTATTCCTAGAAGGAGAGGAAGACGAGGATCTTGCATTGGTAAGGCTACTAAGTCTGATACCATTAAGGTTATTACAAGTTCATAAGGTTGCAATTCACCAATTTGACGTTTCCCCATAAGCCTAATACTTATTATTACTAGAAAATATAGGATTAAAGTTCTTATAAAGGTTATTAGCATAAAAATCCCTCCTCTAATAAAATAGGTTAACAAATTTAAAGGATATTTATACAAAAATAGATAACTTTTTTAAATTTTTAAGAGTATAATAACAATAAAGCGGGATTATGAGTAGAGAGGAATGGTGTTTATGAAAATCTTTAAAGTCAATGTAAAAGGTAAAACCTTAGTTTTTAATGAGGGAGAGAAATATTCATCTATTTTAGAGAAAGACTATATAAAAGAATCAATACCTATTACTTTGGTTAAACAAAAAAATCAGTATTATGAATTTACTGATTTAATAAAGGAAGATGGAATAATAGAACTTGTAAACATAAGTAATCCCAAAGGAAAAGTAGCTTATAGTAGAACTTTACAATTTGTGTTTATAAAAGCCACTTTGGATATTTTTAAAGATGCAAGAATAGATATAGAGCATTCTATAAGCAAGGGTATATTTGGTGAAGTTCACAAGGAAAAAGCTTTAAATGAAGAAGATATAGTTAATATAAAGAAAAAAATGAAGGAAATAATAGACAAAAATATTGTAATAGAAAAAGTAAAAGTTCCAAAGAAAGAGGCCATAGATATTTTTAAATCTTATAAAATGAAGGATAAGGTTGATTTATTACATTGGGTTCAAGAGGAATATGTTAATTTATATAAATTAGAAGATAGATATGATTATTTCTATGGAGATATGGCTTATTCAACAGGAGTATTAAAGTATTTTGATTTATTATATTATGACCCTGGTTTTATACTTATGGTTCCAAGTCATAAGAATCCTACAGTCATACCTGTATTTAAAGAGCAAAGGAAACTTTTTAACGTATTTAGAGAAAATGAGAGATGGTTAAATATATTAGGTACTCCAGATGTAGGTTCTTTAGATTATAAATTAGAAGGAGAAGAGTCTTTTGATATAATACGGGTTTCTGAAGCTTTACATGAGAAAAAAATTGCTGAAATAGCAGATATGATAAGTGAAAGAAAAGAGGTTAAAATCGTTTTAGTGGCAGGTCCGTCTTCCTCAGGAAAGACTACATTCTCTAAAAGACTTTCTATACAACTTAGAGTTAATGGATATATACCAATAGCTATTTCATTAGACGATTATTTTATAAATAGAGATCATACTCCTTTAGATGAGGAGGGAAAACCTGATTTTGAATCTATAAATGCTTTAGATTTAGAACTTTTCAATAAGAATCTTTATGACATTTTAGAAGGAGAAGAGGTGGAGATACCTTCTTATAATTTTAAGTTAGGAGAAAGAGAGTGGGTTGGAAATAAAATTAAACTTCCTGATAATGGAATACTAGTGATTGAAGGAATTCATGGATTAAACCCAGAACTTACAAAAAAAATAGCTTCAAAAAATAAATTTAGAGTATACATTTCTGCCTTAACTCAATTAAATTTAGATAATCATAATAGAATTCCAACAACAGATGTAAGAAAAATAAGACGTATAGTTAGAGATTTCTTATCAAGAGGATATGGTGCAGAACAAACTTTAGAAATGTGGAGTTCTATAAAAAGGGGAGAAGAGAAAAATATATTTATCTACCAAGAAGAAGCCGATGTAATGTTTAATTCAACATTAGTTTATGAGCTTGCCGCCTTAAAGAAATATGCTTTAAGAGAGCTAGAAAAAATAGATAGGGATAGTGAGGTTTATTATGAAGCTAAAAGAATAATAAATTCTTTAAAGTTTTTTATTGAAGTAGCCACAGAAAGAGTTCCTGAAAATTCCATATTAAGAGAATTTATAGGTGGAAGTTGTTTCTACAAGTATTAATAAGTTTTTGCTTTTTATTATTTTAGGTGAAAATAATCAAGGGGTTATATAAAAATTAAAAATAATAAAACTTATAAATATATTCCTAGAATTACTAGATTTCGCTAAAAATTTATAGCCATTACTCCGAAGATTTTGCTAAAGCTTCGAAAGTTAAGTGAAAGTCCCAATTTTTAATTTGGAAACTTGAATTTATGCAATCGAATAAAATGAGATTATATTCCTAAGAAATTAACAGTATCAACTTCTTAATGCAAAATCTTCTACATAATAGCTTAAATTCTAAATTTCATCTAGATATTCTCTTCATAATATTTATAAGTTTTATTTTAAGTTACTTTTGATATATAATCTTTGTTATTTAAAAATTAATTTTATTCATTAAGTGAACTAGTGAATTTTTTGAAACCTTCTAATCCCTTTTCATCTAACTTAAATACACCACAATGTTCTAAAACTGATACAAATTTATTTGATAATTCCTTATTTACAAAATCATTTAACTCAGTTGAGGCTTTTAAATAATTGAATTTCTTTTTAAGCTCAAGAACCCATGACTTATGATATTCTTCAATAGAGTCAAGAGAAGCATTATCTAATAAATACTCTTTAATTTGTTCAAGTTCTTTTAATAATCTTCCAGGAAGCACAGCAAGTCCCATAACTTCGATTAGTCCTATGTTTTCCTTTTTTATATGATGAACTTCTTTATGAGGGTGGAATATTCCAAGAGGATGCTCCACAGAAGTTCTATTATTTCTAAGAGATAAATCAATAACAAATTTGCCATCCTCTTTTCTTACCATAGGTGTTATAGTATTATGAGGCTCATCATTAGAAGAAGCTAATATACCTAAAGATTCATCAGAGTAATTTCTCCATTTTTTTAGTATTAAGTCAGAAGCTGAAACTAGAGAGCTTATATTTTCTCCTCTTAACCTTATAGTTGATATTGGCCAGTTAATAGCTTCACATTGAACATCTTCAAAGGCATCTATTGAGAAATCAAAAAGCTTCTCAGCATCATTCATAGGGAATCTATGATTTCCTCCTTGATAGTGTTCATGTGATAGAATTGATCCTCCAACTATAGGTAAATCAGCATTTGAACCAGCAAAATAATGAGGAAATTGATTTACAAATTCTAAAAGATTTTTAAAAGTATTAATATCAATTTTCATTGGAACATGTTTCTCAGAGAGTATTATACAATGCTCATTATAATAAAGGTAAGGCGAGTATTGTAACATCCAAGTCTTATTATTAAGATTTAATCTTATCATTCTATGATTAGCTCTGTCAGGATGAGTTACTGTACCTTCATATCCTTCATTTTCAACACATAATAGACACTTAGGATAGTTACTTTTAACTGAATTTCTTGCTAATGCTATTTCTTTAGGATCTTTTTCGGGTTTAGATAAATTAATAGTAATATTCATAATTCCATATTTAGATGGAGTTTTAAAGCTTATATTCTTAGCAATTCTATCAGTTCTTATGTAGTTTGAGTTTTTACTTAAAGAGTAGAAGTAGTCAGTACTTTCTTCAGGAGAAGAAGAGTATTTTGTGAAAAACTCTTTGTTTATTAAAGATGGAGATGGTAAAAATACATTCATTATTTCACTAGAAAAAATGTCTTTAGAATATAATGCATCTTCTATTAAATTTTTCTCTAAAGCTATATTTATCAAGCTAGTTAATGTTTCATGGAAAGAAAGAGTAAGTTTTTCTTCACTTGGAGTGTAACTTTCTTCTTTAAATAGGCTAATAAGTCTATTTCTAATATATATGGTATCTATTTCCTCTATAAGATTATTATTTATTGATATTTCTATTAATCTATCTATTAAAGCATTTAAATTAAACATGTAAATTCCCCCTTATTCTGATTATGTAGGCTATCTATTTTTAGATAGCCTACATTTATTTTAAAGTTCAGTAGGACCATCGCCTATAGAGGCTACATAAAATGAAGCTTCATATCCTATAGCATCTTTATATGTTTGTCCAACATTTTTAATGAAATTATCAATTTGATTATTATTCACTATAGCTATGGCACATCCACCAAATCCAGCGCCAGTCATACGAGCACCTAAAACACCAGGTTGTTTCCAAGCAGTTTCAGCTAGAGTATCTAATTCTTTACCTGTAACCTCATAATCATCTCTAAGCGAAATATGAGACTGATTCATAAGCTCTCCAAATAGTTCAAGATTATTTTCTTTTAATGCTTCTACAGCATTTTTTACTCTTTCATTTTCAGAAATAGCATGAACACATCTACGTAATTTATTAGAGTCTTCTATTTTGTCTTTATGAGTTTCAAACTCTGAACTTGTTAGCTGGCAAAGAGAAGAAATATCAGCGTGTTTTCTAAGAATTTCTAGAGAGTCATCACATTCTTTTCTTCTTTCATTATACTTAGAATCTGCAAGTTCACGTCTTTTATTTGTATTCATTATAATTATTGAATTATCTCCTAAATTTAAAGGAACATATTCATAGTATAATGTGTTACAGTCTAGTAAAATTGCTTTATCCTTTTCCCCTAATGAGATTGCAAATTGATCCATTATTCCACTATTAACGCCTATATAATTATTTTCAACTTCTTTACCTATTAGAGCAGCATCTACTTTTGATATGTTAAGAGAGAAGAAAGTATCTAAAATCTTTACTATTAACATTTCTAAAGAAGCAGATGAAGAAAGACCAGCACCATTTGGAAGCGTTCCATTAATAACTATGTCTATACCTTTGTCTATTTTATAACCCTTATTTGAAAGTACTTTTAGAACACCCTTAATATAGTTTGTCCAATTATCTTCCTTTTTATAGGATAAGTCATCTAATGAAAATTCTATTATGCCAAGAGATTCAAAGTTAAGAGAGTATGCTCTACAAACTCTATCTTCTCTTAAGGTTGCAGCGGCAAATGTACCAAGAGTTATTGGGCAAGGAAATACAAAACCGCCATTATAGTCAATATGTTCACCTATAAGGTTTATTCTTCCAGGTGAAAAAAATAATGAAGTAGGTTCTTTTTTAAAGTTATTAATAAAAGCTGATTTAAGTGCATCTAATTCCATAATATACCTCCGAATATAAAATCTGTAATATAATTATACGATTACATGAATAAAAAATCAATTGTTTTACTAAAAATTTTACTAATTTTTTTATTTAATATTTTTACTTGGAAATTTTGGATGAATTAACTATGATTTAAGGAATTTAAGTGTATGAAGTTATTGAAATACATATACTAAATTGTTAAAATTAACCTATAAACATAAATGGGAGAGTGTGTAATATGGTCGTTAAAAGAAAATTAAATGATAAAATAAGTAAAATAATACTGAAAAATGATAAAATATCTGTGGAACTTTTAAATCAGGGAGCTACTATAAAGAAAATATTTGTGGAAGACAAGGATGGAAATAAGGAAAATATAGTATTAACATATAAAGATGATGATAGTTATATTGAAAATCCTTCAAGTTTAGGAGCCAGCATAGGAAGAGTAGCTGGAAGAATAGGAAATTCAACTTTTGAGTTAAATGGTGTTAAATATAATTTAGATAAAAATAATAATGGAAATACTCTTCATGGAGGATATAAAGGTTTTAGTAAAAAAATATGGGATTATGAGTTAAACGAAGAAAAAGATAAATCATCTGTAACTTTTCATTGTTTTAGTGAAGATGGAGAAGGGGGATTTCCAGGAAATTTAAAGGTTTCAATTACTTATTCCCTTAATAATAGAAATGAACTTGCCATAGAATATAAAGCTCTTTCAGATAAAGACACTTTAGTTAATTTAACCAATCATTCTTATTTTAATTTATCAGGGAATAACAAGAGAAATGTATTAGAACAAAAATTATATATAAATTCAGAAAAAATTTGTCAATTAGATGAGAACCTAATTCCAACAGGAAATTTTATAAATGTAGAAAATACACCTTTTGATTTTAGAAAGTTTAAGAAAATAGGAGAAGATATAGATAAAGAAGATGAACAATTAAAAATTGGATCAGGATATGATCACCCGTGGCTTTTAAATAAGGATAATGAGATAGATGCAATTTTATTAGATCAAATTTCAGGAAGAATAATGAAGGTTAAAACAAATCAAAAGGCGATAGTATGCTATTCAATGAATTTTCCTGATGATTTACCTTTAGAAAATGGAGTAGTGGCAAAAAAGCATGATGGAATATGTTTTGAAACTCAAAGTTTGCCAATTGGTTATGATGATTGCTTTTTAGAGAATATAGTATTGAAAGAAAATGATGAGTATTATCAAAAAACAACATTTGAATTTCAATGGATTTAAAAAAACTGTATGGAAGAGAAAGTTTTCTTCCATACAGTTTTTTATTAATTCTTTTTAGCGTACTTTCTCATATCAAGAGCTACAGCTAGAATTATGATTATACCTTTTATAACAAATTGTAGATACGGGCTTACTTCTATAAATGCTAGGCCATAGTTTATAACTTGGAATATTAAAACACCAGTTACTATTCCAGGAACTGTACCAACTCCACCTGCTGTAGAAACACCACCAACAACACAGGATGCTATTGCATCAAGTTCATACATATTTCCAGTACTTGCAGTAGCGCTACCAACACGGCCTGCTTCTAAAGTACCAGCAAATCCATAAAGCACTCCTGCTAAACAGTAAACTAATAAAAGAGTTCTAACAACATTTACGCCAGAAACAACAGCAGCTTCTCTGTTTCCACCTATGGCATAAAGGTTTTTACCAAATTTAGTTTTATTCCATAAAGTCCAAATTATAGCTATAGCAACAAGTGCATAAAGAACTAAATAAGGTATTTTTATATCCCCAGAGATAGGAATAGATCCTAGAGTGAAATTGCTAAATGATTCACTAAGTCCACCTATAGGCATAGCACCATATGGAGGTCTATCAAAGTAAATTGAATTAATACCATATATTCCAGTCATCATTCCTAGAGTAGCGATAAATGGAGGAACATTAAATTTAGAAACAACTATACCGTTTATAAGACCAACTGTTCCGCAAACAGCCATTGCTATTAAAATTGGAATAAATATAGGTAATTCAGGTAAATTAGGATACATTTTATATGCATAATCTCCAGCTTGAAGTAAAGAAGCTGAAACTACTGCCGATAAACCAACAGTTCTTCCCGCAGAAAGGTCAGTACCTTCAGTTAAAAGTATTCCACCAACTCCTAGAGCTATGATTATACGAGATGATGATTGGCTTAAGATGTTAATAAAGTTTTTTATAGATAAGAAATCTGGTGATATTATACAAATTCCTATTAATAAGGCAAATAATACTATGTAAATAGCATTATTCATTATCCATTGGCTGTCAAGTTTAAACTGTTTCTTTGATTTCGTTTGCATTTTTAACTCCCCCTGTTACTGATAGATATTTTGCAGAAAGATGCATAATTTCCTCTTGAGTAGTTTCGTTAGCATTAACTATGCCAGCAACCCTACCATTACTCATTACTAATATTCGGTCACATACACCTAAAAGTTCAGGCATTTCAGAAGATACCATAATTATTCCTTTATCTTTCTTTGCAAGGTCATTTATAAGTTGATATATTTCAAATTTAGCACCCACATCTATACCTCTAGTTGGTTCATCTAAAAGTAAAATTTCAGGCTTTCTAAGAAGCCATTTACCGATTACTATTTTCTGTTGATTACCACCAGATAAGCTGCCGATTAAGGTTTTTTGACTTGGAGTTTTAACCTTCATAGAGTCTATAACCCATTGAGTGTCCTCTGATATTCTTCCATTTGAAAGAAGGCCAGAAGAAGTCTTATAATTATCTATATTAGCTATTATAGAATTAAAATCTATAGGCAATTTCCCAAAAATACCAGTTTGTCTTCTTTCCTCTGTAACAAGAGCAAATCCATTTTGCATAGCCTTAAAAGGCTTACTATTATCAACCTTTTTACCGTGAAGAATTATGTCACCAGAAGCTATTTCTCTAAGACCAAAAATTGTTTCTAAGGTTTCGGTTCTTTTAGCACCTACAAGACCAGCGATTCCTAAAATTTCTCCCTTTCTAAGTTTAAATGAAACATTATAAAGTTGATTTTTAGTATCACTAAGGTTATTTATTTCTAAAATAGTTTCCTTTGGAGTATGAGTTTTAGCAGGAAATCTATCTGTAAGTTCACGACCAACCATAAGTTTTATTATTAAATCCATAGTTAAATCAGAAGCTTTTTCAGTAGCAATCCATTTACCGTCTCTCATTATGGTAACTTCATCAGATATTTCTAATATTTCTTCCATCTTATGAGAGATATAGATTATACTTATTCCTTGTGCTCTAAGTTTATTTATTATTCTAAATAAGTGGCCAACTTCTTTTTCAGTTAGGGAAGAGGTGGGCTCGTCCATCACTATTATTTTTGAGTTGTATGAAACTGCCTTTGCAATTTCAACCATTTGCATTTGAGAAACAGATAGAGTAGAGACCTTTGCTTTAGGATCTACGTCTATATCTAAATCTTTAAAGATCTTTGATGTTTCCTCATACATTTTCTTTTCATCTATAAAAAGACCTTTTTTAGGGTATCTACCAAGCCAAAGATTGTCCATAACACTTCTTTCTCTAACTTGATTAAGTTCTTGGTGAACCATTGATACACCATTATCTAAGGCATGTTTTGAGTTTTTGAATAATGTTTTTTCGCCAGAAATAAATATTTCTCCTGAATTAGGATGGTAAATACCAAATAAACATTTCATTAGTGTTGATTTACCAGCACCATTTTCTCCCATCAAAGCATGAACAGAACCTTTTTTTACTTTTAATGTAACATTGTCTAGCGCCTTAACCCCAGGGAATTCCTTAGAGATATTTTTCATTTCTAACAGGTTTGAAGATTCTTTCATCTTTTTATACCTCCTGTTTTTTATTAAGGGAGACAGATATTTTTGTCTCCCTAATTATTAATAATTATTTATAAGAATCTTCAGCAACATTTATATTATCCTTAGTTATACCTACATAAGGAACACGAATTGATTTCTTATCATCAAGTTTCCAACTAGTTCCTTCTGTTATGTCTTTTCCATCAACTAAATTCATACAAGCATCCATTAAAGCTTGAGCTTGGTTTTTAGCATCATTTAATACTGTACCAGCCATTTTTTCAGATTTAATTTTATCTAAAGCTTCTGGAATAGCGTCAACACCATAAATTGGAACAAATTTTTCAGGAGTTCCATCTAAATAACCTGCTTTTTCAAGAGAAGAGATAGCTCCTAAAGCCATTCCGTCATTGTTACAAATTACCATTTCTATATCATCACCATATTTAGAAACCCAAGCATCCATTTTTTCAGTAGCTTTAGTTGAATCCCACATGGCTATATCCATTGCTAATTCTTCAGTCTCTATACCTGCTTTATTTATAGTTTCAACAGAGAAGCTTGAACGAGCTTCAGCATCTGGATGTCCAGGTTCTCCTTTTAAAAGTACATATTGCATTTTTCCATCGCCGTTTTTATCCCATGAAGGGTTAGCTTTCCAACCTTCTGACATTATCTCACCTTGTATTATTCCTGATTCCTCAGAAGTTGTACCTACGTACCAAGCTTTATCATAGCTTTGCATAGCAGTTTCATCAGGTTCCTTATTAAAGAAAACTACTGGCAAATCATCTGCCTTAGCTTTGTCTATTACAGTAGGAGCTGACTTAGGATCAACTAAGTTTATTGCAAGGATATTAACTCCTTTAGCTATCATAGTATCTATTTGCTCCATCTGTTTAGCTTGATTGTTTTGAGAATCATTCATTAATAATTCTGCTTTTCCATCAGCAAGCTTTTCTATATTTCTACGTTGATATGACATAAAGTTATCTTCGAAACTATAGATTGTGGCTCCTATCTTAGGGGAATCGTTTTCTTTTGCCCCATCATTAGATGATCCAGTAGAGCCGGAACCTCCACCACAGCCAACTAAAGTACCCATAGTTAAAGCTGAAATTAAAATTAATGCTAAACCTTTCTTTTTCATAAAAATCCTCCCTACGCTTTGCCCTAAAATTTAAAAAAATATTGAAATTTAATACAATTATACCATAAAAAGGAAAAATGAAAAAGAGTTTTATAAAAAATAATAAAAAAAGTAATTGTTTTAGTAAATTTAAAGATTAAATTTATATATTATATAGAATAAATGTTAGAAAATTTTAGTAAAAAAATATATAATATTACTTAAGGAAAGTAAGGAGTGATAATGTGGCTACAATTAAAGATATTGCAAAAGGTGCTGGAGTTTCAATAGCTACTGTATCTAGAGTTTTAAATTTAGATGAAACGCTTAATGTGTCTGAAGAAACAAGGAAAAAAGTAATGGAAATAGCTGAGGAGTTAAATTATTTAACAGTAAAAGAGAGAAAAAATAAAATTAAAAATTATACTATAGGAATAGTTTATTGGTACACAGAAATACAAGAGTTAAATGATCCGTATTTCCTTTCAATAAGAATGGCTGTTGAAAAGAAATGCAGTGAAGAAAAAATTAAGTTTAAGCCAATAGATTTTCAAAAGATCATTAATGAAGGTATAAAAGAATATACAGATTTAGATGGTATATTAGCTATTGGAGTATTTGAAAAAAAGGAAATAGAACTAATGGAGAAATTATCTAAAAATATAGTTTTTGTAGATTCTTCTCCAGAAGAGTGGAAGTATGATTCTGTTGTGGTAGATTTTAAGTATGGAGTTAAGAGAGCTTTAGATTATCTAACCTCTTTAGGTCATAAGAAGATTGGATATCTAGGTGGAGAATCTATTCCTCATAATAGTAATGAGTCTTTAAGAAAAGTAAATTATAGAGAAAAAACTTTTAAGGAATATATGGAAGGTATAAATGGATATAATGAGGAGTGGGTTTTAAAAGGGAGATTTTTACCTGAGGATGGATATAATCTTATGAAAAAAGTGCTAAAAGAAAAGAATTTGCCTACTGCTTTCTTTATTGCAAGTGATCCTATGGCTATAGGAGCATATAAAGCTATATCTGAAGCTGAACTTAAAATACCAGAAGATATAAGTATAGTTGGTTTTGATGATATATGTACGGCTAAGTTTTTAACCCCTTCATTAACAACAATAAAGGTGTACACGGAATATATGGGAAATGTTGCAGTAGATACAATTTTAGAGAGAATGAGAACAGGAAGAGAGATGTCTAAAAAAATAGTTTTACCTGTTAAGCTTATTGAGAGAGATAGTTGTAGAAAACTTTAAAGATAATTTAAGTTTTTTAATTAAAAGAGACTATATTAGAACTTAAAATTAAGTTTGATATAGTCTCTTTTATTTAAGTCTAGATTAAGTGAAAATTAATATTCACCTAAAAAAGGGACTATTTTAAAAATAAAGCTTTAATTTTTTCTAAGTTTTTTATGCCAGCATTATAACCAGCATTATAAGCTTTTTCTAATTTACAGACATCTTTTTCAAAGCTTTCAATTGATTCTTCTTCAGAAGGTCTAATTATTAATGCTTTTCCGTCCTTTTCTAATTCTTCACAAAATTTCACTGTATCATTATATTTAATATGTCTTGTTAAAAAAGAATTTTTTAATTTAGGATATTTATGTCCAACTATTTTAGATGCTAACTTATTACTTTTACCTAAGGTTTTTTTATAGCTCTTAGGACGAGTAAGAATGATCAAATGCTTTTCGTTCCCATCTTCTAAGGCTTTTTTTATTGGAATTGGATCTAAAAGTCCTCCATCATAATATTCGTTTCCATTAATTTTTATTGCTGGGAAAAGTAATGGAATTGCACAGGTTGCTCTTAAAGCCATATATTTTTCATCCTTAACTTTACCATCTAAGTATTCTGTTTTCCCTGTTTTAGCATTAGTAACACCTATTAAAACTTTTCCCTTATAATTTGAAAGTGCATTAAAATCATAAGGAAAGAGTTTATTTGCTAATTCATCAAAGACAAAGTCTAAACCAAAAATACTTTTACATTTAAAAAAGTTAGTAACACCTAAATATCTTTTATCATTTCTATATTTTTTTAATATTTCAATATTTCTTCCTTTTTGATTAGAAAAATAAGAAAAACCATTAGTTATTCCTGCTGATACTCCAATGCAATATGGAAAGATTATATTGTTATCAAGAAGAGCATCCATAACTCCTGCACTGAAAATAGGACGCAAAGTTCCTCCTTCTAAAACTAAACTAACCATAAAATATCCTCCTAAAATTGATATACTTAAAATTATAATCCTTAACCTAGAAAATATCAAAAAGATATGTTGAAGAAGGAGGATTTATATGGTATCATTTGGATTAGAAAATATTATAAAAATAGCTAGGGGGGCCAGTGTTGTCTGGCTGAGATTAGAAATTAAATTTCTTGACCCTTTAACCTGATCTGGTTAATACCAGCGTAGGGAAGCCCAAGACAAGTATATTTTAATTGATTTTAAAGCATATATAGCCTTAGGGCTATATATGCTTTTTTATTAAAAAAAGGAGAGAGAGACATGACTAAATTATTTAATGCACTGACAATTGCAGGATCTGATAGCTCAGGAGGAGCAGGAATACAGGCTGATATAAAATCATTTTCTGCTAATGGAGTATATGGAATGAGTATAATAACTGCTATAACGGCTCAAAGTACTCAAGGAGTTTTTGGAATAATGGATGTTACTCCTGAAATCATAGAAAAACAAATAGATGTTATTTTTAACGATATAGAAGTTAATGCCATAAAGATAGGTATGGTATCTAAAATTGAATCAATAGAAGCTATAAGCAATACTTTAAGAAAAGTAGAAAATTTACCCAAAATAGTTTTAGATCCAGTTATGGTTTCAAAAAGTGGATTTAAACTTTTATCAAATGATGCTAAAAATACTTTGATAGAAAAGTTAATACCCTTATCTACTTTAATAACTCCAAATCTACCAGAGGCAGAAGAGTTATTAGAAAGAGAAATCGTTACAATAGAGGATATGAAAAAAGCAGCTATCGATATTAAGAAGATGGGTGCTAAGAATGTTTTAATTAAAGGTGGGCACTTAGAAGGGGAAGCTACAGATCTTCTTTATTATGGAGAGGGTTTTGTTATTTTTGAGCAAGATAGAATAAATACAAAACATACTCATGGAACAGGATGTACTTTATCATCTGCAATTACAGCTAACTTAGCTAAGGGTATGGATATAACTAGTGCTGTGAAAGCTGGAAAGGAATATATAACAGGAGCTATAAAAAATGGCTTTGAACTTGGAAAAGGTGTTGGACCAACACATCATTTTTATAAATTTTATTAGGAGGAATAATCATGGAAGCTTTAAAAATAAAAAATCCTTTAATACATATGATAACAAATTATGTTACAGTCAATGATTTAGCACAAGTAACTATTAATTATGGTGGACTACCTCTTATGGCAACACACCATGAGGAATTAGAAGAAATAACAGGAATGGCAAATGGACTTTTAGTTAATATAGGAACTTTAGAACCATATCAAATGGAATCATCAATGATTTCTATAAAAATAGCAAAGAAAAAAGGGATTCCATCTGTTTTAGATCCTGTAGGTGTACAAGCATCTAAGCTTAGAAAAGACTTTGCAAAAAGATTAATATTAGAGGGGGAACCTTCTCTTATAAAAGGAAATTTAGCTGAGATTAAAACTCTTATAGGAGAAACATCAAAATCAATAGGAATAGATTCTTTTGATAATACCTTAAGTGAAAATACAAAAAATAAAATAAAAGAATACGCAAAAGAAAGAAATTTAATAATAGTTGTTTCAGGGGGATGTGATTTTATAACAAATGGAAAGGATTCAGCCCTTATTAAAAATGGAACATATAAGATGAGTAAAATAACAGGAACAGGATGTATGCTTGGAGCTTTATTAACCATTGTTTTAAGTTTTTATGATGATTCTACTTTAAGATTTAAAGAAGTAGTCAAAGCTGTAGCAACTTGGGGAATATGTGGAGAAATAGCTGAGGAGAAAATGAAGGATAAAGATGGGTTAATGACCTTTAAGCATAACCTTTTAGATGAACTTTCAATAATTAATGAGGAAACTATAAGAGAAAGAAAGAAGGTTCATTATGAATAATTCAGAGTGTAGAAAATTATATTTAGTGACTGATTATAGAATGCCTTTTGATAAGCTTTTGGAGAAAACAAAGGGTGCTTTAATTGGGGGAACATCTATTGTCCAGTATAGAGCAAAAAATAAAAACACCAAGGAAATGTGTAAAGAGGCTAAGGTTTTAAAAGAATTATGTGAGGAGTTTGGAGCTCTTTTCTTAGTAAATGATAGAGTAGATGTTGCTTTAGCAGTAAAGGCTCATGGGATTCATATAGGACAAGATGATATGGATGTTACTTTAGCAAGAAAAATAATGCCGAAAAATGCTGTTATAGGTGTTACAGTTCATAATAGCGAACAGGCTTTAAAAGCAATAGAAGATGGAGCAGATAACTTAGGAGTTGGAGCATTATTCTCAACAAATAGCAAAAATGATGCAACTTTAATGACTTTAAAAACTTTAAAAGAAATAAGAAAAGTTTCCTCTGTTCCCTTATATGGAATTGGAGGGATAACTCCTAAAAATTTAAGTGAGGATATTTTAGAAAATCTAGAAGGGGTTGCAGTTATATCAGCTTTATTAAATAGTGAAGATATAGTTGAGAAGAGTAAAGAGTTTTTAAAGATACTTAGTAAATAATGCAAATTGAATATTAAAATAAAAATATGAAATAATCAAAAGAGACTCTTTAATTTTAGAGCCTCTTTTTCTTGAGCTTTATTTTAGGTGAATTTTGATTTTTAGCTAGCATTTCAGACCTAACTTAATTTAAAATGAAAATCAAAATTGTTTTAAAATATAGCTTTTTGTTTAGAGTTTATTTTATAGTATAATATTCATAATTAGGAATTTACTTTGATGGTGAATTTTAATCTAATAAGTTAGATTTAGTAAGGACTTTAGGAGGAAAATGAGAAAAGCGTTTGAAATATTAAATAATATTTTTGGATATAAAGAGTTTAGAAAAGGACAGCAAGAGGTAATAGAGAAGATTTTAAGTGGGAGAGATATATTTTGTATATTACCTACTGGAGGGGGAAAATCCCTGTGTTATGAAATACCCGCTTATATTTTTAGTGGAGTAACCTTAGTTATTTCTCCTTTAATATCTTTAATGAAGGATCAAGTTGATAATTTAAATTCTCTAGGTATTAAGGCAGAATATATAAGTGGTGGAAATGATTTTAAAGAAGTTAAAAAAATAATAGGAAGTTTCATAAGAGGGGAAATAAAGCTTCTTTATGTTTCACCAGAGCGTTTAGAAAATAAGTATTTTTTAGAAAACGTAGAAAAAGCTAATATTACTCAAGTAGTAGTAGATGAGGCACACTGCGTTTCAATGTGGGGACATGATTTTAGAAAAAGTTATAGCAAGATAAAGCCTTTTATAAATAAATTAAGAAAAAGACCAATTGTTACAGCATTTACAGCAACAGCAACAGAAATTGTTATGAAAGATTCCATAGAGCTATTAGGTCTTAAGACTCCGTTTGTTTATAAAGGAAGTTTTACTAGAGATAATTTAGAGATAAATATATTAAAAGAAGTGGAAAAATTAGAGTGTATAAGTGAAATAATAAGTGAGCATGAGGAAGAGTCAGGAATAATTTATTGTTCTACTAAAAATGAGGTTGAAGAACTTTATAAAAATATGATTTATAGAGGAAAGAGTGTTGGTAAATATCATGGATCATTAAAAGATAAGGAGAAAATTTATTATCAAGAAGAATTTTTAAATGATAATTTTAAGGTTATGATTGCTACAAATGCTTTTGGAATGGGAATAGATAAGCCTGATGTTAAGTTTATAATACATTCAACTTTCCCAAAGAGTATAGAAAATTATTATCAGGAAATAGGAAGAGGAGGAAGAGATGGAAGTTTAGCTAAGTGTTATCTTCTTTATTCAGAACAGGATATACGTCTTATGGATTATTTAATAAGTTCCACAACAGAAATATCAAGAAGGACAATAGAGCTTAAAAAATTAGAGAAAATAATAGAGTTTTGTAACTTTGATAAGTGTCTTAGAAAATATATTTTAGACTATTTTGGAGAAGAGAATTCGATAAAGTACTGTAATAACTGTAGTAATTGTTTAAAAAACACTAATTTTATAGATATGACCTTAGAAGCTCAAAAGATATTATCATGTATTTATAGAACAAAAGAAGCCTTTGGAGAAAGTGTATTAATAGATATTTTAAGAGGAGTACATGGCCCTAAAATAGAGAGATATAAGCTATATGAACTTTCTACCTTTGGAATAATGAAAGAATACACTGGTAAATACATAAAGGATGTAATAAATGAGCTTTTAGCTATTAATGTCTTAGAGAGAAAAGAAGGAACATACTCCATGCTAAAATTAAATAGAAAATCCATAAACATATTAAAAGGGGAAGAAAAGGTATTTTTAGATGTAAATAAAAATGAAAAAGAAGTTTGCAAGGATCTAGAACTTTTTAAAAGATTGCGTATTTTAAGAAAAGACTTATCTAAAAAAGAGGGTATTAAACCTTACATAGTTTTCACTGATTCTATGATTATGGAAATAATAAATAAAAATCCTAAGGACAAAGAGGAATTACAGAATATTAGAGGTTTTGGTGAACAGAAAATAAAAAAATATGGTTCTTTTATTATTACAACTTTAAAAGATTATGAGAAGTATAAAAAGAGAAATTAGTTAAACTGATTTCTCTTTTTTTATTTTATATAAAATATTTTGTCATAGAACATAATGTATGGTGAATATATTTAGGGTAAAGGAGGGATTACAATGGATTTTAAAGAGTTTATAAAAAGTGATAGGGAAAAACATAATAAGCAAAAATTTAGAGGAACATTTATTGATTATTTAGAAATTGTAAAAGCTAATCCTGATATTGCAAAACTTTCTCATAAGAGAGTTTATGATTTGATTGTAGATAAGGGCTTCGAAATATTAAGACCAGAGGAAAATGCAAAAATCAAAAAAATATATGGTAATGAAAAAATAAAAAAATATAACTTTTTTAAAGAAGACTTTTATGGAATTGATACAGTTATTATGAAAATTATGAATTACTTCCACTCAGCATCCATGAAAGGGGAGGAAGCTAGACAAGTATTATACTTGGTAGGACCTGTTGGAGCAGGTAAATCTTCCTTAGTAGAGGCAATCAAAAAGTCTTTAGAAAGTGCACCACCAATTTATGTTTTAGACGGATGTCCAATGCATGAGGAGCCATTACACTTAATACCTAAACATTTAAGAAAAGAATTTGAAGATATGTTAGGAGTTAAGATTGAAGGAGACTTATGTCCAGTTTGTAAGTATAGATTATTAAACGAATTTGGTGGAGAATACGAAAAATTCCCAGTTTCAACAAAGAATTTTTCAATTCGTTCAAGAAAGGGAATTGGAGTTGTACCTCCAGTAGATCCTAATAACCAAGATACATCTATTTTAACAGGATCTATTGATATTTCTAAAATGGATATGTATCCAGAAGATGATCCAAGAATATTCTCATTAAATGGAGCATTTAACGTTGGTAATAGAGGTATGGTTGAATTTATTGAGGTGTTTAAAAATGATGTTGAATATTTACACACTATAATAACTGCAACCCAAGAAAAGTCTATTCCATCACCTGGTAAGGGATCAATGATTTATTTTGATGGACTTATAATAGCTCACTCTAATGAGGCTGAATGGAACAAGTTTAAATCAGATCATACTAATGAAGCTATTTTAGATAGAATTGTAAAAGTTGAAGTTCCATATTGTTTAGAACTTAGTGAAGAGCAAAAGATTTATGAAAAAATATTAAAGAAATCTAACTTTGATGCTCATATAGCACCTCACACTATAGAAATAGCTTCAATGTTTGCTATTTTAACAAGATTACTTCCTTCGATGAAGGTTGATCCAGTTACTAAACTTAAACTTTATAACGGAGAGGAAATTGTTGAAAAAGGAACAACTAAGAGAATCGACGTTTTAGAGCTTAAAGAAGAAGCAGGTCCTATGGAAGGTATGAAAGGAATTTCAACAAGATTTATTATAAAGGCTATAGATAATGCTTTATCAAATGCTGAGCATAAGTGTATAAATCCACTAAGTGTAATGGAAAGTATTATAAAGTCAGTTAAGGATATGGATATATCTCAAGATGATAAGAAAAAATATTTAGGATATATCCAAGATACTATAAGAAAAGAATACAATAAGATTCTTGAAAAAGAAATTACAAAAGCATTTATTCATTCATTCCAAGAACAGGCAGAAAGCTTATTTAATAATTATATAGATAATGCAGAGGCTTATGTAAATAAAACAAAACTTAAAGATTCTGCAACTAGTGAAGAACTAGAACCAGATGAAGAATTCATGAGAAGTATAGAGGAACAAATAGGAATATCAGAATCCTCAGCTAAAGGATTTAGAGCTGATGTAACATCATATATGTTCTATATAGTTAGAAGTGGCGGAAAAATGGACTATAGATCTTATGAACCACTAAAAGAAGCCATTGAGAAGAAATTAACAGCTTCAGTTAAAGATTTATCAAGAATAATAACAAAATCTAGAGTAAGAGATAAAGATCAAGATAAGAAGTATGATTCAATGGTAAATCAAATGGAGAAGAATGGTTATTGTCCACACTGCTGCGATGTAATCTTAAAGTATGCAGCTAATAACCTATGGAAGGATTAAAAAATGGCCATATTTAGAGATCAGGGAGAGAACCATGTAGAACATGATAGATCTATAGAGGATAGAAGACGTCACAGACAGCTAGTAGAAAAATCAATTAAAGAAAATTTAGGTGATATACTTTCTGAGGAAAGTATAATTGGAGAAACTAAAAATAAAAAATATAAAATTCCTATTAGGGGAATAAAAGAATATCAATTTATTTATGGTTCAAACAATAAAGGTGTTACAACTGGTACTGGAGAAGAGAGACGAGGAGATAGAATAGCGAGTGATAAGAGAAAAGCTATTGGAAATAATAAGGCAGGAAATCAAGAAGGAAAAGATATATATGAAACCGAGATAACCTTAGAGGAGCTTATGGATTATATAGTTGAGGATCTTGATTTGCCTAACTTAGATAGAAAGAAATATTCTGAAATAATAGTTGAAAGTGCAGCTAGGAAAAGGGGATATCAAAAATATGGTATAAGACCAAGGCTTGCAAAGAAAAAGACTGTTATGTCTAAAATAGCGAGAAAACAAGGGAAGAAAAGAGCATTGCTTGAAATTGGTAAAAAAGAGGAAATCGAAAGATTTCCTTTTAGAGAAGATGATTTAAGATATTACAAAGTAAAAAAACAACCTAAAAAAGAGAGTAATGCTGTAATGATATTTATAATGGACGTTTCAGGATCCATGGATAATACTAAAAAGTATTTAGCAAGATCATTCTTCTTTGTTCTATCTAGATTTATAAGAAGAAAATATCATAATATAGCCTTTGAATTCATATCTCATACTACTACAGCTAAGAATGTTAATGAATATGAGTTCTTCCATAAAGGCGAATCTGGAGGAACTTATATATCATCAGGTATAAATGCAGCCATAGATTTAATAAAAGAAAAATATCATCCAGGTGTTTGGAATATATATCCTTTCTATGCTTCTGATGGAGATAACTGGAGTGAAGACAATGAAAGGGCTATGAAGGCTGTAAATGAAATTTCAGATTTAAGCAATATGTTTGGTTATATAGAACTTCTACCTTCAACGTATTCTACTACAATGTTCTACAGATTTAAAAAGGAAATAAGTAAGAAAAATTTCGTTTCTGTAGCTGTAAAGGAAAAGAAGGATTTATGGAATGCCATAAAATATATGCTATCTGAAGAACTTCAGGAAGAAAATAAGGAATGAGAGTTTTAAGATAAGGGGCTTTAAATATGGATTATAATTTAAAAGATTTAGAAGGGTGGAACAATAAAATAGAAGAAATAGCTCGAAGTGAAGGGCTTGATTATTATCCACAGGAATATGAGATTATAGGATATAATGAGATGTTAAGCTATGAAGCATATGTAGGAATGCCTTCTAAATACCCACATTGGAGTTATGGTAAGGCTTATGAAAAAAATAAAACATTATATTCATTAAATATGACAGGATTACCATATGAGATGGTTATAAATTCTAATCCTTGCCTAGCTTATTTAATGAAGGATAATACATTGTTGCTTCAAATACTAACTATGGCACATGTATATGGTCATAATGATTTCTTTAAAAATAATAGAATGTTTGCAGAAGGTACAGATGCAGACAATACCTTAGAAATGTTTAAGCTAGATGCAGACACCATAAGAGGATATATAAATGATCCAAGCATAGGCTATAGTCAAGTTGAGAGAATATTAGATGCTGCTCATTCAATAAGATATCAAATTCCAAGAGTTATAGGTGAAAAGAGAGAGTCTCAAGATGAGCAGAGACAAAGAGTATTAAGTATATTTAATAAGAAAAAAGAAAATAGAGGGATTTTGGACACTATGGAGGAAATACTCCCTCCAGATATAAGTAAAATTCCATTAAATCCAGATGATGATATTCTTCAATTTATAATAGATTATAGTAATTTAGAGGATTGGGAAAAAAATATTTTAAAAATAGTTAGAAGAGAAAGTTTATATTTCCTACCTCAGATAGAGACTAAGATAATGAATGAAGGATGGGCAAGTTATTGGCATTATAATATTTTGAAAAAATTAAATTTACCACAAGGACTTCATTTAGAGTTTTTAAAAAGGCACAATGATGTTGTAGCACCTATTGCCTATGGATTAAATCCATATTATATAGGATTTAGAATTTTTCAAGATATAGAAAAAAGGTATGGTAAAGAAAAGATTTTTGAGGTAAGAGCTTTAGAAAGAGATAATTCTTTTATAAGGAAATATTTAACTAGGGAGCTTTGCGAGGAACTTAATTTATTTCAATATGTTAAAAAAGGATTCGATTATGTTGTAGATGAAGTTTCAGATGAATCAGGATGGAAAAATATTAGAAACTTAATTGCAGATGAATGTGGAGTGAGTTCTATTCCACATATTAGGGTTAAAGAGTTAAATAAAAAAGATATGACCTTAGATTTAGAACATGTCTTTGATGGTAGAGAATTAGAGGCTACTTATGCTAAAAAAACATTAAAGTATATAAATGTTTTATGGGGAAGAAAGGTAACTTTAAGCAGTAAAGGAAAAGATGGTTCAGATATTTTATTTATGTGCGATGAATAGAAAAAGACTTTCATAAAGAATATTTTGAACTTTTAAATGAGTGCTAAAATTTTAATAAGGAGTTATTTAGAGAATGAGTCAAACTGAAGTTTTTAAGAGACATTTTAATGAGATTAATAATTTAAGTTCACTTTTAAGTAGCTATGCAAATACTTATAGACTTTTAGTGGGATCAGCTGGAGAGTTAAATAATATAGCCAAAGTAAGGAAAAGGGATTTAGATGAGGCTTTAGACAGAGTCGATGAAATGGGAAAAATAATAGACTCTGTTTTAGAGATAATTAAAGATAATGAAGATGCATATATTAAGTATATAAAACTTAAATCTCAAGTTATAACAGCTAAAGCTTCGAAGGATGTAATTCTAACTGAAGTTGAACATGACTTGTTTTTTGATAATTCTATTAGAGAAGAGGAAGAAAAATAATAAAAAAGCCTATTAAAGAAAATTCTTTAATAGGCTTTTTTTTAAAATTTCTTTAATTGTAAATTACTAACCATTAAGTAAGAGAATACAGCTAATATTACTATTGGGAATATAATATTTATAGGATTATTTACAGTTAATAAAATAAATAAAGCTACAACCGCTCCAGCAATAGTTATAGGTACTCCTCTAAATATACCGTCAAATTCAGTTGCATTGTATCTAGCTAATCTAAAAGCTCCACAAATAGGGAAGCAAAGTAATAATGCATAACCTATAATTCCTTTAGGACCTAAAGATTCAAAATTATAAAATACAAAAGTTAGTACTGATGGTGCAACACCAAATGATACTAAATCAGCTAAAGAATCTAGTTCTTTTCCAAGATCACTAGAAACATTTAAGTAACGTGCAACTCTTCCATCGTATCTATCAACTAATCCAGCCATAATTATAAATATTGAGGCTAACAGATAGTCTGATTTAAATGTTGCTAATAATGATAATATACCAAAAGATAGGTTTATAAAAGTAAATATATTTGGTATACTACTTTTTCTCATATAATCACTCCTAATAAAAAGATTAACAATAATAAAATTATATTAATGTGTATCCATAAGTTTTAGATTAAATATCAATATATAATGAATTAATTTAAAATTAATTGTGAATATAAAGTTAAAACATAGATATTATTGCATAAATATTGATTAAAGTCAAAACATTTACCGACATTATATTATCGACAATAGGATTAACAAATGATATAATTTTATAATATTGTAAGTTTGTTAATATATTAAAAATGATACCATTAATTAAAGGAAATATCAATTTAATTTATAATAAAGAATTAAAATTGGAGGCGCAAAACATTGAAGAAAGTAAGATTCATATATAATCCATATTCAGGAGAAAATGCTATTTTAAAAGAACTTGATAAGATAATAACTATGCACCAAGAAAAAGGATATACTATAGTTCCTTATAGAATTCAAAGAGGAGTGGATGTAATACATGCTTTAGATGTAATAGATTCTACTTATGAATACATACTTATTGCAGGTGGCGATGGAACTATTGATACTGTTGTTAATGCTATGAAGAAAAGAGGCATCGATATTCCAATAGGAATCATTCCAGTAGGAACAGCAAATGACTTTGCAAAACACTTAGGAATGCCTCAAGATGCTGGTGCATGTGTTGAGCAAATATTAGACTCTCATGCTGTTGGTGTTGATCTAGGTAAAGTAAATGATAATTATTTTGTAAATGTATTATCTACAGGATTATTTACTGATGTATCTCAAAAGACAGATACAAACTTAAAAAATACAATAGGTAAATTAGCATATTATTTAAAAGGATTAGAAGAATTACCTAACTTTAGAAAACTAGATGTTAAAATAACTGCTAATGGAACAGTATTTAATGAGCCTATATATTTAATGCTTGTTTTTAATGGTCAAACAGCAGGGAACTTTAAATTAGCAACTAAGGCAAAAGTTCAAGATGGATTCTTAGATGTAGTTATATTTAAGGCTTGTCATATTCCAGAATTAATACCTATGTTCATAAAGGTATTAAAAGGAGAGCATTTAGAAGACTCTAGAATCGAGTATATAAAAACAGATGAATTACTTATAGAATCTAATGAGGAAATAGTTACTGATATAGATGGAGAAAGAGGACCAGATTTCCCATTAAGAGTTCAATGTGTTAAAGATGGAATACAAGTTTTAGGAATAAATAAGTAATATAAATAATACTTTATAGTAATGATTATTTAATATGTAAACAAAATAGGTGAGAAATGATTGAGGAGGAGTTATGAATCAAACATTTATTTATTACACAGTTTTGTTTCTTATAATTTTTATTACTATAGGTAATTTAGTAGGAAATTATAGATATTCACCTAAAAAAATAAAAAATATTATAGGTATAGTTTTTTTACTACAAATAGTAAGAATAAGCTCTTTAATAGCCTTATCATTAGTAAATAATCAGAGATATATAAGTCTATTTAAGTACTCTGGTTTTTTGGACATAGTATATATTCCTTTAATAGTAATACTAGCTTTCTATATATTTTTAAGGAGTGATAAAATAAAATTTGGATTTTTTAAATTTGCTCCATTTATATTAATAGGATTTTATTTCATTATGATAGCTGTTTTTAATCCTTTTTTTACTGTTTCATGGGAATATGGTTATTTAATTACAACAGAAAAGTATTTTTTGTTTAAGGCTATATATATATCTATATTGACCATAATATTAAGTGCTTTATTACTTTTCAAGAAGGAGAAGCATTCTGATAAAAAAGGTGTTACATTTTTAATAATTACTTTATCTCTTATACTAATAGAAAACTCTCTAGGTCTATTAGGTACTAATTTTTTGAATGGTACAGTGATTAGTGAAGTTTTTTTATGTCTTTTATGCTTTTATATAGTTTTAACTTTTAAGAGAAATAGAATTTCTATAAATGGATAGTTTTTAACTATCCATTTATTTTTTTGCTTTTAAAGGGGATACTAAGTTAAAAGTAAATTTTGAGGTGAAAATATGAAAAAATTAATAATTGCATTTTTGGTTGGAGTAACATTTTTTACTATGGGATGTAAGAGTGCAAAGGAAACAGTGCCAAAGGAGTCAAACACTCAACAGGTTAATCCATCACAGAGTGTTTCACCAAATCCAACTGAAGTGCCAGAAGAAAAAAATTCAAAAGAGGAATATGGGAAAAATAAAATCAAAAGTTTATATGATGAATTAGTGAATAAAGTAGATGGAATTAAAGAATTTAATGAGAAGAATTGGAATGACTTTAAAGGCAATTATATGAATGAACTTGCAAAAGCAGAGGAAGAATTAAAAGGAACTGAAAGCTTAAAAAATATAGAGTTGTTGAAAAGTTTAACTTATGAATATGATAAGTTCTTAAATGGAAATAGTAATGAAGAAGAAATAAAAAAATTAAAGGGCCAGATTGAATCTAATATAAAATAATCATCAAGTTTGAAATAAAATAATAATAGGCTAAATAGAAAATTCTGTTTAGCCTAATTTATTAAAAGTATAGTTTGTAATTTTTATAATTTAGTTTTATATAGCAGATGTTTCACACCAAAATTTTTCAGAGGGAAGATCTTTTAAGATTTCTCCAGAGTCTAGTTTTATAACTCTTGAAGAAGCTTCTTTTGCAAATTCCATATCATGAGTTATTATTAATACCCCTATATTCTCTCCAGCTAAGGATTTTATAATATTTGCAATATCCTTTGTTAATGTAGGGTCTAAGGCTGAAGTTGGTTCATCAAAACATATATAATTGGGATTTAACATTAAAGCTCTTCCAATGGCAACCCTTTGTTTTTGACCTCCTGAAAGCTCACAAGGATAGGCTTTAGCTTTATCTTCTAGAGAAAGCTTAGAAAGTATTTTTAATGCTTTATCAGTAGCTTCTTTTAGAGATAGATTTAAAGTGTGCATTGGAGCTAAGATTAAATTTTCTAAAATACTCATATGGGGAAATAGGTTAAATGTTTGAAATACTAGACCGATTTTTTTGTGAATTTCTTTTAAGATGGTTGAATCAGCATATATTCCATTTTCACAAATTTTTATATTATCTAGGCTTATACTTCCAGAATCACAAGTTTCAAGACCATTTAATATTCTAAGTATTGTGGTTTTACCAGCACCAGAAGGGCCAAGTAGGGTCAAGATTTCGCCCTCTTTAAAGGTGAAAGAAATATTTTTTAATATTTTATTTCCTTTAAAAGATTTTTCTAAATTTTTAATTTCTATCATTTTAAAACCCTCCTAATTATAATATGAATACTTTTTTTCAAATCTATCAAATAATTTAGTTAATACTGCTACTAATATTAAGTATATAATTCCTGTTAAGAATAATGGAATAAGAGAAGCATCTCTATTACTTGCTATTTTTCCAGCTCTTAAAAGTTCTCCTATACCAACTACATAAACTAATGATGTATCTTTAACTAGTGTAATAACTTCGTTTGCTATAGATGGTAAAGTCTTTTTAAATGCTTGAGGAAGAATTATCTTCTTAAATGCAAACCATTTTGAAAGTCCTAGGATTCTACATGCTTCAAATTGTCCTTTATCAACATCTTTTATACCTGATCTAAATATTTCTCCAAAATAAGCAGCATAGTTTAATGTAAAGGCTATTATAGCAGTAGGAAATCTATTAATGCTAATTCCTATGATAGGTAATCCGAAGAATATAAAGATTAATTGTAATAGTAGAGGGGTTCCACGCATTACCCAAACATAAAAAGATGATAAAGAACTTATTAGTTTAATTTTTGATAATCTAAGTATTGCAACAAATATTCCTAAAGGAATAGAAAGTATTAATGTTAATATAAAAACGCCTAATGTATTTTTTAAGCCATCAATTATTGAAGGCATTAAAGTAATAATATAATCCAAAGCTTGTACCTCCTTTAATTTTCTAAGTCTTTTCCAAACCATTTTTTAGATATATTAGCTGTAGTTCCATCTTTTTTCATTTCATCTAAGGCCTTATTTAGAGAATCTACTAAATTAGAATCCTTTCTAAGTCCGATGCTATAGCTTTCTTCTCCTAAATCCTCAGACAGTACGTGAAATTTATTTGTATCTTTTTTTGAAATATAATATTGAGCAAGAATTTCATCGCAAACAACAGCATCACTTCTTCCAGCCTCTAAATCCATAAAGCAATCATTAAAACTGTCAAATAATACAGGCTCTCCACCCTTAAAGGTTTTAGTTAATTCTGGTCTTTCAAATAATGTATCTAAAGAACTTGAACCATCTTGAGTAGTAACTGTTCTATCTTTTAAGTCATTTAAAGTTTTTATGTTAGAATCAGAAAGAGTAACAATAACTTGTCTATTTTTTAAATAGGGTTTTGTAAAGGCAACTTTTTCAGCTCTTTCCGGAGTCATAGTATATCCATTCCAAATCACATCTATATTTCCGTTAGTAAGTTCGGTTTCTTTCATTGACCAATCAATTGGTTGAAAAACAACTTTTAAATTCATTCTTTTGAAGGCTTCTTTTGCTAAATCAATATCAAAACCAACAATTTCTCCTTTTTCATTCCTAAACCCCATAGGAACAAAGGTATCATCTATTCCAACTACTATAGTGTTTTCATCCTTTTTGTTTTCCACATTTTTTGAGGAACAACCGTAAAGTAGGGTTGAAAGAATTAATATGGCAAATAATAAAGATAATCCTTTTTTCATAATTTCCTCCTAAACTTTAATTTATTGTCACTTTACCATGATGAAGTAATAAAGTCAAATAAAAATAAAATATTTTTATTTAAATAAGAGTAAAACGTTGCATTTTAAAGTCTATATAATATAATAAATTAGAGAGTTATGTAATTTTTTATTTATAGGTGGTGAAACTAAATGGAAGATAGCCCTCGAGAAGATAGGTGCAATTTAAAATTAAATAAAACAAGAGAAGAGGAAAGTTATTTTCTATTTAGTAAATTTAGGACATACTTCTCCTTTTCTTGATAATGAAATTTAATTTTAAAATTCATTTGAATTTTAGAGTTAAGAGGAGGAGATATGTATGAATAAATTAACAATGTTTTTATACAGTAACATAATCAATAAGAAAATATATGACGAATTTAATGAAGTTCTAGGCGTTTTAAAGGACGTATATGTAACAACAGAAGAGGGATATCCAAGAATTATAGGATATAAAGTAAAAAGAGATGGAGTTATATTTGATTATGAATTTAAGAATATAGACTTTTATCAAAGAGATAATGGTAAGTTTAAAATACAAATAAGAGGTAGCAGAGAAATCTTGCCAAGAAATTATAGCTACTTATTATCTCAAAATTTATTAGATAGAAAAATAGTTGATATAAATGGAAAAAAGGTAGTTAAGGTTGATGACTTAAGAATAGTTAAGATAGCAGGAGAATTTAGAGTTATAGCCGTTGAAACAGGGAAAATAGTTAAATTTAGACGTAAGGGTATGGAAACTTTAGGAAAGATACTAGCTAAGATATTTAGAGAGAAGTTCCAAGAAAAAGTTATTATGTGGGAAGACGTTGAGTCTTTAGAAATGATAAATGAGAACTTAAAATTAGCTATTCCTTATAAAAAGCTTCAAAAACTACATCCTGCAGACTTAGCAGATATACTTGAAGAACTTGATGCTACAAACAGAAAAAAGGTCTTTGATAGCTTAGATGAAGACTTAGCTGCAGATACCTTAGAAGAAATAGAACCAGAAGTACAAAGCAGTATCATAAAGGGACTTTCTCATTCTAAAACAGCAGAACTTTTTGAAAATATTCCCAATGATGAAATCGCAGATATTATAGATGAGCTAGATGAAGAGGAAAGAGAAAAAGTTTTAATTGCTCTAGAAAATGAAGATGCTGAAGAAGTTAAAGAACTTATGGGTTATTCAGATGAATCTGTAGGTAGTATCATGAATAAGGACTTTATATCCTTTAATTTAGATCTTACAGTTAAAGAAACTATAGAGCTATTAAGAGAGTTAAATGCTGATGAAGAGGTTATGTACTATGTTTATATAACAGATGAAGAGGACAGACTAAAAGGAGTAGTAACTCTAAGAGACTTAATAATGAATGAGGAAAATACTAGACTTAAGGAAATTATGCATACATCTTCTATAAGTGTTAATATAGATAGTACTATTGATGATGCCATAGAAAAATCTACTAAATATGATTTGATATCTATTCCAGTTGTAGACTATGAAGAAAAATTAGTTGGTATGGTTCTTATTCATGATATAGTTGATGAATTGATTCCTAATAATTTAAAAAGAAAATTTAAGAAAAAGTATGCAGATTAGTTGACAAAAATAAATAAAAGCATATAATGAAATATATAATTCTTATCAGAATAGTCGGATAAATGTTGTGATAAAGTAAAGTATTATAAAGAAAGGTCACAGAGAGAAAGTGATGCTGGAAATCTTTCACCAAAGCTTTATAAGAAGTGCGCTTTTGAACAGAAATTTCGAAGAGTTTAAATAGTAGAAATTTTCGAGTATCACCCGTTAACGTGATAGAGTATTTATGTACTTGATTAAGTGAGGTCTTTACCTAATTAGAGTGGAACCACGGAGAAAAATGCTTCGTCTCTAAATAGTGTAGGGACCTTTTATTATATATTTTTAGGAGGAAATTTATATGATTTTTGAAAATCTTTTAAGTTTAATAGGAAATACACCAATATTAGAAGCTAACAACTTATTTAAGGGAGAAAATTTACCACAGGTATTTGTTAAATTAGAAAAGTTTAATCCAGGAGGAAGCATAAAGGATAGAGCAGCTTTAGGAATGATAGAAGAAGCTGAAAAAAATGGATTATTAAAAGAAAATGGTGTCATAGTGGAACCTACTAGTGGAAATACAGGAATTGCAATAGCAATGATTGGAAAGGTTAAAGGATACAAGGTTATTATAACAATGCCTGAAACTATGAGTAAAGAAAGAAGAGATATGATAAAAGCTTATGGAGCAGAAATCATATTAACTGAAGGAAGCAAAGGTATGAAAGGAGCCATTGAGGAAGCTGAGAGGTTAGCTAAAACAAAAGGGTACTTTATGCCACAACAATTTTTAAATGAAGCAAATGCAAAGAAACATTATGAAACTACAGCTGAAGAAATAATAAGAGATTTACCAGACCTAGATGTTCTAGTAGCTGGAGTTGGAACTGGAGGAACTATTACAGGTATAGGAAGAAGATTAAAAGAATTTAATCCAAATATAAAGATAGTTGCTGTAGAACCAAGTGACTCAGCAGTTTTATCAGGAGAAAAACCAGGACCTCATAAAATTCAAGGAATAGGTGCTGGATTTATACCAAAGATATATGATAACTCAGTAGTTGATGAAATAATAAAGGTTAGCAACGAAGATGCATATTCTATGGCAAAAAGTTTTGCTGATAAAGAAGGAGTTCTTATAGGAATATCTTCAGGTGCAGCTCTTCAAGGAGCAAAAGAAGTTTTAGAGAAACTAGATAAGGATAAAAAAGTATTAGTTATAGCACCTGATGGAGGGGAGAAATATTTTTCAACAGGGCTATATGATTAATCAGTAGGAGTGAAAATTTTGTTTAAAAAACTAAGATATGATATAGAAAGTGTTATGAAAAATGATCCTGCAGCTAGATCAAAGATAGAAGTTCTTTTACTTTATCAAAGTATTCATGTTTTGATTTTTTATAGAATTGCTAACAGGTTATATAGATTTAAATTGTTTTTTCTAGCAAGGTTAATTTCTCAGTTAGGAAGATTTTTTACAGGGATAGAAATCCATCCAGGAGCTAAAATAGGTAAAGGTCTTTTTATAGACCATGGAATGGGTGTTGTAATAGGGGAAACTGCAGAGATAGGAGATAATGTAACAATATATCATGGTGTTACCCTTGGAGGAACTGGAAAAGAAAAAGGGAAAAGGCATCCGACGGTTGGAAACAATGTTATAATTGGATGTGGGGCTAAAGTCTTAGGACCAATAAATATAGGAGATGAAGCCAAAATAGGAGCCAACGCTGTAGTATTAAAGGATGTTCCACAAGGGAAAACTGTTGTTGGAATTCCAGCAGTTATTAAAAATTAGACTATAAACAAGTTAGTTGTTAATATTTGATTTATAATAAGACTATATGTAAAATTATTTTTAGTAATAAAAAACAGAAGGTTTAATTTTTGTTTAGGTGTTATTAAAAAGAGATTTTAGTATAGTCTTTTGTTTATATAATTTGAGGTGATAATTTTTGAAGGGAAAAATTTTAGAGTATTGCAAATCTTTAGGTTTAGATAATGTTGGATTTGTAAAGTGTAGAAGATTTTCAGAACTTGAAGAGGTGTACAATATAAGAAAAGAAAAAAGGTTTGAAAATGAGTTTGAAGAAAAAGACATTGAAAAGAGAGTTAATCCTAAAGTTTATATGGAAGATGGAAGAACCATAATAACAATTGCTTTTCCTTATTTATATAATGAAGAATATGTTGATAATGGTTTTTCAGTTTACACAAGAGGAAAAGATTATCATTATGTTGTAGGTTCTTATTTAAAGAAGATAGGTGAATATATAGAAAATTTAGGTGGAAAGGCAGTAGCTTTAGTTGATAGTAATTCTTTGCCTGAAAGGTATATTGCTTATTTAGGTGGCATAGGTTTTATTGGTAAAAATAATATGTTAATTACTAAAAAATATGGTTCTTATGTATTTTTAGGAGAAATAATAACTAATCTAGATATTGAATGTGATGAAGAGAAAACTTTAGAGGAACTTAGAACTTTTAAAGAGTGCGGAACTTGTGAAATATGCTATAAGAATTGTCCAACTAAAGTTTTAAATAGGAGCGGAATAAAAAACACTAATTCATGCATGTCATATATAACTCAAAAAAAGGATATAGAAGATAAATATTTTAAGCTTATGAAGGGAAGAATATTTGGGTGTGATAGTTGCCAAAAAGAATGTCCATATAATAAAGGGATTTCATACACCAATATAGAAGAGTTTAGACCTTTTGATTTTATGCAAAAGGATTCCTTTGATGATATTGATAAAATGAGCAAAAAAGAATTTAATGAAACTTTCAAAAAAACCTCTTGTGGATGGAGAGGGAAAAATACAATATTAAGAAATATAATGGTAAGAAAAGCATTGGTGGAGAAGGCTGATATATCAGAATATCAACTTAATTCAGATAATCTTAAGGATTTTAAAAATAGACTTTTAAATTTTTATGATGTATAATAATATATTGTTAAAATTTAATTCAGGAGGTAATTGAATGTTTACTCGTATAGGGGCTAATGTTTTAGTTAGACTACCAGATAGTATGTTTAAACCAATAGCGGGAACTTTAATCGGAAGATGTTTAAATAAATATGCTGACTTAAAAGTTGAAGGACTTGAAGAAATAAAAAAAGAAAAGGGACCTTTTATATTTATAGGAAATCATTTAAGTAATGCAGACGGTTTAATTTTAGATAAAGTTTTAAGAAATGACTATGATCCATATTTCATAGCAGGAGTAAAACTTAATGATGAGGCTTTAACTAATATAGGAACTAGATTGGTTAAAAATATAAAAATAAAACCTAACTCAGCAGATAGAGAGTCACTTAATAAAATAGTTAAGTCTGTAAAAAATGGGGAAAATATAGTCATTTTCCCAGAGGGAACTAGAAGTAGAAATGGTGAAATGATAGAGGCTAAAAAAGGAGTTCTACTTATAGCTAGATTAACAAAGGCTAAAATTGTTCCGTTTGGAATGACAGGAACAGAAAAACTTATGCCAATAAATGATGAAAATATGGGAGCTGAAAAATTTTATCATGCTGAAGTTAATATAAAATTTGGCAGACCTATAGAATTACCTAAGAAAGAAAAAGGTGAGGACAAACACGAATATGAGGAAAGATCTTTAAGACACCTTATGAAAGGCATTGCAAGTCTTTTACCAGAGAGCTATAGAGGTGTATATAAAGACTAGGGGTAAATGTTATGAAAAAGAGAACTAAAGAGGTATTAGAAATTTTAAAAGAAGAATATCCAGATGCTAAGTGTGAATTAAATTATGAAACTCCTTTTCAACTTTTAGTTGCAACTATTTTATCGGCACAAACTACGGATAAAAAAGTAAATGAGGTAACTAAAACTTTATTTAGAGATTATCCTGATGTAGATGCTTTCTTAAAAATAAGTCAAGAAGAGTTAGAAGATAGAATAAAGCAAATTGGGCTTTATAGAAATAAGGCGAAAAACTTAATCATGATGGTACATCAGTTAAAAGAAAACTTCAACGGAGAAGTTCCTAAGACTATGGAAGGGATAACTTCTTTAGCAGGAGCGGGAAGAAAAACTGCTAATGTGGTTTTATCAAATGCCTTTGGAGTTCCATCTATTGCTGTAGATACTCATGTGTTTAGAGTTTCTAATAGAATTGGATTGGCACACTCAGATAATGTTTTGGAAACTGAGAAGCAACTTCAGAAAGAATTGCCTAAAAAAGAATGGTCTCTAGCCCATCATCTTTTAATTTTTCATGGAAGAAGATGCTGCATAGCTAGAAAGCCTAAATGTGATATTTGTAAAATAAATAAATATTGTGATTATTTTAAAAATAATAAATAAAAGAAGCTACACTTTTGTGTAGCTTTTTTTATTTTACTATGTCTTTTTTATTATATAAGAATATAGCAAGTGATGCTAATAATATTAAAACATAACCTATTAAAGAAATTTTATCAGGAATATCTCCAAATAAAGTGAAGCCTATTAAAGCTGAGAATATAACTTGAGTATAATCATAAATAGATATATCTCTAGCAGGAGCATATTTGTAAGCGGCAGTTAAGGCGAATTGAGCACAAGAAGCGGCAACACCTGCAAGTATTAAAAATATAAATTGTTCTAAAGTGAAAAATTTAAATTGGAACAACATAATAGGAAAAGTTGTTACTATGGAGAAAAAAGAAAAGAAGAAAACAATAGTAGCTCCTTTTTCCTTTCCACCTAAATATCTTACGAAAGTGTATGCACCACCAGCAAAGGCTGCTGAGCAAAGACCTACTATAGCAGGTATAAAGTTACTTGCTAAGTTTCCAGAGGGTCTAACTATAAATAAAACCCCTGAGAAGGCGACTAAAAGAGATATTATATGAACTAGCTTTAGCTTTTCTTTTAAGAATAAATAAGAAAATATAATAACAAAAAATGGGCTTAATTTGTTAAGAATAGTAGCATCTGATAGCATTAATCTATCGATTGCATAGTAATTAGCCCAAATTCCTAAAGTTCCTAAAGCAGAACGTCCTATTAGAGCAAGTCTATTTTCTTTGTGACCAAAAATTAAGGCATTATCTTTTTTTACTAAATAAAATGCCACAAAACAACTAACTAAGTTTCTAAAGAAACTTTTTTCTATTGATGGTAAATCTCCGGATAATTTAACAAATGTACTCATAAGAGCAAAACTAAAAGCTGATATTGTTATTAAAATTATCCCTTTTGTTTTATTATTCATTTATTCCTCCTATAAAATTTTTGAAATTTTTCTATTAACATTGTAGTTCTTATAAATAAATAGGTCAACAACAAATAAATATGGTAATATTATGAAGAAAGAGATAACTTTTTGAAAAAAATACAAATTTAACTTTTTAAAAGATTTATTTAATATATAATAAAAGTATTATTCTAATTAAGAATGGGGATAAATTAGGTATGTTAATTGGACTTTTTAATAATTTAAATATTAAAGGAAAAAACATAAAAAGAATAGCTATAGTTACAATAGTTTTATTAGTTGTATTTTTTTTAAAAAGTTTAGAAATTATTATAGGATTAAATGGAAATCAATTTAATGATCTAAGCATAAATTGTGCCATTGAAGAAGTTATAGTTATGACACAGATACTTCTTTGTTTCATGATATTAGCAATATGCTTTATATATTATAGAGGGTTTAAGAGAAAAAACTTTTTTGGGATTTCTCTTATATATATAAGTTTAATTAGTGAAATGATAGCTATGTTAATTATGGGCAAAATAGCTAGAAATCAAGTTTATGATTTGAATTTGTTTAGCATAATGTTTAGAGGTATATTAATGCTTTTAGCTATTTTAGCTATGAAAAGGTTTGAAGAATTTATACGTAAATATAAGAAGACAACCTTACTAGCTGTAATTGGAGTAACTATTATTCTACAGGTTTTAAATATGAATTATGATTTAGGTATTTATCAGGATACCTTAATATTAAATTTAACAGTAGGAATAGTTGCTTTAATATATATTTTTTGTGTTGCAATTTGTTTTGTAAAATGCCTGAAATATAGAGAAATAACATATTTAGCAATAATGATAAGCGGAGCTATTATGTTATTAAAGTTAGTTTATGGAATTTCCTTATCTATTACTGATAATGATCTAATAAAGATAAATATTATCTTCTTTACCTTTTTATCTTTTATGAGCTTTGTTTTTGGAATGTTTTTTGACTCTTTACAAGTTATTAAGAATAAAAATTTTATGCAAGATGAATTAAGTGCTTTTTTTAATCTAATAGAATTTGATTGCAATAGTGAGGTAATATTACTAAGCAATAATCTAAGTGTAATATATGCAAATGAAAAATGTAGAAAAAAAAGAATTTCAAATAAAGTAGATATTAATGAGAATTATTATGATTTAGAAAAACAGATAAAAGAATTTTTATATGATAAAAATATAATTAGCATAGAAAGTGTTCTTAGAAATTTTAAAGAGTGGAAGGGAATAATAAAGTTAAATGAAGAGAGAGAAGTAATAAGAGTAAATCTTCAAAGAATAAGAAAGAAAAAACATCTTTATTATGTTTTAAGATTAAATGACATAACAGAAGAATATATGATGGAGAATAAATTGAAGCTAGATGAGCAAAGACTTAGAGGCGTTACTGAAAACATAAAGGATTTAATATTTACAATTGATGTAGAAGGTAAAATAACCTATATAAATAGAGCTGTAATTGATGTCTTAGGATATGAGGAAGAAGAGCTTATAGGGAAAGTTTATTATGATTTTCTTTTAGTTGAATCCAATCTTAAAATGATAGATAGCAAATATTTTAATAAGGACAAGGTATTAACCATAGATAAAGTAAAATCAAAAAATGGCGTAGTTGAATTAGAATCCATATCAAGTAGAACTAAGGATAGTAAGAACAATACATTAGGATGGGTAAGAGTTGCTAGAAATATTGAGGATGTTAAGGAAATAGAGGTATTAAAAAATAAATTTGAGGAAATAAAACAATACGATAAGGTTAAAAACGAGTTTTTTGCTAACCTATCTCATGAACTTAGAACTCCCATTAACATAATATATTCTTGCATACAGCTTTTAAATAATAATAAAAAAAATCAAGTTGGATTTTCTAATTTTTATGAAAAATATGAAAAGACTTTAAAACAAAATTGCTTTAGAATGCTAAGGCTTGTAAACAATCTTATAGATATAACAAAAATAGATTCTGGATTTATAAAAATGGACTTTGTTAATTATGACATAATAAAGCTTACAGAAGATATAACTATGTCTGTAATACCTTACGTTGAGTCTAAAAATATTGATATAATATTTGATACTGATTGTGAAGAGTTAGAAATAAAATGCGATCCAGATAAAATTGAAAGAATAATTTTAAATCTTTTATCTAATGCCATAAAATTTACAGAGGCAGGTGGAAAGATAGAGGTTAATATTATAAATGATGAAAGCTGGGTTGATATAAGAGTTAAGGATACAGGAATAGGAATTCCATCTCACATGAAGGAATTTATTTTTGAAAGATTTATACAAAATGATAAGTCTTTAAATAGGAATAAAGAAGGAAGTGGAATAGGATTATCCTTAGTTAAATCTTTAGTAGAGCTTCATGGAGGAAAAGTCTTCTTAAGGGAAAGTAGTGAAAATGGAAGTGAATTTTCAATCTTACTACCTAACATAAGATTTGAAAGTGATGCACAAGAAAGTGGAAGTTTGGATTATAAAACTGAAGTGGAAAAAATATCAATAGAGTTTGCTGATATATATGAAATATATTAATTATATTTCATAAAATAAATGTTTTCACTAACTTTCTATTTTAAAAATATAGTGCTATAATATTAAGGGCTTGTTTAACAAATAACAAGTCCTTAATTATTTCTATTTGGAGGTAAATATATGAAAGTTGGAGTAATAATGGGAGGCATTTCTTCAGAAAGAGAGATATCAATACAAAGTGGTAATGCTGTAGTAGATGCCTTAGATAAAGATAAATATGAAGCTATTCCTATAGTGTTAAATGAAAAAGAGGATTTAATAGAAAAAGTTAAAGGAATAGATTTTGCTCTTTTAACTTTACATGGAAAATTTGGAGAAGATGGAACTGTTCAATCTGTTCTTAAGACCTTAGGAATACCATTTTCAGGATGTGGTCCTTTAAGTAGTGCAATATGCATGGATAAGGATATGACAAAGAGAATTTTAGCTTTTGGAAATGTTAGAACAGCAAAATGGTTAATGGTTTCGTCAGTAGATAAAATTGATTATGATGCAATAGAAAGATTAGGATACCCAGTTTTTATAAAGCCTAACAATGGAGGATCATCAGTTGCAACAACTTTAGTTGAGTCTAAAGAAGGTGTTGAGGAGGCTGTCTTAGAAGCTTTAAAATACGATATAGAAGTAATGATTGAGGAATACATAAAGGGTGATGAAATAACTTGTCCTATAATTGATGGTAAGATGTTACCAGTATTGGCTATAAAACCTAAAGGAAAGTTCTTTGATATAGCATCAAAATATGAAGATGGTGGAGCAGACGAGTTTATTGTTAATTTAAATGAAGATCTTCACAAAGAAGTTGAACATATGGCTTTAGAAACTTACAAGTTATTAAAATGTGATGTGTATGCTAGAGTTGATATGCTTGTCAAAGATAATACTCCTTATATATTAGAAGTAAATACATTACCAGGAATGACAAAGAACAGTTTATTCCCTAAGAGCGCGGCAGGAGTAAATATGAGTTTTGAAAAACTTTTAGATACAATAATAGAAAAATCCTTAAAGATTAATAGAGAGTAATTTATTTAGTCACAACTTTCTTTGTAAATTTATATTTTATATAGTAAGTACTAATTTGCAGGGAGAGTATTAATGCAAGATAAAAATCCATTAAGTACATTTGGACCAGATATAAATGAATTTACTCAAAATGTTAATTTTGAGACCTTAGCTAAAAATTCAGATTTTATTTATTTAAGGTCTTCAGGCTCTGGAACAGGTCAGTTAAGAATTGATAAGAAGTTTTTTGAGTTTGTAAAGGGGTGCAGAAGTTATGGTATTCCATGTGGTGCTTATCACTATGCACGACCTTCTAGTGATTTACAAACTGCGGTAACGCAAGCCGATGAATTTATTGATGTTCTTCAACAAGGATTTGGACAAGGAGACTATGGTGATTTATTCCCTGTAGTTGATGTAGAGGCACCTACAGATAGATCATTAACAACGACGCAACTTGTGAATTGGGTAGATAGATTTAGAGATAGGTTTGAGGAAAAAACTAGAAGAAGATTAATGTTGTATACAGGATTATTCTTTATAGAGTTATATGATAATTTTGAGGTTCCAGGAAGAGGATATCCTTTGAGTGACATGCCTTTATGGATAGCTATGTATACAAGAGTTCCTACGAATCCACCAGTTCCTCCAAATATTGGTGGGTGGACAAGATGGACTATATGGCAATTTACAGATGAGGGGCAACTAGATGGACTTGGAAGTCCAGTAGATTTAAACTGGGGACCTAATAGTATAGCTAGGCTAATGCCACCAGCTAATGTTACTGGCTTAGTAGCATATGCAAGGGGTGGAAATATAGAGATTTTTTGGGACGCTAATAAGGAAGACGATTTAAATGGATACAATGTATTTATCAATGATAACTATGCAGGAACTTTACCTAGAAAAGCTACTAAGTTTGTTGTAAATAAGAGTAAATTTTATCTCCCAAAAGGAAATCCAATAAAAGTATCCATAGAAGCTTTTGATATTACTGGAGATTTTTCAAAAGAAAGAACTGAATATATTATAGAGAGTAATGAAGTCTTTTTAGGCTAGGTATTTTTATCAGTATTAAATAGAGTTAAAAAATTTTTAGCTCTATTTAATTTTTCCCAAAAGTTGTGAAAATTTTGTTATAATAAGAAATGTTATTATATTGTAATAAATTTCTGTAAAATTTAGCTTATAGTTTTTTTAGGAAGATTGTAGAGAGGAGAATAATTGTGAACGAAGAAAATAAAAAACCAAGCAAAAACTTACATAAGAGTAAGAAAAACATAATAATATCAGTTGTTGTTATATTAGCAATTATAATAGGTTCTATTGGTGTATACATAGTTAGTATTCAAAAGAAAGTTGAAAAATGGGACAATAAGATATACCCAAATGTATATGTTGAAAATGTTAATTTATCAGGAATGACTAAAGAAGAGGCTGTAGATGCTTTAAATAAAGATATAAAAGATCCAATTCAAAATAAGATTATAACAGTAAAGGCTGCTGACAAAAGTGTGGAAATAAAGTATTCTGATTTATCACCAGAATATAACATAGATGAAACAGTTAATGAAGCTATGGTGTATGGAAAAGATTTAAATCTTTTTGGCAAAAATGATTTAATAAATGGAAAAGATAAAAAAGAATTTAATTTAGACTTTAAATATGATGAATCTAAATTAAATGATTATGAAAATAAATTAACTGAAATGGTTAATCAAAAGGCTAAAAATGCTACTATAAAGGTAAATGGTGGAAGTATAAGTGTAACAGAAGGACAAGATGGACGAGCTATAGAAAAAGATAAAATGGTTACATTAGTAAAAGATGCTATAAATGCTAAGCCAGAAGCTAATACAGTAGTTGAAGTACCTGTGGAAGTTACTAAACCTAAAATAACAAAAGAAATGCTTTCAAAGATAGATGGTGTTATGGGAAGTTTTACAACAAGTTATACAAGCTCTAATGCTGATAGAAGTGCTAATGTTGAAATTGCCACTAACACAGTAAATGGAACAATACTTATGCCAGGTGAAACATTTAGTTATAATAATACTTTAGGAGAAAGAACTACAGCTAAGGGATATAAAGATGGAGCTGCTTATATAGGAAATAAGGTTGAAATGGTTACAGGTGGAGGAATTTGTCAAGTTTCTACTACTTTATATAGAGCAGTATTAAGAGCAGGAATAATGCCAACTGAAAGACATAATCATAGTATGACAACAACTTATTCAGGGCCAAGTGAGGATGCTACAGTTGCTTGGGGATCTTTAGATTATCAATTTAAAAATCCTTACGATTTCCCAATATACATTCAAGGATACACAAGTAATAAGCATGTTACTTTCAATATATATGGAAATGTTCAAGCTATGGATGGAAAAACATATGAATTACAAACTGTTGTAAATGAAACATTAAAACCATCAGTTCAAACAATAGAAGATTCTAGTTTGCCAGCAGGACAGAGAGTTGTAGAACAAAACCCAGTTACAGGGTATAAATCAACAGGATATTTAGTAACATATCAAAATGGAAAAGAAATAGATAAGAAACTAATAGGTCATGATGTTTATAAGCAAAAGGATGAAATAATAAAGGTTGGAACTAAGAAGGCTGAACAACCAGCTACACCACCAGCACAAACAACACCTCAAGCTCCAGCAACACCGGAGAATCCAGGTGCTACTGGACAACCTGCTAATCATTCTTAATTAAATTAAACATGATTTAGAGAATGATTTGCTTTAATTAAGATTAGTATAAATCATATATAATCTTATTATTTGGTAAAATATTAATATGCTTAAAAGGGAGAGGTTAAGTTTTTAATCTCTCCATTTAATTTAGGAGGAGAATTTATGAGCTACAAAATGATATGTATAGATATGGATGGAACCTTATTAAATTCAAAAAAAAGAATAAGTGAAGAAAATAAAATTGCTTTAAAAAAGGCTTATGAAAAAGGAGTGCATATAATAATATGCACTGGAAGAAATGCTAAAAATGCGATTTATTTTTCAGAATTCTTAGGAATTAACTGTGCAGTAATTGCTAATAATGGTGCATGGGTAATTGATGAAGATAAAGAAGTTTTAATTTCTAAAGATGTTTTAAGTGAAGAACAGTGTAAAGAAATCATAAAGGTTTGCAAAGAGTATAAAGGGGTTCCTAGTTTTCATTCAATAGATAAGGTTTATTGGCCATCAAAAATAAGAAAACATATCTGTGATTTAATTTTAAATAAAAAAATACCATATAAGCATAGAGTAGAAAATGTTTATGTTAATGATAAAAGTAAGTGGGATGAAATTTTTAGAAATGATAGTATCGGTAAATGTATAATAATTGAATTGAAAGTAGATAAACTAAAGAAAATAAGAGAAGAACTCATAAAAAATAGGAGTTTTGAAATTACCCAGTCAGGAAGATATGCCTTAGAAGTAAACAATAAAGGAGTCTCTAAGGGGAGAGCTGTAAAAGTTTTAGCAGATGAATACAATATAAAGCAAGATGATATAATTTGTATAGGAGATAATGAAAATGACTTATCCATGATTAATTATGCAGGTCTAGGTGTAGCTATGGGAAATTCAATAGATTCTTTAAAGGAAAAAGCAGATTATATAACTGAAAGCAATGATAAAAAGGGGGTAGCAAAAGTTATATATGAATTTGTATTAAAGAATGATTAACTTGCATTTTATTTCATTAGATAATATCATATACTTGTGACTTAACTTAAAAATTTATAAATTTTTACATTTATTTGGAGGGAAAAAGGTGAATCTTAATATAGTATTATATCAACCAGAAATACCACAAAACACTGGAAATATAGCAAGAACATGTGTTTTGACAAATTCAAAGCTTCACATAATAAAACCTATGGGCTTTGTTATAGATGATAAACATTTAAAAAGAGCTGGATTAGATTATTGGAGTCAATTAGATCTTGAAATCCATGAAAGCTATGAAGACTTTATGAAAAAGTATGGAGATAAGAAAATTTACTTATCAACAACTCATGCTGCTGATCATTATGATGAAGTAAAATATGAAGAGGGAGCTTTCATAATGTTTGGAAGAGAGTCAGCAGGAGTTCCAGAAGAAGTTCATAATGCTCATCATGGAATAAAGGTTCCAATGATAAATACAACTACTAGAAGTTTAAATTTATCAAATACAGTAGCAATTATAGCTTATGAAGCTCTAAGACAAATTGGATTTCCAAGCATGAAATAAGGGGGATATATATTTTGGAAAAAATAAAGATTATAACAGATAGTACCTGTGACTTATCTAAGGAAATTATAGATAAATATGACATAGATGTAATGCCTATGTTAATAAACTTTGGAGAAGAAAGTTATTTAGAAGGTGTTGAAATAAAAGTAGATGCTATGATGGACAGAATTGAAAGAGAAAATGCTCTTCCAACTACGGCACAAATTATTCCAACTAGATTTATTGAAAAATATAAGAGTTATTTAGAAGAAGGATACAAGATTATATCAATACATATATCATCTAATATGAGTGGTACTTATCAATCAGCGTGTTTAGCTAAAGCGGATTTAGAAAGCGATGATATAGTTGTAATTGATTCAAAAAACGTAACAGTAGGACTTGGACTTGTTGTTTTAAAAGCTGCTAAATTAATAGACGCAGGAACGACTTTAAAGGAATTAGAAAAAGAAATACTAGAATATAGGAATCATATAAAAAGTACTATAGCATTTGAAAGTTTAGATAACTTAGTAAGAGGTGGTAGACTTTCAAAGGGAAAGGCTTTATTTGTTAATGCATTAGGGATAAAACTTATGCTTAATGTGTTAGATGGAGAAATGAATGTTCAAGGGAAAATAAGAGGAACTAAGAAGATGGTTAAAGCTATGATTGAACAATTTGATTCAATTCCTAAGAAAGATGGAGAACCTATCATATTAGTTGAACTTGAGAATGAGGATATTTATTTACCTATAAAAGAATATTTAGAAAGTAACAATATAGAATATATAAAACTTCCTTTAGGATGTTCAGTAGCAATACATTCAGGTCCTAAGGTTTGTGCATTATTTTATGTAGAGAAATATTAAAAAGAAGCTCCTTAAAAGGAGTTTCTTTTTTTATTTTAATTTACATAAATTCTCTTAATTAAAGAAATAATAATTTTGATATGAAAAAAAGAGGAGGATTAAAAATGCGTTTTAAGAGGATTGTTAAATCTTTAGGACTTATTTTAAGCTTAACTTCTATTATAGGATGTGGCTCAAAAAATTCATCGGCATTAAGAAAAATTGATTTTATAGAAAAGAAAGTTTATAATTTCGCTTTAGTTAAGGATGATTTTGCTAATGAAGAAAATCATTTTGCTAATTTAGCTATAGAGGGATTAAATAGAATAAAAGAGGAATATGGTGCAAAAATAGAGATTTTTGATACTAATTCTCCAGAAGATTATGAAAAAAGGCTTAGAGAGGCTGCTCAAAATAATGATTTGACTTTTGCATCAACATTTAAGTTTTTAGAGAGTTTAAACAATGTAGCTAAGGATTATCCAGATAAAAATTTTGCTATTATTGATACAGTATCAGAGCTTCCAAATGTAAAATCTATAAATTTTAGAAATGAACAAGGTGCTTTTTTAATGGGGATAATAGCTGGTAATATGACTAAAACTAATAAAGTAGGATTTATAGGAGGAGTTAAAAATGAGCTTATAGATAACTTTTTAGCTGGATATTTGGCTGGAGTGAAGGTTTCTAATGAGGAAGCTTATAAGAATATAAAAGAAGGAAACTTAATTCAATATGTTGGTGATTTTATAAATGAAAAACAGTCATATAAAATAGCTAAGGAAATGTATAATGAAGGAGCAGATATAATATTCAATGTAGCTGGAGAAGCTGGTGTAGGTATTTATCAGGTAGCTAAAGAAACTGGGAATTATGCTATTGGTGTTGATGTTGATGCTGCCACAGTTTTTCCAGACTATGCCGATAATATTCTCTCATCTATGGTGAAAAAATTAGATGATGCGGTTTATAAGACTGCAAAGGAAGTTATAAATGGTGATTTTAAATCAGGACCAAAGAATGTAATGGAAATTGGACTGAAGGATAATGGTATAGAGGTAGCCCAATCTACAAGTAGATTAGTACCTAAAGAGGTTTTAGATAAAGTAGAAAAATATAAAGAGGCCATAATAAAAGGAGAAATTAATGTTCCAAAAACATTAGATGAAGTGGAAAATTTTAATGTTAAGTAAGGTCGATGTTAAAAATAATATTGACAAAGAGTAAATAAATGTGCAATCATAAGATGAAAATAAAATAAGTATATTAGGTGTTATCTAACTTAATAGGGAAAGTTAAAAACTGCAGCCCCCGCTACTGTTGATAAGGACGAAAACAAGAGGCCACTGTAACTTAAGTTATGGAAAGGATTGTTGGAGGAAGATTTATTAGCCAGGAGACCTGCCTAGTATGAATTGCTTATTGTTTCGGTGGGAAACAGTATATAAGTTTTAATAAAGTATGTAAATTATTTTTTAACTGGTGGGGAAGGTTAGCCGCACCAGTTTTTTATTTTTAATTATAAAAATAATTATTTACGAGAAAAGAATTTATGTACAAGCTTTCCTAAATAAGTTGATTTGGAAAAATACAAAAGTTTCTAAACAACTTAATCTATTTAACTCTAATAGTTAGTTAATATTTAACTTAAATTTATACAGGATATATTAAATCTATGGTTAAAATATATTAATGAAAAATTTGAAATTATATTTATATTAAAAGATATTGTTGGGTATAAAATTTGATTTGATATTAAAAGTGAATATTTAAGTTAATTGTTGCTTATATATTAGAGAAAAAGTATAAATGTTAATAGGAGGGTAAAATAATTATGAATTTTACTAAGGAAAAAAAGAAATTAAATGTAAGAAATATGTGTTTTGCTGCTATGTTAATAGCCTTAAGCGTTATATTAGCTAATTTCCCGATTTTTGCTAGTATAGCCTTAGATTCTATGCCAGCCTTTATTGGCGGTATTTTAATTTCTCCAGTAGTTGGAGGAGTTATAGGACTTTTAGCACATTTATTTGTTGCTTTAAGAACAGGATTTCCATTTACATTACCAGTACATATTCTAATAGCCATTGAGATGTTTTTGGTTGTTTATATAACATCAAAAATATTCAATAGTGGCAAAGTGATTTTAGCAGGAATAGTAGGAACTCTTTTAAATGGAATTATTTTCACTTTAATAACAGGAGCTTTCATGCATTTTGTTTTAGGAGGAATGAATCCAATTGATTTCTTAAAACTTATGGGATTACCACTTACTTTAGCAAGTTTAGTTAATATAGTGATAGCATTTTTAGTAGCTAAGGGACTTAAAAATGTCAATATATAAGTTTAGAGATTTAACCATAATTAAAAATGAAATTCACAAAGATGAGATGGTAATAGCCTGTGATAGTTGTTGTGGAATTGGAGAAAGAGAAGCAGATTTTGTTAATGCTAGCAATGAAATTGTGGGATATTTTTCAGCTAGAGTTTGTCTTTTTGAGCTTATAGCATTTAAGGCTAATCCACTAGTAATAGTAAATAATTTAGGAATGACTATGAAGTGTGGTGGAGATAGTATAATAAATGGAATTAATAGAGCGATAAAGGAATATAATTCTGAAGGATTTTTTGAAAACAACTTTAAATTAGAAGAATGTATAACGGGAAGTACAGAGGATAATTTCAAAACTCTTCAAACATTTTTAGGGTTAACCATAATAGGGAAAAAAGAAATAGGTTCTGAGATTAAGTTTGAAAGTGGAGATGAAGTTGGCTTATTAGGAATACCGAAAGTAGGAGAAGAGGTTTTAGATGATATAAATAACAATAGAGGAGAAATTGCTGGGTTTAAGGAATTGAAAATTTTAGTAGAAAGTAAGTCCATTAAAGATATATTACCTATTGGTTCAAAGGGTATTATACATGAAGTGAAAGAACTAGAAATTAGCAATAATATAAATATAACTCTATCATATGATGGAGCTTATTTAAGAAAATCTGCAGGACCAGCTACTGCTATTTTATTTATATGCAAAAAAGACTCTTTAGAAGAATTTAAAAATAAAATAAGTGTACCAATCATTAAAATTGGTGAAATTATTTAATTTTAACCACAATAGAGAATTTTCTCTGTTGTGGTTATTTTAGAATTAACATAAGTACTTTTTAATATAATATTAATATAAGAGAAAATATTAAGGCTGTTATAATGTTGAAAAATGTTTTTATTTGATGGATAATGAAATGAGAAAGGTTACTAGAAAAAAAGTTATGATTTAGAATTAAATAGTTTTAGGTGATATATATGTTAATGGATTTTAATTTGAATTTAACTCAAGAGCAAAAGTTGATTATGACACAGCAAATGCAACTTTCAATAAAACTTTTGCAAATGTCAACATATGATTTAAGAGAATATATAGAAAAAGAGTTTTCAGAAAATCCTGTTTTAGAAGCTCAATATGAAGAAAATAAAGAAATAATTAATGAACAAGATAGATTAGATTATAAGGAACTGGTAAAATATTTAGAGTCAGATAATTATGGTTCGCAAAGTTATGGTGAATATGATCAGGAAGGAATTTCTCCTTTCACATTTATAAGTAAACCTGAATCTTTAACAGATTACTTAGAATCTCAAATCTTAGAGCTACCAATAAATGAATATATGAGAAGTGTTTGCAGTTATATGGTTGAATGCTTAGACAATAAAGGATACTTAGATATAAAAAAGGAAGAATTAATGAGTGAGTTAGGGTGTTCAGAAGAAACCTTTAATAGAGCTTTAATAGTTCTTCACAATTTAGAGCCTGCAGGAATAGGAGCAAGAAATCTAAAAGAATGTCTAAAGATACAGTTAGAAAGAAAAGGACAGTATGATGAAATAGTAAAAAAAATAATAGAAAATCATCTGGATGATTTAGCAGATAATAAGTATCAAGTTATTGCTAAGGTTTTGGGAATAACTCCTAAGAAAGCACAGGATTATGGAGACTTAATAAAAACCTTAGAGCCAAAACCTTCAAGAGGGTTTTATACTGGAGATGAAGTTAGTTTCATAATTCCAGATGCTGAAATTAGAAAGATAGATGGAGAATTCTTCATAATAATGAACGATGGAGTTTTACCTATGCTTTCAGTGAACCCTTTATATGCTTCTATATTAAAGGATAGTAGTAATGATAAAGAGGCTACAGAGTATGTAAAGGAAAAAATGAATAAGGCAATGTTTCTTATTAAAAGTATAGAGCAAAGAAAAAGTACTTTATATAAAGTTCTCGAAAAAATATTAGAAAAACAAAAAGAATATTTTGAAAAGGGAGAAAAATATTTAAAGTCTATGACTCTTAAAGAAATAGCAGAACAATTAGAAATGCATGAATCAACTATTTCAAGAGCAATAAGAGATAAGTATATTTTAACTTCTATGGGCACAATAAAAATAAAGGATCTCTTTGTAAACTCAATAAGCAATAAAGAAACAAAAAATGGAGAAGATGATGTTACAGTTATAAACATTAAAAAAGCTTTAGAAGAAGTGATTAATGAAGAAAATAAAACAAAGCCATTATCAGATCAAGCCATAAGTGAAATACTAAATGAAAAGGGAATGGCTATTTCAAGAAGAACTGTAGCAAAATATAGAGAAGAATTAGGAATAAAATCATCTAGTAAAAGAAAAAGATTTTAAAAAAAAGTAATAAATTTAATTTTGTTACAAACAAAGTAACTTAGATGCTTAATTAGAGTGAAAAATATAGAGAGATTGGGTAATCTCTCTATATTTTTTTATATTTTTTAAAAAAATAAGAAAAAATTTTCTAAAAACCCTTTAATTTTTTTAAAATATGTTTTATAATAAACATGCGGGACATTTAAGAAGCAAGTGGGACTTTGAATGTCCAAAGGAGTTGTTAAATTTGCTAGAGATTTTAAAATTGCAAAAAATAATAGTTCCTGAAATGGTAGAACTATTAGTAAAAAGATACAATATAATCAGAACAATTTATTATAATCAGCCAATAGGCAGAAGAGCTTTGGCAAACAATTTAAATTTAGGTGAAAGAATTGTAAGAACAGAAATAGGTTTTTTAAAATCTCAAAACCTTATACAAATAAACACTCCAGGTATGTCTGTAACCCAAGAAGGAGAATTCATGCTAGAATCCTTAAAAGGATTCATACATGAAATAAAAGGGCTATCTAATATTGAAAAACAATTATGTGATATGCTTAATGTTAGAGATGTAATTGTTGTTCCAGGAGATTGTGGTGAGGAAGAAAGCACTATAAAAGAGCTTGGAAAAGCCGCCGCAAATTATTCTAAGAACATCATTAAAGATGGCTATACAATTGCTGTTACTGGAGGAACTACTGTAAAAGAAGTTATAGATGAATTACCAGAAATGGCAAATCTACGTGATGTGTTAGTTGTGCCTGCAAGAGGTGGTATGGGTAAGAAGGTTGAGACGCAGTCAAATACATTAGCTGCAAATTTAGCTAAGAAGTTAAATGGAACCTATAAAATGCTTCATGTACCTGATAACATAAGCAAAGAAGTAATGGATGCTTTAATGAAACAGGAAGATATGAAGGAACTTATACAAAATATTAAAAATGCAGATATGCTAATATATGGCATAGGTCAAGCAAAGAAAATGGCTAATAAAAGAGGCGTTCCTAAGGAAGAAATAATGAGATTATTAGAATTAGGAGCTATTGGAGAAGCATTTGGGTGCTACTTCAATGAAAAGTCAGAAGTGGTTTATGTAATGCCAACTTTGGGTGTTACAATAAATGATCTTAGAAAAATAAAAAATCATATTGCCGTAGCTGGAGGTAAAAATAAAGCAGAAGCTATTTTAACTACTATCTATGGAAATGAGAATGCTGTTCTTGTTACAGACGAAGGTGCAGCAAATGAAATTCTAAATTTTTTAAATAGAGATGAATAAAAAAATATTAAATCTCTAAAAATAAATTTGTTTAAAATATTTTTTAATATTTTATATATAAAAAACAACATCTTTTAGGAGGTATTTATAATGGTAAAAGTAGCTATTAACGGATTTGGAAGAATAGGAAGATTAGCGTTAAGATTAATGATCGATAACCCTGAGTTTGAGGTTGTTGCAATCAACGACTTAACTGATGCTAAGACTTTAGCACACTTATTCAAATACGATTCAGCACAAGGAAGATTCAATGGTGAAATAGAAGTTAAAGAAGGAGCTTTCGTAGTTAACGGAAAAGAAATAAAAGTAACTGCTAAAAGCAACCCTGCTGAATTACCATGGGGAGAATTAGGAGTAGACGTAGTATTAGAGTGTACTGGATTCTTCGCATCAAAAGAGAAAGCTTCAGCTCACTTAACTGCTGGTGCTAAGAAAGTTGTTATCTCAGCTCCTGCTGGAAACGACCTACCAACAGTTGTTTACAACGTAAACCACGACATATTAGATGGAAGCGAAGATGTTATCTCAGGTGCTTCATGTACTACAAACTGCTTAGCTCCAATGGCTAAAGCTTTAAATGATAACTTCGGATTAAACAAAGGTTTCATGACTACAATCCACGCTTACACTAACGATCAAAACACTTTAGATGCTCCACACAAAAAAGGAGACTTAAGAAGAGCTAGAGCTGCTGCTGCTAACATAGTTCCAAACTCAACTGGAGCTGCTAAAGCTATCGGTTTAGTTATCCCAGAATTAGCTGGTAAATTAGACGGAAACGCTCAAAGAGTACCTGTAATAACTGGTTCATTAACTGAGTTAGTTTGTACTTTAGATAAAAAAGTAACAGTAGAAGAAGTAAACGCTGCTATGAAAGCTGCTTCAAACGAATCATTCGGATACACTGAAGATCCAATAGTATCATCAGACGTTATCGGAATCAGCTTCGGATCATTATTCGATGCTACTCAAACTAAAATCATGGAAGTTGATGGACAACAATTAGTTAAAGTTGCTTCATGGTATGACAACGAAGCTTCATACACTAACCAATTAATCAGAACTTTAAAATGCTTAGTTTCTAAGTAATTTTAAAACTAAATATTTAGACTGATTGAACATATAAAAGGGTCTGGTTTTATAGTTAAGGCTATGAGGCCAGACTACTTTAACATATAAATGATTTTTTATTTATATTATAAATAATTATAAAATATTATTATTTAAGAGGTGAATACAATGAACTTCAATAAAAAGACTATAGAAGACGTTCAAGTAAAAGGTAAAAAAGTATTAGTAAGATGCGACTTTAACGTTCCATTAAAAGATGGTGTTATAACTGATATAAATAGATTAAACGGAGCTATGCCAACTATAAAATACTTAGTTGATAATGGTGCAAAAGTAATCCTTTGCTCACATATGGGTAAACCAAAAGGAGAAGCTAAACCAGAATTCTCATTAGCACCAGTTGCTAAAAAATTAAGCGAAATGCTTGGTAAAGAAGTAGTATTTGCTGCTGACGACAACGTTGTTGGAGAAAATGCTAAAAAAGCTGTAGACGAAATGAAAGACGGAGACGTAGTTTTACTTCAAAATACAAGATACAGAAAAGAAGAAACTAAAAACGGAGAAGAGTTATCAAAAGAATTAGCTAGCTTAGCTGAAATGTTTGTTAACGATGCATTCGGAACAGCTCACAGAGCTCACTGTTCAACAGTTGGAGTAACTGAGTACTTAAAACCAGCAGTATGTGGATACTTAATCCAAAAAGAGCTTAAGTTCTTAGGAGATGCTGTAGAAACTCCAGAAAGACCATTCGTTGCTATCTTAGGTGGAGCTAAAGTTTCAGATAAGATAAACGTTATAAATAACCTTTTAGAAAAAGTTAATACTTTAATAATAGGTGGAGGAATGGCTTACACATTCTTAAAAGCTCAAGGATACACTGTAGGAAGTTCATTAGTAGAAGAAGATAAAGTTGAATACGCTAAAGAAATGTTAGCTAAAGCTGAAGAAAAAGGCGTTAAATTATTATTACCTGTAGACCACAGAGTAGCTAAAGAATTCAAAGATGTTGAAGCTGTAATTACAGAAGATCAAAACATCGCTGATGGATACATGGGATTAGATATCGGACCAAAAACTGAAGCTATATACGCTGAAGCAATAAAAGATGCTAAAACAGTTATCTGGAACGGACCAATGGGAGTATTCGAATTCGAAAACTTCAATAAAGGAACAATAGCTGTTGCTAAAGCTATGGCTGAAGCAGATGCTACTACTATAATAGGTGGTGGAGATTCAGCTGCTGCTGTAAATATCTTAGGATTCGGTGACAAAATGTCTCACATCTCAACTGGTGGTGGAGCTTCATTAGAATTCTTAGAAGGAAAAGTATTACCAGGAATAGCTGCTTTAAACGATAAATAATATTATAAACCTTAAAGTAGTAATTTATTAGATTGAAGTATAAAGATTGTTGTTTTATAAATAAAATAAGACTAGATTCAATGAAGCGTTTTTCATTGAATCTTAGACTTATTTATCTAAAAACTAATGAAATTTTCATATAGTATTGAAGATTTCATAGTTATTAGATGAGTAAATGGCGTTTGATAGATAAACTATCAATACCATTTAATATTTAAAATATTAATAGAGGTGAATATAGATGAGAACTCCAATAATCGCAGGAAACTGGAAAATGCACTATACAATAGATGAGGCTGTTAAATTAGTTGAAGAATTAAAGCCATTAGTTAAAGATGCTAAATGTGAAGTTGTAGTTTGCCCAACTTTCGTTTGTTTAGATGCAGTTAAAAAAGCTGTTGAAGGAACAAACATAAAAGTAGGTGCTCAAAACATGCACTTTGAAGAAAAAGGAGCATTCACTGGAGAAATCGCTCCAAGAATGTTAGAAGCTATGAACATAGATTATGTTATAATTGGACATAGTGAAAGAAGAGAATACTTCAACGAAACAGACGAAACTTGCAACAAAAAAGTTAAAGCTGCTTTCGCTCATAACTTAGTTCCAATCCTTTGCTGTGGAGAAACTTTAGAGCAAAGAGAAAACGGAACTACTAACGACGTTATAAAAGCTCAAATCACTGCTGATTTAGAAGGATTAACTAAAGAGCAAGCTGAGAAAGTTGTTATAGCTTACGAACCAATCTGGGCTATCGGAACTGGAAAAACTGCTACTTCAGATCAAGCTAATGAAACAATAGCTGCTATAAGAGCTATGGTTGCTGAGATGTTCGGACAAGAAGTTTCTGATAAAGTAAGAATCCAATATGGTGGATCAGTTAAGCCTAACACAATAGCTGAACAAATGGCTAAATCAGACATCGATGGTGCTTTAGTTGGTGGAGCTAGCTTAGTTGCAGCTGACTTTGCTCAAATCGTAAACTACTAATATAATATTAGTAATTAAATAGTAGCAATAGGCAAGTAATACCAATTGTCTATTGCTATTGTTTTTTAATTATCTACACATTATAATAAATGTATAAATAGAAATTAAGTTTTTGGAGGGTTATTATGAGTAAAAAACCTGTAATGTTAATGATATTAGACGGATTTGGAATATCTCCAAACAAAGAAGGTAACGCAGTAGCTGCTGCTAATAAACCAAATTATGATAGATTATTTGCAAAATACCCACATACTGAGTTACAAGCTTCAGGATTAGAAGTTGGTCTTCCAGAAGGTCAAATGGGTAACTCAGAAGTTGGTCATTTAAATATAGGTGCTGGTAGAATAATATACCAAGAGTTAACTAGAATAACTAAAGAAATCAAAGAAGGAACTTTCTTCACAAATAAAGCTTTAGTTAAAGCTATGGATGAAGCTAAAGAAAATAACACTTCATTACACCTAATGGGATTATTATCAAATGGAGGAGTTCACTCTCACATAGATCACTTAAAAGGTCTTTTAGAGTTAGCTAAGAAAAAAGGTCTTCAAAAAGTTTACGTTCATGCTTTCATGGATGGAAGAGACGTTGCTCCATCATCAGGTAAAGAATTCATAGTTGAATTAGAAAATGCTATGAAAGAAATTGGTGTTGGTGAAATAGCTACTATAAGTGGTAGATATTATGCAATGGATAGAGATAACAGATGGGAAAGAGTTCAGTTAGCTTACAATGCTATGGTTTTAGGAGAAGGTGAAAAAGCTTCTTCAGCTGTTGAAGCTATAGAAAAATCTTATCATGATAATAAAACTGATGAGTTCGTTTTACCTACAGTAATAGAAGAAGATGGACACCCAGTTGCTAGAATGAAAGATGGAGATTCAGTAATATTTTTCAACTTCAGACCAGATAGAGCAAGAGAAATAACTAGAGCTATTGTTGATCCTGAGTTCACTGGATTCGAAAGAAAGCAATTACATGTTAACTTCGTTTGTATGACTCAATACGATAAAACTTTAGAGTGTGTAGATGTTGCTTATAGACCAGAAAGCTACACAAACACTTTAGGAGAATATGTTGCAAATAAAGGATTAAACCAATTAAGAATAGCTGAGACTGAAAAATATGCTCACGTTACATTCTTCTTCAATGGGGGAGTAGAACAACCAAATAATAACGAAGATAGAGCATTAATAGCTTCACCAAAGGTTGCTACATATGATCTTAAACCAGAAATGAGTGCTTATGAAGTAACTGATGAATTAATAAATAGATTAGATCAAGATAAATATGATATGATAATCTTAAATTACGCTAACCCAGATATGGTTGGACATACTGGAGTACAAGAAGCTGCTGTTAAGGCTATAGAAGCTGTTGATGAGTGTTTAGGAAAAGTAGTTAATAAAGTATTAGAAAAAGATGGTACTGTATTCATAACTGCTGACCATGGTAACGCAGAAGTAATGATAGATTACTCAACTGGTAAACCAATGACTGCTCACACTTCAGATCCAGTTCCATTCTTATGGATTTCAAAAGATGCTGAAGGAAAATCATTAAAAGATGGTGGAAAATTAGCTGATATAGCTCCAACTATGTTAACTGTTATGGGATTAGAAGTTCCATCAGAAATGACTGGAAAATGTCTTTTAAACAAGTAATATAATAGTTAGATATATATTTTAAATAGTATTCTTCTTAATGAAGAATACTATTTTTTTATAATAAAATGAGTTATGAATTTATGATTTTTTATAATTTATATAGTGATTTATAATCTTTTAAGATTAATAAGATGTACATAGTGAAATATTTAATTAATACTTAAATATTTATTATCAATACTTAAAATTAAAATAAGTTTAGTAATCGAAAATTCAATATGGTAAATATAGTATGATTATTTTATATTAATAGTAATATAATTAATTTATTTTATTTAATTTTTAAAGATTAAAAGGATATAATGAAAATTTGAAATATTTTCAAAAAATATTTAACAAATCATGGGTTAAGAGTTATAATATATATAAACAAAACATTAACGAATTGTTAATTATGTTTATAACTCAAAAATTTAAAAGTTTCTTACTTCTCTTTGAAGCAACTAACTTTTTAATTTATTTGGGCTAATCAAATAATTTAAAAGGAGTTGAATTTAAATGAAACAAGAAGGAACAACAAAAAAATCTTTAACACTTTTTGGATTCTTTGCAATGACAGCCTCTATGGTTATGGCTGTATATGAATATCCTACTTTTGCAACATCCAAACTGCACTTAGTATTTTATCTACTTTTAGGAGGTTTTTTATGGTTTATTCCAGTTGCTTTATGTGCAGCTGAAATGGCGACTGTAGATGGTTGGGAAAAAGGTGGAGTTTTCACCTGGACCGGAAAGAATTTAGGTAAGAAATACGGTTTTGCAAATCTATTCTTTGAGTTCTTTGAAATAACAGTTGGCTTTGTAACAATGATTTATTTCATACTTGGAGCTCTATCATATGTATTTAATTGGCCAGCACTAAATAGTAATCCAATGATAAAATTCATAGGTGTATTAGTAATTTTCTGGATTTTAGCATTATCTCAATTTGGAGGAACAAAATATACTGCTAAAATAGCTAAAATAGGTTTTATAGTGGGAATACTTTTACCAGCAGCTATTTTAATTATCTTAGCTCTTGTATATATAATTCAAGGAAATCCAATATATATTTCAAGTAAAGATACTTTTGTTCCAGATTTTACACAGGTCAATACCTTAGTTGTGTTTGTATCCTTTATCTTATCTTATATGGGTGTAGAAGCATCAGCCACTCATGCAAATGAAATGTCTAATCCAAAGAAACAATATCCATTAGCAATGCTTTTACTAGTTATAGTAGCTATAGTCGTTAGTACATTAGGAGGACTTGCAATAGCAGCTGTTATACCTCAAGATCAAATAAATTTAAGTGCCGGGGTAGTTCAAACCTTTGTAGTGCTTTTAGGACATTTCACAGCAAATAATACAATCTTAGTTAAGATAATAGCTTTATTACTTGCTTTTGGTGTAATAGCAGAAGTAAGTTCATGGGTTGTTGGACCAACAAGGGGTATGATTATAGCAGCTGAAGAAGGTGCTATTCCAAAATCATGGGCTAAAACAAATAAACATGATGTACCAGTTTACTTAGTTATAGCACAAGGTATAATTGTTAGTATATGGGATGCTGTATTAACTTTTGGAGGTGGCGGAAGCAACCTTTCATTCTTAGCAGCAATGTCATTAACAGTTGTAATTTACTTAAGTGGATATGTTTTATTCTTTGTAGGATATATAAAAGCTATTTTGGGTGAAGGCTTAAATGGTGCTTACCAAATGCCTGGTGGAAAACCAGTTAAACTTATAGTAGCAATAGTTGGACTTGCAACTTCAGTGTTTGCATTCTTTATATCCTTTGTTCCACCTACATCAATTGCAGGAAACATGATTAAATCACATGAATATATGTGGATGCTTATTATAAGTTATGTAATATCCTTAGTATTACCATTTGTAATTTATGAATTATGTCAAAAATATATGCATTCTCATGAAAGAAATATTCATCATGCAGTAGCAGTTCATAAACATTAATTTAAAGAAGGCTGTCCTAAAGAGTTGAGAAAATCATCTTGTTTAGGAGAGTCTTTTTTTGTTAAATCTTATAAAATTTATTTTAATATAGAATTATAAGATTACTTTAATACTAAATAAGACCAGAATTAAAAATAAAAGCTATAAAAATATAAAATTTCTATTTATAAATCTTTAAATAAAGCAAATAATAAAAATAGAATTTAATTATAACTAATGATAAGGAGTAAATATTATGAGCAAGCAAAAAACATTAAATGGAATACAACAAAGTATGAAGCAACATAATGCTGAATCTTCAAAATCTAAAACAGGATTTAATAGTACAAGTAACACTGCAAAGCAGGCTGGAATAGCTAATACAAAAGGGCTTTAAAATAATCTTTATGAAGAGGACGTTTAGTCCTCTTTAATTTTGTTCTATTTTAAGTAAAAAGATTGAAAAATTTTTGGCAAGTATTCAGGGTGAATATGTACCTTAATTATAATTTTTATAGGAATTTAAGAGATATTTTTCTAAAAAAAGAATTGTTGATAATCATTTTCAATAAATGTGATTTGAATCATATTTTTCCTTAAAAAAATAGATTAAAATTAAAGCATAAAATTTATTAGAAAAGTAAAAGATAAAAATAATTGAGTATTAATTTGAATTTTCTTAAGGAGGAATTTAAAGATGAAACAATATATTGAAATAATTGACGTGGTAGCAAGACAAATTTTAGATTCAAGATGCTTTCCAACAGTAGAGGTTGAAGTTTATTTAGAGGATGGAACAGTTGGTAGAGCTGCAGTTCCTTCAGGAGCTTCAACAGGTATATATGAAGCTGTTGAATTAAGAGATGGAGATAAAGACAAATACCTAGGAAAAGGTGTTGAAAAGGCAGTACAAAATGTTAATGATACAATTGCTGAAGAAATCATAGGATTAAATGTATTAGATCAAGCATATATAGACAAAACTCTTATAGAATTAGATGGAACTAAAAATAAGGGTAAATTAGGAGCTAACGCAATCTTAGGAGTTTCTTTAGCAGTAGCTCAAGCAGCAGCTAACTATTTAGGAATGCCTTTATATCAATACATTGGAGGAGTAAATGCTAAAGTTTTACCAGTTCCAATGATGAACATAATAAACGGAGGAAGCCATGCTGATAACTCAGTAGATATTCAAGAGTTTATGATAATGCCAGTAGGATTTAACTGCTTCGAAACAGCTGTAAGAGCTTGTGCAGAAGTTTACCATGCATTAAAGAAAACTTTAAATGAAAAAGGATATTCAACTGGTGTTGGTGATGAAGGTGGATTCGCTCCAAACTTAAAATCAAATGCTGAAGCAATAGAAATTATATTAGAAGCTATTGGAAAAGCAGGTTATGAACCAGGAAAAGAATTCTTTATAGCAATAGATGCAGCTTCATCTGAGTACTACAAAGATGGAAAATATGTTTTAGAGCATGAAGGAAAAACTTTAACAGCTGCTGAAATGGTTGATTTCTTTGAAGATTGGGTTAACAAATATCCAATAATCTCAATTGAAGATGGTATGGCTGAAGAAGATTGGGAAGGTTGGAAGCTTATGACTGAAAGACTTGGTAAAAGAGTTCAATTAGTTGGTGATGACCTATTTGTTACAAATACAGAAAGATTAAAAACTGGTATAGAAAAAGGAATTGCTAACTCAATTCTAATAAAACTTAACCAAATAGGAACATTAACAGAAACATTAAATGCTATAGAAATGGCTAACAGAGCAGGATACACAGCTGTTGTTTCTCATAGATCAGGGGAAACAGAAGATACAACTATAGCAGACTTAGTTGTTGCAGTTAATGCAGGTCAAATAAAAACTGGCGCTCCAGCTAGAAGTGAAAGAGTAGCTAAATACAACCAATTAATCAGAATAAATGAAGAATTAGGTGAAGTAGCTGAATATAGAGGAAGAAATGCATTCTTCAATCTTTCAAAATAATAATATAAAAAGATAAATAATAAAAAATAATAAATAAAAAACCTCTAAGTTTTCTTAGAGGTTTTTTATTTGAATATGTTTAGGTGAGTGTTGGTTTTATCTAGAGATTCAGACTTATCTAATTTTAATTAAAAATCAAAAAAACAAATTCTATATTTTAAATTTACTAAAGTAAACGCTAGTTTAAAATATAGAATTTGTTTAATACACGTAATTAATATACTCGTAAATGATTATACAATAAAAATATGTAAAAATAATGCAAAATATAATAAAGTATGAACATTTATTAATGAGATATTATATAATAATATAAATCATAAAGAAAAAACGATAAAATAATTTTAATTGTTGAAAATAATACATTAATCAAGTAATATAAGAAAAAAGAAAATATTTAATAATCCTTTGAAAAGGAGTAAGTAGTTAAACTTAGTTTCAATAAAGAGAGTCAATGATGGTGGAAATTTGGCAAGAAAGAGTTTAGTGAATGGACCTTGGAGGAATGAAATGAAATCTATTTAAGAAAGTAGTGGAATGGTGGACTGCACCTTATAGCAGATAGAGTATGTTAGTACTTGAAAATGAGAGATATTAGTAAGTATTTTAAACTTAAACCCTAGTTAGGGGGTTTTAGTCATAATTAAAATACAATAACTATTATAATTTAGGTGGTATCGCGGATTAAACTTCGTCCTATTTTTAGGATGGAGTTTTTTTATTTTACAAAAAAATTAAAGGAGGGGGTTTAAAGATGAAATGAAGTTTTAAAAGTCAATGTGAAAAGAAGAAAAAAGTTTTAAAGTTAGAAGCTCCCTTGTGGAGAAGACCTAGCTTATAAGTTTGGGATTAAAGTAAATTTTATTTTTAGAGTAGTACTTTAAACATATCTAAAAAGCAATATTATTTTAAAACAGAATTTTTAGAAAAAATGTTTTTATCTAAGAGATATTATTAAAAAAATTATTAGGAGGATTTAAAATGAATATAAGAAATAATACAAGAATTATAACAATAAATGCCTTATTACTAGCAATAGGAGTAATATTACATCAAATAACACCTGCATTAGGATTACCTATGCAACCGGATTTTGCACTTACTATGTTATTTATAATAATTATATTAAATGATAACTTTAAGATTACAATGATTTCAGGAACTTTAATGGGAGTATTTACTGCTATGACAACTAAGTTTCCGGGAGGACAATTACCTAATATAATAGATAAATTTTTTACGGCTTTTATAGTATTTATGCTTATAGCATTAATAAAAAAATCTAATATATTAGGAAGATTATCTTTAGAAAAAAGAAATAATGTATTAATGACAATCATATTACCTTTAGGAACATTAATAAGTGGACTTTTATTTTTAGGATCAGCTCAAATAATTGTAGGATTACCAGCTAACTTTTCTATATTATTTTTAACTGTTGTGGCACCTGCAATAGCATTAAATACAGTTTTAGGATTAGTATTATATAAAGTTATCGAAAATGCTTTAAGAAGAGCATCATATAGTATAAGAAAATAAAAAAATAGTTAAGCTATATAATATGTAGATTGTTATAATTATGTGCACAAAATCATATAAATATTGTAAAATTTTCATTGGTGTGATATGATAATTTCATGGAATTATGCAACTATACAAAGCTTAGGAGGTTTTCTTATGAACACAATTTTAATAGTGGTCCAAACTATTTTAGCTATAGTGATTTTGGTTTCAATAATGATGCAACCAAGTAAAGCAGACGCATTAAGTGGATTGATTCAAGGAAGTCAAGATAGTTTCTTTTCAAGAAATAAAGGTAGAACTAGAGAAGCTAGACTTGTGAAAGTTACTATTTTCTCATCTATTTTATTTGCTATAAATACGCTAGCTATAAATTTAGTTAAATAGTTCTTTATGTGGCCACCCATATATTTTAGGGTGGCTTTTGAATTATATTGGATTGAATTTCCTTAATTAAAGAGGCAATTTAGACATATCATATTAATAAGAAAATAAATTAATATATCCTGGCAAAAGTCTTAGGTGCTTTAGATTATTTATTATGAAGTTAAGAAGAAAGAGTTTTGGTATAATATGTAAATTAATTAAAATGTTGCATTAAAATCTATATATAGAACGGAGGAAAAAAGCATGAAAATAAAAGATATAATTTTAGGTCTTATGAAAGAGGAAGCATATAGACCAATGACAATGTTAGAGTTATCAAAAATATTTAATATAAATAAAGCTGAATATAAACAGTTTAAGAAAGTTTTTAAAGCTATGGAAGCAGAAGGATTAATAGCTAGAGATGAAGAGGATAGATTCGGTCTAGTAGATAAAGTTGGACTAATAGCCGGTAAAATTCAAATACATCAAAAAGGCTTTGGATTCTTAATACCAGATGAAGAAGGAATGACAGATGTATTTATACCTAAAAATGCTTTAAAGGGTGCTATGAACGGAGATAGAGTATTAGGTAAGGTTGTAAAGGAAAGTGCTGAAGGTAAAAGACGTGAAGGTGAAATAGTTAGAATAACTGAGAGAGTTAACACAAAGATTATAGGAATATATGAAGATAATAAGAGCTTTGGATTTGTGCTTCCACAAGATCAAAGAATACAAAATGACATATTCATATCTAAGAAGGATGGAAATGGAGCTAAAAAAGGAAACGTAGTTGTTGTTGAAATAACTAAGTGGCCAGATGGTGGTAAAAGAAAAAATCCAGAAGGCGTAGTAATAGAAATACTAGGAAATAAGGGAGATTTAGGTCTAGATATCATAACTGTAATTAAGAAATATGCTCTTCCAGAAGAATTCCCTCCAAAGGTTTTAGCCTTTGCTGAAGAAATCCCAGAGGAAATCCCAGAATCAGAAATTAATAGAAGAACAGATTTAAGAGATGTAAGAATGGTTACTATAGATGGAGAAGATGCTAAAGACTTAGATGATGCTGTATCTATAGAAAGACTTCCAAATGGAAACTACAAATTAGGAGTTCATATTGCAGACGTAACTCACTATGTTAAAGAAAATAATCCTTTAGATAAAGAAGCATTCCAAAGAGCTACTTCTGTTTACTTAGTTGATAGAGTTATTCCTATGCTTCCTAAGAAGTTATCAAATGGAATATGTTCATTAAACCCACAGGTTAATAGACTTGCATTAACTTGCTTCATGGAAATAGACCATAAGGGAAATGTAGTTAATCACTCAATACATGAAAGTGTAATTAAAACTAATGAGAGAATGACTTATACAAACGTAACTAAGATATTAAGAGATAATGACCAAGAGTTAATTGAAAGATATAAAGATTTAGTAGATGACTTTAAGGCTATGGAAGAACTATGCAAAATATTAAATAAGAGAAGAATGGGAAGAGGAGCTATTGACTTTGAGTTTACAGAATGTAAAATCATACTAGATGAAAAAGGAAAGCCAATAGAAATTAAACCATACGAAAGAGCTATAGCGAACAGAATTATAGAAGAATTCATGCTAGTATGTAATGAAACTATAGCAGAATATATGAATAAGGCTGAAATACCTTTTGTTTACAGAATACATGAGGAACCAGATAATGAAAAACTTCAAAGATTTAAAAACTTTGCATATAGCTTAGGATATACATTTAATGTTGGAGAAGAAGTTGAACCAAGAGACTTACAAAAGATTGTTGATGAAGTTAAGGGTAAAAATGAAGAAATGGTAATAAATACATTGCTTTTAAGAAGTATGATGCAAGCTAAATATTCACCAGAATGTGCAGGTCACTTTGGATTAGCAGCTGAGTATTACTGCCACTTTACTTCACCTATTAGAAGATATCCAGACTTACAAATTCATAGAATAATAAAAGAATATATAAATGGAAAGATAGATGCTAAGAGAGAGAAGAGATTAGCAAGCATTGTTGATTCTGCATCTAAGCAATCATCTGAAATGGAAAGAATAGCTCAAGAAGCTGAAAGAGAGACAAATGATCTTAAGAAGGCAGAGTACATGAAAGATAGAATCGGAGAAATATTTGATGGTATTATTTCTTCAGTTACTGGATTTGGAGCATTCGTTGAACTTCCAAATACAATAGAAGGTCTTGTACATGTAACAAGCTTTAGAGACGATTACTACATTTATGATGAAGAAAATCTTCAATTGATAGGTGAAAGAACTAAGAAGGTTTATAAGCTTGGAGAAAAGGTTAAGGTTATTTGTTCAAAAGTAGAAATGGATACTAGAGAAGTTTACTTTGAAATAGTTGAAGATAAGTACACTATTGAAGAAAAAGAAGAGGAAACAGAAGAAAGAGAAGATTTACTTGAAGAGGTAAAAAAAGAGCTTGAGGCAGAAGGTAAGGTTGAAATAATAGAACCAAGAGAAGCATCTGCTGAGGAAGAGCTTTAATAATAGGAAGATAAAAAACTTATAGATAGATTTCGAGAATTACTATATTTCGTTAAGAATTTATAGTAGTCACTCCAAGTAAGTTACTAAAACCTGAAAACTTGCTACGCTTCGGACATTCAGGTTTCTTAATGTAACTTACTTTACGTGACTACTTAAATTCTAAAACTCATGTAGATATTCTCTACGTTCTATCTATAAGTTTTATTAATATCTTCATATACTTAAAAGCTCTTAAGAAATTAAAGCTTGTATAATTAAAGTGTTAAACTAGAATTTTTATAAGGTTATTAGTAAAAAACTCTATTAGATACATTTTATTAAATAGTTTTTATAAAGAGGAAGTAGAGTTTTGAGAATTTACATTTAAATAGTAAATATGTTAAAATAGTAAGAAAAGAAGAAATAAAAGGTGTGTCATTCTTTTGGAATAGATATGCTTTCAATATAACCATAGTAGGTGAGAAGTATGGCAAAGAGAAAAGACAATAAGACATTAGCAGAAAATAGAAAAGCTAGACATGATTACTTTGTTGATGAAGCTATGGAAGCAGGTATAGCTTTAGTTGGAACAGAGGTTAAGTCCATTAGAAATGGAAGAGTTAACTTAAAGGATTGTTATGCAGATATAAATAATGGAGAAATCTTCATCAATAATATGCATATAAGTCCATATGAACAAGGAAACATATTTAATGTTGATCCATTAAGAAAAAGAAAATTACTACTTCATAAAAGTGAAATACAAAGACTAATTGGAATAGTTCAACAACAGGGGATTGCCTTAATACCACTTTCTTTATATTTAAAGAATGGAAGAGTTAAGGTTAATTTAGGTGTTTGTAGAGGTAAGAAGAACTACGACAAGAGAGACACAATGCTTGAAAAAGCTCATAAGAGAGAAATGGATAGACAGCTTAAGGAAAGAAATAGATACTAGTTTTTTGGAAAAGTGCTTAGAGAGATGAAGCAATTAGATTTTTATCTCTTAGGTACTTTTTTTATTTACCTTTAGTTTAAGTTAATATTGATTTTTAGCTAGCTATTTAGAAATATTTAACTTTGTAAAGCGTTTTTATCATTTAGGTTTATCCAGATGGACTTTATCTTATAATTAAAGTTCAATATGAATTTAATTATAAGATCTAAATAATATATTTTGATTTTTGAATATTTATTTAGTTTATATATTATTATATGTATATAATAGAAAAATTTGAGAAATAGGAGTGTATAATGAGAAAATTAAAAGGGGTAATTTTAGCTGTAGTTTCAGTATTGTTTTTCATGGGGTGTGGTGAACTTTCTAAAAATGATGTTGCAAAGGTAAGTTTTGAAAAACTTTCAGAAAAAGAGGAGCAGATATTAAGTTTAACTGAGAATAGAGTTTTCTTTTACAAGATAAAAGATATTTCCACAAGTAAGGGGTATAAAGTTAACTTAAATTATGAGGTTTATAAAGATGGAAAAGAAGTAAAAAATGAGGCTATTTTGACAACTGCAAATGAAACTTATGAAGAAGGAAGAACAGAGATAAATCTAGGAATAAATATTAAAGAGGGTAAGAAGATAAATTGTATTTTAGGAGGAGATGGGGTTTATAGTAATCATAATTATGAAGCGGAAGAAGCTTTTAATGAATATTCAAGTGTTGCTTTTGCAGGTGATTATGATTTGGAATTGCCAAAGGAAAAGAGAATTTGTATTTATTATGCAAATTCAGAAAATTCTATTGAGAGTAATATTACAGGAATGGATATGGAGTCAGAAAGGATAAAAGAGATTATAAAAAGAAATAAAGAGAGTATTTTCTTAAGTATAAGTGTAGAGGATTTTTAGAAGTGTTTAGGAAGATTTTTAAATAAGGCTATGTTTTAAATTAATAATTTAAAACATAGCCTATAATTATGACTAAAAACTATGATTTTATTTCTAATAGTTCGCTAAATTTTGAAAAGAATTTTAAGTTGTTTAGCATTTCATCTTCTAAAGCTACTTCCTTTAGACAAGTACAGTAATGCAAGGCTCTTTCTAAATAGTAAAATGCATTGTCAAAATCTTTCTTTAAGGCATATGCTCTAGCTTTATAGTAAAATGCTATGAAGTTAAAAGGGGATAGTGAGAGGGCTTTATTTAGGTTTTCTAAAGCCTTATCATATAAGCCTAAATAAATTAATACATTAGCATATTCACAATAGCAAGTATAACTTTCTGAGTTTAATTCTAAGGATTTTTCATACATTTTAGAACTATTTTTTAAATCATTTAAGAAGAAGTAACATTCTCCTAATTTTTTATAGGCTGAAGCTTCACTTTTATCTATTGATATAAAATCTTCAAGATATTTAGAAGCAAGAAGGTAATCTCCTTTTTCATAAGCACAATGGGCTTTTCCAGATAAGGCATTTTTAAAATAAGGATTAAATTCTAAAGCTTTATCAAAGGCTTCCTCAGCTTTAGAAAATTCACCTATTTCAATATGAGAGAATCCTTTATTGCTTAAAGCGAAGAGGTCTGTGGGATTTAACTTAAGAGCTCTCTCAGAGAAATCTATAGCTCTATGATAAAGTTTTAGATTGTAATATACAAATGCGATATTATTGTAAAGTTGATAGTTTGGTTCTTTAATGTTTTTCATTGCCTCTATGGAAAGTTCATAGGCTGCATTAAAATCTTTTTGCTTTGAGAGTACTAGAATTTTATTATTATAGAAAAATAAAGGGTCTAATTTTTCTGTATATTTATTTAAAAGATAAAGAGCCCGTTCAAGCTTTCCTAGAGAGACATGTTTTGTAATTTGTTTTTCTGGTAAGAAATTATCAGATTCTATTAAATATAAAATTATTATTATGGATAAAATACATATGAGTATTATTATGAGTGATTGAAGTGGATTCATATTCATCTCTCCAAAATATTTTTCTACTATTATTATATAAGAAAATATTTAAAAGGATTACATGAATAATAAGAATACTGTATAATAAAATTAGATAGCAATAAGTTTTTCTATTATGATATAATATAGGAAATTAATACTATAAATTAATAGTAAGAAAGGGTGTAACCAAATGGAACTATTAAAAGATAAGATAAGAAAAGAAGGCAGAGTTACAGAAGATAATATTTTAATGGTTGATTCTTTTTTAAATCACCAAATGGATGTAGAATTTTTCAACGAAGTAGGGAAAGAGTTTAAAGATAGATTTAAGAATGATCAAGTAGATAAAATACTTACAATAGAATCAACAGGAATAGGCCTTGGAATAATAACAGCTCAATACTTTGACAATGTGCCAGTTGTTTTTGGTAAGAAAATAGAAAGATTACCAAGAAACAAAAGAGATGAAGTTTTTAATTCAGAAGTTTATTCATTTACTAAAAAAACAATATACAATGTTGTTGTTGATAAGAAATTCATAAAACCAGGAGAAAAAATTCTTATAGTTGATGATTTCTTAGCAAATGCATGTGCTGTTTTTGGATTAATAGATATAGTTAAACAAGCTGGTGCCGAGGTTGTTGGAGTAGGAATAGTTATAGAAAAAGGATTCCAAAGCGGAAGATGCCACTTAGAGGATAAAGGAATAAGAGTTGAGTCTCTTGTTACTTTAGATAAGATAGAAGATGGAGAAGTTTACTTCAAGTAATTATTAATAGAATTACAATATGATTTTTGATTCAGAGAGAGTAAATTCTCTCTCTGAATTTTATTTAAACATGTTTATTATCAAAAATAAAATTTCTTTTTAAAGTAATAAACTTAAAGTTTTTTGTTTCTAGTTATATCATAAAAAATTTAGAAATAGGAAAAAAATACTATTGATATTTTAGATAGAATTAGGTATTATATAAATTGTCTATTTTAGAAAGTTAAAAGTTAATTAATTAGTCAAGGAAATTTATCTCTTACAAACACAAACATATATGTCCCTTGACTAAATTAATTAATTGATATATAATGAGAACATAAGTTTGAATAAAACTTTTGAATTTAAAAATTGAATATGGAATTTAGCGTTTAGACCATATTATTATCTCATACATGGGGGCGTTTTGGCTTCGACGGGGGTAAGATGGGTTTGATAAGCGAGTCGAGGGAAGCATGGTGCCTCGATAATCAAGTATGCATTAAAGATAAACGCAGAAGATAATTTTGCATTAGCAGCTTAATTTAGCGCTGCTCATCCTTCCTCAATTGCCCACGGTTGAGAGTAAGGGTGTCATTTAAAAGTGGGGAACCGAGCTTAGCAAAGCTTTGAGCTAAGAACGGAATTTATGAAGCTTACCAAAGAGGAAGTTTGTCTGTGGACGGCCTCTGAGGGAATTTTAAAACACAAGACTACACTCGTAGAAAGTCTTACTGGTCTGCTTTCGGACACGGGTTCGACACCCGTCGCCTCCACCAATAAATCCACGACAGAGATGTCGTGGATTTTTTTTGCTTGTTTTGCAATAATTTAGGATTATTAAATGTACTATCAGAATTGTTTTTCAGATTAGGAGAGAATAATCTGTAAGTTATATTTGGATGAATTTATTTTTAAGAAACCTATTATTCTATATTGGAATAATGACTTTCTTATTTGGAATTGTTAGGATGATTAAAAAAATATATAATAAGTATAAACAGAAAATTTGTTGATTCTTTGGAGGCTTTATGATTATTATTGAAAAAAACAGTGAAAGAGTAAAAATAAAGCTTGAAGCAATGCAAGCAGGAAAAGATGTATGTATTCTTATTACAGGAGGTGATACTCCACATATTGGAGCTGTATCAGTTTATTCAATTGAAGATAAAATAGAAACAGTGGTGTTTGAAGGACACAAGGATGATAAAATAAGTGAATATTTTATAAACAATATGAAATATTACTTTAAAGGAAATATTTCAGTAAGCTGTGGAATACATATTGATAACATTACAAGAGAAGAAATTAATATAGTGATGGATATATGCAGAGATATAGCAGATGAGCTGAAGAAAAAATTATGCATTTAAAAAGGAAGAGAATATGAATTTAATTGTAGCAATAACAGGAGCAAGTGGAGTTATTTATGGTGTAAGAATGCTTGAGGCATTAAAAAAAATAGATAATGTGAATACATATCTTATTATGAGTAACTGGGCAGTTAAAAATATTGAAATTGAGACAGATTATACATTTGAATATGTAAAAAGTCTTGCAGATAAATATCTTGAAAATGATAATCTTGGAGCATGTATCGCAAGTGGTTCCTTTAAGACTCATGGAATGATAATTCTGCCATGTAGTATGAAAACTATGAGTAGTATTAGCAATGGATATAGTGAAGGTTTAATTGGAAGAGCAGCGGATGTTGTTCTTAAGGAGGGAAGAAAGCTTATAATATGCCCAAGGGAAACTCCGCTAAGTACTATTCATCTTGAAAACATGCTTAAGTTATCTAGGATTGGAGTAAAAATTATGCCACCAATGCCTGCTTTTTATTCAAAACCAAAAAGTATTGATAATATTATAAGCCATCATATTATGAAGGTCCTTTCTATGTTTGATATAGAAGTTTTTGAAGAACTAAGATGGAAAGGTTTACAAATGTTGTAAAAGGAGAAAAATATGAGTAAGATTAATGATTTAAGAAGTGCAATTGAATATTTAAAAAAAGTTGATGGACAACTTGTTCAGACTGATACAGAAGTTGATTGTCATGGAGAACTCGCAGGGGTATACAGACATATAGGAGCAGGCGGAACTGTAAAAAGACCTACAAAGATAGGTCCAGCTATGATTTTTAATAAAATTAAAGGACATAAGGATGCAAAGGTTGCAATAGGAATTCTTGCAAGTCGTGAGAGGGTTGGAATGCTTCTTGATTGCAAGCCTGACAGATTAGGTTTTCTTCTTTGTGATGCAGTAAAAAATCCAATAGAACCTGTTGTTATAAAAAATGAAGATGCAAAATGCCAGGAAGTTGTCCATTATGCAGAGGAAGAAGGATTTGATATAAGAAAAATACTTCCTGCACCAACTAATACTTTAGAAGATGCAGGACCATATATTACACTTGGAATGTGTTATGCAAGTGACCCTGAAACTATGGAAGGCGATGTTACGATACATAGATTATGTCTTCAAAGCAAAGATGAATTATCAATGTTCTTTACGCCGGGAGTAAGACATCTTGATGCATTTAGAAAAAAAGCCGAAGAGAGTGGTCAGCCGCTTCCTATATCAATAAGTATAGGAGTAGATCCTGCAATTGAAATAGCAGCATGTTTTGAACCTCCAACAACTCCTTTAGGATTTAATGAATTATCAATTGCTGGTGCCATAAGAAAAAGTCCTGTAGAAATGGTAAAATGTATAACTGTAAATGAGAAGGCTATAGCAAATGCAGAATATGTTATTGAAGGAGAACTTATTCCACATAAGAGAATAAGAGAAGATTTTAATAGTAACACAGGAAAGGCAATGCCTGAATTCCCTGGTTACACTGGTGAGGCAAATAAAGAACTTCCAATAATAAAGGTTAAGGCAGTAACACACAGAAAAAATCCTATAATGCAAACATGCATAGGACCAAGCGAAGAGCATGTAAGCATGGCTGGAATACCAACAGAAGCAAGTATTATTGGAATGGTAGAAAAAGCTATGCCGGGAAGACTGATAAATGTTTATGCACATTCTGCAGGTGGTGGAAAATATATGGCTGTGCTTAAGTTAAGAAAGAGTGTTCCAAGTGATGAGGGACGCCAAAGACAGGCTGCACTTCTTGCACTATCAGCGTTTTCTGAATTGAAAAATGTAATTCTTGTAGATGAAGATGTAGATATATTTGACAGCAATGATGTGTTATGGGCGCTAAATACAAGATATCAAGGAGATATTGATACTATATGTATACCCGGAGTAAGATGTCATCCTCTAGACCCTTCACAATCATCCTCATATAGTCCATTTATAAGAGATGGTGGAATTTCGTGTAAGACTATTTTTGACTGCACAGTACCATACGACTTAAAAGATAAATTTATAAGATCAAAGTTTATGGATGTAGATTTGGATAAATTTTACATAAGATCATTAAATAAATAACAACAAAAATAGGTAAATAAAAAATGTTTTACCTATTTTTATAATTACAATCAGCAATAAGCTGGGATTTAAAGTTTTTTTCAGTAGTGTTCAATTTTTTGTTTTTAAGATGAACAATACAAAGTTGGTTGTTGATTTTTTCTTTTAATAATATAATTCGAATATCACATTTATTAAAACATTCAACGGACTTTTTCATAAGAGGGGATATACCCATTCCAGCAGATACAAGACCTAATATGTTTTCGATTCTGCTGTTAAAGCATATTATGTTTGGATTAAATGAATATTTGTTGCATTCATTCATAAATAAAGAATAAATACCTGAATTCCTTCCAAGTGAAATGATTTTTTCCTGAGATAAATCCTTAATGGATACATATTTCTTTTTCGAAAAAGGATGTGTTTTTGGAACAATTATTGCAAGTTCATCATCTGCCAGTGGTGTAATATCAAAAGCTAAAGGATCAAGACCTTCATTTCTCAATATGGCAAAATTTATTTTATGTGATAAAAGCAGCTCAAGAATCTGGTTATGTTCACCTTCTTCAAAATTCATTTTTACATTTTCATGGAGGTTGCAGAAGCGGACAATATGATTTGCAATGTTGTATTGAGTAATTATAGGAATATATCCTATTGATAATACAGGCTCATTGCTTGAAAATCTGTTTAAGTTTGAAAGTAGAGAGTTATATTCATTTATTGAATTTATTGCATATTCTTTAAGTATAATACCAGCAGGAGTAAGCTCAGTCTGTCTTGTGCCTCTTATAAATAATGTACATTCAAGTTCAGATTCAAGTTTTTTTATATGTTTTGATAATGATGACTGGGAGATGCATAATTCTTCTGCAGCAGATGAAAAATTACTAAATTTGTCGATGGCTAAAAAATACTTTAAGCTTTCAATATCCATATTGTATACCGTCCTTTGCAAAAATATATATACATTATACCATCAAATTAGTATATATGAGAGATATATTGTAAGGGAAAATAGAAAATAGGATTAGCTTTATTTTTTAGTTGTAATCATTAGGAAGCAACATTTCATAATATAATTAATTTGATATTAATATAAATTTTTTGTTGAATTATTATTCTTAATACTAGGAGGGCAGAAAAATGGTGTTTTTAACACAATGATGAATATAATTTCAGGTGTTTTAGCACCTATTCTTGGTGTATTAGCAGCTGCAGGTATAGTAAAAGATCTTGTATCTCTTGGGCCTACACTTGGTTGGTTTACAACAGATAGTGGTTTATATATGCTTTTATATGCACTTGGTGATGGTTTCTTCTACTTATTTCCTATTTTATTAGGTTTTACATCTGCAAGAAAGTTTAGGAGTAGTGAGTTTATTGGTGCAGCAGTTGGGTGTGCATTAGTTTATCCAAGCATGGTAAACATAGCAACAACATTAAAAGTTTCTGGAACTATTTTCTCTGGAACTGCCTTTGCAATGGATTATTACAATACATTTTTAGGTATTCCTATAGTTATGCCAGCAACCGGATATAATTCTAGTGGAGTTCCTATTATTCTAGCAGTTTATGTATCATCAAAAATTGAAAAGTTTTGTAAGAATAATATTCCAGTTGTACTTGGCGGAATTTTAACACCTTTAATTACATTGCTTTGTACTGTAATATTAACATACTTAATTATTGGACCAGTTTCAATGGTTCTTTGCGGATTAATTGCTAAATTGGTTACATTCCTTTATACAATACCTCCTACAAAAGGTATTATTGATGGGGCATTAATTGGTGGGGGATTCGGTATACTAGTTATGTTTGGTCTTCATTGGGTAGTTATTTCTCTCGGTATTTCTAAAATTGCAATAAAAGGATTTGATTTTATGTTAGCATGCGGAAGTGTTGAACCAATGATTGGTATGTTCCAAGGTCTTGCACTTTGCATAGCTGCTCGTAAAAATAAAAAAGTACTATATTTAGCACTTCCATAAACTTTTTCACAAATTTGTGGCGTTGGAGAATCTTTAATGTACTTTGTTTTGATAGCATTAAAGAAACCATTATAATTAAATATTGCAGATGGTGCAGTTTGAGGAGCAATTATTGGCCTTCTTCAAACCAAGATCTATATGTTTGGAGGAAGTGGATTATTCTCATTCCCAAACTTTGTTAATCCAGCTACAGGTGGTGCTTCAGATTTAGTTAAATATGCAGTAGCAGTTTTAATAGCAAGTATATTCACATTTGTGGATCAATTAATCTTATATAAAGATAAAGACGCTGAAGTTTTTAATAAATAAAATTGAAAAATAAAAGGAAAGTCTATATCTAAGGTTTTTCTTTTGTTACAAACATAGCGAGAGGAGAAAATATTAATTATGCTCAATTTTAATATACAAAACTATAAAGTAGAAAAATGCTGTATTGATGGCAATAGTATTACATTTCGTGCGTACAGGGAAATATCATATTGCGATAAACCTGTTGATGATATACAAAAAATGAACATATTTGTTCCGGAAATTTATTATGAGGGTCAGACAATAAATGGATATTCATTGAAGACTGCTCCGATTTTTATGCCTAATACTGTTGGAGGATATATGCCAGGACCTGCAGATGAACCTGGTAAGGATTTTAAAGGAAGAATAAATTCAATTTTTAGAGCATTACAGCATGGTTATATTGTTGCTAGCGCAGGTGTTCGTGGAAGAACCTCTGGGATGAAGAGCAAGGAATTTTTTATAGGAAGTAAGGCAGGAAATATAAGCGATGAAAATGGTAAAATGGTAGGAAGAGCTCCTGCGTTAGTTGTAGATATGAAAGCAGCTATTCGTTATCTTCGTCATAATAAAGAATTAATTCCTGGAAATACTGAGTATATTATTACAAATGGAACAAGTGCAGGTGGTGCACTTTCTGCAATAATTGCAGCTTCAGGAAATAATGCTGATTATGAACCTTATCTGAAAGAAATTGGTGCAGCAAATGAAAGAGATGATATATTTGCAGCCAGCTGTTATTGCCCTATTCACAATTTAGAAAATTCTGATACAGCTTATGAATGGCTATTTTGTGGATATAATGATTATCACAGAATTAAGCATATCAGAACAGAAGAAGGAGTAAAGAATGTTTCAATTAATGGTACTCTTACAAGCAAGCAGATTAATGTTTCACAAGAGTTAAAGAAATTATTTCCTGCATATGTAAATAGTCTAAAACTTAAAGATTTATTAAATAAAGAATTATTGCTAGATGTAGATGGCGAAGGTAGTTTTAAAGAGCATGTTAAGAAACTTGTAATAGCCTCAGCACAGAAAGAATTAGATTCTTATAATAAGCATAAAACTGTTGATAGAGGTGATGTTAGTGAAAGTAGGATAGATGAACAGGAGTATATAAAAGTTAAAGATGGAAAGGTAATAGATCTTGACTGGGATGGTTTTGTTAAGAAAATTACTCGTATGAAAATAGCCCCAGCATTTGATGCACTTGATTTAACAAGCCCTGAAAATGAAGAATTTGGAACAGAAACAATCAAAGCAAAACATTTTACAGTTTATTCTCAAGAAAATAGTGAAGTAGAAAGTACATTAGCAGATAAAAAGATTGTTAAAATGCTTAACCCTACTAAATATATTGGAAAGTCAGATACAGCTAAGTATTGGAGAATACGTCATGGTGCATTTGATAGAGATACTTCACTTGCAATACCTGTTATTTTAGCACTAATGCTTGAAAATAATAAGTATGAAGTTGATTTCTTTATTCCGTGGGGACTGCCTCATAGTGGTGATTATGACTTGGAAGAGTTATTTGAATGGATTGATAAATTATATATAAAAGAAGATGAGAAAAGAGAAAATGTTTAATTGTGACAAATGCTAATGAACATGAGATTGAAGTTGTCAATAAAGGTGGAGTATCACTTAGACAGGTAGTTTCTGATATATAGTAAGGGTTCAATTGAACATGAATAAACGTTGAAGAAAAGTAAAATATGAATTAGTATGTATTATGTTTCTAATTAAATTCCAAAGATACATACTATGAGATTTAATAAAAATAATAAAAAAGAGTGGATTTTAAAGGTAGTGATTCGCCTCCACCAAAAAAACCATGACATTTTTGTCGTGGTTTTTCTATATATTATAGTAATTAAATAAACACGGTTATCAATTAACTTTTCAAATTAAACTATAGTATTGGTAAAGTGTTTTAATTTGAAGATAATGAGATATTCTGTAACAGTAATTCCCCAACTTGTTTTGCTATTTGTTCTGTACTAAAATTTAATTGATTCAATATAAAGGATTCTATAATGTCTAAAACAGCCATACTTAAAAATCTTAGAAGTATTTCTGAATCTTTTTCAGAATCTATATTATTTATTTTTTTACTTAATTGATTCATCATAAAATCTAGAAGTTGTTTCCTGAATGAGACAGTACTTTTACTTGAAAATAAAGCCGAGAAAAAATCTTTATTTTCTTCAAAATAATTGAACCAAATTATTGTCCTTCTATAAAGCCTTTTTCTTTTTTTTTGTTCACAAATTTCTTCTAATTCTTCTAGTCGTTTATTAACGAGTGTATCTAGTAGATCATATTTATCCAAATAATGCAAATAAAATGTCTTTCTACTTATATCAGCTTGTTCAGTGATTTTTTTTACAGTGATTTCATCAAAACCATCTTTAAGCAGCATTGTTAAAAATGCAGACCGAATTGCTTTTTGTGATTTTATGATTCTTCTATCCATTGTTTTTATATAAGAAATTAACTATAAAAATAGCAAAAAAGAGAAAATTTAAGATTCTCTTTAAAAAATTTTCTCTATTAATTCTTATTTACTACTATTTTGATTTTTACTAAATACTTTATGACAGTATATTCCTATCTTTTGTGATGCATATCCTAACACATTACCACAAAGTAATGCTGGTACAACAGCCTGCCAATTTCCATTTAATCCAAAAGTTGAGAAACATCCACAAAATGCTCCTGATATAAATTCAAATTTCTTAAACTTTGCTTGTATTACCATTGCAAAAGAAAAGAATGCAGTCAAAAAATAAGACCAGTATTCATTTGGAAAAATAGATGATCCCTTTATAATGAGCAAAGCATAAATAATGCCTGTTGCATTTGAGCAAAGAGATCTAAAAAGACCTTTAGCCATTCCTCCTGAAGAGTAATAACTAGTCCACCCAACAAATCCAGTCCAACTCACCATTCCAAATACTGCTGCCATCCATGCCCAAACTCCAGATAGTACTCCAACGCTAATAGCTACATAAAACAGTACGTCCATAAAGCTTTATCCTCCTGTTAGTATCTCCTAAACTTTAATCCTAATGTTTCTTATCACACATTAATATTTTATCCAAAAGTAAACCTTTAATCAACTTATTAATTTTACTAAAGTTTAATATATATTTTTGTTGGAAATTATTAAAAGTAATATAAAACTAGCCATTAATTTTTTCTAAAACTATTATAATAAATAAATTCCATTTAAGTATAGTTTTAATAACGCTTTAATGGTAATAGAAAACACTTTTTGGAAAGCGTATTAATGAAACTAAATACATAGGTAGAAAATTTTGTGATTTAGCTCTTGAATTTATTAATTTTCATGGATTTTTATCTTGGTGTGACGGACTTGTGACAGACTTTGAACCAGACCTTTTGTAGTGATATCAATGGGTGTGACGGAGATGACGGACTTTTTCAACTCTTATAGTAATAGGAAAAAATTAAAAAAAAGATATAAAAAAGATACTTTTTTTAATTATATATAGTAAGTGAAAAATAGGTCAAGTCTGACATAGTATGTCACAAGTCAGTAATATCAAGGGTTACAGCAGTGACAGACTTTTTTAAAGTCCGTCACACATACAAAATAAAAGAAATTATAACCTAATTGTATTTCTAATAACCAATTAGTAGTGCTAGAGAAAATATATATTTTACTGGCATAAAACTTAAAGATATGCAAGAATTATATAGTAATAAGATTTATAAGTTATTAATAAATAATATTAGTTAATATAAATAAAAGGTTATGTTTTAAACTAGTGTTGAGTTTATATGGAGCTGTAAGACTATCTTAATAAAAATTCTCTGCAAAATTAAGTAGGTATAAAGGACTAGAAAAAATAAAAATTCACTTAAAACATAGCTTAATGGAAAAATAAAGAAAAAGGAGGGAGAAAAGTGAATTTTTATAGCAAATATTTCAAGAGATACAAGCTTCCTTTTTTAACTGCTATTATTTGTGTAACAATGGAAGCTATATGTGATTTACTTGGACCGACTCTTATATCTAACATAATTAATTTAGGAATAGATGGAGCAAATATTTCAAGTGTTTATTACTGGGGAGGATTAATGCTTATGGTTACAGGTTTTGGTGCTTGTTTTGCTATAACTCGTAATATATTAGCTTCTAAGGTTTCTCAAAGAGTTGGTGCAGATTTAAGGTATGATTTATTTAGGAAAATATTATATTTTTCTGAAAATGGAGCAGATAAAATAGAAAGTGGTTCTCTTATTACACGTATGACAAATGATACTTCGCAGGTTGTGCAATTTATAAATGGAATTATGCGTATATTTCTAAAAGCTCCTATAACTTGTATAGGAAGTATTGTTCTTGCAACAATTCTTAATTTTAGGCTTTCTTTAATTATTTATGGAGTTGTAATAATAGTTGTGGGACTTATAGTAGCTAGTATGAAACTTAGTTACCCACGTTTTTATAAGTTACAAAAATCTATAGACAATGTTAACTCTGTAGTTCAAGAATACTTAATAGGAGTTAGGCTGGTTAAGGCTTTTTGCACTTATGATAAAGAAGAAGAAAAGTTTGGAGATGCTAATAATACGCTAATGAAGAATAGTATTTCCTCTCAGATTATTATAACGGTAGTATCACCTCTTATTACCTTCACAGTTGGAATTGGGACAGTAATTGTAATTTGGATTGGAAGTAAGCTTTTCTCTTTAAATCTTGCAAATCCAGGAGATATAACAGCTTTCACAATATATATGGCTCAAATACTTACCTCTTTAATAATGATAACTAACATATTTAATACTTTTGTTAGAACAAAGGCATCTACTGCTCGTATTAAAGAAATATTTAATTGTGAAGATGATTTTACTGAAAGTGGAGAGGTTTCAGAATTAAAAGGAGAAATAGAGTTTAAAAATGTTACTTTTTCTTATCCTAATGGAAGTGGAATACCTGCTATTAATAACTTAAGCTTTTCTTTAAAGGTTGGAGAAAAACTTGCTATTATAGGGCCTACGGGAAGTGGAAAGTCAACAATAGTTTGGTTATTACTAAGATTTTATGATGTGAATAATGGAGAAATTTTAATTGATGGAAAGAATATAAAAGATATGGATGTAAATTATCTTAGAAAAAATATTTCTATTGTTCCTCAAAAGCCAATGTTATTTTCAGGTTCAATTAGTGAGAATATTAAATGGGGAGATAAGAATGCTTCAAATGAGAAGGTTAAATTATCAGCTGAAAAGGCTGAGGCCTCTTTTGTATATAATATGCCAGAAGAGTTTGAATCCACTTTAGGAAGTGGAGGAGTTAATTTATCTGGAGGTCAAAAACAAAGAATTTCCATAGCGCGTGGAATTATTAAAAATTCCAAAATACTTATTTTAGATGATGCCACTAGTGCTTTAGATGCAGTTACTGAGAGTAAGGTTAGAGATAATATTAATTCTTCTATGAAGGGTGAAACTGTTATTACTATTACTCAAAGATGTGGAACAGCTATGTTTTCAGATAAGATTTTAGTTATGGATAATGGAGAAAATGTTGGATTTGGAACTCACAGTGAACTTATGGAAAACTGTGATATTTACAGAGAAATTTATAGAACTCAAATAGAAAGTAGCAAGGAGGCATAAAAGATGGGAGAAACATATAGTAAATCACAAGCAAAGATGCCTTCTATAGGAAAAGGTGGTGGAGGACCAAATAGGTTTGCTCCTAAAGCGAAACCTAAAAACGCTAAAGGAACTTTACTTAGAATAATAAAGATATATATGAGATGGGGAAGAACTATATTCTTAGCTATGTTCTTAACTGTTATTTCATCAATCATAACAGTAAGTATTCCTTATTTTGTTGGTAAAACATTTAATTATTTTGATATTAGTACAAGAACTGTAAATGCCAAAATGATTATGTGGATTTTAATGATTATAGTAGCTCTTTATTTATCTAATTTTATTATATCAAGTATTAATGAGGTAATTATGCTAAAGGTATCTCAAAAATTAGTACATGCTTTGAGAACAGAGTTCTTTCATAAAATGCAACATCTTCTTTTAGATTTTTATGATAAGAGATCTCACGGTGATACTATGAGCAGAATTACTAATGATGTAGATAATATTAGTTCTACTTTAGCTCAAACTACTACACAACTTATATCAAGTGCTTTAATTTTAATTGGATCATTTTTAGTAATGATAAACTTAAATTCTTATCTTACCTTAGTTGTACTTTTATGTATTCCTTTAGTAATTTTATTAACTAAAATAATAGCATCCAAAAGTAAAGCCTACTTTTTATCTCAACAAAGAAGTCTTGGTACTTTAAATGGAGTTATTGAAGAAAATATTTCAGGGTTAAAAATGGTTAAGGCTTTTGGAAAGCAAGAGGATGTATTAGAAGATTTTAAAGCAATTAATGAGAAGTTATATAAAAGTAGTAGTAAGGCACAAATATGGTCAGGGTTTATGATGCCTTTAATGAATGTTATCAACAACTTTATATTTGCTGTAGTTGCCATTGTAGGCGGAGTTTTATCAGTAGGGTTTGGATTAGAGGTAGGAACAGTTGTAAGTTTTTTAAGCTATTCAAAGCAATTTTCTAGACCATTAAACTCTTTAGCAGGAATGTTTAATACAATTCAATCAGCACTGGCTGGGGCTGAAAGGGTTTTTGAAATTTTAGATACTACAGAAGAAACAGAGGATGTAGAAGATGCAGTTGAATTAAAATCATCACAGGGAAATGTAGAGTTTAAAAACGTAAGTTTTTCTTATGATAAATCAAAACCAATATTAAATGATATAAGTTTTGATGTAAAGCCAGGTGAGGTAATTGCTTTAGTTGGAGAAACAGGAGCAGGAAAAACTACTATTGTTAATCTCCTTACACGTTTTTATGATGCGGACAGTGGAGATATTCTTATAGACAATAAATCTATAAGAAGGTTAAAAAGAAATAGCCTTAGAAAATGCTTTTCTGTAGTACTTCAAGACACATGTTTATTTACAGGAACAATTATGGATAATATAAGATATTCTCAAAGTTCTGCTTCCGATGATGATGTAATTAAAGCATCGAAAATAGCCCATGCTCATGATTTTATAAGTAAATTGCCAAAGGGATATTACACTATGGTTTCAGGATCTAATGATAATTTGAGTCAAGGACAACGCCAACTTATAGCCATTGCAAGAGCTGTTTTATGTGATAGTCCTATTCTTATTTTAGATGAAGCAACTAGTAGTGTAGATACTAAAACAGAGAAAGATATTCAAAATGCCTTAGTTAAATTAATGAAAAATAGAACAAGTTTTTTAATTGCTCATAGACTTTCTACTATTAGAGATGCTGATAAAATTATGGTTGTTGGAGATGGAAAGATTCTTGAAAGTGGAAATCATAATAGTTTGATGCAGAAAAAAGGTTATTATTATGATATGATAATAAGTCAAATGGGAAAACTAGATGAATAAATTTAATATTGTTTTAAAGGTGAATGCTTACTTTACACAGAGAATATAAATAATTAGGGGTATTAGTAATGTTTAAATGATTAAAAAATAACAAGTTATTATATAAAGATAGATTAAATGATAAAATAAAAGAATATATATTTCGACTTTTAAAAGAAGCTAAAAGAGAAGACAAATGCTTAAGTTAATTATAAACACATGAAAATCTTAGATTAAGATTTTCGTGTGTTTTTTATTTTTAAAGATTTATAGACATATTATAAATTATGTAGAGTTTTATAGGTTTAGAATTTGATTATTATAAATTTAGATGATATAATTACCTAGGTAATTATTACTTAGGTAACTAAATGGAAGGTGGAATAAAAATGGATTTGTACGGGCATAAAGTAAATCAGTTGGCTAGAAATTTTACAAAGAAGTTAAATGAAAAGATTGCTCCTCTTGGGCTATATTCATCACAGTGGGGGATTATATTATACTTACATGAAAAAAATCAGTGTACTCAAATTGAACTGTGTCAATATCTTGGGGTAGAGGCTCCAACAATTACTAGGACATTAACTAGAATGGAGGAAATGGGCTTAGTAATCAGAAATGAGGGAAAGGATAAGCGTGAAAGAATTATAAAACTAACAGAAAAGGCTTATGAAATGTTTCCTAAATGGCATGAAGAAGCTAAGAATATAGAGATAGAGGCTATAAATAATATTGCTAAAGAAGAATTAGAGATTTTTAATAGTGTTTTAGAGAAAATGATGAACAACTTAGATTAATAAATATAAATTTAATGGAAAATAGAAATTGGTAAAAAAGGAGTGTACATGGATAAAACTATAATAAAACAATTGTTTAAAATTAATAAAACTCCTTTTCCTTGGCAAAAAGCAATAAATGCTGGAATATGTGCAGGATTTCCAGTTATTGTAGGTGTTTTGGTAAATCAAATTCACTTAGGATTATTAGCTGGAATAGGAAGTTTTTCATATTTATATGTTATAAATGAACCATATGCTCAACGTGCAAAAAAAATATTTTTTGCTGCTCTTGGTATTAGCTTGTCAGTTGCATTAGGAACCTTATTAGCGCCATATCCAATACTTATTATCTTAATGGTAGGTTTTATTGGAGGAATTGCAATTTTTATATTTGGTGTTCTTAAAATACAAGGGCCTTCTTCAATGTTTTTTGTATTAAGTTTTTTAGTATCAACAGGAATGCCTATTAATCAATCAGAAGTATTTATACGATTTTCTGTAGTGTTTATGGGGGGACTTTTTTCATGGTTAATGAGTATGAAAGGGTATTTTTTAAATCCACATGGTCCTGAAATAAAAGTAATTAAGAAACTTTATTTAACCTTAGCAGATTTTAGCGAAGCTATTGGGAATAAAAATATTAATGATATACGAAATAGAACTGTAAATGCTTTAAAGGAAGCAGAGGAAATTCTTTTAACAGGATATATTCTATGGAAGAATTCGTTCTTATTTAATAGATTATCCCTTTTAAATGAAGAGGCTAATAAATTATTTTTAGAAATGCTTGAGTTACATGTTAATAAAAATAAGAAATTACCAAAAGAATTTAGCGATATGATAAGACAATTATCTATGGCAATTGAACCTAAAGATGGAGAAAAAATTAAGCTGGAAGTTCCTCACAATAATTTGGATGAGGATTATGAAAAATTTTTACGAATAATCTATGATACTGAAGCTATTATTAACTTACCATTAACATACATTGGAAGAGGAATTAAAATTTCAAAAACTTCACTAATGAGGAAATTTAAAAGAGCTTGCAATAAAGATTCAATAGTATTTATTAATGCGGTTAGATATGGAGTTGTTCTTTCTATATCGGCCATAATAGCCTTTAGCTTCCATTTTTCAAGACCTTACTGGATACCTTTATCCTGTGCTGCAGTCATGTCGGGTTCAACTGTTATATCAACCTTTCATAAATCTATTCAGAGATCCTTTGGTACGATTATTGGATTAATCATAGCTATTATTATTTTAAAAATTCAACCAGAAGGTTTTATGATAGCTATAATTAATATGCTTTTAACAGCTCTAACAGAGCTTTTTATTGTAAAAAATTATGCTATAGCAGTAATGTTTATTACACCCAATGCTTTACTTATAGCAGAAGCATCAACTCAAATACATAATGTTACTTATTTTGCAACAGCACGTATTACGGATATATTAGTTGGATCTGCTATTGGATTAATTGGTACTTATATTATTGGGCATCGTTCAGCTTCTAGTAGATTACCAGATCTAATCGTAAAATTAATACATAGTCAGAAGAAATTACTACTTCTTTTATCAACTAATAATAAAGAAAGCAATAGGGACAAGATAAAAGATATGAAAGAAAAAATGGGTGTAGATCTTATGAATCTTAAAGTGGCATATAATACTGCATTAGGTGAGATACCTCGTAATAAGGAAATGCTTGAAATGATGTGGCCTGTATTTTTTTCATTAGAACATATTAGTTACTTACTTGCCCAGTATTGCACAACTAAGGGCTATTTAAGCTTATCTGATCAGGAGTTAGCACAACTGGTACTTGTCTTAGAAAAAATAGCAATATCTATTGAACAGAGAATAGATATAAAACCTAAAAAAGTTTCTAGTATAGAAGAAATATCTCAAGTTTGTGAAGAAATTAATGCAGTTCAAGAAGCATTGATTATGAAAAGTGGATACTAGAAGAATATAAGTTTATGTAAAATATAGTGTTCTTATTTAAAAAAATTATATGAGGTTAAAAATAGTATTTTAGTATATAAATTCAGGTGTGGATTTTAAAGAGCATTTATCACCTCCACCATGAAAACCACAAAAATCTAATACTTTAGATTTTCGTGGTTTTTTATTGTATAAGAAGTTATATCTTTTAGTAGTATTGATAAAAAACAAATCTAAATTAATATTTAAATTTTATCTATAATTTTTGACTATAACACTAAAAATAATATAGTGTTAATGATAAATATAGCTTTTATAGGAGGTGAAAAAAGTGGGTAATAAACATAGAAATAGTAAAAAGAAAATGGCATCTTTAGGACTTAGAAAAGATGAAAATGGAGATTATAAATATATTGATCCTAATGATACAACTTCAGAGTTTGTTCCAGTAAGAAATAAGACATCAAAGTCTCCAAACAATTAATGAATATAAAAAAGATGATTTCCATAGATTACTGAAATCATCTTTTTTATACTCTATTTTATAGAGTACGTTTTTAATTGTGCAGATTATTCTTTCTTTGTTGCTTTTATTTTGAAATTACTATATTGAGAAGGAATATAGTATTTATTGAATAATATTGGTGGTGAATAATCATTTGGATACAATATTTCTAAAATTAAGTCACATTGATCGCCACCAATAAGCTTATATTTTTGATTAGGTAGATTACCAGCAGATGAGTGTTTTATTTCTAATATAGAACTAACTGATACTTCATAAGCCTTATTTTCAAGAAAATCTAATAACTGAGCTTCATTATTTAGATCTATATTCATTTCTTTTATTGTTTCAATAGATATAAAAGTAAAAGCATAAGCTAAAAGCTTGTTGTTGCCTTTATAATAACGCTCACAAGCAACAACTGCTGTAGATTCTTAAATGTATATAGTAATTCTTTTGAAGTTTTAAGATTGTTTGAAGTGAGTTTCATATCAACACCTTACTTATCATAAAAAAAATTATAGTATATTTAATAAAAATAGTATATCATACAAAAAATAAACATGTTTGTTTTGATTAATCTGTAAAAGATTGTTAAGAGAGATGAAGTAAAAAAATCAACAGCTTTATAATGATTGATTTGTAAACTATTATTGAGAGACATAAGTGAAAAAGAATAAGAGAGGGATACAACATGAAAAATTCATTTAATACGTCAAAAAATATTGAAGAGGCAAAAATAAAAAAAGCAGTACCTGCGGTATTAGTTTTAATGATTTTTGCATTGGTTATTGATAATTCATTTAAAATTATTTCGCCAGATTTAGCTAAGGCTTTTAATATATCAGCCAGTACTGTTAGTTGGCAAGTAACTTTAGCTGGATTAGTTATTGGTATTGGAGCAATTGTATATGCTTCTTTATCAGATTCAATAAGTGTTAGAACCTTATTAGCAATAGGGATTTTGCTAATATGCGTTGGTTCATTACTAGGTTTTATTTTTCAAAAATCATTCTTGATGGTAGTTATCTCAAGAATAATTCAAGCAGCTGGATTAGGAAGTGCAGAAACCTTATATGTAATATTTGTAGCAAAGTATTTTAAAGAGAGTGAACATAAGAAATATTTGGGATTCAGTACAAGTAGTTATGCTATTTCACAAGTAATTGGTACTATTACAGGTGGATACATATCAACATATTTAAGTTGGCAAGTGCTATTTTTAATTCCGCTATTAACTTTAATAATACTACCTTTTATTTTAAAGTATATTCCTAAAGAAAAAGTTAAAGCTAAAAATGTAGATTTTATAGGCTTTATATTAGTTGCATCAGTTGCAGCGACATTAATGCTTTTTGTTTCAGAATTTCAATGGATATTTTTAGTTGGATTTATAATTGCACTTGTATTATTCCTCACATACATAAGTAAAAATAAAAACGCTTTTATCAGTATTAAATTTTTTACAAACAGAAACTTTATATCAGTATTATTAGTGGCTTTTGTTATATATAGTGTTCAACTTGCATTTATATTTATGTTCCCATTTTTAGTTGAATCTATATATCATTATAGATTAGATCAAATTTCATTACTTTTAGTTCCATCATATGTTTTAGCAGCTACTGTAGGAGCTTTATCAGGAAAAGTTGCAAAGAAAATTGGAAGTAAGCAATGTATTCAAATGGCTATAATAGGTATAATAATCAGTCTTATTTTAGGTGCTTTATTTATAGAAACATCAGTATGGGTATTTGTTTTTGTAATGATATTATTCTCAAGTTCATTTGCTTTAATGTATGCGCCTATGATTGATACATTAACAAGAACAATAGATAAAGAAAAAACAGGAACTGCTATTGGTTTTTATAATTTCTGTTTAAATATAGCTACCTCAATAGGTATAACATATGTAGCTGTATTTATGGAAACTAAGTCTTTAGGAAAAAATATTACTGGTCTTTTTAATAATGCAATATCTATACAATATAGTAATGTATTATTAGTATTAGCAGTTATCTCTGCAGGAGCACTTTTACTATACTGGAGTTTAATTGGAAGAAGAGAGAAGGCTGAAAATAAATAAAGTAAGAGTAAAAACTGTTTTAGTTTTATTTCACCATAAAACCTCGATAATGCAGAAATGTGTTATAGAGGACTACATTAAGTTATGATATATGGAAGCACACTTCAAAAATTTAGAGCATATTATAGTTTTATAAGATTATGACAGGAGAGAGTAATATGTATAATACTTATAGAATGTATACATGTCCTTATTGTGCTAACATAGCAATGTATAACTCATATGGTATGTATAACGCTTATCCATACCCTTGTTTCGTTAACACACCAAGTTATGATGATTTAGATTTTTCTAGGCAATTTAATGACAGGCGTACTTCTTTTACTGATGAATTAGAGTATGGTTCAAGATTTGTTTCTCCACAATTAGTAAAGAGCAATGGGGAAATTGAATTAAAGGATTATGGTCCACAACCCTTTGTAGTTGACATCAATGAAGCGACTAAGCAAAATGATACTTTTCGTACCGCCTTATGGACAGGAAATCATCTACAAGTTACCTTAATGAGTATCAATGTTGGTGATGATATAGGTTTAGAAATACATCCAGATGTTGATCAGTTTATACGTGTTGAAGAAGGCGAAGGACTTGTTCAAATGGGAAGTAGTAAGGATAGGGTGGATTTTCAAGCAAAAGTTTTTGATGATTTTGCAATTATGATACCTGCTGGTACATGGCATAATATTATCAATACAGGCAATAAACCACTTAAAGTATATTCTATCTATGCACCACCTCACCATCCACATGGTACAATTCATGAGACCAAAGCGGATGCAGAAGCTGCTGAAAAGAACCACTAATTAAGATTAACTATATGAAAGATGATGACAAAGAGAATTTGTGACCATCTATTATTTGTTAAAAATTATCATACATGTATGCGTTAAAATACATGATTTAATACCCTGAGATTTCTATTTCAGGGTATTTTTTTATTTTGATATAAATTTCTTTGTTTAATCCTAAAGCTTAGCAATCTTAATAGTTTGTATTGAGTATAAAAGTATTATTTTTTATAAATTAGATAATAATACAAAAATGAACTTACATAAAATTTAATATATTGACATAAAAGTATATAAATGGTAAAGTGGTTCTGATGTAAAGTATAATAAAAATAATGAAAAGGGAAATTAAGGGGGAAAAATAATGCGGAAAAAAAGCAACAAACTGATTGAGATTGTCAGTAGAATCATGGCTTTGGTTATGGCAGTAACTTTATTGTCAAGTTTACCTGTAAAAAATGTATTAGCTGCTGAGATTAAGGAAACAAAGGGAGAAGAATATGAAATCTATCCAATTCCTCAAAGTATAAAATATGATAATAGCACAGTAACTTTAGGAGCTGAGGCTAATGTTGTATTTGAAGAAGGAATTGATGAGGCTACAAAAAATAGACTATTAGAAGTTTTAGCAATTAAGGGAATTAATCATGAAGTAAGTGATGAAATAAAAGAAGATAAGACAAACTTTCTAATAGGAATAAACAACTCAGAAGGAGTTGTAGATAAGTACTTTACAGATAATAATTTAGTAAATGATGCTCATTTTGAAAAGAATGATGCACATATAGTATCAGTTAAGGGAAATGTAATAGCTGTATTAGGTAAAAATACTGATTCAGCATTTTATGGTATTACATCTTTAAAAGCAATATTTAATCAATTAGATGGAAATGAATTAAAGGAATTATTAATTGAAGATTACTCAGATGGTCAATGGCGTGGATTTATTGAAGGATATTATGGAATTCCTTGGAGCAATGAAAATCGTATGGACTTAATGAAATTTGGTGGAGATTTTAAGATGAATGCATACATCTTTGCACCAAAGGATGATGAATATCATAGTCTTAAGTGGAGAGAGCCATATCCAGCAGAAAAGTTAGCTGAGATTAAAGAAATGGTTGAAGTTGGAGCTGCAACAAAGAATAAATTTATATGGACAATACATCCATTCTTAAAAGATGGTATGAATTTTGAATCAGAAGAAACTTATAAATCTGACTTAGAAAAGATAATAGCTAAGTTTGAACAATTATATAGTGTTGGAGTACGTCAATTTGGTGTGCTTGCAGATGATGCTGAAGGAGATGCTAATAATCAAGTAAAACTTATGGAAGATTTAGAAGAATGGCGTTTACAAAAAGGTGATGTATACGAATTTATATTTGTTCCTAAGGTTTATACAAAGGAATCAGCTGGTGGAAATGTTAATAATGAATACTTAAACACTATTGGTACGATGCCAGAAACTATTGATATTATGTGGACTGGAGATGTAATACTTGGTTATGTAACTCAAGATACATTTGAATTCTTTGAACAAGCTGTAGGTCGTCAAGCGTTTATGTGGTTAAACTGGCCTGTAAATGATATTAACAATAAACGTTTATTAATGGGTAAAGGTGAAATGTTAGATCCAACAGTTACAAACTTTAAAGGAATTGTGACTAATCCAATGCAAGAGGCTCAAGCTTCAAAGGTAGCTTTATTTGCTATAGCTGATTATGGATGGAATAGAGCAGATTTTGATATGGACAAGAGTTGGGAAGATTCTTTCAAATATATAGAGCCAGATGCAAGTGAAGAATTATATACATTTGCAAAACATATGAGTGACCCAGCTCCAAACTGGCATGGTTTATCTTTAGAGGAATCTGAAGAATTGAGACCAGTAATTGAAGAGTTTACAAGAAAGTTATGGGAAAAGGAATCTATCTTAGAATATAGCAAAGTTATTCTAGATGAATACCAAGAGATCTTAGATGCAACTAATAATTTTGCAACTAAATCTAAGAATGAATTATTAAAGAGTGAAATTAAAGGATGGGTTGATTCTTTAAGAGATTTAGCAGAGTCAACTATAGCATATATAAAGTCAGCAGTAGCTTTCGAAAAAGGTAATTATGAGCAAGCTATGAAGTACTATGTTATAGGAGAAGAAGAGTACACTGCTTCAAGATCTCATAGAACTCCAGTAATAAATGGACAATCTAGACCTGAACCAGGTACAAGACATTTAATACCATTTATTAAGGATTTATCTAAGATGATAGGTGATAATATTGATCAAGTTATAAATCCTGATACTACTAAGTTAACACTTCGTCCTTATACAAATATGGGACCTTTATATTGGGGACATGTTCAAAGTATAGCTGATGGAGATAATACTAGATATTCATGCATGTGGATTCGTAATGCAGCTAAAGAAGGAGACTATGTTGCTGTAGAATTAAATGAGGTAACTAAGGTTAATAGCATTACATTTGAGCAAGGACAAGATGAGGGCGATGCATTTAACTATGGTAAGTTCCAATATTCTATGGATGGTGAAAATTGGACTGATGTAGATGGTGTAGATTATGGACCAAAAATGCATAAGATTGTAGTTGAAGATTTAGATATAACAGCTAAATATTTAAGATTTATTCCTACTAAAGAAATTTTAAATAACTGGATTGCTGTTAGAGAATTCTCTGTTAATAAAAAAGATGAAAATAATATGAAGTTGGAAGCATATACAAATGTAGAAGATTTAGCTAAGAATGAAGTAAGTATTTCAGAGGAAAAAGCTACGCTTTCAGATTTAAATGATGTTACTTTATCAAAGGGACAATATGTTGGAATTAAGTTAAATAAACTTAGAGAGGTAACTAACATAGTTGCTGATTTCACAAATAATGATAAATTATCATTAGAAACATCAATTAATGGTGTAGAATGGACAGCAGTAAAAAGTTTATCAGAAACTATAAATGCTCGTTATGCTCGTATTATAAATAATACAGATAAGGATATAACTTTTGATTTAACTAAATTAGAAGTTGAATATTCTAATAATGATGTGAACTTTGATATTAGACCAACAGCAGAGGCAAAATTTGAGCCTAAGAATTTAATTGACGGAAAATTAAACACAGCATTTAAACCATTAGAAAGTGCGCCTAAATCTGGTCATTTAATTTATAGAATTTCTGATAGAACAGATATTAAGAAATTTACTATAATACAAAATCCAAATACAATTTCTGAGGCAACAGTGTCTATAAGAAGTGAAAATGGATGGAAAGAGGTAGGAAGCTTAGGAAAGAGCTTCAATGAGTTCAATACAGAAGCTTTTGAAAATGTGTTTGAAATCAAGGTAGAATGGGATGGATTTGCACCAACTCTTCATGAAATAGGAGTTTCAACAGTTAAGGAAACTGTAGAGATAGATAAGTCTAAGTTAGAAGAGTTAATTAAGGAAGTAGAAAATCTTGAAGAGGAAGATTATACAAAAGAATCATGGGATAACTTAAAAGAAAAATTAAACTTAGCTAAGGAAGTTTTAGCTAAAGATGATGTTACTCAAGAAGAGGTAGATAATGCTGTAAAAGCTTTAAGTGAGGCAATTACTGGATTAGTTGAAAAAGATGACAATGAAGGGCCTGTAGATCCAGAGGAACCGGAAAACCCAGAAGGTCCAGTTGATCCTGAAAATCCAGAGAAACCTGAAAATCCGGAAGATACAGAAAAGCCAGAAACTCCAGAAGGAAACTTACCAAACACTGGGGGAGCTTCATCATCAGTATTCTTACAATTAGGATTAGCTATGATGGCATCAGGAGCTCTTGTTTTAAAAAGAAAGAAAAAATAATAATTTTTATTGATTGATAGAAGAAATTTGTAATAAGAAAACTGCGTAGGTTATAAGTCTACGCAGTTTTTTTATACAGGTTAGAATAGCAAATAACATGAATTATGCATAAGGGTAAGAAATTAATTGTTAATTGTAATAAAATTGAATTTATGAAAAAAATTTCGTGGATTTTTTAAATTTAAAATGGTATTATTATAAAC
>WNVL01000010.1:0-104852 GCA_034421775.1 Clostridium perfringens | reverse complement strand
TTGTCGTGCTGGTGGTGGCGGCGGCGGAGGTGGTGGAGGTGGCGGAGGTGGTGGAGGCAGAAGTAGTTCTTCTTCAGGCACTTCCTCTGGGAGAAGTCATAACTCTCGCTATGAAAATGGAATTAGTTTTCTAGGAATAACTATGTTTCTAGGAATACACTTCATCTTCTTTAAGAATGGTGCAGTATATAAATACAAGATTTATTCTAGGAAAAGAGATACTCTTTCCACCCTAAAAGACTTTGAAATAGAAAATCCTTCTTGGAATTTCTACGAAATAGAAACACAAATCGAAGATTCATTTCCTCTAATTCAAGAGGCTTGGATGAATAGAGATTACTCTCCTGTAAGGCATTTAATGACAGATGATTTTTATAAAACTCATACTGTAAAAATGAATTGGATGATTTTAAAAAAAGAAAAAAATATATTAGATAGAATAAAGCTAAATAAAGTAACTCCTGTATTGGCTGTTGCAGATAGTGAAAATCATGAGGATTTTATTTGGGTATTACTAAATGCAAAAATGGTTGACTATACTATTAATGAAGAAAACCTTGAAGTAATTGACGGGGATCCTTTAGCTGCTAATTCTTTTGAGGAATTCTGGAGATTTGTAAGAAAAGATGATAAATGGTTAGCTGATAAAATACTTCAAGTAAGTGATATAGACTCACTAGATTACTTTGATAGCCTAAAAAAATAGATTATTGAAAAAGACTTGGTTTATTTTTGCTTATATAAATGCATCAGTTATTTAACTGATGCATTTATATATTAAGTTTAATCTTCCTCTTTTAATTCAGCTATAAACTCTTGAGCTTTTATTTTTAAAGGACTGTCATCTTTAAGTTTTTGTAAACCAATACTGAATCCTTCTTTATCTATTACTAATCCATCTGTAGGAATATACCATTTTACTCTTCTGCAATGTTGCATTGGTAACTCATCTAATCCAACCTTATTGAATATAGGTTCAAACCTATACGGACTTGTTACTTTGCCAGCTGCCACAATAGTAAAACTTCCATCTCTTGAATTTATCTGTTTTAATATAAGTACATCTCCAACTTTAACCTCTTCTGCAAATCTTTGAATCAATATGCCCTCTTTACCAAGAGATTCATATTCTTCCTTATTGTCAAAATAATCTCCTTTATCTCCAGGGCCAACAATTGCTACACCTAAATCAAAGAATATATCTATTAAATTTGTGTTACCTATCTCTGCTGATATTTGCCAATAATTCATAATTATTACCTTCTTTCATCTTTCTTAATATAAAAACAAAGTTATCAACAAAGTAAATATTACTTTATAATAATATATTATACTCCTTAAAATTATATTTGTTTAGCACTAAAAATTTCAGATTATTCTCTTAAGTATGAAGACATATACACTATAACTTCTCTTATTCTATTTAATTCACTTTCCTTATTATATTTTCTCCAAATTGATGTATAATCACAAAACCAAAGCTCTAACTCTTTTGCTAATTTCTCCTTATCTATAACTAATAAGCACTCCTTATCAAACTCTTTTTCAAGTAATACTAGTAAAAATTTATCTATAAGCTCCCAACCTTTTGAAGATACAATAAAGCTTTGCATAACTTCTTTATCCTCAACATTTCTAAGAAGTTTAATAAACTCTTTTTTAACTTCTGAAGCAACTTTATATCCTTCAAAAACTTTTAAAGAATCTATATTTTTTATTTCTTCTCTAGTCTCTTCTTTTTCATTAAATTTTTCTTTCCATCTAACAAGCTCTCCCCATCCAGCAACTTGGTTTTTAGAAAGCTTATCCATTAAAGAAACTACTGTCATAGATTTATCTCCAAATTCCATAAAAGATATGGATTTAAACATCTCATCAAAATCACCCTCATCTGGGTTCCAAGATATAGCTCCTCCATAAATCATAGATGGTATTGAATTCGCAAGTAGATTAACGTTTCCATAGTCACCCCAATTTGTGTTTAAAACGCCTATAGCTCCATACTTTCTTCCATGAGCAACCATTCTACTTATATTACTAAAAGAACCTTCGATAAAATTCATCATCATGTTCCATCCACCTACACCTGGACAAACATACTGTTCCTTATTATGTTCTGCTATTATTTTGGTAGCTATATCATTAGCTTGAGGATGGTAATTCCAAGTTAAACAAGTTAAATCTTCTGGTATATCACTTAAAAGCTCTGGATATCCAACTATTATATCTCCCCAGAACATAACATTTTTATTGAATCTTTTTACAATCTCATAAACCTTATTTAAAAATTCTGTATATATTTTTCCTACGCCTAATTTATCTGCATATTCTTTGCTTTTTCCCTTTCCTAAATCAAAGGTTTCATCACAACAAATATTAAATTTATCAGAACTGAACAATGGAATAAATTCTAATAGCATTGACTCAACAAATTCTAAACTTTTACTATTAGTTACGTCTAATGTGTGATGAGCCATTCTGTCAACAAAAGAATACTCTTCATCTCCTATTTCTAATTCACAAAGTTCTCTAAAAGATTTGCTTCTTAAAGCTTCATATAAATGGCCGAAAGTAGATAATGATGGTACAAGCTCCACATGTCTTTCTCTGCAATATTTATCTAAAACCAATATTTCTTCAGCCGTTAATGGATCTTTATCCATCCATACCTCACTCATTCCTTTAAATGCAAAAGTATGCTCTATATATAATTGAAGTTGGTTTATTTTATAGAAGGCCGCTTTATCAACTAAGTCTTTTAATGTTTCTAGAGTTGGCACTTTTCCTCTTGTAACATCATGATAAAATCCACGGTATTTAAAATAAGGAGTATCTTCTATTGAAATACTAGGTAAACACGCTCCAAATTCTCTTATAATTTGTCTAAAGGTTTGTCCTCCATAAAATATTCCAGCATCTCTTCCCTCTATTATTACTTGATTTTCATTAATGCCTAATTTATATGCTTCTTCATTTGAAAAATTAGCTTTTTTAAGAATTATTGCATTATCATAATCCTTTTGCATAAATAATTTATTTATATTAAGCTTAAACCCTAAGTTTTTTTCTATTTCTTTTTGAATCATAATAGCCAAATTAAGCTCATCAAAAGATAATTCACTACTTAATATAATTTCTGTATCTCTTTCAATAATGAAATCCCCATCTTTTTCAACTATACTTTTTGGTCTTGGTATTAAATGCATGAATCTTCCCCCTAATACAAACTAAAACTTTACTTTAATTCCAAAATTACTCATAATAATATTAAACAATATAAATATTTACTATTATTATATAAAATTATTTTCTTTATTTAAGTAATCATTTTGCCATTCTTTGATATAATATTGCTTTTTGAAAGGAGAAACTATGAATAATTATATATATGAAAACCATGTACATAAAGATCCTAACTTCCCTGTAATATTTCATTGCGATATTTTAGATAAAAGCAGGCCAAATTTTATTATGCATTATCATGAAAGCATAGAACTTCTTTATTTTTTAAAAGGAACAGCCAAAATAAGCTGTAATAATAAAATATTTAATGCTACTTCTAAAGACATTGTAATAATAAATTCAAATGAACTACACTCAATAGAAACATATTCTGATTCATGTAAATATTACTGTCTTATTATAGATAAAACCATGTTTAGCTATAACAAGAAATACTTTGATGATTTTAGCTTCAAAAATTTGATTAAAGATTCATTTTTAAGCACAAAAATAGAAGAAATAAACTCTGAATTAGTTGAAAAAAAGGAATTCTTCAAGGATTTTATAAAATCAAATATACTACAAATTTTAATTCATCTTCACAGAAACCATATTGACTATAAAAATCAATGTATAAAAGTAAAAGATAATAATAAAATAATCATGGTAAAAGAGATAATAAGCTATTTAAAAGAAAATTATATGAATTCAATTTCAATTGATGATATATGTAATCATGTTTCCTTTAGTAAGTATTATACTTGTCGTACATTTAAAGAAGTCACAGGAAAAACTTTATTAGATTATATAAATCACATTAGATGCCTTAACGCTAGAAATTTAATTCTTTACAATGGATATACTATATCTGAAAGTGCTTATAGAAGTGGCTTTAATAACTTATCTTACTTTTCAAAAATATATAAAAAACATATGGGATTACTTCCATCACAGGAAAAACTTACATAATTAAGTATGATAAAGTAATCAAAAGAAATAGCCACCTATTATTAATAGAACTTTAATTTTAATTAATAACCTTTACAAATTAGTTTGATTAATTTTCTTTTTAATACTAAAATATTTTTATAGTAACAATAAAAAAGAAGAAGGTGTACATATATGTTAAGTGAAAATCTATTAAAAAAACTTAATGAACAAGTTAACTTTGAATTCTACTCATCATACACTTATTTAGCTATGGCTGCTTATGCTGAATCAGTTGATTTAAGTGGCTTTGCTAATTTTTTCAGAGTTCAAGCTCAGGAAGAATTATTCCATGCAATGAAATTTTATGATTACATATTCCAAAAAAACGGAGTTGTTGAATTAGAACAAATAAATAAGCCTAAATTCAACTTTGATAACATAATCGAAGCTTTTGAAAAAGGATATGAACATGAACAATTAGTAACTCGTAGAATTTATGAACTTGCTGATGTTGCTTTTGAAGAAAAAGAACATGCAACTATGAGTTTACTTAAATGGTTTATAGATGAACAAGTTGAAGAAGAAAACAACTTCCACTCATTATTAAAGAAAGTTAGAAGATCTGAAGGTAATCCTGCCGCTTTATATATGATGGATGATGAATTAGCAGCAAGAGTATTTACTCATCCAACAACTACAAGATAGAACTTAATCATTAATAAAAAATAGAGAGAAGGAATATTAAAACACTATTCTTTCTCTCTATTTTTGTTATTTTCCATATATCTCCTCTATTTTTTATAAATTTATTGCGTTTTTTATAAAAATCCTATATTTTTTTTAATAAACTTTCTATGTAAAAGTTTTAATAAAATATATTTCATTTCTTTTTCACTAATTCCTTTACAGTTATTCCTAATGGTGCTAGTATAATTTTTATTACATTTAAATTTTTTGTGTACACATTAATAATTTATCAATATTTTTTAACAATTAAATGAATTAAACTTATCAGATTAAAGGAAGAATAAATATGAATACTAATAAGAGTTCTATTGAAAAAATTACATTAGGAAGCTTTTTAATAGCCTTAGGAGTTGTTTATGGTGATATTGGAACCTCTCCTCTTTATGTTATGAAATCAATAATAAATGGTAATGGTGGATTAGCAAGTGTTACTCCTGATTTTATCCTCGGAGTATTATCACTTATTTTTTGGACCATGACTTTATTGACAACAATAAAGTACGTCCTTATAACCCTAAAAGCTGATAATAAAGGAGAAGGTGGTATATTTTCTCTTTATACCTTAGTTCGTCGTCGTGCTAAGTGGCTTATTATCCCAGCCATGATAGGAGGTTCTGCATTATTAGCAGATGGAATGTTGACTCCTGCAGTAACTGTTACCTCTTCTATTGAAGGATTAAAAGTTTTACCTAGTTTCAACAGCATTTTTGGAAGTAACCAAGATATAATTATAATTATAGTAATAATAATTATAAGTGTTTTATTCTTTATTCAACATTTTGGTACAGAAGTAGTAGGTAAAATCTTTGGACCAGTTATGCTTATTTGGTTTTCCTTTTTAGCTATATTAGGTATTGTAAATATGTCAGGGAATTTATATCTTTTAAAAGCGCTATCACCATATTATGCTATAAAGATTTTATTTAGTCCTAATAATCATTTAGGATTTTTCATACTTGGAGGGGTATTCTTATCAACTACTGGAGCCGAAGCTTTATACTCTGATCTTGGACATGTTGGTAGAAAAAATATCTACTTCACTTGGCCATTTGTTAAAATTTGCTTATTACTTAATTATTTTGGCCAAGCAGCTTGGATATTATCTCAAAAAAACAACACTGAGCTATATAAAATTGAAAGCCTAAATCCTTTTTTCCAAATGATGCCTCATTGGCTTTTAATATTTGGAGTAATAATTTCAACATTAGCTGCTATTATAGCATCACAAGCTTTAATTTCAGGCTCTTATACCCTAGTTTCAGAAGCTATTAAATTAAATTTATTCCCAAGACTACAATGTCTTTACCCTTCTAACTCTAAGGGACAAATTTATATGCCGGCTATAAACAGAATACTATGGATTGCTTGTATAGCTATAGTTTTATACTTTAAAAGTTCAGATAATATGGAAGCAGCTTACGGACTATCAATAACTGTAACAATGCTTATGACATCAATACTTTTATTTAACTATTTATTAAAAAGAAAAACTCCACTCCCAATTGCATTGGTTGTATTAATTTTCTTTGGTACTTTAGAGTCTTCATTCCTAATTTCAAGTGCAGTTAAATTTGAAAAGGGAGGATTTGTATCAGTTTTAATAGCTTTATGTATTTTAAGCATAATGTACATTTGGATAAAGGGTCATTATATTAAAATGAGTTTATTAGATTATATTCCTATTGAAAACTATAAAGATCAATTAAAGGAATTAAAAAATGATGTAGATAGACCTAAATATGCTACAAACCTTGTTTATTTAACAAGTTCAGAAAAATCTAAGCGAATTGAAAGAAAAATAATGTATTCTATATTAGATAAAAGACCTAAAAGAGCTGATGTATATTGGTTCGTAAATGTAGTGGTAACTGATGAACCTTATACTGCAGAATATACTGTAAACACTTTTGGCACTGATTATATGGTTAAAGTTCAACTTAAACTTGGTTTTAGAGTTAATCAAAAGCTAAATGTATTTTTACGTCAAATAGTATGTGAGCTAATAGATAATGGTGATATTAAAGTTCAAAACAAAAAATATACTACTCTTCCTAATAGAAAAGTAGGTGATTTCCGCTTTACTCTTATAAATGAATGTTTATCATCAGAAAGCAAACTAAAATCATGGAACTCAATGATAATTAGAGCTAAACTTTTCATAAAGAAATTCACAGTTTCTCCAGCAAAATGGTTTGGCCTTGAATCTAGTGAAATTGAAATTGAAAATGTTCCATTAATACTTGGATGCACTGAACATACTGTATTAACTCGTGTTTCTAAATAAAATAAGGTATAGACTTTTTAAGTCTATACCTTATTTTATGTTTTGTTTTAAACTAATGTTGATTTTTATACAGAACTGTAAGACCATCTTAATAAGCATCTATTATTCTGAAGTAGATGATAGTAATACTTTGTAAAATTAAGTTAGGTCTGAAGAGCTAGCTAAAAATCAACGTTCACCTAAAAGATAACCTTATTTTAAAAAGCTTTTAGCATCTCATCTCTTCTTCTCTTATTTACATAATTTGCAAATCTCATTTTAAATCTTTCAAACTCTTTAAGCTTATAAAAGTTATTTAAATCGAAAGTAAGAAATAATGTGTCAACAATTAAATATTTTAAATCTTTTAAATTGTCTACGTCCTCATTATTAACTTCTAACTCATCAGCCTTTATCTTTAAATCTCCAATAGAGTTCTGAAAATTTTCAAGATTACTCATTACAAAATCTTCACTAAAACCTTCAAAGTTTTTATTTACTAACTCCTCTATAAAATCCACATAATTTTTATTTACTTCTCTATATTCATCATAAATATTTACTATTTCCATTTCTCCACCTCATAGACTATTGTTTATTAAAATACTACTATTTGTTTCTTCATAATGTTTAAATCTCTTAAACATTAATATAAGTTTCTCTATAAATTATAACCAAGCCCTATGTTTTTGTCTAATTAACAATGCATATGCTCTTTTGCCTCTTCTCCTTTTACTAAATAAGATTGTCCTTTTGAACAAAATATAGATGTTGAAGTATAAGCAATATCTGCATTTTTATCATAACCAATCTTTTCAATAACTTCATCTTCATTGTGACATAAATCATATCCTTCAAATTTAAGAGCGAGTCCTCCTTTACCCTTAGTAAAAGATTGAAAGTCCATACCATAATTTATAAATGTAGAAACTGGCCCTCTCCCTGTTATGGTTGCTCTATCTCCTTTTATAATTGGTTCATTAAACTCTCCGCTCATTTTTTGTATATCAGTCATTACTTTCCCTATTAAGTTTATATCTACATCTATTTTAAACTTATAATAAGGTTCTAAAAGTTTGTTTTCTCCGCTTTCTAATCCTTGTCTTAAAGCTCTCTTGGTAGCTTCTCTAAAGTCACCACCACTAGTATGTTTATTGTGAGCTCTTCCTGTTAATAGGGTTATTTTAATATCCGTAACAGGAGCGCCAGTCAATATTCCCTTATGTTCACATTCAAATATATGAATTTTAATTAAGTTTTGATTGCCTACAGTAAGATCATCAGTATGACACTTATTTTCAAATACAATTCCTGAATTTCTATTACCAGGCTCAAGTTTTAAATGCACTTCACTATAATGTCCTAAAGGCTCAAAATGGCCATATCCTATTACTTCTTCGTTTAAGGTTTCTTTATATAATATCTCTGGAATTCCAAATTCAATTTCTTCATTAAATCTATTTTTAACAACTTCCTTAAGAACTTCTAACTGGACTTTTCCCATAATATTTATATGTATCTCTTTTAGCCGTTCATCCCAAGTTACCTTCAAACTACTATCTTCACTTTCTAAAATCTTAAACCAAGAAAGCACTTCCTTTGGATTTAATCCATCTCTATATACTACCTTAGATTTTAAAGTAGGTATCATATCATATGAAACCAAATTTTCTATACCAATCCCATTTCCTGACTCTAAATCTTTTACTCCAAGTACAGCAAATATATCTCCAGCACTTACTCTATTTACAAGTTCATACTTATTTCCATTATAAATTCTAATTTCGTTTACCTTATCTCTAATCTCTTCTCCCTCTTTGAAATAGACTAATTCTTCCTTTGTTTTTAAACATCCTTCCATAGCTTTTATAAAGGTTAACCTATTCCCTTTTTCATCATATCTAATTTTAAATACTCTTCCTTTGAAAGAAGTTGATTCATCACTATAATTACTAAAGGATAAATTGTCAAACCATTTTATAAAGTTTTCTACGCCTTGATCTAATAAAGCAGATCCACTTAAACATGGAAATATCTTTAAAGTTTTTATCATTTCTTCTAACTTATTTAAAATTAGTTTTTTATCTAAAATTCCTTCTAAATATGAATTTAATAATTCCTCATCTCTTTCAACTATTTCTTCTATAGTCTCCTCTTTTAGCTCCTCATTAAACTCTTCATCAAAATAAATTATATTCTCACTTAGCTTGTTCTTCATTTCTTTTATAACATTATTTACATCAGCACCTTCTCTATCTACCTTATTTATAAAAATAAAGGTAGGCACCTCATACTTCTCTAATAATTCCCATATAGTTTCACTATGCCCTTGAACCCCTTCAACAGCACTTATAATTAATATGGCATAATCTAACACACTAATTGTTCTTTCCATCTCAGGAGAAAAATCTATATGTCCTGGAGTGTCTATAAGGTAGTACTCATTATTCTCTATAGAAAATTTTCCAACTTCAGAATATATTGTTATTCCTCTCTCTTTTTCTATTTCATTATTATCTAAATAAGAGTTTTTATGATCAACTCTTCCTCTATTTTTTATACTCTTAGTGTGATATAAAAGTTGTTCTGAAAAAGTTGTTTTTCCTCCATCAACATGAGCTAATATACCAATAGTCTTCTTCATTTACTTCCCTCCATCTATAAAAAAATCTAATCGTTAAATATTTTTCTACTTTTATAGCCTTTGAAATCTTTACTATTTCCCATTTATATGGTATAACAAATAATATTTAATATTATTTATAAATTTTGTTAACATATATCTTATATCATACAATATAGAATATGAACTTAACAATATAATTAAGTCAGAGGGGGCTTTAAAAATGAATAAATCTATTGCATATATAGGTACTTACACTGATGGGGCTAGTGAAGGTATATATAGATTATATCTAGACACTGATAAAGGAAATATTGAAGATTTATCATTAGTTGCTAGATTCGGTAATCCTGCTTACTTATGCATAAATAAAAATAAACTCTATGCAGTTGGAAATCCATTTTCTTTAGATACATTAGGTGGAGTTGCTTCTTTTAACATAGAAGAAGATCATTCATTAAAATTAACAGGAGCTAGTTTACTTCAAGGAAAAAGACCTTGTCATATAAACATACTTTCTAATAAACCTATAATTGTTTCAAGTAATTATCATGAAAAATCAATTAATACATACTCCTTAAATGAATTATTTGATATAGATGCTTCTTTAAGCGTATTTACTCATAAAGATGATTCAAAAATGCACTTTGCAGCCTTGACTCCTGATGAGAAATTTATATGTGCTGCAAATCTAGGAATGGATAGAATAGAACTTTTTAAAATTAATTCAGACAATACACTAACTTATATAGAAGACTTAAGCTTTCACTGTACCAAAGGATGTGGTCCAAGACATATAGAGTTTTCAAAAAATGGAGAATTTGCATATGTTATATGTGAAAATAGCTCTGAAGTTATAATATTAAAATATTTAGGAGAAAAAGGATTTAAATTAGTTCAATACACTCACGTACTTCCTAATGGATTTGGAGGTACGAATTTTGGATCTGCAATTAAAATAAGTCCATGTAGTAAATTTTTATATGTATCTAATAGAGGTTTTAATGGAATATCTGCCTTCAAAATCAATGAAGAAAATGGTACTCTATCTCTTATAAATCACTATAGTTCTTATGGAGATTTCCCTAGAGATTTTGAAATAAGTCCTTGCAACAAATTTTTAATTGTTGCAAATCAAAAATCAGATAGCTTGACAATTTATTCAAAAAATTCAGATGGAACACTTAAACTTTTAAATAAAGATATATTTGTTCCCTCTCCTACATGTATAAAATTTAAATAGAAAATAAGTGTATTAAGAAAACTTAATACACTTATTTTTTTATTCTTCTCTCTTATCATAACCCTATTTTCCAATACCTTTTATGTCTTACCAAAAAATATATTTAATTAATCTTTTTGCCTGTTATATGAAATATTGAAATGGATAAGCTATTAATAAATTCTAAAATGTTAAAGGAGGTACTAAAAGTTGGATAATAATAAAAACAGACTAAAAGATAGACCTAAGTCAAATGCTGAAAAGAGAAAAATGTACTCAGAAGCTGGCTCTGAAATAGGTATTGAAAATGGGCAAAAAAAAGGTGCTCATTCAAATGGTAAAAAATTCACTAAAAGATCAAAACTTTCTCACAATAGATAGGAGGATACCCTTATGAATAAAAATTGTAAAAAACATAAAATAGATTCAACTACCCCAGCTTCTCATAATTACAATGAAAAAATAAAAAATAAAGCCAATGAAAATACTCCATATGGTTCTGATGAACCATCTCCTAGAACAACATATAAGTAATAAATAGGGACTGTATCATTTCGATACAGCCCCTATTTTTAATCTTAATTAAATTCTAATCTATCTATAATGCTTAAATTATGCTTCTTTGCAAAATTTATCCCCATATCTAAGTCATACATTTCCTCAGGGTTATGAGCATCTATTCCAACTATTCTTCTTACATTATACTCTTTAGATAACTCCCAAAACTCTTCTATTGGATATTGATATCTTTCTCCATTATTATAAGAAAGCTTATTTTTTCTCATACCATTTACATTTATCTCTATAGGCATATCCATCTCTTCAGCAGCTTTTAAAATTCTTTTTGATGCCTCTTCTGCATGCTTATCCCAATTTCTATATGTCATTCCGAAAAGATCAGGATGAGCAAGATATGAAAAATATCCACTCTTAATAGCTTCTACTACAAAATCAGCATAAACCATTAAACTTTCAGGAGTTAACTCTATTGCTCCAACATAAACCCATTCTCCTTTATAAGGAAAAAAGTGTACTCCTAAAGCCAAGTAATCAGCCTTATATTTCTCCTTTAATTCATCATAAAGCCATGCAAAATCAGGAAAATATTCACATTCAATTGACCTCTTTATTGATATTTTATCTCCATATTTCTCTATGGCCTTTTCTATCTTTCCGAAATAATCTTCTAAGTCCTCATAAGCCATTCTATGATAATTGTCTATATTCTTACCTGGATGAGGTAAATGATCAGAAATTCCTATTTCATCTATATTAGCTTTTATAGCTTCTTTAACATAATCTTCAATAGTTCCAGTTGCATGATTACATCTATATGTATGGGTATGATAATTACTTCTCATGAAAATTCCTCCTATGTACTATGTTTTTTCATTTATTATTGTATCTAATTATAAAAAATTGACCAACACTAAATTTCTATTCTATAAATCTATTATCTCTTTTTTATTTTAATTTACATAAAGTATTTACAATTAACATAGAATTCCTAATTTCAAATTTAACTTGCCCTATTTAAAGTAAAATACTATACTGATAATTGTAAATTTAAATACTAAAATTTTACGAAAGAGGACAATATGAAAGAACAATACTTTGAAAAATTACTCAACATAAAAACTTCCGGTGAACAAAAAGTCTTTAATGAATCTCTTCATTATAATAGATATGAACCAACATCATATAAGGTATTAGATGCCCTTTGCTCTCAATATGAATTTTATGAAGATGATTCATTGATTGATTTTGGATGTGGAAAAGGAAGATTAAATTTTTATATCAATTACTTTTTTAATACTAATGTAACTGGAATAGAAATGAATAACTTTTTTTATAATGAATGTTTAAGCAATAAAAAATCTTATTTATCACAAAATAAAAATAACATAAATAAAATAAACTTTGTTAATTGCTTTGCAGAAAAATATAATATAAACTCAAAAGATAATAAATTTTATTTCTTTAATCCTTTTTCTGAACAAATATTTATAAAGGTTATTGGAAATATTCTTGATTCTGTATCTAATCATGAGAGGCCGGTGGATATTATACTTTATTATCCCTCTGATGATTATATCTACTATTTAGAAAATTATACTCCTTTTTCTCTAAAAAAGGAAATAAAAATACCTAGAAAGTATGAACATGATTCAAGAGAAAAAATTCTTATATATGAACTTAGCTATTTAAATTTAATATAAAAAACTAAAGAAAAGAGAGGATTTATTTATGAATGAAACTATAAATTATGATTCATTACTAATCTTATCTGTTGTAGCCTTTTTTACGCCTTTTTTAGTTTCAAGGCTAAAAAGAGTAAAAATTCCCTATCAAGTTGGAGAAATTTTTATAGGTATATTATTAGGTAAAAGCTTTTTAAATATAATTAAGCCTGATATTTGGATATTATTTTTGTCGAACCTTGGTTTAGCTTACTTAATGTTCTTAAGTGGTCTTGCCATAGATTTTGATGAGCTTAAACCTAAAGAAGGAGAACTTTTAAAAGATTCAAAACTATTTACTAGTATAAAAATGTTTATTGTATCAATAATAACATCTATACTATTATCCTTCACATTAAAGTTTGCAGGAATTTCTCAAGGCTATTTATTCTTCGCCTTATTATTCACTGCTGCAGCCCCTGGTTTACTTGTTCCTATTTTAAAAGCAAAGCACATTATAAATAGTAGCTATGGACAAACTTTACTTGTTTTCGGAATAATAACTCAATTAGTGAGTTTAATAGGTGTTACCTTTGTTGCTTCAGTTGCAGTAAATGGTGTTACTTTAAAAAGCTTTACTTTCTTAATAATTTTTGCTGTAGCTATACTAGTTTACTTCATAGCAAAAATAATTTTTAAAGTTCATGATTTCTCAACAATAGCATTTAAAAACCTTCATCTTAGTGTAAGAGGTGCTTTCGTTCTTGTTTTGGTTCTTGTTGCTGTAGCTGAAAAAGTTGATTCTGAAATAATTTTAGGTTCATTTTTAGCTGGTATGGTATTTTCACTAATAGTTGGAAAAGCTAAAGATGAAATATCTCACCAATTAGATGTAGTTGGATATGGATTCTTAATTCCTATATTTTTTATAATGGTAGGAGTTAATGTTGATTTAAAAGCTGTTTTCGAAAATCCACAATCTATTGCTAAGATACCTTTATTTATACTTATTTTCTTCTTAGTAAAATTTATACCTTCACTTTTACTAAAAAGAAAATATGGAATAAAAAATTCATTGGCAGCTTCTATGCTATTAACTGCCCAACTTAGTTTAGTTATAGTTGGTGCTCAAATGGCCTTAAACTTAGGATACATAAATACAGCTGACTATTCAGCCTTTGTTGTTACAACAGTAATAACTTGTATCTTATTTCCAATACTATTTGAAAAATTTATTGTATTTGATGAAGATACTAATGACACTACAGAGGAAGATGAAAAAATAATAATACGTGAAGTAATTATTACTAGCCATTGGTATATTGGTAAAGCTCTAAAGGATTGTAAACTTCCTACAGGCTGTAGAATCTTCTCCATAGTAAGAGATGAACATGAGTTTATGCCAAATGCTAACACTATTTTAGAGGAGCATGATTTAGTAATACTTGCTGGAGTTAAGCATGATGTAAATGAAACATTAAACATGTTATCAACTTGTGACTTAACCTTGCCAGAAGAATAAAAAAGAGAGGTTAACCTCTCTTTTTTATTTACATATTAATTCACTTAACTTTTTCATCTTTTCTATAACATTAAAAAGCTTATAAATTAATACAAGTATCAATCTTTCATCTTCTGTTTTTGCTTTATCTAAATCTTCTATTACTAAATTCTCAAAATCTTTTTTCTTCATATAATTTTTGAAATCATTAAAACTTTTTTTAAATAAATCTTTATTATTTTTTATAATTGAACTTTTTATTAAAAAGTTTATATATGCTATAAAATCATTTTGTAATATTAATAATTCTTTTATATTATCTGATTTTATTTCTTTATTGTTATAATTTATCTTTTTCCATATACTATAACTTTCAAGAAAAGAATATACTAGCTTTTCTTTATCTAAATTATTTTCTATTAAGCCATATAATATTTTTTCATTTAAATAAACATATGTCTTTACAGCTTTATTAGTTTCATCTTTCATTTTATAAGGAAAAACATAATTCATAACTATTGCAACTATTATTGATGCAACTAAAATAAAAAATACTCTATATTCACTCAATACATAATATGGAGTATGTGATGGATCCATTAATCCAGCCATAAGCAATGCATTTAATGTTATAAAAATACACCTTATTTTATAAGGAACAATAAACATACTTAAATATATACATATAACTATAAATACTAATATTAATATTATATTTGATTGAACAAAATAAAAAATTATGTTAAATAGAATAGCACCTATTATAGTCCCTACTATTCTTGCCTTTGCCTTTTTATTGCTTTGTTCTGCATATGGTATTAACAATAAAGAAATTGTGTACAATGCCCATTTTCCTTGAAATATGTTGAAGTAGTTTACTATAAACACAGAAAAAGAAAGAGTTATTGCAGCTTTAACAGCTAAATTCAGCCTTAATGATCTTATTTTTAAGCTTCTTCTAAAACTTTGAAGTTCCTCCTTTGAAGCTTTAAAAAAATTCACACCATAAGTTGTGTATCTTTTGATTTCTTCTTCTTTTACATCAAGTCCTTGTAAAAATTCTTTTACACTTAATTTAACTGTATAGTAACTATATCTATCCAAATCATCTCTTAACCTAAAAGAATCTAAATAATTATAATATTCCTTTAATTTATAGCTTAAATTTTCTTTATTTCCCTCTTCTATAAACATCTGAATATCTTTAAGTAAGTCAATGCTTTTTTTAATAATATCCTTGTTAACTTCTCTTTTTATAGTCTCTGAAGAAAGTGTTTCTATTCTTTTTAAGAAAATTACAACTAACTCCTTTACATATAAAGAATATCTATTATTTTTATCAAGCTCTATTCTTTCATGAACTTTTATTTCAAGCTCCTTGGTTAGCAAAGCAACTTTTTCTATATTATCCTTTTCTATTCTACCAGTATTTGATAATTCATTTAAATTTTCAATTAATAGATTAATACAATTATCTATAGACTTTTTAAATACATTATTAAAATTATATCTAGTTAAAATATAATAAAGTATCATTATAACTATACCACCAAATATTAAGGCAAGTATTCTCTTTGGCAACTCATTAGTTGAAACTGGTTGATATAACAAGAATAAATACAATTGTATAAATCCTAAAGCTTTAGTTGGTTTTGTATCATAAGTAAACATAAAGTATATAAAAAATGATACAATTAATGTTACTATAGCACCTAAAAAAGGGTTAAGCCCTGCAAAGTATGCTCCAAGTCCAACAAAAAGCTCTACTCCAATAAAATATAATGTATTATGTACTGGATTTATTGTATAGTCATCTCCAAACATTGTGGTAACCGTAATAACAGCTGTTAGCGCAATAAAAAGATTCTCTTTTCCAAAAAATAAAACAAATAATAAGATAAAAGATAAGACCATAAAAAACATCTTTAGATACTTAATCTGTTTCTTCCACATGTTTTATCACCTCTTATGAATAACACATACTATTTTTATATTAAATCTCTAACATCTCTAATGCAAGAGTTATATCCCATATAATTATATTTTACTTTGTATGAAAATCTTTTTAATATTATATATTTATTATAATAATTTAAAAGTTTTTTTAAATTATTTTATTTGGTATAATTTTATAAGATATTTATATTAATTGAAGGAAAATATTATGGATAAATTCATTGAGATTAAGAATGAAGAATTAAAAGAAAATCCATTTAAACTAATCGGAAAAGATTAGATGCTTATAACTGCTAAAAAAGGTGATAAAGTTAACACAATGACAGCTTCTTGGGGTGGTCTTGGCGTTATGTGGGGAAAGGATGTTGCTTACATTGTTGTAAGACCTCAACGTTATACAAAAGAATTTATAGATAATTCTGATACTTTCTCTTTAACATTTTTTGATGATGAATATAAAAAGACATTAGGCTATTTAAGAAAAGTTTCTGGAAGAGATGAAGACAAAATTTCAAATTCAAATCTTACATTAAACACTTGTGAAAATACTCCTTATTTTGAAGAGGGAAAAGTTGTTCTTGTATGTAAAAAATTATATGGCCAATATTTAGCTCCTAAATGCTTCTTAGAAGATGGAATAGATGAAAGATGATATCCTGAAAAAGATTACCACATGCTTTATATCGCAGAGATTAAAAATGTACTTGTAAGAAAATAAAAAATTAAAGCAGTAGATTAATTTACATCTACTGCTTTTTATATTCCTATTTAGTAAGAAAACCCTTTTTAAACTACATTATAAGCAATTCTTAACAAAAAATAAACAATAATAAATACATTATTATTGTTTATCTAAGATTCCAAAATTTTATTTATTTTTTTTGACCTCCTCTAAATAATCCCTTTTATTAACTATATTTTTTTCAAATTCCTTTACTGCATTTTTTGTATAATTTCCTAAGGCAGCCTTATTTAACTTGTTATTATTCACTTTTATCACTACTCCTTTATAGATGATGTTCTAAAAGAACCTTTTCATAAAACTCCTTAATTAAAGAGTTATTAATATTAGTATTTTCTGATAAAAATGCTATTATTCCTTCATCTTTTCTCCATGCCTCATTTGAATTATAATATTTAATTTCTCTCAAATTTTTTAATTGTTCTAATTCTTCTATAAGAATTGAGAATCCATCCCTTAAACTGTTAAAAACTTTTATATTAGCTTGTTCTTTATTTTCCTCAATATTTAATAACATTTTAAACAATTCACCTTTTATGGAATTACTTTTTGTTAAAAACTTTTTATTAAGTTTTATAAGTTCTACAAAGTCCTTATTTAAATACTGATAAACATCTGTTCCAATCATTGTAAATCTCTCTACATTTTCTAATATATCTAAAAGAATATAGATGTAATCTTTAGTCAATTCAACTGGATTATTTGAAGTATTAATAACTAATCTCTTTTTTAACTCTTCTAAAATGTATTCAATTTTTTCTTTATGACAAGTACTTCTATAATTTTCTATTTCTTGATTTATGAAGTCAAGTATTTCATCTCTCCATAATTTATAATTAGAATCATTTAAATTCATCGCTTCATAAAGCTCAACATTATTCGTTATACCATTGCAGTTTAAACTTCCTGAAGATATATAACAAAATTTATCTGTTAATATAAAGTTAGCTTCATTTATTGAATTTAATATTGTTCCTATATTATTTTTCGAAAAATTTTCTATAAATTTAATTTCGTTGACAACTTCCCTTTGGTTTCTAAACATATAATTAAATGGACTTATAACTATTTTAGGACAATTAACATTATTTAATACTTCCCAACCCTTATCTGTAAATGGAAGTTCTCTACACCCTAAAACTATATATTTTGGATTACAATTTATTATATTAACTAAGATACTTTCCAAATTATTATCTAAATTTTTTATTCCTAAAGTAGCAACTATACGATTACTTACCTTATTAATTCTGCTTCGCATAAGTTTTTATCAAGCTCCTTAAAACTTGATAATTGCCTCCTTTCGTAAATTTAAAATAATGTAAATATTTTGTTTTCAGCTTAAATTTCAATGTGCTATCCCATCTTCACAGTAATGAAAATCTAAACTTATTCATACTCCCTTATACTATTCATATTAGCAAAATTCTACATTTTTGTGATTTTTATCAAAAATTTCTATGTATTTTATAAAAAAAAGTCAGCTTAAATCTTAGCTGACTTTTTAAACTCTTTAATTATATTTTTGAATTCCAAAATTCGTCTATATTAATTATGCTACTATTTAATCTAGATTCTTCTGCTGCAAAAGCCATAATATGACTTTCTATGCTTCTTAAGGCTGATGTTCTTGTTTCACTAACTCCTTCTCTTATAGATTTTATAAAATCCTTCATAATTCCAATATCTCCTCCAAAGTGTCCTCCTGCAACCTCTTTTGGTATTATAGTTTCTACTTCATAACTTCCAAACTTTTTAATTTCAATAATATTTTTTATATCATTTCCACCAACTTCACCTTCTGTAAACATTAATTTTATAGTTCTATGGATATCCTTTGTAAAAGCTGACAAATTAAATGTTGCAGTTACTTCATTATCAAAATCAAGTATTGTAACCATATGATCTACAACATTATTATCACATTTATAAATACATCTTCCGTATGGACCTTCTCTTAAAGCCTTTTCTAAGTTTTCAGAAGTTGGATTAGGATGCACAACTGAAGTAAATACTGGCTTTTTACCTAAATATAACTTTTTGGCAGAGTAAGGACACTCATCTTCTACTTGACACTCTAAACATCTATTCCCCATATATTTCTTGAAATTCTCTTCCTTAAAATAAGTCAGATGACCAAAAGAAGCTATCTTTTTACACTTAGCCCCAGTCAACCATAATAATATATCCATGTCATGACAACTTTTAGCTAAAATTAATGGTGATGTTTCATTAGAATTCCTCCAATTTCCTCTTGTAAAACTATGAGCAAAATGCCAGTAACCTATATTTTCATTATGTTGAATATTTATAAGTCTTCCAAGCCTTCCACTATCTACTATGTTTTTTAAAGTCTCAAAGAAAGGAGTATATCTTAAAACATGGCATACCATAAATACTCTATCATTATATTTTTTTGCTAGTTCCCCTAACTTTATAACTTCATCTAAGGAATTTGACATTGGTTTTTCTAGTAAAACATTATATCCCTTTTCTAGTGCTATTTTTGTTGGCTTAAAATGTCCTTCATCATTGTTTGCTATTATAATACCATCTGCTAATTGCTCTTCTTTTAGCATATCCTCCCAAGTATTAAAAATAAGCTCATTCTTTATACCATGCTCCTTAACAAATAAATTTCTTCTCTCTTCATTAGGCTCTGCAATTGCAACAATTTCAACCTCATCTTTATTATTTAATGCATAGGAAGAATATGCAAATCTCCCTCTTGCTCCTGCTCCAATAACAGCTATACTTACTTTTTTCATAAATACCCCACCCTATAATTAATATCGCATTTTATTATTAGTTCTACAATTTCATATATATTCCTCTTATAAAAAAATAAAAGTTTATATTTTAAATAGCCAAAATAAAAAAAGGTATACTATAAAAGCATACCTTTTTTCGTTTATTATAAATTTCTTTTTTTGGCTATACCTGTTAACATAAGTGTTATAGCTCCATCTCCAGTAACATTACATGCTGTTCCAAAACTATCTTGAAGAGCAAATATTGTTAGCATAAGAGCTGTTCCAGCTTCGTCAAAAGCTAGTACACTAATTATTAACCCTAAAGATGCCATTACAGTTCCACCTGGAACTCCCGGCGCTCCTATAGCAAACACACCTAATAATAATATAAATAATATCATAGTTGGTAAACTAGGAATTTTACCATATAGAATTTGTGATACCGTCATTACAAAGAATACTTCTGTAAGAACTGAACCACATAAGTGGATATTTGAACATAGTGGTATTGCAAAATCTACTATATCCTCTCTTAAGGCCTTTGATTTCTTAGCTGATTCTAAAGCTACTGGTAATGTGGCAGCACTTGACATTGTTCCTACAGCAGTAAGATATGCTGGCCCATAATATTTTACAACTTCCCATGGATTTTCTTTTGATATTAATCCACCTATTAAATATAAAACTGTTAACCATATAAAATGACCAAATAGTACAATTAATATAACCTTAAAGAATACAGGAAGCTGAGTACTTAATCCACCTTCATAAGCTAAAGCTGCAAAATTAGTAGCTATAAAAAATGGTAGTATAGGTATTATTATTTTATTTACTATACTAAGTACTATATCTTGAAATTGATCTAAAAGCTTTTCTACTAAATCAGCCTTTGTCCACCCAACAGCTAGTCCTAAAAGTAAAGCTAAGGCTAAGGCACTCATTACACTCATTATTGGTGGTATATCTAATTTAAATATAAGTTCTGGCAATTCCTTTAATGATGATATATTTGATACTATAGATAATTTAGGAATTAACGCATATCCAGCAACCATTGAAAGAGTAGCAGCAAAAACTGAAGATAAATAAGCTATTAAAACAGCATATCCTAACAATTTACTTGCATTTTCTTTAAGCTTGGCAATAGATGGTGCTATAAATCCTAAAATAATAAGAGGAACAGAGAAAAATATAATTTGTCCTAATACATATTTAATAGTTACAATTGATGACATTAGTCCCTCTGAAGAATATGTACCTATTATTATTCCTAATATGACACCTAAAATAAGTTTAAAAATAAGATTATTAAATAATTTCTTCACAATTTAACCCCCTTTATTTTATATTTTTATATGTAAAGAATTATTTATAAAGCATAATAAAATAAAAAAACTTCCACCTCTATACAGAGGCAGAAGTATAAACTCCGCGGTTCCACTCTGATTTTATGTAATCAAATCCATATAATAATTAACCTTTAAAATAAATTTAATTACAAAATCTTTTTTGGTACAAACATACCATTCTGCTATAACGGGCATTCCCGCATTTCCCTAATTTAATTTAAAATTATTTCTGGAAATGAGCTCATAGAGGCACTCATGAAAAATTCTTTAAAGTCTTTTCCAGCCTAGAAGACTCTCTCTGTATAAAGAAATTAATTCTACTTTTCTAATCATAGCCTTTACTTTATCTTAAGTTTAATTCTTAGTGTTTTTCTATGAATTAACTTTATTATAATTTAAACTTTAGCCTTAGTCAACATAAATTTAAATTTTTGTAAATAAAGTTAACCTTAATTTCTTATTTCAAAATTAAGGTTAACTCTTTATTACTTAATGATTAAATTATTTTTGAATTAAATTTTATATGAATAAGTTTAATCCTGAATCTTCAGCTGCTCCTAAATATGATGCAACTCCTCCAATTTCAACTCCATCTATAAATTCTTCTTTCTTTATTCCCATTAAATCCATACTCATAGCACAGGCAACTACATTTACTCCCATATCAATAGCATTTTTTATTAATGTTCCTAAGTCATCAACATTATTATCCTTCATTATTTTCTTTATCATAACTGGTCCCATTCCCATCATATTCATTTGTGATAAAGGAAGTCTTTCTGAATTTCCTGGAAGCATTGCATCAAACATCTTTGCAATTGTTTTCTTTTCAACCTTTGGTTTGTCTTTTCTCTTTAATATACTAAGTCCCCAGAAAGTAAAGAACATAGTAACCTTTTTTCCCATAGAAGCGGCTCCTGTTGCTATTATAAATGATGCTATAGCCTTATCTAAATCTCCGCTAAACACTACTAATGTAGCTCCATCTTTTGTAATATTACCTGAATATTTTCTTACACATTCAGATTCTAGAGTTCCCTTTTGAATATAGGCCTCAACAATTTTTTTATCATTCTTTCCTGTTTTTAAAAGAGTATTTCCTGTTTTTTCACACCAACTCTTTATATCTTTTACAAAGCCTGGATCACTTGCAGAAACCTTTAAAATTTCTCCCTCTTTCATTTTATTAGTCTCTTCAAAAACTCTTTTTATAGGTCCTGGGCATTGAAGACCACATGCATTTAAATTAACATCTACTTTTATATCACTTAAATTAATATCCTTTGAATCCATGTTTTTCTCCTCTATATTAACTAAAGTTTCTTTTTCTAAAATTCCTTGATTCTTTAAAGCATTCTCTGCCTTTTTTACAGATAAATAAGTCTTAATTCCTCCATCTATATTAGTTACATCATATCCTTTTTGCTCTAATATTCTACATCCTACATAACCTCTTAATCCTACCTGACAAGTTACATATATTTTTTTATTCATTGGAATTTCATTTATTCTTTCTCTTAACTGTCCAAGTGGAATATTTACAGAATTCTCTATCTTTCCAGTCATAAGCTCAAACTCTTCTCTAACATCAATAATTAATGAATTTTCCTTATCCAACAAATCAACTTCATGCCATTGAATTGTTTTTACATTTCCTTCAATTATATTAGAAGAATAGTATCCAAGCATATTTACTGGATCTTTGGCTGAATTATAAGGAGGCGCATAGCAAGGCTCTACATCTTGTAAATCCTCTACCCTTAGTCCTGCTTTAATAGCTGTTGCTAAGACATCTATTCTCTTCTCAACGCCTTCCATCCCAACACCTTGTGCTCCATATATTTCTCCTGTTTTAAGATTAAATAGCATTTTAAATGCAATTGGAAAAGCGCCTGGGTAATATCCGGCATGAGAAGATGGATGAATATGAATTGCTTCATACTCTAATCTTAACCTTTTTAAAGTCTTTTCATTATTTCCAGTCGAAGCAACTGTATAATCAAAAACTTTAGCCACTGAAGATCCTAAAGTTCCTTTATATTCAACATATTTTCCACATATATTATCAGCAACTAATCGTCCTTGTCTATTTGCCGGCCAAGCTAAAGGAATCATTGTAGGTTTTTTATTGATAAAGTCCATAATCTCTACAGCATCACCTAAAGCATAAATACTCTCATCTGAAGTTTTCATTGTTTTATCAACAATTATTGCTCCTCTTTCATTTAACTTTAAACCGGCCTCTTCAGCTATTTTAGTCTCTGGTCTAACACCTATTGAAAGAATTACCATATCAGTACTTATTTCTCTTCCACTCCTTAATAAAACCTTTTTACCGGTATCTTCAAAAGAAGAAACACCATCTTCTAGGATAAGTTCTACTCCTTTATCTATTAAATGCTCATGAATAATACTAGCCATCTCAATATCTATAGGTGCCATAACTTGATTTGAAGCCTCAACTAAAGTTACCTCAACCCCTCTTTCATGAAGATTTTCAGCCATCTCAAGACCTATAAATCCTCCACCGATCACAGTAGCATGCTTAGGCTTAATATTATCTACACAAGCTTTTATCTTATCTGTATCTGGAATATTTCTAAGAGTAAATAAATTATCACATTTATCAATTCCTTTGATTCCTGGTTTTAAAGGCTTAGCCCCTGGTGATAAAACTAAAATATCATAGCTCTCTTCATATTCATCACCATTTTTATGACTTTTTACTTTTACTTTTTTATTTTCTTTATCTATTGAAATAACTTCACTTAAGTTTCTTATATCTAATTTAAATTTATTTGACATTTGTTCTACAGTTTGAACTATTAAATTACTTCTATTCTCAATTGTTTCTCCTATATAATAAGGTAATCCACAGTTTGCAAAAGATATATATTCACCTTTCTCAAACATTACTATTTCAAAATTTTCATCTAACCTTCTAAGTCTTGCTGCGGTAGAAGCTCCACCTGCAACTCCACCAACTATAACAATTTTTTTATTCATAATAATAAGTTCTCCTTTTAAATAAAATTGTTTCTTATTGATTAATTTTGTCATTTTTTTAACTTTCAAAATTATAATGATCTTTCTTACTTACAATGTAATTATAAATAAATATATGTACTTCTTCTGTGACTTTATCACACACAAAAAAAGGCACCTTCTTTAACTAGCAAAGAAGATGCTTTTAATATTACTTGTTATTTTTCTTTTTTAATAATTTTATTCCTACTAAAGATGCTATCAAACCAACAACTGCAAAGTTCGCAACGTCTTGTCCTGTATTTGGTAAATTATCTGGCTTTTCAGGCTTCTCTGGTTTCTCTGAAGAATCATCTTTTATTGTAAAGTTTAGTTAATATTATTCTTTATACTTTGCAAATAGATTAAGAAAATTTTATTTCTATAAATATTTAAAATAATTAAATAAAATGGTAAAGACAATTCATTTAGAATTGCCTTTACCATTTTAATGACAGCTACTATATTTTTAGGAGGTTTCTAACTTACTTAAAAGTCTTTGGAGTAAACTCATCACTCTTTGCCTTTGGTTCTCCAAAAACAGCTTTTACACTCTCACTCTGAGGATTATGATTTATGTGCTTTTTATTGTTATTTTTTTTACTCATTAATATCACCTCAATTATATATTGTGTAAATTCACCTTCTTTATTCCTACCATATCTTTACTTTGCTCTCTATTTTACTTAATTGTAATCCCTTAAAAATACTTATATATTTTTAAATTCTTTATTTACCTTAAGTACATTGACTCCTAGTAAAAAAGATATGATTATACTTATCCATCCTAAATAAGACTCTTCAAAGAAAAAAAATATGGTTTCTATAAAAAAACAAAACATTCCTATTATCCATAATATTCTCTGATTTTTTAAAGACATTAAATCCCCCAAAAACTTTCTATTATAAATTATATAATGTCACTCTTTATGCTATCCCTGTAATTATAGTACATCTTTTTTATTTATATTTAATATGGAATTTACTCCATACCTAAGTACCAACGTTTTTGAACCTAATATATTAGCAATCATTGAAATTCCTCTACTCCTTATTCTGGCATGCCTACAAGCTAAAACAACAATGTTATTTTTTTCATATACCTTTATTTTCTTAATTATTGTATATAACTTAGGTAACATATAAAATATTGACTTTATCATTGTAGAAAAATAAGTTTTATTCTCAAACATTCCTTCTAATTTTAATGACTTCTTATCATCTAGTAAAGGAAAATGAACACTATTTTCTAGGTGTTTATAATTAAATTCTTTATAAGTTCTCAAATCTAAAATTAAGTACTCATCTTTTTCACATATTTCTTCATAATCTATATAATAAAAAAACTTATCTATAAATTTCATTTTTTCAACATTAAAAAACTCGCTCATCTAAAACCTCTTACTAACAATTAATATTTAATTATATTCTTCTAACTTCATCAAATTACCAAATAAAAATAAATTTTATTTGCATTATATTTAATTACTTATTTTGTATTAATTTTATTACTTTACCATTAAAATCATAAAATCTTTACTTATTTTCATAAAATGTAAATTCATTTACAAAACTTTTTATCTCCTCTATGTTAACAAATAATGAATTTATTAACATATTATACTTTAATTTAATTGTTATTATTTGTATACTTATAAAAAATAGGGTTTTACAAGTATATATGAGAGGTGATTTTATGGAACCAAAAGAAAAAAATAAACTTACCCTAACAGCTTTGATACTTATGATATTCACATCGGTTTATGGCTTTACTAATATGCCAAGAACATTCTACTTAATGGGTTATAGCGGTATTATATGGTATATAATTTCTGCCATTCTATTCTTTATTCCATATGCTTTTATGATGGCTGAATATGGTGCTGCTTTTAGAAAAGAAAAAGGAGGTATATATTCTTGGATGGCAAGATCAGTAAATCCTAAATTTGCTTTTATAGTAACATTTATGTGGTTTTCCTCAAATCTAATATGGATGGTATCTGTATCTTCATCTATATGGATTCCGCTATCTAATGTACTCTTCGGAAAAGATACCACTGCATCTTGGACTATCTTAGGACTACAAGGGCCTCGTGCAATGGCTATATTAGCTATAATATTGCTTATAATAATAACTTTTGTTTCATCTAAAGGACTAAATAAAATCTCAAAAATAACATCCATAGGTGGAACAGTTGTAGCTTTAGCTAATGTAGTTTTAATTCTTGGTGGTCTAATTGTGTTAGGAAGTAATGGATTCTCTACTGCTCAAGGGTTTAATCTTCAAGAATTTATTCATTCTCCAAACCCATCATACCAATCTCCTTTAGGAGTTTTAGGTTTTGTTGTTTTCGCAATATTCGCTTATGGTGGATTAGAAGTAATTGGAGGATTAGTTGACCAAACTGAGAACCCTAAAAAGAATTTTCCTAAAGGAATAAAAATTTCAGCATTTATAATTGTTGTAGGATATGCAGTAGGAATACTTTGTATTGGATTTTTTGTTAATTGGAATAGAGACTTAACTGGTCCAGATGTAAATATGGCTAATATAGCTTATATTATAGTAAATTATCTTGGTTTTTATATTGGTCAAGCAATTGGATTAAGTCTTAATGCTTGTACACTTTTAGGTGACTTTTTCGCCAGGTTTATAGGACTTTCAATGTTTTTATCTCTTATAGGTGCTTTCTTCGCATTAACTTATTCTCCTTTAAAACAATTAATAGAGGGTACTCCCAAAGATATTTGGCCTAAAAAATGGACAATATTAAATAAGGAGAAAATGCCGGCTACTGCTATGTGGATTCAATGTATAACCGTAATAATATTTGTATTATGCTGTTCAATGGGTGGTGAGGATTCTTCTAAATTCTTTAATTATTTAATACTTATGGGAAATGTAGCAATGACATTACCTTATATGTTTTTATCCTTTGCTTTTCCTTTCTTTAAAAAGAAAAAGGCAATAGAAAAACCTTTTGAGGTTTTTAAAAGCTATAAAAGTTCATTGATTTGGTCTATTATTGTAACATTGACGGTTGGTTTTGCTAACTTATTTACAATAATACAACCTCTTACTTTACCAGAAAAAGATTATACTGCTGTGGTTTTTCAACTTTCAGGTCCAATCGTATTCGGAATATTAGCGTGGCTAATATATAGAAGATATGAGAATAATGTTTTAAAATCAAAGATTTCAAATATAAATAATCAAATTCATAATAGCCTTGAGAAAATTGAAAAGGCAGAAGAAGATATTACTAATGAAAAAATAGGTCTAATAGATTTAGAAAATCCTAATGATGACCATTCAAACTTTCATGAAGTTACTTCTATAACTGAGGAAGAAGTTATTTCTACAACTGACGAAAATGATAAAGATAAATAATAAAAAAATGAGTATAGAATTTTTTAAATTCTATACTCACTTTTTAATGAGTAACTTTTCTCACCTTATATTCCATATTACATACTTTTTCCTCTTTGAATAATAAAAGAGCAATTAGAATAAAAAGAGAGCATCCAACTCCTATTTCTAGAGGATAAAATGGTAACTGACTTTTATCTAAAAACATAGGTAATAATGCAATTGCCGCTACTGGTGGAAAATGAATATTAAAGATTTCAAAGAAAATAAATACACTAAGTACAACTAAAATCGTACAAACCCATAGAGGTACTCCTAAGTATTCATTTAATCCTAATCTAAAAAATGTTCCTAATAAAGCAACTATTATAAAAAGTAAAAATAAACTTTTTGCACGCTTTCTAAACTTACAATGACAATTAGTAAGTTCAATAAAAGCAACTATTAAAGGAGGTGCTATTAATAATGTTTCTTTAAATCTTACTGAAAAATATGTTAATATTCCAACTATAAAAAATATCTTAACCATTTTTATAAATTCTTTTTTTCTTAAAGAAGGATCTTTTTCAAGATTCTCAATTTCTTCTTTTATTTCTTCTTTCACTTCTTCTATTTTACTACAACTATTACTCTCCATAATATATTGAATTAATACTATGGCCACAGTAAGTATAAACACAGATATTGGATATATCCAAGTTTCAGTTCTAAGTAAAATTGGTAAAATACAAGCAGATATAATTGGAACAAGTGTTGTTTTAGTAAGCTTTAATAATAAACCTGTAAAAACTAAACCAATAAGTACTTGTAATGTTAATCCTAAGTGTACATATCTGACTATAAGTACACCAGTTATAGAACACAAAGTCATAAGTGAAACTAATCCCATTTTACTAACCTTCCATGGTTGTTTTTCCACTACCCATGCTCCTACAACAAGTGCAGCTACTTCTGGAAATATAACTTCTCTTTCTCCTGTATATTCTGCAACAACTACCATAGCTAATATAAGCATAAGTGCTATAAAATATCTTTTGTACCTCATAATAATACATCCTTTGTTTAAAATTTCTAACTTATTTTATCACACTAATTAAATTTGTTAAAAATAAAACAAATTTTCAATTTTACATTTAAACATTTTCAAATTTTAGATCATTAAAAAAATAATTATTTTCTTGATTGTTTTTAATTTTAAAATCTATTTTATTAACACATTTAAAATAATTAATAACCTATATAGTCAATAAATAATTGAATATATAGGTTATTTCTGTGTTTATTCTATCCCATATCAAAATTTGAAATCCCACTATTATATAAAACAGTTCTTCTCAAATTATTATCTGCTGGTAAATAACATGGTTCAAAGGCTAAGGCTGCTCTATAATATCTTTGAGCTAATAAAATATTTCCTTTTTTTTCTTCAATTACTCCAAGTAAGTTTTCTACTTCTGCTGAATTACTATTAAGTATTAAAACATTCTTTAGTAACACCTCAGCTTCATCATATTCTTTAGTAGCAATATATTTTTTCGCTTTATCTATACATTCTTTTATATACACATTTTCCTTCATACATGATATCTTTTTTCTTATAAATTCAATTTGTTCTATTAAATCATCTATTAAGCATTTTGAAGTTATAATACTCATATTAAAATTCACTATCCTTATCTTGAATTCTAAGTAATCTATATCCAACACCTATATGTGTTTGTATATAACTTGTATCAATAGCCTTTTTATTTAATTTTTTTCTTAATGTTGCCATAAAAACTCTTAATGATGGAATATCACTTTCACAAGTGCTAGACCAAATCTCTTTTAATATATAGTTATGAGTAAGAACTTTTCCAACATTTTTGGAAAGCAAACACAATAACTTATATTCAATTGGAGTCAAATGTATCTCTTCTTCATTTAAAAATACACATCTTGAAGTATAATCTATTTTTAAATCTCCATTTATAAACTCTTGTATTTCCTGTGTATTATTTCTGTCATAGTTCATTTTTCTTATAGCAACTCTTATTCTAGCCATTAACTCATCTACACTAAATGGTTTAGTTAAATAATCATCAGCTCCTAAATCTAAGGCTTTAATTTTATCACTATCTTCACTTCTTGCACTAACTACAATTATTGGACAATTTGACCATTCTCTTACTTTTTTAATAATTTCTATGCCATCCATATCTGGTAACCCTAAATCTAGTATTATGATATCTGGTCTTTTTGATATTGCTAAAATCATTCCTTGTGAACCATTAGCAGCAGTATGACACTGGTATGAATTTATTTCTAATGTAGCTGTTACAAAATTTCTTATAGCTTTTTCATCTTCAATAACTAAAATTTCTGGCTTCATCTTTATTCACCTCAACTCTCTGCAAACTAAAGCCAATTATAGTTCCTCTAGGTTTATTGTCTCTAACATATATTTCTCCTTGATGTACATTTATAATTGACTTACATAAAGCTAGTCCTAAGCCTAATCCTCTTCTACTATCACTAATATTTTTCTTAGATGTAAAGAACATATCGAATATATGCTCCTTGTCTTCTTTACTAATTCCTACACCATTATCTGATATCTCAATTATTACATTATTTCCTTTTGAAAACGCACTTATTTTTATCTTTGATCCTTTTTCTGTATACTTTATTGCATTATCCACAATATTTATTATTACTTGTATTATAAGTCTTACATCAGCATTAACCATTAACAATTCATCTTTTAAATGAACCTCTATATCATAATCACAGGCCTTTCTATCAATATGTTGTAAAGCCTCTAAAATAATTTCCTCTACCAATTGTGCTTCTTTATTTAAATTTATATTTCCATTATCTATTCTTGAAACTGAAAGTAAATTCTCAACTAAGTTTATTAGCCAAATTGAATCATCATATATATCTAATGTTAATTTTCTTTTAGTTTCTTCATCAAAATTATTATTTAAAAGTAAACTTGCACTTCCAGATATACTTGTTAATGGTGTTCTTAAATCATGAGAAACAGCCCTTAATAAATTTGCTTTAAATTTTTCGTTCTCAGCTTGCATTAAAGCCTGCTTCTTTACTTCTTCTAAAATATAATTATCTATTACAAAAGATACTTGACTTATCATTGCAATTAGCAATGATTTTTCTCCCTCCTCTAATTCTTCTCCTTCTTCTAAAATCACACCTATTACTATACCTATGTCTTCTTGTCCTAGTACAGGAATATACATTGCTTTAGCTCCAGGTAATGTTTCTGTACCCTTTCCTGCATATTTTCTATTATTAATAACCCAAAGTACTACTCCCTGTTCGTCTAAGTTTATATATTTATCACTTAATTCACTTCCATCTTTAAATTTATAATTATATATATTTTCAATTTGACCATTTTTCACCTTATAAACTACTACTGGTTTTTTCACTAATTTATTTATTTGTTCTTGAGACTTAAGAATAATCTCTTCTAAATTTGAACATCTTCCAAGCTCACTACTAGATTCTAATAAAATATTAGTTCTATATGCTGTTATTGCTGATTTATTAGCTTGTACCTTAACTTTGTTTGTAAGTGTACTAGTTATTAAAGCTGATATAAGCATTATTAAAAATGTAACTATATAGCTTGTATCATATGCATCAAAGGTGAATTTAGGTTCTGTAAAGAAGAAGTTAAAAAGTAAAACACTAAATAGAGAAGATAAAACTCCATATATTCTTCCATGGGTTTCCTTTGCAATGATTAAAACACCTAGAATAAATACAATTATTATATTTGCTTCACTAAAGCCTAGATTTTCAAAAAATATACTTATACCGATTGTCATAAGTAAAATTCCTAAGGTCTTTAGAGAATCTTTAATTGTTATCTTTTCTTTATTAAAAATATTTTTATTTCTATATTCTATTATTTCTTCTTCATCTGGTATTATATAAATATCTAACTCTGGAGCTAACTCTATTAGCCTATCCACAATACCATGCCTTGACCAAGGATGTCTTTTTTTCTGAGTTCTTCCTATTATGACTTTTGAAACTGAACTTATTTTAGAAAACTCCGAAACCTGATATGCAATATCATCGCCATAAACAGTTTCTATTTTAGCTCCTAACTCTTTCGCTAATTTAACATGCTCTCTTAATCTTTCAATATTTCCATCTTTTAATTCCCTTGATGAAGTTGTTTCAACAAATAAAGCAGTAAACTTACCATGAAAGGCTTCTGCCATTCTTGCTGCTGTTCTAATTACTTTACTATTTGAAGGAGAAGAACTTAAACATACTAATATATGCTCACTAGTATGGTAAAAATTTTCATTTTTATTTATCATAACCTCTTTATTTACACTATTAGCAGTTTCTCTTAAAGCTAACTCTCTCAAAGCAACTAAGTTTTCTCTTATAAAAAAGTTTTTTAATGCCTTTTTCGCTTGACTCTTAACATATATTTTCCCACTATTTAACCTTTCAATTAAAACTGATGGATCTACATCTATTAATTCAATTTGAAAAGCATTTTTAAATATTCTATCAGGTATTCTCTCTTTAACAACTATATTAGTTATAGATGCCACTACATCATTTAAACTCTCTATATGTTGAACATTAAGAGTGGTATAAACATCTATTCCAGCATCTAACAATTCTTCTATATCACTATATCTCTTTTCATGTCTAAGACCCTTAACATTGGTATGAGCTAACTCGTCCACAATGATTAAATCTGGTTTTCTACTTAAAGCTAGATCTAAATTAAATTCCCTTAATACCAATCCTCTATATGCTACTTCTAAATTAGATAGTAATTCTAACCCTTCTAAAAGTGCTACAGTCTCTGGTCGTGTATGTGGCTCAACATATCCAACAACAACATCTATACCCATATTTTTAGCTGAGTGTGCTGCCTCCAACATAGCATATGTCTTTCCTACACCAGCAGCATATCCAAAGAAAATTTTAAGTTTTCCTCTTTTACTATCTTTTTTATTCTTATTTATTTCTTTTAATATTTCCTCTGGATTAGGACGAGTTTTCCTCATTTATAATCCTCCTATTCTTGTAATATACCATCTAAAGCAAGATTAACTTTTAAAACATTGACTGTCTTTTCCCCAAAAATACCTAAAAATCTTCCGGTAGTATATTTATCTATTATTTCATTAACATCATCTACGCTTAAATTTCTCTCCTTAGCAATTCTATCTACTTGATATTTTGCTGCGGCAACAGATATGTGTGGATCTAATCCACTACCTGATGAAGTTACTAAATCTACAGGAATAGGCTCTTCTTCCTTACCTTTATTGTAACTTCTTATTCTCTCTACTCTTTCTTTTACTAACTTTTCATACTCTTCACTTGCTGGACTTAAGTTTGATGGAGATGAATACATTAATGGCTCTCCATTATCATCCTTAAATATTTCTACATTTATATTCATAATCCTTCCCCACAAATATTTATTATCTATAAATTGTTGACCTAATAATTCACTTCCATATTTTTTGCCATCTACTTCTATAATACTTCCATTTGCCTCGTCTTTAAATAGAACTTGTGCTAACACCGTTGTTGATACTGGATAAATTATTCCGCACAATATTGTAAAAATCAAAACAGCTAAAATGGATTTTCTAATAATTTTCATATTAATCCTCCTTAAACTATCCCTAACATTGTTATTAAAATATCTATACCTTTTATGGCTATAAATGGAGCTATAATACCTCCTAATCCATATACAAATAAGTTTCTTGATAATAACTTATTTGCTGAAACCTCTCTGTATTTAACGCCCTTAAGAGCTAAAGGAATTAGAACTATTATTATAAAAGCATTATATATCACTGCAGATAATATCGCACTTTCTGGGCTTTGAAGATTCATTATATTTAACTTTGATAGCTCAGGAAATAATCCTATAAAAAGTGGCGGAATTATGGCAAAATATTTTGCTATGTCATTTGCTATACTAAAAGTTGTAAGTGCCCCTCTAGTCATAAGAAGTTGTTTCCCGATTCTTACTATCTCTATTAATTTAGTTGGTGATGAATCTAAATCGACCATATTTCCAGCCTCTTTAGCTGCCTGTGTTCCTGTATTCATAGCTACAGCTACATCTGCCTGAGCTAATGCAGGTGCATCATTAGTTCCATCCCCAGTCATAGCTACTAAATGTCCTTTCTTTTGAAAGTCTCTTATCATATTTAATTTACCTTCTGGAGTTGCTTCTGCTAAAAAGTCATCAACCCCAGCCTCTGCTGCAATTGCCGCTGCAGTAAGTGGATTATCTCCAGTTATCATTATTGTCTTTATTCCCATTTTTCTTAAATCAGAGAATTTTTCTTTAACTCCCCTTTTTACTATATCTTTTAAATATATTATTCCTAAAACTTTATAATTTTTAGCTACTACTAAAGGAGTTCCACCTTTTCTAGCAATTTCTTCAACCTTTTTTTCACATTCATCAGAAAAAATTCCACCATGTTCAGTTATATATTTTTTAATAGAATCTGCTGATCCTTTTCTTATTTCATCTCCATTAAAATCAACACCACTCATTCTTGTTTTAGCAGTAAATTCAATAAAATTAACATTTGAAGAACTTAAATTTCTTCCTCTAATCCCAAACTGTTCTTTTGCTAAAATAACTATACTTCTTCCCTCTGGAGTTTCATCTGCTAAAGATGATAATTGAGCAGCATCTGCAAGCTCTTCTATATCAGCTCCATCTACAGGTAAAAATTCACTAGCCTGTCTATTTCCTAATGTAATTGTTCCTGTTTTGTCTAGCATTAAAATATCAACATCTCCTGCAGCCTCGATAGCTCTTCCACTCATAGCTAGAACATTAGCTTGATTTAATCTACTCATTCCGGCTATTCCAATAGCAGAAAGTAAGGCTCCTATTGTTGTAGGCGCAAGACAAACCAATAAAGCTAATAATGATGTCACTGAAGTACTATTTGTAACTCCATTCTGATTCGAAGCAAATTCTGAATAAGCATATAATGATACCGTAACAACTAAAAATATTATTGTAAGAGAAACTAATAATATTTGAAGAGCTATTTCATTTGGAGTTTTCTCCCTAGAAGCTCCTTCTACCATAGCTATCATTTTATCCATAAAACTTTCTCCAGGGTTATTACTTACCTTAACTACTATATAATCTGATATAACTTGAGTTCCTCCAGTTACAGCACTTCTATCCCCTCCACTTTCTCTTATAACAGGAGCTGATTCTCCTGTTATTGCACTCTCATCTACTGATGCCGCTCCATAAATAACATCTCCATCAGCCGGTATTTGCTCTCCTGCCTTAACTATTATTAAGTCTCCTTTTCTTAACTTTGTTGAATTGACCTTATTAACATTTTCCTTTGTTTCTATAGAATCTATTCTATTAGCTAAAATATCTTTTTTAGCAGAACGTAAAGCATCAGCCTGTGCCTTACCTCTACCTTCTGCAATAGCTTCAGCAAAATTAGCAAATAAAACAGTAAACCAAAGTAAAATTGAAATAAATAATATAAAAGATGGTGAGTTATCTTTTATTCCAAACAGTGAAAAAATATATAAAACTGTTGTTAATATAGAAGCTATATATACTATAAACATTACTGGATTCTGTAATTGAATCTTTGGATTCAATTTTATAAAAGAATCTTTCATAGCTCTTTTAATCATTTTACTATTAAATAAAGAATTTTCTTTCTCCTTCATATTTTCTCCTCCTTAAGCAATCATCTGTAAAAACTCAGCGATAGGACCTAAAGCAAGTGCTGGGAAAAAGCTTAAAGCACCTACTAATAAGACTACAAAAATTAGTAATCCTATGAATAATACATTATGGGTTGGCAATGTTCCTACACTAGTTGCAACTTTTTTCTTTTTGACTAAAGAGCCTGCAATAGCAAGTGTTGCAATCATAGGTACAAACCTAACAAATAACATTATTAATCCTATACTTATATTTATGAATACAGTATTAGCTCCTAAACCTGCAAAGGCTGATCCATTATTTCCACCTGCTGAAGAGTAGGCATATAAAATTTCTGAAAAGCCATGTGCACCTGAATTAGTTAAACTATCTAGTACTTCTGGATTAATAGCTGCTAAAGCACTTCCTATAAGAATAGCAATAGGAGTTGCTAAACATATAAGCATAGCCATTTTCATCTCATAAGGCTCTATTTTTTTACCTAAATATTCTGGAGTTCTTCCAACCATGAGACCTGCTATGAATACAGTTATTATTGCAAATGCTATCATTCCATAAAGACCACACCCAATACCTCCAAATACAACTTCTCCAAGTTGCATTAAAAGCATTGTAATCATTCCACCTATTGGAGTAAAACTATCATGCATAGAATTTACAGAACCATTTGATGCCGCTGTAGTGAATGCTGCCCATGTACTAGAACCAACTACTCCAAATCTACTTTCTTTACCTTCCATATTTCCACCACTCTGATCTATATAACCTAGATTTACAGCTCCGTCCTGAGCTAATTGCGGCGTTCCATTAGCTTCACTTACTCCAATTATGCATAGTGCAACAACGAGTAAAGTAAACATAGCTATAAATATAGCTCTTCCTTGTCTTTTATCCTTTATATTTCTACCAAAGGTAAAGCAAAGAGCTGCTGGAATCAAAAGTATAGATAACATTTCTAATAAATTTGAAAAAGCTGTTGGATTTTCTAAAGGATGAGCTGAGTTTACTCCGAAGAACCCTCCTCCATTAGTTCCTAACTGTTTTATAGCTACCTGACTTGCTGCTGGTCCTTGAGGTACTATTTGACTAGTAACTCTACTTCCATCCTCTAAAACAATTTCTTCTAGTAAAGCTACCTCTTCATAAGATTTAAAATTTTGTACTGTTCCCTGTGAAACTAATAGTATGGAAAGAACTATTGAAAGAGGAACTAATAAATAAAGAACACTCCTTGTTAAATCTCTCCAAAAGTTCCCTAATCCACTTTTGTTTACTCTTGTAAATCCTCTTATCAAAGCAAATAAAACAGCAATACCAGTTCCTGCTGACAAAAAGTTTTGAACTGTTAATCCAATCATCTGAGTTAAATAACTTAATTGACTTTCACCAGAATAAGCCTGCCAATTTGTATTTGTAATAAAACTTGCTGTTGTATTAAAACTCAAATCCCATGAACTTCCACCTATCCCTTCAGGATTTAATGGCAATATACCTTGGAATAAATTCAAAATAAACAAAAATACAAACCCTACAGCACTAAATGCTAAAACTGAAAATGAATATTTCTTCCAATCCATCTCCTCTTCATTAATTCCTAGTACCTTATATATAAAATTTTCACAAGGCAATATTAATTTTGATAAAAATACCTTTTCTCCATTCATAACTTTTCCGATATACTTTCCTAACGGAATCGCTAATAAAACTAAAATTATCAAGTATAAAGAATATTGTAAAATTGCATTACTCATTTCTTTCCCCCCTAAGCAATATATACCAAAGGTAAATAAACAATATTAAAAATGTTAATCCAGTGATTATTAAAATTAAATCCATACTTCTCTCCTCCTTCCTTAATTTATTATATTTAAAAGTGTATTAAGATGGCGTTAGAGTTTTATTTGTTAGTATTAAGATTGTATAAAGATTTTCTTCTTAAAATTTCATCTAAAAAAGTCTTTAAGAATTAATCTCAAAGACTTTCTGTATCTATCCTATTTATTTTCGTGTATTTTTTAATATCCTTACCCATATATAATCTTCTTGGCTAACTCTACTTTATTAATAAGTATTTATTGACATTCGATAAAAAAATGCTTATAATTTCTTCATGATATAAAATTGAAATGGGGTGCTAAAATTGAAAAGTAATATTACTTCAAAAATATTAGATTATGTAGTAGCGATAGGAATAATTTTAACTATATTACTTCTTATAGGAACACCTTTATTGTTAGCTGCACTTTTTAAGAGCCATTTTTCTATGATAGACTCTCGTTTAATATGGACTGTGACTATATGTATTTACATTTGTGCTATTCCTTATGTATTAGCTCTATTTAAAGTAAAAACAATCTGTCATTTAATAAAGAAAGAAAATCCTTTTTCATTTAAGATAGTTAAATCACTACAAGTTATTTGTATTTGCTCTTTTACTGAAATAATAACATTTTCTTTAACTTCTATTTATTTAAAATATTCAATAGATTTTTTTGAAAAAACTATAATAGTACTTCCTATATTAATAATATCTTTTATATGTGTTACCATAGGTTTATTATGTATGGTCCTTGCTAAATTATTTGAAAGATTTATTGAGATCAAAGAAGAAAATGACAAAACAATTTAGGAGGATTAAGATATGCCAATTCTTGTGAATTTAGATGTAATGATGGCTAAAAGAAAAATTAGCTCTACGGAACTCTCAGAAAAGATGGGAATAACAATGGCTAATCTTTCTATTTTAAAAAATAATAAGGCCAAAGCTGTTAGATTTTCAACCTTAAATTCTTTATGTGAAATATTAAAATGTCAACCTGGAGACATTTTAGAATATGTAGAAGAAGATGATGAAAGATTAAAATAGGTAGATAATGCTTTATTATTATCTACCTATTTTAATCTTATTTTATTATTATTCCTAAAAATTTGCTTAATTCTAAAGCTTGGTATGCTGTAAATATACCACCTTTTAAATTTTCCATATTTATGTCTATATCATTTATATTACAAGTTCTAAAATCAATATCCTTAATATTTGTTCCTCTAAATATTGATTCTTTAAAATCCACATTTTCTAGATTTAGTTTTTTCAGCTTGGCTTCTTGAAATACCGAGCTAGTTAAATCACATTCTTTAAACTCTACTTCTTTTAAGGTACTAAAAGAAAAATTACAATATCTTCCTAAGCAGTTTTTAAAAGAAATATTATTTAAAGATGATTCATCAAATCTACTTCCTATTATTTTACATCCTTTAAACTCTACTCTATAAAGTCCACCCTCAAAAAATTCGCAATTAGATAAATCACATTTTTCGAACCTTACATCTGTCATATCTATTCTTTTAAAGCTACAATTTATAAACATAACATTTCTGAATATACATGAATCAAACTTTAATGAAACCTCTTCTATGTTCTCTATTATTGCATTTTCTATTATAACTTCTTCTAATTTTTCTTCACTTAAAATTTCTTTAGTTGCATCTTCTATTTTATTTAATTCTAAAGGAATCTTAGGTAACTGTAGTTTAAAAACTTTCATATTCTATCTCCTAAAATAAAAATTTTATCTAGTTTCTTTTCCTAAAATATTACTTAAAATCAAGTAATGCTCCTCTATTTCCTTAGGTATATCTATATGTTCTATATAATTTGCCCCTTTAGGTCCATATCCATTTTCATCATCCCTAAGTCTTGGTATTTCTCCAAGAACAAGCTCTTCATACCTATCTAAACTCCATATTCCATCAACATCGCTATTATTAAACTCTAACTTTTCATTTAATATTGGTATAAATGGAGCATAATTTAAGACTTTAACCTTATCCTTATTTTTTAAAACTTTTAAAAATCCTAAATATGTTCTAAGTTGCATTGTTGGATCTTGTATAAGCAATAATGAATCATAGTTAATATCTAATTTATCTAAAACTTCTACGGCTTTTATTGCGTTATCACCACAATTAGTTGATTTATTCTCTATAATTATATCTTCCTTTGGTATATTGAAATGTTTTAATATTATTTCATATATAATATCTGCCTCTGGTTTATTATAAGTATTTATATCATTATAATTTTTATGTTTTCTAACTGCTTCTCTAAGAAGCTCAGTTGAATGGCCAATTCCTCCACATATTAAAATCTTATTACAAAGTCTATTTTCATAGGCTTCTACAGCAACTTTAATATTATAAGTTATAGCACTTCCTAATAATATTAAAACATCTACTTTTTCAATTCCAAAATTCTTTTTTAAAGACTTCTTTGTAAGTTCACTAAAGTCTCTTTTTGCTAAAAATTTCCCTATACTATTTAAAGAATTTATTTTATTTTTATCCATATCTTCTCCTAAATTTCCATTTATAAAAAATCGTGCAATAATAAACTCTACTTAATGCACACTTTTAAAGTTAATAATTAATCTTGATTTTTTTTAATTATTAAACTTAAGCTCCTCAAAATTCATTCTATGATTTTTTAAATTCTCTTCTAAAATAAGCTTATAATACTTATAACCTTTAATCTCATAACAAATCTCCTCCCATACAAATTATTTTATACAAATATGGTTTCAATTTACAATATAATTTTTTAAAAAGTTTTACATACTATTAATATAAAAGCTTAAGGAGTTGATTTCATGAAAAGCATAAATAAAAAAGTATATACAAAAGAAAAGTATTTAGCTAATGGTAATAAAACTCAAAACCAATGGTCTAAGAATCATCTTAACACAACTATAGAAGAGCCTGCACTTAATGAAAGTGGAATAGAAGCAAAGAAAAGAGGATTCTAAGAAGTCTATAACCACTTAATTAAAGGCTATGTTTTAGGAAGCACCTTTTCGCTTCACTTAAATGTGTAAGTTCAAAATACAAAATTAAAAATTTTGATTTTCACTTAAAATTAAGTTAAATCTAAAAGGCTAGCTAAAAATCAACATTCACCTAAAACATAGCCTAATTTGAAATTAAATCTTATAATTATTAATCAAATTTAGTTTTAAAATTTTGATTATTATGGGCTTCAAAGCATAACTCTATTTGCTCTTTTGTATTTCTAGTTAAAGATAACATAGGTAGATTATTAAGTTCAAAAAAACCATATGTTTCAGTTTCGATATTACTTTCAAAATTAATATCTTCAAGATCACAAAGAACAAATATTTTGTAAATACTTTGTACCATTAAAGGTTTATTATGTTTATTCCTATCTAAAATAGCAATTATACTTTTAGGATTAACCCTTGCTCCTGCTTCTTCATAAGCCTCTTTCTTTACATTTTCAGAAACTGACAAATTTATATCTGCCCATCCTCCAGGCAAACTCCATGTGCCATCAATACTCTCTTTAACTAACAAAATTTTATTTTCTTTTATGATTGCACCTCTTACATCAACTTTAGGAGTTAAATATCCACTTTCCTCAAGCAGAACATCTTTTACTTTATGTAATTCTAAACTTGCGCTTTCACTAATTATTTCAGATGCTATATTTTTAAGTTGCTTAAACCTTTCTATATCATATATATCCTTTGAATAAGCTAGTCCTGCCTGTGCAATAGAATCTATTTCTGTAGCCCATTTTAACCATTTTTCCATATTATTCCCTCCAATTTTAATTAAAAATCCTTAATTAATTATAGTATATTTTTATTAGATTAAAGATTACATTTTACATACATTACCCACTTTTACCTGTTTTTTACCCAGTTATGCACAAACTATTCCATATAATTTAAAATCTTGTTAGAATACAGTTGTAATATTTCTTAAATGAAGTTTGTAATATTTATTTTAATAAGTAAGGAGTTGATTTATTTTGAAGAACACGAAAAAAGCTTTAATAGCTGTAATTGCAGTTATATTAACAACTCTTTTTTCTCCCTTAATACTTGAAAATATATTTTTAAATAACATAGCTTTATATATAGAACAAAGAGTATTTTGCTTTACATCTATAGAGGCGCTTTCAAGTGCTATAAATTCAATCCTTGCTTTATTAGGAATATTATTAATTGCATGTTCTGTGCTCATGAATAAAAATAAATAATATTACTCATTAATTTAAGTATATTACTTTAAATTTGGTAAGAAACCTTACATAAAATTACCACCATAACTATCATCCTAGGAATAGAACTGTCCACTCTATCCCTAGGATCTTTTGTTACTTTCTCTTTGTATTTTATCTTTATAATAAGGGAATATTATGATAATATTTTTAATATAAAACTAATGATGATTATTTTTAAGGAGGATATATGACAAAAGAAACACATTCAACAGGTGGTGTATGCATTTCTCTTATAATGCTCAACTCTCTTATAACTCTATTTTTACTTCCATACGATATAGCTTATACGATTTTATTAATAGCTTTATTTTTTCATTTTTCTTATATAGGCTCTTTATTTCCAGATATAGATCAAAGAAAATCTTCAATCAGTCAAATGTATCCATTTCTTTCTAAGCATCTAGGAAGTAAATGTCGACATAGAGGCTTTACCCATAGTCTTTTATGTTTATCGTTAATAATATTAATTCTTTATACAGTTGTACATGTTAGTAACTTTAACATAATATTTTTAGTAATTTCCTTAGGATTTGTTTGCGGTTATGTATCTCATCTATTTTTAGACTTTTTCACCTGTGAAGGAATTGAGTTATTCTTTCCTTGGAAAGCTAACTTAAAAATAGCAAAAATCAAAACCGGATCAAAGCTTGAAAAAATGATTAACAAATTGCTTAAAATCGTTAATATCTTTCTCATTGGCTATAACATATATTTAATTTCATATCATATTTTAGGAATTAACTTATTACGAAATATTGTTAACTAATAAAAAAACACTCTCTATTATATATGTTGAGTGTTTTTAATTTTTTATACTTCATATTTGGAACAACATAATAAAAATTCCATAAACTAATATTGTGAAATTAATTTTTCAATATTATGCAAGGAGTTTTATTATGGTAAGAAGAAATTATAATCCAAATGAATATAATAAGTATTATAATAATGACGAATCTGATTATTACGATAGATATAATAACTATTATGAAGATAAATGTTGTGATGATAAATGTTGCAATGATGACTGTTGCGATGATAAATGTTGTGATGATAAATGTTCTTTCGAAATAAAGTGTGGTTGTTGTAAACCTGGTCCAAGAGGACCTATGGGTCCTAAAGGTGATAGAGGTTGTACTGGACCTATGGGTCCTATAGGTCCTCAAGGTCCTCAAGGTCTTACTGGCTCTACTGGTCCTCAAGGCGACCCTGGCCCTACTGGACCTCAAGGTGATCCTGGCCCAGCTGGTCTTCAAGGTCCTCAAGGTGATCAAGGTCCTGTTGGTCCTCAAGGTCCTCAAGGTCCTCAAGGTCCTGATGGTGACGCTGGACCTCAAGGCCCTCCTGGAGTTCAAGGTCCTACTGGTCCTACTGGTCCTCAGGGTCCTCAAGGTCTTACTGGCCCTACTGGCCCTGTTGGCCCTATTGGCCCTCAAGGTCCTCAAGGTGATCAAGGTCCTACTGGTCCTCAAGGCGCTACTGGTCCTCAAGGTCCTCAAGGTCTTCCTGGCTCAATTGGTCCTCAAGGTCCTGCTGGTCCTCAAGGTCCAATTGGCCCTCGAGGACTTCAAGGCGAACCCGGAAGAAACTTTGATGATACACTATTAGTTAGTTACTCATCTATAGCAACACAAAATATTAATGCCAATGGTATTTTCACTTATAATATTCAAAATCCTAATGGTTCAACATTCACAGCAATAACAGCTAATATAGCCAATGGGACATTTACAATAAATCAGGCTGGAAGATACCTATTTATATGGTCATTTAATTTAGACAATATAAATCCTTCTACAGCTAGTGCATTAGTTTCTTTATTTAGAGGTAATACTAGAGTATTTTTATCTGGAACTCCTAGGGTTGACTCTGGTCAAATAGGAGTTGTTAATGGAAGTATCGCTGTAAATGCTAATGTTGGTGATGTATTTACATTAGTCAATAATTCTACAAGAAATGTTTTAGGACAAATAGTATCAGTGCCAATTGCCGTAACTCCAGCCATTTTAGGAGAATCTACTGGTATAAACACAGGAATAGGTTCATGGGTCCAAATAGTTAGAGTTGCTGATTAATAAAAAAATAAAAGACCATACAATAGTATGGTCTTTTATTTTTATCTTATAGCTGTTATAACATCCGTCTTAGCAGCCTTTCTAGCTGGAAGTATTCCAGCAACAAACCCAATTATTAAACAAAAAGTAAGAATACCTAAAATTAATGAAACACTTGGAACTGCTATTTTTTCTATAGCTTGTCCCATCATATTTTGTGTTATTGATCTTGCTACCGAATTTATTCCCCATGTTGCTAACCCACCTAATATTATAGAAATAAATCCTCCAGTAATTGATATTGCACATGCTTCGCCAACAAAGATTTTTATAACATCTTTTATGCTTCCACCAATCACTTTTATAACTCCAATTTCTCTATTTCTTTCATATATAGCCATATCCATAGTATTAGTTATGCCTAAAGCCGCTACTAAAAGAGAGATTCCTGCTAATGATCCAAGTATTATACTTACACCCAATAGCATAGATCTTGTTTGTTTTTCAAATTCCTTAAAAGAATTTGTTTGATATCCCATGTCTCTTAATATACCCTCATAAGACTCTAGCATTTCTTTATCATCAACTCTAACATCTATTCTCTCGTATGTTGTAAGTTGTTCTTTCAAATATTGTTCATCCACAAATGGAGCACTTTTTATCATATCATCAACAAGTTTACGTGAACTCTGGATTTCATAGTTACTCTGTCCATTTCCACTTGTTAAAACTCCAACAATATTACAAGTTACTTGTTTGCTTTTTATTGGGTTTCCATTTTCATCTACTCCAAAATCTTCTCCACCTAATTTTACTCTTTTCCCAATAAGCTGTTGAAACTCAGAATCGTCTTTAACCTTTTCTTCCCAAGTATACCCTAACAGCTCCTTTGCTACATCATATCCAAGTAATAATTCCTTACTTCTTGGTCTAGGAGTCTTTCCTACTAAAATAGAACTTTCTGGAATCAAATTTGCCTTATCATTAGCTAATACCCTTGAATATGTTTGTACTTTAGCATACTTTATTTGAGTATGAGCATACCTTTTAGGCATTACCTCAGAAAAATATCCAAGATTATTTAATTCCTCAACATTTTTATCTGTTAATTTGGTTTTAGAACTACTCTCATCCTTACCATCTGTTTCTCCACCCCAATTAGGATATATATTTATTACAGATGTATCCATTAAACTTTCCATTTCATAAGTTAAGTATCGTTCAAAGCCATTTGTTATAGAACTTATTATAAAAATTGCAAGACATCCAATTATTACACCCATCATGGTAAAAATTGTTCTTGTCTTTCTTTTCCACATATTTCTCCATATTATGGATAACAAATCCGTAAATCTCATAAGCAATCACCTAAAATCTAAATAAACTTTTTATAAATGATACTAATCCTAATTTACCTCTTTTTTGTGGTTCTTCATTTACAACCATCATTGCTGGAACTTTACATGAAGTTGTCTCCGTATATTGTTTTCCAGTTGTATCTTCATATGTTACTTCAATAGATGCATCTCTTTCTTCTTCAGCTGGTGTTATTGCTATGTCCATATACTCTTCACCTTCAACATCTATTCCCCCTATACTTTGTTCTATGACTTCTGCACCTATAGTAACCTTTGCTTTTACATTCTTAATTTTAGTTTTACTATCATTTCTCAAGGCAGCACTAATGGTACTTTCACTAGGTGTAACTCCACTTATACTTATGCTTGGAGTATTTTGAACCATTATTCCAACTATTTTAGTTATTTCTTCTTGTTCTTTACCTTTTTCATTAAACATAATACTCGTAACGAAATTGTGTACTCCAGCCTTTATATTAGGATCACTTGCTAAGGTTATGCTTATATATTTAACATCATTTCGTGCTATACTTCCAACATATATTTCATTTGTTGTTCCTACAGGCATAAATCCATCTAAAGTACCTTTTCCCTCTACATTTACGATTTTAAGTGATATTCCATAAAGGCTATTTCCACTTATATTTTCAACCTTAAAGGTTAATGTGAACGGCATTCCTGGTTCCACTATCTCCTCATCTGTTGTAACTGAACTTATTATTAAATCTTTTGACTGAATATTACTAGCTGGAGGTGCTACTTGCTCTCCCCCATTTAAATTATTCTCAGTATTCTCTCCATTACTATTTTCATTTCCCATTTCAGATAATGCGTTAGAAACCTTATCTGTAAAAGCAACAGTCTTTTGTGGAACTGATACTGTTGTTAAAATAGTAGCTAAAGCCAAAACTAAACTTAAATTTCTCTTTTTCATATTTTATCCCCCTAAATTTCACAATTTATATAAACACTAATTTTTGTTTATTCACTTTTAACAAAGAAGACCATCTTCCATCCTTATCACTCTATCTGCATATTCATAAACTACTTGAGAATGAGTTACTACAATAAAGGTTGTATTAAATTTTTTATTTAAATCTTTTAATAAATCTAATATTTCTATAGTAGTTTTACTATCTAAATTTCCAGTTGGCTCATCAGCTAAAATTACACTTGGATTATTTACTAAAGCTCTAGCTATAGATACTCTTTGTTGCTGTCCCCCAGATAATTCAGATGGCTTATGATCCATCCTATCAGCTAACCCAACTCTTTCAAGCATTGACTTTGCTCTCTCTATCCTTTCCTTTTTAGGAACTCCAGAAAAAATTAATGGCATTTCTACATTTTCCAAAGCTGTTAGTTGAGGCATTAGGTTGTAACTTTGAAATATAAATCCCATATTTCCTCTCCTAAATAAAGCTAGTTCATTCTCATTTAATCCTTCAATATGATAATCATTTATAACTATTTCTCCCTCATCACAAGGCATTATTCCCCCTAAAATATTTAAAAAAGTTGATTTACCAGATCCTGATTCACCTATAATGGCAGTAAATTCGCCTTTATTTATGGTTAAACTTATACCCTTTAATATTTCAACGGAGGTATTTCCAACTTTAAATGTTTTCCTTATATCTTTACATTGAATTACCATGATTTCCCCCTTTTCAAAAGATTACAGACTTTTCATTCAAATAGTATATTTTTACAAATTATCACAATTAAGTATATCTTTATTAAATTTAAACTTAATAACAAATTAATTACTGCAACATGAATATTAAGTGAATAAAAATAAAATAAAATGTAAAAAGCTTATAATTAGTTTAAAACTAATTATAAGCTTCCTATACTTTTCTGATTTTAAAATATTTATTCTTCTATTAATTCTTCTATAAGCTCTCCTAATTTTTCAGGTGCAACTGTAGGTGCAAATCTAGCTATAACCTCACCATTTTTATCAATTAAGAATTTAGTGAAATTCCATTTTATCTCATCACCTTCTGTAGTAAAGCCTAACCCTTTTAATTTATCATAAAAACCTAAGGATGCTTCATCTTCTTTTGCCATTGGAGCTTCTTTCTTTAAAAACTTATATAACTCATTAGCATTTTCTCCATTTACGTCTATTTTGGCAAAAGTTTTAAATGTTGTACCATAATTTAGTTTACAGAAGCCTGAAATCTCTTCATTAGTCCCTGGGGCTTGATCAAAGAATTGATTACATGGAAAATCTAATATCTCAAATCCTTTATCTTTATACTTGTCATAAAGCTTTTGTAATCCTTCATATTGAGGAGTAAATCCACAACCAGTTGCAGTATTAACTATTAAAAGTACTTTTCCCTTATAATCATCTAAAGAAATCTCATTTCCTTCAACATCTTTAACTTTAAAATCATATAACATGTTAATCTCTCCTTTTAAATCATCTTGTTTCACAAATTTAATTTATCCTATTTAAAACTTTTTAATCTAATTACAAAGTTTTAAAATATGTTTTTTCTATTCCAGTAAAACTCATATTTAATCTATGAATTAACTTTCCATACTATTGTGCCATTTTAAATTAACTAAAAATTAATATCAATAAATATTTTTTATTAATTATATAATTATGAAGTTTCAATGTCAATAAAAAAATCTACTAACAAATAATATTTATTAGTAGATTTTTATTTCTATTTTATTGCTTAGAATTTATTGAAAACTGCTTCCTGCTAAATAGCCTGTTGAAAATGCCATTTGAAGATTATATCCTCCTGTTTCAGCATCTATATCTATAACCTCTCCTGCAAAATAAAGATTTTTTATAAGTTTTGATTCCATAGTAGAAGCATTTATCTCCTTAACTTTAACTCCACCTGATGTTACCTGAGCAGCCTTTATTGTTAAGGTTTCCCTTGCTGTAAGCTTCATTTCTTTCATATAAGATATGATTTTATTTTCATCTTCCTTCTTCAAATCACTAGCTTTAGTCTCTGTTAATCCTAACATCTCAAATATTTGCTTTAAAAAGTTTTGAGGAAGAATTCCCTTTAAATTATTTAGTACAGTTCTATTAGGATTACTTCTTATGATTTGAGATAATTCCTCTTTTGATTTATCCTTTAAGAAATCTAAATTTATTTCAACTTCTCCTTGATCTAAAGCCTTAGTAATATAAGAAGATAATTTCAAAACTGCTGGGCCTGATATTCCAAAATGAGTAAATATCATATCTCCAAATTTCTCATATTTCTTCTTTTTAACTTTAGCTGAAACAACTACATCCTTCATTGCAACTCCTTGAAGATTCTTTACAAACTCCTCTTTAATAACAAGAGGAATTAAAGCTGCATGTATTGGAGTTATTGTATGACCATATTTCTCTAATATTCCATACATATCCCCATCAGATCCTGTATTAGGGAAGCTTTTTCCACCAGTAGTTATTATAATCTTATCACCTAAGATCTTTTTACCATTATTAGTTACAACACCTTTTATTTCCTTATCCTCTATTAAGAAATCACAAACCTTAGTGTTATATAAAGCCTTTACTCCACTCTCTTTTAATTCCCTTTTGAATATTTCTATTACCTCTTCTGCAGTATCACTCTTTGTATAAACTTTTTGATCTAACTCAACCTTATATTCTAATCCTTTTTTACTTAAATACTCTAAAAGCTGATAGTTTGAAAAAGTGTACAATGCACTATACATGAATTTATTATTTGTAACTATCTTATCAAAGAACTCTTCTATATCCCTATTATTTGTTATGTTACATCTTCCTCCACCAGTAAGCCTTAATTTCTTACCAATATCATTATTTCTCTCTATTAATATAACTTCATCATTCGCTGATGCTGTTAAAGCTGCCATTATACCTGCTGGTCCTCCACCAACAACTATTACCTTTTTATTGTTCATTTGTTTCCTCCAAATTTTTAACTTCTAAATTATTATATATTTTAAATTCTTATTCAATATATTTTATCTATTAAAGCTTATTTCTAATTTTAAAAATTTAATATATGAAAATTATATATGTATTATACACTAAAAAAGGTGAGCAAAACTACATAATAATTTTACTCACCTTAAAGTTAAAGCTGTTTTTTATTTGACATCTATAACTTTATAATCTTTTATTTCACTTAAATTACTTGTTCTATGCCAATATACAAGCTCTAAAGGCCTATCTGTATCTATATCTTCAAACTCTAAAATATACTCTCCTTCTTTTTCTGGATTTTCATAGAAACCTCCTAGGCTTCTTTGTCCATACTCATCCTCACCTTTTACTTCATTTAACATAATATCTCTAAATAAAGTTAAGGGATTATAGTTACTTTTAAAGTAGAACTTTATTTTACCACCTTCTTTTTTAATATCATAAAATCCTCCCTTTAAATCTTCTCCATAATTCATTTCCACAGGATATTTTATTCTGTCCTTCTCCTCTAATTTAATATCTAACTCTTCCTTATACCCTTCATCTATTCTTGCATAAATAACTTTTATATCTTCAGCATTTTTTATATCTTCATATTTAATATTGGGAAAATTAAGTACTGATACAGTTCTGGGAATAATTAAGGATGTATCTTCCATTCCTGTACCATCCCACCATCTATATGCCCTTCCATCAACCATTAAATAAAATATTAAATTATCTTCAAGTGCCCCAAGTCCATCAAACCAAAGTTTAGATTCAAGAACATTTCCTTCGATAGAATTTATTTTTATACCTTCACCTATTTTTTCATTAATCTTTACTTTTTCTATATGCCTAAAACTTGAGCTAAAATCCACTTTAACATCAAAATCAGCACTTATATAATTATCATTTTCTAAAACTTTTGTCGTGATTAAATTTAACTCTCCAATTTCTCTTAACTTCTTCTCTGTTATATTTATCTCAGCAGTTAATATTGCTGTATAATCATCTAAATAAGTTACATCAGTTCCAGAAGTCCAAGAATGTACTCCAAACTTACTCATATCAATATCAACTCTAAAGTTATCTTCTTGTACTAATCCCTTTAAAGGTATAGGACTTTCAACCTTCACTCCTACAAGTAAATCAGTTGGAGTTCCTACTATATTATCTATTGTAAACTTGTAGCCTTCAACCTCTTTACTTTCTCCTATATAATTTGTATAATTCTCAAAGCCCTTAAAAAATCCTAATTCTCTGTATATATCTCCTATAATTGGAATATTTGCAGCTATTACAGGCTTACTCACTACTCCAGCAGTAAGAATTCCTAAAGCTAAAGTAACTGCAATAGCAGATTTTTTTAATCTATTATTTCTTCTATTTTTAATAGTATTTTTTATGCTTTTTCGTATTCTTTCTTTTCCTATTTCATCTAAATCAACCTTTGCCATTTCTATATCATCTATATTTATATCATCTATGTTATTTAAAATATCCTTTGGATTCATATTATATATCCCTCCCTAAGAATTTTGACTTTAACTTATTTCTACCTCTAAAAATTCTAAGATTTATAAACTTATTAGTTAATCCCATATTCTTGCTTATCTCTTCACCTGTCTCCTCTAAGTAAAACTTTCTTAAAAATATTTCTCTATCAACATCCTTCATTGAATTTATCTCTTTAGTAACCTTTTCTAACTGGTCTTTACAATGACACTGACTCGCTAAACAAAACTCCTCTGAAATATTAATGTCTGAAATATCTAAAGTTTTTGAGTGTCTTACTTCCTTTCTTAATATATCTATTGCCGTATATTTTGAAAGAGCTAATATCCATGGATAAAACTTTTCCTCTTCCTTATTAAAATGATGTATATTGTTCCATATTTTTAAGAGAACATCATTTACACATTCCTCACTTAGTTGTCTATTATTTAAAACTCCATAAGCAACTTTAAAAATAACATTAGAATAATTATCTATAACATAATCTAAAGCTTTTGTATCCTTCTTTTTCAATTGCCTAAGGAAGTTCCCTTTATTTATCATTTAAAATTCCCCCTAATAAAACTGAAAGTACCTTCATGGTTTCAATAATATATTCGTAATAAATTCTATAACTATTTCAATATTAAAAAAATTTATAAAAAAAGGTTTAATTCACTAATGTAAATTAAACCTTTTTATTAAAGCCTCAAAAAGAAATATTGTGATTGAAAATTATCCATTTATCACTCTCCAATATTTTACTTAACCCTTAATACAAATAATTCTTCAATCAATTTGTATGTAACAAAAACATAATACTATAATAAAGGCACTTTTTTTGTAGAAATTTGACAATCTAATAATTTTTTCACACAAATTTATTATTTAAGTTCTTAAAATCAATATTGAAACATATATTATATCCAGTAGTATTTCAAACTTTATAAAGGAGGTTTTCTTATGAATTCACTATTGCCACAAGCAGTTAATCTCTTAAGTTTTATACATTCTGGTGAAACCTTCATAGTAAAAGATCTTTTTCCTAAAATAATTTGGGATAAGCTATCGTTGACAGAAAAGAGAACCTTAGAATCTGCATTTCTTAAACATATAAATAAAAAAGATGATTTAAGAATCAAAGCACTAAATGAAATCAGAGAAGGTCATCAAGTTTATAAAAAACTTTAGATTAAAATTCATTTGATGATAAATAAAAAAATAAGCAATTTAAATTCAAATTGCTTATTTCTAATTTCTATTCTATAAATTTAAATTTTTCTTATATTCCATAGGACTGCATCCCTTTAAAATTTTAAAAACTCTATTAAAAGTCTTAACACTATTAAAACCTGCCTTAAAAGCAACATCTGTTATACTATTTTCCTCATTTAATAATAACCATTCAGATTTTGCTATTCTAAAATTATTTAAATAATCTATAAAAGTCATTCCTGTATTTTCTTTAAAAAACCTTGTGAAATAAAACTTACTAAAACCTGATACCTTTGATATTTCATCTAAAGTTATACTTTTATCATAATTTTTTTCCACATACTGCATCACACTATCTAATTTTTCTAGACGCTCTTTCTGTTTTTCTATATTTTCACTTTTCCCAGTATTTTTAGGTAAGTGTCTCAAAAGTATTCCCGCTAAATCATAAAGTCTAGCCTTTAAGAAAAGCTTGTACCCTTCCTTTGCATCTTCATGTTCTCTTATAATATTCTGAATCTGTTTTTCTAATATTTCATGAATTTCATCCTCTTTACCAAGCAACTTACAATTAGAAAACATAGGCTTTAATGTTAGTCTATCCTTAGTTCCAGAATTGAAACTATCATATATTGACATTCTAAATTGAATAACAGCTCTAATACTCAAATTATTTTCCTTTAGAAAGTAATGTACCTCTCCTGGTCCAATTATAAGAATATCTCCTTTATTTAAGTTGTAAACTTCTTTGTTTACTCCAGCCTTTAATTTTCCATCTACTATATATATTATTTCAATATCTTCATGCCAGTGATGTGGCGTGCTTGTACTTCCCTCATTAAAGAAAAATCTCATTGGGAAATCCGCCTCCAATACTGTTTTCTCAAAATAGCCCTTCATATATCCATTTTCCTTTTAAAACATTAAAATTAGGTATAATACACTTCTCCCTTATACTTAATTCTATTATATATTATGTAAAGAAATAATTTGTAAATATATTGTTTTATTGTTTATATTCTACTTAGTGAAATAAGAGTTGTATAAAATATTTGCTAATTTACACAACTCACATCTTTAATTAAAATAAATATAGGATTACATATTATAAACTCTAAAATTTTATTCTTACGCCTTCTTTACCTGATTTGTAAATATTACATATCATCCTTTGAGTTTTTAGTGCCTCTTCTCCTGTTATCTCTGGTTCAATTCCATTTTTTAATGCCTCATAAAAATTCTTTATTTGCTTTTTATGACTTGTTCCCCAATATCCTTTAACTCCATTTCCATAGTCAAAAGTTTCATTTGGATTATTATCAACAATTAATTCTCTTCCATCATTAAATTTTATATGTGCTCTATCTGCTATCATTTTTACTATTCCATTTTCACAATGTAATTCAATCTCAACCGGTGCATCATAGGAATAATAATTTACTGCATGAAAAGCTGTAAGAACTCCATTTTTATACTTTATAACACCCTCTGCACTATCTTCAACTTCTATTATTTCATGAGCTCTGTTACTTATGTTAGCATCTATATAATCAATTTCATCATTAATAAACCATCTCATTAAGTCCATTGTATGAATAGCTTGGTCTATTATTACTCCGCCACCTTCTTTATCCCAAGTACCTTTCCAATCACTATTGGTGTAATATTCATCTGAACGATCCCAAGTAACTTCTAACTTACCCGCTTTAATCTTCCCTAAAGCTCCTGATTCTAAAGTCTCCTTTATAAGTTTAGAGCCTGGATTATATCTATTTTGAAAGATAACTCCTAAAACTGTCTTATTATCCTTAGCCATCTTAACCATTTTTTCTCCATCTTCCAAACTTATAGACATAGGTTTTTCTGTTAAAACATTTACCCCTAAATTAGAAGCATATATAGCAACCTCTGGATGAAGATAATGTGGAAGACATATATGTACCACATCTAAATTTTCTTTTTCAAACATCTCTTTATAATCTAAATAATAATTACAATTATACTCATTTCCTTTATTTTTAGCTCTCTCTTCCTCTATATCACATACTGCTACTATTTCTGCCTCTTCAATTCCTTTTATTGATTGGGCATGCATAGGAAAAATATTTCCACAACCAACTATTCCAACTCTAAGTTTTTTCATAATAACGCCCTCCATAAACTCATACTTAAATATTAGATAAGTATTGACTCTAAAAATCTTCCTTTGTTCTCTTTAGAATCAATACTTACCCAAAATAAATTTAGCTATGATTTAAACTAGCATTGATTTTTAGCTAGAAATACAAGACTTTCTTAATTGATAATTAAGTCTCAAGGACTAGCTAAAAATCAACCTTCATTTAAAACCTAATTAAAACTCTCTATAATAACTTACCTAAGTATTCTACTCCAAGTTTTAAACCTTCTTTTACTTTTTCCTCAGAACCTTCGTATACAGGATCCTCATGCTCTATGCTTAAAACTCCTTCATATCCCACTTCTTTTAATTTATTGATGAATGCTTTCCAATCAATATCTCCAAGACCTGGCATTCTATATCTCCAATATCCAAAGTCTTCAGTTGTTGAAAGAATCTTATTCCATTTTCCATATTTGCTTAACTTATCTTCAAATATTTCTGTATCCTTAGCATGTGTGTGGAAAATTCTATCCTTGAATTCCTCAATTGGGTCAATGTAATCTATTAATAAATGCTTTAAATGAGACGGATCATAGTTTAGTCCAAAATTCTTGTTTGGAACTCTTTTAAACATTTCTCTCCAAAGCTCTGGAGTAAAGGAAATTGTTCCTGGATACCCTTGAGTTTGCCAACCATTCATATCACAGTTTTCAATTATAACCTTAATTCCTCTATCCTCAGCATATTGAACTAACTCTTTAAAAACTACTTCAAACTCATCAAAATTTTCTTCAAAAGTTTTATCTGAATTTCTTCCTACAAAGGTTCCTACTGCTGGTACTCCAAGCATTACAGCAGCATCAACACATTTTTTAAAATGATTATTGATAAAAGCTCTTCTTTCTAAATCTCTATCTAAGTTGTTATCATAGTAAGCTAAAGATGATATCTTTAATCCTAAATCATCAAAATATTTCTTTATTATACCTGCCTCTTCCTCAGTAAGATTAGCAACATCTATATCACTTCCAGAATAATCTCTATCATTTGTTCTTGGCCAACATGAAATTTCTAAAGCCTCAAATCCATACTCCTTAGCTAACTTTGCCTTTTCCTTCAATGGCATATTGCCAAGACATCCTGTTAAATATCCTAAATACATAATAAATCCTCCCATACATTTAAAATCTTTAAATTCTTGATTTAACTTAAACTTTTCATTTTATACTATTGTTTTAAGGTATTCTAATCCTTCTTGCACACTTTCAAGTGGAGACTTTGTAAAAAACTCTTGCTCAACTATAATCCATTCTAAATTATTTTCTTTAGCCTTTTTTACAATAAATTCTATAATTTATTAAATTATTTTGATTTTTAACTAATTTGAAAGCCTAGCTAAAAATCAATGTTTCTCTAAACAGAACCATTTAAATATACTGGTCGTCCTGTTTTAGAGGACTCATATATTGCCTCTAGTATTTCTGTTACTACTAAAGCCTCCTCTGGTTTTACAACAGGCTCTAAATCATTTATTACACAATTTATCCATGATTTAGCTTCCACATCTCCTGCTTCTTCTGATTCTCCTTCATAGAAATCAACGCCACCAGCTTGTAAATCTATATTTTTCTCATAAAGTCTACTGTACTTTTCTCCATTTAAAGTTAATCCATTTTTCATATCAGCTCCACCTTCAGTTCCACAAAGAGTTGTCTTTGCTTCATCAACTTCAAGAGAGTTTAATGCCCAACTTGATTCAAGTACTATTGTTGCTCCATTTTCCATTGTTATAAATCCAAAAGCAGAATCCTCAACAGTAAACTTTTCTGGATCCCATGGTCCCCATGCATTAGCTGCATTTTCCTTATGACCTAATTTATGATAAACATTTCCTACAACGTATTTTGGCTTATGATTATTCATCATCCATAAAGTTAGATCTAGAGCATGAGTTCCTATATCTATTAACGGACCTCCTCCTTGCTCAAATTCATTTAAGAAAACTCCCCAAGTAGGAACTGCTCTTCTTCTTATTGCATGTGCTTTTGCAAAGTATATTTCTCCTAATTCTCCAGCCTCACAAACCTTATGAAGATAATCTGAATCTAATCTAAAACGATTTTGATATCCTATTGTTAGTTTTTTACCTGTTCTCTTTGCTGCTTCAAGCATTTTTCTTGCTTCTTCTGATGTCTTAGCCATTGGTTTCTCACACATTACATGCTTACCAGCTTCTAAAGAATCTATAGTTATGAAACTATGAGATCTATTTGGTGTACAAACATGTATAACTTCAATTTCTTCATCTTTTAAAAGTTCTTTATAATCAGAATAAACCTTTGCATTCTCTACACCATATTCTTTAGCAGCTTTTTCTGCCTTCTCTATTTCTAAGTCGCAAAATCCTACTAATTCAACTTCCTTAATCTTTGATAATCCTGGTAGATGCTTACCATTAGCAATCCCACCACAACCTATTATTCCAACTTTAACTATTCTACTCATAAAATTCACTTATTTATTTGAATATTGCTTTAAAATAAATAAGTTTTCTCACTCCCCTCATATTTTTTATCTTAAATTTAAATTAACGAATTGACTCTTTCCAAGGATTTCTCCTCTTATTTACAACTCCATTCTATACCATCCATTCCCAAAATACTTGTCATTAATTGCTTACTTCTTCTCATATATTGCTTATTTTTTATATTGTATAAATCTCTAAAATTCCTAATGAATACTAAAAAAATAATGACCAAAAATAAAATTATAAATAATACAAACTTTTCAAAATAAGTTCATGGTTTAAATTAGTATTACTTTTTAGATAGTACCCTAAGATCATATTCTTAAAAAACAAAATAAAAAAAACACTAACTTTCAATAAAGTAACTCTGTACTTTAATAAGTTAGTGCTCTTTTTACTTGGATAAACTCCATATTATATTTATAACAAGTCTATTTCCAACTTTTTTAGCTTCTATCTTTTGTCCTTGTTTCTCTACTAATAATTTAACTATTGCCAAGCCTAAGCCAGTATTTTGTCCAGTTCTCATTCTATCTCTAGTAAAAAACTTTTCAAAAATTCTATTTATATATTTAGCTTCCAGTGCCTCAGCTTTATTAGAAAACTCTATTATTATATTATTTTTTTCTTTTCTTAAAGATATTTTAACCTCCCCTTCTCCATGCTTTATTATATTTTCAGTTAAGTTTGTAAATATCCTGTTTAGGGATTCTTTATCACCTAATACTATATTTAATCCTTCTTCAATTTCAATTTCCGGTTCTCCAAACTTCTCATATAAAGTTTCATAAAAAGCTGCAATAATTTCTCCTAAAACTATTTCTAGTTTAATAGGTTCAAGGGTAATTTCATACTGATCTGCTTGAATTCTAGATAAGCCATAAAAGTTAGTTATTAATCCATTTAAAACTGAAGCTCTTTTTTCTATTATTTTTAAATACTCTCTTTTTTCATCTTCCTTTAGATTCTCATCATTTAATAAGTAAACATATCCCATTATTGATGTTAAAGGGGTTCTTAAATCATGTGACATATTGGCTATGGCATCTCTTAGCTCCATATCCTTTTCTTTATAAATCGCTTCTTTTTCTTTTTTATCATCAATTAGTTTATTTATTTCTATTATTAAATTTTCAATATTTTTATTTGGAACTCCTAATCTTAACTTTTCAGTCTTTCCCTCTCTATTTAGTCTTTTTAAATCTAAAGTTATTTTATTTATTTCTCTTTTTTTTAAAATCAAACTTATAATAACAATAATAAGGATTGCAGAAAGCAATCCTATTATAAAAAGTTCCAATATACTTCCTCCTTATTTAACTTCTTGTTTTTTCATAACTAAAAGTCCTAAAATTAAAAATACTATTGTATTCACTATTCCTACTATTATATTTGTTCCTATAATACTATCAGTTAATCCAATACTAACTAATTCTTTTAAAGGATTAAATAATAAGTAAGGATAAATCAAAGTGAAAACTCCTCCATAAAGGCTATCTAATATAGAAAATACTATTGGTACTCCTGAAACTATTCCTAAAATTATCACCACAGCTAATGTTTCTTTTTTAATGATTATAGTTATTAAATCATATAAGGCTAATGCACTTAAATATATTGGAAATGCTACTAATAATCTATATATTACATCTAAAAAGTCAGAAAAACCATTTGGTCCAACTAATCCAAAAATATATGATGTTACTATCATAGTTATTACTGCTGCTATTTCCATAATTAAAAATATTATTACTTGTGCTATATATTTACCTAAATATATTTTTTCTCTTGATAAAGTTGAAGAAACTAAGTTTTTAAGGGTATTTTCCTTATATTCTTCCATAGGTACATCCATAAATACAAGCATCATAAAAGAAATTGCACCTATAAAATTAATTGCTGTAAAAGCTAATGGTGAGAAATCCATCACAGTAGAGGTTGCTCTCATCATATTACTGATAGCCACTCCAGCTACCACTATAAGTAAGTTAAAACCTAAAGAAATTGTAATATATAAAAATGGCCTTCTTGATGTCTTATAAAGTTCTGCTTTTATTAGATTAAGCATTATTTTCACCCCCAATAAGATTTATAAAATAGTCTTCTAAATTAACTCCAACTCTTTCTAAAGAATAAACATCTACTCCACCTTCTACTAAGGCTCTATTTATTCTCTGTGGATTATCTAACTCTCTATAAACTTTTATAAATCCATCTGGTAAAATCTCGTATGAATTATTCTTTAATGCTTGTTCTAATATTATAGAGGCTCTCTTACAGTCATCAACCTTAATAAGTAAATGATGCCTACATTTTTCATTAAGTTCTTCCTCTGAAATTTCCTCTACTATTTTTCCATCTTTTAAAAATCCGTAGCAATTTGCAAGTTGTGATAATTCTCCTAATATATGACTTGATACTAAAATTGTAACTCCATCTAATTTATTTAACTTTAAAAGTACTTCCCGTACTTCTCTAATTCCCATAGGATCCATTCCATTAGTTGGCTCATCTAAGATAAGAAGTTCAGGTTCTCCTAAAAGTGCAAGAGCTAATCCAAGCCTTTGTTTCATACCCAAAGAAAACTTTTTAAATTTCTTATTTCCTACATCACCAAGTCCAACCATTTCTAATACTTCATCAATAGATTTTTCTCCTACTATTCCTCTTTGAATTCTATAATATTCAAGATTTTGCTTAGCCGTAAAAAATGAATAAAATGCTGGAGTTTCTATTATATTTCCTATTTTTTTATGTTCTGAAAGTTTTTCCTTCTCATCTATTTTTCCAAAAAGCTCTATTTCTCCAGAATCAATATTTGCTAGAGATAAAATCATCCTTATTAAGGTTGTCTTACCTGCACCATTCTTTCCGACCAATCCATATATATCACCTTTTTTTAAATTCATGTTTAAGTTATCAAGAATAATCTTCTTGCCATATCTTTTGTTTAAATTCCTTACAGAAATTATATTTTCCAAAGTTCCTTACCTCCTAATAAGTTTTTCTCTGTATTTCTCTCTATGTTTATATAATAAACCCTAAGTCTCAAAATACCTTAAAGAAACCCTTAAGAAAGTCTTAAGTTTTTTATTAACTCTTTTTTAAATATCTCCATTTTAAACTAGTTAAAAATCAACATTACCTAAAACAAAACCTTTTAAATATATATTTTAGTGTAAATTAATCCATTTTAAAGCCAACACCCCATATAGTTTTTATATAATCATTTTCACTATCTAAAGCGCATATTTTATTTCTAAGATTACTTATGTGAACATTTATTGTGTTATCATCACCTAAGAATTCCTCTTTCCATACAGTTTCAAATAGATTTCCCTTAGTAAAAACTCTTTTAGGATTGCTTACTAATAATTCTAATATTTTAAACTCCTTTGAAGTAAGCTGTAGCTCCTCTCCATTAACTCTTACTTCCCTGCTTTTGGGTTTTAAAATTAACTTTTTGTATTTCAATGTTGTGTTTTCCTCTTTTTTATTGCTTATTATTTTGTTTCTTCTTAAGTGAGCCTCAACTCTAGCTAAAACCTCTTGAACATCAAAAGGCTTTGTTACAAAATCATCTGCGCCTAACCTTAGAACATTTATTTTATCATCTACTGTTGTTTTAGCTGATATAACCATTATAGGAGTATTCTTAATCTTTCTAATCTCCTCAATAAATTCTTCACCAGTTATTCCTGGCAACATGAGATCAAGCAATACAATATCAAACTCAAAAAATTCCAAACACATTTTTCCCTCTGAGCCAGAAAATGCTTGTCTAACATTATAACCTTCCTTAGTAAGAATTTTACTTAACAAGCCATTTATATCTATATCATCCTCTACAATTAAAATATTTCCTGATTTATTTTCATTCATAATTATCCTCCTATTTAAATACTCTTAAAGTTTATATTATCATAACAATAACTTTAACAGTACTAACTCTTTTATGGCTAAACATAATATTTCTTCCACAAAAATAATACCATATTATTACATGATATTTTGTTTAAATTTTACTTAAATTTTATTTCTATTTATCAGATTAGTTTCTAATTATATTTTAAATAACTTAAAAGAGAGCAATTAAATTATATATTTATAAAAAATAATAATTTAATATACTCTCTCTTTATTAGATTTCTATGCTTTTAATCATTATTAAGCATAGATTTTTTCATCATATATTTATTTTATATCTTCTAGTAGAAAGGCTCCACATCCTTCATAAAAACTTCTCGTTCTTTTATAAAAAATATTTCTTAATCTATTCTATAGTTTAAGAATCCTAAATTCATCTCTTTATTACGCTCTGCTAGTTCAAACTGATTTTCACCATTATTTCCCCAAGTTATTGAGTAATTAAATTCTATGAATCCACCTAGTGAAGCTTTAAAATTAGTTTCCCAAATATTGTTCATTACCCAAGAATATAGCTCATAATCTTTTGAATCTATATATTTTTCATGGAATAATTTCTTCGAATTTTCATATTTAAGCTGAGATGTATAGATTAAAGAGGAATCTGGCATAGCTATACTTATACCATAGTCCCCCTCTTTAAGTACAACTCCCTCTTGAACTAAATTAAAGTCACAATTTGTTCCTGGAAGTTGTTCTTTTTTAATCTGAACTACACAGCCAGTCTTTTCACAAAATAAATCCATTTTATTATTGTTATAAGCAAATGGTAATGCTATATACATACTCTCTGGATCCCAAACACTTTCTTTATTCATAATAACATTTATCTCTGCTTTATTTATCTCATTGTATATTTTTACTACTACATTTATTAAGCCTGTACCTTTTAAGTCTAACTCTAAATTTATTTTTCCAAAGACTTCTCCTAGTTCACTTACCCTTACACTCTTTATTTCTGGATAAAAAACCTTAGCATTAATTCCTCTCATATTACGGCCTAAAACCTGACGAACTTTATATTGAGCATCAGAAGTTTGTTCAATAGCTTCAGTCAGTTCATAAACAGGCATAAATACACCTACTTTAGAGTTTTCATCATATAATTCAATCTGATTAATCTTATCAAACCAACTTATTATTCCCTTTTCTTTATTCCACTTAATTCTAACATTATTATTTTCAAAAGCGTTTTCATACTTTATTATTTCTCTATTATCTTCATATAAGAATATATCGTCAATTCCTTGACAGCAGTGACTTTCATTAGCAATTTTTATAAAGTTAATCTCATCTTCATGTCTCTTAACCCAAATGATTCTCTCTTCCTTAGGCTCTAAAGTTATTACAAAGTTTATATAAACTCCACGTGGATGTGATTCACTTTGAGTTTTAAATTCATTTCCTAAATTATCTACTATAGTCTCTCTTAAGTTTGAAGTTTCCCAGTAATCTAGAGAAAGCTTAATACACTCTGTAATCCTCTTATTGTGTGGATTAACAATTTTAAACTTAGGCTCTCTATTTGGCTTTAATGTAGTCATTCCCTTTTCTTCTAAAACCTTATTATAGTTTCTTATTGCCATTTCATGAGCTCTTATGGCATAACCTGATTTTTTATAATCTAATAGGTTCACAAAACTATTCCAAGGATTAGTAAGTGAAGATGAATGACCCCATGTATGCTCTGAATAAAGCATCAACTGATTTTCACACTCTTTAATCCACTCTTTATTACTAAGACTTAAATCCTCATCTATAAGCTTAGTTGTATTTAAAAGTCTTTGAGCCTCTTTGTATATTTTTAAAACTTGAGGTGTTGATCCTACTCCAAAAGACCACCAATCTGGCCAATCTCCCTTATAAGTCGGAATTTCAACCTTTGAGTCTTTAATTTTTTTAAAGAATGAATCTAAAGAAAACATCTTCATTTCTACTTCTTCTCCAAAATTATTGTTCCACCAATTTATAAATTCAACAACTTCAATATTAGGTGAACCATTATCTGTTGGAAGACCATGTACTGTTATCGGAACAAAATCATACTCATAATCTTGATTTTCTAATCCTTTTAAATATCTAAACATTCTTATTTTTCCATATTCAAATCTTTTATCCTCTGTAAATGATGAGGTTAATTCATCTCTATTTATATATGAACCTGTTGCAGTTTTTACTATTCCAAATTCATTTCCAAAATGATAGTGCTCCCCATTCCAAACAAGGATCTTATTTCCTTTTTGAGATTCCCAATAAAAAGGAGTTTGTTTTTTAAATAAAGGATACATACCATGATGAGAATGGACACATGAATATAAATTTTCTATTCCACTTTCATATAAGGCATCTGCATATCCCCATGCATATCCATTAATATCTGCTGTCATTGAAGAATTTACTTTTTTTCCTAAGTTATCACAATAATTAACAGCCTCTGAAATATGATTTTTTAATACATCATAATCAATTGTTTCATTTAAGTTTAAATAATTGCCTGTAATTTCAATACTTCCATTTAATACACAAGTTTCAAAACGTTTTTTCCAATCTTCTGATGCTGCTTTTAGAAAACATTCAACACCCCAAAAAGATTCACAAGTCCAAATGAATTCACTTTCTCTCCCATCTTTTCTAAGCTCCTCTGCGATTTCAATAGCTTGCTTAATAAAATTAACATGATAATGTTCGATAGTTTCCTGACTTTGTGTATATCCGATGTCTGTGTGAGAATGATGAATTAATAAAACTTCCCACTTTTTCTTTAATTTAAACTCTCCCATGGCTCTGCCCCCATTTTCATAAAAATTTTCTATTTGTATTTACATTTGATAACGTCTACATTATAACATGATTAATATTTTTTTGAATATTTTAATAAAACAACCTAGAAAAAAACTACTTTATATAAAATTTGACTATATGTTAATACATATAAATTCAAATAAAGTAGTTTTTTTATTAATCATTCTAAAAATTTCTAAAATTTTATGCTTCTTGCGCTATGCTGTGAACCTCATATTCTTTTCTTTTCTCTGTTTGATCAACTACCAATGCCGCTACTGAAGCTCCAGTAACATTAGTAGCAGTTCTTATCATATCAATTATTGAGTCAACAGCTATTACCATTGCTAAAGCTTCTATTGGTAAACCCAAAGCTGCTAACATTACAGTTGTTGACATAGTAGCTGAACCTGGTACCCCAGCTATACCAATAGAAGATATTACTGCTGTAAGTACAATAAGTATATATGAGTACATAGTAAGCTCCATATTAAACATATTTGCTGCAAATATAGCAACTATTGCAGGATAAAATCCTCCACATCCATTTAATCCAATTGTTGATCCAAGGGGTGCAACAAAACTTGCTATATTCTCTGATACTCCAACACCTTCTACTAGGGATTTTATTGTAACAGGTAAAGTTCCATAACTACTTTGACTTGTAAATGCTACGACCTGTGCAGGGAAAATTCCTTTAAAGAATTTTAGTGGATTCATTTTACCAACAAAACTTACTAATGGAGTATATACAAATAAAAATTGAAGTAAAGCAGCTATATAAACAGCGGCAATAACCCATATTAATGACATTAAAGTATCAATTCCATTTTTTGCTGCAGCCGTAGCAATTAAGGCAAAAACTCCATAAGGTATTATTCTTAATACCATTTTAGTAATTCTTAAAACAACATCATAAGCAGATAAAATAAAATCTTTAAAAGGTTTTGCCTTCTCTTTGTTTGTATTATCCTCAATAACTAAGGCAATAGCTACAAACATTGAGAAAATAACAATTGGTATTATCTTATTATCTACAATGGCGGCTAAAGGATTTGATGGTAACATATCTATAAATACCTTTGAAAACTCTGGTATTTCCCTTGGTTTAAAGTTTTCAGCTCCTACAAAACTTAATCCTTGTCCAAGTTTTAAAACACTTGCTACTATTATACCTATAATAGCTGCAGCCCCTGTAGTTCCTAATAAAACAGTAAATGTCTTTATTCCTATTGATTTTAATGTATTTAAATTTTCTAATCTAACAATACTAGTTATTAAAGATGTTACTACTAAAGGCACTACTATCATCTTAATCAAAGACATATATGCCTTTCCTACTGTATCTAAAAATAGTATATTTTCCTTAAATATAATTCCAAGTACTACTCCTAAAGTTAATGCTGTCAGCGTAGCAAATGAAAATTTATTTGTTATTTTTCTTATTTTGTATATAGCATAAGTTGCTAATATTGAAAATACAATTGCTAATACTAATTGAATATTAATCATATTAAATTCTCCCTTTGTAAAATTATTTTTTATTTAACTCTGTTTCAATATGTTTTTACTTTAAAACAAAGTTTTAGATTAAATCTTTAAAATTAAGTTTTAATCATATAAGTAAAAAGTATAATTTTATCTCTATATGCTGGCCAGCAAAATATATAATAAAAAAAGCCCTCTACCCCTGTAAATTACAGAGGCAGAAGACTATACTTCCACGGTTCCACTCTGATTAGATATAAAATATATCCATCTCTATTTAGGTACATACATACCCTAACTCTATAATGGGAGTTCCCATAAACACCTACTTAATTCGGCATTTCAGCTCCAAGGGGCACTTCAATAATACTTATTACAGGTTATCTCAGCAAACTAACCTTTCTCTGTAGTAACTTATAATATTTACTTTCCCTCTTCAACGCATTTGAAAGAATATTTTTCTTGTTTTAAATAATATATTATTTGTTTTTTAAAGTCAACATTTTTTTTAAAATAATTAAAATTTTAATTAATAATTTTATATAGATTACTTTCTATTAAACAAATTGAGTTTCTTCAAATCATCTAAACACAAAGGTTTGCTGTAAAAATATCCTTGAATATAAATTTTATTTGATTTTGTATCTTTTATAAAATCAACTTGATTTTTCGATTCTACCCCTTCAACAATTATTGTCTTATTTCTTGTACAAGATAAATAATCTGAAGTTTCTATAATAGATTTATTCACATCTGACTCTTCAATATTATCTATAAAACACTTATCTAATTTTATAACATCAAAATTGAATTTTTCTAACATTGAAAGATTAGAATATTCTACTCCAAAATCATCTAAAGCAATAAAAAAACCATTTTCTCTAAGATGCTCAATATTATTCTTAGCATTTTCTTGATTTCTATATATATTGTTTTCAGTGATTTCTATACCAACTCTTTGATCACTCAATCCTGAATTATGTAGTATAGTTATTAAATTTTCTACAAAATCTGTATTTTCAATTTCTTTTAATGATATATTCATAGAAACATAAAACTTATCTGATAAACTCTTTATTTTGCTTAATTCTTCATAATTAATCATTATTCTATTTAGTATCCATATTGATACTTCGCTCATCATATCAGCTTTCTCTATATCATTTATTATTATGTTAGGCATAATTATCTTATCTTTTAATTTTAGCCTTAAAAGTGCTTCAAAACCAACAATCTGCTCTTTTTTAGGATCTACTATAGGTTGATAATACAGTAAATAGCCATCTTCCCTTATATATCTTTGGATCTTCTTCTTAATTCTTAACTTATTTAAAACTGGATAAATATTTAATTTTAAAACTACTAAAAATAATATAATTATTAAAAACTTAAAAATTAAATTAATATTTTTTATTAGATTATTCTCTTTTTTAGTTATATTATTTTCATATTCATTTATTGAACTTTTATAGTAATTCTCTTCAAAATTTTTATTTATAAAGTTTTCTAAGTATAATAAGTCATCAATATATTTGTCCTTTTGCTCATAATTTCCAATACTACTAGATGATTTAATTAATCCTTCTAAAGCTCTTTCTAGATATTCTAAATTACATTCTTCTTTTGATAAATCCATCAATTTTTCATAGGCTTTTATGGCTTCATTATAATTTTTTTCTTTAAAATATAAATCAGCTAATACATAGTAATAAATAATTTCTTTATCAGAAAGAAATGAAACTTTATCCTTAGATATATTTTCCTTTGCTGTATCCAAAAGATTTGAAGCCTCTGAAAAGTTTCCTTTGCCACTTAGACATTTAGCTTTTATTATATCCTCTAAAATCTTAACATAATCATATTTCCTTTCATTGATATCATCTTTATATTTATCAATTTCACTTATATATGATAATGATTTATCATAATTCCCCAATATGGCCTCTATTTCACTCATATTTATTAATTTATATATAATTAATTCAGACTTAACTGATTTATTGTTTATATCTATATTATTTATATAATTTAATGTCTTAAGTGCTTCATTATATTGACCCATTTCCTTAGCCAAAATCCCTAGATTTATTATAGCCTTATATCTACTTTCTTTATTTTCAGTTTTAATTGCATAATCTATAACATTTAGATTATCTTCCATTGCAGAGGCATACTTATTTAAAATAGTATCTATGGTTGCTAATCTTTCATAAACATATAACTTATTTTTATTATTAAGCTTATAACTATATTCATTCATTTTATTATATATATTTAAAACTTCATATGTTCCATCCTTTGTATCTATAAGCCCTCTTGAGGTATCCCATATCATTTTTTTGTATTTATTATAATCATCTGGATTTAAACTTTCAAACCCTTCTTTATAATATTGAATAGCCTTATTAACATCTCCATTCTCTAAAGAATTTTCACATAAGTAAAAATAAGAATATAAAACTGCAAATTTTGATGTCTTTTTGTTCTTGTTCTCAATTGTCTTTTCAAAATACTCTTTTGCTAATTCCTTATTTTCACTAATTTTCAAGTTATAATATCCTAAAATAAAATAGTCATTTGAATTCTTTTCCTTTTCATTAGTAACTATTTTTTCAGCCTCACTTATAACATAATCATTTGTATCTTTTCCTTCTAAATATAAATACTCTATTCTACTTATCACATTAGAAATTCTTCTACAGTTAAAATAATATAACATGAAAAATGTGATTAAAACTAATAATATGATTAAAAAATATTTAACTTTCTTTTTAATTTTAATCATCTCCTCACTCAATTCGGATATAAATATTATCTCAAAACTAGAATTTTATGTCAATATTTAGCTATTAATGCAATTAATAGTCATTATCTTCACTTTTTTTTGTTTTTTATCTGTTGACAACTTTATAAATAAAATGGTATTATTATTAAGCAGTTGGTACGTATAGTGCTAATTCTTTTGTAGAGCTTGGTTTGTCCTTCGCCGGATGCCAAGCTCTACTTCTTTATGTAGATTTAAATTTATTTGTAAAGTAATTGATAATAAAACCATTCGATGTCTTTCTTCTTATTCACAATTTCTATAATTTACCCCATAAACAAATTAGAAAATCTATGCATATAATATATAAATACTTTTATTACTTTAAGAAGGGAGGTTTAATCAATAGGTGGATATTCTCCTATGATTATATGCTCTTATTGAAAATAATATGGAAAAGAATCTGTTTAACAATGAGGCTTTAGATGATATTCTATATAGATTATCAAACAGCACTTTTTCAGATTTCTTTTATGAAAAAATTGATGAACGTAACATGATAATGGGAGCTTTAAATTCTGATTATTCTGGAGTAGCATCTACAACCCTAAGTGGCTGTTCCTTTCAACTTCAGCAATTAACTCTATTTAAAAGATTACTAAATGAATGTGAATTTATCCTAGAATTTATACTTGAAAATACAGATGAATTTAGAAACTGGTTTAATAATAATCCTTATGCCTATTTTAAAAATTGTTCTATATTCAAAAACTCAACTTTAAACAAAGATTATTATAAAGATTTTAAATCTTCTTACTATCAGCTTACTTTAAAATATAATTTAAACTTACTTAACTTTATATCATCTCTACTTTTTCTTTCCGCCTATAATTGTTGCATAAAGAAAAAAACTCCATCTTCAGAAACATTCACCAAAGCAATCGTTGAAAATTTCCTAGATAAAATTTATGAGAAATCAGATGATATAAAAAACTATCTTGAAAAACTAGATTTAAAGCCTTTAGAATTTAAAGATGAAGTTAGAAATTTATTAGGACTAATCGCATCTGAAGCATTATATTTTGAAGATATTCCTTTAAGATTATTAGATTATGCAAGCACTACTGATGTTCTTACAGTTATAATATTAATTGTAAATGTGAAAGAATATATTGCTAAAAGTAAAGTAATACCTTTAAAGCTTTCTAAATGTTCTTTTATGAGCATAGATGAATATAAGGATTTTATGAGCTCTATAAGTGAATCATACCTTAGAATATATGACTATGATGAAGAAGTACGTAGAAAGATAGAAGAAGATCTTAAACTTTAAAATAAAAAGGCAATTTGAAATAAGCTTCAAGTTGCCTTTTTATTTTGTTTATTGTATTTACTGATTTATTCTTCTATCTTTTAATATATTTAATATCTTATTCTTTTTAACTATTTTCAATATACTTTAAAAGATATTATCTAATCTTAATATTCTGTGATACAATGTAAAGATGTGAAATAAAAATTAAGTTAATTATTATATAATTTATAACTATTTTGCTCTTATGAAATTATTACTTTCTAAAGTAATAATTTTTGTTTATTAGTTGATATTAAAATTAAGAAAGGTGGTGAAATCCGTTACTATATGCTAATAATATATTTTTTAAAGCAAATTAGTAACGGGCACATTATGACAACAACTACAAAAAACACGCAAATTTTTAAATACAATAAGGCAGAAAAAAGAAATAAGAACTTTATGTATATGGACTTTAGAAGAGGAAACTGCTACAACTGTGATTTTTCCAATTCTAATTTTAGCTATGCAAGCTTTAGAGGTGCACATTTTAAATCTTGTGATTTCTTTGAATGTAAATTTGATTCCACTGAATTCATAGGAAGTAATCTTAAAAAAAGTAAATTTAAAAAAGCAAAGTTTAAAAATGTAATATTTGAAGGAGTTAACTTAGATGGAGTTGATTTTTTAGGTGCAACATTTGAAAATGTAATATTCTTAAATACAGATATAAATAAAACATCTGGAATGAAATTTAATGAAGATGAAGTAAAAATTTTTAAAGATATGCCATCCTTCGAGATTAGTAAAGAGCTTAAAAACGCTACTTTAAAAGCCTTAGAAAATGAATACATAAAAAAATCTAGAGTTTTAGATACAAAAGAAGGAGAAATAAACACTCTAAGTTTAATTAGACTTCTTGAAAATCATAAAGAAAGTATGCTTATAGAAGGACTTAAACTTTCTGCTGAAAAAATAGATAGAGATTTTTGCACTTTAAGCTATATAGATAAAGCTATTGAAAAGCTTAAAAGTGAAGGCTTATTATAAAAAAGACATTATCAGAATCCATATGGTTCTGATAATGTCTTTTAATTAAATCATAATTTATTTTCTTTTAATCTCTTTTTGAATAATTTTCAAAGCTTTTTTAGATCCTCTTTTAATATCTTTTTCTAATTTTCTCTCCTTAAATTCCACAAATAAGGAATTCATATCATATCCTTCAGTATATAATTCTTCTGCTTTAATCTCTAACATAACTCTATTTACAGGAACTTCTATAAATTCTTTTCTAAAAAAGACTGTTAATATATTATATTTATTTCTAGGTTTATATACGATTGCATTTTCATCAAAATCTAATAATCTAACTCTATCTCCAACATTAAAATCAGTCTTTTCTAATTTTAATTCTTCTTCATCCATGTGTTTCTTTCTAACTTTTCTCTCATTAACTTTTTCAAGATTATAGTCTCTTTTTTCAATATAGTCTTTTGCTCTTTGTAGTATATTCTCACTAATTCCCATTTTCCTTGATATCCAAAGAGCATTACTTTCTCCTGCTTTTCCTATAAGTAATCTATACAATGGTTCTAAAGTACTACTTTCAAATTGCATAGCAGAATTTTCAAAGTCCTCATGCTTTTCAGCAAAGTTTTTTATTTCTACATAATGAGTTGTTGCCACTGTTATGCATCCTTTTTTATAAAACTCTTCTAAAATAGCTATAGCAAGCCCTGCTCCTTCATTAGGTTCTGTCCCACTTCCAATCTCATCACATAGTATAAGTGTTGACTTATTACACTCTCTAATTATTTCCGATAAATTTTTTATATGTGAAGAAAATGTACTAAGTGAATTTTCAATACTTTGATTATCACCAATATCAACAAATATTTTTTCGAAAATAGAAATTTCACTTTTCTCATTAGCATTTATATGAAATCCACTTTGTACAGCTAAGGAAATTAACCCTATAGTCTTCAAAACTACTGTTTTTCCTCCTGCATTAGGTCCTGTTATTATTAAACTTCTATAATCTTTACCTATTTCAAAATCTAATGGTACTACATTTCCTTTTAATAAGGGATGCTTACCTTCACTTATCTTTATATAACCATGATTATTTATTTTAGGTTTTATTCCATCTATAGCTTTGCTATATTTAGCCTTTGCAAAAATCATATCATATTCAGCAACAATCTCTATGTTTATTTTTATCTTATTTATATTTTCATAAACTAAATTACTAAGTTCTGAAAGAATTCTATATTCTTCAATGGATTCTTCAGCTTTTAATGCTGTTAATTCTAAAGTATATTTTGATATAGTACTAGGTTCTATAAAAACTGTAGATCCCTTTGATGAAACTTCAATAACATTTCCTGCAACTTGATTTTTATAAGAAGCCTTTATTGGAATAGTAAACCTATCATTTCGCTTACTTATAAAAAATTCTTGTATATAATTCTTATTAGCGCTACTTTTTAAGAATTTTTCTAGCTTTTCTTTTATTTTTTCTTCACAATTTTCAATATGCCTTCTTATTCTTTTTAACTCCTTGCTAGCATTTGAATCTATTAAAGAACCTCTTATACTATTTTCTATTTCTTCTTCGATATTAAGTAAAACTGTTATTGAATTACTATATTCACTAAGTGTTTTTGCATACTCACTTTTCTTTTCCATGAAACCTTTTATTTTTCTACACCCTCTTAAAAAATCACCTACTGCTACAAGCTCTTGAGGATCCAATATAAGTCCCTTTTCAATACTCTTAATTAAATTCTTTATGTTTGATATTCCATCTAAAGGAATATAACTAGATATACTTAATATACTTCTTCCTTCACTTGTTTCATCTAATCTTTTATTTACGACTTTCAAATTAGAACTTGGCTCTAATTTATCTATTAATTCTTTTCCTAATCCACTAATACAATATGATTTTATAATCTCTTTAAGTTCATTATATTGTAATTTTTCAAAAGTATTATTATTCATAACTTTCTCCTCATTTCAGAAATAAATTTTTATAAACTAGCTAAATAGTTTAATTTACTAAAACTTATTTTTTATAAATTAAACTTTATTTCTTTCTATGAAGATACAAAATTTATATATAAGTATTTTTCTATTCCTTTTTGATTACGCTCAAACAGGAAAAACTTCTTAACACTATTATTCTTATGTAGATTATGCGATACTAATTGTTCATTAAGATGGCCTTAGGTTTTTACCTAAAAATCAACACTAGTTTAAAACATAACCTGAAATAAAAAAAGCTGTGGATACTCCACAGCTTTAAAATCACACCCATAAAATTTAAGCACAAATACTTAAATCAAAACAATAGTAATAAATTTCAAATTATTACTTCAAGGCATATAGCTAGATTGTATCTCCATAGATTACTTTAAATAAATCCATGACAAATAAAGGCACTTAATACCTTACTTAAAAAGATTTATTTAAATATTAAATTATCTATTTAGATACTACCTCACTCATAAAACACCTCTGTTATTTAAAATTATTCTTTACAAAAAGAATATTATATTTAAAATATATTGTCAATTAAATTTTTGTTAATTCAATAACTAATAAATTTTATGATATACTATTTATATGAAATTAAATAAAAACTATGCTTTTTTTAAATTTAAAGATAAGGAGTGAATACTATATGTTTAAACATATTTTAGAAGGAGCAATTTGGGTTATAAATACAATCTCAATAATAGTCCTTTTATGGGGAGTTGTTTTAACTGCAAAGGATTTCCTTATATCTGAAATAAAATCTAAGGACAGAATTGAAGCAGTAAAAAAATTAACTATTGTAAAAAACTGCTTAGGAACTTATATATTACTTGGACTAGAACTTTTAATCTGTGCAGATATCATTGAATCTATATTAAATCCTACATTTCATGATATTATAGTTCTAGCCTCTATCGTAGTCATAAGAACTGTAATTTCTTACTTCCTTAATAAAGAAATTGAATCTAACAAAGAACACCTTACAAATTAAATTCTAAATTACTATAAAGGAAGTGATTGCTTTGGTAAATAGGATTTTAGAGGGGATAATTCTTGTTTTACAAGGAATAGCTGTTGTAATTATTGTTTATGGTGTTATCTTAACTACCTTTAAATTTTTTAAAATAGAGTCTTCAAGAGAGGATAGAATATCAAAAGTCAAAAAGTTAAACATAACTAAAAATTTTCTAGGTAGCTATATATTATTAGGTCTAGAAATATTAGTTTGTTCAGGTATTATATTATCAATTTTAAAACCAACCTTATATGATATATTACTTTTAGGATCTACAGTTGCTCTTAGAACTGTAATTTCTTATTTCTTAAAGAAAGAACTTAAACTAAATAAAACTAAATAAAATTCTAAAAAGAAAACTCATTGAGAGTTTTCTTTTTATATATTATTAAAATACATATAAATTACATACAAATATAATATTTTAAAATAATTATTAATATCTATTAAGTAAATGAATTTTTGAGGTTAAATTAAATGAATTTGAAATATGTTTTTTCTTTATTTGTTTTATATTGTAAGGATTTACTTTCGACTAAATTTAGAAAAGTATTATTTTGTTTTTTATTTTGTCAAATTATTATTTTAATTACGTCACCATCACAATCTAATAAAAATTTTAATATAAAAAAGACAAAGCCTATATTTAATAAAGCTATACCATATCAACCAATTGTCACTAAGGATATAAAAAGGCCAAAGTCTGTACTTAATAAGGCTATACCATATAAGCCAATTTTTAGTAAGAATATAAAAGAGCCAAGGCCTATACTTAATAAAACCATATCATATCAGCCAATTGCCACTAAGAATATAAAAAGGCTAAAGTCTGTACTTAATAAGGCTATACCATATAAGCCAATTCTTAGTAAGAATATAAAAGAGCCAAGGCCTATACTTAATAAAACCATACCACATCAGCCAATTGTCACTAAGAATATAAAAAGACCAAAGTCTGTACTTAATAAGGCTGTACCATATAAGCCAATTCTTAGTAAGAATATAAAAGAGTCAAGGCCTATACTTAATAAAACCATACCACATCAGCCAATTGCCACTAAGAATATAAAAAGGCCAAAGTCTATACTTAATAAAACCATACCACGTCAGTCAATTCTTAGTAAGAATAAAAAAAAGCCAAAGCCTATACTTATTGAAACTATACTACATGAGCCAATTGTCACTAAGAATATAGAAAGACCAGAGTCTATACCTAATAACTTAAAAAAAGAAACTTTTAATCACGATAAAAATTTCTTTTCCTCATTAAAGTTAAATAATTCAATTATCCATCTAAAAAATTCAACTCACTTTAAGGATATGAATAACAACTTTATTACCCCAAACTATAATGTTGAATTATTAAAAAATAATTGTGAATTATCAAAATTACCTATTTATCTAAATGAATTTTCTATAGTTGAAATTTTTAAAGGTGATATAAACTTTTCCAGACATATTACTTCCATAGACTCAATACGAAACACTCTAAAGCTCTGTTCAAGTTCAATGATTCTAGATGCTCAAAGTAGAACTTCAGGCTTTTTGTTCCTAAGCGGTCATTTAGAAATAGATATATTATGTTCTGTGCCTGAAAATGAAATAACGCCTCTTATATCTAAGCTTCATAACTATATTATTAGGGTGCCTTTTAATAGTTCTATTCATGTAAAATTCAAGTCACCTATTATAGGCTATAAAATCTATTTTAATGACTTAAACATATCCTTAAAAGAAAGTAAATTTACTACTGACATAAAATTTAATGATGAAAAAATTTTAGAAAATTATATTTACTTATATAAAACTGTTAGACTATCAATAATCGCTAACTATCTAATAGAACTCTATGATTTCCTATAATAAAAATCAATAATTTTTTAAAAAAAATGTAGAAATTTAGAACATTTTTTTTTAAAAAGAATAATATATAACATAAGATATTATTAAAGATTTATATTATGAGGTGAAACAAATGAATTCAAAGTGCGAAAAAAATTTTCCAGTATGTGCTGATGATATCGATGTAAATGTTAAAAATTTCACTGCAACTACTAAAGAGGACTGTAAGAAGAACAAAAAACATGACTATGATAAAGATAAAGATGACTGTTTGAATAAAGAATGTATGAAATCAAAAAATTTTGCTAAAGATGATTATATGAAGGATAAAAAACCTGAATATGATAAATATAAAGATGACGATTGTGTAAAAGCAAAAGTTCTTACTAAGGTAGCTGAGGTAGAAGTAACTCAACCTATAACTGATACAATATTCATCCCTGAAGGTTTTTTCAGTATAAAAAAAATAGCTAGAAGAGTTGTCTTAACTCAATGCTATGTTGTTCCTGATCAAATGAAGGATAAATATTACGGTTACCATGACGACGATAAATGTAATGCTCATTTATTTGTAGAAGGATTTATCCTAAAAAATGTACAATATGCTACTCCAAGTTGTGGTCAAGACGAAGCTGAAGACGACTGTCTAGTAATGAGAAATGATTATAAAGATATCACTGCTAAGATAAACTTTAATTTCTCAGTTCCTATAAAACTAAAAAATGCTAAGTTGGTAGGAGAGGTGGACGACGATGAATTTGCTATACTAAAAGACTGCATGAAACCTTGCGATAAAGGAACAATTAGTGAATCTGATTGCGAAAGATTACATTCTCAATCAGTTAAATTACAGGAACCATTTACTTGTGAATTAGAAAAATATGATATATCTGAAGCTGTTATAAATAAAACTAAGAATGAATGTACTGATGAAAATCTATTTGATACTATTGTTGAAAAATTAGCAATAAAACTAAATATAGATATATTCCAGCTTCAAGTAAAAAAATTAAAAATGTGTGATGATTAAAAAGAATATTAATTTATTCTCTTAACTATTGAAAATAAAGATTGACTATTCAGTCAATCTTTATTTTTGGTTATAATTATTAATATTGATTTTAATTATATACTTAACACTAGCTCAAAGGCTATTCTCTCACTTCCATCCTCTAAATATATTACTCCACATTTTTTAAAATCATTATTATATAATGCCTTTTGCATTGAAATATTATCTTTATGAGTGTCTATCTTTATACTATGTATATTATTGCTTAAAGCTATCTTTTTTGCTTCTTTGATTAACTCTTTAAAAAGCCCTTTTCCCTTATAATTATTATGCACTGCAACTCTATGCATAACCATATACTCTTCTTCAGTAAGCCATTCTCCATGAAATATAGAATTATAAGTGCTTTCCCCATTTAGGGATATTACTGTAGTTGCCAAGACATCATTTCCATTAACTAGTACATAACTATTTTGGCCCTCTATATCTTTTCTTAAGTCATTCTTTTCTGGATAACCATTTTGCCATTGATCAACTTTAACTTCTTTAAGATATTTCTTAGACTGTTCTATTATATCTACTATCTGATCTAAATCAGAAATTTTTGCTCTTCTAAATTCCAAATTTCTTCCTCCTCTTTACTAAGTTTGAATGATATTTTATATTAAAATACTTAATTTGTCTATCTAAAAATAATTAATGTTTCAAATTTATCTATCAATAAAAGGTGAAAAAATTTATAATATATCTCACCCTTTAAAATTAATATTGATATATCTTTTAACTATAATAGGTTTAAAAGATATATCAAAATAAAAATATTATATTGTAGATTTAAATGCCCGTATATAACTATTTTCTATTATTTATATTGAATCATAAAACTAAAAAGCTAACAGAAAAATCTGTTAGCTTATAAAATATTATTTAACAACTTTTTTACTATTAATAATTCTTAAAACAAAATACCCAAAGAATATTATTGTATAAGTTACTACTGTATTCCAATTAATTTCTTTTTTATTTAATAAAATAATCATTACATGAGCATATATTAAGAAATAAAAAGGATAAGCCCATCTTTGAAGACTCTTCCACTTGCTTGGTGACATGCTGACTCTCACTTTTTTGAAGGAAGTTATGAATAAAGGAATCATTATTACAAATGCTAAAATTCCTACTATCACAAAAGCTATATAGGATACACTTAAAGTCTTTCCATTAAATAAATTTATTAAGAATTTATATGTATATACTATAAAATGAGGCAATATCAATATAGATGCTAAAATGGCCATTTCAGCTCTAACTCTTAAAAGCTTTTTAGTAATCCCCCATTTTTTACTTAATGCTCCTGCAAACATTACTAATATAAATAATGCTGTTGATACATACCCCTTCATAAAACTTCTTTCTAAAATATAACTAATTCCTTCTAATTTGAAGCCTGTCCATATTTTTAAAAACTCATATGTAGTAACTATGATTGTTATTAAAGAAGCTAAAAAATAAAAACACTTGGCTTGCTTCTTTAAAATGTTATTTAATCCTAATGATAAAATTATTACTGCTATCAGCGAATAAATTAAATAGTCCATTGATTTCTCCTTTCAATTATCATCGACAATCATTTTCATTTAGATAATACTATAAACTTTATTAAAAGTCAATTAAAAATTTAGCAACATTTGAAACAAATTATCTTTATAATATACTTATTATTTAATTTAATAACTAAAGAAGGTAAGAGAATTTTTATCCTCTTACCTTCTTTTAATCTATACACTCCTATAAAATTTTCTTAATTAACTTATTATTCGCTATACTCACATATACTCTCTTCATCAAACTCAATAGTATCCTCTTCATTAAGTTCAATCTTATTTTTATAAGATTTTTCGGATATAGATCTTAAAAGTAAACCTAAAGCCATAAGTATTATTGGCCCTCCATAAGTTTTTATTATTAGAACTAATGCTTCTTTACCTGAACTTCCAACAATATCTTGAAGCCCTGCTCCGAAAAAGCCTGCACAAGAAAGTACTAAAGCTATACCGGCTACTGTATATGCTAAGGCATCTGATTTAAAGAACTTAAACTCTAATTCTTTATTATGTTTTCTAAATGATATAAACGCACATATTAATACTACATAAGGTACCACAACTGCTAATGATGATAAATCTGTTAATAATTTAAAGAAGTCATTAATTGATCCTATTCCCAATAAAGGTATTGATATTAATACTACTAAAATTGCACATTGTGTCCAAAGAGCATTAACTAAAGTACCGTCCTTTCTCTTTTTAGTTAAAAAGCTTGGGAATGTTCCCTTTGGAACCTCTCCAAACATAGCTCTTATTGGTGATTCCATCCAAATAACATATGCCGCTATTGATGTTATTAAGTTAATTGCAGCGTATATTTGAACTACTATCTTACCATTTATTCCAAAATTATTAGCTAAAATATAATATACAACATAACCGGCATCTTGAATTCCAGCCTTTTGTAAAACTTCTGGTGAAGCTATAAGTTGTATAGCCACTGAACCCAAAATATATGAAAATGCTATTAAAGCTGTTGCTATTAGCATTGCTTTTGGAAATGTCTTTTTAGGATTTTCTGTTTGCATTATGTAAGTACCTGCAACCTCTGAACCTGATACAGCAAATAATAACCATGAAAAAGTCGAAAAATAACTTACATTAAAATCAGGCATTACATTTTGAGCTGTAAATTCAGTGGCAGATGGAGTTCCTATAAAGTATCCAACTACTGCCATTAATATGAATATTACTGTTGCCGCTAAAGTAAATTGTCCACCAAAATCAGCAAGTTTTGAGAACTTACTTACTCCTATAGTTGCTATATATGTCATGGCTATACATATTACTATTGATAAAATAGGTAATAAATATGCATTAGAATCAGTAAATACATTTCTACCAAGTATTGCCCACGATGCCGCTACTGGTATTCTTGAAAACACCATTTGTAAATAAAATAATATTCCTATAAAATATGTCCATGTTCCTATAAAAGCCCATTTTTCTCCTAGAGCTTTATTTATCCATGAATATATTCCACCTTCTTTATCCTGGTTTGCAGAAGCCATTTCTGCTATTATTCCACATAAAGGTAAAAAATAAAAAATAGATACTATTACCCATGATGGAATTGCTGAGGGTCCTAAATAAACAGCATTGCTTGCTATGTTAGTAAAACCAAATGTTGGCACAAAAATAAGCATTACTAAAGCCCAAAGCTTTATTTTTTTATCCTTTCCCATTATAAACTCTCCTTCTTTTGTACTTTTAAATTCACTTAACACTTTATTAATTATTTGTTCATTTATCTATAAAAAATTATACCACCTAAATAATAAATATACAACACCTCATTGCGAATATTTATTCATATCTTTTGCATTTTTATATATACAATCGATATCAAAAGGTTTCAATCCATGTTATTATACAAATATAATATCTTTATACATTTTACATATGCAATTTTTATGCAATTTATTGTATAATTTACTTTAAACAAAAAGGTTATAAACACGATTAATAGCTTTTAATTATGTTTATAACCTTTTTATAGTTTTATTATCTTTATTTTTCACAACTTATTATATATTTTGCTTTAAATAAATATTTAACTTCATATTTATGTTCTTTTTAGGTATTCATTTAAAGTATCCTAGATAAAAATTTTATCATATAAAGTAAACATATCAATTTCTTATTCTATAATAATACTCATCACCTTCTCCTTAAAGTATTTTAAATTTATCCTTTTATAATATTAAAATCTTTAGTTTCATGATAAATCATATTAATTAAATAGCTAAAAGACTCTTCCATACTTGAAAGAGTCTTTTAAATATATTATGAAAAATTCTATTATAAATTCAGTTTTAAAATAATATCACTGGATATCTTATGAAATTATTTTAAATCATTCTATACTTAAGTCATCGGGTATTTACAACTTAATTATTTTTTTATTGTTATTTAATCCGTACATAAGATTTTATATATTAAATTTTTAATGTTGTTTATTTTATTAAAGTCTATATAAAAAGTCTATTGTATTTATGCCTTTTATTTATTATTCTTAGCTAGCTCTATTATTTAGAGCTAGCTTTATCCATATTTAAATAGTAATTTATATTCTATTATTTAAATTTACAAATTCATTTTCTTATTAGAATGCAGCTTTGAATATTTCAACGATATCTCTTTCATTACCTTTTCTTGGGTTGCTGAATGCATTACCATCTTTAAGAGCCATTTCAGCCATGTATCCGAAATCTTCTTCTTTTACTCCCATGTCTCTTAATTTTGCTGGTATTCCGATATCAGTTGATAATCTGAACATTGCATCTATAGCTTTTTGAGCAGCATCCATTACTGATAATCCTTCTATGTTTTCTCCCATGAATTCAGCTATATCAGCGAATTTTTGTGGGTTAGCTATTAAGTTATATTTACATACGTGTGGTAATAACATAGCGTTAGCTACTCCATGAGGCATGTCATATAATCCACCTAATTGGTGAGCCATAGCATGTACATATCCTAAGTTAGCATTGTTGAATGCCATACCAGCTAATAATGAACCATAAGCCATATTTTCTCTAGCTACTAAGTTTTCTCCTAAAGCAACAGCTTGTCTTAAGTTATTTGATATTAATTTTATAGCTTGTATTGCAGCAGCATCTGTTACAGGGTTAGCATCTTTTGATACGTATGCTTCTACAGCATGAGTTAACGCATCCATTCCTGTTGCAGCTGTTAATCCTGCTGGCTTTCCAACCATTAACATTGGGTCATTGATTGAAACTAAAGGTAAGTTTCTCCAGCTTACTATAACGAATTTAACTTTAGTTTTAGTGTTTGTTATAACACAGTGTCTAGTTACTTCACTTGCAGTTCCTGCTGTAGTGTTTACTGCTACTATTGGAGGAAGTGGATTTGTTAAAGTTTCTATTCCAGCATAGTCATAAAGATCTCCTTCGTGAGTTGCAGCTATACCTATTCCTTTACCACAGTCATGTGAGCTTCCTCCACCAACTGTAACTATCATATCACAGTTTTCGTCTTGGAATATTTTTAAACCATCTTTAACGTTTGTATCTTTTGGATTTGGTTCAACTCCATCATAATAAGCAACTTCGATTCCTGCTTCTTTTAGGTATTTTTCAGTTAATTCAACTGCTCCACCTTTTAATCCTCTTAAGAATTTATCTGTAACTATTAAAGCTTTCTTTCCACCTAATATTTTACATCTTTCACCAACTACTGATATTGAGTTAGCTCCCATAAAGTTTACACTTGGTACTAAATAATCGTACATTCTCATTTCTATTTCCTCCATTTTCCTTGAAAAATTTATATTATGAAATCTAAATATATTTTTAAATATTTAACCTATAATGATTAAATAATATTAACTTTTTATTATTTATTGTTAAAACAATCTACTGCAGCTTGTGCAATAGCCATATCTTCTTCCACAGTTCCACCACTTACACCAACAGCTCCTACAACTTTTCCATCAACTATAATTGGGAATCCGCCACCAAATGGTACAATTCTACAATTATTAGTTAATTGAAGACCGTAAAGACTTTGTCCTGGTTGAACACATTCTGCAATTTCATGACTTCCTTGTTTTAAACATGCTGCTGTATAAGCTTTGTTTATAGCTATGTCTATACTTGTTAAAAATGCATTTTCCATTCTATGCATAAGCATTAAATTAGCACCAGCATCAACTGCTGCAAATATAACTGGAACATTCATTTCTTTTGCCTTAGCTTCTGAAGCTTTAGCCATTTCCTTAACTACTTCTAAGCTTAATTCTTTTAATTCATTTAACTTTTTCATACTATTCCCTCCTCTTAGAGTATTTTATTTATCTGTTTCTTCATATCTTGCTAATGCAAATAAAGCATCTGATAATCTATTTATGTATTTTTTAATTTCTTCTCTTAATGGCTGTACTTCATTTAAAGCAGTCATTATTCTTTCCCCTCTTCTCGCTACAGTTCTAGCTACATGAAGAGTTGCTGAAGATCTATTTTTACCTGGTATAACAAAAGCTGTTAATGGTCCCGCTATTTCCATGTATTTATCTATTAATTTTTCTAAATATTCTATATGTTCTAATTCAATTTTATCCTTTAAGAGTTCAAGTCCCTTTTCGTCACTAGCAAGCTCGGCTCCTAACATGAACAACTCTTTTTGTATTTTATTAAGTATATTCTTCTCTTCTTCATTAGAAAGCTCAGCATAAGCAAGACCTATGAAAGATATTAATTCATCTATTGTTCCATAAGCATCTACTCTTAAATCACATTTATCTACTCTACTTCCTCCAAAAAGAGAAGTTGTTCCTTTATCACCTGTTTTAGTGTAAATATTCATGCTAAACACCTCTTTAATTTAAATATTTTTCAAAGGCATTCCCTTAACTAACCTTGCTCCATTTGCACCTAAACTTCTTAAGCATTTACTTCCTTGTTCTAAATTTATATAAAACAAAGGAGCTTCTTCCTTTAATTTATCCATAGTTAAACTTATGTAACCCTGGTTGTCAATTCCTATTCCTACTGAAAGTTTAGAATCATTAGCTGCTAAGTTAGCAAGTTCTTTAGAATCATTTAAATCCTTGTTTTTTAATACAAAGGGAATTCCTTCTTCTTCAATACCCCATAGAATTTCTTCTATATTCATTTCATTTATTCCTAAAGAACAATATACAAATATACTTGGATGATTGTAATCATTAATCATTTTCTTTGACACCCTTTCTGTCAAAGGCTAATACTAGTCCAGTTGCAACTGCATTTCTTGGACCTTCACATCCTCTTATGTTTCCTCTTCCTGCAACTACTCCATAATGAGATAATGAGTCTGTTACTAGTTCTGGTACCTCGAAATCTAAGGAGGAACCTCCAACTAAAACTACAAATTCTATATCTCTTATGTTTCCTGTAGGAGAAACACTTCTTAATGCTCTTAAACAGTTAGTTACAAAAACTCTTTCCTTAGCAGTTTTTCTAACATTTTTAATCTTTTCTAAAGAATTTTGTCCATCAATCGGAATAAGCATGCCTTCTTTAATAATTACAATTTTAGCAAAAACTGAAGCATCTAAAGGCTTTTCAAAGAATTCTACAGTTCCATCTTCATGTCTTATGTGGAATAAACTCTCAACCTTAGCTAATGGATATTTTTTTATATCTTCTGCAAGTCCAAAATCTTCTATACCTAACTCTGATTTAATAAGCATAGTTACCATGTTTCCTGCACCAGCTAAATGTATTGATGTTATATTTCCTTCTTTATTTATAATAGAAGCATCTGTAGATCCAGCTCCCATATCAAGAATAGCTAATGGAGTATTCGTACCTGGAGTTGTTAATGCTCCTCTTATAGCCATATCCGCTTCTACTCCACCTACTTCTACTGGAACTCCAAGCTTTTCTTCAAGTTTATTAGCTATTATTTGCATTTGAAGTTTATGAGCTTTAACCATGGCGGCAATTCCAACAGCATTTTCCATAGAAAACTCTTTTGCAAGACCACCTTTAACCTTTTGAGGTATAAAAGTATCTACTGCTAATAAATCTTGAATTTTTATATCTGAAATGTTTTGATTAGTTAAATCGGCCATAACCTGTCTAACTTTTTCAAGCATTCCTCCAACATTTGAACCTGCATCTCCTCTTAGGTCCTCTATTGGAGAACAAAGATTAACTGCCTCCATTATTTTATCTGCTCCATCCTCAACATCAACAGACTCTTTTCTTCTTATTCCTGTTATATTAATTTTTCCAGCTGGTATTTTCTTTTCTTTTACGTCCCCTTGAGGAGTTTTTATTACAACAGCTGATCTGTTCCCTATTAAAGCTCTTGATACAGGAACAATCATTTTTGTTTCCTCTGGACTTAAATCAAAAACAGTTGCTATTCCATATGGATTTGATAACTGTCTAATTACAGACCCCTGTGGCGCAACCTCAACAGCTGCTTTCATATCTACAGGAACCTTTTCTAAAAGAGAAACCTCATCAACTATCGGTATTTTTTTATCTAATCTATTGTTTATTAAAACTCCATCATCCTTTTGAACTATGGCAGCAGTTATATTAATACCTCTTCTAGTTGCCTGGTTTATTCTAAATACAGCCTCTAAAAAGCTTATATTTCCTAAAACTAATGGAATAAAAGCATTTTCTTCATCTTTTATATCTTCAATATTTAAAGATTCTAAAGCTTCTAAATTTATAGTTTTTCCTATTCCTAAGCCTAATCCTCCTGGTGTTGAAGGATTATGACCAATCATTGTTGACTCAGTTATTATGGTTTCTGTAATTGTCTCCATAGCAACATCACCTATAACTGGTGCAGCCTCGTTTATTCTAACTAAGTCTAAATCTTCTAGTGTTAAATTAGCTTTTTTTAAAGCTTGGTTTAAAGAAGCTACTACTCCACTTATATTTTCTTCCGTTCCTTTGATTCCTGTAGTGGGAATTATCCCACTAGACAGAAATTCAACATTATTTTCATAAACCTTACCTAAAGCAGTTTCCGTAGAAGAGTTTCCTATATCAATTCCTGCTATGATTTTCATGCTTTCACCTCTGATTTTTACTCTTCTATTTTTAATTTATTTCTAGTTTCATATACTTCAGCTGCTTCTCTAACAAAATCAGCATTAACCTTAGCATCATATTTTGTTTCAAGCTCATCAGCTATTTTGAATAAATCTTCTTTTGTTGAACGATATGGTCTTAAAGCATTATACATCTCTAATATTCTATCGTCTGGAACTCTTATAAGCTCTGCAGCTCTTCTAAAGTTTCTAGCTATAGCATCTCTATTCATACTTTCAGCTATTTGAGCTTGCATTTCTAAAGTTTCTGGTGAAATTCTTATATCATCTGCATTGATTTCTCCGCTTAAAACTTTTTCTAAAGTTATATCTTCTAAAGCTTTTCCTGTTGGAGTTTTTATTTCTCCTTTTCTCTTAGAAGTTAAAGGATAATCTGCCGCAGTCATTCTCTTATTTTCCATGATTCCAATCCTTTCTAAATTAAAACTTAACTTCTAATTGAACTGGCTTTTTGCCTGGTTCAACATGTTTAGTTTCTTTTATATGTAATAAAGCTGCCTTAGCCATAAATTTAGGTCTAACCATTTGGTCATTTTTTACTGGTACTGGTGTTGGTGATTCACCTTTAGCATATTTAGCTGCATTTTTTCCAATTAATCTATAAGTTTCTGGAGTTAAAAGTGGAGCCTGTGAAAATAACTCTAAGTTATTTAATGGTAATAAATCTTTTTGATGTATTACTGTTGTTCCTTTTGATTGTATTCCAATACCTATTCCTGATCCACTTAAACAAGCTGCATCATGAGATATAAAAGATACGTCAGATGTTCTTAACACTCTAACTACTCTTGCATTTAATCCTTCTTCTTCGATTCCAGCTATGATTTCTATTAATGCCTCACTATGAGGTACATCAACTATTGTTTTATTTTGATATTTTAAGAAGGCAGGTGCTAATCCTATAACAACTTCATCTGATCTTAAACCAACTTTGGCTTCGCCAACCTCTTCAACTGTTATTTCCGGTATAAAAGTTCTTTCTTCCATTGTCATTCTCCCCCTACTTTATATCCTCTGGCTTCATTACTGTAGGAACATTCTTAATTTCTTCCCATCTTTCGCCATCTAGTCTATATCCTGTTCCAGGTCCCATATAGTCATTTACATCATTAACAGCACTTATAACATTGAAATCTTTATCTAAAATTGCTGAAGTTTGAAGGTAATCTCCAGTAACTCTTTGCTTAAGCATGTTTAATAGATTATTTGCTATATCTTCCATACCATTTTTACTTAAAGCTTTTATTATATCTAATCCTGTTATTCTTCTTTCTAACATTTCTTCTGCAGCTTTTAAGTCTTCAACTACATTTCTGTTTGGCATTTCCTTACTTCCGTGACAGTAAGTTGCAGCTTCTACTTCTTCATCAGTAACTTCTGGGAAGCCTAATTCTCTAAAGATTATTTGTATGCATTTAGCTGCTTTATTTCTAACCTTTATAGTTTCTTCTTCTGTAACCGGTCTTAATCCACCGTCAACTTTTAAGTCTCTTTGAAGTATGTTGTAATCATCAAAGTCTTCTGCATCAAAGTTTGATCCAGCAAACATATTATCGTAGTTTGGAACTGCACTATATCCTGAGAATATGAAATCTGTTCCTGGAAGCATTTGCATTAACATTCTTGCTGTTCTTCTTATATCTGAATGTGAGAATGTTTGGTCATTTGCTGATGCAACCTCTATATCAAGCATTGCAGCTATTAAGTTTTCTCCAAGAACTGCTCTTATTCCTGATGGAACTGCTCCTGTCATACCTATACAACTAACTGCACCGTTTTGTAATCCTTGAACTCCTGCTCCCTTAGTTATATATATACATCTTGATTCTAAGTAAAGCATTGATCTACCTTCTGAGTATCCCATTAATGCTTCTGAACCTGAACCTGATGTAAATCTCATCTTAAGTCCTCTTGAAGCATAAGCTGATGCTAAGAATGCTTTTGACCATGGAGTATCATCTCCATCTGTAAATACTGATTCTGTTCCATAAACTGAAACTGTTTCTGCATAACTTGTAAGTCCTCTCATTCCTAGGTCAAGTTCAGTAGCTTCCTCAACTGCACATTGAGTTAAAACTCCTCCTCTACCTACTTGTGAACCTACTAAGATAGCTAATGCATTAAAAGGTGCATATCTAACTATACCTACTGTAGTTTCTTGCTCTGCGAATCCTCTTAAAGCAGCCTCTGCAGCATCTGCTGCTATTTGAACTGGGTTGTCTTTTACGTTAGTAACGTGACATTGGTTAGCAGGTGTTCTTCTTGCTCTCATTTTTTGAAGAGCCATCATCATTTCAACAACGTTCATTTCTTGAATAACTTCTACAGCCTTCATTGGTGTTATTGAAGTAGTAATTTTTACTATTTCATCTCTACTAACATTTATATCAACTAATCTTCTTGCTATTTCTTTAGATGAAAGTTTCATAGATTCTTCTGCATCCTCTATATTTATAGCGTACTCTGCTATAAATTTATCTATCATATCAAATTCATCTCTTGATCTGCCGTCTAATTCAGTAATTATTCCATTTTCTATTTTTATTGATGATTTTGGATCATTTGGACTATCTAAAGCTATTAAGCCTTCATCAGCCCACTCTCCTATAAGTCCATCTTGGTTTACAGGACGTTCTGATAATACTTGGAATCTTTTAGATTTCACTTTAACGTCTCCTCACTTTCAAATTCATTTGTTAATTTTTTATCTATGTCTAGATTTTAATATAGTTTTAATAAAATTCCATCGAAAAATCTTCATGTGTTATGTTAAATTTTTGTCGTATTTTAAGTAAAAAAATAGGATTATTTTAACTTCATGTATATGAAAATTAAAATAATCCTATTCAAATATCGTTTTTTTAATATTTTCACCTCTTTAAGGTGATATTTTCCTATCAATCTTGATTTTTTTATAACAATATATTATCTCGTAGCCATAATTTCATATGTAACATTTCTCACGAAAATAAAAGGATTGTTAATTTAATAATCAATTTATTCTTCTCTAAAAGCCTTCGGAGTTAATCCTGTTATCTTTTTGAATACTCTTATAAAATATCCACAATCATCAAAACCTAAGTCTAAAGATATATTGATTATAGGTTCTTTACTTTCTTTTAGTAATTTTTTTGCCTTCTCTACTTTTTTTTCATTTATATAAGTAATTACTGTCTTTCCAGTTTCTTTCTTAAAAACTCTACTAAAATACCCAGGGCTTAAGTTGCAAATAGATGCTAATTCTTCAAGCTTAAGCATTTTATCCATGTTGTCATCTATATATTTTGAAACCTTCCCTATAATATCCTCTTTATCTTCAAAGCATACCTCTGAAATATTTTTTAAATTATAATCTTTATTCTCTACTAAACCCTTATTATTTTCTATCTTATCTATAATACTATTAACAATTTCTGTTATCTTATCTGGCTTTATCGGCTTTAGTATGTAATCTGATCCGCCTAATACTAAAACCTTATGTATAAATTCAAAATCATCATATGCAGTTAGCATTATTATTTTCTTATTAGGATTTTCTTTCTTTATAAGCTCCAAAGCTTTAATTCCATTAATTCCTGGCATTTTTATATCCATGATTATTACATCCGGATTATGCTCTCTATTTAACTCCAAGGCTTCCTTTCCATTTTTAGCCTCAATAATTTCTTTTACTCTTACATTCTTTTTTAATATGGCAATTAAAACACTTCTTTCTAATTGCTCATCATCAGCAACCATTATGCTAACCACTAAAACGCACTCCCTCTATTAAAGTTTTCTAGGTATTGTAATTTCCACCTTAGTACCTATTTTAACTTTACTTTCTATATTTATAATGTAATTATCCCCATAATAATGGTACATTCTTTTATTAACATTATTTATTCCGACTTTATCAAATCCAACTTTATCTCTACTTTTTATTTCATTTCTAATTTCACAAAGTTTTTCAACTGGCATTCCAACTCCATCATCAATTATTGTAATAAGCATACTATCTTCCTTATTAGAAATTGATAAATTAATTGTTCCACCTTGCTCCTTTTCTTCAATTCCATGCAACACTGCATTCTCTACAAAAACTTGAAGAGCCATAAATGGAATTTGAACATTAGAATCATCTTCATTAAAATCTATATTATATTTTATTCTTTCCCCAAATCTTACCTTTTGAATCTCTAAATAGGCCTTAACATGATTTATCTCTTCATCAAGTCTTACAATTTTATTAGCTTTTTTCAAGGTATATCTTAAAATATATGATAAATTATAGATTATCTCCTGTGTTTTAGGAGCATCTTCTATAATGGCTAAAGAGGCTATACTATTTAATACATTGAATAAAAAATGAGGATTTATTTGAGATTGAAGGGCCTTTAACTGACAAGCTTTATATTCCTCTTCAAGTTCTAACTTACTTCTTTCTGCTCTTGCAATTTCTATATTTTTTTTGTAAATTTCATTTTGAGTTCTCTTTAAAAGCGCCTCCTCAACGATGTAATTGCTTACATGGGACATCATTTCAGAAACAGCCTGTATTTTATCAAAACTTAATACTGGAATTTTCTCATATGCTTCAAGTATTTTCTCTTTCTCCATTGAATCATACTCTAACTCTTTCGTAAGAACCTCCTCAAGGTTATAATTCTCTGCATTCTCTAAAAGTACTTGTCCAACCATAACAGCACCTAAATATTGACCATCAATTATTATAGGAACTGCAACGTCAACAAGTCCTCTATGGCATTTATATATGTAAAAGCTTCCTTCCCTAGCAGCTTCTAATCCACCTCTTGAATCACATTTTTCGCATAATTTAGCAAACTCTTTTTGTTCTCTTATAAGTCTGCAAAATTCACTGCATCTACTATGCTTTGTAACAGGTATCCCTTTGTAATCTACTGTAATTATTGCAAACTCCGTTGCCCTAGATATATCATCCTGTATTTTTTGAAAAGAATTAACGTCTAAAATCTCCCTAATATCTAATAAGCTTGCCATATGTCCTCCTTTAAGAACTTTATAATATATAAGCTATACTATACTATAGTAAAAATAATACTTCTAAAAAACAACACTATTTTTTGATATTTTATATTTACAAAAAAAAATTATTATCTATATTTAGGTATAGATAATAATTTTTAATCCCTTTAACTTAGCTTATTAAAATATATTTACATAAACTAATGCTCCACATATTGCCCCTAGTATAGGTGCAACAACTGGAATCCAAGCATACTCCCATTTAGAACCACCTTTTCTTGGAATAGGCAGTAAGAAATGTGCTAGTCTTGGACCAAAATCTCTAGCTGGATTTATTGCATATCCTGTAGGACCACCTAAACTTAATCCAATAGCCCATATTAAACATCCTATTATAATTACTTTTACACCATAATCTATGTTTTGAGCACCAATTCCTAATACAGCAAAAGCTAAAACAAAAGTTCCAACAAACTCTGTTAAGAAGTTTATCTTATGATCTTCTATTTCTGGAATAGTACAAAACACACCTAATTTTGAATTTTGATCTTCTGTCTCTTCAAAATGATTATAGTAAGTTATGTAAACTACAACAGCTCCTAAGAAAGCTCCTAAAAGTTGTGCAATTATATAAGGAATAACTTGAGCCCATGAAAATTGTCCAACCATAGCTAAGGCTATTGTTAATGCTGGATTAAATAATGCTCCACTGACGCTAGTAAAAAGTGCTGCTGGTATAACTACAGCTAATGCCCATCCAGTAGTTATAACTATCCATCCTGAGCTATTTCCCTTTGTTTTCTTTAAAACTACGTTAGCAACAACGCCATCACCTAATATTATAAGTAGCATTGTTCCTATTAATTCCGCTAATAATGTTGCCATAAAATATACTCCTCTATACTTATGACACAAATACAATACTCTTTAATAAAACTTTAATATTTCTTTAACAACAATTATACTATAATACATATGTTAAAAAATAGTCAAGCTTATAATTAAAATTTCCTTTCATTTTTTATACCTTTGTTAATTTGACTAAAAAAATACGCCATTTCAAGTAAATTTATCCATGTAAATCTTTTAAATTAGTTAAAATTTCAACATTTTAAGATTGTTTATTATTTCCTTTCAAACTCTCTGAAATTTCATTTAACTTATCTTCTATTCTATTTAATGCATTCATAGAACTTATTATCTTTTTTATTACTTTAATAACTAAATAAACTATTAAAATTATTAATCCCATGTTGAATAAAGTAGCAAATATCCTTAAAAAATCTAATTCCATTTTATCTTCTCCTTTCAATATATTAATATTGTAATTTATAGCTTTAGTTCTTTCAAATGTATTTGTAAATTTTCTATACTTCTTTACAAATATTTCTTTGTATATTTTTTTAATTTTTATGAAAAATCATTTAAAATTTTCTTGATTTTTTGATATTTTTATAGCTACAAAAAAATGTAAACATTATCCCATCCTATTTTAATCCAATATGTTTTTATATGACGAACTCTTGTATTTATGCATATTAAGAAGACATTTGACATCCATATTATATTTGATATATAGTTATTTTTAATTGGATTTTAATTTATTTTTAATTTTATATTTATTCATAATTTATATTTTACAGATAAAAAACTTAAGCAAATATAATACTTTTTTTTACTAGGGAGGATACTAATATGTATAGCTTAAAAAATGATTATAGTGAAGGAGCTCATCCTAAGATATTAGAAGCTTTAATGGAATCAAACTTTTCTCAAGAAGAAGGTTATGGCTATGATAGTCATACTCAAAATGCAATTTCAATAATAAAAGAACTTTCTCAAAATGAAAATATAGATGTTCATTTTATTTCTGGTGGAACTCAAACTAACCTTATAGCAATAGATGGCTTTTTAAGACCATATGAAGCATGCATATCACCTAACACAGGGCATATAGCTGTTAATGAATGTGGTGCTATTGAATATACTGGCCATAAAGTAATAACTATTGATTGTAATGAAGGAAAACTAAATCCTGACTTAATTGAAAACTTATTAACTGAATATGATTCTGAACATGTTTTAATGCCAAAATTAGTTTATATATCTAACCCGACAGAATTTGGTACAGTTTATAATAAAAATGAAATGAAAGCACTTTATGATTGCTGTAAGAAGAATAACCTTCTTTTATATGTAGATGGTGCAAGACTTGGTTCAGCCTTAACTCTTGAAGAAGCTAATCTTTCTCTATCTGATATGTGTAGATATACTGATGCATTTTCAATTGGAGGAACAAAAAATGGTGCTCTTCTAGGAGAAGCTTTAGTTATAAGTAATGAACTTTTAAAACCTAATTTCAGACATAACATTAAGCAAAAGGGTGCTCTATTAGCTAAAGGAAGACTTTTAGGAATACAGTTCGAAGAATTATTTAGAGATGGCTTATACTTCGAATTAGCATCTCACTCAAATAAAATGGGTAAACTTTTAAGCGAAGGTTTAAAGGAATGTGGCTGTGAGCTTCTAATAGAATCTCCTACCAATCAAATTTTTCCAATCCTTCCTAACAATATAATTGAAGAACTTGAAAAAGATTATAGATTCTATAGATGGACTAAAGTCGATGAAAATAAATCTTCTATAAGACTTATAACCTCTTGGGCAACCAAAGAAGAGGCAATTAAAGATTTTATATTAAAAGTTAAAGAACTTACAAAATAAATAAAAATATAGGTCATATAGTACTTACTATATGACCTATATTTTTATATGTTTAAAACTTGACCTGTGGCTATATAATTAATCTTATTTCCAAGTCTCTGCTCTAGCATTTTAAAAGCTTTCATACCAGTACAGTGGCAAGTATAAAAATTAGTGTCTCTTTCAATTAGATTATCTCCTAATGCATTTATAAAAGTATCACTTTCACTTCTTCCTGTTGCTGGATTAAATATGTGAAATCCACTTATAACATAGTCTAAATCTTTTCCTACAATTACTTCTGCCTTATCAAGAATGTTTCTTATATCATTATGAGCACAACCACCAAATAAAATATACTTTTCTCCCTCTTTTATTATAAGGTTTTGTTCATGAGTAAAATCATCTTCTAAATAGATTCCATTCACTCTTTTATATAATACTCCATTAAAAGCAGAACTATTATGATTATTTTCAATAGTTGAAAATAAATATAGCTCATCATTAATTTTCATATCGCCATCTGTTAATATTATTCTCGGATTTGATTTTAATTCTTTATCTAATCCTATATATTTTTTAAATAATCCAACAACACTATAATACTCATTAAAAGCATCCTTGTGTATATATATTTTAGCTTTATTATTTATTTTTAAGAAAGATTCTAAACCTCCACCATGATCACTATGTCCATGAGATATTATAACAGTATCCACTTCAGATAAATCTATATTTAACCTTTTTGCATTTTCTATAAAAACATCTTTTGGTCCTAAGTCAAAAAGTATATTATGTTTTTCTGTTTTTATATGAAATGACAGTCCATGTTTATTATTATATTCACTTGCTATCTTTGTATTTTCTACTAATGTTGTTATTACCAAATTACCCACTCCTCTTAATTTTCTTAATTCTGTTTTTTTATTAGATATAGTCTAAAACTCATATATAATATAAAAACTACATTTAAAATTTCAAAACCCAAATTAAATTTTAAATATATAAAATACCCTTATTTAAATATTTTCAACTTAATAAATTGTACTTATTACTAAAAATATTAAAACATTCTTTTTACCTATTCTTTATATACATTATACTACTCGCTAGATCTATTTAAAGCAAATTTAATCATTTTTTCAATTAGAGTTAATAAATTTATTTCTATATTGTTGATTAATTATATTATTTTTCTTAGAAATTAATATAATTCTATGCGAAATATTGACTTATTTTAACTGATTAATCTATATTCATATAAAATTTATTAATATTAAGATAAAAAGGTTTTATTATATTTCATATAATAAAACCTCATTAATATTATAATGGTAATAAAGTTGTCCTCTTAGCAACCTCCTTCTCTTCTTCACTTAAATTCCTTGAAACATATTGATAACAATTTAAAATTAAATCTGAATAAGTATTAAAAGCTTTCTGATTCGCAAAGCCTTTTCCTTCAAACATCCTATCCATCATTTGCATAAGATTTTTTATATACAAATATGGATTTACAAAAGTACTTAAATCTCTAAATCCATTTCCTTCATAATCTTTAATCTCATCTTGTAGAATATGATCACATTCTCCCTTACAGCATGGAATAACTCTTATTATTTGATCATTTTCATCAGTTATTATTTGGACCATAGACATTTTTATATCATCCATTAAATCTTTACCACATACAATACATTTTATTGTTTCATTATTTGAAAATATATTTGATTTTTCCATCTTATTTACATCTCCTTTGTTATAATAACTTCATGTTCATTAACAATTTATTTATTTTATAAATTGTATTTTTTTCATCAATATTATCTTCATAACAGGCCACGTAAATACTTCTTCCAGACTCTAAATGTAAAAACCAATTATCTAGCATATTTAAATAAATATACTTTATATATAAATCATTAAACTCTCTTCCAACGAATCCATTTCCACTATTATATACCTCATTACTAACTGCATAATTAGAATGATATATTATATCTTCTGGATTGCTCTGTATTAACTTTAAATTTCCTTCAAAATCTATTATTAGAGAGTTATTATATCTATCATCTCCTTCTTTTAGAACTCTTCTTATATCATCAATAGTAAAAATATTAGGCTTTGTTTTTCTATGTACTACTATCTCAATATTAAAATTATCAATCCCAAAGCAATTTATTTGATAACCCCCAACATTGACCTTTTCCCCATTTATAAGAAGAATATTATTATTAATAAGCCACTTTTCAGCCTCTTCATGGGTGTTAAATATCATATCATCTTGAAAATTAATATTCAAAAAGTTTTCTTGTGGTACCCACTCATAATTATTTTTAAGTCTGTACACTGACCCTAATGGTATTTTATAAGCATTAATTGTAAAAACCATATACTCACCCCTATTTATCAAAATAAAAGCAAAACCAAAGCCAAATAATTACAATTTAATTATATCATTCTATCAATCTTTTGTATACATTTACATAAATATAAAATTATAATAATAGTTAATAATATTCATTATTATTAGTATTATTGTAAAATTTATGTAACTATGCTATTCTCATTAATAGACACATAAATAAGGAGAGAATATTTTGAAAAAGAAATATAGTATTATCATAGTTTTTCTTATGCTTATATTCTTATTTCCTATTACATTTAAAGGATATAGTGTATATGGAAAGCCTTCAGATAATCCAAATAAAGATTATTTAACAGAAAAAATAATATTGAATAATATAGAAAATACTTACAGAGATACTAAAGTATCTCCTTCATACATAAATAAAATGAAAGATTATTTAAATAATAGCCCCAAAAACTGTGACGTTTACTTTTGTTTAGGATATTTTTATTATTTATCAAAGGATTACAATAATGCCATTGAAAATTTTATAAATGCTAAAAGTACTATTAATAAATCCTCTTCCGACTTTGTAAAAATATATACCTATATTTTTTTAAATAGATGCTTAATTGAAAAAAATAATAATTTTGGAAGATATTCAGGATTGATTGAAAATGCACAGGATGCAATAAAATATATAAAAGAAAATAGTTCTTTTAAGAATGATACTTATGTAATTAATGATGTCTTAAAAACTCTTACTAGTGTATCTTATACTCGAAATGCTGCAATAAATATACTAAATAACTACATTAACAATACAGCTGGGCTTACAGAAGAATCTAAAATAGCTTTAAATTATTATCTTGCTAATTTTTACTTATTAAACTTTAATTATACTAATGCAACTTATATTTATTTAGATATCATAAATAGTATTAATACTAAGAAAAATATAAAAGATGGAGAAATATATAAAATAAAATCATATACTTATTTGGGAAATATAAATTTTCAGTTAAAGAACTTCAGCACAGCCATTGATTTCTACCAATTAGCCATTAAAACACCTGTTAAAAATGATGAAACTGATGCCAAATCAAAAGTTGAGGCTTACATAAATATAATTAATTCATATACTAATTTAAATTATTTTTCAAGTGCTGAATATGCTGCTGAGAAAGTACCCCCTTTACTTACAAAATTATCTTCCTCTTATAAGGATGATGCTGAAATATTATATCTAAATAGTTTAGCCATATTAGCTATGAAAAGAAAAAACTTTAAAGAAGCCGAAGATTACATAAATAAAGGATTTGAACTTTTGAAAAATGACAATGCTTCTATATATTCTAATAAAGATATTAACATTAAATTAACATATGCAAATCTTTTATTTGAAAAAGGAGATTATGTTGATGCTTTAACTCAATATAATGAAGACTTGAAGGAATCTAATAAAAGAGGTGCAATATTAAATATATCTATCTATGAAGGATTAATTAAGACTTATGAAGCCCTTGGCCATACTGAGCAAGCTTTAAATTTTAGTAAGAAACTAATTGAAGAAGAGGATAAATTTCAAAATGAAATAGATAAAGATTATATCGATTATGCTATAAAAGCTTATGAAAATGAATTACTTAAAGAACAAAAGAACAGAGAGCAACTCTTTATGATTATATTAATAACTATTGTTAGTTTTTTACTAATAATTATTTTCACAAGGATGAGATTAATAAAGTTATTAAAAAAATCTAATTGTACTGATGGAATGACAAATCTTCTTAATAGAAAGTTTTTAGCTTCATACGCTAGTAAAAACAAAAAATTCCTTGAGCTTAATGAAATTTCAATACTACTTATAGATATTGATTATTTTAAAAATTATAATGATAATTATGGTCATATAAAAGGAGATGAAGTTATAAAGTCTGTTTCTCAATCTATTTTGGCTAATATTGATAAGGATGATTTTGCTATAAGATATGGTGGTGAAGAATTATTAATTATACTTCCAAAAAAATCTGAATTAGAAGCAAAAAAAATTTCATTTAAGATTCAAGCAGATTTAAGACTAAAGTCAATTGAACACAAATTCTCTTTAGTCGATCAATATGTAACCATAAGTATAGGAATATATACAAAAGCAAAGGGATTAAAAGAAGATATTTATGATATGATTCAAAAATCAGATGAAGCATTATATTTAGCTAAAAATAATGGTAAAAATAGAGTTGAAGTTTTCTCAAAAATAAAAACAAACTAGGTTTAATAATCTAGTTTGTTTTTATTTTTTCACTAAAACTTTCTAAAGCAATCATATGAAAATTTTTACTTATACTCATTAAATGAATATATCTCATCTATGTTTTTTCTAACTTTCTTTCTTGTATTCTTATTATCATAATATCCTAAAGATATTACTAAATGAATTTCTTTACTACTTGGTATGTTAAGAAGATTTTTTATATTTTTTTCTTTAAACCATCCCATCATACAAGTGCCAAGTCCTAATTCTGTAGCAGCTAAGCATAAATGTTCTGATGCAATTCCAATATCTATTGATGTATAATCTTTTTTCTTTATAAGTTCTCCCATTTTAGATGTAAAATTACGTTTTTCACCAACAACCACAATAAATACTGGAGAAGTTAAGGCAAATTTATTAATTCCTATTAATGGATCATATAAATTATCTGCAATTTCTTTTGCTATTTCTCTATTATCAACCACAACAAATTTCCAAGGTTGAGCATTACAAGCTGATGGTGCTAATCTAGCCGCTTCAATTATTTTTAATATTTTTTCTCTTTCAACCTTCTTATCTAAATACCCTCTTACGCTCTCTCGTTTATCTAATAATTCAAAAAAGTTCATACATATTCTCCTCTAAAATTATATTCAACAAACTTATTTTATCATTTATTAAAAGATTATGTGTATATTTTAATTTCTATTCTTCTCCTCCCTACATCCATACTGTTAATTTTCTAATTATAATTTATAATACACTCTAAAACAAATTTATTAATCTCTTAATATCTATCTTACCATTGTTATTTATAGGTAGTTTCTCAACTACAACGACTCTTGGCATCTCATATAAGGAAAGTTCATTTTTTAAAGAAGCTTTTAAAATATTAATGCTAGTATTTTTATTTTTTAAAACTATTACTACACCAACCTCTTCTCCACTTAATTTACTAGTTAGTTTCAAAGCTACAAACTCTTCAATTAATTCATTTTTTTCAATTATACTTCTAATTCTTTTAAGACTTATTTTATTGCCAGCTTTATTTACTACATCATTTCCTCTTCCTTCAATAATTAGTATTCCATTAGAGTCTATAAATCCATAATCATTAACTTTAAATCTCTTCTCAAACCCGTAAGCAGCATAAGGACTACTAACCAAAAATTCATTACTATTTACTATTATCTGGACTTCAGGAAATATGATTCCAACTCCCTTATTCTCCAAAGAAAATGTCTCCTGACTATTATAAGAAATAAAGCTAGTTTCACTACTACCATAATATTCAATAACCTTTGCTGCTCTAAATATTTTATTAAGTTTATCAAATAAATTATAAGATAGCTTTTCTCCACAACTTAAAACACTTTCTATAAAAATATTTTCTTCTTCATAGCATTTTAAAAGTATTCTATATCTAGATGGAACAAGAAATATACTATTTACCTTATTAAACTTTATAACCTCTCTCCAAGTTTTAGGAAGATGACTATCTGTAGTAATTATGCTTCCTCCTAAATTCAAAATATGCATTGCCATATTTAAATTAGCTGAAAAACTAAAGGAACCAACTAAAAAACTCTTTACTACTCTTCTTAAATTAAAAAGATAACTTTGATAGCTAAAGGCTCTTATCCAACTTTCCGAACTTCTCACTATCAATTTAGGTGTTCCTGTAGTTCCAGAAGATAAAACACCAAAACTTTCTAAACTCTCTCTTTTAAATATAACTTTTTCTTTGAAAGCTCTAATATTTTTATTTTCATGTATAATATTAATCCTATAAAACTCTATTAAAATACCTTCTTCAAAATAAAAATCCTCTAAATTCTCTACTTTTCCTAAAAAGCTTAAATCATCTATATTTTTATTAACTATTATAGGAACATTCTTAGAGAATAATACTCCTAAAAAACCTAATATTTCACCTAAAGAATTTTCACTTCTTACAGCTATAAATTCACTCTTGAACTTTGAAAATAAATTCCCTATACATGTTACTACATCATTTGCTCTTTCATATGTAATTTTTAAATTATCTAATAAAATAAATGTCCTATCCTTGAAGTTCAACGCTCCAAATTTTAACATATCAATAAAACTCATTTTATTTACCTCTATATCTACTTAATCTAAATATTCTAAATCTGTACGCTCTAAAAGCATTGCTTCCCCTAAACCTCCAGCAGCTGGAATTGCCACTATTCCTCTCCTGCCATTAAAATGTTTAAGAATCTCTATTAAATGTAAAGTTATTATTCCACCAGAAGCTCCATAGGGATGCCCATATGCCAAGGCACCTCCAAACCTATTTAACTTTTCTCTACTTCCAAACTCTTCTTGAAAAAGTGCTGTTATTACAGCAAATGCCTCATTTATTTCAAAAGCATCTATATCATCATAAGTAAGATTAAAATTGCTCATAAGCTTTTTAGCTACTTTAACCCCATTTTCAGGGCTTAGGTTTCCATCACCAGAAATATTACAAAATCCTTTTATCTCAAAGATTCCATCTAACTTTACTGCCATATCCTTTTTTAATTCCTTCAAGTTAGAGCTTTTTCTTAATTCCTTCTCCGATTCTATATAGACATTATTTAAAATCTTTTTTATTGCTCTCTCAGAGCAAAGTATAACCATAGCTGCTCCATCATGAGTTAAACATGAGTTGCCTGCCGTCACCATATTTCCTCCATTTAATATTGGCTTCAACCTTTTTAATAATCTTTCACTAATTCCTTTCCTTATACCTTCATCTTCCTCAATAATTAAATTAGTATTATTTATATTTAAATATAGATTATTTGAATTTTCACATTTATCAGTATTAACTGATGTTTTAATTTCGTCTAGATATTTTTTCGCTTTAAATGCTTTTCTATGACTTTCTGTACTTAGCAAATCTAGATATTCTCTCGAAAAGCCATATTTTTTTGCCACTCTTTCAGCCCCTTCAATCATAGAAAGCTCACTATGATCATCTGGAGTAAATTGAGCCACCTTATAAAACTCCCTATCTTTTGTCTTTCTAGGATCATTTTTAGAATAATATCTTACTGGAGACATGGAAGTACTTTCAACTCCTCCAGCTATTATAATCTCTGAAATACCACAAGCTATTTCAGTGTAAGCAACCTCAATACTTTTAAGTGCTGAAGCACATTGCATATCTATAGCAAAGGCTGGTACGTCTAGTCCTGCCATTAATGAACTAAGTCTAGCTATATTACCTCCTGGTCCTACAGCATTTCCTAATATTACAGAATCTATATGTTTTAAATTAAATTTTCTTATTAAATTCTTTATAACTGTGGCTGCTAATTCTTCTGGCAATTTATTTTTCAGTATTCCATTAGTTATACCAATGGGCGTTCTAAGTCCTCCTAAAATATAAACCTTCTCCATAATCTCCTCCTAGTAAAATAAAATTAAGAGAACCTAATATTCTTATCTATAAGTAATTTTAAGAATACCCAAGCTCTCTTAAATGAATCTCTAAATATTTGTTTTTTACTGTCTCATAAATTGAAGTTTATTTATTCTTAAAGCTATAATTGAAGCAACTACTGCCTTTATTAAATCTCCTATTAAAAAAGGTAATACAGCGACTTCTATAGTCTTAATTATTCCTATTCCATTATAAATACTCATCCAAGTAGCACCTAAAATTAGTATAATAGGTAGTCCAACACATATTGTTATAAATAAATATTTCTTAAAATTTATTGACTTTCCTCTTAAGTAAGCCATAACTATTACAGCTACTAAGAATCCTAAAAAGTATCCTCCACTAGGCCCAAACAATACTCCTAGACCAGCTCTTCCACCTGAAAACACTGGTATTCCGATAGATCCTAATAAAAAAAATGTTATTATTACATAAGCACTATTTTTAGGACTAAGTGTAAGTCCTATTAAGTTTATTATTATAGTTTGTGCTGTAATCATAATCGGAGTAAATGGTATTGGAAAAGCTATGTATGCACTAGCACAAAGAAGTGCAACCATAAGCCCAATCATAGAGATCTCTCTCGATTTATTCTTCATTTAAAAACTTCCCCCTAATAAATAATTTGTTTTTAGAATATACTAAGAAATATTCATCATCTATTTTTAAATTAAAAACTTCTTCTACAAATAATGGCTCTAAAAATCTGATATTTAATGTAGTAAATCTTATATTTTCTTTAGCAATATTCTCTACTATATATTTTAAAATCATCATTCCAGGAACAACTGCATTCCTTCCCTGATGAATAGAATTAAAATCACCAACAAAACTACAAAAAGTTAGTATTTCTTCTTTAGTAAAACATTTTTTCTTTTTATAAAACTTTCTTTTACAACTAGTACCTTCTTCAATATTAAATTCAGATAAAGTCTTTTGCCAATTATAGTTTTCTATTCTATCTTTAAAATTTCTATTTGATTTTGGCTTCATTAAGGTTAATATCAAAGTTGCATTCTTTTTATCTGCTAAAAATATTGAACTTTCACAGATCTTAACTGACAAGTTATCCCTAATAATCTTAGATTTTAAATTATAATCCATTTCTAAAACTTTATAATAAGAATTATTTGAAAGCTTCAAAACTCCTTTAGCAATAAAATATCCATCAAAGTTTTTCTCATAAAGCTTACCAAATTCTTTAGCTAGAATAGTTACTAAATCCATCTTTATTTCACCTCTGTAAACTATAATAAACTTTGATATTCAAAATGTCAACCATTAATATCAAATAAGTTTACAATGAAATATAAATCTTACTAAGGCCTATATAATGAAACTTAGACTTTGTTTTAATTAACAAACATTATTTTTAATTAAGGCTCTTATAAATCTACCACCCTTCTAAATTAATATACTTAATAATTAGACATTCTTACTTTATAGATGATATAATAAGCAAATAAATTCACTTGAAGTTTTAGGTGAAATATTTTATCGATACTAAAGAATAAACATCTTATTTTAAGATATTTTTATTATTAAGGAGAGATTTTATGTTTAAAGTTCATAAAGAGAAGTGTATTGCATGTACTCAATGTATAAAGGATTGTCCTGTAAATGATATATCACTTGTAGATGAAAAAGCTAATATTAAAAATAGAAACTGTATAAAATGTGGACATTGTATTGCCATTTGTCCAACTAAAGCTGTTTCAACGGATGATTATAATATGGAAGAAGTTAAAGAATATGATAGCGAAACCTTTAGTATAGAATCTGAAAACTTATTAAATTTCATAAAATTTAGAAGAAGCGTTAGAAGATTTAAGGATAAAGATGTAGAAAAAGAAAAGCTAGAAAAAATTCTTGAAGCTGGTAGATTCACTCAAACAGCAGTTAATAGCCAAGATGTTTCTTATGTTGTTATCACTGAAAAAATAGCTGAACTAAGAGATTTAGCTTATGAAAGTTTAAAAGAAAAAGGTGAGTATATACTTAACAATTTAAATGATGAAAATAAGCATTTAAGAAGATATGCCTTAATATGGACTAAAATGTATAAAGCATATAAAGCCGATCCAATAAAAAATGATAGATTATTTTTTAATGCTCCAGTAATTATAGTTGCCTTTTCTCATCATGACTTAGATGGCGAATTAGCCTCTTCAAATATGGAACTTATGACTAATGCATTAGGACTTGGAACCTTCTTTAGTGGCTTCCTACAACTTGCTGCTGAAGGAAATGAAAAAATTCTAAATCTACTTGGAATTAAAAATAAAAAAATAGCTTCCTGTATGGTTATAGGCTATCCAGCAATTACATATAAAAGAACAGCTCCTAGAAAAAAAGCTGAAGTAAATTGGATTTAAAAAAAGCTCTACTAATTAAATTAGTAGAGCTTTTTTATATTTTATTATTTCACATTTAATTTTTCTTTAGCTAAACTCGGTAATTCATCTGCTTGAACTTCTTTATAAGAAAGAATAGCATTTAATTCATTACTTTTTGGATCTCTAACACGTACTTCTAAGAAAGCACCTTTTCTTAAATTCTTATCTGCTGTAAATACTACTTTTATTTCATTTCCAGATTCATCATAAGCTTTAATATCTCTATATTCATATCTGTAAACATCTTCCTCACCATCTTTAAATGCAAACTTTTTGTTCCCGTCAACTGACACTTGTAGATAATATTTATCTGAACCAATGTCTTTTAAACTTCCACATCCAGTAATACCTACTGCAACAAAACATAATGTAGCCACTAAAATAATTTTTGATAATATTTTCAATATAAACCCTCCATTTAAATAAAATATAAAATTTTATGTTTTAATTATAATTTTTTATTTTAATTTGTTATATTGATTTACCTTTCGTTAGTGTTACATTTTTGTAAGATATAATAGTTAATCTAAACTTTTTATTCACTTAAAGCCATTTTAAATTTTTCTTTGTACATATGTATATCTCATATGACACTTACAATGTCTCTCTTTTAACATCTTTATATGTATCTCTTCATCAAAATACTTAGTTACTTTTAAATAAAATACTAATGTTGTAATAATCATTAAAACAAACCCATATACATATATTCCTCTATAAGTCAATTTATCTATTATAAGTCCTCCTATAAAATTTCCTATAGAACTGGATAATCCATTAACTAATAATTTAACTCCTGCAAAGATATCTCTATTCTCTAACTCTATATGACTCATCATGGAACTATCTAGAGAAGAACCTACTAGGCATGCACTTGCTGCTCTACATATTAAAGCTACAATAAAAATCACTGTAGGAAGGCCTAAAGAAAGAAAAAATGTACTTAGTACTATTCCAAGCATAGCTAAAAGTTCAAATTTACGTATACCAAGCTTCTCTATAACCATTGGCATTAATGTTATGCTTACCATATTGAGAGAAGTTATTATAAAGTTAATTATAGAAATAATTGTATTATTTAAATTAAACTGATTCTTAAGTATTAAATTATTATATGGCCAAATTGCACTCCCTCCTACAGATAGTATAAATAAAAACATAGCAAAAACTCTTATCCTCTTATGAGTTTTAAATAGCGTTAATGCATTTTTTAAAGCTTTATTTACTACTTTACTATCACTCTTAATTCTCTTATCTTTTGGAAGTAAGAATAATCGTATTATAAAAGCTCCTATTGTCATCATAGTAGCTAATAAAAAGAGAATCTTATAGCTAACATTAATAAATATAGGAATTTTATTTATATTTCCTGCCAATAATCCCCCTAAGGTTGATGCAATAAAATTCACTGATGATTTATAACTATAAGCACAACATTCTTTATCTGGTGTTGTATATGAATATAATAACTGTAACTCTGTAACCTGAATAAAGCATAAGCCAATATTAACTAAAATTTGAGCTATTAATAACATAAAGTAACTTATAAAAACAACATAAAACCCCATTCCTAATGCACTTAAAAGACATCCAGCTGTCAATACAGTTTTTCTTCCTAAAATATTAATAAATGGACCTACAAAAAATCCAACCATAGATGATAATGCTCCTATAGAAAAAAGTATTCCTATTTTATCTGGAGGTATTTTTATTTCATTTAGATATAAAATTTGTAAAAAACCATATATTCCAAAAGCTCCAGCTAAAATTAATTCACTTATAACTATTATTTGAACATTTCTAGGAAATGAAGCATAATTTTTTATGGATTTAAACCTATCCATTTATAATCTCCTCCTTTCTCAAGTTTTTATCTAATTAATCATTTAGAATATATAAAATTATGATAAGCAATATTTTTTAAATTTATGTATTTACTAATTTTAGATAAAATAAAAAGTGTATTAACCTATAAAAAGTTAATACACTTAAATACTTATTTACTATATATTACTTAACTAACTTTTGTAATTTTTCTCTTAATTCCTTTAATCTTTCCGCTGATGGATATGGAGATTTCTGTTCTAAAGCTCTATTAATTACATCGAGTGCCTTTTTGTATTCTCCTACTCTTTCATAGGCTAAAGCTAAATTATATGAATTAACTCCTGGATTTACATTATTTTCTACAAGTTTTTCATAATAATCTACCATTTCTTTTTGTATTTTTTCTCTTAATTCCTTTAACCTTTCTACTGATGGATATGGAGATTCTTGTTCTAAAGCTTTATTAATTACATCGAGTGCCTTTTTGTATTCTCCTACTCTTTCATAGGCTAAAGCTAAATTATATGAATTAATTCCTGGATTCACATTATTTTCTACAAGCTTTTCATAATAATCTACCATTTCTTTTTGTATTTTTTCTCTTAATTCCTTTAACCTTTCTACTGATGGATATG
>WNVL01000009.1:0-109879 GCA_034421775.1 Clostridium perfringens | reverse complement strand
TACTCATATTACTTATAAAAGAATTGCTGGTTTATGTTAATATCTTCTGTTTAATTTTCAAAGACCATTTCTTTGTCGCCCTCAAGCGACTTTCTTAGTTTAACATCATTAAGAAACTTTGTCAACAACTTTTTTCAAATTTTTCATTTGATGTTTTGTTGCTGTGTCTCTTGCTGACGAGATTTATCTTACCAGCTAAGATACTTTTAAGTTAATATATTTCTCTCTTTTAAGAAGAATATATTTATATTTCTATATTTTTCTTAAAAATACTTTCTTTATCTTATATAGATACACTAGGAGTAGTGTCTTATACAAAATTTACATCCAATATACTTTTTTGTAGAATATTGTATTATTTTTAATATATATTTTTAGTTTGGCAACATAAATTATTAATATTTTCCTTATAAATAACCATTTTTCTATTAATCATTTCCACATTTTTAGCTATTTTTTTAATTTCATTCTAAAACCCTATACTTTTACTGTATTTATAAATAAAATTTTCTTACTTAAATATGAAAATTGATATTTAAATAAAGCAACTTATCTATTTTAACTCTACATTTTACTTCTTAAAAACAAATGCACCTATTTACTAGATGCATTCAAACTATAAGCAAACTCTTCTAAACTATACTTCACATCATCTGTAGGAATAGAATCTTTTCCTATATCCATATAACATGCTGTACAAATAGATATTATAAAAAATGCTACTAAAGAAAATACTACAGTCTTTCTTAAATACTTTATAAACAATATTCCCATTAGCAAAGATATAACTAACCATAGTATTTCTGAAGATACATCTATTTTTAAAGAATTTATAACTACCATCCCTTGCATCACACAGAAAAATAATAGAACTCCTGCCAACAATAAAAATACTGTTATTATAGATGAGAATACGTAAGCTATAACAATATTAAAATAAAAATTCCCTGTAAGATCTTTTTTACTTAATATATAAGATGCTACTACTATATTTACAATTACTATTAATATTATTCCTTTATAAGTTTCCAAAGTAAAGCTTCCAAAGAAATTAACAAGACTCTCTAAAAACATCCCTGCGGTAATATTTCCATTATAAATCCTAGCCTTTGATAACTCTTCAAATTCCATTCCTGATAGTTCACTCATAAAATTTAAAACTACCATTCTCATTATTACCATTATTAAAACAAATAATATTATTTGTGCATTCACTTGTTTTAAATATTTTTTTGATCCTCTTCTTCCCATAAGAAATACCCCCTTTTCTAACTTACCTAAATTATTGACAAGCCATCTTGTTTTTAATCAGATAACTTTTATAAATTCAAATAATTTATCTTTGAACATAGTTAGGTTATGTTCAATTTCATAGGTTTAGGGACTCATACTTAAAATTTGTTTACTAACTTGATATTCAACTATTCATAAGAAAGGATTATCTAAGGATTATCTTATGAAAAATAGTTTTATTTATTTAAAATTCAAAATACTAAATTGAGATTCTGATTTTTCTTTGAATAAATAGAATTCCATAATCATATCGAAAAAATATTTATTAAATGTAAAATTAAAAATTTTGATTTTCACTTACAGCATAAGTAAGATTAAAATCTATTTAAAAATCAACATTAACCTATAAATAAAAAGAGTGTATTAAGATGAATTTAAATTCATCTTAATACACCTTATATAAAATAAATTAATATGAGGTAGCTATTTAGCATGCTATTATATCACTAACAATTTAATTACTTTTCTACTTGTTAAGAGTTACTTACTTGAAATCTCATCATTAGAATATTTTACAGCAACTTTAAAGTTATAAATCTTGCTGATACCTTTTTCCCTTTACACCACCTCTAAACCTTTACATATATATTGTATTGTTTTGTTACATAATAAAACATGTATTTTCTATACTTATCTATGTATTAATTTTACATATATTGTATTTTATTTCATGAAAATGTCGATATTAACTGTTTATTAACCATTTATTTAAAAACTTCTCCAAAGTTTTCAGAATGTTTGTGGTTATGTCTAAGGTTTTTAAGGTATAATTTGTTGAAATTAGTACAAAACTTTCGAAAAATATATTAAAGATAGGTGATTAAATGAACAAACTTAAAATAGTATCTTTGTTTATGAGTAGCTTTTTAGTATTTAGTGCTATTTCAGCACCATTAATAACTAAAGCTAATCCCGAAGTTAATAAATTGCAGGAAGAGAAAAGACAGATTACAGAAGAAAAAGAAGTTCAAAAGGGAAAACTAGATGAAATCAAAGATAGCATAGCTGCTAAACAAGCTGAACTTGATTCAGCTCAAAGTAAGGTTGATGAATATGAAAATAAAATAGAGAGTTTAAATAATGAAATATCTTCAACTGACTCTGAAATAAACAAAGTAAAAAAATCAATTGAAGAAAACATTAAAGAAATCGAAAAAGCTCAAAAAGAACAAGAATTAAAGAAAGAAATCCTAGGAGAAAGACTTAGAAATGTTTATAAGTCTAACTTAAGTGATAAATTTTTATACATTATTCTTGAATCTAAAAGTTTTGGAGAACTTTTTTCTAATATAGCTAATATAAAAACACTTGTTAAAACAGATAACAAGCTTATTGATGAAATTGAGGCTCTACAAAAGGAACTTGAAAGTAGACAAGCTGAACTTGAAAGTTCAAAATCAACACTAGATAGTAAGAAGGATGAACTTCTTGCTAAAGAAGAAAGCCTAAAGGAAGTTAAGGCTGAACATGAAAATACACTAAATAGTTATAAATCTCAATTAAGTGAATTAGAAAATCTAGAAGATGAAAAGAATGCCGAATTAAAGGCTCTAGCTGAAAAAGAAGACGAAATAGAAAAAGAAATACAGTCTTATTTCGCACCTGCTCCAGCTACTGATAATAATAATTCTTCATCAGGTGGCTCAAGTAATATAACAGAAGGATCTTCAGGTGGATTTATAAGACCAGTATCTTCTTCATCAATAACAAGCTCATACGGTCCAAGAGTACACCCTGTTACTGGACAATACAAAGTTCATACTGGTGTAGACTTTGCAGCCTCAACTGGAACACCATTTGTTGCCGCAAAAGATGGTGTAGTAACAGCAGCCGAATATCATCCAGCTTATGGAAACATGGTTATTATAGATCATGGTGGTGGAGTTAGTACACTTTATGCCCATGCATCTGAATTAAAAGTCTCTGTTGGTCAAAAAGTAAAACAAGGACAAGTTGTATCTCTAGTTGGTTCTACAGGATATAGTACTGGTCCTCATGCACATTTTGAAATCAGAATTAATGGACAACATGTAAATCCAATGAATTATATCTAAAACAAAGAGGGATAGTCATATGACTATCCCTCTTTAAATTCCCCAAAACTTATTATAAATATAATTTTTCAACTTATTAATCTAAATTAGAATACTTTTATTTTACTATCTCTTTTAGATAATCAATGAATCCATCCTTTAACTCTGGTTTTCTTAATGCATATTCAACTGTAGCTTTTAAAAATCCAAGCTTATCTCCTACATCATATCTTTTTCCTTGAAAATTATAAGCATATATGGCTTCATAGCTTAACAGCTTTAAAAGAGCATCTGTAAGTTGTATTTCTCCACCCTTTCCAGGTTTTGTTTTATCAAGTATTTTAAATATTTTCGGAGTTAATATATCTTCCTAAAATAGCTATATTTGAAGGTGCTTTATCCCTATCTGGTTTTTCAATCAAATCAGTTACTTTATATACATCTCCTTCAATGTGAATTCCTTTAACTATTCCATACTTACTAACATCCTTTTCTGGAACTGCTTGTACGCCTAATATACTTGTATGATATTCATTATAGCAATCGATTAACTGTTTTAAACAAGGATATTCATCATTATAGACAACGTCGTCTCCTAAAAGAACAGCGAAAGGTTCATCTCCAACAAAAGTTTTAGCACAATTTATAGCATGTCCTAATCCTTTTGGCTCTTTCTGTCTTATATAATATATATCAACCATATCAGTAATATCTTTAACTAAGTCTAACAACTCGCTTTTACCTGCTTTTTCAAGTTCATATTCAAGCTCCACTGATTTATCAAAGTGATCTTCTATACATTTTTTGTTTCTTCCTGTTACTATTAGTATCTCTTCTATTCCTGATTCTACAGCTTCCTCAATTATATATTGAATAGTTGGTTTATCAACTATTGGTAGCATTTCTTTTGGTTGTGCCTTAGTAGCTGGTAAAAATCTTGTTCCTAATCCAGCAGCAGGAATAATAGCCTTTTTTATTGTTTCTCTTCTCATTTCATACTCCTGTAATACTCTATATTTTTTAAATAATAGAATTAATAACAAATATATTATTTATTATACGCTTCTTTTTTTAATTTATAAAATATCTATAATAAGATATATTTTATATTATTTTTCCTTTAATACTTGATTTTAACAACAACATAAAATATAATGAAAGCGTTAACATATTAATAACTAATTTAATCATTCATACATATTTAAGAAACATTTGAAAGGAAGGTCTTATGAAAAATTCAAAAATCACTTCGATTATACTATCAGCAATAATAGGTATTGGTGTTGGAACTGGTGGCACTCTAGTTTATGAGAATCACCAGACAGCAAAGGAAGTAGCTCAAATAGAACAAACTACTGAAATTAACGCTACAGAACAACTTGTTAAAGGAAATGTTTTAGCAACTTTATGGCAACAAAATTCAGGAGAGGTAAAAGCTCTAAGATATGAAGCATATAACTCTGGAAAAAGATATATTGATGAATTAGTCAAGGAACCTACTGCTAAGCCATATGCAGTTACTTTAGATATTGATGAAACAATAATAGATAACTCACCTCATGCAGGATATGAAATAAAAAACAATGAACTATATTCTAAAGAAAACTTTGGAGAATGGGTTCAAATGGCCGATGCCAATGCAATAGATGGAGCTAAGGATTTTACTGATTATGCAAAGAGCAAAGGACTTGAAGTTTTTTATGTATCTAATAGAAGTGAAGAAAAAGAACTTGCTGCTACAATTAAGAACATGGAAAAACTAGGCTTTGTAAATGCTGATAAAGATCATGTGCTTTTAAAAACAGATACAAATAGCAAAGATGCTAGATGGAATAAAATAAAAGAAAATTATAATCTTGCAATTTATTGTGGAGATAACTTAGGTGATTTTCCTGACGGATATGACAACAAATCAAATGAAGAAAGAAGAGAAATTGTGGATAAAGAAGCTCAATTCTTTGGAACAAAATACATTGTACTTCCAAATCCAACTTATGGTGACTTTGAAAACGCAGTTTATGGATATGACTTTAAGAAATCTCCTGAACAAAAACAACAAGATAGACTAAATAGCATAAAATCATTTAAATAAAAATTCACTACTCACTTATAATTAATATGTAGTTTTTAACCTTTAAGTTACATAATTTATAAATAATAAGAGGAAATCTATACTACTTTAAAGTAGTATAGATTTCCTCTTTGTAGTTAAAATATATAATATAAAGTCTAAGTATCAAGTCTCTTAAAATTAATTGTAGTATCCATAGTCTAAAGAATTTCTCCTTAAACATTAGAGTTAATAAGTATTATATTGGTTTATTGCCTTTAAGATTAATTCTCTATTTTCTTTCTTTATATTCTTTTAATCTTTCACTTTGTTCTTCAACCACAATTCTGTCTATTATATTGCTTAGTTTAAGAACTTCTTGAGTGCAGCCATATTTTTGATATAAACCTGCTAATAAATCCTTTAACTCCTTTGTAAACATCTTATCATACTCTCCCTTTTTAATTTTAATATCATCCTCCAATTAAAACTCTCCAATTTCTTTACTTAAAAAGATTTAAATAAATGTAACGAATCATCAAAGCCACTTATATTAAAAGCTCATAATTAAACGGAACTTGTAATTTATTAAAACTTTAAATAATAACTTATCATTAATTATATTTTAAAATCATTTACTAAATTAGTAAATAACATTCAGATTACAAAATTCGACCATGTATATTTATTAATTTAACATTACTTTTTATAATATTTATTCTTTTATAACAGCAACTTATTAATAAAATGTTAAATTATTCTATTTCATTTTATTTATATTATCTATTTTTATAATTTTTATCCTTTTTTTATTTTTAATAAAATATTTAAATTAAAATAAATACACCTTAATGTAAATAAATTGTATTTTTACATAAAATAAATCTTACTTTTTTCATAATTATTAAAATTTGAATAAAAGTTTAATGATTATTTTTTAAATAATCTTGATAAATTAAGATTTTTCTCCTTAAATACTGTTATGTAAATAAAAATAACTAATTATTATATTTTAAATTGAGAAGAGATGCTTAAATATATAAAGCATCTCTTCTCAATTTTATACCTTAACTTGCATCAATTTAAAACTAAAAAACTATTTTCTAAACTTATAACTTAATAAACTAATTTTAACATCCTTTTATGTGCTAAGGCAGTTTATTTCCTGCTACCCTATAAAGTTCATACCATTCTTCTCTACTTAATACTATATCTGAAGCTTTACATATAGCTTTAATTCTATCTCTATTAGTAGTTCCAACAATAGGTTGCATCTTAGCTGGATGTCTTAGAATCCAAGCAATAGCAATGGCTTCTTTAGTAACATTATATTTCTTAGCAAATTCATCTATTTTATCATTAAGCTCCTTAAACTTAGAATTATTTAAGAATACACCTTCAAAGAATCCATATTGGAAAGGAGACCATGGTTGTATTGTTATATCATTTAAACGACAAAACTCTAATACACTTCCATCTCTATCTATTGAAGGAGCTATTTCCATATTAACATTTAACCCTGAATCTATCATTCCAGTGTTAGTTAAGCTAAGTTGAAGCTGATTAGCTATTATCTTATCTTTTAAAAACTTATTAAGTAATTGTATTTGCATCGGATTTTGATTACTAACTCCAAATTTTCTAACCTTACCACTGTTACTTAAAATTTCAAAAGCTTCAGCAACCTCTTCAGGCTCCATCAATGTATCCGGTCTGTGTAAAAGTAAAATATCTAAGTAGTCAGTTTTTAGTCTTTTTAATATGCCATCTACAGAATTTAGAATATGATCCTTAGAGAAATCAAAAAATCCAGGTCTTATTCCACACTTACTTTGAATTATAATCTTTTCTCTAATGCTTAGATTCATATCAATTGCATCTGCAAATACCTCTTCTGATTTTCCTTGTCCATATATATCTGCATGATCAAAAAGAGTTATTCCCTCATCTAATGCAGTATTTATAAGCAAATTGGCCTCCTTCTTAGACATATCTGCAATTCTCATACATCCTAAAGAAATTTCTGAAGCTATTACCCCACTATTTCCTATGTTTATATTCTTCATAAAAACTCCCCCTAATACCAAATCTTTTTAAAGTCTAGCTAAAAATCAATATTTACATAAAGCATTTTCTCTAATTAATCTTTCTTTGCTTAAGTAAATGTTTAACTCTATTATACTAAAAAATATAAATTTATTATTTTAATTTTAATGCTAAATTATTTAAAAGTCTAATATTTAAATCTATTTATAATTTAAAGTCATTAAAAAGGAGCAACTTATTTAAGTTGTTAATATTAACAACATTTAAGCTACTCCATTAAAGAATTTAAATCATTCTTTTAGTTAAAAATAGTCCTTCTGTATCTATTTAAAAATCAGTCTATTTTATATTTTCTCCATTAGTTTTTATAACATCTTTATACCAATAGAAGCTATCCTTTTTATATCTATTTAAAGTTCCATTGTCAGTCTCATCTCTATCAACATATACAAATCCATATCTCTTCTGGTATCCATTTAACCAACTTAAAAGATCTGTAAATGACCAAGTACAATATCCAATTAAGTATACCCCATCAGTTATTGCTTCTTTGCATGCCTTTATATGTGCATTTAAATAGTCAATTCTATATTGGTCGTGAATTTCATTGCCAGCTTCTAAAGTATCAAAGGCCCCTAAGCCATTTTCAGTTATAAGTATAGGTAAGTTATATCTATCTGTTATCCTTCTTAATCCTATTCTTAAGCCCTCTGGGTCTATAGTCCAATCCCAGTCTGTTGCTTCTAAATACTTATTTTTAACTGTTTTATATACTCCAGGAATTCCACTATCTTGTGTAGTTCCCTTCTTACCACTATTATTAAACGTTCCTTCTCCAACTCCGCCTTCTAATGGATTTTCCTCATAAGTTGTTGTTTGATAGTAGTTAACGCCCATAAAGTCAGGTCTCCCCTTCTTTAACAACTCAATATCACCTTCTTCTATAGTAGGTGTTAATCCTTCACTAGCTAAGTATTTCCATGCTCTAATCGGATATTCTCCATTACAATAAACTTCTAACCACCAATCATTATTTAAAAGTTCTGCATTTTCTCCAGCTAATATGTCCTCTGGCTTTGGTGAATTATAGTATGAAGGTGAATAAGCAAAGCTAGGACCTATCATTCCTCTTAAATTAAGTTTTCTGAATGAGTCTATTGCTTTAGCATTAGCTAAGTTAGCTATATGGTTAGCTTCATACATTCTTTTTAAATCTTTAACTCCAGGAGGATGAAGAGCTAGAGCATATCCTAATTTTATGAATATATTTTGCTCATTTAAAGTAACCCAATACTTTACTCTATCTCCAAAGGCTTTAAATAAAGTTACTGCATAGTTATTAAAATCCTCAATTATTTCTCTAGATTCCCATCCATTATATTCATCCATAAGAGCTTGAGGTAAATCCCAATGATATAAAGTTATAATTGGTTCTATATCATTTTTAATTAATTCATCTATTAAATTACTATAGAAGTCTAACCCCTTTTGATTTACTTCTCCTCTTCCTTTTGGATATATTCTTGGCCAACTTATAGAAAATCTATAAGCTTTTAAGCCCATCTCCTTCATCAAGGCTACATCTTCTTTATATCTATCATAATGGTTAACTGCAACATCACCATTAGTTCCCTTAAAAGTTGTTCCAGGAATTTTAGTATAAATATCCCAAACTGAAGGTCCTTTTCCATCCTTATCCCAAGCTCCTTCAATTTGATACGCCGCTGATGCAGAGCCCCATAAAAAGTTCTTATTAAATTCATCAAGGTTTAAATATTTCATAAAAACACTCCCTTTCATCTCTTAAGAAAATCATATCATAAAGAAAATTTAAAATGTTTAATATAAAAATAAGTGTCACAAGTAACTTTATTTTGTTACTTGTGACACTTTTAAAACACCTTGTTACTCTTGCAATTTCTCGCTAATCTTTCAATTATATAAACTGTTGGAAGATGTGATGTTACATCATTATACTCAAGAGAACTTCCCGCTTCATAATAATATCTTTCCTGACTTATGTAATAATTTATTGTATAATCAGTTAATTTAGCCAATGTATTGCTTCGCTTATTTGTTATACTTAATGTCTCTACCCCTAAAGACTTAAGCTTTTCTACCATTCCTATTATTGAAGAATTTTCTCCAGAAACAGATAAAATTATAGCCATACTATTATTTAATGATTTTGTATTTATAGGATAAAAAGGATCATCAATATGTATTGAAAACTTACCAAAATAGGACATATATTTAGCGGCATAAGATGCCATCGCTCCTGAACTTCCTATTCCAATAAATAATATTGTATCTTTATTTTTAATTAGTTCTTTTAATTCATCAACTTGTTTATTTATGCTTTCTATATTTTTTAAAAACTCATCAAAATAATCTATTTTCTCAAAGGCAGTGGATAATTTTTCTTCTTTTAAATTGCTTTTAAGAAAGGTCTTAAATTCACTAAAGCCACTAAATTCATTCTTCTTACAGAATCTTAAAATAGTGGCTGTGGAAACATGAACTTCATCGGCCAATTCTCTTATTGTCATATAAACTACCTTTTCTTTATTTTCTAATATATATTTATAAACATCTAATTCCAAGTCATTTAAATCTGATATATTAATATTAAAAATTTTTCTCACCTCTAAGTCTCATTTAGTTTAAATTTACATTTTAATTATAAACTAAACATATTATATGAGCCATTTTCTCTTTTGGTTAAAAATAGTTTAATTATCTTTATAAATCATAACCTCATTTACTAAAATATTATCAAAATATAAGTAATCTTCAAAAGTTAATTTATTAGGATAACTAAGAACAACTGAATTTATATCTTCAGATAATCTCCTATAAGCTGGGTGCTTATGCATGTATATATTCTTCTTAAACCCAAGCTCTTCATAAGAAATAACTCTTGAAATAGTTTCATCATCTGCTATTTTGTCTAGTTCTATTATAGTTGGTCTATTATCTTCACAAAGTTTTGAAAGAATTTCGCATTCATACCCAGAACACTTTAACTCCTTATCCCAACCTAGGTGTTCCACATACCTAAAGGTGTCTAAATCCCAATAAAAAACTATTCCAATAACCCTTTTTTTAAATATAGCTGCTAAGCACTTAAAATCTTTGTTTTTCATAGCTTCTTCTTGCATCTTTAGGCTTCTTTGTTTATAAATTGGAAAGCTATTTTTATAGATTTTCCAAACATCGCCCCAATAATAATCATCTACACTTTCAACAATTCTAAAACGCATATTCCTTTCCCCCCAAAAATCCCTACAATAAATATTGTACCATATAATGTAATATTTTACATATATACTACAATATTTTTTTATTTATCTTTGCAGATTAACATATAAAATAGAAGAAAACACTCGTTTTTTGTAAAACAAGTGTTTTCCTATTGTATAATTTATATATATTTTAAAGAAATCATTTAACTATTTTAATTCTGGCCAGAATTCCTTATTAGCTTCTATTAAATCATCTAATATTTCCTTAGCAACTGTTGCACTTGGTACAGTTTTTGATAAAGTTAAAGCTTGCCATAATTTTTGATATGATTTTTCTGCCCAAGCTTCTACAACTAGCTTTTCAACTGCTACTTGTTGTTCCATTAATCCTTTTTGGAATCTTGGAATATCTCCAACAACTAATGGTTCTGGTCCATTTGAACCAACTATACAAGGTATTTCAACCATTGCAGTCTTATCAAAGTTTTCTATAGCTCCGTTATTTTCAACTATTAATAACATTCTTTCTTGAGTATTAAATGCTATAGCTCTTGCTAGGTCAACTATATATGATGCATGTTCATCAATGTGTAATCCTGATCCTACAGCTGTACCATTTTCTGCAACTTTTCTACATTCTCCAAATACAAACTTTTCTCTTCCATCCATAACTTCATTTGCTCTAGTGTACTCTTTATCTGAGTGGTTTACTACATAGTCTTGGAATAAGTAATATTTTAAATAAGTGTTTGGTAAATGAGTTGGATCTACAGCTAAAATATCTTTAGCTTTAGCAAAAGTATCATTCCAACTTGCTTCTGAATGTTGGTTTTCTTCTATATCAACAATATAACCATGTTTAGCTACATGTTCTTTTAACTTTGGCATTAAATCATTACCTTCTTTATCTCTGATGCTTGACCACCATCCAAAGTGATTTAATCCATAGTATTTAACTATCATATCTTTTCTTGATTCTAATCCTAAAATTTGAGCCATATGAGTTTCTATACCTATTGGCATATCGCATATATTTAAAACCTTTGAATTTGGTTTTAATTTTCTTGTAGCTTCAGCAACTATAGCTGCTGGATTTGAATAGTTAAGCATCCATGCATTTGGTGAATATTTTTCCATGTAATCAATTATTTCTAATATTCCACCAATTGATCTCATACCATAAGCTATTCCTCCTGGCCCACAAGTTTCTTGTCCAACTACACCATGTCTTAGTGGAATTTTTTCATCTAATTCTCTCATAGCATATTTACCAACTCTTATGTGAGCCATTACGAAATCTATATCAGTAAATGCTTCTTCTGGATCTACTGTTGCTAAGAACTCAATTTCTGGAGCTCTTTCTCTTAATAATATTTCACAAGCCTTTGCTATTGTTTCTTGTCTTTCAGCATCATTATCATAGAATTTAATCTTTCTTATTGGGAATTTGTCTAAGTTATCTAATAACATTAAAACTATTCCTGGAGTAAATGTACTTCCACCACCTGCTATAACTATTGAAAACTTCTTCATAAAAATCTCCTCCTAAACTATACCTTGATTTATTTCAAAATCTTTTTAGTTCGTTTCTATGAGTTAATAATAACAAAGCTTTTTTCTATATACAACGTTTTCACTCCCTTTAGGGAATAGTATCACCCATTAGTACATGCTCTCATTTACTGTGAAATTTCACAGGTTAATTAAACTTCTTCTTAAGTAGCTTATAGAGTAATTTTAAGGGATATTTTTATTATAAAAACATCCCTTTTAACACTTTTCAATATTTTATTTTCACATGTTACATAATTTATATAAGAACCTAATAAGCATACAATATAATTCTAAGCCTTCATAAACCTCATCATGATTTTTATCTATTCTCTCTAAATCATCACTACAAACTGGAACCTTTTTCTCTTTATCTAAACCTATAAAAAACTTACTAACTTCTTCTTTTTCCAGTCTCTCTTTAATTTTATATAAATACTCCTCTGAATTCTCTAAGGAAATTATTATCATACAATCATCATCCCTTATTAAGCTTAAAACAGCATCAATTTCATCAGCTTTATAAAAATCAAAAACATATTTTCCTAAGGCTGTAAAAGCTCTTTTTAACTCTTGGCCTAGTATTGTTGAACTTATTCCTTTTCCATAGATAAATATCCTATTACTTCTATTTATTTTTTCAATAAAATCTCCACAAGCTCCCTCTTCTATAAGTTCAAGTATTATTTCATTTTTTATCCTATTATCTTCTATTGTTTTTTTTAGTAAAGTTGTGTTTTCCATACAAATCATCTCCATATCTTATAATTTTATCTATAAAAAATTTCAGGGCTGTACCCTTTAATGCACAACCCTTACTTAATATAAACATTCTATTTATTAGTTTGAATTAATAGTCCTTCAAATTCCTCCCTAACACTTGGAACAGAAAGTCCAACTATAACCTGAATAGCTTTTCCTTTTTTCACCAAGCCATGTGCACCAGCAGCTTTAAATACAGATTGATCCTGAACCTTATCTGGATCTTTAACAGAAATTCTTAATCTAGTAGCACAGTTGGTAACATCAACTATATTTTCACTACCTCCTAAAGCTTCTAAAAATAATGCTGCTTTACTTGATTCATTTACTTCTCCAGCCTTCTTATTCTTATAATCAGCCTTAGTATATAACTTAGTTTCTTCATTATCATCTTCTCTTCCTGGAGTCTTAAAGTTAAACTTAAGTATTAAGAATCTAAATACAAAGAAATATATTCCTGTAAATATTAATCCAATAACTATTTGAGTTATATAGGTATCTCCATGATATTTAAATAATGGTATCCAGTTTAATGCTACCCATTCTATAAGACCACTTCCAAAGTTTCCAACAACTCCAAAGGCATAAGAAACCGCTGAAAGAGTGGCTGCTAATAATGAATGCACTAAGAATAGGGCCGGTGCTATAAATAAGAAAGTAAATTCTAAAGGTTCGGTAATTCCTGCAATTACCGCTGTAAGAGTAGCCGGTATTAAAAGCCCTGCAACCAACTTTTTCTTATTTGGCCTAGCGGTAAAATAAATTGCTAATGCTATTCCTAAAGATCCAAATACCTTAGATAAACCATGAAGAGCAAATCCACCTTCTGGGAACATTTCTTTTAGACTTTGTGCAGAAGTAGCAAACTCACCTAAATGTGTTGCCCAATAAACATTTATTCCACCATTAACTACAGCTGAGTCAAATATAAAAGGTGAATAAATAAAATGATGTAACCCTGTTGGTATTAAAAATCTTTCAAGGAATGTATAAACCCATACCCCTATAACGCCTGATGAAGTCAAGAATCCTTGCATTGAAGCAATTACTCCTTGTATTTTTGGCCAAATAAATGCAATTAAGAATGCGACAGGTATCATAACAAAGAATGCTATCATAACTACAAAAGAAGAACCTTTAAAAGTTCCTAAGAATTCAGGTAGTTTAACCTCAAAGAACTTATCATGTAAATAAACAACTATACCTGCTATTAATATTGAACCAACCATACCAGTATCTAAAGTCTTTATTCCAGCTATTAAAGTTAAACCAGAACCGCCTCCTACTTCTTGTGCAAAATCAACCCCAAAGGTCGGTCCCCACATTGTAAGAATAGCATTTAGAAAATAGTTAAAAGTTAAGTAAACAACCAAAGCCTCCATACATGCACGTGCCTGTTGTTTCTTAGCAAGCCCAATAGGTAATCCAATAACAAATAACAGTGGTAACTGTCTAAAAACAGTCCATGCCCCCTCTTCTAATAATGTCCAAACCTGAACCCAAGTACTTCCCTCAGCTGCTATACTTCCCATAATTTCTGGATTCTTAAACAGGATTGCTAATCCAACCATTATACCTGAGAAGGCAAACAACAATACTGGCGTAAACATTGCGCCACCAAATCTTTGAATTTTTTGCATCATAAACCCTTATACCCCCAATTTCATATATACATTTTTTCCCTTAAATATTTCTGTAAGAGAATAATATCAATTTCCAAAAACGTTTTCAATAAAATTAGATTCTTTAGGTACTTTTCTCTTATTGTTGTTATTAGTAACATTTACTGTGAATTTTCCCATTTAAAAATTTAATAAAAAGAGTTATATTTACTATTATTACCTTTAAATGATTATCTGAAATTAACACTAACTTAAGATATAACTACAAAATAAAATAGACCATATCAAATAAGTCCCTAAATCTCATAAATTTTAGGGTTTATTTGATATGATCTACCAAATGGGTTATATCTAAAATTACTCTATATCTTCTTTTTCTAAATCATTTTTATACATTGAATATTTTAAGAATATCATCTCTGCAAGAGTAAAAAATAAAGCTGTTGATTCGTATTCTTTTCCACCACCTAAATCATGGATTGATGTATTTATGTATAAATTTTCATCACTTAATCTAGCTAATGCATTATTCTTCAATTTTGTTATGGATATTATAGGAACATTTCTTAACTTAAATTGCTTAGCTAAAGTCTTAATATGATTTGATTCTCCAGTTAATGATATTAAAATTATTAAATCTTCATCACTTATTGTATTTAAAATCATATCAGCCTCAGCTTCCCCCTGTATATTATATATACATTCCTGACCTGATAAGAAAATCCTTTTTAGTTCAGCCGCAACTGCTGACTGTACTGCCCCAGTTCCATAAACAAATATTCTTTTAGCATTGTACATAAGACTACAGACACTAGAAAAATCTTTTTCTTGCATATCATTTATGAATTTTGTTATATCATTACAAACAACCTTTAAATAATCTTGCTCTTCAACTTCTTTATCTTCACTTTCCCATTTTAGATATATTTTAAGTTCACTATATCCTTTTAGTGAAAGTTTCTGTGCAAATCTTAAAACTGTTGTTCTAGATACATTACATCTATTTGCTAACTCATCAATCGTTAGATTGCAACAATCCTTTTTATTATTAAATACATATTTCCAAATATGCAAATCGCTATGATTTAATTTATCATAATGTTTGTTTACAAGCTCTTCTAATCTCATACTAGCCCTCCAAATAATACAAATAACTTAAATGTCATTATTTATAAAATCCGTTTATATATGAACAAATTTTAATTTTTTATAATTAATCTACATTAAAATTATCTCTTGATTTAATAATACCATAGATTTACTATTTTTGAACTCCTCTACATTAATGCATCATTTATTTAATCAAGCAATTTTATTCTATAAAATTCTTTTAAATACCTATAAAATTTTTAATAGGATCATGTTTTAAACCAGTATTTATTTTTAGATAAAACATCAAAACAATCTTGATTAACACCTAATAAAAAAACACCATGAGAACCTTTGCTCCATGATGTTTTTAGGTATTTGAGTTAATTGTATGCTTGTATTATAAAAGTTCTTCAAACTCTTCTCTAACTTGAGAGACTGATAAACCTATTATTACTTGAATAGCCTTTCCATTTCTAACAACTCCAAGAGCTCCAGCAGCTTTAAATGCTGCATCTGAAGCTAATTTACTTTCATCTTTTACAGTTAAACGTAAACGAGTTGCACAGTTTGTAACATCTACTATATTATCTTTTCCTCCTAAAGCTTCTAAAATTGCTTCAGCTTTTTGGGCTGTTTTACTTTTACCTGATTTGTTTTCACTTCCTAATTCTTCGCCTTTTTTAGCTTTGTAATCAGCTTTAGTGTATAGTTTAGTTTCTTCATCATCATCTTCTCTACCTGGAGTCTTAAGATTTAATTTAAGTATGAAGAATCTAAATACAAAAAAGTATATTGCTGTGAAACATAAGCCTATAGCTATTTGAATTAAATATGTTTGCCAATGGTTATGTGCTAAAGGTATCCAATTTTGGGCGGCCCATTCAATTATTCCTCCACCAAAGTTACCTGATACTCCAAAAGCAAACTCTGTAGCTGCTAAAGTAGCTGCTAAGATTGAATGTATAACAAATAGTATTGGTGCTACGAATAAGAAAGTAAACTCTAATGGTTCTGTGATACCAGCCAGTATCGCTGTTAATGTGGCTGGGATTAATAAACCTGCAACGATTTTCTTTTTATTAGGCTTAGCTGTAGCATATAATGCCAAAGCTATACCTACTGAACCAAATATTTTTGAGTGTCCATGTAAAGCAAATCCACCTGCTGGGAATAATTCTGTTAAGCTTTGAGATGACATAGCATATTGAGCTAAATGTTGAGGCCAATAAGTAGCTATTCCCCCTTCTACAACGGCTGGTCCAAATATAAATGGTCCATATATAAAGTGATGTAAGCCTGTTGGTATTAATATACGTTCTAAGAATGTGTATATCCAAACTCCTACTATTCCTGATGAAGCTAGGAATCCTTGTAAAGAGTTAATTCCATTTTGAACTGCTGGCCATACTAAACAAATTATGAATGCTGTTGGAATCATTACAAAGAATCCTATCATAACTACGAAAGATGATCCTCTGAATATTCCTAAGTACTCTGGTAATTCTGTATCAAAGAAACGATTATGTAGCCAAACAGCTATACCAGCTATTAAGATTGCTCCTATCATACCAGTATCAAATGTCTTAATACCAGCTATGGTTGTTAACCCACTTACTCCACCAACTTCTTGTGAAAAATCAACTCCGAAGAATCCTCCCCATTGAGTTAGCATTGAATTAACAAAGTAATTAAAAGTTAAATATGTAACTAAAGCTTCCATACAAGCTCTTGCTTGAGCTTTTTTTGCTAATGCTATTGGTAAACCAACAACGAATAGTAATGGAAGTTGTCTAAATACTGTCCATCCACCTTCTTCAATAAGTGTCCAAATTTGATACCATAAAGTACCTTGGTTTGCAATTGGTCCTACTATGTCTGGATTTTTGAATAGAATACATAGCCCTACTGTTATACCTGCAAAAGCAAATAGTAAAACTGGTGTAAACATTGCAGCTCCAAAACGTTGAATTTTTTGCATCATCCTTTACCACCTCATTTTATAAATCCTATTATTACCCTTAACTTAAATATTCTAAGAAACCCATAATACTTAAGTTATATTTTATAAGCCCAAGTACAGTTCATATTTTATTTATTAAAATGAACTTTTCTTGTACGATTTGTTAATTAAATAATAGCAATCAATGATAACATTTACAACACTATTCATATACTCTGTTCCTAGTTTCATCACAATGCAACTTTTTCCCAAAACCTGTGAAATTTCACACCCTCATTTTTATTTACGACACTAGCTCTTATCTATAGATTATTACTATATGGTAATTTTAAAATGTAAGTAAAAAATTTTATGACAGACTCATTAGATGCAGCACCTTTTATCCCTCAAGCAATAAAGATGATAAAAACTAAGTTAAATATTTTTTGCTTAAAAGACTCTAAGAATACATTGATATTTATGCTAACTTAAAGCCTATTTAATACAAAAGGTTTATATCAAAGCTACTTATTTATAGAATTACTCTGATATAAACCTTTTTACTTATTTCATCTTATTTAATTATTAATCCTTAAATATTTTAATTTTCCAAGAATTTATTGTTTTTCTAGCTTGTCCGATAGTTAATGATAATTCATCAAATACAAAGCCATCTTTTTCTTTTAAAATCTCCATAAGATGTCCAATTCTAGGTAATCTTAAATTGACTTTTCTTATAGTTTCCTTTTTAGAAAATACCTCTTTAGGGCTTCCCTGTAATATTACTTTTCCCTCTTGCATAACAAAGACATTATTACAATATAATGGCACAATATCTATATCATGAGTTGCTATTATTATTGTTATTCCAAGCTCATTTTGCATTTCCACCAATAACTTCATTATTTCAGAAACACCCATTGGATCTAAGCCTGCCGTTGGCTCATCCAATATTAAAACCTTTGGCTCCATAACTAGTACCCCTGCAATTGCTACCCTTTTCTTTTGACCAAAGCTTAAACAATGAGTGGGTTTATTCTTTAAATGCTCTATACCAGTTCTTTTTAATGCATTATCCACTCTTCTTCTAATTTCGTCCTCTGGTAGTTTCATATTAACAGCACCAAAAGAAACATCCTGGTACACGCTAGCTGAAAAAAGCTGATTATCAGGGTCTTGAAAAACAATTCCTATAGATTCTCTGAGTTTCATAATTCCCTTCCTAGAGTAATCAATTGGATTATTTTCAAAAAGTATTCTTCCCGAAGAAGGCTTTAATATACCATTAAAGTTTTGAAATAAAGTGGATTTTCCTACACCATTTCCTCCTAATATAGCCGTTACCTCTCCTCTTTTTATATTCATATCTATACCCTTTAGAGCATGAGTTCCATCTGAATAATTATAATTAAGCCCTTCTACTTTTAATATATAGTCTTCCATAAAATCCTCCTACTCTACTTAATAAATATAGCTATTCCTATAAAAATCAGGTTAATGATTATAGTTAGAATGTAAATGTAATTCCTTTCTTGAATCTTTTCTTCTAAAACCTTAAGCTCTCCATTATATCCTCTAGCCTCTAAAGCTGTATACAAATCATTAGCTCTTTTAAATGAACGTATAAATAATGTTGATGCAAGAGCTCCTAAAGATTTATACGATGTTCTTATATCTCTATACCCTAACCTTGAATTCTGTGATATGAACATCATTTCTGAAGTCTCTAAGATTATAAATATAAACCTATATACTAAACTTATTAATTCTATTAAAAAGCTTGGTATCCTTAGCTTTGATAAAACTGATATTACATCTATCATTGGTGTGGTCAAAGATATAAAATATAAACAACTTAAAGATCCCATTACCTTTAAGAACATATTAATTCCTTGAAAAATCCCACTCTTAGAGACTCCAATCCATCCATTGAAGAACTTAAATGATACTAGAAAAGTATCTCTATTTAATGAATAACTTATAACTATTGTTAAGATACCGATTATTAAAAAAGCTATCGGTACCATCATCAACTTTGCAAAAACTCTTAATTTTGTTTTTCCAACCTTAGTTATTAAAAAAGTCATAAGACTTATTACAAGCATAGAAACAATAAAATTATTTGCCCAAAGACAAACACCTAAAGTTATCAACGCAAAAAACATCTTTTCTGCCGGATTAATAACTTTTAGCTTTGATGAATAAGCATATTTATCAATGTTTATCATTTACTTCGTCGTTCACTTTCTTTTTGCCCTTTAAATAACCTAATCCAAAACCAATTATTCCAGCTCCTATAGCTGCTTGTAGAGCAAATAATAAACTTTCTATTTCTCCACTAGCTGGTTCAAATATTGGTGAAAACCAAGGCTCATAATTTTCATCTATTTGTGTTATTGCTTCTTCTGCTTGATCATCTGATCCGCCAAACTCACCATTTTTAGCCACAAAGAAAGGTATAATTGTAATAAATACAACCAATAAAATTAATATTACATTAGTTAATACTCTTTTATTTTTCATTATTTTACCTCCCTTGAAAGAATGTTAAGTTCCATTAAATCATCTTTTGCATAGTTTTCTATTGTGTTAAATATTATAACAGTTAATATTCCCTCACTTATAGCTAAAGGAATTTGAGTAATAGCAAATATACCCATAAACTTCATAACTGAGGCCATAACTCCTCCAACCTCTGCTGGGAAAGCTAGTCCTAATTGAATTGAAGTAACAATATATGTTGCTAAGTCACCAAGAGCTGATGCTAAAAATACACCTAACCATGTTGGTCCATTAAGTTTTTTCACTAATTTATAAAGTCCATATGATACTAAAGGTCCAACAACAGCCATTGAAAAAGTATTAGCTCCAAGAGTAGTAAGCCCACCATGAGCTAAAAGTAATGCTTGGAATAAAAGAACAATAAGTCCTAAAACTGATGCCGCTGTAGGTCCAAATAATATTGCTGCAAGCCCAACCCCTGTAGGATGTGAACAACTACCTGTAACTGATGGAAGCTTTAATGCTGAAAGTACAAAAGCATAAGCCCCTGCCATAGCTAATAATATTTTTAATCTTGGATTATTTCCAACTTTTTTCTTAATAGAAAATAATCCTAATACTATAAAAGGTATAGTTATAACTCCCCATGCTATACACCATTTAGGTTGTAAAAACCCTTCCATGATATGCATAGCTGAAACACTTCTTGGTATTAATAAGAACATTAATAAAAATCCTATAAATACTTGATTCTTTTTTGACATAATAATTCTACTCCTTAAATTATATTTTTATTTTGTATCTCCATTCCTTAAAATAATAACCCCTAGACATTGCGTCTAGGGGTTATAAAAATTCTAAAAAAATATAACTTACCAAAGCACAACACCTCCTATTTCCCGTAGGATCTGATGTTTTAAAAACAGGCAGGTCTTCTGGCTTAAGTATCATCGTCCTTTGTAACCTTCCCAAAACCTAATGTTTCAGTGGCTTAAAATACAAAAAACTCCTCTATTACAGCGGCGGGACCGCGTGGGATTCAAACCCAACTTCCCTTTTAATAGATAATTATTAAACTAATTATCTAACCTATTTCTAAATATTTAATTTCATAATTCATTAACATTATATAGTATATAAAATTGATTTACAATTAAACTATATAGATTTTCGTAGAAAACATGTCATATATAGCCTTATATTTAAAGCTTTTAAAAAAATAAAAGGGATCATTTTTAGATATCTAACCATCTTTTTAACATTAATCCTTAAAATTAATGTTATAGACTTGATTTTAAATACCTACATGATCCCTTAAATCCTCAAATTTAACTTTACCTTAATAGATTATCTTAGTTTAGTATCCTATGATTTATGAAACTTATTTCATATTCATCAACAATTCCATCTTTATTTAAATCTAGAGAAGCATTAGTACTTCCATAGTTTCTAGAAACCATTGCTAAGTCACCTATATCAATCTTCCCATTATCATTGAAGTCTCCTGTGCTTTCCTCAATTACTAGAGAATTGAATCTTTCTATTGCACTATTTAAAGCTTCTTTAGCTGTATTGATTTCCTCTTGAGTAGCATCTTCCTTATTGAATATCTCTTCAGCATTATTGATTTCATTTGTTAAAGCATCCTTAGCTCCTTTATGGTATTCACCAACTTCAAAACCTTCTACAGCCTCTTCTACTAATGATTTACCTTGATTAATTAAAGCTTCTAAATCTGCTTTATCAATCTCTTGATTAATCTTTTTAACTGTTATTATTTCATTTATTATTGGTTTTACATCTGCACTCCAAGATATTTTTATATCTAAAACATTATTGAATTTAGATGTATTTATTGAGTTATATGAATCTAATAAGTTTCCTACTTCATGCCATCCATCTAAGTCTCTAATTTCAACCTTTGCATTTGAAATCGCATCTGGATTCTGAAGAATTAATAACTCACCAACATTAGTATAGTCAGATAATCTATAAAGTAATTCTCCCTCTACAGCTTCACCATCAGGAGTATAGAAGCTAGCTAATTTATTATCAGCTATTCTATAAACTTCTTGTCCAATATCTCCTTGTGGAGTTGCATCAAATGCTGGATTCTTAGTAGCTTCTGACTCAATTCCCTCATTAACTATTATTTCATTTAAAGCTAACCAAGCATTTCTACTTCTAGTTGAAATAAGTCTTATATATCTTCCCTGCTTGTTAATATCATTTACTCTTCTATATCTATATGGTACTTCGTGAGTTGGGAAGTTTTGCTCTCTACTTCCATTTTCAAAAGAGAACACATTATCCCAATTTTCACCATCAATTGAAACTTGAAGATTTCCTTCTCTAAAATAATCTCCTTCACCATCTCCTATAACTAAAGCAATATTTTCAATATCAACAATTCCACCTAAGTCTAATTGGACATACTTTCCTTCATCTTGAGTTTGTCCAAACCAAACTTTACTGTCTAGTCTTCCATCATTAATATTTTCAACACTACCACTATAAACGGAACTATAGTTATGAGTAACTTTAGACTCTTCAAACTTATTAAGTTCAACGGATAAATTTGTTAAATCAAAGTTTAAGCTTGAATCACTCTTATTTATAATCCTAATATATCTAGCATTTTCATAAGCTTCTCCTGAAATTACTTCATTCCATTCAACTCCATTTACAGAACTTTCCAAAGTTAATCCTTCTTTAGAAGCTTCTAATTTAATATCCTTAATTCTATCTATAGCCAATAGTTTTATCCCAATATATTCATTAGGTTCTAAAGTAACATCATTAATACTTGATATACTAGCTTTAACTCCATCAACAGTAATTGGAGTATTCTTTAATTCATCAACATTTGTATATGCTATAACCTTTCCTGTATTCTTATTTACAGTAAACTCTCTTACTGACGTCCAAAGGTCTGGTTTTCCACCTGGTATTCCAGCATGAGTAAGTCTATATCTTATATATCTAGCTTCTATATCTAAACTATCCTCTTCAATTTTAATTCCTGATCTTTCTTCTCCAATAGCAGTCCAAGTCTCTCCATCAACAGAGTACTCTAAAACTCCTCTATGAAATATATCATGGTCTGAATCATTTCTTCCTTGAAGAATAGAAATATCATTAACCTTTATTACTTTTCCTAAGTCTACACCATACCAATCTCCATTCTTTTGAACTGTTTGAATATAAGTATATGTGCTTTCATCTCCATCCATCATTAGTCCTAAATCAGATAAGCTTCCATAAGAACTAATTGGTGAAGATATACTAGCCTCTGGATTTAATTCCATATAAATTTTTCCATCTAGTTTAGTAATAAGCTCATTAGCAAATGGAACTAATCTCTTTGTCCCAGCTTCAACAGTAACATCTGGATAATTAAGTTTCTTTATTGTAAACTTTTTTGATTCCTCCATATAGTTACTTGCTTTAGCTAAGTTTTCCCAAGCACCTTTCATATCTCCATTTTCTAATGCTATAGCTGATTCAACTGATGCTTTACAAGATAAGGCTACATAATTTAAGCAATTTAACCAAGGTGTTATTTCTTCAACCATATTCTCGTTTGTATTTTCTTCTCTAAATACATTTATTGCATTTAATATATTGTCAAATTCAGCTATTAACTCTGTTCCAACCTCTCCAAGTGCCATTTCATTATTAAAGTTACTTAAGAATAACTCTAACTCGGTTTTTATATTTTCTGATTCTCCTAAAACAAGACCATGTCCACTTGGTGAAGGATCACTCATATGATATGAAATTGTTCGGAATTCTTCTGCCACCTCTGGAGCTATATATTTAAATGAATTTTCCCAACTTTCTTGATCATTGAATTCATCAGTATTCCAAGTAAAATCAGCTACTGCAAACAATGCAATTTTAGATAACTCAGCATGTCCCATTGGATTACTAACTATACCTGATAAATTATGGGTACCTGCCTTTAAAACCTCTCCTTTACCAAGCATTAATCTAGAGTCTTTATAATCATTTACTGGCCAATTAAGCCACATATAAGGATCTCTTCCTGTACGATCTTTAACCCATTGCATATCCTTCTCATTTGCTGTTCCACAAACTCCACTACCAGTCCACATTAACTCAACATTTTCTGGCACATTAGCTAGAGCTTGTAGATATGGTGTTCCTGTACTTCCAGTCCAAGCTTGATTGTAAAATGGTGGACAATAAACCAATGGATAAGTATCATCTTTTGAATCTACCCAATTAGCAACATCTGTAATTAACTTAACATGCTTATCAACGTCAGCTAAAGATTGTGATGTACTTATATCATCCATAAACAATCCAAATTGACGCACACCCGCATCATAAAGTTGTTGTAATTTATTAAGAAGTGTATCAAGTTCTTCATCATATTTATTCCAATTAATCATATTAAATCCAGGATGTATAGCCCATACAAACTGTGTTTTAGATTCATGCCCAACATCAACAAGTTCTTTTATCTTAGCTAATTCTTCCTCTGGATATGGTTCTCTCCACTTACTATTGTGGTAAGGATCATCTTTTGGTGCAAATATATAGGAATTCATTTTAAATTCTCCACCAAATTCCATAAGACTCATTCTATCTTCATGAGACCAAGGAAACCCATAAAAACCTTCTATAAAGCCTCTCCATTTAGCATCTGCGAAATCTTCAAATTGAACTGTTTCAACTTCAGTTCCTTCTTCTTGTTTGAAAATCATTTTTAAGGTGGCTAAACCGTAGTATGCTGAATCTGTACTTTCTCCTAAAATAGCAATTGTTCCTGATTCTTCTAGATTATTATCAATTCTTAAAACATAGGGATCTTCCTCATTAAAAATTGATTCATTATACTCAATATTACTATTAAAATAATTGTCTACATATCCATTTGAGCCTCTAACCCCAATTAGTATGTTTGTTTTATTCTGAGTAACCTCCTCTGACACACTTATATTTAATTCTTTAATAGATGCAATTTCACTAAGAAAATTTCTTGTTGATTCGTCAATTCCCTCTTCAAATACAACATTTATATCCTTAGTGATATTTAAACTTTCACCTAAATAAAATTCTTCTTGAGGCAATGGATAAATTTCATATTCATCTTGATTTTGCACATAATTGTTTGCTTCTTCATTTTCTTTTCCTGTTGCCCTTACCATAGTTGTGCTCATAGTGGTAACTGTCATTGCAATTGCTACCATTATTCCTGTAACTCTTCTTAGCATAATCTCCCCCCTATACTTATTTACAAATTAGTTGTTTTGTAAAAAATAATTTTGATTGTTGTTATCCATAACTTTTAACAATAGCCAATTATTTTGTTACATTTTTTAACATTTTACACTTATATTGTAATTGATTTCACTAAAAGAGTACATGTATTTTATTTACTTCTTATGTTTATTACTGATTTATTTATAAAAAAATAGCCTTTCTTTTGAAAGGCTATTTAAATTAATAGAATATGCTCCAAATAACAATATATATGAGTATACTCATAATCACTGTAGATATATTGATTGAAAACCAACCAACATAAGAACCAACAAACAAATGTACTATTATTCCTATAATAAAATATATTGATGTTTTAAAGAGAAAGAATCTTTTCTTTTTCTTTAGAAATATTTATATAAAATTTAAGATGATTGTAACTATGATGTCACTCTCTTTCTCTATCTAATTGTTAAAATTTTGTGTATAATCAATGTTATAGGAAATATTTACAGGGGTGATTATAGTGAAGAAAAGAAATATCCGTACTTTAGATGCTTTGGTTTACTTCTTGTTTGTTTTAATGACTATTGTTACACTATTCATAATATATAAAGATGTTCCAAGTAGAAGTGCCCTTACATTTGTTACTGCCTATGCTATACTTGCAATACTAATTCCTTTTTATATATTAATAAGAGTGTTATTTACGGTAAAACAATTTACTTTTGAAGAAGTAAAAAAAGAAGGTGTTAAATTCATAGTATTCTTTATATGTATTATGATGCTTGGATTAATAGGTAACTTTATGCTGTCATTACCTAATTTAAAATTCAGTAAAATGTTACCTCCATCACTTGCTTTTGCTTTTGGAATAACATGCTTTGATATAGTATTTTCAAAAAGAGCAAAGTAAAAAGAGTTAGGAATTTTACCTAACTCTTTTTTATTAACCTATTAGCACTAATTATTATCTTTAATATAAAACGTCCTAAATATTTAATCCTTCAATAGCACTAGTAGTCTTTATTTTCTTTTCAACTGCTTCACTAAACATTTCTTTAATAACTTCTGTGTACAATAAATCTAATAAAAATATTTGTGGTATTTTTGAAGAAATAGATCCAGTTTCAAAAATTGTTTCAGCTGATGTATATGTAAGTTCATAATCAGCTAATTTTCTTAATGGATTATCACTATCTTCTGTTAATGTTATTATACTAGTTCCATTTTCTTTTGCCTGTTTAACTGTTTTTATTACCTCTTTAGTGGTACCTGAGTTTGATATAGCTACTATAACATCGTCACTATTTGTTATAGATGACATAATAACCATTGTATGACTATCTGTTATAGGTACAGTTGTAAAGCCAATTCTCATAAATTTATAATTTATATCCATAGCTGCTATTCCAGAATATCCTATACCTATGAAATAAACTCTTTTAGCATTCATTATGATATTCTTACATTTGCACATTAAATCAACATCAATATGCCTAACTGTCTGCTCTAATATGTTAGTAGATGATTTTAACATCTTATTTGCAGTCTCCGTCACACTTTCATCTCTATGAACATGCAAGTTTATAATACTTGTATTCTTCTTATTAGAAAGCTCCTTCGCTAAAGTAACCTTAAAGTCTTGAAATCCGTTAAATCCAAGTTTCTTTGTAAATCTTGTTATAGTAGCTTCTCCAACTCCAGATTCCTTTGCTATTACAGATATGGATTTATATATAATGTTGTCTAAGTCTGATTTTATATATTCAATTAATGTCTTTTCTGATTTAGTCGCCTTAAATTTTGGATTTTCTAGTTGTTCTAATATCCCCATAAAATACCTCTTACTGTTTTAATATTTTGACTCAGCTCTATGTTTATATTGCATCCTTATCTAATAATTAATATATAAGTAAAAACCAATATACTCTAAATCAAAGCTAATATTCTATATTTTAAGTATATCATTCTTAATAATCAAATTACAAAGAAGACTACTTAAAGTTTTCTTTAAAATTATAAAATGCACCCTTCATTCCGGCTGTATTTCTAAGCTTTGCAAAGGCTATATTAGTATTGTTATAAACTGACTCTATTAAATACTTTCTTAAACTCTTTTCTATTAGAGGTCTAAAAATTTCTTCTCTAGCCATTATTCCTCCACCTAAGACAACTACTTCAGGATTTATTAAATAAACAATATTTGAAATTCCTAAAGCTAAATTATCAGCTAATTTCTCAACTTCCTCCTTACATATTAAATCTCCATTTTCGTAGTTATCTAATACGTATCTTCCATCTATACTACTAACATCAACAGCCTTTCTCAAAGCCACATTCTTGACCAAAGAGCTTGCTGATGCAATATTTTGAATATGCCCTCCATTAACCATCATGTATCCTATTTCTCCAGCAGAATTACTAAAACCATGAAGTATCTTTCCATCTATAATTAGAGCTCCCCCAATTCCTGTTCCTATTGTTAAACAAGCCATTGACTGAGTGCCTTTACCAGCTCCCCCAAAGAATTCTCCTAATGCTGCACAATTTACATCATTCTCCACTGAGCAAGGTAAATTAAATTCCTCTTCTAATATCTTCTTAACTTCAACTCCAGTATAATTTGGTATTGTTGGACCAGCGTAAACAATCTTTCCTTCCTTAGGACATACCATTCCTGCTGTTGATATACATATTCCTTTTATATCATTATTGATTTTAAGTTCCTTAATTATTTCTTTAACCTTATCTATTATACTTAATCCACCTTTATAGGCCTCAGTATCTCTATCATTAGTTTCTAATAATGTTCCTTTTTCATTTATAAGTCCATATTTTATACTAGTTCCACCTATATCTATAACTGCAAATAAATTCATATATATCACCTCTATAAAAATTAATACCCTCTAGAAATTATTATAAGCAACAAAGGCTGCATCAAAATAACTTAAAATAAAATTATAAACCTAGACAATTATTTTGGTTTCATGGTTTATTATTTTAAGTTTTGATACAACCTCATAAAATAAAATACTATAAAATTACTTTATAAATAGCTTTTTTAACATCTGAAGGTTCATTTTCAGCCTTTAAGCAAGTCATGTGTATATCTTCTGGATAACAAACAAGGAAATCTCCTTCTTCTAAAACAACTGTAGAATTTTCATCTCCTTCAAAGGCTAGGAAATCATCCTTCTCTACAAAATCTTTAAACTCTAAATTTTCTTTAAAATTAAGATCTATTCTTTCCTTTCCACTGAAAACCACATGAACATCTATATACTTTTTATGACCTTCCCAAAAACGATCTTCTTTATTTTTTGTAGTGTAATTAACTCTATTAAAGAACAGCTCTTCACCTTTTATTTCATGAGTACCTGGCTCAAACTCTATTACATTATTGTTTTTTGCATGTAATAAAGCTTCCTTAACAAGTTCTGGTAGATAATCATAACTTTCTAAATTTATTAAATTGCCGAATATCATTTCATTCACCTCTAAAAACAATCAATTTTAAAGTAGTGTTGATCTTTAAATAGATGGTAGGGACTATTCAAAAATCAACACTTGCTCTAATTAAATATTATATTTTTATCTATACTATCCATTTACAACTTCATTTTTGTCATAATAGACTGTTGCTTCATTTAAAGTTTTTTCATCAACTAATTGAGATTGAGTCATTAGTGAAACTATCATTCCAACTATAACTGAAACTCCTATTGATATGATTGAGTATGACCAGATACTTACGTCGAATCCGCCATATTTACATACTATAACAGCTATTGCTGATGCTATAAATCCAGCATATGCTCCTGCTTTTGTAGCCTTTTTGAAGAATATTCCTAATACGAAGATTCCTGCTAAAACTCCAAGAACAAGTCCCATAAATCCATTAAACCATTCGTAAGCTGAGTTTACTCCACCATTTGCAAGGATTACCGCCATTATTATTGAAGCTATACCAACACCTAAAGATATATATTGAGCAACTTTTGTTTGTTTTTCCATTGACATATCTTTTGTTATGAAGTTTTGGATATCTAAAGTCCAGCTTGTTGCAACTGAGTTTAATCCAGTTGAAAGTGTTGATTGAGCTGCTGCATATATAGCTGCTAAAACTATACCTGTTATACCAACTGGTAATTGGAATGCTATATATGATGCAAAAATTTGGTCTTGTTGAGCAGTTTGTAATAACTGTGGGTTTTGATTATAGAAAACATATAAAGCTGTTCCTATTAAATAGAATACAGTTGCTACAAATAATGATAATACTAAGTTACCATAAGTCATTTTCTTTAATTGTTTTATATCTGTAGTTGTAGTAAACCTTTGCACTATATCCTGACTTGAGATATATGATGAGAAAGTATTTAATCCTCCTCCAACTATTAATAAGAATACACTTGTTTTAAATATGTTCGCATTAAATATTGGCTCTGTTGAAGCTAGGAACTTTCCTCCCTCAGTTAACTCACTCATGATAGCTCCAAATCCACCATTTATTGTTGAAATTAAGAATATTAATGAAAAAACAATACCTGCTATAAGTACACAACCTTGAATAAAGTCTGTCCATAATACTGACTTTAATCCACCTGTATATGAGTAAATTATTGCTATTACGCCCATTGCCACGATAAGTAAATAAACATTTATGCCTGTAAGATTTGCTAATACCATTGATGGTAAGTACATTATGATTGCCATACGTCCTATTTGATAAATAATGAACATTATAGCTCCAAGAATTCTAAGTCCTTTATCTTTATATCTTATTTCTAGATATTCATAAGCTGTATCTATATCTAGCCTACTATAAACTGGTAAGAAATATCTTATTGTAAGAGGTACTGCCACAAACATACCAAGTTGAGCAAACCACATAATCCAAGTTCCCTTATAAGAGTTACCAGCTAGTGATAAGAATGAAATTGGACTTAATAAAGTTGCAAATATAGAAACTGAAGTAACCCACCAAGGGATAGTTCCGTCACCTCTGAAGAACTCTTTACCTTTCATCTCCTTCTTAGAGAACTTTAACCCTGCATAAAGTACAGCTCCTAAGTAAACAACTAGTACAACTAAATCAATCTTCGTAAACCCTTGCATACCAATTCTCCCCTTCTAAATTTTTTTGTGTAGGCTAACTTTCATAAGTTAGCCTACTATTTCATTCCTCTTAAAACTCACTATATTTTTAAATGTATTATTCTTAAAAATACTTTTTATTAATTTCCTTAGCTTTTTCAATCATTTCTTCAGTAGCTTCTTTCATAGGTTGTCTGCAATATCCTGCATCAACACCTTGCTCTTGAAGAATTAACTTAATTGTTTGGTAAAGACCATTATTTAAGATATCAGTTATTAAGTCATTAGTTACATGTTGAACTTCTAAAGCTGTTTGAATATCACCTTTTTGAGCAGCTTCAAAGATTTGTCTTGCTCTAACACCATTTACGTTGAATGTTGATCCTATAGCTCCATCAACTCCAAGTACTGTAGCTGGTAGCATCATTTCATCAAATCCAGCAAAGATTAATTTGTCTGGGAATGCTTTTCTCATACGCTCTAATAAGTAGAAGTCTGCTGCTGTGAATTTAACTCCGATAATCTTATCGTTTTCAAAAAGTTCAGCAAATTGATCTATTGACATATTTACTCCTGTTAAGAATGGAATTGAGTAAATTATAAGTTTATTATCAACAGAATTTATTATTGTTTCATAATAGTGTTTTATTTCATTAAAATCGAATTTATAGTAGAATGGTGTAACTGCTGATATTGCATCATATCCTAAATCTGTAGTAAACTTAGCTAACTCTACAGCTTCTTTTAAATTAACTGATCCTACTTGAGCGATTAATTCAACTTGTCCTTTTGCTTCGTCCATAGCAATTTCAAATATTCTTTTCTTTTCATCAGTTGCAAGCATGAAGTTCTCTCCAGTACTTCCTCCTACATAAAGACCATCTACTTTACATACATCAATATTATGTCTAATTATTTCTCTTAATCCCTTCTCATTGATGTTTCCATCCTTATCAAATGAAACTAATAATGCTGAATAAATACCTTTCATTGTTCTTCTCCTCCCAAAATCCTTTAAATATAATTTATTTTAAAATATCAGTAAATCTCTTAGTTATTTGCTGTGGCCTTGTTATAGCTCCACCAACCACCGCTGAATATGCACCTAAATCAAATGCTTTCTTTAGCTCTTCTGGAGTGTTTATTCTTCCCTCACAAATAACTGGGATTTTTACCGTTTTTACTAACTCTTCTAAAAGTTCAAAGTCAACACTGTTACTTTGCTTAGAATATGGTGTATATCCTGAAAGTGTTGTAGATATACAATCAAATCCTATCTTTTCTGCTTCAATACCTTCTTCAAAAGTTGATACATCAGCCATAGCTAATTTTCCCTTTTCATGAATTGCATCAACTAAATCTTTTATATTTTCGTTATTAGGTCTTTTTCTTTTTGTAGCATCTAATGCTATCATTTCACAGTCTGTTCCTAAAAGCTCGTCCACTTCTTTCATAGTTGGCGTTATATAAATTTCTGAATCATCGTAATTCCTCTTTATTATTCCAATGATAGGAAGTTTTGTAACCTCTTTTATTTCATTGATATCACTAACACCTTGTGCTCTTATTGCTACTGCTCCACCTTCCTTAGCTGCGATTGCCATTCTTCCCATAATAAAAGAACTATGCAAAGGTTCATCTGCTAAAGCTTGGCAAGAAACTATCAAATTTCCTTTTACCCCATCTAACATTCTATCACCTTTTTCTGAAAATTATTTTCTTTATGTTTTTATTGTAATCCTTTTCTAATAACATTTCAATACTTTTTGAAAATATTTTTCTATTTTATGGTTGTTTATTTTTCCAAATGTGTATAAAACCTATATTTTTAGCCATTTTAATTCATATTTTTTTCATTTTACTTTCATAATTTTATTTTTGAAAATTTATTTCATAATAAAAAGAGCTAAATTTTATTAGCTCTTCTCATTAATTTCTAAAATAAACTTATTTAATTCTATCTAATTCATTAAATTAATCCGTATATACTTTGCTTACCATTTTTCATTTAATATTTCTTGCTTTTTTCTTTCATATTCTAGATTACTCAAAATACCGTCATCCCTTAATTCTTTTAACTTTCTAAGCTTTTTATCAAAGTTACATTCTTCCTCCACGTTCCCTTTCCTTAACTCCCCATCTATTTTAAGATTATCCTCTGAAGAAATTTCAATAATCTCTGTTGCTATACCCTTATTACCAAAGGCATTCATTCCATGGGTTACAGTTATTACAATGGCAATTAAAGTCCAAAGCACTCCAAATAGTCCAGAACTAGTAATAGCTACAAACACTCCTATAAACACAAATATTAAGCCAGCTATAAAACCTAGCATAGATTGACTCTTGCTAGGTTTTATCCTAATATTTTTCTTCATAATACCTCCCTAATTACATTTTAAATATATACTCTAAATATTTACTATAAGTGTAATCTTTAAAGCATCCAATTATGCCTTTTTCTTAAAAATCTAAATTCATTTAAAACAATATTTTTTACTTAAAATCAATTTTCCCAAATAATATTTAATTATTCATTTAGTGAATATGTTTTTTATCTTTGAAAAGCTATTAAAATTTTAATTGTAATTTTACTGGAAAAGAACTAAAATATAATAAGCATCATTGGTTAATCGTATTCAAACAGATCTTATTTTTAATTTAACTAATATGCTAAGGGATAATTATTGAGAAATTTTTAGGAGGTGATTTTATGATAAAAGTTGAAAACTTAACAAAAGAATTCAAGATTCGAAAGAAAGAAAGTGGTCTTAAAGGTGCCTTCAAGTCATTGTTTTCCAATGAGTTCGATTTAAAAACTGCAGTTTCACATGTTTCCTTTGAAATAGGAAGTGGAGAAATTGTTGGTTATATTGGCTCAAATGGTGCTGGAAAATCCACTACTATTAAGATGATGACAGGAATCCTAACCCCTTCTTCTGGAGAAGTCTTGGTTAATGGAAGAATTCCTTACAAAGAAAGAGAAAAAAATGCAAAAGATATTGGAGTTGTTTTTGGACAAAGAACTCAGCTTTGGTGGGACCTGGCTCTGTCAGAGACTTTTACTATTTTAAAGGACATATACTCCATTCCAGATGAATTGTTCGAAAAAAACATGAAATTCTTAAATAAAACTCTAGATTTAGATGAGTTTATGACTCGTCCTGTTAGAACCCTTTCTTTAGGACAAAGAATGAGAGGAGATTTAGCTGCCTCATTAATACATAGTCCTAAAATATTATATCTAGATGAACCTACTATTGGCTTAGATGTAGTTGTAAAGGAGAAGGTTAGAACAGCTATAAAAGAGATAAACAAAGAATTTGGGACAACCATTATACTTACAACTCATGACTTAAGTGATATTGAGGAACTTTGTAAAAGAATAATTATTATAGACAAAGGAACCAAAATATATGATGGTAGTTTAGATGACATTAAAAAGAAATATGGTTATATGACTATATTAGAAATCCAAATCAAAAATGATTTTAAAAACACTTTAAATCTAAAAGATTTATTTATCTCAGATAATAATGAAACCCTACGAAATTTGAAAGATGAAGATTTAAATGAATACATTGAAAATGGTAGACTTATTATAAACTTCAATAGAAACAAAATAAGCTCTTCTAAGATCCTTTCAAAGGTTATGGAAAAGGTCGATGTTTTAGACTTCTTATTAAGAGAAAGTAGCATTGAAGATATCATTAAGAAAATCTATAGAAATGAGGTGTAACTATGGATTTCTTTAAAACAATACGAGTTTATGGTGCTTTTGCTAAAGGCAGCTTTAAAGCACTCTCAGCTTACAAAGCTAACCTATTTATGGGGATAATAGGTCAATTAATTATGATAAGTGTTACTTATTTTCTTTGGATAGCTATTTATAGCAGTTCACAAGAAGGAGTTATGAAAGGTTTCACTCTGAAGGAAATGCTTACTTATGTTATGATTACTCTTTTAATCGGAATCGTTACCAGTACTGATGTAAGCCGTGATATATCCTTTGAAGTTAGGGATGGTTCTATTGCTATGAACCTAATTAAACCCATAAACTATAGACTAAGAATAATCTTCATTGGAATAGGAAACTTCATATTTTCCTTTTTAACCATGTTTTTGCCTGGTGCAATTTTTGTTAGTATTTATGCATTATATAACGGAGTAAATATTAACCTAATCTCAATTTTAATATTTTTGATTAGTATTATTTTAGGTTTCTTAATTAACATTTATTACTCTTATATGTTTGGATTATTAGCTTTTAAATTCTATAACATATGGGGAATATCTCAAATTGCTCGTGCTATTATAATGCTTGTTTCAGGTGCTATGATTCCACTTACATTCTTCCCTGAAATAGTACAAAAACTATTTAACTTTTTACCATTTAGCTCAATAATATATACCCCTGCTATGATTTATCTTAATAAATTAAGCCCTATTGAAATAGCCAAATCCCTTGGATTACAACTTCTTTGGGTTATTATACTTATGGTTTTATCTAAGGTTATGTGGAATAGAATAATTGATAAATTAACTATTCAAGGGGGTTAAAAGCATGAAAAGATATTATAGAATTTATATACAATTTTTAAAACAATATCTAAAAACATTAATGGAATATAAAGAGGACTTTATTTATGGAATTTTTGGATTTTTGTTAGTTCAAGCTACTTCCTTAATATTTATTTCTCTTATATTCAGTAACATTCCTAGTCTTAAGGGATGGGGTTTTTACGAAATAATATTTATATATGGATTTTCTCAAATTCCAAGAGGAATTGACCACATATTTACTGATTATCTATGGATTTTTTGTTGGAAAAGTATAGTTCATGGAGAGTTTGACAGATACCTATTAAGACCTTTAAACCCATTGTTTCAAGTAATAGCGGAAAGGTTTCAACCTGACGGCTTTGGAGAACTCATAGTTGGAATTATACTTGTTATTTATTCAGGAATAAAACTTGGAGTAAAGGTTACCCCTCTTTGGATTATAGGATTCATAATTGCTGTTATAGGAGGTACCTTTATATATACAGGGATAAAACTTGCTACAGCATCAATATCATTTTGGACTAAAACAAGCTTTAGACATGTCCAAATCGCCTATGGATTAAGCGACTTTGCTAAATATCCTATAAGTATTTATCCAGGCGCTATAAAGTTTTTATTAACTTTCATAATTCCATTTGCTTTTACAGGATATTATCCAGGTACCTATCTTCTTGGTAAGGAAAATTTCTTTATGGGAGTTGTTTTAACATTAGTAGTTGGTATTATTACACTACTTGTAGCTTATATGATATGGCTTAAAGGGGTTGCCTCTTATGAAAGCTCTGGAAATTAAGCTTATAATAAATAGAATATATTTCAATCAACTGTTTGTTTTTATAGTGAACTATAAGACCATTTTAATTAATAGTTAGTATTACATTTCCTAATAGGTTAGAAACTCTAAGATTCTTGTCTTTCTAAGCTGTAACCTTATAGTTTATACGCTACTAGATAAAATAAGGCTATATATCAGAGTTAAATTTAATATCTCTGATATATAGCCTCATTTTTTATAATTTACTATTTTCTTTTAAGAACTCAATTACACTCTTAAATGTTTCTCGAGCTTCTGGAAGAGAAAACTTAAATTGATATTCATGCCATAAATCTCTATTTTCAAAGAATTTTGAGGTAACTTTAACTCTCATATCTTTTAATGAAGCTTCTAACTCTTTTCCTTGATTTAAAAAAGGATCAACATCCCCAACAGATATAAATGTATTAGGATAATTAGGAGTTATATTCTTAACTGTAGACAGCTCGTCTATTCTTTTATAATGTTCAAAATCTTTAACTCCAGTTAAGCATTGCATATATGTTTGAATCCCTGGAAACTTAGTTGCTCTAAGAGTATCCATATCGTATAATCCACAAAATAATATAACTCCTCTTAAAACATCATTAGATATGCTTGGCTCTAAATCCATTTCTTTAGCTAAGCTTTCATTACTTATAATAGCTCCTAATTGACTTGCCATTTGAGCTCCAGCTGAATCTCCCCCAATGAATATATTTCCTCTATCTCCATTAAATCTTTCTATGTTATCCCATACATATTTCAAAGCCTCATTACATTGAGTAATTTGGCTTGGATATTTATATTTTGGTGCTAAGGCATAATCTATATTAACTACAACAAAGCCTTCATTGGCTAAAGTCATCATATAATTTTTAACTGTTTCCTTACTATTAGCTATGTATCCTCCACCATGAATCCACATTATAACTGGCATTTTCTTATTAACATTCCTAGGATAATATATATCCAGTTTGTTGTTATTTAAAATTGATGACTCATAAGTAATATTATCATTTATATTTAAGTTCTTAGATATCTCGCTAAAATTTTTAGGTTTTGGAAAAACTCCTAATTGGAAAACAATTTTATAAACTTTAGCTGCTAAACTACATTTAGCAATTTTCTCTAATATATTAGATGATAAATTTATAGCACCTATATATAAACTTTTAAAATTCAATTTACTCACCTTCTTAAGTTGCTTTTCATACCAAACAATTTCGTCCCAAGTAATATTATATACTTCTATTAACATAAGGTATATTCCTGATTGAAAATTCTTTTTTCCTTTATATCCAATATTTATTCCACCAATTAAAAAAAGTATATCTAAATATAAATAATCACCACTCCAATGAATGAGCCTTTTTAATTATAAAAAGGCTCTAATAATCATAAAGGGCTATATCAAAACCCAATAATAAATCTTATAAATTCTTAGTGAAATTCAGTAATTCTAAAAATATATTTATAAGTTTTATTGAGTTATTTTGATATAGCCCTTAATATTTTAAACTCGTCTTTTTACTCTATATAAAATTTATCACTTATTCCATTTTTCAAAACTTGATTAGCATGACTTTTAGCTAATTCTAATGAATGCAATTTTGCACTTCCACATTGTAATTCATTTGCTGCTGGGATTTCTTCTTGTTCTAAAACCTTAATTAATGAATATTCCAAAGCTTCTATAACATCCTTAACTTCAACATCCCCAAAGCTAGTTAAATAAAAACCTGTTTTACATCCCATAGGTGATATGTCTATTACATCCTCTAATTTTTCTCTCATAAAACCAGCTAAGAAGTGTTCTAATGTATGCATTCCAGTATCACTTAAAAGCTCCTTGTTAGGCTGTACAAATCTTAAATCAAACTTTGAAACAATATCTCCTTTAGGTCCAACTTTTATTCCTGCTTTTCTAACATAAGGTGCCTTAACCTTTGTGTGATCTAATTCAAAACTTTCAACTTTAACCATTTAACCCATCTCCTTTTAATATCTTGTATAGTATCTACTTTATATTTACTTTAAAATATTTATATATAATAAATATTCAATTTACTTATTTTTACGCTATATTTTAAAAGAATATTATTTTTTAAATAAAACTAAAAATAGATAAAAACAACTCATAATTAAATTATATTTTATTTTTAGAATAATTCTGTGCTAAAGTATCTATCTCCTCTATCAGGAAATACTGTTACTATGTTACCTTTTTCTATTTTCTCAGCTAACTTCAATGCCGCTGCAAGAGCTGCTCCTGATGATGAACCTACTATCAATCCCTCTTTTTTAGCTAATAGCTTTACTGTATTAAAAGCTTCATCATCATTGACTTTTATAACATCATCAACTAAGCTCATTTTCATAGTTTCAGGAATAAAATTATTTCCTATTCCTTCTATTTTATAACTTCCACATTCTCCTCCACCAATAGTAGAGCCTATAGGATCAGCTAATACCCCCTTCACACCTGGGATATTCTCTTTTAAGAACTTTAATACCCCTGAAAATGTTCCTCCACTTCCTGCTCCAGCAACAAAATAATCAATTTCTCCATCTAAATCCTCATATATTTCTTGTCCAGTAGTCTCATAATGTGCTAATGGATTTGCTTCATTTGTAAATTGATTCAAAGACAGTGAATTAGGAATTTCACTTAATAATGAATTTGCTACCCTTATAGCGCCTTCCATTCCTTCTTCCTTAGGAGTATTTATTATTTCAGCACCTAAAGCTTTCATTATTTTTTGTTTCTCTATAGAAAATTTATCAGGAACTATAAATATTATTTTATATCCCTTATTAATAGCTGCTAAAGCTATACCAATACCAGTGTTACCAGCTGTAGCCTCTATAATAGTATATCCTTCTTTAAGTTTTCCATCTTTTTCAGCCTTATCTACCATATACATTCCAACCCTATCTTTGCAACTTCCTCCAGGGCTATTCCCCTCTATTTTTGCATAGATATTTACTCCATCTTTAGTCTTTATATTATTTAGTTTTAATATTGGAGTATTCCCTATTAAATCTCTTATATCGTTATAATATTTCATTTTCATCACCAGCCTTAGCTAAAGCTTGTTTTATGTCTTCTAAAATATCATCTTTATCCTCTATACCAACAGAAATTCTTATTAACCTATCTGTTATTCCTATGCGTTCTCTAAGTTCTATAGGCATAGCTGCATGAGTCATTGAAGCAGGGTGGCATGCTAAAGATTCAACTCCCCCTAAGCTTTCTCCAAAAGTTATAAGTTCTAAATTATTGAAAAATTTCTCATAATCATATTTATCACTTAAAGTAAATGAAATTACTCCTCCAAAACCTGAAGCTTGCTTCTTCTGAATATCATGCCCCTTATGATTTTTAAGTCCTGGATAATACACATTCTCTATTCCATCTAAATCACTTAATCTTTCAGCTATGAACCTAGCATTTAATTCATGTCTATCCATTCTTACTGATAAAGTTTTGATTCCCCTTATTAACAAGAAGCTATCAAAAGGTTGAAGTATTCCACCAGTAGAGTTTTGTATGAAATGTATTCTTTCACCAAGTTCTTCATCATTAACAACAACAAGCCCTGCAACCAGATCACTATGTCCTCCAAGATATTTAGTAGCTGAATGAATTACTATGTCAGCTCCAAGATTTAATGGATTTTGGAAATATGGGCTCATGAATGTGTTATCCACTATTGTTAATAAGTCATGTTTCTTAGCCTTATCTGCTACCATTCTTATATCTATAATGTCTAATAGTGGATTTGTTGGTGTCTCTATGTATATAGCCTTAACATCTTTATCTATTTTTTCTTCAATATTTATAAAGTCATCAATAACTTCATAGCCTATTCCAAAATTAGAAAACACCTTATCAATTACTCTAAAAGTTCCTCCATAAAGATTATTAGTGATTAATATTTTATCGCCACTCTTAAATAGACTTAACACTGCTGTAATTGCTGCAAGACCTGATGCAAAGGCAAATCCTCTTTTCCCATACTCTATATCTGCAACCAGCTTTTCTAATGCTTCTCTAGTGGGATTTCCTGTTCTTGAATATTCATATCCACTATTTTCTCCAAAGGCTTTTTGTTTGTATGTAGATGTTTGGTATATTGGAATATTAACTGCCCCAGTTTTTTCATCTATACTTATGCCCCCATGTATTAATAAAGAATTCTTCTTCATAATTATCTCTCCTTTTATTTTTTGCTTTGCTTTAAATAGTTAAATTACTAATACTAAATTTAATTTCTTAATAACTCTTATTTTTTAGCTATTACCATAAAGATACCAGGTTCTATTACCTCCCCAAGTGATGATTCTCCTCTAGCAACTAAACCAGTATTTGATACATAGATATTTTTAAAATATGCTTCTTCAAACCAATTTATTAATTGGTCATAATTAAATCCTAACCAAACATCAAACATCTCCTCTCTTGCCCATTGTCCATTATGTTCTAAAACATCAGTTATAATTACCTTTCCACCTTGCTTTAATATTCTATATATTTCTTTAATAGCCTTATCTGGATTTTCCACATGGTGTAATGCCATATTCATAAAAACTAAGTCAATTGAATCATCAAAGAGTGGAAGATCTTCTACTTCACCATTTATAGGATAAATATTGTTTAAATTACTATCTTTAGCTGCCCTATAAAGCTCACCTAGCATATTTTTAGATGAATCTACCGAAAAAACTATATTAGCCTTTTTAGCTATTTCAAGACTTATAAATCCTGTGCCAGCACCTAAATCTGCGATAACCTTATTATTAATATCAACAGAATTTATAGCCCTTTCTCTTAATTCATCCTTAAAATACTCTACTCTTATCCTATTCCACTCCTTAGCTATAGAATTAAAATAATTTACTGAATTCATTTTTTAGCCCCCTAATTATAAAATTTTAAATAAAAAAAACTCGCCTCTATAAAAATATAGAGACGAGGTAATTCGCGGTTCCACTCTAATTCAGATAAAATAAAAATATATCTGCACTCAAAAATCAGCACTATCATGCCTAACCACTATAACGGGTGGACCCGGAGAGCCCTACTAATAAATTCGGACTTCTGCTCCAAAGTGCACTTCACATTCCTTCCAAATAGAAAACTCTCACCATCGTTTTCCTCTCTGTAATCTTCCAAAATGCTACTTTACTTTTTCAACGCATTTATTTCCTAGTAATTCTATCTGAAAACTAGCAATTTTTATTAAATTCTAATACAATTCATTCTAAAAATCAATACTTTTTTTGAATAAATTGAAAACAAAAGTTATAAATTAGGTTTGTATATTACAAAATAAACATAGATTTACTCACTAAGTTCTTTCTTCTCCTAACCATTCTTTTTGGCTTCAATACTAACTATTTACTTTACTTAGCTTTACTCTTTTATGCAAAAATCTCATAATATAAAATTTCTTATTTAAATTATACTCAAATTTATAAAAAACTTTAAAAATACTAGTTTAAAATATAGCCTAATAATAAAAAATATACATTATAGTTTGTAAATATATTTTTGAAAGGAGAAACTCATATGTGGAAAGAATTTAAAGAATTTGCCATGAAGGGAAATGTGATGGACCTAGCTATTGGTGTTGTTATTGGTGGTGCTTTTGGTAAAATTGTAACCTCTTTAGTAAACGACATTATAATGCCTTTAGTCGGAAGATTAGTTGGTAAGGTTGATTTTTCAAACCTATATATAAATTTAAGTGGGCAAAACTTCAACTCTTTACAAGAAGCTCAAGCAGCTGGTGCAGCTACCATAAATTACGGACTATTTTTAAATAATTTAGTTAACTTTTTAATTATTTCATTTTCTATTTTTATAGTAGTAAAACAAATAAATAAACTTAAAAATTTCTCTATGAAAAAAGAAGAAATTGAAGATAAAGCTAAAGAAAAAGATTGTCCTTATTGCTTTACAAAAATAGATATAAAAGCTACTAGATGCCCTAATTGCACTTCAACTTTAGAGAAACCAAATAGCTAAAATACATATTGATATTTATCCAATATTCACTGTACCATAGTTATCAAATATTCATAACTATAGTACAGTGTGAAATCTCAGAAATATTTTAGTAAATATTTACCAATCAATTTTACTAAAAAACTAATTACTTTTTAACTAATTTATAATTATCACTCTAAATAATATATTTCATTTTTTTAAAGTTAAAAATTTTAACTTAAACCTTTCATTTATACAACATAGGCTTAAACACCCCTGCAAAGATAATACTTCTTAAAAACTAATATTAAAATAAACTTTATTCTGATAATTATTTAGTAAAATTTTTTGGTAAATTTCTTATCATTTTACTAAAAATTCAAACTTTATACATTAATATACAAGTCAAAAAATGGTATTATATACATACAGAAAACGTTTCCTTGATGGAAATCAAATTAAAAACTATGGAATATAAGGGGGAAATTTAAAATGAGTGAAAGAAAAAGGTCGCTTAGTTCAGGAGCATTAATGCTTATGACATTTACAGCGGTATTCTCATTTGGAAACATCATTGATAGTAGTGTAAATATCGGACTTGCTACAGTACCATCTTACATTTTTGGTACAATCTTCTACTTCTTACCATTTGTATTGATGATAGGTGAATTTGCAACAGCTAGTTCCGACTCTGAATCTGGAATTAACAGTTGGATAAAGAAATCTTTAGGTGCCAGATGGGCATTCTTAGGATCTTGGTCATATTTCTTTGTTAATTTATTCTTCTTTACATCACTATTACCTAAGATATTAATTTACGCATCTTACACAGTAGTTGGTAGAAATGTCTTTGATGGAAAAACTGTTTTGATATCTGTTATATCAATAGTTTTATTCTGGATAGTAACATTCTTATCTACAAAAGGTGTATCTTGGGTTGCTAAAATAACAAATATATCTGGTATAGCTAGAATAGTTCTTGGATTAGGATTTATAGCATTATCTTTTGGAGTAATTTTATTCTTAGGAGAAGCTCCAGCTCAAGAATTTACTGCAGAAACTCTTGCACCAAAGTTTGACTGGAAGTTCTTCATGGTTTTAGCTTGGATATTACAAGCAGTAGGTGGAGCTGAAAGTATTGGAGTATATATTAAAGACATAAAAGGTGGAAACAAAACTTTCATAAGAACAATGTTAATCGCAACTGTAATAGTTGGTGGTTTATATGCTCTTGGAGCTGTATCAGTAGGTTTAGTTGTACCATCTGAAACATTAAGCGGAAACTTCTCTAATGGATTATTTGATGCTTTCGCAATATTAGGTTCTCATTATGGAATAGGAAATATAGTAACAAACATAGTTGGATTCATAATGATGCTTGCGTCTTTAGGTTCATTAGTTTTATGGACAGCAGCACCAGTAAAAGTATTATTCTCTGAAATTCCAGAAGGAATATTTGGTAAGTGGATTGCTCAAACAGATAAAAAAGGTACTCCTGTAAATGCTTTATATGTTCAAGCAGCAGTTGTAACAGTTTTATTATTAGTACCAGCTTTAGGAATTGGATCAGTAGATAGCTTACTTGAAATGTTAATAAACATGACAGCGTCAACTTCTCTAATCCCAGTATTATTCTTCTTAGTTGGCTATGTTGTTTTAAGAGCTAAGAAAGATGATATGGAAAGAAGCTTTAAAGTTGGATCAAGAGGTTTTGGTATAGCAATTGGATTATTATTACTTGCATTATTCTCATTCGTATTCATAATATCTTCAGTTCCTGCACCACAAGACTTTATAGCTTACTTCAATGGAACATTAGAAGCTGGAGCAACAAATCCTGTATTCGTACTTGTATATAACGTATTAGGATTAGTAGTTTTCCTAGGATTTGCTGAAATCTGCTGGAGAAAATATGAGAAGAAAGTTGGAAAAGCTGTTGCAAACGAATTAGTTGATGAAGCTAATTCAGAAAGAATTGCTTAATCTAAATTAACTTAATTAAATATGGTAACTCATTAAGTTGAGAAGTAAGGATTCAATATCTCCTTACTTTCTCTCAACTTAAATTAATAAATAAAATATTTAAAATTTTAAAACTTAAACAAACTTAAATAAAAATAATTTAATTAATATGGTATATGGAGGAGATTATTTTGAAAAACTTTGGACCAATAAGTTCTAAAATAACAAGAATGCTTCACGGAGCGGATTATAACCCAGAGCAATGGATTGATATGCCTAATATATGGGGCGAAGATGTAAGATTAATGAAACTTTCACATACAAATGTTGTCGCTGTAGGAATATTCTCATGGACAATGTTAGAGCCTGAAGAAGGAAAATTCAACTTTGAATGGTTAGACGAAATCATGGATTTAATGCACAAGAATGGTAACCAAGTTATACTTGCTACACCAAGTGGAGCTAAACCAATTTGGATGGCTCACAAATACCCAGAAACTTTAAGAGTTATGCCAAACAGAGTAAGAAATTTATATGGAGAGCGTCATAATCACTGCTACACTTCTCCTATCTATAGAGAAAAAATCGCTATAATAGATAGATTATTAGCAGAGAGATATAAAGACCACCCTGCTCTAATAATGTGGCACATTTCAAATGAATTTGAAGGACAATGTTACTGCCCTCTATGTGAAAAAGCATTTAGAGAATTCTTAAGAGAGAAATATGACAATGATATAAATAAATTAAATCATGCTTGGTGGGCTAAATTCTGGAGTCACACATATGCTAGCTTTGATGAAATAGAAGCACCAGCACCTCACGGGGAACCTGCTCTTCATGGATTAAATCTAGATTGGATGAGATTCGTTACTCACCAAACATTAGATTACTACAAACATGAGAGAAGTATATTAAAGGAAATCACACCTGATATTCCTGTAACTACTAACTTCCATGACTATATATCACTTTACAGAGGTATAGATTACTGGAAATTTGCACCTTACCTAGATGTTGTATCATGGGATAACTATCCTTACTGGCATAGTGATGACAGAAGTGATGCTCACGAAGGAAGTAGAATTGGTTTCGTTCACGATTTAAACAGAGCTATCTTAAACGGTAAACCATTTATGATGATGGAGAGCTCTCCAAGTTCAACAAACTGGCAATCAGTTGCGAAGCTTAGACGTCCTGGTATGCATGTTCTATCTTCTCTTCAAGCTGTTGCTCATGGATCAGATACTGTTCAGTACTTCCAATGGAGAAAAAGCAGAGGATCATCTGAGAAATTCCATGGTGCTGTAGTTGACCATTGTGGACATGAAAATACAAGAGTATTTAGAGATGTAACTAAGGTTGGAGAAATCTTATCTAAGCTTAATGATGTAATTGGAACATCTGTAGAGCCTGAAGTAGCAGTTATTTACGACTGGGAAAACTACTGGGCAATTAATGATGCACAAGGTCCAAGAATAGAAAAGAAAGATTATCATGATACTTGTCAAAAGCACTATAAAGCATTCTGGGATATGTCAATTCCAGTTGACGTTATAAATATGGATTGTGATTTCTCAAAATACAAGGTAGTTGTTGCACCAATGCTTTACTTATTAAGACCTGGTGTAGGTGAAAGACTTGAAGAGTTCGTTAATAATGGTGGAACTTTAGTAACAACTTACTGGAGTGGAATTGTTGATGAAAATGACCTATGCTTCTTAGGCGGATTCCCTGGTCCACTTAGAAAAGTTACAGGAATATGGGCCGAAGAATTAGATGCTCTTTATGATGAAGATGTAAACTACGTAGCTATTGAAAAAGAAAATAGCCTTGGAATGAAGGGTGAATATGAAGCTAGAATATTCTGTGACCTAATACACTCTGAAGGCGCTGAAGTTCTTGCAACATATAAAACTGACTTCTACAAAGGTATGCCAGCTTTAACTTGTAATAAATTTGGACAAGGAGAAGCTTACTATATAGCATTTAGAAACAATGATGAATTCCTTGCTGATTTCTATGGAAACTTAGCTAAGAAAATGAGCCTAAAGAAAGCTATAGAGCTTGATTTACCTGCTGGAGTTAACGCTCAAGTTCGTATGGATGAGAATAACGAGTTCGTATTCTTCATGAACTTCTCAAATGAGCATAAGTCTATAGATACTAAAGACCTTAACTTAACAGATATGTTAACAGGTGAGAAGGTAGAGCAAATATTTGAAATGGAACCTTACGGAATTAAAATAGTTAGAAGATAATTTAAATAAAAGCTACTAGGTAAATTTTTACCTAGTAGCTTTTTAGTTTATTTTTCATATATATCATATCCAAAGTTATTTTTATTCCTTATTATCTCTTCTAAAGTACAAGGCTCTAAATTATTAACGTCAGCTCCAACATTATAAGCATTTTCCATGTTATACATTACTTTAGTTTCCTTATTACAGATATCATGTACATGGCCATATAGATGTATTGACCCATTATTTTTATATGCCCACTCAATTATTGGATAATGGAATAATACAATTTGTTTCCCACAATCCTTAATTACTTTATAGTCTGCCACATCTAAAAATAACTTTTCTAATTTTCCATTATTTTCTATCCACTGATCATGATTCCCCTTAATCAATACCTTTTTACCATTTAATCTCTTTATTATCTTTTCATAATCTAATTTAATTCCATAGAACATATCTCCTAAAATATAGACAGTATCCTCGTGATTCACTTTATTATTCCAAAGTTTTATTAATCCTTCTGTCATATCTTCTATAGATTTAAATGGTCTCTTTGAGTATTTTATAATATTCTTATGCCCAAAATGAGTATCACTAATATAAAAAATTTTTCCCATAGTAACCTCTCCTATTCATTTCTAATTAAATCAAATAATTCTTAACTTTATTATTAATTATATTAATAAATTCAATATGAAATTTATTATAAATCTTACTCATATTATACTTATTATTTTTAAACTTTATATAATATATAATCAAAACTATAAATTATAAAAAAGTTATTTTTTTCAGAATTATTTATGTATTATAAAGTTAAAACATATTAAATTTATATGCTTTTGAAAGAAAATATAACATATGAATGTTTATAAAGAAAGTTTTAAAATACATAAATCTAAAAAAGGAAAATTTGAAAAAATAAATATTATAAAAAAATATCACAGCCAAAGTATGTAAACTCTATATTTATATAGAACTTGTATACTAAGACTGTGATATTAAAATTTCATCTTTTAGGTAATTGTTTAGGATTTTATTTACTCAATTAAAACATTTTTTTATTTTTTAATATTCTTAATTTCTTTATGGTTTCTTATATAATTCTTAAGTATAAAACGCAACATTTTTAAGGTGGTAAGATTTTATATATTTTTTACTTAGGTTCTATTTTAAACTAATATCAATCTTTAGTTAGATCTGAATATCTAGCTGAAAATCAATATTTAATTTAAATATAACATTTACTTTTTAAGTCTAATTATAGTCTTAAAGAATCTAATTCTTTAAATATTTGTTGTGTAGCATTAAGGCTTCTACACAACACTAATATGTGATTTTTTCTAGCTACAGTTCCAGCTATTCTATTATCTCCAAGTCTATCTATAAATTCTCCAACTAAACTAGCCATACCATTTAATGTATTAACCAATATAAAATATTCTTGAATAGCTACACCTACAACTGAGCTTTTAAATATGTTTTTATACTTCTTCACAAAAGCTCCTTCTTTTGCGACTACATATCTGTGCTCTTTATTATCAAAACTTTTTCTAATTATATTCATTTCATGTAAATCTCTTGATAGTGTAGCTTGTGTTACACTTATTCCATATGCTTTTAGTTCAATTATTAATTCTTCTTGTTTACCGATACAAGTGTTTTCTACTATATCCAATATTGCCTGTTGTCTTAAAGATTTCTCTAAATTACTCATAACTTCTCCTTTGCTACCCTTTAACCCTGTATGTATACTAATATAAACAATAAAATTAATATCTTTGGGTAATTTTTATTTAATTATTTTTGTTCCAGATTCTCCTCTTAAAGCTGCTTTAGCATTACTTAAAGAAGCAATTATAGCCATTTTGTCATCTCCGCTTAATACGAATTTTTTACAAGCTTCAACTTTTGGAAGCATACTTCCTGGAGCAAATTGTCCTTCTTCTATATATCTATCTACTTTTTCTAGATTAATTTCTTTTAAAGCCTCTTGATTTGGTTTGTTGAAATTTATACAAACTCTATCTACTGCTGTTAGTATTAATAATGCATCTGCATCTAATATTTCAGCTAATTTTTCAGCGGCAAAGTCTTTATCAATAACAGCAGGTACTCCTATAAGACTGTTTCCTTCTTCTATTACAGGGATTCCACCTCCTCCGCAAGCGATTACAATAAATCCGTTATCTACCATAGTTTTTATAGCTTCTTTTTCTACTATATCTACTGGTTTTGGTGAAGCTACTACTCTTCTATATCCCCTACCAGCATCCTCTTTCATAGTATATCCTTTGTCTTTTTCTAGCTTTTCAGCTTCTTCTTTTGAATAGAAAGAACCTATTGGTTTAGTTGGATTTTTAAATCCAGGATCATTCTTGTCAACGATTACTTGAGTTGTAATTGTATCTACTGATTTTTTAATTCCTCTTTTTAAAAGCTCTTCTCTTATTGTGTTTTGAAGATGATAACCGATATAACCTTCTGAGAAAGCATCAACTACATCAAATGGGAATAATGGATTTCCATTATCAACTTGGTGAGCTAATTCAATACTAGCTAATATTTGTCCAACTTGTGGTCCATTTCCATGTACTATTGATACTTCATGTCCATCTTCTATTAAATCAGCTACTGAAACAGCTGTCTGTCTACATGCTTGTAATTGACCTTCTGCACTTTTATCTTTTGAATCTTTTTGTAATGCATTTCCGCCTAATGCTAAAACGATTTTCATTGTCTTTTCCTCCCTTTTTTCTCACAATTTAATCTTTAAGTAAGTACTTTATATTTATACTTATTTTCAATTTTATTCTATGGTTTAAAACAACCTTGATTTTCAAATAGTTCTTAATAGCTAGCTAAAATAAACGTTTACTTAAAACATAGTCTTATTTTAAGATCATACTCTAAATAGTAATAGTTCCATTAACTAGCATTACTACTGCTATAATTGCTATGATTAAAACGATTATGGCTAATATTTTTTCTTTTCCTACGAATACTTCACCATCTTTATTATTCTGTTTCTTACCAATGTAGAAGAATATAATTCCTACTGCATATAATATGAAACATAATAATAAATATTTAAGCCCTGCGGCATAACAAAGCCATATAGCATAAACGGTTGCTATTCCACCAAAAATTTTATCTCTAGTTCTACCAGTAGGATTTTTATCATAAGTTTCGCCTGTTAAAGCTAACTTAAATCCATACATAGCACTTAAAAGATATGGTACTAATATAGCTGTACTAGCTACTGAATATAAAGCTTGATATGTACTACTTGCTACTAATGTTAATATTAAAAATGCTTGTACTAATAAATTAGTTATTATTAATGAACCACTTGGTGTTCCTTTCTTATTTAACTTAGCAAATACTTTAGGTAATACTCCATCCTTTGCTGCTACATAAGGAATTTCTGCGGCAAGTAATGCCCATCCAAGAAGTGATCCAAATAGTGAAATTATTAATCCTAAATTTATAAGAACTGCACCCCATTTACCTACTGCAAACTCTAATACATAAGCCATTGAAGGGTTTTCAAGACCTGAAAGTTTAACTCTGTCCATAACTCCAAGTGCCATTAATGTTATTAACATATATATTATTAATGTTCCTATAAGGCCAATCACTGTTGCCTTACCTACATCACTTTGCTTCTTAGCTCTTCCTGAAACAACTACAGCTCCTTCAATCCCTATAAAGCACCATAATGTTACTAGCATTGTACTTTTAACTTGTTCTACAATTCCACCTAGACCGCTTGTACCCCAGAATTGGAATGTAAATTTATCGAAATTAAACATAAATAATGAAATCACTATAAATAAAAATATTGGAACTAATTTAGCTATAGTAGTTATAAGATTTATAAGTGCTGCTCCACTTACACCATTTAATATTAATAATGTAAATGCCCAAAGTAATATTGATGCACCGATAATAGCTGCTACATTATTTCCTTCTCCAAACACCGGGAAGAAATAACCAATAGCTCCAAATAGAAGTACTGAATAAGATACGTTTCCAATCCATGCACTTAACCAATATCCCCAAGCTGAGTTAAATCCTATATATTCTCCAAAACCAGCTTTTGCATAACTATAAACCCCACCAGTAAGCTCAGGTTTTCTATTAGCCAATGATTGATATACAAATGCTAATGCTATCATTCCAATACCTGTTATAATCCATCCTATTATAATTGCTCCAGTTCCAGCTCCTCTTGCCATATCTGATGGAAGATTAAAAGCTCCACCTCCAATCATAGAACCAACTATTAATGCTGCCAATTGAGCAAACCCTAATTTTTTTGGTTCATTTTGTTGATCTGCCATATAACTCACCCACTTTCACCTTAGTAAAAACAGGGCGGCATTTATAATATGATGAAAGGAAAATTCAGTTGTTAAATTTAAATAATTTAAATGCTAATTATTCTCCTTAGATAATATTATAAATACAGCCCCTTAAGAAAAATTTATTATTTTCCAGCAGTTGCTACCATTACTGCCTTAATTGTATGCATTCTGTTTTCAGCTTCATCAAATACAACTGAATTTTTGCTTCTGAATACTTCATCCTCAACTTCTCTTATATCAAGACCTAATCTATCCATCATATCTTTACAAACTTCTGTATCTTCATCATGGAATGATGGTAGACAGTGCATGAATAAAGTATTTTTATTTCCTGTTTTATTCATCATTTCTCTAGTTACTTTGTATGGAGTTAACAATTTAACTCTTTCAGGATATAAGCTTTCATCTTCTCCCATTGATACCCAAATATCAGTGTAGATAACATCTGCATCTTTAACTGCTTCATCAACGTTTGAACAAAATTCTATTGTTGCTCCTGTTTCTTTTGAGTATTCTTGCATTTCTTTAAGAATATCTTCATCTGGTTTTAAGCTTTCTGGTCCAAGAGCTACGAAGTGCATTCCCATTTTAGCTGCACCATACATTAATGCATAACTCATGTTATTTCTTGTATCTCCAGCAAATACTAATTTGATTTCTCTTAATGGTTTACTTGCATGTTCTTCTATTGTTAAGAAGTCTGCTAATATTTGAGTTGGGTGGTCAGCATCAGTTAATCCATTCCATACTGGAACCCCTGCATGTTTAGCTAATTCTTCAACAGTTGATTGTTTGAATCCTCTGAATTCAATACCATCGTACATTCTTCCAAGAACTTTTGCAGTATCTTCTATTGATTCTTTTTTACCCATTTGTGAGTTAGTTAAGAATGTTACATGAGCACCTTCTTCAGCAGCTCCACATTCGAAAGCACATCTTGTTCTAGTTGAAGTTTTTTCGAATAATAAAACTACATTCTTACCTTTTAAGCTATCTCCTAATATTCCAGCTCTTTTTTTAGCTTTTAAATCATGAGAAAGATCTAATAAATATCTAATTTCTGCTGGTGTAAAATCTTTTAATGTTAAAAAACTTCTTCCTTTTAAGTTAACTGCCATTGTTAATTCCTCCCAATATTCAATATTTCTTTATTTCTCTACGTTTACAAGAATCCGAAATTTTTATATTCTCTTAAATTCTCTCTATTATGTTAAGTGTTATTTTATAAATCTTCTCTTATTAGAGGCATTGACATACATCTTGGGCCCCCTCTACCTCTTGATAACTCTGATGAAGGGATAACGTGTAATTTAATTCCTTGTTTTTCTAATATTGCATTAGTTACATAGTTTCTTGAATAAACTACAACTTCACCTGGTGCAATAGCAAGTGTATTTGAACCATCATTCCATTGTTCTCTAGCAGCTATTATTTCATCTCCGCCACCACATTTTATTAATTTAATATCTCTATCTAGATATTTCTTTAAGATATTTTCTAAAGTATCAACTTCTTCTGTTACAAGTAGTTGCCCATCATTTTCTGGATCTTTAGTTAATGCATAAACTTCTAAAGGTCCTACTATACCAGGATGAACAGTAAATTTATCATAATCTACTTGAGTAAATACTGTATCTAAATGCATAAATGCTCTTGATACTGGTATTTTAAATGCTAATACAGTTTTGAAAGTTGTATCTGGGTAGTATAATAATTTTCTTGCTAATTTTTCAACTGATGCTGAATCAGTTCTTTGAGATATACCAACTGCTAAAATTTCTTTTGAAAGTATCAATTCATCCCCACCTTCAAGAGAAGTTTTTTCATCTCTGTTAAACCAGAATGGAATATCTTTTCCTTCAAATCTTGGATGATGTCTGAATATGTATTTTGCAAATATTGTTTCTCTATTTCTTGTATCTGTTCTCATATGATTCAATGTAATACCATGTCCAATTGTTGCAAATGGATCTCTAGTAAAATAAAGATTTGGCATTGGATCACATACAAATGGATATACATTATTTACTTGATCATATAATGATTCTCTATGATAATCCTTAAGTTCTTCTTTTCTTACCCCAGCCATCATTTTATCGACCATTTCTTTATTATCACTAAATGAGTTGAAGTATTCTATTAATGCTTCTTTTAATCTTTCACTTTCAACTCCAGCCTCATCAATAAACTCACTTATAAATTGTTCCTTAACTTCTTCACTAGTTTCTATTGCTTCAGCAGCAAGAACTTCTAGATAAAGCACCTCTACTCCCGCATCTCTTAAAGTTTGTGCAAAAGCGTCATGTTCTTCTCTCGCAACTTTTAAGAATGGAATGTCATCGAATAGTAATCTATCTAATAAATCTGGTGTTAAGTTTTCAATTTCTTCTCCAGGTCTATGTAGTAGAACTGTTTTTAATCTTCCAATTTCAGAAGTAACATTTAATGCTCTGTCGTCTCTCATAATATACCCTTCCTCCCTTTGTCTTTTAGGTTTTTGTAGGTCGTTTCCTCCCTACACCTATGTTATACACCCACTATTAAACGATTTCAAATCCACAAATTGGTAAATATTGCATATGTACTTTCATTTTTATTCAAAAATAAATCTAATTAATAAACCGGTTAATTAAACAAATTTTGTAAAAGTCAGATATTTCAATTACCGTAAATAATTTAAATTAATTGAATATACTATGTATATTTAGTGAATAATATTTTTAAAAAATTTTAATATTTTTTTATTTTTACCTTTAAATTAGGTTTAATTATAGAAATTTCAAATAAATTTTTATAATTATCATTATTATTTCGTCCTTAAAAATTAGATATATTTATAATTAAATTTCCATTTAAAATAATTATTTATAAAATAAAAAAGGCAAGTGTAGACTTGCCCTTCTAAAAAAATTCATACTTTACAAAAAATATTCATTGAAGCAAAGTACCTAACCATATTAAAATTCATCTTTATTTTTATAATGTCTTCCCAAATTTGATTCATTAATACCATTTTTCACTGCCCATTTTACTACAAAATAAATAGCAATTAATACTATTATTGCAGTTCCACTGCTAATCCCTAACTCTTCCCACATAAAATCACTCCCTTATTCTAATTAAATATTATTGTTATCTATAATACTTATTTTTCACCTATTGATATATTAAACTTTTTGTATTTAACTAAAATACTGTTTTGTATATTTTAACATTTTTTACCTTGTAACTTATAAACTTCAATGAAAATTTTAAAAAACTTGATTCTAAATTAATATTCATATCACCTAATTACTTATATATAATTTTTTTGGTTAACTTCAAAATAAATAAGATTAAAATCGAAGTACTATAATTGATTTTTATTTAGCTAATACTTATTATTTAACAGCAGATCTTCTATCAAAAAGAATTCAATAGATAATAATGGCTTTAAATTAAACATAAAAAAACATACTTACATTATGCTTTGTAAGTATGTTTTATAATTTAAATAAATCTAAATTTTATTATAAGATTTCTCCATTTGATTCTATAACTTTTTTATACCAGTAAAAACTCTTCTTTCTGCTTCTTTCTAGTGTTCCATTTCCATCATTGTCTTTATCTACATAGATAAAACCATATCTCTTTTTCATTTCTCCAGTACTTGCACTTATTAAGTCAATACATCCCCAAGGAGTATAACCCATTAAATCTACGCCATCTATTTCTACAGCCTTCTTCATTTCAGTTATATGTCTTCTTAAATATTCGATTCTATAGTCATCATTTATAGATCCATCTTCTTCAACCACATCTACTGCTCCTAAGCCATTTTCAACACAGAATAGTGGGATTTGATATCTATCATATAGATTATTTAATGATATTCTAAATCCTTCAGGATCTACTTGCCATCCCCAATCTGAAGCTTCTAAGTATGGATTTTTAACTCCACCTAGCATATTTCCACCAGTTTCATCTTCACCTTCAGCTGACTTAACTATTGTCATGTAATAACTGAATCCTATGAAATCAACTTTTCCTTCTCTTAGGATGTCTTCATCATTTTCTTCCATCTTTATATTTATATCATTTCTTTCGAAGAATTTCTTAGCTTTATTTGAATAATATCCTCTTGCTTGAACATCTCCAAATAGGTATGTTGTATCCATAAACTCATTAGCAGCCTGTACATCCTTAGGATTACATGTAGCTGGATATGTTTGAGGGAATAAAATCATACATCCAATTTTAAATTCTGGATTTATTTCATGTCCTAGCTTTACAGCCTTTGCACTAGCTAAAAATTGGTGATGAGCCGCTTTGTAAGTTGTTTGTAGTTTATTTTCACCCTCTTTAAATTTAAGCCCTGCTGGTATAAATGGATGAAGAGCTATTACATTAATTTCGTTAAATGTCATCCAATATTTAACCTTATCTTTATAACGAGTGAATATTGCTTTGCAGTAATTCACATAGAAATCTACTAGTCTTCTATCTCTCCATGATCCATACTTTTCTACTAAAGCATATGGCATCTCATAATGAGATATTGTAACTACTGGCTCTATTCCATATTTTAAGCATTCATCAAATAAATCATCATAAAACTTTAATCCTTCTTCATTTGGCTCACTTTCATCTCCATTAGGAAAAATTCTAGTCCAGTTTATTGATGTTCTAAAGCATTTAAAACCCATTTCTCCAAATAATTTTATGTCTCCTTTATATCTATGATAAAAATCTATAGCTTCATGTGATGGATAGTATTTACCTTCTATAACCCCATCTGTATATTCTCTTGCTATATTTACAGCTCCAGCTGTTGCTACGTCAGCTGTGCTTATTCCTTTTCCATTTACATTCCATGCACCTTCACATTGGTTGGCAGCAACTGCCCCACCCCATAAAAATCCTTCTCTAAATCCTGATTTTTTTGTCATTCTAAACACTCCTTTTACTTTATGTCTATAATAATATAATAAAATTTAATTCTAAAAACATATTTCTTTTTATATTAATAATATTTTAAAATAGTGTTGATTTTTAAATAGAGCTATGAATAATTCTAAATAGATATCTAAAAATCAACTTTCACTTAAATCAGTGTCTTATATTACAACTGTTAATAAGTCTTCTTTATAGTTTATATCCTTTTTATCAGTCTCAATTATATCTAAATACTTATCAGAATTTGTTATTATTACAGGTGTTATAGTAGAAAATCCACTTTCTTTTATTTTGTTTATATCAAATTCTAATAAAACATCTCCAGCTTTGATTTTATCCCCTTGTTTAACTCTTGGAGTGAAGTATTTACCTTCCAATTGAACAGTATCCATACCTACATGAATTAATATCTCTGTTCCATTATCTGTTGTAATACCAAGAGCATGCCCTGTTGGGAAGAATGTAGTTACTACACCACCCGCTGGTGCTACAACTTTACCTTCTACAGGTTTTATTGCTATTCCTTTTCCTAGTAAACCTGTTGAAAAAGCTTCATCTTCTACTTTTGATAATTCAGTAACTTCTCCCTTTAATGGACTAATAATTACTTCTTGATTAGTTAATGACTCTTGCTTAACTTCTTTGTTGTCTTGTTTATTCTTATCTCCTCCATTAAGATTCTCATCTTTAAATCCTACTAACCATACTAATAAGAATCCAAATACAAAAGCAACTACCATTGCTATTAAAGCTCCATAGAATGCTCTATCTATTCCCACTGAAGTATCTATAAAACTTGGGACACCAAATATTCCAAGGCCACCAATTATGTATTGCTTTGTTCCCATAACTCCTATTATGGCACCACCCACACCTGATGCTATACAACTTAAAATAAATGGTTTCTTACGTGGTAATGTAACTCCATAAATAGCTGGTTCAGTAACTCCAAATAGTCCTGAAATAAATGCAGGTATACATAAAGATTTTAATTTCTTATCTCTTGTTTTTATCCATATTGCAAGTACTACACCTATTTGAGCAAATGATGCTGCAAAAGACATTGCAAGTATAGTATCATATCCTAACATTGATATATTGTTTATAGCAACCGGTACTAGTCCCCAATGTAATCCAAAGATAACAAATACTTGCCAGAATCCACCAATGAATAAACCAGCTACTAATGGACTGAAGTTATAAATTCCTAGAGTAATAGATCCTAAAATTTGACCTGCCCAAGTTGCTATTGGTCCAATTACTATGAAAGTTAAAGGTATAACTACTAATATAGTACAAAATGGTACTAAGAATGTTTTGACTACGTCTGGTATTATTTTTTTAAATCCTCTTTCAACCTTTGATGCTACGTAAGTTGCAATAATTATTGGAATAACACTTGATGAATAAGTCATAAGTATTACTGGAATACCTAAAAATGTTATATAAACAGGTGATTCAATTACTGTTCCTTGAAACAAGGTGAATAATGGATTTCCTGCTGTTAATCCTGATAAAGCTGGATAAACAAGTGCTGCACCAATTACCATACCAGTAAAATGATTTAACTTAAACTTCTTAGCTGATGTATATCCTAAAAAGATTGGGAAAAAGTAAAATAGTGAATCCCCTATAGCATTTAAAATTTCATAAGTTCCTGAAGTTTTAGAAAGCCATCCAAGAGCTAGGAATAATGCAGTAAGACCTTTAATCATACCAGTTGCCGCTAATAATCCTAAAATCGGAGAAAACACTCCTGAAATAACATCTATAAAGCTATTAAAAAGACTTGTTTTTTCTTTTACTTCATTATCATCACTTGATGATTCGTTATTAAATCCTCCTACTTCAACTACGTCTTTATAAACATCTGGAACATGATTTCCAATTACAACTTGATATTGTCCACCACTTTTAATAACGGTTACAACTCCATCCATATTCTTTAAAACTTCTGTATTTGCCTTACTTTCATCTTTTAATTTAAATCTTAGTCTTGTAATACAGTGAGTAACTGAGTTAACGTTCTCTTTTTCTCCAACATTATAAATAATGTCTTTGGCTAATTGTTCATACTTCATAATCTTCTCGCCTCCCAAAAATCTTATTTCCCACAATATTTTGAATTTTCTTAATATTTATTTTAATAAAAGAGCGATACCACATTATAAAATAGTATATTTTTAAATATTACCTATTTCATACTAAGTGGTATCGCCTGATTTAACAGTAACAATCCAAGCTCTTATCTAACCTTATGCTTGTGTAACTCTTTGAATATGCAAGGTTAAATATAATTGCTCTTCCTTATTCAATTCAATTCCAAGGTATTTTTCTATTTTTAACATACACTCATAGGCTTTTTTATATTTGACTTTTACTTGATTAAGTAAGAAATCCTCTTCTTCACCTTGGTTTTCTTCTTTTCCTTCTAATCTCTTAAAGAAAAATCTTAAATGGGTTATAAACCTTTCATAACTTAAAGAATTTTCATCAAGAGTAGTGTTATATGTATATTTAATTACATTAAGTATGTCTTTTACCTTTTTTGTTATATTAAAAACATCATCTACATGGCTATATTTATTGTTTATTTGAGCATTTATCAAATGAAGAGCTATACTTCCTGCTTCATCTTCATTTAATTTATAGCCTGTCTCACTTTCAATAAATTCAAGTGCCTTTAACCCAACTTTAAATTCTTTTGGATAAAACCTTTTTATCTCCCAAATTAACATATTAGGTTTACCTATACCCTCTTCATAAAGCTTTATAGCATGACTAATATGATCTGTAAGTGTAACATATATATATTCATTAAGTTCAACATCTAAAATATTTTTAGCATATTCAATAATGTCATAACACAAGGAAATCTGTTCTGCTGGAACATCTTCTAAAAGCAATTTAAACTTTTCAGAAGCCTCCTTTTCTTTAAGAATAAATACTTTTTCAACTAACTGATTATCAACCTCTTCACCAACATTCTTTTTAAACGCAACTCCGCAGCCCATAACTACTACTTCACGTTTATTAGAATCTTTGGCTAGCATACAGTTATTATTAAAAATTTTCTTAATAATCAAAGCTCTCACCTCCCCAAATCATATTTTATCACTAAAAAAACAAAGGACCTCAACTAATCGAAAGGATTTATAAAAAATCTCTTCCCATTAATTAAGGTCTCGCCTGATCGAATCAGTAACAATCACGTATTTATTTGTAATCGTTTAATTTAAGTTAAGTTTACTATATTCAATAATCATTGTCAATATAATTTTCGTAATTATAATTTAGTATTTTCATAGTTATAATCTATACTACTTCCAATAAGCACATCTTCAATTTTCTCTACTATAAGCCAATCATCCATATTGTTTTGATGTTCAAAATCTAAAGGCTCTATTTTCCATCTTATACCTATTGATTATATCCATTTACATAATATTATACAAACAAATTCTAATTTAATAATCATGGTAAAAATAAAGGCTATGCTTTAAAATTAAGCTTCATAAATTCCTTTTAATGTGTATTCATCTAATATATGTCCATCCATTTTTCTAAATAGCTCATTTGCATAGAAACCATTCTTTAAGTCCACTAGACAATCTAATGCATATACATGAATTTCATAAATATGAGCCTTGTCTGGTGGTGTCATTCCGCCATAATACCTACATGCTTCCTTTGGTTTTTGTCCTCCTTGAATACTAATCCAACTATTTAATCCTTGTACAATATTATCTAAAGTTCTACTTGCATTCTCAGGAACTTCTTTTTCTGTGATATTAGCAGCAACCCAATGGATCCATGAGAATCCTCCGCTTACTGGTATAGCATCTTTATCTTCAAGGAAAATAGCATATGATTTTGTCTTCTTTGGAGCATCTTTTATCTTTAAAGGAAGAGAACACATTGGAATTCCATATTCATCTAAAGGTCCTCTTTTTCCAAATCTATCTTGAATAATTCCATTAATTATTCCTTTACTAGTTACTTTCATAAATTCATCTCCTAAAAATCTTACTTTTAATGCTTACCCGCTGTAAGCATCTGTGATTTATACTATGAGTTTATGATAAATCTAATATTTAGTAGACACAATTAATCCCTTTTTTGTGTGTATTAAATAAATTGAGTAAATATAATAGGTATTTTCTTTTATTCCACTAAAAATTATTGATTTTATATTTATTCTTTATAAAAAACTTATTTATTAAAATCTTTTACTTTGACTTTATTTTAAGTTTATTTTAATATTATCCCCAAAGAAAAAAGCTCTCCCCCCATTAATAAGTAGAACTTTTTTCTTTACATATGATTATATATTCAACTTTATTTTTTAATTATTTGATATAATATTAATTTAATCCCCAACTTACATCAAATCAGCTTCTAAAAGATTTTCACTCTTCTACTATTTAAAATTAGTTAACTTCTCATTATTTTCAGCTATTTCTATACTATCATAAATTCTATTATGAAGACTTATCTCAACTATTAACAAAGCATAGAACTTCTCTGTTGAACTTATCTTTTTCATCATAGAATAAGCCATGTCCACTATTCTCAAATTTTATAAGTTTGCTACCCTTTATTAGTTTCTTTTGTTGTTCTGCTAATGGGAATAAGCATACCTTATCATGAATACCATGCAGGATTAATGTTGGTGTATTTATTTCCCTCATATCTTCAAATAATTGTTCCTCGTCAAGCCATGTTTTAGCGATTTCTGCTGTTGACCATCCCGCAGCCTTAAAACCTAATTGTAAGAACCATTGTGAAAATGGACGACTAACTTTTTTATAGAAAAAGGTTTTACCAAAATCCTCTAACATTTTAGGTCTATCACTATATGTTCCTTTGATAATCTTATCAACATCCTCCTTCTTTAATCCATATGGGAAATAAGGGCGTCTAATAAGGCTTGGAGCTGCAGCTGCACATAGTAAAAGTTTCTTTACGCCACAACCATTGTGCCTAGCCATATATCTTATAGATATTGCTCCTCCTGTAGAATGACCGAGTAATGTAAAATTATTAAGACCTAATTCTTGTACTACACATCTAACATCATCACTTAATGTATTGTAATCATATCCATGCAATGGTCTATCAGAATTACCAAATCCCCTCTGATCGATTCCAATACAACGACACCCTTTTGGTGCTAAGTAATTAAATTGATATTCAAATAGATTGTGATCCCCTGGCCAACCATGAAGAAAAACTATAGTTTCCTTTCCATCTTCATTAAGATCCTCTACATATAGCTTTACTCCTGGTTCAACATTAACGTAATATCCCATGATTTATCTCCTAAAAATCTAGTATTAATAACATTAATACTATATTCTCACCAATATAACCTTGTGCTATTAATAAGATAATTCCTACTCACCTGTTCAAGCAAAATTGTAATACTGAGTTTCATTGAGAATATTCTGTAGATGTTGTTTCTATATAATCTGTTTTATTATGTACAGCCGCAAGTGAATTATCCTTTAAGAAAACACTAGAGAGTTGTATCATTAGTTAATGACATTAATTTAACGCCATTTTCATCAGTTAAATAGGAGGTTTCACCAAGACCTAATAATTTATTTTCATCTGTAATGTCTGTATTCATTTCTTCTAAATTTTCCTCAACTACTTTCTCACTAATAGTTTCTTTTTCTTCATTATTAACTAATTCTTCAGAGTTATTTTTCTCTAAAGCAACTTTTTCAAGTTCTAGTAATTGATTATATCTTTCTTTAGTTATATCAACCTTTGAAGTATTTCCTAAAGCAATACCTCCAAGAATAAAACAAAGTACTCCTATGGTTATTTTACTTGTTAATAGTGCTTTTAATTTTGGTTTATTCATAAATTCCCTCCAAGAATAAATTATTAAAATCACATTGATTTATCAATGTGATTTTTTACTTAAAATTTTCTATTTACAATAATAACCATTTAATATATTTTTATACCTATAATTTTTATATCATTACAATTTTTGTATCATTATTTATAAAAGCTATGAATATCTTATTATTAGCTTACTCTACACTACTTAATATAAAAAAGAGCTATATCAAAACAACTCAATAAACCTTATAAACTGAATATACTTATAAGTTTTATTATTTAGCTTTGATATAACCTCTTTTGTTTATTATAAAATTCTAACGTAAGTTCCTGCTTTGCATGTTTCTAAGGCATTTTCATTTAAGGCCTTAACTTTTTCTGACTTTTCTGATGCTAAATAAACTTTATCTCCTATTATTACACCAGGATTAATAGTTCTTATTTTATTTACTTGGTATATGTCGTAGTTTTCACTATCTTCTACTACTTTAGCATCATAATTTAATTGTTTAACAAAAGCCATTACCTCTTCATTTTGAGAATTTTTAAGTATATTAAACACATAATTATCATCTTCTAATAAATCATCTAATGTAATCTCATTGGCTCTTAAAGCAGCCTTTATTGCTTTGGCTAATCTATCATTAGAATATATACTAAGAGGGTTCATAAATAAGCCTATAACTTCTTTGTAATATAAATCAACAAACCACTCAGCACTTTCAATAGAGCTAATAACAACTTCTCCATTAACTACTCTTAAACTATCTAAAAATGGCTTAATTTCTTCCTTTGATATAACACCATAGCTAAACATATCTCTTAAGGTATAATCAATTCTATCTGCACATAGCTTTGGTGCTTTTCTTTCTAAGATAGTCCATTTTGACTCATTATAAAGTATTTCTTTTGGATCATAACCATATTTCTTTAATATCTTAGGAATATTAGAATTATCAATTACATTTTCAAATATCTTTTCATGGTAATCTTCTTCTTTGTTGTCCACAACTAAGTCAACCACATGGGAAAAGGCAGTATGAGATATATCATGTAATAATCCTGCTGCTTGCTCTGCTATACTTCCTCCCATAAGACGTACAAATATCATTACTCCAACTGAATGCTCATATCTAGTAACATTCCACTCTGGATTAACAAGATAGTTAGCTCCCCCTTGATGTATATTCTTTAATCTCTGAACTTCTTTTGTGTTTATTAATTCCTCTAATATTGGCTCAACAACAAACTCTCCATATAATACATCTTTTATCTTCATGTTCCCCTCCTGCTTTTCCATCTTTAAATTTGGCTCTACTTTAAGTAAATCTTGATTTTTAGATAGCCCTTCAGACCTAACTTACAATTCTATTTAAAAATCAACACTAATTTAAAATATAGCCATATATTAAAATTATAATATTTTACCATTTAAAGTTATACTATTTAAACTATTTATTTTAAATATAAAAAGAGCTAGTTTTTACACTAACTCTTTTTATATTCTACTAAAAGATTGGTTTGACTCCTTATTCATCATAACTCTTCAGTAGTCGGATATAATGATTTGCCTCTCTTAGCACATGATCGGCAAGAAGTGGTAATATTATAGATTTTATTTCACAATCAGCTATTCCCTTTGTACCTGCCTTCTTAAAATCTCTTAACCTAATTGTCTCTCTTAATGTCTCATTTGTAACACTAGCCATTGTCATTTCGTTAGCATCTTTTGCATCTTGAATTAATTCCCTGAATTCATTTGCAAAGTCATTTGAAGTGCTTACTAATTCCTCTTCGCTTGGATCAAGCAATCCTCTAATAAATAAAGAATGCTCCATCATAATTTGATTCCAAAATAGCTCAGTCTCTTTAACATTTCCTCTATCTATATCGTTATTACATTCAATTTCCTCTATATATGAACGATATAATTTAGCCTCCCTTAGTATATGTTCAATAAGTAGTGGATAATTTACTGTGAACAGCTTACAACAAAGCATACCATCTAAAACTTTCGTTTTAAACTCTATTAGCCCATCCAATAATTTTAAGGCTCTATTATTAATACTTCTTACACAGCTTACCACCTTAGAATCAATATTCTTTATACTTGCGCATTTCAACTCTTCCTGCATTAGTGTTATCTTAGAATTAATATCTATTCCTGTATAATATTCTGTCTTCTTTTCTGCATTTAAAGTATACTCGGTAAAAACTTCTCCAGAATTTATCACCAACTGTCTAACCCTTCCGTCGCTTAATTTAACCGTATCCATTAGAAGTTTTTCAAAACCCTCTTTATACTTATCAGCCTCTTTAGCAAGTTTTGTATTTTTAGGTGTGAATCCAGCTTCCAAAAATAAGGAGTGTTCCTTCATAATTCTCCCAAAAAAAAGGTGTAATTCTAGTGATGATGTAACGTATCTTTCCCTAGTTATCATAGCTCTCTCCAATACAAGTTTTCTATATTATATTCTTATGAGAACCATTGTGTTCTTGACTATATGAATCTATATTCTTTTATATTATTACTATTCTGAAATACTAATTTATAAAAAGACAATATAAATGTTCTTCATTAAACAACAAAAAATTACCTCTATTCTTAATAAAGAGGTAATTTAAATAAAATAAGTTTAAAGTTTTTCTATGTACTTAAAGACATCTTTTCTAAATATAAATCCTAAAACACAAGCTATCAATGCTATTACACCAACAACTATTACACTAACAATATTACCTTGAGCTAAATTTGCTCCCATAAAAGATGAAGCAGCTAAGGCTGGTATTCTTCCAATCATAGAGAATACTATAAAATGTTTTATTGTTATGTTACTTAAAGCACAAACCATAATAAGTGAATCCTTAGGTGCTCCTGGTAAAAAGAATAATATTACGAGAATAAGCTTAAATTTAGGACTATTCAATATTTTTTCTAGGCTATCATACATATCTTTAGGTACAAATTTTTGTACTAATTTTTTTCCGAACTTTTGGCATATGTAGAATAAAGCCAATGATCCAACTGCAATCCCAAAGAATGAAAGCAAAGTTCCTTCTACGGCACCAAACATATATCCCCCAGCCGCTTGTATAACCTCTCCAGGGATAAAAAATATAACAACTTGTAATATTTGAAATACAAAAAATATTAAAGCTGCCCAAGGACCAAACCCTTGAATATAACTCTTTACAACCTCACCATTAGTAATCCATCTATAAAAAATTATTATATGCTCTCGAGTTAAATAAAGAGTTATTCCTGTAAATATTAAAATTAATATACTTAAAATTATTAAAATCTTCTTTTTCATAAGTTAAATAAATCTACGATTTTCCTCCTTAATTATTTATTTAAGCTCTGCTTTAAGAGAATGTTGCTTTCTAGCTAATTCTTCATATATAACTTAACCTTAGCCAGATTAACTCTTTTTATGTAAACAAACTGTAATTTTTTACATATACTATAACTTAATTTTATATGTTAGAAGTTATAATAATATTAAATTTGAATTACATTTTTAGTGATTTTTTGCTATATTTCATATGATTTTTAATATAAAAAAGATAAAAGCACTTTAAATATCAATTAAAATCTCTAAATTCAATATAAATAACTTAATAGTGACGGACTTTTTAAAAGTCCGTCACAACTCCGTCACTAAAATATAAAAGTCCGTCACAATTAATAAAATATACATAAGTCTTGGATTATCAAATAGCCAACGTTTGTTAATCCGCATTTAGCTAAGGCACTTCTTAAAGATTACCTAGTGCATACAAAAAAAGAGTTCGCTTTTACACTAACTCTTTCACCATATTTCTATATAATATTAGTCGTCCCTCTTTCATACTTTTAAGAAGTATAATCTACTCATCATAGGTATTTATGTAATCATGCTGAGAAACATAAAAACAAACAGGAACATGTCTTTCATAGCAGCTTTCACACATTTCCTTTAAACATTCTGGACATTCTCTTATATCCTCTTCATGAAAATAGTCTTCACATAACTCACATTCTATCATATACTATCACCTCTAAATATATAATTTTAAATTATACCCCAATCTAATCTTACCTTCAACTTTATATATATATTTATTTTTTCAATCAGGTGAATTCTCTTAGCACTTTCTCTATATTGCCTCAATAAGAATAATACATATTCAACGTATTAGACATAAAAAATCTTACTCTCCTTTTATAATTTTATATTGATTTTCTATTAATTGATAACACCATCAATAGTTAAATCTGCTTTTCGCATTTATTTATGGTACGGCCCTCCGCTACACCTCCAAAGGAGGATATTTTTAACTTATCGATCTTACTTCCCTATTCTGAATATTTATCTCTTCAGATATAGCTTTTTAGATTAAACATGTCTCATAATCTATAAACTCTTTAATAAAGTTTCATATATATCTCTATCTATATCTTTAAATACGTTGAATATTATTCTATCAAATTCATAATCATTTTCATTAATAAAATTTGTTACCGTTTCTATCGCAATCTGTGCTGCTCTCTTATTTGGAAAACGAAACTCTCCTGTTGAAATACAACAAAATGCAATGGAGCGTGTATTATTTTCTAAAGCAATTTCTAAACAAGCTTTATAACAATTCCTTAAATCTTCCTCAAGTTCTTTTGTAAGATTTCCGTATACTATAGGTCCTACAGTATGAATAACTTTTTTAGAAGGTAAATTATAAGCATCTGTAATTTTAGCTTTACCTGTCTTTTCATCATGACCTTGTTTTTTCATTATTTCATTGCATTCTTCTCTAAGCTGAACTCCTGCACAAAAATGAATTATATTATCTATACATCCGTGGCATGGTACAAAGCAGCCAAGCAACTTACTATTACCTGCATTGACTATAGCATCTACCTGAAGCCTTGTAATATCACCTTGCCATAAAGATATCTTATTAGCAAATGGTAATTTAGTATTAGGATACTCTTCTTTTATAGTTTTTATATCATCTAATTTAACAATACCTTTTTCTTTTGTTTGTTCTTTTAAAAATTGATTCTGTATTTCTAAAAACTCATCGCTTATTTTCTTAGGCATTCTTACATTCATTAAAGAACGTAGTAAATTTACTTTATCTTTAAAATTTATTGGAATTTCTATATTTTTGTATTCATTACTTTCACTTATTAAAACATCAATAAGATAATCCAATTTTTCTTCTTTATTCATAAGCTCCCTCCTTTTTCTTATATCTTTTTTAGAATTTGCATTAATACTTCATTAATATCATCATCTATACATATGCTCTTACTTTCTATTTCCTTTGGAACCATTGCCATTCCTTTATTTATTCTAATCAGTGTAGCATTTGGGCTACTATATGTTATTTGCTCAAATGGAAAACGAATAATTCCTGGAGAGTTAAAACCTACTCCTAATTCTATAAATACAATATTCTTATCTATATTATTCATTATAAAATTTCTGTATTGATCTAAATTATACATATGTGGATTTTCTACAAACTTATCATCACATCTTAGATTAGGAATTAGATAATTCCCGCATTTAGGACATTTAGGTATAAATTTTTCATCTATTTGATTATTTTCATTTATACTGGCTACCATATCCTTTACCATACTTTCATTTGAATAAACTTCATCTCTACTACAAGGTACTATGCATTGAAAAACATCATAGTTTCCTTGTGGAGCAAATATCTTATCTTTATCAAAACCAGATTTTTGAGTTTGACCATCTGCATTAGTTGTACATATAAAATAGTTTTTATTACTTATTATTTTTACTAAATTTTTATATGGTGCTAATAATTCAGTCTTATATCTAATTTTATCAATATGTCTTGACCAATATCCCCAATATGATAGTTTGTTTTCTTCACTTAATTTCCAAAATGCTGACTGTATTTCCATAATTGATTTAAAACCTAAATTATAGTATTCAGGAAATAATTCCTTTACAGTTTTTTGGTCTATATAATTAATACCACCAGAAGCAGTCATTCCAGCCCCTATACCAATCACAATTGCATCTGCATCTTCTATTTTTTTTACTACATCATTTATTTTATCTTCATAGCTCTTGTATTTATTAAATAATTCTGCCATGTATTTTCCTCCTATATACTTTACAAACTTCTTATTTTCTGTGTATTTATTTTACTTCTAGGCTATAATTAAAGTAAAGTACGCACATTAAAGTGGTATAGTTTCTTGAAAGACACTTTTAAAATAATCCTAGATTTACTTAGATTTTATTATTGTATTTTAATATATTTATACTTATAATAATTTCCATTATAGCTAACTTTAGTAACAAGCATATATAATACTCTAATATATAAGTATAAAAATATAGAAAGAATAAGTATCTATGTTAAAAGAATTACCTGCTTGTCCCGTTGAAATAACTCTACAACTAATAAGTAGTAAATGAACAGTACTTATAATACGAGAACTTTCTACTGGTACAAAAAGATTTGGTGAATTAAAAAATTCACTAGAAAATATAACTCAAAAAGTTCTTACTAATAACTTAAAAGAAATGGAAAAAAACAACTTGTAATTTGTAAGGTATACCCTAAAGTACCACCTAGAGTAGAATATTCTCTTACAAACACAGGTCGTAGTTTACAACCAATCCTTGACTCTATGTTTGACTGGGGTAACAATTATAGAGAAAACCAAATTCAAATAGAAAAAAAGTATCCAAACTATTAAGTTTTGATACTTTTTTAAAATAGTTATGTTTTAATTCTGAAAATCCATCTATTTTACTCAAATGTAAACTCGGTTAATATTTACCCTAATAAAAAAAGACTCCCTGCCAGGAACCTTTACAAAAAGCAAATAAGCCATAAAAATTAACTCGTAGCTAATTATTCACTTATTACACTAAATCTTTTTTGAATATGTTTAGGATTAGCTAATTCATCAACCATAGCTATTGCATAATCTGCATAACTGATGTAGCTTTCTCCTTTGCTATTAGCAAGAGCTTCTTCTCCACCTAAAACATAAGATCCTGTACGAGGTCCTTCTGCATCAAAGAATCCTGCAGGACTTAAATATGTCCACTTTACATCATTTCTTGTACGTAAATAAGTTAAAGCCTCAGATGCAGCTGTTGCTAAAGCCTTATATTCTGCTGGGAAACCTTCTGTTTCAAGTACTTGAACTGTATGAGTTTTATCAGTATATAAGCTACCTGCTCCACCTACTATTAATAATCTCACATCAGATCCTGAAAGGATATCACATAAATGTTTTGTTGTTGTTGTATATAAATCAAATTGTGATTCATCCCAAACACCAAAACAATTTACTACTGCATCAAAACCTTTTAAATCTTCTGTTGTTAATCCCATAATATCTTTAGTGATAACTGGAATATCAGATACAGTCTCCTTTCTAACTATACCTGTTACATCATACCCTTTTGATAATGCCTCTTTTACTATTAATCTACCTACACGACCATTTGATCCAATAACAGCTAATTTCATTTTATATACCTCCAATAAATGTTTTTTGATAGATTGCATTTTAGCAACCTATAATATAATTGTAACCTGTATAACATCTTCATTCTCAGAAGATAAAATTCTCTTATTAAGAGTGTAACCATAATTATGATTTTTTAATAATTTTTTATATGAATATATATTTTTATAATAAAAAATTATTAAAATAATATATACTGAATAATAATGTTGTTGATATATTGACATAATACCATTTATTTAAAAACTCACATCCCAAATAAACCTGTGAGATTATGAGCATTTTACTCTAGTTATTTTCGCTAAATCTATCTTTAGTGAATACCATAACTCTTAAAGTTTGGCTATATCTTTTTTTACTATAAGTTATATTCTCTTGGTGGATTTCCAGAAAAATCAGCTATAACTGCTTTAGCATTTTCTAAATATAGTACTTCAAAAGTTGGGTTATCTGCTGTTTTATAAATTGATTTTACAAGTTCGCTACTCTCAATTACTTTACGTTTAATTTCTAAATCATCAGAAAATACTACATCACCACTTAATCTCATCCATTCAAATTTTTCATTAGATATGCATAACTCTACACTTGGAGTATTTTTTATTTCTGAAAATACATTTTTTTGATTACTAGTAGAGAAAAATAATTTATTATCTTCCTCAATCATAAATTGAAATGGACGAACCTTTGGCTTTCCATCTAAACCTATTGTTGCAATATATTGTACTGGATTTTCTTTTAAAAACTGAATAACTTCGTTCATTTTTACCTACTCCCTTTTTTAATTAATTATTTATAAGTATTACTTATGAAATAATAATAGCTCAGGTTATAAAACTTTAAAAGTAAGCACTTTAAAGTTACATAGTTTCCTAAAGGAAACAATTTTAGAGATTCAATTTCTTGGAAATTATTTTTTTTATTTATATTATAAATTTATTTGAAATATATAAAATGCATTAACAATTATGTTAATGCATCTACCTTCTATAATTAATACTATTCACTTCAATCATTGTAACTATTATATTTTTATCTTTTACCAAATCTGCGCTCCGTTACTTGTGATACGGTTTAATCTTCCTTATTCTAGTTTATTAGTTTTAAAAGCCTTACCTTAAGCTTGTTCTCCTCCACTTAATACTTCTACTGAGCTTTCTATGTGCTTAGTTGCTAATCCACTCTTAATTCTTTTACATATTCTACTGATACATAATCACAAAGCTATACATTATTCTTAGATAAATAAAATTTAATTCCTTTATTAAACATGCTTTCTGCCTCTATTTCTAAAACAACTAAATCTCCATGTCTCTTATCTACAATACTTACTGTTTCTAAATTTCTTGATATATGTAATCAATTATACCTATATTTAATAATTCTAATCATAAAAATTTAACCCAAAAGAATATTGTAATCCCCAACGTCTGTTTGAGATTCTACATTGGCGAACCACTTCGATAAGCTCATATCTCGTTACTTAAAGGTACATTAAAAAATCACTCTGAATTATATCAGAGTGATTCTTTTTAATATATATAACAAGATGCTAACAGTTTTTATTAGTCTATAATTTTTCTCCACAAGAATCAATAACATCTTTATACCAGAAATAAGAATCTTTACATAATCTCTTCATAGTACCATTACCTTCATTATCACGGTCAACATATATCATACCGTATCTCTTTTTCATTTCTCCAGTAGTGAAAGATACTAAATCTATTATTCCCCATGGAGTATATCCCATTAATTCTACACCATCGTAGTTTACTGCTTTCTTCATTTCTTCTATGTGTTTAGCTAAGTAATCTATACGATAAACATCGTGTATTTCTTCATTTTCTTCAACTATATCTATTGCCCCAAATCCATTTTCAACTATGAATAATGGAAGTTCATATCTATCATATAGACGGTTTAAAGTATATCTTAAACCAACTGGGTCAATTGGCCACCCCCAGTCACTAGATTTTATATATGGGTTAGTTACTGAGTTTGATAATGCTCCGTTAACAGAACCTGAATTATCATTATTTACATCAGATTTTACAACAGTAGACATGTAGTAACTAAATCCTATATAGTCTACAGTTCCAGCCTTTAATATTTCATCATCTCCTTTTTCCATTCCTATATCATAGCCTTGTCTTTCAAATTCTTTTAATGCATATCTTGGATAATGTCCACGTACGTGCACATCTGGAAAGAAGAATCTTTGACGCATTGCTTCTTCTGCTGCCATTATATCATCTGGGTTACAAGAGTATGGATATATAGGTACATGAGAAACCATACATCCTATTTTAAATTCAGGATTTATTTTACGACCTATTATTACTGCCTTTGCACTTGCTAATAATTCATTATGTGCAACCTTGTATAATATAGCCTTCGGATCTTCTCCTGGCTTAACTGTTACTCCTGAGTTTGTCCAGAAGAATAATGGATTATCAGTATCCATTTGATTGTTTATCTCATTAAAAGTCATCCAGTACTTAACTTTATCCTTGTATCTCTTGAAACAAACCTCTGCAAAGTTAGTAAATAAATCTACTACTTTACGGTTTCTAAATCCGCCATATTCCTTAGCTATATGTAGAGGTATTTCAAAATGAGATAAAGTTATAACAGGCTCTATATTATACTTTAATAATTCATCAAATAAATCATCATAGAATTTTAAACCTTCTTCATTTGGAACTAATTCATCCCCCTTAGGGAATATTCTTGTCCATGCTATAGAAGTTCTTAAACACTTAATTCCCATTCCAGCAAGTAATGCTACGTCTTCTTTATATCTACCATAAAAATCTATTGCTTCATGATTTGGATAGAATTTATTTGGCATAACTGTTTCAGTTATTTCTCTAGGTACACCATGTGCACCTGCAGTCATTACATCTATAACGCTAGGCCCTTTTCCTCCTGCGTTCCATCCACCTTCAAATTGATGAGCAGCAAATGCTCCACCCCATAAAAAATCTTTTGGTAATTGATTCATAGTTCTCCTCCTGCATAATATTTATTTTACGTTTACTTCTCTTTAATATTAATTATTGATTTTCCGAACTCTACTTCTTCATCTATGCATAATACACACTCTTCATAAGTATCACTATTAGTTATTACTACTGGTGTAACTAATGAATATCCTGATTTTTCTATTTCCTTTATATCAAACTCTAAAAGTAAATCTCCTTCTTTTACTGTTGAGTTAACTTCTGTTTTCAGATTAAATCCTACTCCGTTCATTTTTACAGTATCCATACCTACATGGATTAATAATTCTACACCTTCTTCAGAACGTAAAGCTATTGCATGTTTAGTATCAGCTACAAATTCTACAGTTCCATTAAATGGAGCATACACTTTATTATCCTTTGGCTCTATAGCTATACCTTTACCCATAGCTCCTGATGAAAATACTGGATCTTTTACATCTTCAAGCGCTATTACTTTACCTGTTATAGGATTTTTTATTTCTTTTTCTACTTCTTTTAAACTTTGCACTGAAACTTCAATTTTATCTTCTTTTACTTCTTTAATTTTATCTTTTTTGCTTTTTTCTTCTTTTTCAGCGATACCCATTATTTGGACAATTATTATTGCTCCGAAGAATGCTATAGCTGATCCTAATAACATACCTATTATTGAACTTGGATTATCAGCACTAATAGCATTAACTATTGTTAAAATTCCTGGAAGTCCAGCATATACATAGTACGCAGTGTTAAATAGCGATGCTACTACTGCAGCTACTGACCCTGCTATGCATCCAGCTATAAATGGTTTCTTAAGCTTTAAGTTTACCCCATATATTGCTGGCTCTGTAATACCAAATATCCCTGTAATACCTGCTGATAATGCTACGTTCTTTGTCGCCATACTTCTAGATTTTATAAATACTCCTACAACAGCTCCTACCTGTGCTATAACTGCCATTGTTTGGAATGCTTGGAATGTATCCATACCATTCATCTCGAAGTTTGCTATGTTCATTGGTGTAACTCCCCAATGAACTCCAAATATTACTACTATTTGCCATAACCCTCCTATAACTGCAGCTGCAACTGTTGGTGCTACACTATATAAATAGTTATATCCATTTGCTATAGCTGTAGCTACTCCATCTGATAAAGGCCCTATTGCGACTATAGTAAGAGGAACCATAATTACCATACATAAAAATGGTGTAAATAATGGCTTAACAGCATCCGGTAATTTCTTTTCTATAAACTTTTCTACATAAGACAATAACCACACTAAAAATAATGGAGGTAAAACTGATGACGTATATGTTGTTTCTGCCAAACCAATTCCTAAAAATGTTACTGCTTCTCCACCAGCTATTCTTGATGCTATCTCTGCCCAACTCGGACTCACAAGTGCCGCACAACATGCTACTGCAATATATGTATTACACTTAAAATGCTTCGATGCTGTAATTGCTATAAATATCGGTAAAAATGTAAATGGCGTCCACGATATAAAGCTTAATACTTCATATGTTCCTGTACTTGCAAAAGATTTATCTATCATATTTATTAATATTAAACAACCTTGTAAAATACCAGCAGCAGCTAATACATATATAAATGGTGCAAATACAGCAGACATACTTGCAATTACTCTATTTAATATACTTATTTTTGGCTCCTCTTCATCACTTGAATCCTCTAAATTAGTTAAACTTGATAATTTATTAAATACTTTTCCTACATGCATTCCTATAACAACTTGGAACTGCCCTCCAGTTTCTACTACTGTTATAACACCAGTAAGCTCTGAAACTTTTTTATTTGCATCTTTAGGAGTTTCTTTTAATACTAGTCTAAGTCTAGTTGCACATCTTGATGCTTTAATAATATTTTCTTTTCCTCCAACGGCTTCTAGTATATCTACCGCTAACTTTTCATAGTCACGAATACTATTTGACATAATATTTCCCCCTAGATTATTCTTTTTATAAAATACTTTGTATACAATCATATTGTATGAATACATTATAATTATACCAGTACAATTTTGTCAATATGTTTTTGAAAACATTTTCCCCAACTCCCATTACCTTGGTTTTATTTATCGTTTATGCTATACTTAGTGATGAAATAATTTGACTAGTAAAGGGTGTAAAAATGCTGAAATATCAACAAATAGCTAATGATATAGAAAAATATATTTACGATAATAATTTTTCTCAAGGAACAAAGCTGCCTACCGTAGAAACTCTTGCTTCAGACTATAGTGTAAGTAAAAGTACTATAGTTAAGGCTTTAGAATCCTTAGTTCTTAAGGGAATAGTTTATCAAGTTCAAGGTAGTGGGATATTTGTAAGAAGAAGAAACCGTACTGGTTATATAGACTTAAATGTAACTACTGGATTCACTAATACTCTAAAACATTTTAAAGTTACTTCAAAGGTATTAAACTTTGAAGTAATAAATCCAAGTGAAGAAATAGCCCAGTCACTTGAATGTTCTACTGAAGATGAGGTTTATTCTGTTAAAAGAATAAGGTATATTGATAGTGAGATTATGTGTTATGAAGAGTCTTACTATAAAAAGAGCGTTGTGCCATATTTAAATAAAGAAATTGCTGAAAAGTCTATATTTGAATATTTAGAGGCTGCTTTAGGATTGAACATAGGTTTTTCTGATAGATATGTTCATATAGATAAGTTAAGTGATGATGTAGCTAATATACTAGAATTAAATTCTGGTGATCCTGCTATGATTGTTCTTGAACAGATATATTTAGCATCTGGATTGACGTTTAACTTTACAAAATTGACCTATCATTACAAGCATACAAAGTTTTTTCTTCAATCTTCACCAATAAAATAAAGAGTATTGAAAGTAAAATTTCAATACTCTTTATTTTATGCCGTTAAATTTCTTGTTCTAAAATTTATCTTTTATTTAACATAGCATTTATTTTATTATAATAAAACATCAAAAAAGGTTGTAGTTTAAACTACAACCTATAACAATCTAAAATTATCTTCTATTTTGTTCTTTCTTAGCTCTTCTACAAGATATACATCTTGTTGGCTCATTTTCGAATCCTTTTTCTTTATAGAATTCTTGTTCTCCTACTGAAAATATGAATTCACTTCCGCAATCTCTGCATGTTATTGTCTTATCTGTCATAAATATTCCTCCTAAAATTAAAGATTCTAAATTGATATAATAATCTCTAATTTTCGAGAAACTATTTACCTAAATGAAACTTTTTTTTGTTAGCAACTTTGCTACTTCTTTATAATAACATAGTATTTATTTAATTGCAACCTTTTTTAATTATTTTTGTAAATTATTGAAATCAATATAATATTTTGTATTTAACCATCTTATCTTTATATTATTTTAAGTATAGTTTCATTGTTAACAATACTTTCTATATGGGAATCCCCAGATTTAATCCACTGATTAGAATACTTATTTACTTATATATTTTACAAAAACCTCATTTATTTATGGTACGGTTCAATCTTCCTTATTCTAGTTTATTAGTTTTCAAAGTCTTACCTTAGCTTGTTCTCCTCCACTTAATACTGCTACTGAGCTTTCTATGTGCTTAGTTGTTAATCCACTCTTAATTCTTTTACATATTCTACTGGTACATAATCACAAAGCCATACATTATTCTTAGATAAATAAAATTTAATCCCTTTATTAAACATGCTTTCTGCATCTATTTCTAAAACAACTAAATCTCCATGTCTCTTACCTACAATACTTGCTGTTTCTAAATCCCTTGATAAATGAACATACTGTCTTTCCTTTTTTATAAGTCCATTTTTCAAAATAGAATCTAAAAATTTTCTTCCTGTACCATGATATAATTTATTAGGTGGCTTAATAGGTTGTAATTCTAGATTTACAGGAATTGAATGTCCTTGATTCGCTCTTATTTTGCTCTTATCCTCATTAAAGGAATACCTTTGTTTTGAGTCTTCCCTAACTATTCTTTCTAAGTCATCCATATTAAAGCCTTCATAAGATTTATTTATTCCATTTATTAAATCTGAAACATTTAAGTATCCATGCTCATCTAGTTCTAATCCTATTTCTTCTGGTTTATGTCTTAATATTAAACTTATATATTTACTTATCTTTGTATCACTATTTTTCATACTCAATTGCCCCTTATTTTTATATGGTATTTTTAACTTAAACTAATAAAATCTTTATTAAATTATCTTCAAAAATAAGCCTCAATTTCTTCGTATCATTTCTTTCTTCATAATAGAATTCTATCATAAACAACTCTCTTAAATCACTTAAACTATATAAAATATAACTCTAGATTTCATCTTTGCCAGACTTGAGACGGACTTATGACAGACTTTTCAAAAATATAGCAACCCTCAAGCCCTTGATATAACTTGATTATGACGGACTTTGCCTAAAATGACGGACTTTTTCTATTTCTATATATATACATATAATATATTTTCTATTTATATATAATAATATTATTTTTTTCTGTATACTGTCTCAATAGGAAAAGTCCGTCAACTCCGTCACAAGCATTGATATCACTAGAAAAACTCCGGTTCCAAGTCCGTCACAACTCCGTCATTAAAACATAAAAGTCCGTCATAATTGTACTATTTTTTAGTAAAACTTAAATATTACACTCTATTTTGATAGCTAAAATCACTATAAAGTTAAGCTAAAACAATAATTTTTTAGTATAAATTAATGATTATTTATAAGTATATAACTAACTTTGGAGTTTGCTTTAAATAACTTATGTGTGTTACACCAATAAGTTTTTTAATTTCTTTTAAAACTGTTCCTAATATCTTTAAAACTTTTAATATATTCATCTATTTCACCTCATTTAAATATGTGTAAATGTATGAATAACTATCTCTAACATGAACTAATTTGATTAAATACTTAGCGATCTCCAAATCTATATAGACTAAGGTTTCATTATCATACCCTATCCCATTACAGAAACTTACTATAGTATAAAAGCTCTTTATCAAGTTAAACTGAATGTAGTTTAGTTCTTTATGTAACCTCTTTAAATCTATTTATTTTTTATCTTTCTACCTCCTAATATTCTTCTTCTAAAATCATAGTTGAGTATTCTTCACCATATATAATAAAACTTTTATACTTCCCTCAACCTCTATATCATCTAAAGCTATAACATATTTTTCTTTATACTCTGGTAATTCTTTATTATGTTTAATTACAATTCCCTCTTCACACTTTCTTACTTTGAAAACTTGTAAGTAATCTAATTCCTTCCCTTCTTCATTCAATTTATCAATCATACTCCAAAGTATAAGTTGTAATCTTAAGTCTAGTCTTTCATTAGCTCCTTTCGTTATATATCTGCTCTCTTTCTTAACTATCTTAATCCTCCTAAAAATAAATAAAGCTACTTAATTACTTTGTCTTGTAATTAAGTAGCTATTTTAATTCTTGCTTTAGCATATCTATGAAATCATCTGAAAATACTTTCTCTTTAATTGATTTCTTTATTAACTCTATTAACTCTAATTCAGTTACATCTAAACTTCTTGGAATGTATGTTTCATCACCTCTTCTAGTTGCTTTGTAGACGCAGAACCTTACTTCATCTCGCTTTAGTTCTTTGATGTAGATTTTCTCTATTGAGTATGTGTATTCTCCTTCTCCAACTTTTCCTTGATTATCTTCTCTTCTTTTACATTCTTCTTGCTCATGTTTATTAAATCTCCTTATCTTATTCTAACAGGAACTTAGAAAATTATTCTGTGGTTACTACTACAATTGCGTAATCACTTGAAAGCAAAAATAAGGAATAAGTCCATTTAACTCCTTCCTTACATTTAATTACATCAGTGTATTCTGGTATTAAACTTTTTAACTTATCTTGTTTCAGCATTTCGATATCTACAATATTTTCTGCTATAAATATATATCCACCTAAGTCAGCTTCTATATCTCTATCAACTCCATAGTTTTCATCTAATACACTTATTGTTTCTCTTATGTTTTCAATTACTTCTGATTGTAAGTTTTTTAATTCAACTAATTGACTTTCTTTATAAACCTTTTTCACTATACATTTCTCCCTTCTAAAATATAAAAAACTCTTACCTGTATATATAAATATAAGTAAGAGTTTATTTTTCTAATTAATAATATATATTTAATTTATCTTTTGCGTTCATCAATTAATCTGTACATAAAATTTGAATCTAAATATCTTAACATCAAATATAATAGCTAAAGATTCATATATTGTACTAAAAAATATTTATTCGCATAGGTAATAAGCAAGTTTTCTATAATTTTATGGATATATATTAAATTTAATCTTTATCTTGTTTTATATTTATTTGTTGAAAAGTTTTAACTATTCTCTTTCAGTCAAAACTCCATCATTAAGATATAGTATCCTTTTACTATGATTTGCAACATTGGTATCGTGAGTAATCATAATTATAGTATTACCTATTTCATTCAATTCTTTAAATAATTGAAGTATTTCTTTTCCAGTGTTTGAATCAAGTGCCCCTGTTGGTTCATCAGCTAGAAGTAATGCTGGCTTTGTTACAAGTGCACGAGCAATGGCTACTCTTTGTTGCTGTCCACCTGACAGTTCATTGGGTTTATGCTCGATTCTATCATTTAACCCAACATTTTCAAGGTTTTCCTTAGCTATCTTTGTAGCTTCTTCACGTGACATACCTCTAATCAATAAAGGCATCATAACATTTTGAAGCACTGTATATTGGGGAATTAGATGATACTTTTGAAATATGAATCCAATATTTTCATTACGTACTCTTGCTAAGTTATCATCATTGCACTGGTGTACAGGTATATCTTCAATAAAGTATTTTCCATTATCGCCATTGTCCATACATCCTATAATATTCATAAGTGTAGATTTTCCAGACCCCGATACTCCAAGTATTGCAATAAACTCTCCCTTTTCTATAATTAGATTTATATCCTTAAGAACATGAAGTAAATTTTCTCCTACTTTATAAGATTTATTTATATTCTCTAATTTTACTATAGTTTCCATAATTCTATTCCACTATATCAATAGATTGAACTATTGGAGCCTCTTTTGTTCCTTTTGCAAATACCTTTATTATTGAGTTTGTTTTTATTGCAGATAGTTTACTATCACTTCCAGATCTCATATCAAATATATTTGCACCTGTTGGTATTGTGATTTCTATAGTCTCATCTGTGTATTCTAATTCTAGTTTTTCATCACCCATATCTGAATCTGAAAAACTAATACTCCCACTGCCATCTGCTGGAGCCATATTTATTGATCCTTGGAAATTTCCCTCACCATTATCTACAAATGAGTCAGCATCTATCCCTCCTCCATCTGAAGGTGCCTCTATTGATTCCTGAAACTGTACGCCCTCTGGCAAATTTGAATCATTAGCACTTACATCTTGATCCTTTGCTAATTCCATTTCAATTTCATTTCCCACTATCTTTTTAACCTTTCCAAGATATGTGGTTTCCTCAGAATTTTTATTTTGCTTACTTTCATCCTGTGAAATATTATCTTTTGAGCTATTAATATCTTGGCCATTCTCCTTTGAAGTATCATTTGATGAACATCCTACCATTACTGTTATTGCTAATACACTTAATACTAATGCTAAATATTTTTTCATCTTCATAATTATTACTTCCTTTCAAACTTTATACTTAAACTACATTATATAATCACTTTTATCTAACATATCATATACTTAATATTTTTTATTATTCATAACTAAGTGCCTCTACTGGTTTTAATTGTGACGCCCTATACGCTGGATATAATCCAAATAATGTTCCTGTTACAACTGCAAATACTAATGCCATAATTTTTGCATTTAAAGAAGGTGTCACTGGTATATTTGTATATTTCATAAGAGGCATAATATAAACACTTAATAATATTCCTACTACACCACCAAAAACACTTATAATTACTGATTCTAACAAAAACTGTAGCATTATATCTTTTTTAGAACTTCCTAAAGCTTTTAATATTCCAATTTCTTTTGTACGCTCTTTTACTGATACAAATAAAACATTCATAATCCCTATACCTCCAACTATAAATACTATAGTTGCAACTGACATAAGTAATAACTTCATAGTTTTTGCTGATTTTGTAGCTGCCTCTATTCTACTTCCTGTATCCTCTAGCTTATATACACTACCATCTTCAAGCACATAATTTATTGTGTCTTTGATTTCAGCCATTGCCTTTTTAACTAAAGATAACTTACTTGCAAGAGCAACAATCTGAGGCATTGTATTATTATCAAATACATACTGAGAGGCTGTGCTAAATGGAATAAATATACTTTCATCAGGACTTAACCCCTGCATTCCATCTCCTCTTCTTTCAAGAACTCCTTTGATAATATAAGTTCTATTATTTATTTTTATGGTACTTCCAATTGCATCTTCTGGTTTCATAAAGTATTTCTTAGCTAGTCCATCTCCTATAACAGCTAAATTAGTATAATCTTCAACATCAATATCACTTATATTCTCTCCGTAAGTAACATCTAAATTTGATACTTTTGAATATTCTTCTGTTACTCCTACTATAGGCATCTCTTCTTTTGTTCCATTAATAACACACTCTTTATAGGCACTTCCCCTTATATCTATAGCCGATAAAGTTGTACTTTCATCCATTATCTGATTCATAATATCAACTGTAAGTTTTGGTATACTTTCACTAGTATTAAACCCACTTATTGAATAGTCAGGATTTACATAAATAGTTTCTGCACTTAACCCACTGAACTGAGCCATAACTTCATCTTCTCCTCCCTGACCAATTGCAATTACTAATACAATAGTTACTGCACCTACAATTATTCCAAGGGATGTAAGCAGAACTTTGAATTTATTTTGAATTATATTTATAAATACAATTCGTAATGTTTCAGAGAATCTCATACTTATCCTCCAACTACGACAGTGTCGCCTTCTTTTAACCCACTTAATATTTCACTATTTTTTCCATCAGAGAATCCAGTTTCTATAGTAATTTCTCTTAAGGTTCCATCTTCGTTTTTTACATTTACAACTTGATTTCCATCTTTAAGTTTTATAGCTTTATTTGAAAGTATAAGTGCATCTTTTACTTCCTTTAATATAAAATGGGCATTTGTCGTCATTCCTTCAAGAAGTCCATGATCCTTTGCTTCTACATCAACTATTACCTTGTATGTAGTAGAATTCCCCTCTGAGTTTGGCTTTAAGTTTATATAACTTACTTTCCCTTGAATTTTCTCATCTTGTAGGGCTGGTACTTCTAAAGTTACTATTTGATCTTTTTCTATATTGTTAATGTCATTTTGAGATACCACTATCTCTGCAAATATCTTATTTGAAACTCCTATTACAACAATAGGCATATCCGGTGTTGTTACAGCATTTTCTACATATCCTAAAGACATTACTACACCACTTACTTTAGAATAAAGCACAGGATTTTCCCTTAGTTCACATAATTTATTAATTTCTTCATTTAACTTATATACTTCTAACTTAGCTAACTCTACTGCATCCTCAGAATATTCTGGTGCCTTTTTAACTTGTTCAAGCTCCATATTAGCCCTTTTTAATGAGCTATAAAGTTCATTTATTTGCTTTTGTATCTCTTCTACTGATAAACTTATTAACTTATCTCCTTCAGCTACCCTCTGTCCTTCTTTAACATAAACTTCATCAATAGTTACACTTTGACTAAAATTATGGTCAACACTTTCAAACTTTATCATCCCCGCTCCATTAGTTCCTGCTGTAATATCTCCTATAGTTACCTCATATTCCCGCGGCCTATTTATTTCTTCTTCTGAATTTTTATCTTTTGCACTTTTAATAGCGGAGTATCCTGCTGTAATTGCTAGTATTGTAACTAGAGATATGATAGTTACTACCTTCTTTTTCTTAAATCCCAACTTATGTCTCTCTCCTTTCGTACATATTACTTACATACTTATAATACAATTTTCAAGGTTAAAAGAAGGTTAAACCATAGCATAATTTTAAATAAAGCTTTATTAAAATAAATTGACTATGCTAACCGCTACTTCCTACTAACAGATTCTACAGTTTACACCTACCCACATTAGCAATATCAATGGTTTAAGATTCAAAAAAAATTATATTTTCGTGGGCATAAAAAAAACTGCTAGTTACAATAACTAACAGTTTAAAGATTATTTAACTTTTTATAATTGGTAAAACTATCTCAAATATACTTCCACCACCGTCATTTGGAGAATAAGTTACTATACCTCCATGACGATTAATAATATCCTTAGTAATAGTAAGCCCTAATCCTGCACCCCCTACTTTACGAGAACGAGATGTATCTACACGATAAAAAGGTTCAAATACTTCTTTTTCCTTACCTTTCTCAATACCAATTCCTGTGTCTTTTATTGTTATTACACAATTATTATCACATTCTTTAACAATTATATCTATACTTCCATTTTGATTATTATACTTTACTGCATTTTGAATTATATTAGAAATTGCATGAGTTAACATAGTATTGTTTCCATTCATAGATAAATTACTTACTTTAACATTAACACCTAAATTTTTATCCTTAATTTTATTTTCTAAATCATTTACTATATCATTTATTATAATATGAATATCCACATTATCATTAAAATGGTACTCTTTTTGCTCCGACATAATAAATAAATTATTTACTAAGTTAATCATTCTTTCTGTCTGTTTTCTAAACACAGATACTGTATATCTATAATCCTCATCACTTGGATTTTCATCTATTTCAAGTACATCCAAACTATTTTTTAGTACAGCTAGTGGTGTTTTTAATTCATGAGCAGCATCTGATGAAAAACGCTTTTGACTTTCAAATGCTCTATCTAATCTATCTAGCATAATGTTAAAAGAATCTTGAAGATTACTAAGCTCATCACCATTATTAAAACCCGATATTCTTTGTGATAAACGATATTCATTTATTACTTCTATCTGCTTACTTAGCTTATTCACTGGATTCAGCATTTTACCTAATATAAAATATATCATTATAGATCCTATAATAATTATAATTATCATATATAAAATTGCTTTACTTTTAAAACTATATGCCAAACTATTAACATCTACACTTTCTCTATAATGAATATCCAAATCCTCTGATTCACCAATTGATTCTATTTCATTACCTATTGTTGGTCTTAATTCTATACTACTATCTTTATCTACCTCTCCATTCTTAATATTTTCCTCATTGATTGTCGGAACAAAAATAGAATTTGCATTATATACTGAAATTCCAGTTAATATTATCGATATTAAAATCATTATAATAGTTGCAACAAGGGTAATTTTAATCCTTAATGAAGATTTCCTAATCATTTACTCTTCCTCTTTCATTAATAATATATCCCGCTCCTCTTATATTTGAAATAATTTCTTTTTCACAGTATTTATTCAACTTTTTTCTTAAAGTGCTTACATGAACTTTTACAACATTTGAAAACATGCTGTCCTCATCTGCCCAAATATGCTCTATAAGTTCTTCTGTGCTAACTGCTCTACCTTTATTTATTAACAGGTATTCTAGTATTGCAAATTCCTTAGGTCTAAGATATATATTTTCATTATTCTCATCATAAACACTCCTATTTGACATATCAATAGTAATATTTTCATATTTAAATTTAATACTCTGTTGAATAAATGTTCTTCTAAGCAATGCCCTAATACGTGCATTTAATTCTCCAAAATCAAATGGCTTTACTAAATAGTCATTAGCCCCTTTATCTAATCCTTCTATCCTCTGCTCGTAATTAGAACGTGCTGATAATATTAATATCTTACACGCCTGATTATCTTCTCGTATTTTTGAAAGTATCTCAAGTCCATCCATAGATGGTAAATTCAAGTCAAGTATGATTAAATCGTACTCGTTCATATAAAACAATTCTAATCCATCTCTTCCATCAGTGGCTGTATCTACTACATATCCAAACCTTCTAAGTCCTCTTGATAAAGTATTGATTAAATCTTCTTCATCCTCTATTAACAATAATCTCATAATAACTTCCTTCTCTAATTTTAGTTTATTTATATATTATGCAACACCTATAGTTAAAATTTAGTTAAATTAATCATTAGTTAATTTTTATTTAATATAGATTATTTATACTCTAATATGCTATACATATAAACAATACTAATTTATATTACGTGATTTTTATCGTGGATAGATATTTAATTCCCTTTTATATTATTTATCCAATTTCAGTAAAAACCTCATTTACTTATGATACGGTTCACTTTTCATTATTCTAAAAACTCCATAAATTTGTACTAATACATTAACTCTAAATAACTAATTTGTAAATGTTATTCTTGAAAAAGATAATTTGTAATCAGATTTTCTACTACTTCTTATGATAATCCAAGACTTACTCCATACTCCCAGTAAAACAAGTGCCTATCACCAAAGCTATAATCCTATTTTTTAACCAGAATCAAAATGTTTTAGCTTAACTTTATTCTCGACACTTTTCTATTAATAATTTGACAACTCCTTACTGGGCTTAATTAGAGATAACTCTCAATTATTTCTAAACCTTTGTATTTACATAAATTTTTTAATATATGTTTTTACAAACCACCAGCATAGCAGTTAGTTTATTATTTTACACCATAGTATCCAACATACTTAATTCTATTACGAAATAATCGTTCATGGCAAACTAAAAGTATGCTTCCTTTGTATTTTTTTTAAGCTCTCTTTAATTCGTCTTTGGCTTTAACATCTAAGTGATTTGTAGGTTCATCTAGGATAAGTATGTTTGTTTCATTGTTTATTAACTTACAAAGCCATACCTTAGCTTGTTCTCCCCCACTTAATAATTCTACTGATCTTTTTATGTATTTTGTTGTTAATCCATATTTAGCTAAGGTATTTCTTATATGTTATCTATTATATACATAAAAAAGAGTTAGCTTTTACGCTAACTCTTTTACCATATTTTTACACAATCTTAGTTGTCCACTCTTCACAATTCCACACATCTGTTACTACATCTCTATAGAATTCAGGTTCGTGGCAAACTAAAAGTATGCTTCCTTTATATTCTTTTAATGCCCTTTTTAATTCGTCTTTAGCTTCAACGTCTAAGTGGTTTGTAGGCTCGTCTAGGATAAGTATGTTTGTTTCTTTGTTTATTAGTTTACAAAGTCTTACCTTAGCTTGTTCTCCCCCACTTAATACGGCTACTGAGCTTTCTATGTGCTTAGTTGTTAATCCACATTTAGCTAGTGCGCTTCTTACCTCATATTGCGTGTATCCAGGGAACTCTTGCCATACTTCTTCTATACATGAATTATAGTTTGCTTCTTTTATTTCTTGCTCGAAGTATCCTATGCTTTGATAATCTCCTGTTTCAACCTCTCCACTTATTGGTTTAATTAATCCCATTAAACTCTTTAGAAGTGTTGATTTTCCAAGTCCGTTAGCTCCAACTAAAGCTATTTTTTGACCTCTTTCCATTCTTATGTTAAGTGGTTTACTTAATGGCTCATCATATCCTATAACTAAATCTCTTGCTTCAAAGATTAACTTACCTGAAGTTCTTCCTTGTTTGAAGTTGAATTCTGGTTTTGGTTTCTCAGCAGCAAGCTCTATTCTATCCATCTTATCTAATTTCTTTTGTCTAGCTCTTGCCATACCTGTTGTGGCAACTCTAGCTTTATTTCTAGCAACGAAGTCCTCAAGCTTAGCTATTTCAGCCTGTTGTCTTTCGTAAGCAGCTTCTAATTGCTTCTTGTTAGCCTCGTATACTCTCATGAAGTTATCGTAATCTCCTGTGTATCTAGTTAATGCTCTATTTTCAACATGGTAGATTACATTCACTACACTATTTAAAAATGGAATATCATGTGATATTAATATAAATGCATTCTCATATCCTATTAAGTAATTTTTAAGCCAAGCTATATGCTCCTCATCAAGATAGTTTGTAGGCTCGTCTAGAAGTAATATGTCTGGTGTTTCTAATAAAAGTTTAGCTAATAAAACCTTAGTTCTTTGTCCACCACTTAAATCAGTAACATCTTTGTCTAATCCTACATCTCTAAGTCCAAGACCTCCAGCAACTTCTTCAACCTTTGCATCTATCATATAAAATCCGTTATGATCTAACATGTCTTGAATTGTAGCTGTTCTTTCTAAGGCTTTAGTCATTTCATCCTCTGACATTTCACCCATTCTCTCATAAAGACCGTTCATTTCAACTTCCATATCAAAAAGATATTGGAATGCTTCTCTTAAAACTTCTCTTATAGTTTTACCTTTTTCAAGCTGAGCATGCTGATCCATGTAACCAACTCTAACCTTGTTACTCCATTGAACATCTCCCTCATCTGGCATAAGTTTACCTGTGATTATGTTCATGAAAGTTGACTTACCTTCTCCATTAGCTCCTATAAGACCAACGTGCTCCCCCTTTAAAAGTCTGAAAGACACATCTTCAAATATGGCTCTATCTCCAAAGCCATGATTCATATTCTTAACTATTAAAATACTCATTTAACTTATATCTCTCCTTATCTATCCCTCTAAAAAATTTTCCTAATACTTATGTAATCTAAAAGTTATTTATGAAGCTGGAATTTACATTCACAGGACCCTTATCCCTACAAATAAACTCCAACTAAATAACTAATTCTTAAAGAAACATTTGACTACCAATAAACAAAATTAAAGCTAAAAAGCAAACTCCAATTAAGTTATATAAAACTGATATCTTAGATGATTTTTCCTTATTTAATCTACTTACTCTGCTTTCTACCATATCCCTATTCCACCTTTCAAATTAAAAATTTTTATATAAAGATCTATATTGCTATCTTTTAGACTATGTTTTAAACTATTATCAATTTTTAGATAGAACTGTAAGACCATCTTAAAAATTCTTTAATACACATTATATATAGTATATTATCTACCTTTGATTTTTCAAATATATTTTTGTTTCCTCTCCATAAAATTCAAACCTTATTTACTCTCAATTTACTTAAAAAAATTTTTACTTACAGGATAAATTCCCTCAATAAACCAATATATACATTCCAAAGAAAATTGTTCTAAAAATTTTCGCTTTAAAATTATAAATTTGAACTTTCACTTAAAATAGAAAAAGCAACTCTCATTTTAATAATGTATATAATATAGGTAAGAGGTTCTATTATAGTATTACTAAGTTTTAATATGCTATAATAAACTAAATACTTGGTATAAATTAGTACATTTAGATAAGAAAGGGGTTTATTTATGCTATATTATTTAGTTGCTCTATTCGATAAGGCTTCATATGCAATAATAAAGCCAATGCAAGAATCAATTTCAAATGAATATAAGCTTTATGAGAATCTCCCGATGCTTCATATTACCTTAGCTGTAATTGAAGATCCTGATATGGATAAATTAAATGAAGTGGTAAAAACTACGTTAAAATCATATAAAAAATTTGAAGTTCATTTAAATGGTTTAATAAAATTTGGAGAACCATATAGATCTGTAAATTTAAAAGTAGATGAGGAAAGTGGAATAATAAAAAAACTTTCCATAGAACTTTATGAAAACCTATTAAAAGCAGGATTTAAGCTAACATCTAATCCAGATACATGGCGACTTCATGTATCCTTAGCCAACCCATATTTTGCTCAAAGAATATGGGGAGAGGATGAGTTTGAGTCAGCTTATACAAAGCTTCAAGACTATAATTTTGATAGAGAACTTTTGATTGATGAAATTCAATTTTGGAGACCAATTAATGATGAAAATAAAATGGTGGTGTTTAAATACCCATTATCATAGTTAAAATATTTTGTATTAAAAGCTCCATTTTAAGTGAATAAATTTTTAGCTAGGCCTAAATTCCTAGCTAAAAATCAACACTAGTTTAAAACAGAGTTATATTAAAGGTTGTATATATATTAATAAAAACTTACATAGATACTAAACAAAATAGTTTCTATGTAAGTTTTTTTAGAAAGTAATTTTGATACAACCATTTTTATTTTGCCCACAAATAAACTAATTTAATATAACAAAAAAGAACTACCTCAAAGCTTAAAATAAGGAAACTTTTAATTGGAGCAAGGGAAATACCAATTCATTTATAAGTTCATTTTAAAGCAATTTTGATGCAGTTCTCTTAAAGTGTGTTAAATATTAATAATAATCGTAAAAAATTCAGAGAGAGCTCAACCCCTCTCTGAAATGAGTTTAGTTTTATCAAATTCACATTCAATCCATAATAATTAATGGTACTAGTTAAGGTTAAATTTTAATCTATATTTTAATAAGTTTCTTTGAAAACTTCAAAGTAAGCTTGAGGATGTAAACATGCAGGACATTTTAATGGAGCCTCTGCACCTTCCCAAATGAATCCACAGTTTCCACATTTCCAAAGGACAACTTCGTCTTTTTTGAATACTTTTCCTTCTTCTATGTTTTTAGCTAATTTAGTGAATCTATTAAAGTGAGCTGTTTCAGCTTTAGCTATCATTCTGAAAGCAGCAGCTACTTCTGGGAATCCTTCTTCATCAGCTACATCTGCAAATGATGGATAAAGATCACTTAATTCATCATGTTCTCCAGCAGCTGCGAATTTTAAGTTAGTTAATGTGTCTGTAGGTAATTCTACTGGATAAGCAGCATTTATTTCTACCATTTCTCCTTGTAGATCATCTTTTAAGAATTTATAAAATCTTTTAGCATGTTCTTTTTCATTCTCTGCAGTTTCTATAAAGATATTTGATATTTGAACATATCCTTCTTTTCTAGCTACGCTTGAGAAATAAGTATATCTTGTTCTTGCTTGGCATTCACCAGCGAATGATTTCATTAGATTTTCAGCAGTTTTAGTTCCTTTTAAACTTTTCATAATAAAAACCTCCTACAAATCACTTATTTTGAAAAACATCTTATTTACTATTTTTCCAAATAAATAATTTCTAAATCATATTAATTAATAATAATTATTTCTTACATATTTATAATAACACTTCTCTATAAAATTTCAAGTGTTTTTTAAACATTTTGTAAACAAACATTATTTTATACGCTTACATTTTTCTATATTATTCTATAATTTCAAATATTGTTACTAAATTATACTTTTAAAATTTAAATAATCCCATTATATTAAAAAAAATAAATATTATAGATTGTTTTTAAATCTAAGTATATAATTTAAGCCATAATATTAAATTAACCATATAAAATATTTTTATATTAGTTTTAAGAAAGGAGTTTTATCATGAAGGTTAAGATACATCCAAATACAGTTGATAAAATTAAAGATATGCTTGCCAATAGTGATAAAGATGCTGTTAGAATAAAAGCTTGTTCCTCTGGCTGAGCAGGCTTAAATATTGAAGTTGTTCTGGATGAACAACACGAAAATGACGATGTAGTTATAGATAATGGTATTAAAATAGTTGCAGATAAAAAAATATCTCACTTTTTTACTGATGCAACCCTAGAATATAAAAATACTATTCTAGGTAAAAAATTTAAAGTCTATTAAGATGTATAAATTTTAATTTATTAGTCAATAATACTAATAGCTTAATACACTCTTAAGTTAACCACACAATTTAATAGAAAAAGGAACTGTTATCCCAAAACAGTTCCTTTTTTGTATCTTAAAATTTAAATTACTAAATGGCTATAAAAAAGGTATAAATTATAAATGCTATTACACTTAATATAAATGGTACATTTATTACTTTCTCTTCTTTATAAGAAACTCTTGTTGCAACATCTAGTTCATCTAAAGTTATGTTTAAGTTTCTCTTTTCCATTTTTCTTATTAAATAACTAATTAAAAATCCACAAATTATTGCTAATAGTAAATAATAGAATAATAATTGTATTTTAACCTCAAAAGATATAGTTTGTACTGCATCCATTTGATGTATTAAATCCTCTGTTGTTATTCCTTGGCTAGTTATTCTTTGAAGAATTAAATTCCATGAGTTAATTAAAAAGTGAATTAACATTGATAAGAATATACTTCCAGTTGCTCTTACTACATAAGCTAAAATTATTCCCATAACCGCAGCATATAAAAATTGCTGAGCATTTAAATGAAGAATACCAAACATTATACCAGTCATTAATGCAGCCACATGCTTACTCTTAAATTCAAATCCTGATAAAACAATTCCTCTTATAGTTATTTCTTCTGTTATAGCTGGTGTAACCCCTACAACTAAAACCATTATCCATAATGGAAATGACTTCATTTGACCTAAAAATAATGCTACATCATTTGTATAAAAGAAGCTTGATAAATATGAAAAAAATATCATAACTGGATTTGCTAAAGCTGCTATTAATATAGCAAAAAATACATCTTTTCCTTTTGGCTTCTTGAAACTAAAAACTTTTTTGTAATTACTTTTAGTTACTATAATATATATTATTGCTGGTATTATGAAGAATACTATGTGCGTTACCATTAATGCTAACGGTGGCGTTAGTCCTATTTTATATAGAACTGGTGATAAAAAGTATGGCCCTACCATTGATAAAACTAATACTATAAGAAAATATAAACTTACTTTAAATATAGGCTTCATCCTATTTCTCCCTTCTAAAACATCAAATTTAAAATTTCACATAAACCTAAGTTTAGTACATTAAAGCATATTTATTCACTTTAAAATATAACATATTTATTAATTAGCTAGTATTACTAATTAATTACTTTTTAGTTTACTTACTATTATTAGTATCGTAATTTTGCAAGGTATAAATTCACTTGAAAAATTTTATAAAAATATTAAAATATTTTTGTTTATAACTGTATAAAAAAATTAATACTGTTAATACTATTTACTGAGGCAATAAGCTTCAATCTTATAATAGCCTCTCCCCCATTTTATTTATACTGACAGTTTCGTTAATGTACGGAATAACGAAACTGTCTCCCCCTTAAAACCCTTATAATGTAATAAATTTTCTTCATGTTTTTCTAGTAGAGAGTATGTAAATACTCTCTTACTTTTTAAAAAATTTAAAATCATTACAAGTTTAATGTAAGACATATATTTTAAAGCAAAGCTTTTTAAAATAAATCATTAGCTAGTCTAAGCACATATGAATACCCATTAAGTTTACTTAATGGGTATTTTTTATCTTAGCTATGTTTTAAACTAGTGTTAATTTTTAGATAGAACCATAAGACCATCTTAATAATCAATTAATATATGATATTATTTATAGGAAGCACCTTTTCGCTTCTCTCAAATGTGTAAGTTCAAAATACAAAATTGAAAATTTTGATTTTCACTTAAAATTAAGTTAGGTCTTAAGTGCTAGTTAAAAATCAACGTTCTCCTAAAACATAGTCTTTATCTTTAGTTTCTCTTTTCAAGCTCTCTTCTTAGCCAATCTAATGCATTCATCATTGTTCTAATTCTAACTCTTTGTCTTTCTGCTTTAAAGTTAAATTTCTTAACCTTTGTAACACCATCTATACATAATCCAACATAAACAAGTCCCACAGGTTTCTCCTCAGTTCCACCACCTGGACCTGCTATTCCTGTTGTAGAAATTCCAATTCTTGTGCCAGCATTTTTGGCTATTCCTTCTGCCATTTCTCTTGCACATTCTTCACTAACTGCACCAAACTTGTCTAATGTTTCTTTTTTAACACCAAGTCTTTTCATTTTAGCTTCATTAGAATAAGTAACAGCGCCCTCCATAAATACCTCAGATATTCCTGGATAGTTTATTAAGGCACTTGCAACCATTCCACCAGTACAAGATTCAGCTGTTGAAATAGTCATATTCTTATCAACTAGTAACTTTCCAACTACTTCTTCTAAGGTTACTTCACCTTCTCCGTAAATATTATCTCCAAGTCTCTTCCTAATTTCTTTTTCCATTGGAGCAATAAGTTTCTCTGCCTCTTCCTTGTCCTTACCATTTGCTGTTATTCTTAAGATAACATCAATATTCTTTGCATAAGGTGCCACTGTAGGATTCTCATTATCTAGAAGATCAGAAACCAAATCCTCCATTTTACTTTCACCAACACCAAAGACTCTTAGAATTTTAGAAACTAAAACTCTGTCAGTAAATTTACTTAAGTATGGTACTACATGATTTGTAAACATTGGTTCCATTTCTCTTGGTGGTCCTGGAAGAAGTATTATTCTCTTATTGTTTTCTCCCTCTAAAATAGCTCCTGGAGCAGTTCCATTAGGATTTGGAAGTATTATTGCCTCCTTAGGGAAATAACATTGCTTTTTATTATTCTCTGTCATTTCAAGGTTATTTTTCTTAAAATAATCCTCCAAATCACAAAGAAGTTCTTCTCTTAAGCACATTTCCATATTGAAATATTTTGCTGCAATCTCCTTACTTAAATCATCCTTAGTAGGTCCTAACCCACCAGTTGTTATAATGGTATCGCAATTCTTAAAAGCATTGTCAAAAGCCTCTAAAATCCTATCAGAATTGTCTCCAACTACTGACTGATGATAAACACCTATACCTAAATTAGCCAGCTCTTTAGCTAAAAATTGTGCATTTGTGTTTACTATATCACCTAAAAGTATTTCTGTTCCTATTGCCATTATTTCAGCTTTCAAAAAATCACCTTCTTAATTTAATATGTAAAATCTCTTTCCTATATAAACTCTTATAAAAGTTATTGTCTTATAATAAATAATTTTACTCCACTTTTTCCTCTATGTCCTAGTTTTTATTTATATTCTTTTTATTATTCATAAATTATTTTATATTTAAAGATTTTCTCAATTAATTTTATGTAATGCCTAAAATTATATAATTAACTCAACTTCATAGAAAAACTTAACTTAATCATATCTCTATAAACTTATTCCTTTATTTCAAAGTTTAATACACTTTTCACACCACTTTTAAATTTGACCTCTTTTTTTCTTACACCTATAATAGTCTTTGTTTATATAAACAATATCTTAATTTTTTATAGTAGACTGTATTGTAAACTCGTATTGATAATCTAACTATGTTCGATTGCATAAGTTTAAGATACCAAATTGAAACTTTGGATCTTCACTTAAAATTAGCCTACTACTAACAAAAATATATTAAGGAGAAAGAAATGAATTCAAAAACTAAAGGAATTATTTTTATGATACTTTCTTCAGCAGCCTTTGCTACTATGAACTTACTTAGCAAGCTTGCCGAAGGTGTTAACTCTTACCAAAAAACCTTTCTAACAAATGTTGTGGCAACAGTAATAGTTTGCTTCATCATAGCATATAAAAAAGGTTCTTTCTTTGGTAAAAAAGAAAGTAGAAAATATCTACTTTCAAGAGGTGTTGCTGGAACTCTAGCAATACTAACAAATTATTATGCTCTAGATAAAATGTTTTTATCTGATGCAACAATACTTGCTAAACTAGCTCCATTTTTAACAATAATTTTTTCTTATTTATTAATTAGTGAGAAGATTACTAAGAAGCAAGCTATTCTTTTATTAATAGCCTTTGGAGGAAGTTTATTTGTCATAAAACCTAAATTTAGTACTGCTGTTATTCCTGCTCTTATAGGTGTTGCTTCTGCTGGTTTTGCTGGCTTTGCATACACAATGATAAGGGTATTAGGAAATAAAGAAGATTTTTGGACAATCATATTATCATTTACAGGTATTGCTACAATTGTAATGCTACCTTCAATGTTTATAAATACAGAGAATTTAACAATGATGAATGTGATTCTCCTTGTAGGTGCTGGTGTGGCATTCACGTTAGGACAAGTTGCTTTAACTGTGGCTTATAAAAATGCTCCTGCATCTGAAATTTCAATGTACGACTACATAGGTCTTATAATAGCTGCTATGTACGGATTTATGTTCTTTAAAGAGATTCCAGACATCTTATCATTCTTAGGATATGTAATAATAATTGGAGCTTCAATTTTAAATATCTTAAGTGGCAAAAAGCCTTCTGATAATGAAATTACAGAGGAAAACTCTGCTATTTCTTCTAATTAAAAAAAGCTGTGAGAATCTCACAGCTTCTTTTTTTGCCGAAATATAAAATTATTATTTTATAATGAAATCAATTAATTATAAATTTTTATCAAGTAAAAATCAATATAATATATTACCAAATACTATGAAACAGAATATATATCTAATTATTTTTATATTTATGATATTAAATATTATATCACCCTTCTCTAAATACATTACATGTAAAATATTGTAACATTTTGCAATTATATAAATACTATATTTATATAGAATATAATTGTAGACATAGGAGGAAAATAATATGTCTAAACTTGACTTTAATAATAAAGTAAAGATTCAACACCAAACAAGTTATCCAATAGTTGGATGTGATCATTCTGAAGTAAATGTTATGCCTGAACTAAGACTTTTTAGATATAAATATTCATATCAAGAAAATGATCCTAATCCAGCAGGTAATGGTGATGACATTGGTTTCTCTCTAGTATTTGGGAATTATGGTGAGCTAAGCTGGCAAACTGATGGCGAAACTCCAACGCTAGAAGACAATTTAGTAATAGAAAACCCTGTAAACTTAAAATTAATGCATTTATGCCTTCCTCGTGGTTTTAAACTATATATATATAGCGATGATATGGATGCTTCTACTGAATTACTAACAGGCATGCCACTAACCCCTGGAAATTATACACTTCAATTAAGAAAATGTGAAGTAAGTGAAGAAAACCTTAGTGAGGAAGAAGAAGAATGTACACCTTACTTTAATGTTCCTTGCCACTTTATATGCTGTATATCAATGCTATTCCAAGTAGAATTCCCTCCTTGTTCTCCAGACTCAGGTTCAGGAGACTGTTCAACTAATAATCCTATATCTAATGGGAATTTTGAAGAATCACCTCATGGAGTAAATAAAATACCTGGCTGGGAAGTAGCTTCAAATGATGGTAAAACTAAAACTGTAAAAAAAGCTAAATTAAAAAATAGCTGTAAGGATTTCGAATACGAATATACTGCTCATGAATATGATTATTTTGCACTTTTAAGTACAGATAGCTCAAAAAAATATGACTATATGTCTCAAACCTTTGAAGTTTGTGCTGGTGATACAATAGAAGGACATGCATTCTTCTTTAATGAAGATTGTTTTGATAATAGTTCTAGTGCTGAAATCAATATATTGGATGATAACTCTGACATTGTTTATACTGTTTTTACAGGGGAATCTAACGCTGATTATCCACAATACGGATCAACTGATTGGAAAGATTGGTCTTATACATTCGAGGAAGGCGGAACCTATACTATAAGATGTGAAGTTGATAATGGTGAAAATGAAAACTCTTCTTATTTAGGTGTAGATGCAGTTAATATTATCACTGCATAACTCTTTTCATTTCTAGTAGGTAATGTTCTTCATTAGCTACTAGAAATAATATTTAAAAATTTATTATATATTAATAATTAAATTTTTAGGAGGATTTATATATGGCACTATTTACATTCAATAGTAATATAGGCTCTCCATCAAATATAATTGAACCAAATCCTAAAAAGTCTAAGCTTGATAATTCAACTGATTTTCTAAAAAATGATATTGGCTCTTCTTCTGATTCAAAAAAAAATAAAAAACATTCTATTAATAACTCTTATCCTATATGCGGAAATGTTTGGTGTGACTTGAATGGTAATGGCATCAAAGATTCTACAGATACCCTTTTAAGTGATGTTAAAATTGAATTATATAATTGCAATGATTTTAATTCTCCAATATTGACAACCTTCACAGACATTAATGGTCATTATGAATTTAAAAATATTCCTCTTGACTATTACTTTGTACGAACTAAACTGCCTAATAATTATGCTGTTATAAAAAAGTGTAACGATTCCCTTATAAATGATAGAATATTATTATCAGATAAGATATATAACAATAAAAGTGGAATTCATATACCTATTGGCCTAACAAAACAGTTTAAAGTAAGCGGTATTGTTTTTTTGGATAGTGATAAAAATGGTATATATAACGAATCTAAATTAGGAATAAATGGTTTAACTCTACAGTTGTACAATGAAGATAACATTCTTATAGCTTCAACTAAAACCTCTGACTTTATGAAATATAAAGGTTATTATGAGTTCATAAATATTACTCCTGGTTCATATAATTTAAAAATACTTATTTCAGACTCTATAAAACTTTCAAACTCTAAAATTAATTCATCTACAGCTACTATAAACTTTAAAGTTATTGATGAAGACATACAGAATGTTTTTATTGGAATAATTAAATAAAAACCTACCTGATTTAAAAGGTAGGTTTTTTATTTTACTCTTTTTTAAATTCTAAATCATTTTTAACTCTCACTATAATAAGTGCTATTATTCCAATATAAATAACCAATCCTTCAAATGCACCAAAACCCATTGTATAACCAAGTCTTACGCATTGATTATAACCAAAACTCAAGAAGTTTTCTAACATTTTAATCCTCCTAATAAAGTCTTTCATTAAACATATATGAATTAAAATCATATAAAATGAAATTCTTTATTAATACCTTATAGAAATTTAATTTTAGGCTATGTTTTAAACTAGTGTTGATTTTTAATAAAATAAATAAAAGAGGTTGTACAAAACCTAAAAACAGTATTTTGTACAACCTCTTTAACGATGATTTTTATTTTATAAATATGCTAATCAATGATATAGCGAATATGATTTGGCAAACTCCTACAAGCCCTCCATAAAGCATTGCTTTCGGACCTTCTTTTACTAAGTCTCCTATTTTTACTCTCATCCCTATACCTGCTAGAGCTATGATTTCAAAATTAGAACTTATCCATTTAAATGTACTTCCAACTCCACCTGGAACCATTCCAAGAGTATTTAAAATACATACTATAAAGAACCCTATTATAAACCATGGTATACGTACCTTATGTGTTGGTTTATGATTATGAGCTACTTCTTCTTTATTTTCTTCATTAACTTCTATTTTTGCGAAGACTAGAACTACTAACACTAAGAATATTATTCTTATTATCTTAAATACAGTAGCAAGCTCTACAACTGGTTCCCCAACAAATTTTGCTGAGCCAATAACTTGTCCTACAGATTGAAGTATTCCTCCCATTAATGCAGAAGTCTGCAAAACAGCATTATTATAAATCACAGATGTAAGTAATGGTAAAAGAATCATTAATATTGTTCCAGTTACATTAACTATTGTTATAGCTATTACCTTATCTGAATCCTTGGCTTTTATTACTGGAGCTACTGACCCTATGGCCGATGATCCACATACTGCATTACCAGCAGACATTAAAAGTGAATACTTTTCTCCAAAGCCTAGCTTTCTTCCTATAAAATAAGTAACTGTTATTGTTGCAGTCATTAAAATAGCTATATATATTACTCCATTAAAGCCTAAAGCTATTATGTCTGTCATATTCAAAGAAGCTCCCATTAAAACAATTGAATAGTTTAAAAGATCTTTCTCTGAAAATTTAGTTCCTTCATTATATTTATCACTTTTTAGAAATGTATTTCCCGCAAAGATTCCCATAAATATGGCGAAAGTAGCTGCCCCTACAGTAGGAAATTTTTTTCCTAAAAACTCAGCAATAATGCCTATTATTAAACATATAAAAAGTCCCGGTAGTATTGCTCTAATTTTTTTTCCTAAATTTTTCTTCATATGTTACCTTTCTTGTTCTCCTATTAAGTAAATACCACAAAAGATTATATTATGGTCGCTTTACGAAATTATTATACATATCTATATATATAATTAAAAATATTAAAAAGTTATATAAATGATAAGTTTTTAGTTATATATAAATAAAAGGAATGAATTTTTAAATTCATTCCTTTTATCTTATAAATTTCTAAAAATAAGAAATTACAGCATGACATATTATATTATTTTTGAAGCATCTTATAAAAAGATTATGAGTAGATGCTAGTTTATAAATTTATTAGTTGATAAAGTCGGTGGGAGTTTCACTTACTATAAATGTAATTACCCATAATCTTTTTTATAAAATACTGTAAAGTGATTGAGATTTTATTGTGTTGTTTGATTAAAGTTTATCTTATAGCTCTAAGAGCTATAAGAATTTTTATCCCTAGAAATTTGACCCCATTCTAGAAATATTCGACTAAAATTCAATTGTGAATCAAGTCTAAATTTATGTTAACTCCATTCAATTATTTTGAATAAAGAGCTCCACCAATTAATTCTTCTTCCTCTTCTACATATTCTCCAAACTTTGGATTTATAGCTTTGAAGAACATATTTAAGAAGTTTAATAACATAAAGAATATTACATATGTTGCTATAAATATTTCAACATCACCTAAGAATTTGAATAAGCTTGCCATTCCTGTATATCCTAAACCAGTAAAATAAGTTGTTAACTTAAATGCTGATAAAGTAGCTATTGCTAATGGGAATGTAAATGCTGCATATGATGGTTTAAAACCTTCCTTGAATAGTTTTAAAATATATCCATAAACAACTACAAGTAATATTAAACCAGTTACAACTAACCAAGCTAACATGTATGGGTTAGGGTTTGGTTCTATTGTTAATATACCAACTACTCCAAGTGGAGCTGGTGAACAAATTATACCTACTGTTGGTAATTTGTGATCATCTAATATTTCACTTTTAAATACTATATATAAAACCAATGGTAGAAGAAGTGTATAGAATATGAATCCAAACATAAGCATGAAATGTGCTATTTTTGGGATTTGAGGAATTACTCCATCCATACCTTTACTTGCTACACTACCTGTTATCATACCTGTGTAAACTATGAAACAAGTTGGCATTATGTTTTCAAATTTTCTTTCTTTAAATCTAATTATTGTGTAGAAAATAACTATTCCATAATGATATATTACTGCTGCTATCCAAAGCCAGCTACATACTACTGGAAAGTAAGGATAAAAGAATCCAGATACTAACCAAAGCACCATTCCCATTGTAGGATAAAATGTTCCTGTCACTGGATTTTTAAGCTCTTCGTACATAGTCTTTGGAAATTTTATAAATCTTAAAACCATTAAGGATAGCATACAAACTGCTAAAAATATTGCTATTGGTTTAAAATAATTTATTCCTTTTAATTGCCAAGAATTACTTAATGTTATAAATGCCAAGCAAGTTCCGCTAATCCCTATTGGCATATTTTGAAGCTTATCTAAATATTTTTTCATCTATCTAATCACCACTTCCTACTCACTTGATGTCTTTATTATACTTCCAATTGCTTATAAGTAAAAATACTTATTTTACATATATATTATAACTATTTACTTATATATAAACTTAGCATACCCTACGATATTATCACCTCTAACCCCTCTATTTTCAATGTTTCCAGCTAGACACCCCTTGTTTCAATAAATACCTTCATAAAATATTCAAAAAAAATCTTAATATTATACATATCTAAAATTTCCAATTATTTTTAACATAAAAGAGTTCTTTAAAGAAGTTATTATGATAATTTGGTTTATCTTAATAATTAAATTTTCAAAAAAGAATGATAATAAGCATACCAAGTCTTAAAATGCTCTCAATTCTTTTTTAAAGTTTACATTTTTTAAAAATTTTGATACAATATTAACAATAATTACATAATATTTACTATTTATAAATATTTTAGTTTTAAAAAAGGGGGACTAAATATATGAAAAAATTTTTTAAAACACTAGGTTTTATAATAGGATTACCACTACTTTATACCTTTATATCTGGCCTAGTTTCTGGATCTTATACTGTATTTTATTTTGTTGTTAATCAAGTAAATCCTAATACTTTTGATGTCATGGAAATTCTTAATCCTGTCATGTATCATCTTTCTTTAGTATCTGATTTAATAATGCTTCTTGTATTATTTTTAATATACCTAGGAGCAAAAGAGAGACTATTTAAAAGTTGTAGATTCAATAAAATTAGCGCTAGTACCATAGGCTATATCTCTATTTGCTCTATAGGATTAACAATCATTATTCTTTTCTTAATGGGAGTCTTAGGTAGTTTAATGCCTAGTATATTTGAAAGTTACTCTATAGTTAGCAACAGTCTGCTTGCAACTCATAATTCGGTATTTGGTCTTATAGCCGTTATAGTTTTAATTCCCATCTTTGAAGAGATATTTTTTAGAGGTGTCATATTTGGATTCCTAAGAGATAATTATAAATTTCCAATAGCTTTAATAGTACAAGCTTTAGTTTTTGGTATACTTCATGGTAACTTAGTTCAAGGTACATATGCATTCATATTAGGATTATTTCTTGGTGCAATTTTTTACTATACAAACTCTTTGTATGCTTCAATAGCATCACACATAACTTATAATCTATTTGGCGTTTTAATAATACCTATGCTAATGGCTTCATTACAAGGTTTTTCACCTATTTTAATAAATATAATTTTCGTAGCAATTGCAATAATCCTATTAATTTTCGGAAGTGTAAAACTTATTAAGTCATTAAAAAAACAGACTATGTTTTAGGTGAATCTTTATTTTCAACTAGACTTTAAGAACTATTTGATTTATTAAATTATTAACTGTGAAGTTATTCTTATAGTTATATCTAAAAATCAACACTAGTTTAAAACAAAGCCAAAAATAAAATTCTAGATGAACAAATACTTCATAAAATTATAGAATATAAAAACAAAAGTTCTTTGTGAAGTTTAGGAACTTTTGTTTTTTTTAATATATTTAAATTTTAAACTCGAGGAGATGGTTTAATGTCTAAATTAAAATTAATCATAAAAGCTACTTTAGGCCTTCCATTATTTTATTTCATTAACGCTGGTATTTCTTATTTTATAGTACTTACTATATTATCTCTAACCTCAGTATATACATCTGATCAATTATCCTCATCACCATATTTTATAGGACTTCAAACTAACTTATCATATATATTAGGAGGTATACTAACCCTCGTCATGTACAAGATTATTTGTGAACCAACTAATTCTGAAGTTATAGAAATGTGTAAATTAAATAAAATTTCATTTGAAAAAGTTATATATGTAATACTATTTTTCTTGAGTTTATCAATTTTAATAATTCTATTAAGTGGTATGGTATATACACTTTCTCCTAATGTATTTAAAAGTTATGAACATATTTCTAAATTATTAAGATATTCATCAAATACTGTTTTTGGAGTAATAACAACAATTATTATTGCACCTATTTTTGAAGAGATATTTTGTAGAGGATTGATATTGGGCTATCTAAGAAGAGAATGTAAAGTCATTCCAGCCTTAATTCTCCAAGCTTTTGCTTTTGCATTTATGCACGGAAATTTATTTCAAGGATTTTATACCTTTATTTTAGGTATATTACTTGGATTGATAGTTTATTATACAAATTCAATTTATTCATCTATGATTGGTCATATAATATTTAATACATTAGGCTCTGGAGTACTATCTTATTTAAGTAATTACTCAATTTTAATTAACGCAATTGCAGTAATTTCAATTCCTTTAGCTATCTTTACTGGAATAAAACTATTCAGAACAAAGAAACAGATATTAGTGAATACTTAACATAATATAAGTAAAATTTAGACCTATTTGTTGAAAAGCATATTTATACTAATAGAAATCTTAATATGACAAACTAAATTCTTTCAACCTAAAGTGATATAGTTAAATAAAGAAATTATTTTTAAATTTAACCTTATTTTTATTTTCAAAGAAACAGGATTTAGCTTTTGAAAGAGAAATTCATGGAAACCCTAGAAAAAGACATCATATTAGACTTTGGAAAACGCCTGAAGATTGGTACTTGCCTGGTGGATTCAAAGCAGATTGGCTAGCTGCAGCTACTTATGATAAAAATGTTGGTTTATCACTTTTCACTTGGCAAATTACTCATAAGATAGATGCTAATATAGATAAAGAAAGAGATTTTGTTATAAATTCATTAACTAACGGAAAAACTATCCAGAATATTAATGTTATTAAGCATTTTACCAACAGTTATCATGGACGTAATGGTGGAGGAGATAAAATCTTTACAGATGGTTCTCTTCCATTTGTAACACTAAAAAGGATTGTTTAATAATAAAAATATATTGTAATTTTGGTTCATAATATTTTTTGAAGTTTTTACCGAAAACTTATTAAAAGTAATTGATTTTAAAAAAAGATTTTTATAGTTTTAAACTTAAATAGAAAAGTTCTAACAAAAAAATTTTTTCTATTACGCTACCGTCTATATATTTTACTTTTATTGGTTGATTCTTAATATTACTAGATATTGATTTTAAATAAAACAATAATAAAAATGTTATATAACATATAAATAATTATTATTAGACATTCAAAATTTTCTTTTGTAAAATATAGAAAATAATACTATGTATAAAGGAGAGTTTAAAATGAATTTAAAAGAAAAAATAAAAGAAATAGAAATAAATCATGAGATTAAGAAAGAAGAAAAATTAGAAAATAAATTAAAAAATAATGTTGGAGATCTTGTTTCAGATGAAATTAATTCTTTTGAAAAAGAAGAGTTAAAAAATGAAAAAGAATTTTCACATGAATTAAAAAAACAAATTAAAAAAGAAAAATAAGCAAATTATTAAATTGAGAAATAAATAGTCTTTTTATAAGTATACGACTTATTTGTCATATATACTTTAACTTTTTCGAGAGAATAAATAGTTTTATATTGTTTACAAATTTACCATTTTGATATTACTGGAAATTATCATTTCCAGTAATATTTTTATATAAAAAAATATTGCTAAATATTATTGTTAATTTATTTAGCATAGCACTTCTTTCAATTTCATAACTTCCTAATAAGTTAATTTATAAGTTTTAATAATTCTTTTCTAAATCCATTAATACCTGATTTTTAGTTTTACCAGTTATACTAAGATTGAATCCTATTTCATCCATTTAATAAATAAAAGTAGAACTATAAAAGTTTATAGTTCTACTTTTCACTAATAAATTTATAATATTATTGGTTTATAATTTAGTATTTCATCTGCAATTTCTTCAGCAGATAATTCAGTATAGAAAATTAAATTAATTGGATTAGGATAACTAACATTTTCTTTTAATTTAAATATTAATTGATCAACTATATCTTCTGACCATTCATCTTTAGGATTCCTTATACAATTTATTAATTCTATTATTTCTTTTTTATTCAGCTTTTCCATTTTAATCACAACTCCTTTTAATTACATACTTAATCTAACTTAAATTCACCTCTTTGGAAGTGATAATCCTTATCTAAAATTTCTTGGTGATATCTTGGAGTTACTATTACTAAATTATATACATCGCCACCATCCCAAATAGGTTTTTTATGATGTAATTCATACCTAGATCTAGCTCCAAGCCATTGTTCCTCTTTAATTACTTATCATTAAGTTTATTTTTAATATCTTCTACATCTTTTTTTATGGTTGGTAATAGCTCCGTAAGCTCTTGAATTATGCTTTGATAATTACCTTCTCTTTTACTATTTTCTTTTAAAACATAAAATAATAAATAAGAAAATAATACAGCAAATCCGCCTTGAGTAACTATTAATTTAAACACCTCATTCTCCATATTAACTAATCCTCCAATCTATTTTTAAAAATTAGGCCTTCTTTAATGTGCATACTAATTCTTTAGTTAATTTTTATATTTATCAAAAATGAGCATCACTTCAAAACATAGCCTAAACCAAACAAATTCAAGCTCATTCTTGTGTAGCAATAAAAAATAGATTTTCAAATTAACATAACTAAAGAACTTCTCTAAGCTTCTTTAAAGCTCTGTTCTTAGTTTTGTTTACTGATTGTCTCGAAATTTTTAGTATTTCGCTTATTTCACTCTCACTTTTTCCTTTTATAAACTTATACTCTATTACACTTTTCTCTTTTTCTGTAAGAACCTTTAATAAATCTCTTATAAAAACCTCTGATTCTATATCTGGCGTATAATATTCATCTCCAAACTCTACCATGCTAGATAAATACTTGTTCATAATAAAATCCTTTTGTATATTTTTGTTGGCATACATATACCTTCTACTGTTTTTAATTGATTTATAAATATAGTTAACTAAACACTCTTCATTCCTAAAACCAGGGTTTTCAATTGGTATTCTTTTAACTATATTTAAAAGGTTCATTACTAAATCTTGTTTATTATCCTCAATATCATAACTATTGAAAAATCTATTTTGGTCAAAAGACATTTTAGAAGAATTTATTAATCCTTCAAATTTATTTATGATATATTCCATAGCATTTTTATCACCTTGTTGACATAACACAATATTTTCATATAATTCACTCATACAAACTCTCCCCTAACTACATTGCTTATAAAAGCAAAATAAACTTATCTTTGTTATTTGTTTATTAAAATTAATCGTATTTTTAACATGGTAGAGTTTGTATTTGATTAAAAAAATTATTGTTATTTGCACTTTGTTCTAATTTAATACGAACATATGTTCGTATTAAATGTTAAAACTTTTCCATGGAAATGTCAAGAAAAACATTTCTTAGCATTAATTTCAACTCATTTTAAATAGGTATTAATCTTCAACCAACCATGAAAATAGTCTTACAGTTTAATCAGAAGATTAAACTACTTAAAACATATAAAATTTTTAGTTTATTTTAGATAAATGTTGACTTTAAGTCAGCTCTTTACGAACCTCTTAAATCATAAAAATGCTATTATGTAATATAAAAAGATCTTTTTATTTAGTTTGTAAACCTAACTCATATAAATTTTTAATTTTCTTTAATCTAATATTTTTATTTTTTTCCAAAAAAATAAAAATAATGAAAATAATTTTTATTCTTTTTATAGTATCTTTAAATCAAAACAGTAACAATAAATTTACTTATTAAAACAATTTTCTCTATGTTAAGCTACTCATACTCTAAAAGCGTGAGTAGTAAAAAATTTAATTTATTTAAAGGAGGTATTTTTATGAAATTTATAGTTTTAGAAAAAAGCTCAATAATTATGGATGAACCAAACTTTTGTTGTGCATTCTACAATCCAATAGCTTAATTTAATTCAAAGGGCTCTGATAGATTATTAATTAAATGTCTATCAGAGTTCATTATTATTAAGGAGGATTTAAATTTGAAAAAATCTAGATATAATATAGAAATCCTAGGTAAGTATAACTATTTATCTGAAAGCGAATGGAATAATACTCTACTGTTCATTAAGAAGAATTTAAATAGTTTAAAAGATTTAAATTTTGTACTATTTGGTGGAGAACCTCTATTAAACAAATCAATCCTTTTAAAAATAATATCTGATCTTCACGCATTAAGATCTAAAGATTTAAATGTTCATATAAGCTTAATAACAAATGGTGTTTAATTGACGGATAATTTTTCTGAAAAGATATATAAATATGTAAATACAATTCAAATAACAATTGATGGAGATAGTAAGACTCATGATAAACTAAGAATATTCCCAGATGGGACAGGTAGTTTCAATATTATTTATGATAACCTAAAAAATTCAATTAAATTTTTTAAAAACAGATTAGCCTTAAGAATTAATATTAACAAAGATAGTATTGATTATTTTAGAAATACTAAAAAAAGATAATTTAAGAATATGGTAGTGTTGGAGATATATCAAAAGCTATTCAAAACATAAACGGTAAGCAAATAACAAGAAAAATTTCTTATATAAATAAACCTAATCTATTTTATCCAATTTATTATGTTGCCCCAATTAAAGAATATAAAATAAATATAGACTTTTTTACTTCTTCATATAAATTAATAAACTAAATGAAGGTTACATATGATATTGAATTTGATGCTAAATTTAAATTAAATATAAAATGAGCAAAGAGTTCTTTAAAATATACCTTTGCTCATTTTATTATATGTTTAGTTTCTATTTTTGATTTCTTTGTTCTATTAGGAGCATTCAATACCAAAATTAATGAAAATTCTCCTTTACTAACTAGCCCCTTTCTTTATTAATTTTCACATCATCAATATTGCTTGGATAGATTCTGATTATATACCTAAGCCTTATTAAGTAAATCCTGAATATCCGAATTCTCTGCATTATGTACTTTTTGGTTATATTCCGAAATCTTCGAAAGTGCAAATTTATTATTTACATAATTAGAAAAACTAGGATAAATTAATAATCCTAATGCCGTTAATATAATTATTGTCATTTTAGTAAATCCTTCTGTTCTTATCCCTCCTGTACCTGGAAGTGATATTTCCTTATAGTTTTTGATTTTTACATTAAATAAAACATTATTATCTTTCATATTTATATCATTTATTACGCTACCAGCTTCATTTCCATTAGTTATAGAAATTTGTGCTGCACCTGTATAATCTCCATGACCATTCTTTGATGCAATAATTGTTACTTTTACAGGTTCTTTTAAAAGACTATATCCTTTAGGTGCTTTTTCCTCATAAATATAATAATCTCCTTCTTTTTTGAGAATCTTTCTTTGTCAAAACTACTCCACCTAAGCTTGCAGTATTAACGTTCTCAAGATTAACTGCTTCCGTTTGACTCTGATTGTTATTAAGAGAACAGTTAAAATATCTAAATTCACCTGTAGAAGCTCTATGAAATTTTATTAAATACATACTTTTTATTTTAGTATTTTAATCTCTTAATTTTTTATTTTTCTCTTTAGTATAAGTATAATTACTAATACACTAAATATAATTAACACTGAACTTATAATAATTAACTCTTTATTTATGTATCTGTTTTTACTAATATCATTAACTGAATTATCTACTTTATTTGAATTAGTATCTTTTTGAAATACTCTTTCTCCTCTAACTAATAATCTTTCTGTATTAATTCCATAAGGATAACATGTCAAAAGAGTTACATAATCTTTATTAGGATAAACTTTTATTTTATTTGTATCATTCGGTTTTACTATGCTAATATCATCTACTTTATAAGTTAAGTTCATATCAAATATATTTATATAAAACAAATCTCCTTTCTTTAATTGATCAATATCAGTAAATAATTTTTGTGTTGTAAATCCTGTATGAGCTGACAATACTGAATGAGTATTTTCACCTCCAATTGGTATAGAAGTTCCTTCTATAACTCCAACTCCCTTTTTCAATATCTCCTGACTAGTTCCCTCATAAATCGGTAATTTAACATTTATTTTTGGAATATCAATATAGCCAAGCATATAACCACTTTCAAATTTATCCTTAGGAGTTATACCTTTAGCTATATCTATATTATAAATACGTGATTTTTCAACTAACTCATTTAATCTATCTTCTGATGTATTTTTAATACTATTTTTATATTCTGAAATAGTATTAACTGCATATTTATTATTTATATAATTAGATACACTAGGATAAAGTAAAACCCCAATAGCTATTAGTGTTATTACTATTAATAAAATTAAATATATTCTTTTAAAAATTTTCATATTAATTAATTTTAGGTAATTATTATACCTTATTATTCTCCTTTACAATTATGTCAAAAAACTTCTTTTATAAGTATTTAAACAAATAAAAGAAGTTTTTATATTTAATCAGGCATATTATTGATTTTGTTAATTTTTCACTTAAGCTCTTTCTTTCTTATCTAATATAACATATCCTGAACCTAGAACAACAACTACTCCTAATAGAGATAGTCCTAATTTAATAAATCCATCTGTTCCAAGCCCACCAGTGCCAGGAAGTGAAATTCCTGCATAGTTTTTAATTTGTACATTAAATAATACATTTCCATCATTCATAGTAATATCATTTACTATACTACCAGCTTTATTACCATTTGTTACAGCTATAGTAGCTTGACCAGTATAATCCCCATTACTATCTTTTTGAGCTGTTATAGTAACTTTTACTGGTTCTTTTAAAAGTGAATATCCTTTAGGTGCTTTTTCTTCTGTTATGAAGTAATCACCTTCCTCTAATCCAGTAAATGTAACTACTCCATTTGCATTTGTTACTCCATTTCCTTGTAATATAACTACATTTCCACTTTCATTATAAGTATATTTACCCACTATATTTTTATTAGAATCTTTTACTGAAAACTCAGCTCCTGCTAAATCTTTTGTTATATCTTCAGAATCAACTTTTTTAACACCAAATCCCCACGTATATGATGTTACTTTATCATTTATTGTTTTATTACTATTTTGAATATCTGGATTATTAGTATATTCTAAAGTAATATTATTAGGATTTCCAGCATTAACTTTTGTATCAACTAAAGCATTTTCATTTAAAGTTGCTTGATATTCTAAAGTTAATCCTTCCGAAGCATAAGCTTTTATATTATCATAAACAAAATTTACTTCTATACTAGTACTTCCATCAGAATTTTTAGTAGTTACTACAGTATAATCTGTATTTTCTACAAAAGTTTTATTTTCTGAAGTTATTTTTAATTCAGCATTACTATCATAAGTAAGCCCTTTACTCATAGTATCTTTAATTTTATATACTATATTAGTTGCATTTTTTTCATATGTTGGAATTGTTGATGTTACTTTATACTTTATAGTATCTCCAATATTTGCACTTGAAGTATCAACTAATCTATTATCTTCTACTATCTTCTTTTCTATAGCTGGAGTAGTATCTTTTGGACTAATTGTGATATTATAGTTCCATTTATCATTTTCCACTTGTGGAACTGAAGCTAGCATAGCTGTTGATACAACTGCATTTCCAGTTGATTGTCCAGAAGTTTCTAATACTAAATAATATCCTAAGTCAACCTTTGTTTTTACACCTGATGGAATTTCTATTCCATTAGAAATATTATTATCTATAACATATTTATGTAGTTGAGCTGCAAATTCTTTTATATTATCTGCAGTAGTTAAATTTTTAATCTGGCTTTCTGTATAGTTTCCATATTGAGGATTATTAAAAAATCCTTTAAAATTATCTGTTGCAGTATATTCATATGCATCTCCACTTTGTGTTGCCTTTAAAACTTGATATGCTGTAAATCCTGCTCCATCTTTTGTTATAGTTATACTTCCAGTTTTAGGAGCATCTTTATCAATACTTGGAGTACTAGCTGCAAAAACTGGCGTAGATAATGTTAACATCATTACTAATGATGAAACAACTACTGTAATTTTTTTTAGTAATTTGTCCATTAATTAAATCTCCTTTTCTTGTTTATTAATAAAGTTATCATAAGAATAAAATTTATTCCTATTACCAAAATTGCTATATCTCTTTGAATCCTAAATCCATTACCACCTGTTTCTGGCAATACGATTCCTTTTTCATTTTCAACATTAATTTCATATAAATTTAAACTTTCATTTTTATCTAAATTAATATTTTTTCCATCTTCTCCAACTTTGTAGTAACTATTATTACTATCTAAATGAATATAAATATCTTTACCTAATTTATATCCGTTTGGAGCCTTTATTTCTTTTAAAATATAGTCTCCATATCCTAATTTATTAATTGTAAAAGAACTATCACTACTATTTGCTTTTAAAGTACTATCCCCTTGGTTATTAAATTCATATTTTTGATATAAATTTGAAAAGCTAAATTTCAACGGATTCTTGATGTCATTAATAGAAAAAATTTCAAATTCAGCTCCTTCTAAAGGTTTAGCATTTTCTTTATCAACCTTTGAAATCTTTAATTCAACCTGATTTGGATCATTAACTTTCTCAATTTTAATAGCTTCTTTTTGACCTACAACTATAGTAAATTTAACAGGAGTCTTGTCAAGTTCATATCCTTCTGGAGCTTTTGTTTCTACAAATTGATAATCACCTGGCGCTAAATCATTCAATGATATTTGTCCATTTTCATCTGTTGTAAGATCAGTTCTTATATTGTTTCCTTTTTGATCTTGTAAGTTAAATACAGCTCCTTTAAGTGCATGTCCACTTTGTGAATCTTTCTTTGTTAGTATTACACTGCCTGGAGTTGCTATATTAACTTTCTCAATTTTAATAGCTTCTTTTTGACCTACAACTATAGTAAATTCAACAGGAGTCTTGTCAAGTTCATATCCTTCTGGAGCTTTTGTTTCTACAAATTGATAATCACCTGGCGCTAAA